>NZ_JALJWR010000001.1:207500-1553750 GCF_024169315.1 Pseudomonas migulae | reverse complement strand
TAATCGATGGCCTTGGCGCTGTCAGGAATCTCCAGGGCGCGTGCCTGGGCGTCTTCGGTCAGCACGAACAGCGTCGGGTGGCGAGCGTTCAGCGCGTTGCTGGGCGCGGTGCCCGGCTGCAACGCGTACACCGCGTCGCCGGTCAGCAGCAGCGCATCGTTCGCACCGATCACGCGCAGGCAACTGGTCAGGCGATCGTCGCCGAACGGGGAATGAGACAACACATGCAAAGTCGACATCAGAGGGTGATCACCTGGTCGTAACGGTCAATGAGGGCGGTGATTTCATCGGTGGCCAGCAACTGCGCTTCTTCGAGCGCCAAAGCAGTCGGGTCCAGACCGCGTTCAGCGGCGCTGTCGCCACAGACGAACAGGTCTTCGACACCGAACATCGGTAGCGCTTGCAGGTTGGCGCTCAGGTCTTTCTGTTGCAGGGCCTTGGCATCCTGTTTCGCGGCGAGCTGGAACACCCCGTCATCGAGAAACAGCAGGCCGATCGGCAGGTCGAACGCGCCGCCGGCCAGCACGATGTCCAGTGCTTCCCGCGCATTCGGCCCGGACCACGGAGCCTGACGGCTGATGATCAGCAGGGATTTGGGCATGTCACGCACCTCCGAAGCAGATCAGGCGGTCGGCATCCTGCACCGCGTCATGCAACTGGCCGAGCCCGGACAATTCCCACGGCGCGCCGACTGCAATGGCTTCACGCTGATAGCGCCCGGCTTCTTCTTCGTTCAGCACGCCACGGCGCAGGGCGGCGGCGATGCAGACCACGCCGTCCAGCTGGTGCTCGGTGACAAACGTACGCCATTGCCTGGGCAAGTCCAGCTCATCCTGGGGCGTGACCACGCTGGAAGAGGCGTTGTACACGCCATCCTGATAGAAAAACAGCCGGACAATTTCATGCCCGCCGGCCAGCGCCGCCTGGGCGAACAGCAAGGCGCGGCGCGAGGAGGGCGCATGGGCGGCGGAAAACAGCGCGATGGCGAACTTCATGACGGACTCGATCAGCGAAACTGCGGCCATGATAAAGCTTTATCGGTGGTGCGGCGAAGGGCGTTTAGCGGATGACCGTGTCGCCGCCTTCGCGAGCAAGCCCGCTCCCACATTTGACCGAGTTCCCACAGAAAAATACGGTCAAATGTGGGAGCGGGCTTGCTCGCGAAGGCGGCCTGACAGGCAACCCCATACTTAGCGCGGCATATACCCCAACTGCCAACGCCGCGGAATCTTCAGCGACAGCACCCCCAGCGCACCCGCCAGCAACCCGCTGACAAACAGCGCCTGAAGCCCGAGATGATGTTCCAGCACAGCCCCCAGCACTGCGCCGGCAAACATCCCGGTCCAGGGAATCAACTGCACCCGCCAACCGTTGCGCCGTTCGCCGAGCATCCAGCGTCCCAATCCACGGCCGAAGCGAGACAAGGCGCCCGTGACGTAGGTCAGGCCCACCGGCAGGCCATTCACTTCTTCGACCGCGGCATTGAGCATGCCCATGGCGATGATCGCTGCCAGCAGCGCCGGCAGTTGTTCGTCATAAGGCCAGGCCGCAGCCGCGCACAACAGCATGGCGATGCACAGCAACAACGGCAGCGCCCGACGCCCGCCCACACGACTGACCACAATGCCCAAGGCGTTACCGAGGATGAACGTCGCCACGAGGAGCAGCAGGCGCAACGTCAGGCCCATGTCGCCGTCGCTGATCGCCACGGCGAGGCGGGTCGTGTTGCCGCTCATGAAGGAAACGAAGTCGCCGCTGGCCATGAAGCCGATGGCGTCGGTCATGCCGGCGAGTACCGAGAGTGCGGCGACCAGCGACAGACCGATACGTCCGCGCCATTTCTGGGTGTGCAGGTGCCCCGGACTGGCGCGGGTGGTGGAGGACGAAGGCAGCATCGGTGGCGGTGTCCTTGAGCGGTGACGGTTACGGATTCAATCCATATAACTCGCAATATTCCCGCCAGTCCATCCCTGCCATTTCCGCCACTTCCCTGTGCACCTCCATACGCTGGGCCTGATAAGCCTCGGCCGTCGCGGCAGTCAGTTGCAGCGTCAGCTCCCAGGCGAACAACCCCAGGCGCTCGGCTTCGGCTTCGAACGCTTCGTGCAGACGCTCGTCGCGATACTGAGCCGCGGTTTCACCCTTGGCCTGGGCCAGCAGCGGATTGAGGTTGTCGAGTTCGTGGCGCAGTTCGGGGCGCTCATCGAGAAACTTCTGCAGCGCCTGCTCGTGTTGCTGTTCGGTTGCCGCCATGGTCGCTCCTTGAGAATGGGTTACGAAGACTGCTTCTTGCTGGCCTTGGCCGCAGCGGCCAGGCATTCGAGGGCCCACTGCTCGGGGTAGGTCATCTGGATCTGCGTGGTTTCGCCTTTGACGGTGCGTTCGCCGTCGAGGATGTAACGTATGCGCTTGTCGGTGACGCCAATTCGCTTGGCGATCCAGGAAGGTGTCTGACCGATCTGGCTGATTAGCTTGTCGGCATATTCAGCGGTCGGTTTGTAGAATTCGGCGTTAGGTGTCATGGACGTTCCAGAAAAAATGGGCCCGGAAATAGGGCGAAGCTGCGTTTGGCGCGACAGGGTGCGCGAATCGTTGCGCGGTGTCGCGGTATAAATGAAGTAAAGCAGAACGATACGCCAGCCCACGGTGATACAGTCCGCTTTTTCTTGATGAGCACATGCAATGCGAATTCTGATGGTGGCGCTGGCCGCAACGTTGCTGACGGGATGTGCCGGTTCGGCAATGAACGATGCCCGCACCGGAACCCCGTACAAAACCCTGACGTCGGACAAACCGGAAAAGGTGGTTGCCCAGTGCGTGCAGTTTTCCTGGCAGGACGAGGCGGTGTTTGGCGTTGATGCGGGCGCGTACCTGCAGCCGGGCAAGAAGGGCGGGTCGACGGTTTATACGCGTTCGGCGGAATCCTTTGTCGACATCACCGCCGATGCGTCGGGTACGGCGTTGAGTTATTACGCGCAGCATGACGACTTTGTCGCCAAGCGCCGGTTGGCGGCGCTGGCGACTTGCCTGTGATCTGATGGATTGACGCAGTATCCCTGTGGGAGCGGGCTTGCTCGCGAAAGCGGTGGTTCAGTCAATATCAATGTTTAATGACCCACCGCTTTCGCGAGCAAGCCCGCTCCCACATTTGTTCGGTGTCGATCAGGTAAATGGGGCTCGATCAGTTGAGCAGGCGCTTCTGGAAAAAGAAGCGGCTGTGCCCCGGCGGGTAGTCAACGATCTGCCCCAGTTCGCTATACCCAAGCTTCTTGTAAAACTCCGGCGCCTGAAAGTCGAAGGTGTCCAGCCAGATCCCCACGCATTCCTTCTCCCGCGCCAGGTCTTCTGCCATCTGCATCAGCCTGGAGCCGATGCCTTGTCCTCGGCCCTGTTCCGGCACCGACAGCAGTTCGATAAATAACCACTGATAGAAAAACCGCCCATACAGTCCGCCCAGGATTTCACCCTGGTCATCGCGCACCAGCAAGGCCAGCGGTTGCGCTTTGCCGTCACCCGCTTGGGCGACGTTGTAGGCCCGCAACGGTGCGAGGATCGCCTCGCGATCTTCCGGTGTCGGGTTTTGCGACAGTTCAATGCTGAGTGTCATCGGCTACATCCTTATGGCGGTGAGGCACGAGCGTATCCGGGTCGCGACGATTGTTCTATCCCCCGACAAACAGAGGAACCCTCGCCAGCGCGCAGATGTCTAGCCTTTACAGCGTCATTCCAGAAGACAGCCGATGAGGGCCACCTGCCTTGAACATTTTTGAAGCCTTGCGCGAAAGCCATGACCGCCAACGCACCTACGCGGATGCATTGATCAAGACCAGCGGCGACACCCCGGAGCGCGTGGAAGCCTACAAACAGCTCAAGTCCGAACTCCAGGCCCACGAAACCGCAGAAGAGCGGCATTTCTACATGCCATTGATGGAGTTCGACAACGGCGTCGACCTCAGCCGCCATGCGATTTCCGAACACCACGAAATGGACGAAATGATGGAAGAACTCGACGAGACCGAGATGTCCAGCCCCGCTTGGCTGGCGACCGCGAAGAAGCTCTCCGAAAAGGTCCATCACCACTTGAAAGAGGAAGAGCAGAAGTTCTTCCAGATGGCCGGTAAATTGCTCGACGACAAGCAGAAAGAAACGCTCGCCGGGCAATATGAGAAGGAATACAAGGCTCAACTGTCATGAGGGTTTTTTCGTCTAAGATGGGCGTCTTCTGACGATTTAAGGACGCCTTGTCATGCCGAACACAGCCGAGCGGGTCAACATCATCGAATCCCAGGTGTTGTCCCACGACTGGTATTTGCTGAAGAAAATCACCTTTGATTACCTGCGCAACAATGGCGAATGGCAACGCCAGACGCGCGAGGTCTACGACCGTGGCAATGGTGCGGCGATTCTGCTGTTCAACCGCGAGAAGAGAACCGTCGTGCTGACGCGGCAGTTCCGCTTGCCGGTGTTCGTCAACGGTCACGACGGTTTGCTGATCGAAGTGGCGGCGGGGTTGCTTGAAGGTGCCGCGCCGGAAGAGCGCATACGCGATGAAGCGGAAGAGGAAACCGGTTATCGCGTGCACCATGTGCAGAAGGTCTTCGAAGCCTACATGAGCCCCGGTTCGGTGACTGAAAAACTGCACTTCTTCATCGCCGAATACGATGCGTCATCGAAAGTCGGCGAGGGTGGCGGGCTGGAAGAAGAGACCGAAGAGCTGGAAGTGCTGGAGTGGTCATTCGAGGCGGCGCTCGAGGCGTTTTATCGCGGCGAAATCTGCGATGCGAAGACCATCATGCTGTTGCAGTATGCGGCGATGAAAAACATCTTCTCCTGAGCACGCAATTCTCTGTAGGAGCGAAGCTTGCTCGCGAAGGTGTGTCAGGCGACAGCAACGTTGCTGACACACCTTCGCGAGCAAGCTTCGCTCCTACATAAAGCAAATCAAAAGCCTTCGAGACGTCCAGTTTTACCTCGACCGCCTTCCAGCGTCAGCAACAACTCCTTCGCCTCCAGCCCACCCGCAAACCCCGTCAGTTTCCCCGACGCGCCGATCACCCGATGACACGGCGCAACAATCGAGATCGGGTTCTTGCCATTCGCCGCGCCCACCGCGCGAACCGCGCTCGGGTTGCCGATCTGCTCGGCAATCTGGCTATAGCTGCGGGTTTCGCCGAACGGAATGGTCAACAGTGCCTGCCACACCTTCTTCTGAAAGTCGGTCCCGGTGAAATCCAGTTCCAGGTCGAAGCGATTTCGTGTGCCGGCGAAGTATTCCGTCAGCTGTTGTCGGGCGCGAACCAGGATCGGGTTGTCCGGGGCTTCGTTCAGCGGGCCGAGCCTCACCCGGCCCGGTTTGTCGTTTTCCCAGAGGATGGCCGCCAGTCTCGAGCCGTTCGCGACCAGCTTCAATTCGCCGACCGGGGAGGCCATGGTGGTGAAGGTAAACGTCATGCCGGCGAACTCCGAAAACAGGTGTGCAGAGGGCAAGCATACTGCCTCGTCAGGGAGGCGCAATACGTAATCCCAGCCATACTGCGTACTGCTCTTGAAACGTTTTCTCTGTTTTTTTTCCGACCCTAAAAACAAAAAGAGACCGACTCATGAAGTTCGAACCTTTTGCCAAATCGCTCATCGCGACCTCCTTGGCGCTCAGCTGCCTGATGGCCCATGCGGCCTCCGTCGCGCCCGTCGCCGCCGAAAACGGCATGGTGGTCACCGCCCAGCATCTGGCCAGCCATGTGGGCGTGGATGTGCTCAAGAACGGTGGCAACGCGGTCGATGCCGCCGTTGCGGTCGGGTATGCGCTGGCGGTGGTGTATCCCGCGGCGGGTAACCTGGGTGGCGGCGGTTTCATGACCATTCAACTGGCGGACGGGCGCAAGACCTTCCTCGACTTCCGCGAAAAAGCCCCCCTGGCCGCGACGGCCGACATGTACCTCGACAAAGCGGGCAATGTCGTCCCCGACCTCAGTACCCGCGGCCACCTCGCCGTCGGCGTGCCGGGCACGGTGTCCGGCATGGAACTGGCGCTGAGCAAATACGGGACCAAACCGCGCAAGGAAGTGATCGCCCCGGCCATCAAGCTCGCTGAAGACGGTTTCACGCTGGAGCAGGGCGATGTCGATTTGCTGGAATACGCCACCGACGTGTTCAAGAAGGACATCAAGGATTCCGGCGCGATTTTCCTGAGCAACGGCGAGCCGATGCAGGTCGGGCAGAAACTCGTCCAGAAAGACCTGGGCAAGACCCTGCGGGAAATTTCCGAAAAAGGTGCCGACGGTTTCTATAAGGGCTGGGTGGCCGATGCCATCGTCACCTCCAGCCAGGCCAACAAGGGCATCATCACTCAGGCCGACCTCGACAAATACAAGACCCGCGAACTGGCACCGATCGAGTGTGACTATCGCGGCTACCACGTGGTCTCGGCACCGCCGCCAAGCTCCGGCGGCGTGGTCATCTGCGAGATCATGAACATCCTCGACGGCTACCCGATGAAGGACCTGGGTTACCACTCGGCGCAGGGCATGCACTATCAGATCGAAGCCATGCGCCACGCGTATGTGGACCGCAACAGCTACCTCGGCGACCCGGACTTCGTGAAGAACCCGATCGCGCATCTGCTGGATAAAAACTACGCGACCAAAATCCGCGCCGCCATCAACCCACAGAAGGCTGCTGTGTCCAGCGAGCTCAAACCCGGGGTCGCGCCGCACGAAGGCAGCAACACCACCCATTACTCGATCGTCGACAAATGGGGCAACGCGGTCTCGGTGACCTACACCTTGAACGACTGGTTCGGCGCCGGCGTCATGGCCAGCAAGACCGGGGTCATCCTTAACGACGAAATGGACGACTTCACCTCGAAAATCGGCGTGCCGAACATGTACGGCCTGGTGCAGGGGGAGGCCAACGCCATCGCGCCCGGCAAGGCACCGCTGTCGTCCATGAGCCCGACGATCGTCACCAAGGATGGCAAAGTCGTGATGGTGGTCGGCACGCCGGGTGGCAGTCGCATCATCACCGCGACCTTGCTGACCATCCTCAACGTGATCGACTACGGCATGAACATCCAGGAAGCGGTGGATGCGCCGCGTTTCCACCAGCAGTGGTTGCCGGAAGAGACCAACCTGGAGACGTTCACCACCAGCCCGGACACGGTGAAGCTGCTCGAAAGCTGGGGGCATAAGTTCGCCGGGCCGCAGGATGCCAACCATATCGCGGCGATTCTGGTCGGCGCGCCGTCGCTGGACGGGAAGCCCGTGGGCAAGAACCGCTTCTACGGCGCGAACGATCCGCGTCGCAACACCGGGTTGTCGCTGGGTTACTAAAGGTTGTGTTTGCCGGGGGGCGGATTTATTTTCTGTCCCCTGGCTCACCGACAGATCAAGGAAGGAACCATGACCACCGCACTGTTAATCATCGACGTCCAGCAAGCGCTTTGCTCGGGTGAATACGAGTGCTTCGAGATTGCGCGTGTCATCGACAACATCAACGGCCTCAGCACTCGCGCCCGAAAGGCCGGGATTCCGGTGGTGCTGATCCAGCATGAGGAAGAGGGCAGTCCGCTGGCGTATAACGCTAACGGCTGGCAACTGGCTGCAGGGCTGGATGTTTCGCCCAAGGATGAGCGTGTACGCAAGACCACACCGGATTCGTTCTACCAGACCAACCTGCAAAAGCTGCTGCCGCTGCCGGATTTCGAACGGCTGGTCATCTGCGGCCTGCAAACCGACTATTGCGTCAACGCCACCGTGCGTCAGGCGCTGAAACTGGGGTACGACGTGGTGCTGGCGGCTGACGCTCACTCCACGGTCGACAACGGAAACCTCGCCGCCGAAGACATCATTGCCGAGCACAACAAGGACCTGGGGCATTTGACCGGTTCGGTGGCGCGGATCGACGTGACGCCCGCGGCGGACATCACCTTCTAGCGCCAGTGCCAGAACCGTTTTTTCACAGGAACCTGGCTTGTCGGCGATGGCGCATTCAAGGGCGCCACCGCTGGCAACTCAACCGCCTGCAATTGCTGCACCAGCGCCTGGAAACGCGCCGATGCCACCCAGTCGGGATCGGCGTCGTCCACCAGCAGCATGATCCCCAGGTAATGTTCCAGGTGCAGCGTGATGACCTGTCCCTCGGCCTCCAGATCCCAATAACGCTGGTCCAGCCCGCTGGCCTGTACGACCCACGTCCCGTCGAGTGCTTGCCTCAATTCATCGGCGATCCGGTCGAACAGCGCCCGGTCGGATGTGTCGGACAGGTAGATTGTTGATGCGGGTTCGGTCATGTCGGCCTCCGGAAAGTCCCGTGACTTTACGCCAGCCACAAAACCTGTGGCGAGGGTGATGCTGTTCACTTAAGCGCTGGAGCCCACATTTGTGGCGAGGAGATTTAGCGAAACGTCGCACAGCCCCGTTCGGCTGCGAAGCAGTCGTGAGTCCGGACAACTCAGTTTTGTTTGAATGGACGCAGGGGGCCGCTTCGCGACCCAACGGGGATAAATCCCCTCGCCACAAAATTGCAGTGACAAGGGAGCTTGCCCTTACTCCGAAAGGGAAGTGCAGCGCCCGGAACTGCAACTACACTTAAGAACCGTTCTCGGTTACGGTGTGGTTGGTAATGCCCTTGGTTTGATGGAGGCGAGCCCGTCGTGGATGCTCTTGCGCTGCTCTATAACGGCCTGACGGAATGGGTGATCGAGCCTGTCATCCGTCAGTTCCTGAGCCTTTTCGATCTGAATGGGCGCATGGGGTTACTGTTTCTGTTCACGTCTTACAGCATCGCCTACGCTCTGTTCCGGTTCAGAAAGCTTCGAGGTCTCACCGACGCACGATCCTTCGGCCAGTTTATCGGCGGGCGTCGCGTGTATTTCCATCGTTCGGCGTTGCTCGATTACCGCTACTACTTTGTGCGCGCGGTCCTGAAAGTCGCGCTGGTGTTGCCCATTGTCGGCCTGGTCGATCCGCTCGTCCTGCGTTCCGGCGACTACATCGCCTTTTTTACCAACCTGTGGGGCGCGCGGGTGCAAGTGCAGGAAAACCTGTCACTGTCCTTGCTCTACGGCCTCGGCGTTTTCCTGGTGAAAGACTTCATGGCCTACTGGGCGCATCGCGCCTTCCATTCTCGATGGCTCTGGGCCTTTCACAAAGTCCATCATTCGGCGCCCGTGCTCGTGCCGGCGACGGCCAGCCGGGTTCATTTCGTCGAGAAGATAGTCGAGAAGCTGTCGACGATTATCGGCATCGGCGCCTATGCCGGCCTCTTCTGGTACGCCTGTGGTGGCGAGATCAGCCGCTACTCGCTGTTTGGCGTGACCTGGCTGGTGTTCATCCTCAATGCGCTGGCGGCCAACCTGCGTCACAGCCACGTCTGGCTGTCGTTCGGTCCCGCGCTCGAACATGTGCTGAACAGCCCGGCCCAGCACCAGATCCACCACAGCGACGCACCGCAACATTTCAACCGCAATTTCGGCATCAACCTGTCACTGTGGGACTGGATGTTCGGTACGCTCTACGTCACCACGTCGAAGCCTGAAGCCCTGCGGTTCGGCACCGGTGAACAGGATCACGACAGGTACCTGACGGTCTACAGCCTGATCGTCACGCCGTTTATCGACATCGCCCGACACACCACTGCTGCCTCACGGAGACCCCTCTCATGGATGTCCAGGTCCATCGCGCCGACGCCACCCACCTCGATAACATCGCCAGTCTGTTCGACGCCTATCGAGGTTTCTACGGTCAACCCTCAAACCTGACGCAATCCCGTGACTTCATCGCCGAGCGCATCGCCCGCGATGAGTCGGTGATCTTCTTCGCCCAGGACGCCACGGGCGAAGCGTTGGGTTTCGTCCAGTTGTTCCCGACTTTTTCCTCCATCGTCGCGCATCGCACCTGGCTGCTCGGCGACCTGTTCACCGCGCCCGCCGCCCGAGGCCGCGGGGTCGGGACGCAACTGATGAACACCGCGCGGTCCTTCGCATTGCTGACCGGCGCGAAAGGCATGACGCTGGAAACGGCCACGGACAATCACCAGGCACAGCGCTTGTATGAATCCCTGGGTTACGTGCGTGACACGGGTTACTACACCTATTGCCTCGATTTGAAGCAGGGTTGATGCCTCACCGTTCCGGGAGATTCCAGCGTTCGCGCAGGTGTTCGTATTGCGCCTCGGGCATTTGCACCAGCAGGGGTGACTGGCGAGGATCGAGCCAGTCGAAAAAACGGGAAATGTCCGCCTGATCCATGGCCGTGCAGCCCGCCGTCGGCGAGGTGGGGCCACGCCAGATGTGGAAGAAAATGCACGAGCCCGAGGCGGGGGACGCCGGCGTGTTGTGCTCGATGACGATGCCTTTGCGATAGCCTTCTTCGCTGCGCATGCGTTCGGCGCTGTTCCAGTCCTTCGCGATCTTCGAGCCGTCGACCAGTTCGTTGTAGCGAGTCGAATGGCTGTCGTCCACGCATTCGATGGTCGGCGTCAGGGCGAGGTAAGGCAGTTTCGTTTCGGCCGTGGGGTCGTAGCCAAACGCCATGCCGAGCTTGAACACCCCGGCCGGTGCTTTGCCGTCACCTTCACGTTTGAGCGGACCGTCGTATGGCTCTGCATCGCTCAAACCCTTGCCCCAGGCCATGCCGTTTTTGCCGACCACGACCGCAAACGCATTACCCGATTTTCGAAAGGTCTTGCCGTCCCGCTCATAGCGTTGGGCGGTGCCCTGGATGTCGCCCCAGTTTTTGCTGGTGACCACAATCAGCTGATGGCTGGCTGTGAGCGCGTCGCTGACGCTGAGCGGTGTAATCGGAAAATCCATCACCTCGTTCGGCGCGCCGGCGGCTGCGTAAGTGAAGTGCCACCACTCTTTCGAGTACCCGGAAAACCCTTCTTTTTCCATCGCGCGGCTTAGCCGCTGACGATTGTCCTTCGCGGTCGCGTTGATCGTCGGGTTGGCGGTATGCGTCCGCTCATCGAAGCAATCGAAACCGGTGCCCATGTCGAGCGCGCCGTCGTGCCAGCGCTGGGCATAGGGCGCTGTGCAATCGACCTGCGCCGCCGAGGGTGACCAGGTTGCGGCGGGCATTGCTTTCGGGCCGGTGAGTGTCAGATCGACGGTCGAGCCGCGGGAGTGATTCGACACTCGTGCCACATACCCCAGGCGCCAGAAGTCCTGCTTGTCCACGCGCGGGTAGAACTCGGCCTTGCGCGGGTCGTCCGGGACGGAAGCGAAGCGCCCCATATCGGCGACTGCACGACTGGGCCGATAACAGTCGAACACCTTCAAGCCATAGCCTTGCGCCTGCAATGACGCCTGCACCCGGGCCAGCGCTTTAGCCGCGTCCAGCGTCATCAGGCACTCGGCGGCGGCATACCCGTCGAGTGGGTGACCGGTGAAGTTGTGGGCGCTGGCGTAGCGGATGTCCTGCTCGATGGTGGGGTCGATCGTGCGCAGATAGACCATGTGTTCGGGGCGTGGCTCGGCGCTGGTCATGGCGGGGATGACGAGGGTCAGGAGCAGCAGTGATTGCAGCGAGAGGCGGGCGATTTTGCCGGGACGGTTCATACGTAGTCTCCAAGACCTCTGGCTGCATTCATGCAGACGTCGCGGGCCGGCATCAGGCTGGCTGTTGAGCCGCGTCACCAAACACCGGCCTGAAAAATGACCGCTCATAACTGAGAATGCATTTTGTCTCTTCAGCGAACTTGAACGCCGCGATGCACTCGGGATCTTTCATCGAGTCCTGTCGATAACGCTCGTACGCGGCAAGGCTTGGAAAGCTGAACATTGCCATGGCGATATTGTTTGCGCCTTCGGACGGCAGGAAGTAGCCGTGATGCTGGCCGCCGAATTTTTCAACGAGTGGAATCCACAACTTTCCGTAGTGTTCGAACGCTTCGATCTGGTACGGGTCAAGCACGTATTTCAGGTAGCAAGTGATCACGTTTTTGCTCTCTCAGGGTGGAAGGTCAGGTCATTTGAAGTGCGTCGTCGGACTCGCTTTGCTGCACGTGCGCTGTCACCAGGGGACGCTCCTCAACGGCATCACGCTTGAGCCATTCGGCGGGGCGAGCCCACCACGTTAACGAAGGTTCTGGAGAAAGACGCTTGCGAACTGTACCCGACCGACGCAGCGATGACTTTGATTTGAACGCCGTCGCGAAGCAAGTCCTGGACGACTTTCATTCGCCACGCGGTGACGTAGCCCATCGGTGGGACCTCCATGATCCGGGTGAAGCACGCCGAGAATTTCGAGCGGGACATGTGGGCCAGCGCTGCCAGTTTTTCCACGGTCCAGGCGGCCTCGGGCTCTTGGTGAATGCGGTTGAACACGGCGCCAAGGGGGCATGAAACAACAGAGGCGGCTCATTCGAGCCGCCTCTGGTTCGTGACTACCCGCGCACGGGCAATTTCCAGTTTGGCCGTATGAAGTGACAGGTATAGCCGTCGGGCAGGCGTTCGAGGTAGTCCTGGTGTTCCGGTTCGGCCTCCCAGAACGGTCCGGCCGGGGTGATTTCGGTGACCACTTTGCCTGGCCAGAGGCCAGACGCTTCGACGTCGGCCACGGTGTCTTCGGCAACCGCCCTCTGCTCGGCGCTGAGGTAGAAGAGGGCAGAGCGGTAGCTGGCACCGACATCGTTGCCCTGGCGATTGGGGGTCGTCGGGTCATGGATCTGGAAGAAAAACTCGAGGATCTGGCGGTAGCTGATCTGCTGCGGGTCGAACACGATTTCGATCGCTTCCGCGTGGTTACCGTGGTTGCGATAGGTCGCATTCGGCACATCGCCTCCTGAGTAACCCACCCGCGTGGACAGCACGCCGGGATAGCGCCGCAGCAGATCCTGCATGCCCCAGAAGCAACCACCGGCCAGAATGGCGGTTTCGGTTTGTGTCGTCATGGACGGTCATTCCCCTCAAAGTATTGGCACGCTACTGATTGCCGATCGGGCTGTTGAACTGGTCGGAGTAGCTGCCGTCCATCAGCGAGGATGCCACCCGATCCGATCCTATGCCACTGCGGGAGTATGCAAGACGAGCAGCACCGACATGATCCGTACCATCGGCGGCGACGGCCCCGGCGCCAACGTGATCGGCGCCATCTGAGGCGACGGCTCCTGCGCCAACGTGATCAGCGCCATCGGCAGCGACGGCTCCGGCACCAACGTGATCGGCGCCATCCGCTGCGACGGCACCGGCACCAACGTGATCGGCGCCATCGGCGGCAACAGCTCCGGCACCGACGTGATCAGCGCCATCCGCTGCGACGGCACCGGCGCCAACGTGATCGGCGCCATCGGCGGCAACAGCCCCGGCACCAACGTGATCAGCGCCATCGGCGGCGACGGCTCCGGCGCCAACGTGATCGGCACCATCGGCGGCGACGGCTCCGGCACCGACGTGATCAGCGCCATCGGCGGCAACAGCCCCGGCACCGACGTGATCAGCGCCATCGGCGGCGACGGCTCCGGCACCGACGTGATCAGCGCCATCCGCTGCGACGGCCCCGGCACCGACGTGATCCGCGCCATCCGCTGCGACGGCCCCGGCACCGACGTGATCCGCGCCATCGGCGGCGACGGCTCCGGCACCGACGTGATCAGCGCCATCCGAGGCCAGGGCTCGTGCCTCTGCAGCCCAGACACCGGGGGTTAGCGCTGTTGTAGCCAGCACCAATAAAACGCCTGAAAAGAGTTTGTTTTTCATGATGCTCTCCACCCATCAGCCATGAAGCCATTGAGCACGACCAGTCATCTGATGCTGGACGGCACGACACGTGGGGCCAGGCTGATTACATTTGCGATTGGCACGGGCGCGCTTTCCCACGCACGGGTGTCGACGGATTTTCCTGTCACAGAGAAGAGGAACTGAAGAAGTATAAGTCTCCGGTGGCGATTGATCCGAACCGGTGACCACCGGTGCGGATACCGAACCTGTTATGCCTGAAAACCGGGCACAAACAGCGCAAGCGCGATGAAAATCCGACTGACCCAATTTCAAAAACCACGACCCTCCATACCTCTACGCGACAACCCTTATCCCTCTACGAAAATTACTTTCGCCTCGTTTGAAAATCGCGTCTCGAAATGTTTTATGAGTTTCACAACCCATTCGACGTGACCCTTTCGAGGAGTACCGCATGACCCTGTCCTTCGGCTATTGGCTGCTGGTGTATGCCGCCATCGCCATCATCGCCCTGATCGTTCTGATCGCCCGTTACCGGCTCAATCCCTTCATCGTCATCACCCTGGTCTCCATCGGCCTGGCGCTGCTGGCCGGCATGCCGCCGTCCGGGGTGGTCGGTGCCTACGAGGCCGGCGTCGGCAAGACTCTGGGGCACATTGCGCTGGTGGTGGCGCTGGGCACGATGCTCGGCAAGATGATGGCCGAGTCCGGCGGCGCCGAGCAGGTGGCGCGAACCCTGATCGACCGTTTCGGCGAGAAGAACGCGCACTGGGCGATGGTCTGCATCGCGTTCCTGGTCGGGCTGCCGCTGTTCTTCGAGGTCGGTTTTGTGTTGCTGGTGCCGATCGCCTTTACCGTGGCGCGGCGCGTCGGCGTGTCGATCCTGATGGTCGGTTTGCCGATGGTCGCCGGGCTCTCGGTGGTGCATGCCCTGGTGCCGCCGCACCCGGCGGCGATGCTCGCAGTGCAGGTGTATGGGGCGTCGGTCGGGCAGACCTTGATGTACGCGATTCTGATCGGCATTCCGACCGCGATCATCGCCGGTCCGCTGTACGCCAAGTTCATCGTGCCGCGCATTCAGCTGCCGGCGGAAAACCCGCTGGAGCGGCAGTTCCTCGAGCGCGAACCACGCGACAGCCTGCCGGGCTTCGGCATCACCATGGCGACCATTCTGTTGCCGGTGGTGCTGATGCTGATCGGTGGCTGGGCCAACCTGATTTCCACGCCGGGCAGCGGCTTCAATCAGTTTTTGCTGTTCATCGGCAACTCGGTGATCGCGCTATTGCTGGCGACTTTGCTGAGTTTCTGGACCCTCGGCATCGCCCAGGGCTTCAACCGCGAATCGATCCTCAAGTTCACCAACGAATGCCTGGCGCCGACCGCCAGCATCACCCTGCTGGTCGGTGCCGGCGGCGGGTTGAACCGGATCCTGGTGGACGCCGGGGTCACTGACCAGATCGTCAGCCTGGCCCACGAATTTCACCTGTCGCCGCTGCTCATGGGTTGGCTGTTCGCGGCGCTGATGCGCATCGCCACCGGCTCCGCCACCGTGGCCATGACCACCGCGTCGGGGATTGTGGCGCCGGTGGCCATTGGTCTGGGCTATCCGCATCCGGAGTTGCTGGTGCTGGCGACGGGCGCGGGGTCGGTTATCTTTTCCCACGTCAACGACGGCGGCTTCTGGTTGATCAAGGAATACTTCAACATGAGCGTCGCCCAGACCTTCAAGACCTGGACCGTGCTGGAGACCATCATTTCGGTGGTCGCCTTCGCGCTGACTGTGGGTCTTTCTTACCTGATCTAGCTCGAACCCTCCGATCGCTCTCCAGTTTCATGCTCATGGTCACTCATTGGGCGCGTCATCGTGCGCGCCGGTGTTGGGTGTCAGCGGCGGATTGCGGTCGGGCAACACTCAAAAACCATAAAAAAATCACCCTGGAGCACCGTATGTTCAAGCGAGCAATTCCCACCGCACTCTTGTTGGCCACCGGTTCGATCTGCGCACAGGCAGCCGATTCTGCCGCGCACGGTTTTCTGGAAGACAGCAAAGCCAGCCTCTCGATGCGCACGTTGTATTTCAACAGCGACAACCGCGACGGTGCGGCGGAGCCCTCGAAAACCGAGGAGGCCGCTCAGGGTTTCGTGCTGCGTTATGAGTCCGGGTTTACCCAGGGCCCGGTCGGTTTCGGGCTGGATGCCCAGGCGCTGCTGGGTGTGACGTTGGACAGTGGGGCCGGACGCCACGTCGGTAGCGGCATGATCCCGAGTGATGGCGACGGTGCTGCCGATAGCTGGAGCAGCTTTGGTCCCACGGCGAAGATGCGTATTTCGAAGACGGAGTTCCGCTACGGCACGCTGCTGCCAAAACTGCCGATCCTGCTGTCGAACGATGCCCGCGTGTTGCCGCAATCGTTCACCGGTGCCCAGATCACGTCGAATGACATCGACGGGCTGATGCTGACCAGTGGTGTGCTTGAACATGCGGTCGGTCGCGCTTCGACGGACCGGACCGGTTTGTCCGTACCGGGCGCCACACAGGACAGCAACAAGTTCTACTTCGCTGGGGGTGATTACTTCATCACCAAGGACCTGAAAGCTCAGTATTACTTCGCGCAGATGGAAGACTTCTATAACCAGAACTTTTTCGGTCTGACTCACGTGTTGCCGATCGACAGCAAGAGTTCGTTCACCACTGACCTGCGTTACTTTCGCACCACGTCGACCGGTGCCAACAGTTCCGCCGCTGGCCGCGCACAAGGCTACCGCGCCTCTGGCTACACCGAGGATAACAATGGTGAAATCGACAACAACACCTGGGTTGCGATGATCACTTACATGAACGGTGGGCATTCGGTTGCGCTGGGGCATCAGCAGGTGGGTGACGGCAGCAACTTCGTCCAGCCGAACCAGGGCAGCCTGGTTGATAAAGGGGCGGGTGGCGGCAGTGTTTATCTGCCGACGGACCGCATGATCCAGAGTTTTACCCGTGCGGGGGAGCAGACGAACTTTGGGCAATACAGCTATGACTTTGCGCCGTTGGGCGTGCCGGGGCTGAAAGCGTCGATCGTGTATTTGAAGGGGACTGATATCAAGGTTCGCAATGCAGGGGATCAGTCTGAGTGGGAGCGTGATATGACCCTGGACTATGTGTTGCAGTCGGGGTCGCTCAAGGGGCTTGGGTTCAGTGTGCGCAATGGCAAATCGAACACTGATGCGGGGCGTAATGTTGACCAGAATCGCTTTATCATCAATTACACGTTGTCGTTGTTGTAAGCGCGAGGTTAGTAAGACACTTGAACCGGTAGGTAATGCTGCTCAGGCGGGACTGTGGGTATATCCGTTTCTGCGGTAACGGCGGCTTATGGTTTCGCCCTTACGGCGAGTCACTTGGAGAAGCGCCAAGTAACCAAGCGCTTTTGCCCCTTTCGTTCGGTGGCTCGCCATGCCCTCCTTCCGGTCCTGCTCCGTGGGCCCGCCGCCATCGGCCATCCATGGCCGGGGGCGGCTAACCCGGCATCCATGCCGGGTTGCCCACTGCGCAGAACCTCCACTCGGCCTCTCGAGGGGGCGACCATCGCCACAGCACCGCGAGGCGGCCTTCGGGCCGACCTGGCTCTTCGGATGTATGCATTCCCCTGTGGGAGCTGGCTTGCCAGCGATGGTCGTTAACGATGACGCGTGCTGTCTGAAAGAACACGGTGTCTGGGCATCCATCGCTGGCAAGCCAGCTCCCACAGGTTTTTTTGGCGGTCGTGACATTGGTGTTCACCCCCGATGATCCTGACGGACTTCAGGCCGGCTATCAGGCCGCCTCGCTTTGTTTTTGATCTTGATCTGCCCCGTCGGAAGGCCGAGCGCAGGTTCTGCGCAGTGGGCAACCCGGCATGGATGCCGGGTTAGCCGCCCCCGGCCATGGATGGCCGATGGCGGCGGGCCCACGGAGCAGGACCGGAGTGAGGGTATGGCGAGCCTTAGCGAGCCACCGTACGTCAGGGGCGCCGGGCGCTTGGTTACTTGGCGCTTTTCCAAGTAACCCGCCGTAAAGGCGGAACCAATAGCCGCCGTTACCGCAGCAACGGATATGCACACGATCAAAAAAAACATCGGCCCCCCACATCACTCATCATTTCATTGGAACTCCCCATCACCTCCCTTCGTCATCTGAACTGAGGGGATGCTACGGGTAATTCGTGGCGAACCCGATAACGCTTTTTCATCCAGAAGGCGAGGGGCGACATGAATACTTCAGACACTACGACCGGGAATCAACACAACCCCGCAAGACCGGAGCATGACTTTCAACACTTGAAGGAGGACGTCACAGAAGCGCTCGGTGGCGCGCGACAACAGGCGGACGCGCAGTTCGGGCAGTACCGCGACACCGCAGCCGACCAGATCGAAGCCTTGGCCAAGGGCGCGAAATCCGTCGTTTCCGAACTGGAAAGCAAGGACACCCTCGGCATGTCCGACTACCTCGCCGACATGGCGGATTCCATGAGCGGCCTGGCCGGCAATCTGCGCGGAAAAAGTGCCGAACAGCTGTTGCACGATGGCGCGGAACTGGCGCGTAACAATCCGGCGCTGTTCATTGCCGGCAGCATTGCGCTGGGCTTTGGCCTGTCGCGGTTTCTGAAAGCCGGCAGCGCTCCGGCATCGACAGTCGCCGGCTCTCGCGATCCCGCCGAAGGCCACTCGATGCCACCGTCAGGCGGCTTCGGCGCCCACCACCCTTACGAAACTTCAGTGCCGCCACGCGCCGATCAAGGCCCCGGCCTGGCCACGGGCATCACGCCGGCTGCGCCAAGTGAACAGGACCACCCATCAGACTTCGCAACGACCTCGACACCGGGTTCGAGCACCTTCAATGGAGCTGTGTGATGAACAGAGAAAATCAAGATCTGCCGGGCGCAAGACCGATGCCCGCACCTGAACATGAGGCTTCGGTCGTCGGCCTGTTGCGTCAGCTGTCCCGCGAAGTGCCCGAGCTGTTCAGCAAGGAACTGGCATTGGCCAAAGCCGAGTTACAGGCCAGCCTCACGACACTCAAGGCCGGCATCGCCGGGGTGGCGGGCGGTGCGATTGTGCTGCTCGCGGGGTTCATCATCCTGTTGATGTCCGCGGTCTACGGCTTGAGCATGGTGATGGCGCCGTGGCTGGCCGCGCTGATTGTCGGCGTGCTCGTGATGATTGTCGGGTTCGCCATGCTGCAGTCCGGGAAGAAACAGTTCGAGCCGTCCCACTTCAAGCCCGAACGCACGCTGGACGCCTTGAGCAAAGACCAGGAAGCGCTGCGGAGGAAAGTCTCATGAACAATGAATATGTCACCGAGACAGGAAAAAGCCCCGAAACCATCGAGCGTGAAATCGATGCGCAGCGGGCGAGTATCGGCAACATTGTCGATGCCCTGGAAAGCAAGTTCACCCCCGGTCAGATGTTCGATCAGGCGTTGGGTTTGATGCAGAGCAACGGCACCACCTTCCTGACCAACCTGGGCACCAGCGTGCGCAATAATCCGGTGCCGGCCGTGCTGACATCCGTCGGCTTGCTGTGGTTGATGATGAGTCAGAATCGTCCGCCATCGCCTCGTCCGGTCTATCGGACCGGTCCGGATCAGGACAGGGTCGGGGAATGGGCCGACGGACTGGCCGACAGCATCGACGGTGCGCGTGAACATTTGCATCAGACCGCTGACACCCTCAAGGACGGCTACCAGAGCGTCAAGGGCAAGGCGGCGCACCTGGGCGATAACCTTGGGGCGGCCACGGAAAACATCAGCCATGCGGTGCATGACGCCGGCGACCGTCTGCTGCGCAGCACGCAAGTGATGAGCAGCCAGTTCAATCATCTGCTCAAGGAACAGCCGCTGATGGTCGCCGCTGCCGGGATCGCGCTAGGTGCGATGATCGGCGCTGCGTTTCCATCGACGGCAACCGAGCAACGTTACCTGGGCAAGACCAGTGCGGACCTCACCGACAAGGTCAAGCAACAGGCTCGGGAGGGCTTCGAGGCAGTGCGCGATACCGTGACGAAAACCACGGATCATTCGGATGTGCCCGTCACGCCAAGCGGGGAGCCGCGCACCGGATCGACGACGTCAGCCGATCTGTCACAAGGTCTGGGTACTTCGTAAAGGGGCATGAAAAAGCGGGAGGTCTGACACAGACCTCCCGCTAAATCCCCTCGCCAACGGCTAATTACCGTCGGCGACCTTGCGTTCTATCTCATCGATTTTTCGCTGCAGTTCCTCGGCATCCTGCTCTTTTGTTCGGGTGGAAGAGGGCGTGATGGCTTGATCGACACCTTCGGCTTCACCGTCTCTGTCCTGTAAATCCCTTTCGACCACATTCACCGGTTTACCCGACGAATCGATGGGCGGAGCGTTTGATGTCGCTTGCGATTCGAGCGCGTTGTCACGGTCATCATTGTTCATGTCGCGTACCTCCGTTGGCCTATACATTGGATGCGACGCTTACCCGCGAGTTCGAGATTTCTTCCACGAGGGTCGATGACAAGTCAGCGAAATTCAGCCCGAAAATTTCACGACAGCGGTTGAGATCAGCGGGCCGATAAAAGTTTGAATCGTTTGCTCGAAGGCCGACGATTGGTGGCGAATCGGCCTGACAAACACCGGAAAATGCCGCCTGTCGCGAGCGATCAATCTTTTTAAAATTTTCGCCAGAGCCTCAGCTTCAGATGTTTGTGGACGGCGCATTCGGTCAACCGTCGAATGAGTTATGTCGTCTCAAGACCTGAGGAGATTCGTCATGTTCTTACATAACAAACGACTTCAATACACCGTACGCGTTGCTCAACCCAATCCAGGGCTGGCCAACCTTTTACTCGAGCAATTCGGCGGCGCGCAGGGCGAGCTGGCGGCGGCATCACGCTACTTCACACAGGCGCTGGCCGAAGATGATCCGGGAAGAAAGGATCTGCTGATGGACATTGCCACCGAAGAACTCAGTCATCTCGAGATCGTCGGCTCGATCATTGTCATGCTCAACAAGGGCGCCAAGGGTCGCATGGCCGAAGGCGTGGAAGAGGAGGGCGAACTGTATCGCGCCATCAACGGCGCCGGTAACGACTCGCATATCACCAGCCTGTTGTATGGCGCCGGCGCGCCGCTGACCAACTCGGCCGGCGTGCCGTGGTCGGCCGCTTACGTCGACACCATCGGCGAGCCCACTGCCGACTTCCGCTCCAACATCGCTGCGGAGGCACGGGCGAAAATCGTTTACGAACGGTTGATGAATGTCACCGACGATCCGGGTGTGAAAGAGGCGCTGGGGTTTCTCATGACCCGCGAAATTGCGCATCAGCTATCCTTTGAAAAAGCCTTGCACGCGATCCAGCCTAATTTTCCACAGGGCAAGCTTCCCGGCATGCCCGAGTTCACCAACGTTTACTTCAACCTGTCCCAGGGCGAAGGCAGCACGCGCGGGCCGTGGAATCAGGGCGACGATTGGGACTATGTTGAAGATCCGATGCCCGCCGTCGATGGCGGGGAGGGTACGGCCAGCGTGCAGCTGAGCGCTGATGAAGAAGCGCTGTTGATGGACATGAAAGCCCGGACGATGTCCGACCCTGAAAGCAATCCCGTCACGGGAGCGGATCTGGGTGCAGGTGTTCAAGGCAGACCGCAAGCTTGATGAGGATCACCGCACGCCATCAGGCGTGCGGTTTTTTTGCTCGGATGGAAACAGGAGTGCTTATGTCCGAACCGTTGCCATCAACACGAGTGCCCTGGTTTGACCAGGGAAAGAACGCCGGCTGGCTGGGCATTTTTTTCTGGTCAACGCTGGTGGGTGTCTCGGTCCTTTTGCTGATCAGTGGCTACAGCGCCTTCACCGGGGCGAACAAGGACAACCTGCACTTCGCGTTGCTCGGCGGTCTCGGTGGGTTTGCCGCGACGGCGTTGGGCGCGATGGTCGCGGTGATTCTGCGCGACATCGCTGCGCGCACCTAGGACATCATGCTGGGATTTGCCGCCGGCATGATGCTCGCGGCCAGTTCGTTTTCACTCATCCTGCCCGGCATCGCCGCAGCGCAGACCATTTGCGATAACAAGTTGTTGGCGGCCTGCGTCGTGGTCCTGGGGCTGGGGCTGGGCGTGGCGCTGATGATCGGACTGGATCGCTTCGTCCCGCATGAGCATCAGCAGAGTGGACGCAAGGGGATTGAGGCTCAGCGGATCAATCGAGTCTGGCTGTTCGTGCTGGCGATCACCCTGCATAACTTGCCCGAAGGCATGGCCATCGGCGTCAGCTTTGCCAACGGCGACATGAAGGTGGGCTTGCCGTTGACCACGGCCATTGCCATCCAGGACATCCCCGAGGGTCTGGCTGTTGCATTGGCGTTGCGCGTCACGGGGATCTCGGCATTGCGGGCGGCGTTGATCGCCGTCGGGTCAGGAATGATGGAGCCGTTGGGTGCCGTGTTCGGCCTCGGCCTTTCCACGAGTTTTGCATTGGGCTATCCCGTGGCCCTGGGCCTCGCCGCGGGGGCGATGATCTTTGTCGTATCCCATGAAGTCATCCCTGAAACCCACCGTAATGGCCACGAAACGCCTGCGACGCTGGGGCTGATGCTGGGCTTCGGAGTGATGATGTTCCTCGATACGGCGTTAGGTTGATCCACCGCTTTACGCGCTCACGACGTTGATACCTCCGTCCAGTCCAGCGTCGCGGATTCGCGCCATTTCACATCGGCGACACCGTACTTTTCCGCCTGCGGCCGGGACACCACTTTCAGTGGCGGCTTGCCGGGTTTCGGAATGGGCGCGATCCCGGCGTCGCAACTTGCCCAATGCCAGGCTTCGGCATTGCTCATTGTTTTCGCCCGGATGATGAAGGACTTCGGCTCCCCATGGAGCTGGTATTCAATGACGAAGAGATCAGTGCGATTCATGAGGCGCTCCTTTTGCTCATAGACAAATGAGTGAGCGCGTCAAAAAAAATTCAAAGAGTTTCCCGGACGCCGACAGGTTGTTGAAATCAGGGTTTTTCTACCGCGCCTGCGCGCTGGAAAACCGAAAATTTTCACCTCTGGTCGGGCGTGATGAACCTGTGTCGCACCCGACTGCTCCATTCAGAAACGACTGTGGAAGCCGCCGCCATGAATTCATTCAGAAACCTGCTGACGAGGGCTCAGGAGCAAAAACTTCGGGCGCTGGATGCCTGGCACCGTGCGCTCGACAACTGTTCGCTGCGCATGGACTGCCCGGATGCCTACCATGAGGAATTGCTGAGGCAGGCGGATGAAATGGATCGTCAGGGCATCATCGATTGGGAGGAGTGGCGAGACTTGCGCACGAAGGGTGACGAGGCTTATTTGCGTGCGGTCGCGGGGGAGGATTATCACAGCCGCTGAAGCGAGGGCCGGCTGAAAAAAAAACGGGATTGGCGCGTGTGCCCCAATCCCGTTTTTCCATTATTTACCGGTCGCCAACGGCGGAGTTCGAGGCGGGATTGCTCGCTTCGATCCGGTCGATTCAAACGCCGAGGCAAAGCGCAGCAGCGCCGAATCGTCATAGGCACGACCGGCAAAGGTCAGCCCCACCGGCATGCCGATGTCCGGCATGATGCCCATCGGCACAGTGACCGTCGGAACACCGAGGTGGCGGATGGCGAGGTTGCCGTTGGCGACCCAGACACCATTGCTCCACGCGATGTCGGCCGAAGCCGGGTCGACATCGGCGTTCGCCGGCGCAACATCGGCCACCGTCGGGAACAGCACCGCATCGAGGCCCAGTCGGTCCATCCAGTCTTCAAGGTCGATGCGACGGGTCTGTTCAAGTCCGCGCAGGCCGTCGGGAACGGTGGTGATCTGGTCCCACGGCGTGATGCCGCGCTCGGCCATCCGCACGTACTCGTCCATGCCCGCGACGAGGTCGCCTTCGCGGTTGGGCAGGGTGCCCGGGTCGTGGGGGAAAATCAGCGGCCCGTCGACGTCGACCAGGCGGTTCAGTTTCGGATCGCCGTTGGCTTGCAGGAAATCATCGAAGGCCCAAGCCGTCAGATCCCACAACTCATGGTGAAGGAACTCTTTCGACACCAGGCCCCGGGTGAACACCGTCGGCGCGCCCGGGCGATCACCTTCGCAATTGGACACCAGCGGGAAATCGACTTCGATCACCTCGGCGCCCGCGGCTTCGAGTGCCTTGCGCGCCTCTTCCCAGAGAGCAATCACTGAAGGCCGGGTGTTGATGCGCTGCCCCGTTGGCCCACCAATCCCCGGCGCCTCGCTGGTGCCGACTTCGGGATCAGCGTTGATGAACATGCGCGGAACACCTAGGCGCTTGCCGGCGAGGGCGTCGGGCTTCGCGGCCAGTTGGGCATAGGAAGCGGGGCGCACCGAGGTGACACTCGGAATCGGCACCCAGGGCTGCATCCGCCACAGGTCGCCACGGGTGTCGGGGTCTTCCGCCACCACCACGTCGAGCACTTCGAGCAGGTCAGCCATGGTTCTGGCGAACGGCACGACCACGTCCATCGTCGGCGTCAGCGGCCAGTTGCCGCGCACCGAAATCACCCCACGAGACGGCGTATAGGCGCATAGCCCGTTGTTCGAGGCCGGGCCGCGACCGCTCGACCAGGTTTCTTCTGCCAGGCCGAATGCCGCGAAACTGGCGGCGGTGGCGGTGCCGGCGCCGTTGGACGAACCCGAGGCGAACGGCGCGGTGAGATAGCCGGCGTTGTACGGACTTTCCGCACGGCCATAAACGCCGCGCTGCATGCCGCCATTCGCCATGGGCGGCATGTTGGTCTTGCCCAGGCAGATCGCCCCGGCGGCGCGAAGCCGTTCGATGGTGAACGCATCGCGGTAGGCAATCAGGTCGGCAAAGGCGGGACTGCCAGAGGCGGCGGTCAGCCCTTTGACCAGGTAACTGTCCTTGGCCGTATAGGGAATGCCATCGAGTGGCCCCATCGTCTTGCCCTGCGCTCGTCGGCTATCGGACGCCTGCGCTTCCTTGAGGGCTTCGGGATTGCGCACCACCACCGCATTCAGGGCGGTGGGCGTGTCGGTGCCGTCGTAGGCGTCGATTCTGGCGAGATAGGCCTGGACCAGTTCCACCGCAGTGGTCTGGCCGGATTCGAGCGCCGCGCGCAGGTCGGCAATGGAAACCTCGGTGACCTCGATCATGCTGTTACCGCCGTTTACTGATGGAGATGAAGTGAATGCGCGGCATGGTATGTCCAATGAAGGGGTCGTTGCCAGTACCCAGGTGTTTTATGGCCGCGTGATCCCACCCGCCACTGAAGGTTTTTTCAGCCCTTGAGTTTTCATCGGTTTTCAGACTCAAATGGTCCTTTTGTGGACGGTGATGATATGGAACATCGATGTGAAGTAGCCGTGCTCGGGTTGGGTGCGATGGGCGCTGCGACGGCGTATCAGCTGGCCAAATCCGGGGTCAGGGTGATCGGTGTCGACCGATACCATCCGCCCCACACCCAGGGCTCCAGCCATGGCGACACGCGCATCACCCGATTGTCGGTCGGGGAAGGCGCGGCTTATCTGCCCATCGTCCGTAACTCCCACCGGATCTGGCGCGAACTTGAAGCACTGTCCGGCGAGTCGCTGTTCGAGCAGTGTGGGGTGCTGGTCATGACCTCCAGCCCCGACTATGACGCCGACGATGCCAACGATTTCACTAACCGCACGTTTCAACTGGCGAAAACCTACGGCATCGAGCATGAAGTGTTGTCCGCCGAGCAGATTCGCCAACGATTCCCGCAGTTCTCCACCGTACTGGACAGCGCCGTCGGCTACTTCGAACCGGGTGGCGGTTATGTCCGTCCGGAACGCTGCATCGCCGTGCAACTGCAACTCGCCGAGGAACACGGCGCGACGCTGCTGAAGGGCGAAACCGTCACGGGCATCACCTCGCACGGACAGGGCGTCACCATCACCACCGACCAGCGAACGATCCATGCCGACAAAGTCGTGGTCAGTGCCGGCATGTGGTCGCGGGAGTTGTTGGGGCAACCGTTCGACCGGTTGTTGCGGGTGTGTCGGCAGAAGCTGTTCTGGTTCGAACGGGAGGAGAATGCCCGCTTTGCCCAGGTCTCGCCGACGTTCATCTTCACCCACGGGGCAGGGCAGTCTCACTACGGCTTTCCGCCGTTACCCGGCGAAGGCAGCCTGAAAGTCGGGACTGAACAATACAGCGAAGTATCTTCCCCGGACGCCCTCGACCGCACCGTCAGCGCCGCCGAAGCGAGCGAGATGTTCGAGACACACGTGCGCGGCAACATCGCCGGCGTGACCTCGCGAGTGGTCAAGTCAGCGGTGTGCGCCTATACCGTCACGCCGGATTCGCACTTCATCATCGACGAGCATCCGACGTTGAAAAATACCCTGGTGGTTTCGGCCTGTTCAGGGCATGGCTTCAAACATTCCGCTGCGTTGGGCGAGGCGGTGGCGCAGTGGTGCGTGCGTGGCAGCAGCGATCTGGATCTGTCGGCGTTTTCGCTGAAGCGGTTTGCAGGGCAATCCTGATTCATTGTTCGAAGCACGACACCAGAAAACGCATCACCGCCTGCACGGCCGGGGTGTGCCGGATATCGCTGTGCACCACCAGCCACACTTCACGCTCAAGGCCCGCGCCGATCGTCTCGATCGCTTGCAGGCCATAGTGCTCGCCCAGGAATGAGGGCAGGGCGGCGATACCGGCGCCCGCCTGGGCGACGGTGGCTTGGATGTTCAGGTCATTGCTGCGCAACAGGATCGGCCGGTCACCTGCTTGCTGCTTGAGCCAGATCTGTTGCGGGGTTTGCTCCATGGACTCGTCGTAAGCGATGAACACCCGATCCTGCGCAGCGGTCCTGGATAGATAATCCGCCGAGCCATACAGGTAGAACGGTACTGTCGCGACCTTGCGGGCTACCAGGTCTGGCTCCTTTGGCCGGCTCAGGCGCACGGCGATGTCGGCTTCCCGTCGCGACAACGATGCGCTGCCCAGACTGCCAATCAACTGCAAGGACAGCTGCGGATGCTTCAAGCGCAGTGCATTGATGCGCGGTGCGATCAACGCACAGGCCAGCGCCGGCGGGGCGCTGACCGTGACTTCGCCGCTAAAGCCTTCCTGCCCCGCGAGCGCGGTGCGCTGCACCGCGAAGGATTCGCTCTCCATGCGTCGCCCCAACGCCGCGATGCGTTGCCCGTCTTCGGTCATGACATAGGCACGAGGTCGCCGGTCCACCAGCTTGAGGTTCAGCGATTGCTCCAGGGCGCTGATGCGTCGCGCTACGGTGGCATGGTCGACCTTGAGCGTGCGCGCGGCTGCGGACAACGACTGCTCGTGGGCGAAGACGATGAAGTACCGCAGATCCTCCCAATCGAACATGGGCGTTTTCTCACATCAAGGGTGAATAAATGGGGAGTTTTACCCCGTCGGCATGACTGCAAGAATCGTCGAAACACTCAGCGGTCTGCTGAGCATTCATCGCCGATCTGATGAGGAAACAGCCATGTCAAAATCAACGCCTCTCGCCTACGCCGGTATTGTCGGCGCCACGTTTTTCTGGGGCACCAACTTCAACGCCGGTGCCTACATCATCAAGAGCATGGCACCGATCAGCGCTTCCATTGAGCGCTTTGCCATTTCGACACTGCTGCTGGTGCTGATTTTCGGTCTGGCCGGCAAGTTGCGTCTCCACACATTGAAGAACAATCTGCCAGCCTTTATCGGCCTCGGTCTGCTCGGATTTACCGCATTCAACCTCGCGACGTTTTTCGGCCTGCAAACCACCACGCCGATCAACGGCGCGCTGATCCTGGCGACCACGCCGCTGTGGACGATGATCTTCGCGGTACTGCTGGAAGACGAACGCATTGATCGCGGTCGGGGCATCGGTCTGGTGCTGGGCTTGCTGGGCGTCGGCCTGGTGATCACCCGTGGCGATATTCACGTGTTACTCGGACTGAAAGTGGCCACCGGCGACGCGTTCATTCTGGCCGGCAGCATGGCTTGGGCGGCGAACATGGTGGGCACCCGGCGTTTCGTCAAAGATGCCACGCCACTGGAAACCACGACCTTTTCCATGTTGTTCGGGGTCATTGGCCTGATCGTGCTGGGCCTGGTTTTTGAAGATCCGATTGCCAGCATCCGCAGTGCTTCACTGTCGGTGCAGGGCGCGGTCATCTACCTGGCGGTCTGCGGTTCCCTGGTTGCCTATCTGCTGTGGTTCAAGGGCATCCACGCCATCGGTGCCGCGCGCACGTCGATCTTCTTCAACCTCGCGCCGGTGTTCACCATGCTGGTTTCTTCGATACTGGGTGTGCTGCCCAATATCTGGCAACTGCTGGGCGCGGGCGGGGTGATTCTCGGCGTGGTGTTTGCTTCGGGGCTGGTGTTCAGAGCGGCTCCGCCCGCGACGCTGACGGTGCAGGATTAAGCCAGGCCGATGATCTCCCGGTGCACTTCCAGCGCGTTACGCTCCACCCAGTTGTGCGCCAGCAGGCCGTCCGGACGAATTTCCCACACCGCTGTCCCGAGCATTTCAAACGCACTCAGGCAGGCACGGCCGCCGATGAACCCGTTGTTTTTCCCCGCCAGTTTCCAACGGGAGGCGACGCGCGTGCCCTGGGCATTCTGGAAGGTTTCGAGGCTGGCAAAATCGAAGTCTTCGATTTTCGACAGGAACACACCGATCCATTCAATGAAGGCTTCACGGCCGACAATGTCGACGCCGCCGGACGTGATCACGAAGTCGTGCGCCACGAAGCGCGCTGCCGCTTGCGGATCCCTGGCCTGCCAGACTTCACGCCAGAAGCGTTCGACAGTTTCTACTGCGTTGTTTTCGTTCATTTGCAATGCCTCGTGTTGGGGGAATGCTGTCCGTTTAAGAAATCTTCTGGGGCAGAAAATCTGTGGCGAGGGGATTTAGCGAAACGTCGCACCGACCCGTTTGGCTGCGCAGCAGTCGCCAATCTGGATAATTCAACCTGTCTGGCCTGACGCTGGGGCCGCTTCGCGACCCAACGGGGATAAATCCCCTCGCCACAAATTTAGCTGGCCGCGCTTAAGTGAACGTCCTTGTTATATCGAGGGGCTTTCGCAGCCCGTTTCAACACGATGGTCGAAGTTTGCGATCCAGAACTCAAACGCATAAATTTAATGGCATCCAGTTGAGAGGCGAATTGATCGTGCAAGCCAGCGACCTTGAGATCGACCTGCTGCGGGCGTTCATTGCCGTGGCGGAAACCGGCAGTTTCACCGCCGCCGCCGAGGTGATTGCCCGTTCGCAATCGGCGGTGAGCCAGAAGATTATCCGGCTCGAGGAAATCCTCGGCATGCGCGTGTTCGAGCGCACCAGCCGCACACTGACTTTGACTCCGGACGGTGAGCGACTGCTGCTGGGCGCGCGCAAATTGATGGTGCAGGTCGACAGTTTCATGCGGGAAATCAAAGCGCCCGCCACGGTCGATCTCCTGCGACTGGGCATCTCTGAAAACCTCGTGCTCACCCAGCTTCCAAAGCTGTTGTCGCGCTTCTGCACCTTGTATCCCGACGTGCAGCTGGAGCTCACCACCGGCCTGAGTCATGACTTGCTGGCGGACCACGAAGCGGGGCGCCTGGACGTGGTGATTGCCAAGCGCAAAATCAGTCCCGGCGCCCGGCGCGGACGGGTCATCTGGCGTGAACCGCTGGTCTGGATCGCCGCGCAGGATTTTGAGATCGAAGCGTCCCGGCCGTTACGCCTGGTGATGATGCGGCCACCCTGCGCCTACCGGGCAATCATGATCGAAGCCATGGCGTCGGTGCGGCGGGAATGGACGTGCGCATGCCTGGCCAGCAATTTGATGGGCGTCCAGGCTGCCGTGGCCGGCGGGTTGGGGATTACGGCGTTGGGCACTTCGTTTCTGCAGGAGGGGATGCGCATTGTGGAACCGTGCGAAAAACTGCCGCCGTTGCCCTCCACCGAAGTGGCGGTGATCGGTGACGAACCGCGCACACAGCATCTGGTTCATCCGCTGGTTTCACTGCTCACCGAAGGTTTGATGTCGGGTACTCGTCTGGCCTGATACCAATTGGCCACTACCTTCGGTAAAGTGTGCGCCGCTCGGGAGATGGATCCCGGGCGTTTACCCATGGAGTTACGCAGTGAATTACCTCAGCAAAGTGCTTGCCGTTTCCCTGTTCGGTCTGGTTCTGGCAGGTTGCACCGGCGCGCCGATGAAGACCCAGCAATACGATGCCAGCCAATACACCGTCGTTGGCCACAGCGAAGCCAGTGCCACCGGCCTGATGCTGTTCGGCGTCATTCCAATCCGCCAGAACAGCCGTTTCGTTCGCGCACAAGACGCGGCGATCAAGGCCAAGGGCGGCGACGCACTGATCAACACCCAAGTGCAGGAAAAATGGTTCTGGGCCTGGGTCCTGACCGGTTACACCACCAAGGTGTCCGGTGATGTGGTCAAGCTGAAAAACGTTCAGTAAGCAGTCACCGCCAGCGCAGCTTGCCGCAATGGCAGGCCGCGCTTGTCGTTCCGGTTAAACCAGGTTGATCACGACGTCGATATTGCCCCGGGTCGCCTTCGAGTACGGGCAGGTCTGGTGCGCGGCATCCACCAGCGAACGGGCGACAACAGGATCCAGGCCCGGCAGGCTCACGCTGAGACGTGCCTGAAGGAAAAAGGCGTTTTCGGTCTTGCCCAGGTCCACTTCGGTATCGACAGACACGTCGGTCGGCAACGTCACTTTCAATGCGATCGCGGCTTTACCCATGGCGCCGATGAAGCAGGCGGACCAGCCGGCGGCCAGCAGTTGCTCAGGGTTGGTGCCACTGCCTGAAGATCCAGGCGCGGAAAGCTTGATATCCAGACGCCCATCGTCACTTCGCGACTCGCCGTTGCGGCCTCCGGTCGTGTGGGTCTTGCCGGTGTAAAGCACGGTGTCGATTGCATTGATCATGGCGGGTTCCTGCTCAGGTGTGTGGGCTCTTCAGCATCTGTCGCTGGGTTCATCGGAGAATGTGAGTCGTTCCGACGGGGCTCACTTTTTCACCTTCATGTAGCGCAGATGTGTCCTGATTCGGCGCTTATGTAACGTTGTGTAAGATCAACCGAGAAAATACAAACCAGTACACAATCGCCCCTGAAGCGGGTGCCTCCAAAGGCACTTTTTTTAATGCGTGGGGTAACCTTTTCTATCCCCGCTGCGGCGCCGTTCATTGATTAGATGGCTGATGCGTGGGGAGCTCTGTCAACCCGTATTCGACAATACGCCATCGGTGTACTAGCGTTTTGCTACTAATCGGTGAGTCAAACGGTGTGTGTCACATCGCAACCATCGCCACCTCAGACCGGTTTAGATCTAAAACATACCGTCGACTAACCTGAGGAACCGTGATGAAAGGACGCCTGTTTATAGTTTGCATGGCCGCTTTTCTTGCTTCTTGTTCAAGTGTTCAGTCTATAAAAGATCCTGGCCCGAAAGATCTGGATGGTTTGGTTTATTACCTGCCCATGAAAGATGTGATTTTAACGGTGACAGTGGGTGATACTAATCAACCGACTACGGCGGCCATCAGTACCACAAGTGCGTACGCGGATAGAAGTCATCGTTATGTGCTGCGGCAGAAAAATGCGATGTTTGCAGATAACGATCTGAACGTTGGTATCGGCGTAAATGGTCTCTTGAGCTCTGCGAAAGCAGAAAGCACAAGCCGGGTGAGTGATGTGTTCAAGAATCTGGGAGATTTGGTCGGCACAGTAAGTACAAAGAGCAACGTTCCACCTCCACCCAAAGAATGCTCGAAGGGTGTGCATACGTTTGTTTTCACCCTGAGTGCTTTGAAAGCGGGAGAAACGCAATGCGGTGTGACAGTCTCCGCCAAGCGATACGATCGTATAGATCAACAAAATAATAAAGATCCAGGCGCTTCAAAGGATTCCGAAGAGAAATACTCTGGAATATTCTATAAGCAAGCGATTCCCTACTTGGTGACAGCGAAAGCAGGCAACAGTTTGAATGTTTCTGAGATTTTGTTTTCCCCTTCTGAGTCTCCCGTGTATTTTTTGCCAGTCACAGGTACTTTTTTCTCCAATAATGATGCTGACTTCACGTTTATTGACGGGATGCCAACAAAGTACTCCCAGAACACAGACGGGGAGCTTGTTGCTCTTCTGAAACTGCCCGCGGATGTTATCGGTGCGTACTTCGGTGCCGTAGGTATGATTTTTGATAGTTTCAAAAAACGTGATGATAAAGAAGTGTTGGCAAGTAAGGCTGAATTGGCTGCCGAGATTCAAAAAAGAAAGTTCAAGGATTGTATGAGTGCCTTGAAAGCCAATGATACTGATGCGTTGACGAAGCTTGGGTGTGATTCATAAATTTTTATCCGGATCGTATGAACGGCTTCAAATCAGTAAGCTAACAGAAAGCCCAGCGTAGGAGCTTTCTGTTGCCATCATGGAGTTTAGGCAGGTTACATCACTTGAATTGTCAGAGCGCCGGAGGATCGGTTATTTCTTGTGATCAATCATCTTTCCGTTGCCTTGTATCGTCGCAATCGCGCCTTTGGATGAGTATTTTTTTATACCAATTGTCGTTTGGTATTCCAGCGCGATAACGGCTATCTGGAACCGGGTGTCGTCATTCGATTGCCACTCCATAGCGCAGTCAGGCAGGAACTCGTGTTTGACATTGGAGATAATGAGTTTTGGATCCCCGCCAACTCGGTCTACTTTGATGTCGGTTATTTTTAAGCAACCATCCTGGTCTTTGCCAACGCTCCACGCTATTTGTAATGGTGTTTTCCTGTCCTCGATTCCAATTGTAAAATTCTTGGTGTAGTTGGTGATTGCCGACAGGTGCGTATCGGTTTTTACCTGGTATAGAGTTTCTTTTTCCGAAGAGGTATTAGCGCATCCAGTTAAAATTGAAAAGAAGAGCGCTGTAGCTCCAAGAAGGTGTTTCATGTCGTGCTCCATGAAGTGTTGTTGGTGCATTCTGTTAGCGTTTATAACTTTTTGCAGGATTAATTACTGGTTTAGTTGTCTACTTCAATGTGTGTGATTGTCGAAAAATTTGCCATGAGTTCACCGCTGGATGGTTCGCTGTAGCTATAGAATCTAATGTGTTGTCCTTGTCCCTGTAGATAACTTGTATAATCCTGTTTTAGTAACGTTTGGTGGTTGTAGGCAAGTTTCAGGCTGATAACTTGACCATTGGTAAAGCCGATTCTGACTTGTGACATGACGTTCCCTCATCGATTTGCTTTGTGTTATTTGAAAAGTCTTGGTGAGTAAGGCTAGTACATCTTTTGAATCGGGGTGTGGATATAAAAATATTGCCGTAGAGGTCAATATAAGTTTTCGAAAAATGCGATGAAAGTACTGGGTTTCATGACAACGGGACGCTCAGCGTCCCGTTTCTTCATCCCTGCGCCAATCAGCTCCCGGCCTGCTTGTTCAACGCCGCTTCAGCCGCCGCAATTTCCGCCTGGCGCTTGATGATCAGATCGCCCATTGGCGGCCCCTGAAAGCGCCGCGCTTCAAAACCAAACCAGACGATGGCCGTCAGCACCAGGAAACCGATGGTGATGTACAGCGCCCAGTCGTTCGGTGGCTGGATGCCGATGACGAAGATCACCACCATCGAGAGCACCGAGAGGATGGCGAACAACGAATACAACCCGCGTCCCATGTTCCACGGTCCCATGGTCGGCCACTTCGCGGTTCCGTAGGTGAACAGGCCCAGCACGATGGGGATGATGAAAGAGAAGAACAGGAAGATCACCGTGCACGACACCACGATGGTGTAGACCGGCGTGGCCCCGATCGAGATCACCGACGATCCCCAGTCGAACAACACGGCCAGGGTGGCGCCGGTCCAGATGGCGGCTACCGGGCTGCGATATTTCGGCGAGACCGAGGCCAGTGCTTTCGAGCAGGGCAGGCCGCCATCCCGGGAGAAGGCGAAGATCATGCGTGACACCGAGGTCACGGTGGCCAGCCCGCAGAGAAATTGCGAGATGAAAATCGCCACGTAAAGCGCAAATTTGATGTTTGGGTCCACTTGGGTATTCATGGCCCAGAAGAACACGTTCCAGCCCTGTTTCGCCGCTTCGTCCATGCTCGGCAGCATGAGGACGAACGAACTGAGCATTACCCAACCGAACAGCAACGACCAGATCACGGACATGACCATGCCGCGCGGCACCGATATCGCCGCGTTGCGGGTCTCTTCGGAGGTGTGCGCCGAAGCGTCATAACCGGTGATGGTGTAGATCGGCAGCAGCAGGCCGAGCATGAATATCCAGCCGTTCGACACCTGTGGCCAGACGCTGCCGCCGGCTTCGCCGGAATAGTTGCCGAAGGTCCACAAACGGGCGAACTCATAACTCGGTGCCGAGATCAGGCAGACGATGGTCAAGGCGAGCGCCGTGGCAAAGATCAGGTAGCCCGAGAAATCGGTGAGCTTCGCGGTTAGGCCGATCCCCAGATGGTTACACAGGGCCTGTATGCCGGTCAGGATCGCCAGGAAAATCACCCTGACCGTGGTGGTGTCTTCCATGCCGAGGGCCGGTCCGAAGGCACCGAAAAAGAAGTAGTAGGTGCCGACGTTGATGGCGCCCAGCACCGTGACCAGCCCCAACAGATTGAACCAGGCCGTCAGCCAGCCGGTGAAGCGGTTACCAAGAATCGAGCCCCAGTGATAGAGACCGCCAGCGGTGGGGTAGGCCGAGGAAATCTGCGCCATGGCCAGGGCAAACACGCCGGAGATCAGGCACCCGATGGGCCAGCCGATGCCGATCGCAGCACCCCCTGCGCCCGAGGTGCCCTGGGCCAGTGAGTTGATGCCGCCGGAGAGGATGCAGATGATCGAAAAGGAAATCGCGAAGTTGGAGAAAACCCCCATTCGTCGCGACAGTTGCTGGGCATAGCCCATGCTGTGCAACACCTTGACGTCATCGTCGTGCACGTCGGTGCCGGGCTGGCTTGCTGGGTTCATGCTGTGTACCCCTTCAGGTTTTGATTCAATCCATCGGCGTCTGCGCAATGGGCTGGCCTTCAACACCTTGTCGTACTGCTCCTTTTTTCAACCGATACCACTGACTGCTCCGGATCTAGAGACGGCCGTGCAAAGCCGCATCGAAAATTTGCGCCACACCGGCCTTGGTCAGTGGCAGCGGGTTGCCGCCGGCCGAGGGGTCGACGATCGCCATGTCTGCGATCAGGTCGGCCTGCCGGTCATCCACGCCCAGTTCCACCAGCGTATGCGGCACACCGATGTCCTTGCGCAGCTTGAGGAGGAAGGCCAGAAAACTGTCGAAGCCGGGGGAGGGCAGTCGCAGATACGCCGCGAGACGGGTGATGCGCTCCTCGATGGCCGGGCGATTGAATTGCAAGACATAGGGCATGAACGTGGCATTGGTCATGCCGTGATGGGTGTCGTACAGCGCGCCCACCGGATGCGACAGCGCGTGCATGCCGCCCAGGCCTTTCTGAAACGCGGTAGCGCCCATCGCTGCGGCGGCGAGCATTTGCGCCCGCGCCTCAAGGTCCGAGGGGGTGTGCACGGCGCGCACCAGGGCATTGGCCACCAGGCGCATGCCTTCCACCGCAATGCCGTCGGCCATCGGATGAAAACCAGGGGCGCAGTACGATTCCAGGCAATGGGCGAACGCATCCATGCCGGTGCCGGCGGTGACTTTTGCCGGCATGCCGACGGTGAGCGCCGGGTCGCTGATGACCACCCGCGGCATCATTTTCGGGTGGAAGATGATGCGTTTGGTGTGCGTGCGTTCGTCGATGATCACCGCCGCGCGGCCGACTTCGGAGCCCGTGCCTGCTGTGGTCGGCACGGCAATGACCGGGGCGATGCGGCTGTCGTCGGCGCGGGTCCAATAGTCGCCGATGTCTTCGAAATCCCACACCGGTCGGGTCTGGCCGCTCATGAAGGCGATGAGTTTGCCCATGTCCAGGCCGCTGCCACCGCCGAAGGCGACCACACCGTCATGCTTGCCGGCGCGCCAGGCGTCGAGCCCGCCGGCGAGGTTGGCTTCGACCGGATTGGGCTTGAGGTCACAAAACAGCGCGACGCCCAGGCCGGCAGCGCGCATGGCCTCCAGCGCGGCCGTGGCGATCGGCGCGCGCGCCAGGCCACTGTCGGTGACCAGCAACGGTCGCTCAATACCCTGGCTGCGACAGACCTCGGCCAGCTCGGCGATACGGCCGACACCGAAGCGAATGCTGGTGGGGTAGTTCCAGTTTCCAGTCAGGCTCATGACCTACACCTCGTGGCGCAGATGAAAGGATTTGGCGCGGGTCAGGTGCTCGTAACCCAGGCGCGAGAGGGTGACGCCGCGTCCGCTGTTCTTGACCCCGGTCCAGGCCAGCGCCGGGTCCAGGTAATCGCAACGGTTCATGAATACGGTGCCGGTGGCGAGCTCGTTGCCGAGGCGTTCGGCGGCGGCGAGATCCCGCGTCCACAGGGAGGCGCTGAGGCCGAACGCGCTATCGTTCATCAGGGCGATGGCTTCGTCGTCACCAGCCACCGGCATGATGCCGACCACCGGGCCAAAGCTTTCGTCGCGCATGACTGACATTTGATGAGTGACGTCGACCAACACCTGCGGCGCCAGGTAGGCACTGCCCGGCGCGTCGGCGGGGAACGCCTTTGGATCGATCAGCGCCTTGGCGCCTTGGGTGAGTGCTTCGGCAATCTGTCCGCGAACAAAATCAGCGGCGCTCGGTGTCACCATCGGACCCAGCGTCGTGGCTTCGTCCAACGGATTGCCCAACACATAGTGGCCAGTCAGCGCGATGAAGCGCTCGACAAATGCCGGGTAGATTGTCTGATCGACATAGATGCGTTCGATGGCGCAGCAGCTTTGCCCGGAATTGAAGAAGCTGCCATCCACCAGATTCTCCACCGCGTGCTCAAGGTCGGCATCGGCGCGGACGTAGGCCGGGTCCTTGCCGCCGAGTTCCAGTCCCACGCCGATGAAACGCCCCGTGGCCGCGGCTTCCATGGCTTTGCCGGCCTCGACCGAACCGGTGAAGTTGACCTGCTGCACCCGGCCCGAAGCGATGATCGCGGACGTCTGCTGGTGGTCGAGCAGCAAGTTATGGAACAGGCCCTCAGGCAACTTGGCGCGGCGCATGGCTTCGGCGAAACGTTCGCCGACCAGCAGCGTTTGCGTGGCGTGTTTGAGGATCACGCTATTGCCGGCCATCAGCGCCGGGATGATCGTATTCACCGCCGTCAGGTACGGATAATTCCACGGTGCGACCACCAGCACCGTGCCCAGCGGTTCGCGTTTGATGCACCGCCGAAAACCCTCTACAGGCGCGGGCTCCACCGCTGCCAACGCATCCGGTGCGATAGCGATCATGTGACGGGCACGCTCTGCAAAACCGCGCAACTCACCGGCGCCGTAGCGCACCGGTCGGCCCATCTGCCAGGCCAGTTCCGGCACGATGTCCGCCTGCATCGACAGCATCGCGTCCACAACGGCGTTGCACAACGCCGCACGTTCGTTCAGTGGTCGGCGCTGCCATGAAACCTGGGCGGTGGCGGCCGCCGACAGGGCCTGCTCGACCTGCACCGCAGAGGCACAATCGCGCTCGGCATAGACCCGGCCATCGACCGGTGAAACAAGCTGAACCTTGGCCGTCATGATGTTCTCAATAGCGCTCGAAGCCGCGCTGCAATTCCCAGTCGGTGATTCGCCGGTCGTACTCTTTCTGCTCCCACTCGGCGGTGTGCACGTAGTGATCGACCACTTCATCGCCGAAGGCCTCGCGCAACATGCTCGAGCCCTTGAGTGCAGAGCAGGCGTCGCGCAGGGTTTTCGACACTTCCGGCAGATGTTCATCGACGTAGGCATCGCCCTCGAACGGCGCTGCGAGCTCGAGCTTCTCGTCGACACCGGCCAGGCCCGCCGCGATCAGCGCAGCGAAGGCCAGATAGGGGTTGAGATCCGCGCCGCCGATGCGGCATTCGATGCGGATGGATTTGCTGCCTTCGGCGCACAAACGGAAGCCTGCGGTGCGATTGTCCCGGCTCCACACCGCCCGCGTCGGCGCGAAGGTGCCGGCCTGGAAGCGCTTGTATGAATTGATGTACGGCGCGAGAAAACAGGTGATGTCGTTGGCGTACTTGAGCTGCCCGGCGACCCAGGCGCGCATCAGTTTCGACATGCCGAACTCGGCTTTCGCGTCGAAGAACAACGGCTTCTTCGCGTTCTTGTCCCACAGCGAATTATGGATATGGCTGCTGGAACCGGCGGCGTCATAGCGCCACTTGGCCATGAACGTGATCGCCTTGCCTTGCAACTGCGCGATCTCTTTGCAGGCGTGCTTGATAATGACGTGGTGGTCGGCCATGGTCATGGCATCGGCGTAACGAATGTTGATTTCTTCCTGGCCGGGGCCCCATTCACCCTTGGAGTTTTCCACGGGAATGCCCGACGCCTGCAGGTGCTTGCGGATCGCCCGCAGCACCGGCTCTTCGCGGGTGGTCTGCAGGATGTTGTAATCCTCGATGTAATGGCCGGCGGTTTTCGGTTGGTGATAGTTGCGCTGGTGGATCGCCTCGTAGCTCTCATCGAACAGATAGAACTCGAGTTCCGAGGCGAACATGCCGGTGTAGCCACGCTCGCGCAGGCGTTCGACCTGTCTTTTCAGAATCGCCCGCGGGCTGTGCGGCAAGTCTTTTCGATGGTGATGATCGAGCACGTCGCACAGCACCAGCGCCGTGCATTCGAGCCAGGGCACGCGCCGCAGCGTGGACATGTCGGGTTTGAGGACGAAGTCGCCATAGCCCTTGCTCCAACTGGCCGCGGCATAACCCGGCACCGGTTCCATGTCGATGTCGTCAGCCAGCAGGTAATTGCAGCAGTGGGTTTCTTCGTGGCCACTGTCGATGAAAAACTCGACCTGGAATCGCTTGCCGACGAGGCGTCCCTGCATGTCGACCATGCAGACCAATACGGTGTCGATTTCACCAGCGGCAGCAGCGCGCTTGAGCGCATCAAAACTGAGGAGGGGCTCGGTCATCACGTCAATCCTGCGTGAAAGGGTTGGGCCTGTCTGAGATAGCTGTTGCAGACGCTCTCCAGAACAACCTAAACCCTGCAGAATCGAGCATCGTGAGCAATGAGCTGATCCAAGCTTAGCCTACTGTTGAAAACTGCAAGTCCTTATAAGCCGCTGGATTCACAGCGTGTAGCCAATCTGGCGCAACAGCTTCGGTGGCGCAAAAGATCCGGCACACCTCAGGAACCGTCTCGACCGTGTTCAGCAGGAAGCTTGAGTGACCGGCGCACGGCGGGCGGCTGTTATCGGGTAAGGTAGGCGCGAAAATGCGCCGGGTGCGCCGATTGACCTCACTGGAACCGAACATGATGAAAGCTGTAGCCCTCACCTTCGTCCTTGCACTGACGGCAGGGGCATTTTGCACACCGGTGGCAGCGGCGGGGGATGTTGAAGCCGGGGCGAAACTGTTCACGCGGATCTGCGGCGGCTGCCATCAAGTGGGCGAGTCGGCGCGGGGCGGTTTCGGCCCGCAACTCAATGGCATTTTCGGCCGTCCTTCGGGAAGCGTGGCGGACTACCAGTACTCCGACGCGATGAAATCCGCCGGCATTGTCTGGACGCGCGAGACACTGACGGCTTACCTCGAAGCGCCGAAGAAAGTGGTGCCGGGCACCCGTATGATTTTCTGGGGGCTCAGCGATCCGGAGAAGATCGAGGATGTGCTGGCGTACTTGCAGACGTTTCAGGCGCAGTAACCGATCAGTCCGTTACACACAACTCACCGGTGGCGCGGATCAGTGCCTGGCCATGCAGGGCATCCTTGATCAGCGCGGATCGCTCTGCGGCCAGCCACTGGGCACAGTTCGGGTCTTTGCGATAAGGCGTGAAATCGGCGTAGTGCTGCAACAGGCGATTTTGCAGCTCGTCCAGCCGTGGCCGGATTTGATTGGCAAGATCCGGCCGTGGCATGTCAGGCGCCTTGCCCGCCGCTTGCCATTGCGCGAGCAGCCCGTATTGCACCAGCTTGTTGGCTTCGATCTGTGCGGCGATCAACTCGGCGACCTCGTCCGGGTCGAGTTTGCGGGTAACGGCCTGCTTCCGGGCGTTGGCGATGACTTGCGCTTCCCGGACGCTGTCCTGGATCGGTTTGTGGCTGTCCCATTTGGTCAGCGCCACCAGATCAGCGATGTTCAGGCGTTCGTTCATCGTCACCAGCAGCGGTTGCAGACTGGCGGGCGCCGGGGAAGGCGTGCCGGCTTGTGCGCCGCAAGCGAGTAAACCGGACAGGGCGCAGGTCAGCAGCAGCGGCAGGCGTGGGGAACACAACATGGGCAAACCTCATTGGGTACGGGACTCGCAATCAGGCTATGTATCACAGGTGAGACAGCGACATTAAGTGGGGACTGATTAATTTGTCCACGAAAAAGCCCGGCGGGTCAGGCCGGGCTTTTTGTTGAGTACCGCGGTAAGGCTATTCATTCATACAGCGCGGCTTTCGATCAGGCGGTCGGAACCACCTTCAGCGACGCGGTTTTCGATCAGACGGTCAGAGCCACCTTCAGCGACGCGGTTTTCGATCAGACGATCGGAACCACCTTCAGCGACGCGGTTTTCGATCAGACGGTCAGAACCACCTTCAGCGACGCGGTTTTCGATCAAACGATCCGAACCACCTTCAGCCACACGATTCTCGATCAAACGATCCGAACCACCTTCAGCCACACGATTCTCGATTAGACGATCCGAACCACCCTCAGCCACACGACTTTCAATCAGACGATCCGAGCCGCCTTCAGCGACAACCGGGTGAGCAGAAGAAGCGGCGAAAGCGTTAACTGCAAAAACCGAGAAAGCGATGCTGAGGAAGAGTTGGCGTTTCATGATGGTGTGCTCCGGGGTGTAGTTGTTTGGTATGGGGCTGATGTTACGCCGCGGATTTTTTAAGAGAACTTCATTGAGTTGATGGTGACTATCGACGTTGGCAATGGTTCTCGGACTCCCTGTTTTTGCGGTGTCGGGGCACGCTGCTGTCGGGGGTGAAACCTTGCGGAACGAGCGGCGGGGGCGCCCGTTTGCAGGCACCGGGCAATCGTTGCTGCGTGTCTGTCGAGGTCAAAGCAGGGTGGCGAGTGGATATCTGCGCGAAGGTGATTATGCTTCAGGAAACCTTGCAGCGATGTGAGGCGGTCAGCCTGTTGCCAGGCTTCATGAAATCCGTAGTCCGATGACTTCAGCCCAGGGCCTGGGTGCGGCAGTGTCAGTGAGGTGCTCCGGCCTACAACAAGAGCAAGACGGAGAAGACTCATGGCCGCAATCGACAACACCACCACGGGCAACGTGCCCAACCACGGGGTCACCAAGGAGGAGCGCAAGGTCATCTTCGCCTCGTCCTTGGGCACCGTATTCGAATGGTACGACTTCTATCTATACGGCTCTCTCGCCGCGATCATCGCCAAACACTTTTTCGCCGGCGTCAACGAAACCACGTCCTTCATCTTCGCGCTGCTCGCGTTCGCGGCGGGGTTTGCCGTGCGGCCCTTCGGCGCGATTGTGTTCGGCCGACTGGGCGACATGATCGGGCGCAAGCACACCTTCCTGATCACTATCGTCATCATGGGTATCTCCACCGCCATCGTCGGTTTTCTGCCCGGCTACGCGACCATCGGTGTGGCGGCGCCGATCATCCTGATCACCCTGCGCCTGCTGCAAGGCCTGGCCCTGGGCGGTGAATACGGCGGGGCGGCGACCTACGTGGCCGAGCATGCGCCGAAGGGCCGGCGCGGTTATTTCACCTCGTGGATTCAAACCACCGCGACCCTCGGTCTGTTCCTGTCGCTGCTGGTGATCCTCGCCTGTCGCACGATCCTCGGCACCGAAGCCTTCGAGGCCTGGGGCTGGCGGATACCGTTCCTGCTGTCGATCCTGCTGCTTATCATCTCGGTGTACATCCGTCTGCAACTCAGTGAGTCGCCGGTGTTCCTGAAGATGAAGGCCGAGGGCAAGGCGTCCAAGGCGCCGCTGACCGAATCCTTTGCCCGCTGGGACAACCTGAAAATCGTGATCATGGCTTTGCTCGGAGGTACTGCTGGCCAGGCTGTCGTCTGGTACACCGGGCAGTTCTATGCGCTGTTCTTCCTGCTGCAGACGTTGAAGATCGACGCGCAGACCGCCAACTTGCTGATCGCCGGCTCGCTGCTGATCGGCACGCCGTTCTTCGTCATATTCGGCAGCCTGTCCGACCGTATCGGGCGCAAGGGCATCATCATGGCCGGCTGCATACTGGCGGCGGTGACCTACTTTCCGATCTTCCACGCGTTGACCCAGTACGGTAACCCCGACGTGTTCATCGCCCAGGAGAAGAATCCGGTGACGGTGGTCGCTGATCCAGACCAGTGCTCGTTCCAGTTCGACCCGGTGGGTAAGGCCAGATTCACCAGTTCCTGCGACCTTGCCAAGACGGTGCTGGCGAAACGGGCCATTCCTTATAAAAACGAGAAGGCTGAGCCGGGCACCGTCGCGCAGGTTCGTATCGGCGACAAGGTGATCCCGAGCTTCGAAGGCACCGGCATGCCGGCCGCCGACTTCAAGGCTCGCAACGACGCCTTCGTCGCCACCCTCGGCACTGCCCTCAAGGATGCCGGTTATCCCGAGAAGGCTGACCCGGCCAAGACCAATTACCCGATGGTGTTGTTGCTGCTGACCATCCTGGTGATCTACGTGACCATGGTTTACGGCCCGATCGCTGCGTGGCTGGTGGAACTGTTCCCGGCGCGCATCCGCTACACCTCGATGTCGCTGCCGTATCACATCGGCAACGGCTGGTTCGGCGGCTTCCTGCCGACGGTGGCCTTTGCGATGGTCGCGGCTACGGGGGATATCTACTACGGGTTGTGGTATCCGATCGTTATTGCGGTGATGACGGCCATACTCGGCATATTCTTCCTGCCGGAAACCAAGGATCGGGAAATTCATCACACTTAGGGTTGTGTCCGAGAAAGCCCGGCGATATGGGGTTGGGTGGGGGTATATCCGTTTTTGCGGTAACGGCGGCTATTGGTTCCGCCCTTACCGCGGGTTACCTGGAAAAGCGCCAAGTAACCAAGCGCTTTTGTCCCTTTCGTTCGGTGGCTCGCTAAGGCTCGCCATGGTCCTGCTCCGTGGGCCTGCCGCCATCGGCCATCCATGCCGAGAACCTCCACTCGGTCTCTCGAGGGGGCGACCACCGCCACCGCACCGCGAGGCGGCCTACCGGCCGGCCTGGCTCTTTGGGTATACGCATCCCCTGTGGGAGCTGGCTTGCCAGCGATGGTCGTTAACGATAACGCGTACTGTCTGATTGAACGCGGTGTCTGGACGTCCATCGCTGGCAAGCCAGCTCCCACAGGGAAACGCGTTCAGGCGGGCCGCAAGTCGTAAGTGATAGGATCAAACGTCTGTAACTCGCCAAGAGATTTGCCCATGGATCGCTTGTCTACGTTGTTCTCGCAGTTCGGCGTACGCGCACACCTGTTTTATAACGGCAGGCTTTGCGGTATGGCGTCGTACGATGGCGCCGACCAGCGTGGTCATTTTCATCTGCTGCAAGCCGGTAGCGTCACGTTGCGCGGGGGGGAGCGCAAAGATTCGCTGTTGACCCGGCCCAGCCTGATTTTTCTGCCACGCCCAAGCCGGTATCAACTGCTCGCCGGTGAACCCGAGGGGGCTCAACTCTTGTGTGCGTCGATGGTGTTCGAAGGCGGGATCGATAACCCGTTGTCGGCTTCGTTACCCGATTGCCTGGTGTTGTCCCTGGAAGAGTTACCACTGCTGGCGGATACGCTGCGATGGATGTTCGTTGAGGCGGCCGCCGGGCATTGTGGCCGGGAAGCAGCGCTGGATCGTCTGTTCGAATTACTGATCATCCTGCTGTTTCGACACCTGCTCGATCAAAACCAACTGCGTACCGGAATGATGGCCGGGCTGGCCGATTCGCGGCTGGCGCGCTCGCTGGTACAACTGCACAACGCACCTCAACGAGCCTGGTCGGTTGCGGAGCTGGCGAGCGAGTCGAACATGTCGCGTGCGGCCTATGCCGCGCATTTCCGTGTCGTTATAGGGCAGACACCTGCGGATTATCTGTTGAGCTGGCGTATCAGCCTGGCGCAGAAGCGTTTGCGTGAAGGCCGGCCGATCACGTTGATCGCCGCCGAGGTCGGTTATGAAAGTCCTTCGGCACTTGCTCGCGCATTTCGTCGCAAGACAGGCTACAGCCCTCGGGACTGGATGAAAGATGTGACAGGAGAGGGGGCAGAACTTTCTTGAGGGGGCATGGCCTGAACACATCGAATTGCTTCAGGCCATCCCGAGGGAGGAATCATCGGTTCAACGGTTTTCCAGCGTGGTCAAAGAGTGGCCGGCCACGAAAATGGAAGCGAAGAGCAACCCGATGTCTTTCAGGAGAAACTGGCCCGGCGCAACCGAAATGGCGGGGAAACCGAGGCCCGGTTCAATCACGCCCGGTGTCGAGAACATAAAGCTCAGGGTCGTGAAAAACAGGCCGGCTGACAACGCGCCACCGATCAATGACAGTTTGGGTGACAGCAGTCGACCTGCAATGAGCGCACCGATCGAGACTTCCAGAATGCCGAGCAGACTGGAGAAGGTATCCGCACTGAAAATGTTGTAGACCCAACCCAGGAAAGGACTGTTGCTCACCAGCGGAACCAGGCCTTGCGCTTCGTAGTGAGTGAACTTCATGCCACCGAACCAGAAGTAGATAACGGCGAGGGCAAAGTACGCACCGTAGGTTCCAATTGCTGTGGTTTTGATCCCGAGCGATGATTTTCCGGAGGCGGTGCTGGTTTCGTAGTTTTCGATGCTTACGGTTTTCATGATTCAGGCTTCCAATAGTGGGGTGGCGATACCTTTCACAACCCAGCGCTGTGTACGCTGGGAGTGGGGATAGTGTTGCCTTTGATCACACGCTATTGGGTTCTGAACGTATTGCGTCCGATGCAGATCGTCTTGACTCGTTGCAGGAGTTGAAAGAGCAGGGCGGCTTCGAAAACTCAGGTGTCCCGGGTTTTTTGGAAGGTTCGCTGTTCATTCAGGCAATCTGCCCAGTGTTGACTTACCGCACCATCCTCGCCCTGCACCGGATCGCGCTCGGGAAATGGCAGCCTGTCGATGCTCGCCTGTTGCTCAGCGCTTGGCGCCTCGCGGCAAATATCGGCGTGCTGCCCGGGCGGGTAGGCGCCGACTACCAGGAAATCGTTGCTCGAGTCGAGGTTGCAGTGGCCGGTTCCCGCTGGCAGCAACACTACATCACCTGCACTGACGTCCAGCACATGACCGTCTGGACCGCCTAGCATCAAGCGCGCATGACCGCTGGCAATGCCAAGCACTTCATGACCTTTGGTGTGATAGTGGTGGAAGTCGTAGATCCCGTAACGCCATTGCGGTGGCCAGCCATTGGCCCTGAACGTTTTCTCGAACAGCGCCGCCGGATCGCTGCCATCGACGGCAATTGCCTTGGGGTAGACGAGCACCGGCAGGCGCGGGTTATTGGGCACCCAGCCGTTGGCTTCGAGCAGCAGGGTTTGCGCGGGGGTGGGTAGGGAATGCGAGCGGGCCATGGGAGGATCTCCGGAACGGTTAACGCTGATTCCGGTGTGACCAACGTCCCGGTATCGAATTCGGTCCGGCAGACGAACAGTCTCAGGATGTTCGCGCTCGCGAGTCGACGCTAATCCTCTCGCGGAGGTGGCCAGGCTTGCTTTACCATTCAGGCCCACCTGCTCAAGTGGCACGCGAGCCGATGTTTGCGCGCCGTATTCAAATGGAAGGATTCCTGCGTCATGTCCAATTCGTTGTTCCGCAAGCTCGCCTTTTCCAGCCTTCTCGTACTTGCTGGTTGCGCCACGTCGACTCCAAATTTTCCGACACCCGTCAAGTCCAAGGCCATTGAAGCCTTCACCGATATCTGCCTGAAGACCGCGCCAACTTTCGCTGGGTCGGCCGAAGCAGCCAAGCGTTATGGCATCGATGACTTGCAGGACATGGGCTTCACCCGTATCGGTTTTACCAGTGACAAAAACCTTGCGGTTCAGTTGTCTGAAAAGGAATGTGTGGTTACCACGCCGAATCAACCGGACGACAGTCTTACCCGGCAATTGCTGAGCGCTGCACAACCTTATTCGCAAACGACCGTTGCGGATCGGGTGCCATCGAAGGTTCGGATTCAGGGTGGTAATTTTATTCTTCAGCATGATCGTAAGGGGGGTGAGGCTTACGTGTTGTTGCGTAATAACTGAGTGGTGGTTTTGGACTGGGGTTTGGGTACATATCCGTTACCGAAGCAACGGATATACACCCAAGCGCGAAACCAGCATCAACCGTCGCACCACGCTCACTCGGCCAACCCGGCCAACCGCAGCCCCTGCGCAAAACGTGCAAGATCCTCAGGCCGCTGGATAGGCAACCAATCCCTCAAGTTGGAAATACGCAACGACGGATCCAGCTCATGCAGGCGCAGAATCGCCTCCTTCGCCTTGTCCATCCGCCCGCTGAGCGCATGACTGGCCGCCACGAGAGCCACAGAAGGCAGCAGGGTAGGCAGGTTCCTCAATGCCTTTTCCGCCCAGTCCGTCGCACAGTCGAAGCGTCCGGCAAAGAAATGCGCAAGGGCTATGCCCACCTGCATCCTGAACATTTCCGGATCCAGCGGACTCAAGCGAACGGCATGGTTCAGGTTCTCGATGGCGGCGTCTGTTTCACCGCGCAATGCACGCAAAATACCGCCCAGATACCAGGCCGGGGCGAGGTTGGGATTGAGCAGGCGTGCCCTGTCGAGCAGGGCAATGCCGCCATCGAGGTCGCCGGTGAGATGGGCCAGTGCATGTCCGCTTCTCGTCAACGCCACCGCATCGTCACGACCGAGTGTCATGGCCAGACGCGCAAGCCGCGCGCCTTCGGCGATCTCTCGGGGTCGGTCCGTCATCCAGCCATTCAACTTGCGCCAGAAATGACACCACGCCGCCGTGCCATAGGCCGATGCAAACTCCGGGTCGAGCTCGATGGCTTTGTAGAACAAGGACAGCGCTTCCTCGATGGCTTCCCGTGTGCCGCTGTGCAGTTTCGCCATGCCACGCAGGTAATAGTCGTAGGCGCACAGGCTTTCCGTCGGCTTGCGCTTGGCCCGCTCGATTTCCGCCCGCTCGAGCTGCGGCGCGATAGCGCCGACGACGCTTTCAGCGATCTGATCCTGCAACTCGAAAATGTCGTGGAGCGTGCCTTCGAAACGTTCCGCCCAGAGATGCGTCCCGGTCGTTGCATCAATCAGTTGCCCGGTGAGGCGTACCCGGTCACCGGACCTGCGCACGCTGCCTTCCAGCACGTAACGCACGCCGAGCTCCTGGCTGACGCCCTTGACGTCCACCGCCCGGCCTTTGTACGTGAAGCTTGAATTGCGCGCGATGACGAACAGCCAGCGAATACGCGACAGGGCGGCGATGATGTCTTCAACCACGCCGTCGGCGAAGTAATCCTGTTCCGGATCACCGCTCAGGTTCTGGAACGGCAGGACGGTGATCGAGGGTTTGTCCGGAAGGGAGAGGGGATAGGGGGCGGGTTCATTCGGGTCCACGGGCACGCGTGCGCCGAAACCCTGGCCGTCAGGCTGTGTTGCCCCTGCGGTTTCGCCATCCTCGACCTCGCCGATGAAGCGGTAACCCTTGCGGGCGACCGTGCGAACCAGGCGCTGTTCCTCGCCGGTATCGCCGATGGCCTTGCGCACCGCATTGATGTGGCTGGTGATCGTCGATTCCGAAACGACCCGGCCGCTCCACACCGCCTTGAGCAGATCGTCCTTGCTGACGACGCGATCGCGGTGGCTGACGAGCTGCAGCAATAAATCGAAGACCTGTGGCCCGATGGGCACGACTTGCCCGCGCGAGGTGAGTTCCCGGCGCTCTTGATCGAGCACATAGTCTTCAAACACGAATGGCAAGGCGAGTATCCCCTGGTCGAGCGGGTGATTAGTACGAGAAGCCAATAATACGGCAGCGCGTAACCGGCTGCATCGTCGAGCAGGGATGACATTCAAACGGCGGTTTTTTTTGGACGAGAAACCAGGCTGGTCGGTATCAGGATCGGGCTGGTGCGATACGCGAAGGGGCGTGCTGAGGATTCACTTCAAAAGAAAAAGCCCGGCTGATCAGGCTGGGCTTCTTGTTGAGTACTTCGATCAAGCCATTCATTCATACAGCGCGGCTTTCGATCAGGCGGTCAGAACCACCTTCGGCAACGCGGTTTTCGATCAGACGGTCGGAACCACCTTCGGCGACGCGGTTTTCGATCAGACGGTCGGAGCCACCTTCGGCGACGCGGTTTTCGATCAGGCGGTCGGAACCACCTTCGGCGACGCGGTTTTCGATCAGGCGGTCGGAGCCACCTTCAGCGACGCGGTTTTCGATCAAGCGATCCGAACCACCTTCAGCCACACGATTCTCGATCAGACGATCCGAACCACCCTCAGCCACACGGCTTTCAATCAGACGATCCGAGCCGCCTTCAGCGACAACCGGCTGAGCAGAAGAAGCGGCGAAAGCGTTAACTGCAAAAACCGAGAAAGCGATGCTGAGGAAGAGTTGGCGTTTCATGAGTGTGTGCTCCGGGGTGTAGTTGTTTGGTATGGAGGCGATGTTACGCCGCAGAATTTTTAAGAGAACTTCATTGAATTAATGGTGACCATTGACGAAACCAATAGATGGACGAGGCCCATGTCGTCCGAGTGATGGCACCTGGCTAAGCGTTGCTTGATTGGATCCACAGTGGCACCCTCAGCGCCCGTTGCACCAAGGAGCCTGGTGATCAAGGAATGAGTGGATACGTACCCAACCCCCCGAAAAACTTCCGCTACGACGAAGCCAAACCCGTCGACATCCACGCCAAGCGCTGGGCCGAGTACGAGAAATACGGCAAGGCACCGGCGGCGGCGAAGGAAAAAGTCAGAGTTGCGTTGCGCATTGGCGTGTTCTTCGATGGGACGCTGAACAATGCGGGTAACTCGGCGTCAGGATTATTGTGCGGCGCCCATCACCCGATTCGCCCGGAAGACGTCGATGCGAGCTGCAAGCCGTATATGGCGGATCCGGAGGGGAGTTATGGGAATGATGTGAGTAATGTTTTCAAGCTGTATGAGCTCTATCCGACAGCGGAAGTAGCCGGAAACGATGCGTCATCCAAACTCGTACAGCGCAGTCTCTACGTAGACGGGATCGGCACCGATGCGGGCGCTGAAGACAGCATGGGCGCCGCGGCGACCGGGCGAGGAGACGCAGGCGTAGCGGGGAAGGTACAAAAAGCGTTTGTCGCCATGAAAGCACTGATCAAGGAAGCAATCGATCGCAATCCTGACGGTGAGATTACATCGCTCACATTCGACACCTTCGGGTTCAGTCGAGGCGCCGCCGCTGCCCGACATTTCGCCAATGAAATCGTACGTTGCAAACTAGGGCCTCTGGGCGAAGTGCTCCGCAACAACCCCAAGGGGTTCAGCTCCAGTTTCGATGCCCGGTACAACAGCGAAATCATCATGGGGTTCATTCGCTATACCAACGCACCAACTGAGAGTGGAGTACGTGTGCGCCATCCTCATGTGCCGGACTCTAGCTGGAGAGTGCTTTGATGCGTGCTTTGGTTTTATTACTTGGCCTGTGGCTGGTGACTGGGTGTCAGGCTTCGGACACCCTCTCAAAAAGCGAGCTCACCAGGAAATGGTGGAGTCTCAGCTTCAACCAGCCGAATTACATGAAAGTTTGGGTCGAAGACAGCCAGGTCGAAGACATCAACGGCAAATTATTACGCCGAACAGGTGGTGGAACGGCTGCAGGAAATGAGCCGGAAGACGGCACGGAGTCCGCGCGGGGATGGGGACAGATTACGGGAGGAATCCGGGAAGTCGTGGGAGCGGATTTGCCAAAACGTATCTATGTTCGCTGGCAGTCTGTAGTGGAGTCAAAAACCTATCGGGTCTGGATCGATATGCCTGAGGAAGCTCGGCAAATCATGCGGGCAACAGTGAACGAGCCTTGCCCGACGACGCCGGACGAACCTGCCGGTACGATTGCATTGGTCTACGTAGGCCTCGCACCTGGAGGGATTGCGCAGGTTTGGGTATCGGACAAATGCATGAAGCCCGTAAAAGTCGCGCGTGCCCAAGCAGAAATAGAACCCTTGGGACCCCACCTCGGAAAATCCGGTGGCAACTATTACCCGTTGTCCGACGAGTCCAAACGCTACGTCGAACAATTCGGCATCCCCTACGGCAGCTGGTAATCATCACCGCACAAAAAAAACGGGCGCCTATCAAGGCGCCCGTTTTCATTCCCGCATTACGCCGTCATGCTTCACTGATCTGACTGACACTCGTCACCTGCCCATTCCAGATCATCTCGTAATGCGCCGCCTGAATAACCGATAAAACCGGCTTCGGCGTCATCAACGCCCAGCAATGACTGCCGTGCATGCGCACCGAGTTATAACGAAGCCCGGGGCAACCTGCCTCTTTGACCAACTTCCCCAAACGCCGGGAATGCGTGTAATCGTCCGGATCATAAACAGGGTCGGTCATCGCAATGGACGTCGCATCCTTCATCCCTGCATCCACAAAAGAGCAGGACAACCCCCGGAAAACGAACCGCTCATAGTTCAGGTCTGGCACGTTCGACCAGTACAGACTCTGGTGATGTTTCACTTCGGCCAATGCCGTTTCCAGTGTGTCCGCCAGGTACAGCACCCCGAAACGGCCATCGCTGAACCGCGAACCCGCGGGGTTGACGTGGGTGAATGGTGCTGTGGCGTAAGAGCAGCCCGGAATACCGAACGGGATGTCACTGCGCGGGATCAACTCAAGGCGACCCACTTCATTTTTCAACCTGGGATTGGTGAGTTCCTGGATCTGATACAGCACCTCGAACTCGTCCGCGTCGGCGACGTCATCAAACAGCGCCACCGGTGGGAACTTGGAATTGACCAGTCGATAGGCCTGCAATGGCTCACCGGCAAGTTCTACCAGTTCGCTCAGCCTCACCATTGCGCACCACGCAGCACGTCGATGCGGCGGAAGGTTTCATACAAGGAAATCATGTCGCCCTGAGCCATGATCTCGAGCGGCGAGCGACCGTTGAAGAATTCGTTATCGTTGGCCATCGAAGGGAAGCCGTAGACGTTCTCCGGGTTATCGAACACCAGGCGCAAGGCGGCGTGGATATTGAGGACAAAACTGATGCGCTGCATCTGGTCCGCGTCCAGCGCGACGGCCCAGTCGGGATCGAGCTGCCGTGCGCGGGTGTAGGTGCTGCGGGAAATGCGCAGGATACGGCAAGCCTGATCGCTGGACGCTCCCCACTTTTCGAGGATGCCGACAGCGGCACGCAGGCCCGTTACACACTGGCGCTTGCTAAAGGCTTGTTGCTGGAGGGCAACGGCCATGTTTAATACCTCTTTTTGAATCCATAGATTCAAAAGTAGGTAAAAAGCGTCTATAGAGCAAGTTCGTGGCGACCAGTGGAGGCTGCTATCGTTACTAACCTTCCGAGCGCATAAATGAGAGGAGGCGCAGCATGGACCGATTGACCGGTGGTTGCCTGTGCGGCAACGTCCGAATTGAAGCGTCGGGACGCCCTTACCGGGTCGGCCTATGCCACTGCCTCGACTGCCGCAAACATCATGGCGCGCTGTTTCACGCTTCCGCGATATTCCCCCAGGACGCGGTGACGATCACCGGCGAAACACGCGACTACGCCGGGCGGTTTTTCTGTCCGCGCTGCGGCTCTTCGGTTTTTGCCCGCACTGACGATGAAATCGAAGTGAACCTGGGATCACTGGATGCGCCCGACCAACTGACGCCCACTTACGAAAGCTGGATCACCCGTCGCGAGTCCTGGTTGCCGCCGTTTCCGCTCACGAGACGATACGCGCGCGACCGCGAAGGCACGGGGCGTTTTGAGGAGTAGGGCGGCTTCACACCAATGTCAGGACCGCATCGCCAACACGCCTGCGTTCAACCGATGTCACGACGTCAACGATTGCAGCTTCTTCAGGATCTCGGCGCTTGGATCAGCATTCTTGGCTGCGCTGGATTGTTCGCTGTCGGATCCGTCCGTCACGATACCCGCGAGGATTTCAGCCAGGTTGTGAAAGTGCCCGGTCTTCTTCTCGGCAGGGTCCGCGCCACCGCTCTGATTCAATGCCGCTTCCAGCGACAAATGCTGGGACAGCCACTCAGGGGTGGCTTTTTCTTCAGGACTCATGTTGTCCATGAACGCCAGCGCCGCCGTGGCGCGACCGAAAGGGTCATTGATGAACGGGTCTTTCCAGTTTTTTTGCTGGTCCGCCGGGCCGCTGTAATAACCGGTGGCGAGCCGGGCTTGCTGGCGCATCAACGCTTGCGCCGAGGCTTGTTCCTGCGCGGTGAACTTGCCGCCCTGATTGGTGGCGACGGCGTTCAGCGAACGTCGGTCCAGATCGCCCATCAACGCATTACGGTCTTCATCGCTGCCGGTATACGGCTTGCCGCTGGCAGTCATCAGTGCGTATTTTTCGTCCATGCGCTTGCGGGCATCAGCGGCCACTTCGGCAAACGTCTTGTCCTTGGAACTGGAGATCGCACCAGGCTTGGAGACGCCCAGAACAAGTGCATCGGCGTTCATCCCCGAACGCACCGGGAAGAACGGCGCGTTACCCGCGATCGAGTTGCTGTACTCGGTAGAGGTACTGGACAGGCTCACTGAGTCATTGTTCTGCGGCTTGGCCTGATCATCTTGAGCGACGCGTTTTTGCGCATCGGCCGCAGCCTTTGCATCGACGGCAGAGGTGTAGGCAGACATCGCCGCATTCGTTGAAGTTGAAGCAATGATCATTGTTCTTCCTTGACGAGGAGGGGCCAGGCGGCCGCATTGAGACGATTAATGTCGGACAAGGTACGCTGAAATTGTGAACCTGGCATTTCCATGTATCAACGATGCAACAAATGGCCTATCAACGGGCCTGCTGCAGGTCGTTGCTCGCGACGGTCCGGTCCACCAGGCGGATGCGGTCGCGTCCGCCACGCTTGGATTCATAGAGTGCGGTGTCGCCTTGCTCGATCAATGCCGCCAGACTCGCTGGCGGCTGGTCAAACAGGTTGGCACCCATGCTCAGGGTGACCGGTTCAGGTGTGGCGAATGTCTGTGAGGCGGTGTGGTGAAACTGCTCACGCAGTGTGTTGCCCAGTTCCACGATTCGCTCACTCGATGTGTTATTCAACAGAATGACGAACTCGTCACCGCCCAACCGCGCGGCCAGCGCACCTTCTGGCAGCACCGAACGAATCATCTCGCTCAGCGTGACTAGCAGCTGGTCACCGGCGGTATGGCCGTAGAGGTCGTTGACCAGTTTGAAGTTGTCGATATCGATCAGCAGCAGGGCGCCCGGTCGAGTGCTCGAGACATCGTCCAGCAGACGCGACGCCCGCACCTCGAGGGCGCGGCGGTTGTACAGGGCGGTCAACGGATCACGTGCGGCCAGTCGGGCGATCCGTTTCTCCCGTCGGTAGCGCTCGGTGCCGGTCATCGAGAGCGCGATCAACATGATCGCCATCGCACCCTCGACCAATGAAATCTGGATGATCTCGCCCCGAAAAGCCGCCAGATCGATCAGCGTGCCAGGAACGACAACCGATATCGCCTTGATGAAGTAGAACAGCCCGTGAGTCAGCAGCACATAACGCAGCTGCACCGCCCCCACGCTCAACGACTTGCCGTGGGGACGCAGGAGGAAGCTGGCCCTGAGCGTGGGCAGGGCCACAAGCAGCGAGTTGGCCACCAGCATGATCTTCGACCACGACGGTTCGTCGGGCAGCAACAGCATGGCAAGCCAGGCGACAAAGATCAGGTACCAGGCGCGAGAAAGACGCACCTGCGTGAAGCGCGCCACCCCCAGCAGGAAAAGCCAGTGGGCCGTCACCAACAGGCCGTTGGCGAACCAGATGCCGATCAGCAGAAGCCCGCTGCCGCGCAGCAATGCAAGTGTCGAGCCCACGGTGATCGTCGCAAACCCCGCGCTCCAGAACAGCAGCGAGGGTTCACGTATGCTGCGCCACTCCACCGCCAGATACAGCGCGGCAGCCGCTGCGAGGGCGATCGAGAGGGTCAGCATCGTTGGAGGGTCGAGCGCCATAGCCTGACTGGTTTGCCTGATTTGCGGTTAAGGGCTGTGATTGTAAGCGTTCGAGACGTTTTTTCGCAGGGCCCGTTATCTGGATATCGCACTGTCGATTTCGCCGTGCCTCGTTCGACTATGGGGCAGGGAAGGCCTCGCAAGGTCACTGTGATTGCCGGCCTTCCCTGCACCAGAACGTTCACCAAGACGAACCGGGAGAAGACCATGCGCACACTCACCGTTGCCGCTTTCATCAGTCTGGATGGCGTCATTCAAGCGCCCGGCGGGCCCGAAGAGGATCGCAGCGGCGAATTCCGCTTCGGTGGCTGGATCGTGCCCTACGCCGATGAAGCCACCGGCCAGGCCATTACGGATCTGTTCTCACAGCCGTTCGAGTTGCTGCTGGGGCGTCGCACCTACGACATCTTCGCGGCGTATTGGCCGCGCATTCATCACCACCCCATTGCAGACCCCTTCAATCAAGTACCCAAGCACGTGGCCACGCATCGAGCCGATACGCTTGAGTGGCACAACAGTCATGCGCTGAAGGGAAACCTTACCGATGGGATTCGTGCGCTCAAGCAGCAGGACGGCGCCCGGTTGTTGACGCAGGGCAGCGGCGATCTGGTGCGCCAACTGCTGGCAGCCGGGTTGGTGGACGAGCTTCGGCTGATGATTTTTCCCGTGGTGCTGGGGCGCGGCAAGCGTCTGTTCGACGACAACGCCCTGGCGTCGGCCTTCACTTTGACGCACTCGACCACCACGCCGGGCGGTGTACTGATCGCTCGCTACGAGCGCAGCGGCGAGGTGCGCACAGGAACCTTCGAAGATGTTGAGTAGCAAGCGTCGGAATTGGACGCCTTGATTTGCCTGACTGGCTGCTTGGCTAGAATGAAATGTCAGCCCATTGTTGGAGAAGCAAAATGACCAGTAAAAACACCATTTGTCTCTGGTACGACGGCGATGCACTGGAGGCCGCGACCTTCTACGCTCGCACCTTCCCGGACAGCGCGGTAGGCACTGTCCTTCACGCGCCCGGCGACTACCCGGCGGGCAAGCAGGGTGATGTCCTGACTGTCGAATTCACGGTGATGGGCATCCCGTGTCTCGGGCTGAACGGCGGGTCGGGGGTCAAGCACAACGAGGCCTTCTCGTTCCAGGTGGCCACCGACGACCAGGCCGAGACGGACCGCTTGTGGAACGCGATTGTCGGCAACGGCGGCCAGGAAAACGTCTGTGGCTGGTGCCAGGACAAGTGGGGACTGTCGTGGCAGATCACCCCGCGTGTCCTGACAGCGGCGATCAACCATCCCGATCGAGCGGCGGCCAAGCGCGCGTTCGACGCGATGATGACGATGGGAAAGATTGATGTTGCGGCGATTGAAGCAGCGGTTGCGGGTTAGTCCGTGGCACTCAGGGTCGGGAGCCTCGTGAGTTTTGCCGAGCGCACCCAACCCTCAACCCATTCCGCCCTTATTTCTTGCCGATCGTAGCCTGAGCTGGCGCCACAGCACTTACAGCATTTTTTTGAATTGAATTGGACTTTTCGAGGATGGCGTTAACTTCATCGCTACCCTTGTTTTTGGGTTTGCAGTCGATAAGGTCAAACGTGTAGCCGAGTTTTTCATCGGGTACCGCAATGGCCGCTCTGTCCTCTGACATGGGCGCTACGTTTACCCCCTTTGTATCCGGGAGACCGCAGTAGGTGGTGGGCAAATGGAATGAGGCGAAGGCGATTGCCTGTTTCAGTCGTGGTTCATAGAAATTCTTGCTGGCTATTTTTTCAGTGAGGCTCAGCAGAATGATCACAGCAAAAAACACGGCCACCAGCGCTGCCACGTCTCGTAGATTCGACCCGTTTTTTTTACCGTGCTTTTTCTGGCGAAAATCACGGTACAGGCTGCGGAAAAACAGAAAGACGATCACGGGCAAACTCACATACCCGAGCAACAACGACAAACTCAGGAACCAGATGGTTGGAGTCAGCAGGAAGGTGAGCAGTAATTGAGCGCCCGGCAAATCCTGGGGTGACAAACCCGTCAGCTCGGCAATCCCTGCGTCCGAATAGATTTTGGATACGGTGGCTACACCAATGGCTACAGCCCCCAGCAGAGCTTTCAACATCCCTCCGTAGTTCGAAACAATTCCCGGTATTTTCCAGTAGCAGCAAAGGTAAGTCAGTGCGGTAAGGCACGAAAGCGACAGTAATGCGATGCCTGTCATGGGGCTTGGCTTTATGCCAAGCAACGTCAAAGAACCCGCCGCGTACAGCGCGATGGTGCAAGCGACGAACGCAGTCAATGAGTACTCAGTTGCGGTCCATGCCTTTACTGCTTGAGTGTGGCGGTAATACCACCTGCGCTTCTCAAGTGAGCCGCGAACGTTGGCGGCGTAGCCGAAGAGTGCAGGCAGAAATCCAAAAGCAATAAGTAGTGTGAAGGCGGCGAGCATTGATTACCTCTATATCCGTATTGAGATGTCTTGTTCTTTATGGAAGCTGTAGCGAGTGCACGGGGACGTTCTGGCTACGCAGCAATGTATCGCCATCGCCGCTGATTTCTTGAACTTGAAAGGCCCTCGGCATTGACTCACCCCTTGGCCCGGTGACGCAGCCGCGAATAAGAAATCAGCATGCTGGTCAGTTCTTGTGTGACATGGCTGAACGGTGACATGCGACGGCTGATCAAGCACACCTCACGCGACTCCAGCGGCTCCCGAATCGAAATGCTGGTCAGCGCCGAGGAAAACAGCTTCATGCCGGGAAGCATGCCGGGCTCAACGGTCAGGTAATCCGTCTCGGAGATGATGTGCAGGATTTCCAGCAGCGATTCGGTGGTGATCGCGATCTTCGGAGGTGGCAAGCCCTGGGCCCTGAACAGCTCGATCAGATGGTTCTCCGCGCTACCCGCAACACCGGCCGGGCGGACGCTGATCCACTGGCAGTCAGCCAGTTCGCGCACTGAGCGAGCCGCCGCCAGGGGATGTCCCTTGCGCGCAATGACGCTGGTTTTCGAGTGGTAAAGGCGCTCAATGTGCAGGTCGATATCGCAGACATCGGGACTCAGGGGACACATCACAAAGTCGAGCCGGCCAGCGCGAATCATCTCGATCAGCCGCTTCGTCTTTCCACCGGCAACGTGTAGCTGCACCTTTGGAAAGCGGCGGGTAAAACTGCTGAAGACCGGCATCAGACACGCAGACAGTGGTTCTGCCGAGACACCCAATGCGATCTGACCTTCGGGCGTGGCATTCCATTGTCGGACGTCCAGTACAGCGCGATCGCAATCCAGGATGATCGAGCGTGCCCGGGTCAGGAACACCTTGCCGGCCAGGGTCAGGCTGATGCCTTGGTTGGAGCGCACCAACAAGGTGACCCCCAGTTCTCTTTCCAGACTTTGAATCGACTCTGTCAGCGTGCTCTGGGCAGCGTCCAGTGCTCGTGCTGCCGAACGAAAGCTGCCCATGTCGACAACCGAGCAGAACGCTCGCAGCTGGATCAGCTTCATGAAGCCGTGACCCAGTTGTTGCCGTTGTGGCCATGAAAAGCGTGATCGGAAGAGGTAGACATTGGCTGAATCTCCAAACGGCAAGGGCTGCGGCGGCTTGTTGTCGCAATCGATTAGATCGCATACGATTTATATTCAAGCAGAGACCCAGCGATGTCAAAGCCCATGCCGGGTCTTGGCGACGAGCGGTGATGTGATTTGCGAAGGGCAGAGGGCTGAACGGAAAAGCCGAAGGTGATCGGTTTTTCCGTTCTTCTCGGTGCTTGGTTGCACCTATAAAATCAGTCCCGTCAGGTAGTTACGTGTCATTTCTGCTATTTGGCTCTAATAAAAACCTCAAGGAATCACTGATGAGCAAAATCGAAAAAGTCCTGGTCACCGGCAAGACTCACACTAAGCTGAGCAGTTCCGGCAACACCTCACGCGGGCACAACGGCAACCTCGACATCGAACTCTCAACACCCGGGAGCGCCAAACCGGCCCACGTCTTCGTCGCCACCCAACCGCACCCGACGGCCGAGCAGTTGTTTGCCGGCGCATGGTCGGCCTGCTACATCGCAGCGCTCGGCCTGGCGGCCAAAGAGTTGAAGGTGACTATTCCCGCCGACGTGTCCGTCGATATCGAGATCGATCTGGGGCAAACCGGGAACGCTTACTTCCTGCAGGCCGGGCTCAATGTTCACCTGCCGGGCCTGCCTCATGAAGTCGCGACCGCTATCGCCCATGCAGCGGATCAGATTTGCCCGTACTCGAAGGCAACGCGCGGCAATATTGATGTTTATTTGAATGTCCAGACGGCGTGATTGAACGGGCTGCCTTGTCACTCGGCAAACTATAAAAACCTATTGATCAAAGTGCGTTGCAACGCCATCTGTAAATAACTTCCCCCGTGCTCAATCAAACAGGCGCTCTCGTGAGACTTCGTGCCTTAGGAGCCTGCATGCCAAAAAACATCAAACCACTTTCTCTAACCAGACGGAAATTCTGCGGTGCTGCAGCCGTGACCTGTGCTGTCGCACCGCTGGGATTACTCGGTTTCTCCATTAGGACTGACGCGATGACGAATACTTCATCAAAAACAAATAATGTTTCCACTGAAATACGCCCCTTTCACTTCATCGCCCCGGAGGCTGAACTTACAGAGTTGCGTAGACGCATAGACGCAACGAGATGGCCGGACAAGGAAACCGTCAATGATTCCTCTCAAGGCGTACAGCTCGCGACGATCCAGAAACTGGCCAGGCATTGGTCAACCAAATATGACTGGCGAGTAATTGAATCAAAGATAAATGCAGTCCCCAACTTCATCACGAACATTGATGGCCTGGATATCCATTTCATTCATGTCCGCTCAAAACACGAAAATGCGTTGCCACTGCTTATGGCCCACGGCTGGCCAGGTTCGGTGATCGAGTTGATGAAAGTCATCGGCCCACTCACCGATCCGACGGCGCACGGTGGCAATGCCTCCGATGCGTTCAGCCTGGTGATTCCGTCGATGCCGGGTTACGGCTTCTCGGAGAAACCGAAAGTGGCCGGCTGGAATCCCGAGCGTATCGCCGATGCCTACGTCGAGCTGATGAAACGCCTCGGATACACCCGATACGGGGCGCAAGGGGGGGATTGGGGTTCCATTGTTGTCGACTTGATGGCTGCCAAGGCGCCACCCGGCTTGATCGGCATTCATTCGAACATGCCTGGTGTCATCCCGCCTGACATTGATGCGGCACTGTTTCGTGGCGAGCCGATACCCAGCGGTCTTTCCGAGGAAGAGCAGCGAGCGGCTGAACAACTCGCCAATACCTACAAGCACATTGGCTACGCAATCATGATGGGTGACCGGCCTCAGTCGCTGACAGGCCTAACTGATTCACCGGTGGGTCTGGCGGCTTTCATGCTCGATCACGATCCCAAAAGCTACGAGATGATTGCGCGTTCCATTGACGGGCAACCGGAAGGCCTCACGCCCGATGACGTCCTCGACAACATCACGCTGTTCTGGCTGACCAACACGGCCGTTTCCTCGGGGCGGCTCTATTACGAGAACAAGTCGACTTTCTTCGCGGTCAAGGGCGTCAACATCCCGGTGGCGGTCAGCGTGTTTCCGGATGAGCTGTATGAGGCACCGAAAAGCTGGTCGCAGAAGGCCTATCCCAAACTTGTGCATTACAACAAGTTGCCCAAAGGTGGACACTTTGCTGCATGGGAGCAGCCGGCGCTTTTCTCGCAGGAAGTGCGGGTCGGGTTCAAGTCGCTGCGATAAGTGACAGGCCCACAGGCAGTGAACACCTGACTCTTGTCGTGTAGATGATCAGCTGGTTCGGGTCGTTATCGTGTTGCCGGCAGATCTGGCCGTCGACAGCGATCTCGAACTGGGCCAGACTGATCCCGCCTACCTCCTTCAGGCCCGACCGACCCTGCAATATCGACGTTGTCCTGAGCGCGATGAGGGCGTGATGTCTGGATGTGGTTCTTATATCGCGTGCGATACAAGCGCGTGCGTACAACTTGCAAACCTGAGGGAATGATCATGAGCAAGATCGAAAAAGTACTGGTCACCGGCAAAACCCACACCACCCACAGCAGCGCCGGCACCACGTCGCGCGGCCATAACGGCACCGTCGACATAACGCTATCGTCGCCCGGCGGCGGCAAACCGGAACACGAGTTCACCGCCGTCCAGCCGCACCCGAAAGCCGAGCAATTGTTCGCCGGGGCATGGTCAGCCTGCTACATGGCTTCGGTGGGGCTGGCCGCCCAGCAGATGAAATTGACACTGCCGGCCGATACGGCCGTCGACATCGAAGTCGATCTGGGCCAGACCGGTCCGGCCTATTTCCTGCAGGCCCGACTGACCCTGATCGTGCCGGGCCTGACCCAGGAAGTCGCGACCGAACTGGCCCATAACGCTGATCAAATGTGTCCTTACTCCAAGGCAACACGCGGCAACATTGACGTCGCCCTGAACGTCCGCACCGAGTAACGCACGACACGGCCGGCTCACCGGGTTCATCCCTGTCGACCGGCCGTCGGCTGCTACAGGTCTGAAACGCCCGCGTCGCACTCGTCGATGGTTGAAGCACTTCCGATATCATCGCATACGATGTACAGTTTCAGCCTTGCAAGACTGGCCAAAGAGAATGCCCATGAAAACCACCGACAAGACAGCCGCCCTCGACCTGAAGCTCTCTGAATTCCTGTGTTTTGCGGTCTATTCCTCCAACCTTGCGTTCGGCAAGGCTTACAAGCCAATGCTCGAACGGCTCGGACTGACCTACACGCAATACATCACCCTCGTTGCGCTGTGGGAGGAAGACAACCAGACCGTTGGCAGCCTCGGCGAAAAGCTGTTCCTGGAATCCAACACCCTCACGCCGATCCTGAAGAAGCTGGAGGCAATGGGGTATGTGCTGCGCCAGCGCGACCCGGAAGACGAACGCCAGGTGCGGATCAGCCTCACGAAAGAGGGGCGAAAACTGCGTGAAGGTCTCTCGGAAGATGGCTTCCCGCAAACCGGTCTTGACCCTGACGACTTCGTGCAAATGCAGAAGGCGATTGTGAAGTTGCGGGGCAATCTCATCCGTTCGACGAAAGAGCGGGAGTAAGAAGGCGCAGGTTAGAAGCGGGTTGTGCAGAATCGTTACTCACCCCCGTGGTTCGGCCACCAACAACAACGACTGCGGCACGGGGCTTTGCGGGTGTTGTGGCTCCTGCAAACTGACCAGCTGAAAACCCGCCATGTCCAGCGCATTGAGCCAGCTGGACAAGGTGCGCAAGTACCACGGCATTGGTTGCCACTGTCCCTTGAACCCGGTGAACGTCTCTTCCCGCCAGCCATCCTGATAGTCGCCGGCCGCTGCGGTCCACGGATGCAGCGTCTGGATGACCAGCGCACCACCCGGGGCGAGCAGGGCGTTCATGGCAGCGAGCAGCGGGATGATGTCCTGGTGCAGCAGTGCGAAGTTGGCGCAGATCAAGTCGTAGTCGCGGCCGATGTCCACCTGCGCCTCCGCCAATTCTCCATAGCTTGCCAGCTGCACCTGCGAAGAGCCCGCTGCCCGCGCCGCCTCGACCAGCGTCGCATCGCCATCCACACCGACCACCTCGATGCCCCGTTCAGCCAGCGCGCGCAACAGCCAGCCTTCGCCACACCCCAGGTCGAGCACGCGCTCGGGCTGGCGGCCTGTCACTGCCAGCACGATCGCCTGATCGGTCACCTTGAGGCGGCTTTCAATGGTGCCGGTGCGGATGGCTTCGATCCAGGCTTGGGCGTTGTGGTGCCAGCTCTGGAGGAGGGCGGATTCGGGGGCAGGCATGTCGATGTCCGGCGTGGGGAGTTGGATTCAAGCATAGGACAAAGGGCAGCCATCGCTTTGGGGCAGCTCTTGCCCCGCTCCGATACGCTGCCCCAAAACCGCTAATCGTCATCCGCGTTATGACAGGCGCGATTCCCGTGCCGCGCTGTTCAAGCGTTCATCCGCGACACCGATGCGCGAGAACACCAGCCACGCAAACAGCAGCACACTGCAACCAATCAGGACGGATGCGCCAGCTCGACCGACGCGAAGCCCTTGAGGCGCAGCGTCAGTGCGCCGAGCATCACCGGGACGCCCAGGTTGTACGTCCAGAACTGGGCTGCCGCCACGCGCCCTTCGGTGATGGACGGGTGCGCGGTGCCGATGATGCCGAACAGGGCCATCGACACCCATCCCAACAGATTGACATGGGCATGTACCGCGAACAGCGAGTGGTCGCCGGAAGCGCCCATCGCCACGCCCAGCATCACGCCAAGCGCAAAGTAGATCGCAGCGAGCCGAAACCAGGTCCGCGAACGGGGGTTGTGATTCATGGCATTCACCTCATGCGCCCTGAGGCGCGCTCAGTTGCTGAAATGTAATGGGCGACCCTTGCAGGTTGGTTGTCGTATGTCTATTGTGAGACTGTGTCTCACGAATAGACAGGGTCTCATATATTCCATGCCCACTCCGAAGTCAAGCCCGTCGAACCCCAACGGTGATCCGCAAGGTCGCGCCAACCAGAAGCTGCGAACGCGCCAGGCGCTGATCGATGCCGCCGTTGCTTTGCGCGAAGAGGGCCAACACCCGACAGTTGCGCAAGTGGCTGAACGCGCAATGGTCTCGCGCGCCACGGCGTATCGCTATTTTCCCTCGACCGAGGCGTTGATCAGCGAGATGGCGGCCGACCGCGAAATGAAGCCGCTGGAAAGCTTCTGGCGGCCGGGAGACGATCCGGTAAAGGGCATTGGCCTGGCCGCGAACGCGTTGAACAAACTCTTGATCGACGACGAGATCGGCCTGCACGTGATGGAACGCTCGTTCATGTCGGTGTGGCTTGAAAGCGAGACTCACGAACCCCTGCGACCGGGCCGACGTATGAGCTACATCGAGCCGATCGTCGACTCGCTGAAGGACGTGCTCACACCCCGGGCGCGCAAACGCCTGAAGCAGGCGCTGTCGATCGTCATCGGCACCGAGGCGTTGATCGCCGTGCGTGATATCAGTGGCGCAAGCGTTGAAGAATCACTCGATGCGTCTGCGTGGGCGGCGAGGGCGCTGGTTCGTCAGGCGCTGGCGGAGGCTGAGGAGGCACGCCGGAAGCGAAGGTGATGCCTGGCGGCATCGCGTTAGCGCCGCTTATTCAAGATTTGATCAGGCCGCCTGCTTCGTGAAGGCGCCAACCCGCTGATTTTCGCCAGTTCGCCTATTCTCATATTCCACCCAAAAAGCCGTTGACCTTAAAGCTGACTTTAAACCTGAAGTGAACTGGCGGCCGAGCGGCGCAACATTTCATTGAGGAGAGGCGAACATGGGGTATGTCACTACGCAGGACGGTGTCGAAATTTTTTACAAAGACTGGGGTCCACGGGATGCCCAAGTGATCTTCTTTCATCACGGATGGCCACTCAGTGCGGACGACTGGGATGCGCAGATGCTGTTTTTCCTGGCGAACGGCTACCGGGTCATTGCCCACGACCGCCGCGGCCACGGGCGATCGAGTCAGGTCTGGGACGGGCACGACATGGATCACTATGCTGATGACGTCGCGGCCGTCGTCGACCATCTTGGCGTGCAGGGTGCCGTCCATGTGGGGCACTCCACCGGCGGCGGTGAAGTCATCCATTACATAGCTCGCCACGGTGAAGACCGGGTGTCGAAGGCCGTGATCATCAGCGCGGTGCCACCGTTGATGGTTCAGACCCCGAGCAATCCGGGCGGTTTGCCAAAGTCGGTTTTCGATGACTTGCAGGCACAGCTGAAAGCCAACCGCGCACAGTTCTACCATGACGTTCCGGCCGGACCTTTCTACGGTTATAACCGCCCTGGTGCAAAACCATCCGAGGGCATCATCCGGAACTGGTGGCGGCAGGGCATGATGGGCTGTGCAATAGCCCATTATGACGGGATCGTGGCCTTCTCTCAGACCGACTTTACCGACGATCTGAAAAGCATCACGATCCCCGTGCTGGTGATGCATGGGGATGATGATCAGATCGTGCCTTATGAAGACTCCGGGCCTTTGTCCGCCAAACTGTTGCAAAACGGCACGCTGAAAACCTACCCGGGCTATCCCCACGGAATGCCCACGACGAACGCCGATGCAATCAACGCCGATTTGCTCGCTTTCGTACGAAGCTAGGCCACTGGAGGGGCGGGTAAAATCCCGCCCCTGCCTTCTACTGTCCGTCAGCGACAAATATCATCTGCCAATCTCCTGGCTTGCTGAGTCGCAGCCTCGCGCGCGTCACGATCAACGTCTTCCCCCAGGATGGTTTTCTCCACGATCACCGAATGCACATCGGTCACACCGATGAATTGCAGCCAGGCTTCCACATAGGGCTTCTGGAAGTCGAAGCGCTCTGCCGGTGTGGTCGACTGCGCCGAAAAATCCAGGCCGCGGGCGTAGGCCACCACGGCGGTTTTGTTGTGCAGCATGCCTTCCAGACCGCGCTCCGGGTCAACGCTGAACAGGATGTCTTTCTGCGAGACCAGGTCGATGAAGTGTTTGAGTTTGTACGGGATGCTGAAATTCCAGAGCGGTACGGACATCACCAGCACATCCGCGCGGTGCAGGTGCGCAGCCAGATCCTTCAAGGTGTTCCAGGCGGCCTGTTGCGCCGGGGTCAGGGCGGTGCCATTGAGTCCGGCGTATTTGGCCTCCATCGCCTGATCATCGAATTCCGGCAATGCCATGTTCCAGAGGTCGAGCGTGATGATTTCGGTGTCCGGGGTGTGTTCCTGATAACGCGCAATGAAGCTGCGGGCGACTTCAAGGGACGCCGAACGCTGCTTGCGTGGAGAACATTCAATGTGGAGAAGAGTCGTCATGGTGCGCCTCGATTGCTGGGGTAGGGAGGCATTGCAACATAGTTGTAATTGAAATATAAATTGTGAATTAACACTCAATTGATCACGTATAAAACTATGTTCGATACGCTGCTGCTCAAAACATTTGTCGCTGTGGTCGATGAAGAAGGCTTCAGTCGCGCAGCCGAAAAGCTGCACCTTACTCAGTCTGCGGTCAGTGGCCATGTACGGCGACTGGAGGAACAGATTGGTAAACCGCTGCTGACGCGGACCACCCGTTCCCAGCAACTGACGCCCGATGGCGAGCGCCTGCTGTCTTATGCACGCACGATCCTTGTGTTGAATCGCGATGCCTGGGCAGAACTGACGCGTACGCCGTTTCACGGGCGGCTGCGGATTGGGGTGTCCGAAGACTTCGTCGAATCTCGACTGCTGCGCACTTTCCAGGATTTCGCCGCGCAGTACCCAGGGATGGAGATCGACGTGCAAGTGAGCATTCCTGGCATGTTACTGGCGCTGATGAAGCAAGGGCATCTGGAATTGGTCATCGGTTCTCTGTGCGAAACCAGCGAAGCGGGGCTACTGCTCTGGCAAGAGCCGCTGGTGTGGGCCTGGTCGGCGCAACCCGTCACGCAGCTACCGACGCCGTTGCCGCTGGCCCTGTTCCCCGAGCCGTGCCCTTATCGCGAGGTAGCGCTGAAGCGACTGGCTCAGGCGGGGATCGCCCAACGCACGGCCATGTTATGCAGCAGCACGGCCGGGTTGCAGGCAGCGGCGCTTGCAGGTTTCGCGATAGCGCCCATGCCACTCAGTCAGTTGCGGCAAGGACTGGCAGTACTTGGGGCTGAACAAGGGTTGCCGGAGTTGCCGGATGCGGAGTTTCGGTTATTCACCTCACCTGAAGCGGATCAGGCGATTGTGGCGGCGGTCACCCAGCTCATTGTGGAGTATTGCTCTACGCGCAGGGCATGAGCGGGGTTCCTTGCCATGGGCAGTGGGCGTGCAACCCGGGAGCGCAATTTTGAACTCCCGATGCAGGGGCTAACTCCTACTCACATGGCACTGCACATGACCACGATGTGGCGATGACCCACCAACCGCTGCATAGCCGCGAGCCCGGCGCGATATTCGAAACCGATCTTCCAGCACGCCTGGACCGTTTGCCGTGGGGCCGTTTTCACTCACTGCTGGTGTTCGCGCTGGGCATCACCTGGTTGCTCGACGGCCTGGAAGTGACCCTCGCCGGCTCGGTGTCAGGCGCGCTGAAAAACAGCCCCGACCTGCGCATGAGCAACTTCGATATTGGCCTGGCCGGCGGCATCTACATCGCCGGCGCCGTGCTGGGTGCCCTGGTGTTCGGCTGGCTGACCGATCGCCTCGGGCGGCGCAGGCTGTTCTTCATGACGTTATGGTTGTATGTAGGCGCCACGGCGGCCACGGCGTTCTCCTTCAGCCTCGAAAGCTTCCTGCTGTTCCGCTTCCTCACGGGCATGGGCATCGGCGGCGAATACACGGCGATCAATTCGACCATCCAGGAATTCACCCCGGTACGCTATCGCGGCTGGGTCGACCTGACCATCAACGGCACCTTCTGGTTAGGCGCAGCGCTTGGCGCCGGCGGGGCCATCGTCCTGCTGGATCCGCACGTGGTCGGCGGCGACCTGGGCTGGCGCCTGTGCTTCGGCATCGGTGCAGCGCTGGGCCTGTTGATCCTGGTGATGCGCCTGTGGCTGCCGGAAAGCCCGCGCTGGCTGTTGATCCATGGTCGGCACGATGAGGCACAACGGATCGTCGAAGGCATCGAAGCGCGTCTGCGCGAACAAGGCCATGAACTGCCGGCCGTGACCAGCCAACCCCTGCGCCTGCACGCGCGGGACCATACGCCGCTGGCGGAGATCTTCCATACCCTGTTCGTCAGCTTCCGGCGCAGGGCGCTGGTGGGGATGACCCTGATGGCTGCGCAGGCCTTTTTCTACAACGCGATCTTCTTCACCTATGCGCTGGTGCTCACCGATTTTTACCAGGTGCCCGCCGAGCATGTCGGTTGGTACGTATTGCCCTTGGCACTGGGTAATTTCTGCGGGCCGCTGCTGTTGGGGCGCCTGTTTGACGTGATCGGCCGACGCGTGATGATCAGCTTCACCTACGCAACGTCCGGAATCCTGCTGGCGCTCAATGGCTATGCCTTCCAGCAGGGCTGGCTGGATGTCACCCAGCAAGCCGCCGCGTGGATGGTGATCTTCTTTTTCGCTTCGGCAGCGGCCAGCTCGGCCTACCTGACCGTGGCAGAAACCTTCCCGCTGGAAATCCGCGCCTTGGCCATCGCCGTGTTCTACGCGTTCGGCACCGGCCTGGGCGGCATCATCGGGCCAACGCTGTTTGGCCAACTGATCCAGACCCAGCAGCGCAGCAGCCTGTTGACGGGTTACCTGATAGGCGCCGCGCTCATGTGTGTGGCAGCGGTGGTGCAAGCGGTGTGGGGAGTGGCTGCGGAGCGTCGAGCGTTGGAGCAGGTGGCCAGGCCGTTGTCGCAGGCTGGGGATTGAGGGGGGCTACTTGTCAATGAGCAACCTGTTGGCCCTTTTGTCAGGATGACCATTTCTGCATCCCAGGGGCCGAGCGAAGTCATATAGTCAGTGTACTGATTTTGAATCTCTCTCCACGATGGGTAAGGATGCTTGGAGAGCAACACGCCTGTTTGGGTGTAAATAATTTGAATCTGCATAAATCCATTTTCCGTATGTAGACAGCGGTCTGAGTCTAGGCCGAACGAGTGGAAATCCTTTTCATGAATGTCTTCAAATCGGCGGTTTCTGGCCGAAAAAAGCGTCGGATGAGTGTCCGTTTCTGACCGATAGCTGCCTGTTGGAAGAGGCAACTTTCTACCCAAATCCAAGGGTGGCTGACCATCGGTGGCCGCAGTACAACCGTCACGAAAAATCGCATCTCCCTATAAGCAGACTGCCGCGGATCACTTCATACACAGCAGATCAACGTCGCCCAGTCCGAGTGCTCACATCCACCCACACGGCCAACACCAGAATGCTGCCCTTGACGATCATCTGCCAGTAACTGTCGACGTCGAGCATGGACATGCCGTTGTCCAGGCTGGTAATGACCAGTGCGCCGAGGAGGGCGCCGTAAACGGTGCCGGACCCCCCGCGCATGGAAGTGCCGCCGATGAAGCAGGCGGCGATGGCGTCGAGTTCGCCCATGCTTCCGGCCGAGGGTGAACCGGCGGCCAGGCGTGCGGTGTTGACCACGCCGGCGAGGGCGCACATGACTCCCATGATTCCGAAAATCCACAGCTTCACGGCCTGCACATTGATACCGGACAGACGTGTCGCTTCCATGTTGCTGCCCACGGAATACACGCGCCGGCCGAACACGGTCTGGCTGGTCACGTAGCTGAAACCGCCCAGCAGAACCAGCAGAAGCAGGACCGGCACGGGAATGCCGTCATAGCTGTTGAGGGTCTGGACGAATCCGGCTAGCACCGCGCCGATCAACAGCACACGCACGACGTCACGCACCAGTGAATGTGCCGCAAGGCCATGAAGGGCGCGATTGCGTCGTTGTTTCCAAGTCAGGAACAACGTCAGTGCGAACAGCAGAACGCCCAGGCCCGTGCCGATTGTGTGGGGCAAATAACCCTGACCGATGTAGACGAGTTCCGGCGATACCGGGGCGATGGTCGTGCCGCCGGTAATCCCCAGCAAAATGCCGCGGAAAGCCAGCATGCCTCCCAGCCCGACGATGAATGACGGAATGCGCAGGTAGGCGGCCATGTAGCCGTTGGCGAGGCCGATCAGCAGCCCGCACAGGGCCACAAGGCACAGGTTCGCCAGCAACGGTACGTGGTAGACCACGTCGAGAATAGCTGCGACGCCTCCGAGCAGGCCCAGCAATGAGCCGACCGACAAATCGATCTCTCCGCTGATGATGACCAGCACCATGCCGCAGGCGAGAATCCCGGTAATGGACATCTGGCGCAGCAGGTTGGAAAGGTTGCGCGGTGTCAGGAATCCGCCCTCGGTCTGCCAGCTGAAGAACAGCCAGATAAACGCCACGGCAAACACCAGCGCGAGCATCTTGTAGCGAGTGAAGAGCTGTTTGACCTGGTTCATTTACGCGGATTTCCGATCATTATTGTTATGGCCATCAGGCTGGCTGAGTGCGGCGGCGAGCAGTTGTTCCTGGGTGAGTCCGTGGTTGATGAAGTCACCCCGCAACTGGCCTTCGCCAATCACCAGAACGCGGTCGGAAACGCCGAGCACTTCGGCCAGCTCTGACGACACCATGATGATCGACACGCCTTCGGCCGCCAGCGCCCCCATTAGCTTGTAGATCTCGTACTTGGCGCCGACATCCACACCTCGGGTGGGCTCATCGAGAATCAGCACCCGGGGCTTGGTCAGTAGCATCTTCGCCAATACGGCTTTTTGTTGATTGCCGCCGGACAGACTGGTGATTGGCAGGAACGGGCTCGCGGTCTTGAGGTGCAGGCGTGAAATTTCTCGATCGATGCTGCCCAGTTCGGCTTCGGCATCGATGCGGGTCAGTTTCGAGTAGCTGTCCAGCACGGCCAGGGTGATGTTCTGGCCGACGCCCAGGTCTGGAATGATGCCCTGGCGCTTGCGGTCCTCGGGCACCAGGCACAGGCCGGCACGGATTGACTTGAGCGGCGTGCGGGTGTCGATGAGTTGGCCGTCCAGCCAGACTTCGCCTTCTTGGCGACCGGGGTAGGCGCCGAACAGCGCTGTCACCAGTTCGGTGCGGCCTGCGCCGACCAGTCCGGCGATGCCGAGGATTTCCCCGCGTTTGAGGCTGAATGAAATATCGTCGACTCGTTTTCGCTGGGGGTTGTCGACGTCGTAGCAAGTGATGTGGCGGGCCTCGAAAATCACCTCGCCAATGTCGTGTGGCTCGGTGGGGTAGAGGTTGCTCATTTCCCGTCCGACCATCTGGGTGATGATCTGTGGAATATCCATGTCCACCATGGCAGTCGTGGCGATGTGTTTGCCATCGCGGATCACCGAAATGGTGTCGCACACGGCGGCCACTTCATCGAGCTTGTGGGAGATGTAGACACAGGCAACACCCTTGGCCTTGAGGTCACGGATGATGTCCAGCAGCACCTCGATTTCCGAACGGGTCAGGGCCGATGAAGGCTCGTCAAGAATTAGTAGGCGCGCGTGCTTGTTCAGTGCCTTGGCGATTTCCACCAGCTGCTGATAGCCGCCGCCGTACTGCGAAACCGGCAGCGATACGTTCATGTCCGGCACTTTCAATTCACGCATCAGGGCTTCGGCGCGGTGGATCATCGCCGGGTAATTCATCCGCCCACCGGGCAGCGTTAGTTCATGGCCCATGAAAATGTTCTCGGCCACCGACAGGTCGGGAACCAGGGTCAGTTCCTGGTGAATGATGACGATGCCAGCGGCTTCCGTTTCGCTGATCGATTGCGCCTTGAGTGGTTGACCGTCCCAGAGGATTTCTCCGTCCCAGGTGCCGTGGGGGTACACTGCGGAAAGGATCTTCATCAGCGTGGACTTGCCGGCGCCATTCTCGCCGCAAAGCCCTACGCATTCCCCCGGCTTGACCTTGATGTCGATGCCATTGAGCGCTGTGACACCGCCGAAGGTTTTGACGATACCGTTCATTTGCAGCAGATAGTCGGACATGGCAGAGACTCATAGCGGCAGGGACGAGGCGGGTCCCCGCAGGAGCGAGCTGGCTCCTGAAGGGGGCATTACCGGGCGATGATCACTGCCCGGCAATCTGCGCCTTGGTGTAAAACCCGTCCTGTTCCAGCAAGTCGATGTTGTCCTTGGTCAACGGAGTCGGGGTGAGCAGGATGGTGTCGACTTTTTTGCTGCCGTTGTCGTATTGCGAGCTGTAGGCGGGTTTCTCGTTACGCGCCAGTTGCACCGAGAGCTTGGCGGCTTCGGAGGCGATGAGTTTGAGCGGTTTGTACACGGTCATGGTTTGCGTGCCGGTGATCACTCGCTTGACCGCTGCGAGGTCTGCGTCCTGCCCCGAAATCGGCACCTTGCCGGCCAGTTGCTGAGAGGCCAATGCCTGGATGGCGCCACCTGCCGTGGCGTCGTTGGAAGCGACGATGCCGTCGATTTTGTTGTTGTTGCGGGTCAAGGCGTTTTCAACAATGCTCAGCGCTTCGGTCGGGTTCCATTCCTTCACCCATTGTTGGCCTACGATCTTGATATCCCCCTTGTCGATGGCCGGTTGCAGCACTTTCATCTGACCTTCGCGCAGGACTTTTGCGTTGTTGTCGGTAGGCGCACCACCGAGCAGGAAGTAATTGCCCTTGGGCGCTGCGCGCAGCACGCCGCTGGCCTGCATCTCGCCGACTTTTTCGTTATCGAAGGAAATGTAGGCGTCGATATCCGCGTTGAGTATCAGGCGGTCATAGGACACGACCTTGATCCCGGCTTTCTTCGCTTCCGCCACTACATTGGTCAGGACCGTGGCGTTGAACGGCACGATGACGATCACATCGACGCCACGGGAAATGAGATTTTCGATTTGCGAAATCTGCTTTTGCTCGTTGGCATCGGCCGACTGTACAAAGACCTTGGCGTCCATTTTCTCCGCCGCTGCGACGAAGTAATCGCGGTCACGCGACCAGCGTTCCAGCCGGAGATCATCAATGGAGAAACCGATTTTCGGGTGGGCAGCATCGGCCATCACCGGTAGCGACAGCAGCGCCAGGGCGCTGGCCAATAGCGCGCGTTTCACATTCTTCATGGTGGTGCGTCCTTTTGTTTTTGTTTGAAAGACACTGCCTGACGATGAGTCTCGGGCTGGTAGAACTGTAGAGAATTGGCAGACGCGGCGGACACAGATTTGTCGTGCGAATGTCACAACGTTGTTGCGCCCGCAGACGCCATGGCGATCAGCGATAGATGAACCGGTTGACGACGTTTTCGAGCATTTCCTGCCTGCCGCTGACGGCCTGCGGATTCAGTTCGTTGGCGAAGGCATGTTCGGCCAATGACTGGAGGTTGAACTCACCCGTCAGCACCGCCTGCCCGAACGGCTGCTGCCAGCCGGCGTAGCGTTGATCCTTGAGCAGTTGAAGCTGATCGTTCTGCACCATGGCGGCTGCCCGCTCCAGGGACAGGGCGAGGACATCCATTGCGCCGACGTGACCATGGAACAGATCGATCTCACCGAGGCTCTGGCGGCGAACCTTGGAGTCGAAGTTGTACCCGCCATTCTTAAACCCGCCGGCCTTGAGGATTTCATAGGTGGCCAGGGTCATTTCTTCGACGCTGTTGGGGAACTGATCGGTGTCCCAACCGTTCTGCGGATCACCGCGGTTGGCGTCGATGCTGCCGAAAATCCCCAGCGAGATGGCGGTCGCAATCTCGTGATGAAAGCTATGACCGGCCAGGGTCGCGTGGTTGGCTTCGATGTTGACCTTGATTTCCTTTTCCAGGCCGAACTGCTGGAGAAAGCCAAACACGGTGGCGCTGTCGTAATCGTATTGGTGCTTGGTCGGCTCCTGCGGCTTGGGTTCGATCAGCAGGTCACCTTTGAAACCGATCTTGTACTTGTGCTCGACCACCATGCACATGAAGCGACCCAGTTGTTCGCGTTCACGTTTCAAGTCGGTATTGAGCAGGGTTTCGTAGCCTTCGCGACCGCCCCACAACACGTAGTTGGACCCTTTCAGGCGTTGGGTCGCGTTCATGGCGCTGAAGACCTGGGCAGCGGCGAAGGCAAACACTTCGGGATCCGGGTTGCTGGCGGCGCCGGCGGCAAAGCGCGGATTGCTGAAGCAGTTGGCGGTGCCCCACAGCAGCTTGATCCCGCTTTCCTCCTGATGTCGCTCCAGATGATCAATCATTTGCGCGAAGTGGTTGCGGTAGTCCTTCAACGAATTGCCTTCCGGGGCGACATCCGTGTCGTGGAAGCAGTAATAGTCGATACCCAGTTTGGAGAAGAACTCGAACGCGGCTTCCGCCTTGCCAATCGCCAGCTCCATCGGGTCGCCGGCGTGTTGCCACGGGCGCTTGAAAGTACCTGCGCCGAACACATCGGAGCCCGGCCAGACGAAGGTGTGCCAATAACAGGCGGCCATGCGCAGGTGTTCGCGCATGGGTTTGCCGAGGATGATTTTGTCGGCGTCGTAGTGACGGAAGGCGAGGACAGAATCGCTGGAAGGGCCTTCGTAGCGAATCTTGTCGACATCGGGGAAGTACAGCATTGGCAATGTCCTTGTTGTTCTTGGCGGTGTCTCGATACTAGCAACGGCCCCATGCCTGCTGATTATGAAAATCACCAACACTGGGTGCGATTTTGCGTATTGAGATTCGTGGTCTGCGCGCCTAGTCTGTGCAAACCGCCTCCATGAGAAGGGGCCCCGGAACAAGCCTGAAAATAATGAAAACAGTACCGCCTGTTCACCGCATCGCACTGTTGTTCAACGGGAGCAAGATCTATGACCGGGGTATCATCAGCGGCATCGGCAACTACCTGAGCAGCACTCGCGCGTCCTGGGACCTGTTCCTGGAGGAGGATTTTCTCTGCCGGTTGAAAGGGATCGAGCGCTGGCAGGGTGACGGGATCATTGCCGACTTCGACGATCCGCTGATTGGCGAGGCGCTGGCCGACATCAAGTTGCCGGTGGTGGCGGTGGGTGGTTCTTATCAGGATGAGCGCGCCTACCCGAAAGGAATCCCTTATGTTGCCACCGACAATAACGCATTGATCACCCTGGCTTACGCGCACTTGATCGAGGCGGGGCTGCAGCGTTTTGCCTGCTTCAGCCTGCCTGAAGCGCAGGCCAATCGTTGGGCGCAGGAGCGGGAAAAAGCCTTTCGACGGCTGATGCAACGTGACGGCCTGCATGCCGAGGTCTACCGCGGCATGGGCACAAGCGCACCTCTCTGGGACAGCGCCGTCGAACAACTGATCGCCTGGCTGCAAAGCCTGCCTAAACCCATAGGTATCATCGCCGTCAGTGACGCCCGTGCAAGGCAGTTGCTGCAGGCCTGCCTGACCGCCGGAATCGCCGTACCGGAGCAGGTGGCGTTGATCGGCATCGACAACGATCCGCTGACACGCAGCCTGACCCGGGTCCCATTGAGTTCAGTCATTCAGGGCACCGAAACTATGGGCCGCACCGCCGCGCAACTGCTCCACCAGATGCTGCACGGCATGCCGTCCACCGGCACGCACATCCTGATCCCGCCGGATGCGATCAACGTGCAGGTGTCGAGTTTGCACCAACCGTTGGGCAACCCCTACGTCATGCAAGCGCTGCTGTTTATCCGCCAATATGCCTGCCAGGGCATCAAGACCGCGCAAGTGGCAGCTTATGTCGGCGTCTCTCGCTCATCGCTGGAGTCGCACTTTCGCACTGTGAGGGGCTGCAGCGTGCATGATGAGATTCTGCATTTCAAACTGGCGGCGGCGACGAGCGGGTTGGAAAATACCGAGACAGCGATTGCGGAAGTTGCCCGCACGTGTGGATTCAAATCCGCACAGTATCTGCACACGGTGTTTCGTCGCGAGTTTGGCTGTACGCCCCGTGAATACCAGCAGGGCGCTTTAGTGGTGCCGGGTGCAATTGGTTGATTGTTGTGGGGTTAGAAGGGTTGGTTTGGCCAGAAGTAGTCATTCGACATTCCCTTTGCCAAGGGCCCGAAGCAGGGATGCGGCTTGTCCAAAAGCGCAAGAGACGGCCGATTTAACATCGCCGTAGTACGAGATCTAATTGGCGCATTAACGCAAACGCTCATTTGTGCTGGCGCCGTCTACCAGGCGTTGAATGCCGAGCGGATTGGCGTTTTTCAATGCGTCGGGAAGCAAACTGTCCGGGTAATTCTGGAAGCAGATCGGTCGCAGGAAGCGGTTGATCGACAGCGTTCCTACGGACGAGCCTCGGGCATCCGAGGTGGCGGGGTAGGGGCCGCCATGAACCATCGCATCGCAGACCTCGACACCGGTCGGGTAACCATTGAGCAAAAGGCGACCCGCCTTCAGTTCCAACACTGGAATCAACTCGGCAAACATCTCCAGATCCGCAGGTTCGGCAATCAAGGTCGCGGTCAGTTGCCCCTGCAAACCGTGCAGCGCGTGCTGCAGCTGTTGCCGGTCATTGACCGCAACGACGACTACAACCGGGCCAAACACCTCGTGCTGCAGCAGTTCGTCATGGTTGATCAGCAGTTCTGCGTCCGCTTCGAACAGTTGTGGGTTAGCCTGGATACCTGCTTGAGGATTCCCCGCTCGATGGTGGATCTGCGGATGATCATGCAGGCGGGTCAGGCCATCGGAGTAATTGCACAGCCCGCCGGCGTTGAGCAGGGTATGTGCAGGCTGAGCGTTGATCTGCCAGGTCAGCTCATCGAGAAACGCATCGAACTCGGGAGAGCGTATTCCGATCACCATTCCAGGTTTTGTGCAGAACTGTCCTGCCCCTTGAACCACAGAGGCGCAGACCTCGGCCGCAATGTTTGCACCACGGGTCTTGAGGGCCTCTGGCAGCACCAGTACAGGATTGACACTCGACATCTCGGCGAACACCGGGATGGGTTCTGGTCTTGCCGCTGCCATGTCACACAGCGCCCGGCCGCCCTTGAGCGAACCGGTGAAGCCAACAGCCTTGATTGCCGGGTGTTGCACCAGCCAGGCACCGACCATCCCGCCGTAAATCATGTTGAAGACACCGGGCGGCATTCCGGTCTGTTCGGCGGCGCGAATGATTGCCAGAGCGACCCATTCCGCCGTATCCATGTGCCCGGGGTGTGCCTTGAATACCACCGGGCAACCGGCCGCGAGCGCAGCGGCGGTATCACCGCCCGCCGTAGAGAAGGCCAAGGGAAAATTGCTGGCGCCGAATACGGCGACCGGGCCGATACCGATGTGGTATTGGCGCAGATCGGGACGGGGCAGGGGTTGACGGTCAGGCAGGGCACGATCGATACGTGCCCCAAAGAAATCCCCACGTCGCAGCACCTTGGCAAACAGTCTCATCTGCCCACTGGTACGGGCACGTTCACCCTGAATACGTGCGGCCGGCAGCGCCGTTTCGCGGCAGACCGTCGCGATGAATTCGTCACCCAAGGCGTCGAGCTCATCCGCGATGGCGTCGAGAAACGCCGCGCGTCGAAGGGGCGGCAGGGTGCGGTACAGCGGGTAGGCCGCCGCCGCCGCATGGGCGGCAGCATCCACTTCCTCTCGCGTGGCTTCAGTAAAGTAGCCCGGCAGTTCCTGCCCAGTGGTGGCGTCGAAACTTTGCAGGCGCGAGTGACCTTCGGCGCTGCGTGCGCCATTGATAAAGTTGTGTCCGGTGCTGGCGTTCATAGGCATTCTCGTTTTGGCTAGCGTGGCTTGATCGCGGCAGAAACCAACCCGCGACCGTGTAAGTTATCGAGCAGGGCGCGATAACCCATCTGCCAGGCCGGCGCGCGATCGCTTGTCGTCACGCGGTTGACCAGCGTGCCGAACCTGGCGCTGCTGATGGCGACCAGATCACCCTCTTTATGGGTGAAGCCTCCGCCGGGTAGATCGCGGTCTTGCTTGGGGGCAAACAGCGTGCCGAGGAACAGCACAAAGCCGTCCGGGTACTGATGGTTTTCGTTGAGTGTCTGAGCGACCAGATCCAGCGGGTCGCGGCTGATTTGATTCATGGAGCTGCTGCCATCCATGATGAAACCATCGTCGCCTAGGACACGCAGTGCGACTTCTGCCGTGCGCACGTCCTCGATGCTGAAGGTTTCATCGAACAGTCGGATAAACGGCCCAAGCGCGGTCGACGCATTGTTGTCTTTGGCTTTGGAAAGCAACAACGCACTGCGCCCTTCGAAGTCGCGCAGGTTGACGTCATTGCCCAGCGTAGCGCCCTGTACCTTGCCAAGACTGGAAACGGCCAATACCACTTCGGGCTCTGGATTGTTCCAGCTGGACTTCGGATGGATACCAATGTCCGATCCGTAACCCACCGCTGACAACGGCTGAGCTTTGGTGAATATCTCGGCGTCCGGGCCGATGCCCACTTCGAGGTACTGCGACCACATGCCCTGGCTGATCAGCACTTCCTTGAGCGCGGCGGCCTGGGAAGAGCCCGGCACGATGTCCCCGAGGTCAGTACCGATGCTCGCTACCAGCGTTGCGCGAATGCTATCGGCCTTGGCCGGGTCGCCCTTGGCCTGCTCTTCGACCACCCGCTCAAGCATGCTGGTGGCGAAGGTCACCCCGGCGGCTTTTACCGCTTGCAGGTCAATCGGCGCCAGCAGCCATGGCTGTGTTTCGTCGCGCATCGAGACATCGCTGTTGCGCAGTAACGCGTCAACGCTGATTAGCGCCTGCTCCAATGGCAGGCTGCGCAGGTAAGCAACGGGGTCATCGAGTTCAAGCAGGGCCGAAACGGTCGCCACCCGAACGCTGATGTCATAGACCTCGCGGTCTTTAAGCAGGACGATGGCAGGCCCTGCCGTGGCGCCAGGAATCCACACGCGACCGATCCAGGTGCCTTCCGCGAGGTCCTGGGCTGGAGTGTTCAAATCCGACAATGTGATGGCAACGTTTGTTTGGGGCATGAAAAAAACCTCGGCAGAAGTGGCAATTCAGTGGGAATGACGTGGGTCGCCGCTGCGTGCGATGACCCGCAGGTGCAAGGTCGCGGGCTCCAGGCAACCACCGGTCGAGAGTTGGCCAACCTGCTGTCGGTAGAGTTCCTGCCATGGCGTTTGCGAGGCTGGAAAGGACGGTTTGAACGCCGCCTGGCGGCGTGCCATTTCGCTCTCATCCACCAGGAGATCGACGCGGCGAGCGTTGAGGTCGACGCGAAGGCGATCATTGGTTTCCAGCAAACCGATGCCGCCCCCCACCGCGGCTTCAGGGGACATGTTGAGTATCGACGGGCTGGCCGAGGTCCCGCTCTGGCGTCCATCACCCAGGCAGGGCAGGGAGTCAATGCCTCGTTTGATCAGTGCTGCGGGTGGGGCCATGTTGACCACTTCGGCGCTGCCCGGATAACCCACGGTGCCGCAGCCCCGAATCACCAGAATGCAACGCTCGTCGATGTCCAGAGCCGGGTCGTTGATGCGCGCCTGATAGTCCTCGGGGCCATCGAAAACAATGGCTCTGGCTTCGAAACTGTTTTCCGCGCCCGGCTCGGACAGGTAGGTTTTGCGGAATGCTTCGCCCACCACCGACATCTTCATGATGGCGCTGTCGAAGAAATTACCGCTCAGCACGATGAACCCGGCCCGTTGAATCAAGGGATTTTCGTACGCATGGATCACATCGGTATCGCTGGCGGCCGTATGGCTGACGATCTCGCCAACGGTCTTGCCTGAGACCGTGTCGCAGCCTTCATGCAGTCGCCCGGCTTTCTGCAGTTCGTGCATGACTGCCGGGACGCCGCCCGCGCGGTGGAAACCCTCGCCAAGGTATTTCCCGGCGGGCATGCAATTGACCAGCAGGGGCACGTCTTCGCCAATCCGTTGCCAGTCTTCCAGGCTGAGATCGATGCCGGTGTGCCGCGCGATAGCGATGAGGTGCGGCGGGCAATTGGTCGAAGCCCCCAAGGCCGACGCCACGGCAATGGCATTTTCAAAGGCTTCGCGGGTCATGATTTGGGTAGGACGAATATCCTGACGGACCATGTCGACGATGCGCTTGCCAGTCGCATACGCCATCTGGCCGCGTTCACGATAGGCGGCCGGAATGCTCGCACAGCCGGGCAGCGACATACCCAGCGCTTCGGCCAGCGCGTTCATCGACAACGCGGTACCCATCGTGTTGCAGTGACCGATCGAAGGAGAGGCCGCCGTGGTCATCTCCATGAAGCCTTCATAATCGATCTCTCCACTGGAGAGCAGGTTGCGCGCATGCCAGAGCACCGTGCCGGAGCCGATCAATTTGCCTTTGTGGTGCCCATCAAGCATTGGACCGCCCGACAAGACGATCGCCGGGATATCAACCGTCGCGGCCGCCATGAGACAGGCAGGGGTGGTCTTGTCGCAGCCAGTGGTCAGCACCACGCCATCCAGCGGGTACCCATGAAGAATCTCGACCAGGCCCAGGTACGCCAGGTTGCGATCCAGTGCGGCAGTCGGACGCCGGGTTTGTTCGGCCATCGGGTGCACCGGGAACTCCATCGGAATGCCGCCGGCATCGCGAATACCTGCTTTGGTGCGTTGCGCGAGTTCGAGGTGATGACGGTTGCACGGCGCGAGATCGCTACCGGTTTGAGCGATGCCGATGATGGGACGGCCCGATTGCAATTCCTCGCGCGTCATACCGTAATTCATGAAGCGTTCGACGTAGAGCGCGGTCATGTCAGCATGACTGGGATCGTCAAACCATTGTTGACTTCGCAGAGGCAGAGGAGTGTTTTCGGGCATGGTTTTTATCTCTTGTTAGAGGCATATCAGCGGAAAGTGAACCACCGCAGGAGGCGACAAACAGGCGAATCATCACCGCCGTCGGCGTTCGAATGGCCTGATGTTACCGGTAACATTTTATTTGTAAAGACCCAATCTCGAAGTTCGAATGGGCGCTGGACACCTTTGCAAGGAGCAGAGGTCGGCCTGCCAACGGCCATGTATAATCAGCGACCTTCTGTGTTGGCGGCATTGATTTCCAGGGTCCGCCCGGTCATTTTCAGGAAAACAGGACGTTCATGAGTTACGAGGATTCAGGCAAAACCACCACGCCGCCGCGAATGGCCGACGTCGCCAAACTGGCCGGTGTTTCGAAGATGACGGTTTCCCGGGTCCTGGCCGGTCGCGACGTCTCAGAGCGCACGCAGAAGCTGGTACACGAGGCGATTGAAACGCTCGGCTATCTGCCTGATGCCTCTGCAGGAACCCTGGCCACCGGACGTTCGGAGTTTATCGTTGCGCTGGTGCCGTCTTTGGCGAGTTCGAACTTTGCCGACACCGTCCGCGGCCTGAATGATGCCGTTAGCGAACATGGCTTGTGCCTGCTGTTGGGTGACACGGATTATCACCTGGAGCAGGAGGCCTTGCTGGTACGCACGCTGCTGCGCCATCGACCCGTCGGGGTGATGCTGACGGGCAGCGCGCATCTGGATGAAACCCGCAAGCTGTTACGCCAGGCGCAAGTGCCTGTTGTCGAGACCTGGGACATTCCAGCCGATCCACTCGAGCAATCGGTTGGATTCAGTAACCTGGCCGCCGCTGCCGCAATGTATGAACATCTGCATCAGCAAGGTTATCGACGAATCGGCTACATCGGGGGTGCATCCGTTCTCGACCATCGGGGGCAGCAACGTCAGCAAGGCTACCTTCAGGCTGTCGCGGCGTTGGGGGCAGGTGAGCCCCGGGTGATGGAATATGGCGAGTCGCCTATCACCATGAGCCATGGTGGAGAGTCCGTGAAGCGACTGCTGGAGAAGTGGCCGGACACAGACGCGGTCATGTGCGTCAGTGACCTGTCAGCGTTCGGCGCGATCATGGAATGCCATCGGCAAGGGCGACGAGTGCCCGGGGACATTGCGATCGCCGGTTTTGGCGATTTCGAAGTCTCACGGTACTGCACGCCGACGATCACCACGGTCTCGGTCGACCCCTACGGAATTGGCCGCCGTGCAGGTGAGTTGCTGGTTGCCAGTGCCGCTGCCCAGCGTCTTGGACTGCCTCGTCCGAAGGCGTCGGATGTCGTCGAATTCAAAATCCTGGCGCGCGAAAGCACCTGAATTTTTTTAACCGGGCGCGCTTGCTTTGCGTCGAATTTAATTGCTAAATTAAAAATGTTACCGGTAACGGACTAACTTGCAGCGTCTTTTTTCCCTGTGGATTGGCCTAGGTCAGCCCAAGGAACTCAAGGTCGCAAGCCAAAAACAAAAACAATCGGCATGACGACATGCCTTGAGGTCAACACATGGAATCAGTATCTCAGCGTCCTCTCGAAGGAGAGGGCTCGGCGGAGCTTACCTCCGAGGATCGTACCTACCGCAAAGTCATCCTGCGCATCCTGCCGATCCTGCTGTTCTGCTACATGGCGGCGTACCTGGATCGGGTCAATATCGGTTTTGCCAAGCTGGACATGCTCAACGATCTGCAATTCAGCAACACGGTCTACGCCCTGGGCGCGAGCATTTTCTTCTGGGGCTATTTCCTCTTCGAAGTCCCTAGCAATCTGTTCCTCCATCGCTTCGGCGCACGCCTCTGGATCGCCCGCATCATGATCAGCTGGAGCATTGTCTCCATGGCGGTAGCCTTTACCGTGCCGCTGGCCAAGTTCTTTCACATTGAATCGGAAACCATGTTCTACGTGCTGCGCTTCCTGCTGGGAATCTGCGAAGCCGGTTTCTTCCCAGGGGTGATTCTTTACCTCAACTACTGGTTTCCGACGCATCGCCAAAGCCGCGTAATGGCGGGCTTTTTGATGGCCATGCCGATCAGCCTGACGTTGGGCGGGATTCTTTCCGGGTGGTTGATGGGCGCGATGCAGGGTGTCCATGGCATGGCCGGCTGGCAGTGGATGCTGATCATCGAAGGCATCCCGTCGTTGATCATGGCCGTTGTCGTGGTGACGTTGCTGGTCGATAAAATCGACAATGCCAAGTGGCTGAGCACGGCTGAAAAGAACATGCTCAAAAACAACCTCGACCGAGACAACACGGCGAAGGCTTCCAGTCTTCGGGATGTGATCTTCAACGGTCGCGTGTGGTTACTGGTGTTGATTCTGCTGACGTTCAATACGGGTTTTTACGGACTGGCGTTCTGGATGCCGACGATCATCAAGTCCACCGGTATTTCCAACACCCTGCACATCGGTTTGCTGACCGCGATTCCCTACGCCACCGCCATCGTCGCCATGACCCTCAACGCCTGGCACTCCAATAAAACCGGTGAGCGCCGATTGCACGCGGCCATCCCGGCATTCATTGGCGGGTTGGGCCTGATTGGCAGCGCCTTCTTCGCCCATAACCTGCCGGTGTCGATTTTCTTCCTCAGCATCTCCGCGTCAGGGTTGCTGAGCCTGATGCCAATTTTCTGGACACTGCCCGGCACGGTTTTATCGGGTGTGGCTGCAGCAGCGGGTATCGGCATGATCAACGCAATCGGCAACCTCTCCGGGTTCACCGGTTCCATGATTACAGCCATGGCCGAGACACTGACCGGCGACATGAACAACGGCACCTATGTCCTGGGTGGTTGCCTGCTCGTCAGCTGTGTGTTGATCCTGCTGATTCCAAAATCGATGCTATCCAGAGACATCAAGGCCTGATTGGCCGTCGATTCGCCCGACCCTGTTCCGTGAGCAGGGTCGACGGCGGAGCGGTGCAGAGAGAGGCGTTTTGATTCAGTCCGCTCGTGAGAAGTAGTTTTGGTTCTGAATCCGTTCGGGATTGTTGCCCGGTGAGGTTCAGGCGGAGAGTCTCATTTATCCCGAAAAAAACTTCAACGCGCAGACAATCGAGACGAGGTTGTGGGGCAATGCGCCTGGGATGTTAGTCAAGCATATGTTGTCAGGGGGGCGAGGTGAAAGGTCCACGGAGACCTCCAAACCCGACAATCTCAGGGTAGAGCCGACCTCTTTTTCAAGCCTGAGGACAATGTCCACTTTTGGCCGGATAGCGACGATCTAGCATCGACCTTCGCTATAGATGGTCAGAATTCCGTCTGTTCCGCCATTTCCAGGGCATCATCGACTTCGATACCTAAGTATCTAACGGTGCTTTAGGTTTCTTTGTCCTTCGATAGATTAGCGATGCCTTGCTTCTCCGTAGCGTGTGAGTACCGTCCCGGGCGACAACACGTTTACCCGAATGCCGGTGCCCTTCAGGTCCTCGGCCCAGGTGCGCGCAAGGTTGCGCACTGCCGCCTCGAAGCGGCCCTTCGCGAATGGCCGCTAAAGGGTGTGTCTGTCGCTCCTGCTTTGCTCAGTTACACGCCAGCGCATCATCCGGATGTGATAGCGGCTGCACCGCCAGGTGCGGAGTTTCGCCGAAGAACTCGATCAGCAGTTCAGTGAGCACACGTATTTTGCGGGCTGGATGCGGACCCGGCGGGCGGATGATGTAGGCGCCGGCCGGAGGGGGTGGATGGTTTGTCATGATCGGCACCAGTGCGCCGGATGCCACGTGTTCATGGGTGAGGCAGTCGGGCAGGTAGGCGACACCGAGGCCTGCGGTTGCGGCGGCGACGAGGGCGGTGCCGTTGTCGGCCTTGAAGCGTCCTTGCGGACGAACCGTGATGATCTTGTCGCCATCCATGAATTGCCAGGCTTCGGTGCCCTGCATGAGCGCCTGATGGGCGATCAGTTCATCCGGTGTCTCGGGGGCGCCGTGGGCCTTGATGTAGTCGGGGCTCGCGACGAGTTTGCCGTAGACCGGGCCAATCCGCCTTGCGATCAGATTGGAGTCCTGCAGATACCCCACCCGGATGGCGCAATCGTACCCCTCAGCAATGAGGTCAACGAAGCGATCGCTGTAGCAGGTCTGGATGTGCAGCTCCGGATGACGATGTGCCATTTCCGCCAGCATCGGGGCGAAGTGAGTCGGGCCGAACGACAGCGGGACGGCCACGCGCAAGCGGCCGCGAAGGGCGCCGGCGGGCAGGATCGTTTCCTTGGCGATGTCGATCTCGGTGCAGACTCTGGCGGCGTAGTCCCGGAACGTCGCGCCGGCCTCAGTAAGCGCCGCCCCGCGAGTGGAGCGTGCCAGCAGTTGCACGCCCAGTTCGGTTTCAAGCCGAGCCAGGCGGCGACTGACGATCGATTTCGACACGCCAAGACGCAGTGCAGCCTGCGAAATTCCCCCGGCATCGGCCACTTCCACGAAGGTCTGTAGCTCTTCGATATCCATTCTTGCGTTCCCCTTTTCGCGACACAGCACATCGCGCAATGCTACTACTGCATCGAAGATGGGAACAGCACAATGGATTTTCCAGGCACGGCATCATTCGCATGTGTCCTGGAATCCATCAGTCGCACAGGCTCCGGCCTTTTCACAAACGTGCGTCACCCATGAAAAGGATTTGCCAATGGCAAGCGAGACTCTCCGCAACCCCGATACCGATCAGCTACTGACCCCGGAAAATTCGGCGTTGATCATCATCGATTATCAGCCTGTTCAGGTTTCTTCGATCCGCTCGATGCCGCGTGATGAACTCGTCTTCAACATCACCAGCGTCGCCAGGGCGGCGCTCAACTACAAACTTCCGATCATCCACTCGACCGTCAATGTCGCGACCGGCCGCAACAAGCCGCCGATTCAGGAGCTGCAAGAGGTGCTCGGCCATCTGCCGACCTATGACCGCACCTCGATCAACAGCTGGGAGGACACGGAATTCAAGCAGGCAGTCAAGGCGCTCGGGCGCAAGAAACTCATCATGACTGCGCTCTGGACCGAAGCCTGCCTGACATTCCCGGTGCTCGACGCGATCCAGGAAGGCTATGAAGTTTATGTGCCGGTCGATGCGGTTGGCGGCACATCGCTCGCCGCACACGAGGCGGCGTTGCGCAGAATGGAACAGGCGGGCGCGAAGCTCATCAGCCGGGTGCAGATGTACTGCGAACTGCAGCGCGACTGGGCGCGAGAAGTGACCGTACCGGGCTTTATGGGCGTGTTCGAGAACTTCGACGGGTTCAACGCTGAAAAGGCTCTGGTTGAGGCGGACAAGAAGGCCTGATTAGCGGGCAGTTGATGAAGGTAGTGCTCGCGAAAGCGGGCGCTGCCTTTATTTTTTGTAGCAGCGCTGCGGCCAGCGCACTGGCCGATGAGAGTTGATTTTCCAACTCTAAACGTCCTAGTCCAAACGTCTGCTTTTGGCCGAAAACAGCCTGTCCGGAAGGTCAATTTTCGCCCCGTCGCAGTCGTTGATAACACCCCTGTCGATTTATGTGGGCGAGCACTTAAACATTGAAAGCAAGTGCCAGGAGTGGGGCGCCGCCAGCAACAACGATTCGTCACAAAAGCTGCACATTCCACAAGCGCTTCAAATTGTTCAGGACAGCGACGTTTGAAGCTGTAGATTCACTTTATCCCCTCATGGCTAGTAGCCCGGTGCCTTGCCCTGGAGGGTGAAGCCAGATTTTCAGCCGTTGCAGCCAAGCTATCGATAAACGCGTCAATCTGCCGGGCACCGCGCAAGTGAACCACAGGAATTTGCGGGCCAATGGCCAAGCGCACGGCCTCGATTCCCGGGCGGTAGCCACGATCAAAGTTCCACACGAAGTCCAGAAAGGTCAGGAACGCCCGGTCGAGTTTCTCTGTACAGCCAGCGGCAAGGTCCGGGCGAGGGCGGTTCATGACGCTGCGCATGATCACCCGGGTGAAGCAGGTGAGCCGCGAGGTATCGAGCCAGATGATCAGGTCGGTACGGGGCAGGCGCAGGTCGAAGGTTCGCCGCGCATAGTTGCCTTCACAAATCCAGGCATCCGCTGCGATCGCTTCGCGAACCCGTGCGCGAAACTGTTCAGCGTCGGGTTCGACCCAGCCGGGCTTCCAGAACAGCGTGTCCAGGTGAACCACCGGCAGGCTGAGGCGCTTGCTGAGGGCGCGGGCGAGGGTAGATTTGCCGCTACCGGCATTGCCCAGAATGACAATCCGTTGCATGAGGGGACTTCCTGTCGCGAAAAAAGCCGGCAATTGTGCAGGTTTCGGAGGGGCAGTGAAAGGCGGCCTCCACAAGCGACGGCTATTGAGCGATATCGATGCGGCCCCTCTCGTCAGTCGGTTTTAGCGCTCGCTAAAAAGTGCGCAACCAACGCGTTGGCATGGCCATGGCCCATGCCGTGTTCAGTTTTGAGCAAGGCCACCATTTCCATATGCTTCTTGCCGCTGACTGTTTTGAGCAGGTTTAACCAGTGGTCTATCGGCTGCCCATACTTTTTTTCGATAGAGGGGAAGTACGACGCAGGTCCTTTTACTTTTGAATCGTCGGTCATGACGCAAACTCCTTTTTGGTTTTATGTGCTGCTTCTGTCATTGGTCGGTCGCTAAAAGCCACGTATTCACCACCCGCCGATCCAGCTCCTCCCAATCCGCCATGCCCAACACCCGCGTGGTATTCAACCCGCGCAAATACCCGCGCAACTGATTGGCGGTGGCCTGCGCCAGCTCCGGGTCGGGCGCGTTTTCGCCTAGTAATACCGTTTCGTACTGCACCAGGTACTCGGCCACCCGGTCACGGAAATCGGGCAGAACGGCGTCGCGGATCAAGTCAAACGTTCGCAAGGAGAGATCCTCATCCATTTTTCCAGTGGTGATTGAGTATGTATCCGCCTGCACGGCGCGCAACTATTGCTAGAGGTAATAGTGACCATCAAGAAACGCAAGTTCTACTTTGACGGCAATACCCGGAAAATCCACTCCAACGACACACCACTCACGAAAACTTGCGTGATTTGATGAACGAACCTTTCAGGATGAGACCGATGCGTCTTTTACATGTGCCTGCCATGGCGATTGGCGTTTTGTTGCTCGCCGGTTGTGCCTCCGCGCCGAACGACCCGACCCTGACCTTGCAGACCAGCAAGACCCCGGCCCAATACGCTGAATGCGTCGTACCGAAATTGCAGGGCAATGCGTTGACCCCGACCGTCTCGCAGACCCAGCGCAGCTACCGGATCGTGGTGCCGAGCAAAATTTCGGCGGACAACGTGCTGGAAGCCTACAAGGCCGGGAACGGCGGCAAGGTGTTCATCTACGAGCGGCACTTGCTGGCCTCGAACTTGTTGCCTTCAAGTTTTGAACGCGCCGCACAGGACTGCATCTAACCCCGGTAGGTAGACGTTTTCTACAGAGCTCCTTTGGTTGGCCGCAACCAACCAATTTTTTGCCCCGCACCGCATTCGGTGGCGGGGCTTTTTTTGTCTGCGAATGAATAAGCAGCTGCCTTTCCACTCGGCTAAATCGAAAGGCTAAACCGATGCTCCTGATCTGTTCCTTCCTGGCAGGGGGCCTGTTCGATCAAGAAGCCACAGCGCTTGAGTACTTTTGCCGAACCGATATTTTCAGCGTACACGTGGGCAACCAGTTGTTTTAAGTTCCAACGCAACTGCGCCTCCCGGATCAGATGCTTCACCGCCTGTGTGGCCAGTCCTTGTCCACAGGCACTTTGAGCAATCCGATAGCCGACTTCTGCCGATCGCCCGGACGTGTCGATGTCTTTCAGGTTCGCCCGACCCACTATTTTTCCGCCAGCGTCTTCGATGACAAAGGGATGCCAGAGGCCGGCGGCGTAATCGGATAAATAAGCCGTGATGTGCCCGGTGACACCCTGCATCGAGTAAAAAGCAGCATCGCGCGCGTCAATGTGGCGCTCGAACCACTCGCGATTGGCCAATTCAAATGTCAGCAACGCCTCAGCATCAGTGCTTTGCAGGGTCCGAATTGTAACGGGCTCCATAAGGACGCTCCCCTCCCTGGTAAAAACGACTTGGATAATTGTGCAGGCGAACACCTGTCGCGCCTGGTCGCCAATATCCTCTCACGAATGACAGACACTGCTAACTAGCGCAAAGACTTGAACGCTGTGCGAAGTTCTTCAGTAAAGAGTTGCGGCTGTTCCCAAGCTGCAAAGTGGCCGCCTTTGTCCGCTTGATGAAAGTAGATCAGGTTGCTGTAGGCGCGTCGGGCCCAGGATTCCGGAGGGTAATAAACGTCATCCGGAAACACCGTGACCGCCACCGGCAGGGAGATCTCGCTCGTCTTCTGTGCGGCGGAGGAAAGAGGGCTGCGTCCCTTGTTTTCCCAATACAGTCGTCCTGCCGAAGCGGCGCTGTTCGTTAGCCAGTACAAGGTGACGTTATCCAGCACTTGATCCTTTGTCGGCAGCTGTTGAGCGTCGGCGCCGTACATCCATTTTGCGAATCCCGGGTGAACGAGCAGGAGCGCGGCGAGAAAGGACGGTGAATCCGTCACGCCATAACCCATCATTTGCGGTCTTGCGGCCATCATCGCGCTGTACGCCAGGTTCCCTTGCTTGATCAGGGTGGCAACGGCGTCGAAGGTTGCGCGTTCCTGCGCGGAGAAGTTCTCCGGTGCCGGCCCACCGGCGGCGAGTGCCGCGCTCGCTTCCGGCGGTATCGTTGCCGGCAGGTTGAGGTGAATGCCGAGCAGTCCGGCCGGTGCCTGGCGCGCCATCGCGCTGGTGATCGGAGCACCCCAGTCGCCACCCTGGGCGACGTAGCGGGTGTACTCGAGGCGTTTCATCAACTGCGCCCAGACCCGTGCAATATGCTCCGGGTCCCAACCAATTCCCGTTGGTTTGCCGGAGAAGCCATAGCCAGGAATGGACGGAATCACCAGATCAAATGCATCCGCCGCGTTACCCCCGTGAGCCGTGGGGTCGGAGAGCGGGCCGACGACATTGATAAACTCGAGGACGGAGCCTGGCCAACCGTGGGTCATGATCATCGGCAGCGCGTTCGGACGGGGAGAGCGCACCCAGATGAAATGGATGTCGACCCCATCGATCGTCGTGACGTACTGCGGCAGGGCGTTGAGTCGGGCCTCCACTTTGCGCCAGTCGTACGCCGTGCCCCAGTAGTGAACCAGCGCCTTCAATTGTTCCAGTTGAGCGCCTTGGGACCGATCGGAAACAGTCTCTTTATCCGGCCAGCGGGTCGCCGCAATCCGGTCGCGCAGATCTGTAAGATCACGGTCAGGAATGTGGACCTGGAAGGGCCGGATGGCTTCGGTGTTTTCGGCGGAGACGGCAATGGCGGGAAGCGATGAGGTGAGCATGACGGCGACTGCGGCAGCGACGAATGCGAGTTTCATTTTCACTTCCTCGAATGAAGGCATGCCGGGCATTTTTGCCAATTTAAGGTTAGCAGTTCAGTCGCGGGTGCTCTGGTTCGAGCTTTGTTGTTACCTGAGGAGGGGCTACAAAAAAAACCTGTTGAATAAAAACTCTATAAGCTTTAAACGCTAAGCTCACTGGCACATTGATAGCAACCATCAAGTGAGTATCGCCAGTTACTGGCTCAGGGAGCGCTGATGAGTGTTCGTCCATTAACCGACTCTGCGCGGCAATCGAACGATTGCCACGTGGTTGCATCTCAACGAAAAGGAAATTCGGAGACTGTCGGCATGGCGTACGCTGGCAACGCGGACACGATCGAGCAATTGCTGGACTCCGCGCGCAACTGGGCGCACACCACCGCATGGGTTGTTTACCGAGCCGGTGAACAAATGCATCTGGTCGGGCAGGGCGATCCACTGGCGCAGTGGCCGTCCAGTGTGGCGAATGAAGCGTTCGACACCTTTTGCCTGAGCCGGCACTTGCACCGCTGGCCGACCGGCAGCGGCGAAAGTGTGCTGGGTTGGCTGCTCGCGCCAATGGCCGATGCCACGGAACCTGCGCTCGCCGGGTTTGCCCAGCGCCTGGGCATTCAGGTACAGACCAATACCCTTGCCCGCGCGCAGATTACCCAGCGTGTGTTGTATGAAATTACTTACCTGGCCAGTTCGACCCGCGACCGGTCAGTGTTTCTGGTGGGGGTTCACCAGCTTCTGGCCAGCCTGATCGACGCCGAGAACTTCTATCTCGCGTTGTATGACCCGCACAGCGGCAAGATCGACTACCCGTATTACGTCGACATCATCGACGTTGATGCCGTGGAGTCCCAGCACTACGAATACCTTGACCCTTCGCACCTGTCGTTGACCGGCCAGGTATTGACCAGTGGCCAGCCGTTGCTGATCGACGCCGCCGGCATTCTCGCGGCTCAGGACGAGAAGCGTTTTTACTGCGTGGGTGATCGTCCGGAATTCTGGATGGGCGCACCGTTGAAAAATGCCTCGGATGACGTGTTCGGCATGCTGGCCATGCAGGTCTACGACGTTTCCCGTACCTACAGCGCCGAGGACCGCGCGCTGTTTCTGGTGGTGGCCCGCCACGTGGCCATGGCGCTGGACCGGATTCTGCACCGCGAGGATCTGGAAGCGACCGTGATGCGTCGCACCCTGGAGCTCTCGGCACTCAACGACGCATTGCGGCAGGAAGTGGCAGAACGAGAGCGCGCCGAACATCTGCAGAGCGCGCTGTTCCAGATCGCCGAACTCTCCAGCCAGCCTGGCGACATGGCCGAGCTGTTCCAAACCCTGCATGGCATCGTCGGTGATCTGCTGTTTGCGCGTAACTTCTACATTGCGCTGTTCGACGACGCGACCGGCGAAGTGACTTTTCCGTATTACGTTGATGAGCGGCAGACGATTTGCCCGGCGGCGCGGCGAGGGCGTCGGGGCCTGACCGAGTACGTTATCCGGCAGCGCCGACCTTGCCTGATTGATCCAGGCGACGCGGACCGATTGTCCGCGCAAGGTGAAATCGAACTGGCCGAAGAGTCCTACCGGTCCTACTCCTGGCTAGGCATTCCATTGTTCGATGGCGATGTGGTGCGTGGCGTGCTGGCGGTGCAAAGCTATACCTCGCAGGTGCGCTATACCCTGCGAGACCAAGAACTGCTGACGTTCGTGTCGCGGCACATCGACACCGCGTTGTCGCGCCGCACGGCCGCCGAAGCGATCCATGCCGCCAACCTCAAGCTGGAAGCCCGGGTGCAGAACCGCACCCGCGAGCTCGATCACGCCAATGCCAAGTTGCAACACGAGAACTCCCACGATGCGCTGACCGGGCTGCCCAATCGTACCTACCTGCAACAGCGCCTCAATCTGGCCTGGTCGCAGTTCGGCAGCGAAGGCGGGCACCTGGCGGTGATGTTCATCGACCTCGACCGTTTCAAACTGGTCAACGACAGCCTCGGCCATCATTTCGGCGACCTGCTGTTGATGCAGGCCGCCCACCGTTTGCGCGGTTGCCTGCGCGACACCGACATGCTGGCGCGCCTGGGCGGCGATGAGTTTTCCGTGCTGGCGCCCGAGGCGCCGCTGGACGTGGTGATCGACATCGCCGAACGGATTCTGGTGGCGTTTGACCTGCCGTTTTTCATCAATGGCTATGAAGTTTTTTCGTCCTGCAGTATCGGTATCGTCAGCGCCGACAGCCAGTTCCATATGGAGCCCGCCGACTTGCTGCGCGATGCCGATGCGGCGATGTACCGGGTCAAGAGTGCCGGGCGCGACAGCTACGCGGTGTTCAATCAGGAAGTGCGTCGTGAAGTCTCGGACCAGGTCGAGCGGGAAGGGGCCTTGCGCAATGCGCTCAAGCGTACCGATGAATTGCTGCCGTATTTCCAGCCGATCGTCAGCGTCGAAAGCGGCGAACTGGTGGCCCTCGAAGCGCTGATTCGCTGGCATCAGCCGGGCGGCCGGGTGATCGCGCCGGGCGAGTTTTTGCCGGACGTCGAGGGTCTGCGCCTGATTGGTCGACTGGACCTGTACATGCTCAACAGCATTGCACTGATCCTCGCACAACCCGAGCACGCCAATTGGCCGCCGGTGCACGTCAATTGCTCCAGCTACAGCATGACGCGCCCGGACTTCGCCAGTGATGTACTTGCACTGCTGGAGCGGCACAAGGTCGAGCCGTCGCGGATCTGCCTGGAGTTGACCGAAGGTGCGCTGGTCGCCGAACCGGCGATTGCCCGGCTGACCATGCAGCAATTGGCCGACAACGGCATGTCGGTGGTGCTCGATGACTTCGGTGCCGGGTTTTCATCCCTGAGCTATGTGCATCAATACCGATTCAGTGGCCTGAAGATCGACAAGTCGTTCATCCTCGAACTGACCGCCAGCCCTCGCAGTCGCGCGATCGTCCGGGCGATTGTGCGGATGGCCGAATCGCTGGACCTGAGCGTGGTGGCCGAAGGCGTCGAGGATGAAGCGACGCTGGACCTGCTGCGCGAAATGGGCGCAGGGCAGGCCCAGGGTTATTACTTTGCCAAGCCGATGGGGTTGGAGGCGTTGTTGGCGAGTTCGTTGATTGGGCGTTAGGGGGTGTTGAGGTATCCGGGCAATGCGGGTTCAGCGGTTTTAATTTACCCCTCCGCCTGCGCACGCAAACGTCGGCCAATCACATCCATCAAGTCACAGCCATCGCGCAACGGGATGGCCAGCAGCTGAGAAAAGTCCTTCAGCACCACCGTGTCGCAACCAAGTTCGGCACGGAAGGCGATGTTTTCCAGTACCTGCGTAACGGTGCGAATTCGGTAGTCTGCTGCGGCTTGCAGGACGTCGAGCGGTGCTTCGGTGTCGATGAGCAAGGAGGCCGGAATCAGGTCGATTCCGGTGAGGGGCATGTATCTAGTCATTTGAAGATCTCAGTTTGATTGGCTCAAAGGCCGTTACTCAGTCTTCTCTGTGGTCAGGTCGCCAAACCCGAATCGCCATTTTGGGCGACGGGGCGGACTATAAGCCGCATCGGAACGGCGGGCGAGGTTAGGGATTCCGAGGTTTTTGTAGGAGGTTTTAGGTGGTCCTAGGACCGTTACACACCTTCCGTGGGTGACTGCTATCGGCTAAAAACGGTCGTTCCTTCTCAAGGGCTTCCCAGATCAAACCTGAGGCATAACCTGATCGTAAACGGGCCAGAAAATAATAATCATATGAACATGCACACCCCATATGGGCTGATCACAATAGTTGACGAGCCTACTTATTCGTTTAAATCCACTGACAACGCGCAGTCCTATACCCTCGACGGCATCATCGGGCCGATGCTGTTTGGCCAATTGATTCAGACCCAGCAGCGCAGCCGTCTGCTGATGAGTTACCTGACAGGCGCCGCGCTGATGTGTGCCGCGGCGGTGGTGCAAGCGGTATGGGGCGTGGCGGCAGAGCGTCGAGCGTTGGAGCAGGTGGCGAGGCCGTTGTCGCAGGCTGGTGATTGACTGGGGACTGCTGGCGAATAAGCAAAGATGTTGGCCCTTTCATCAGGGTTTGCTGTAATTCCTCCAGGGCAGGCAAGGGCTTGCAGGGCGACATGGAACGTTAATCGACCTATTAGTTGGAGGAGTTGCAATGACAACAATCGATGTGAAATCCCGATTCGAAGCAAAGCTTCTTCGTCCGGCAAAACCTGGTGATGATAGGTCGTGGGCGTTCGTGGTGCTGCCAAGAGAGGCGAGTGAACAGCTTCCGAGGCGAGGAAGGACGACAGTCGAAGGCACAATCAACGGGCGGCCTTTCCAGGCAACCCTTGAGCCGGATGGCCAGTTGAGCCATTGGCTGCAGGTAAGTAGAGCGTTACTCGACGCCGCAGGCGCGGTCGTTGGGGACATCGTTACACTGGAACTGGCCCCTGTGAAGAAGGAATCGGAGCCCGACATCCCGGCAGATTTCCAGGAGGCACTGGCTGCCGCTCCTGAGGCCCGTAAAGTCTGGAACGATACGACGACCCTCGCACGAGTGGACTGGATTCACTGGATCACTTCAGCCAAGCAACTCAAGACCCGCACAAAACGAATCGGTGATGCCTGCGATATGCTCGCATCCGGCAAGAAGCACGTTTGCTGTTTCGACCAATCCGGCTACTACAGCAAGGCCTTCCGTGCGCCGGAGGCAGAAAGTTTATAAACGGGACATTGCGTCGTTTCAGCCTCTAGCAAGAGGCAGCATTCGGCCAAAAGCAGTCATTCGGATGGGCCCCAAGACTCAGTGGCAAATCAACCTGCATCCTCTCCTACCCCTGTCAGGAATTACCTTTTTGCAAGCAACCCCAGGAAGATTCGATATTTCGGCATTTATCTGGGTTGGAACCGCACAAGGGAAATTACTGGCGTGGGATGAGGTGATTTGTGAGGTAACGCTGTCGTTCCGAAAAATTTGGGCCCGCCACATTACTTCCTGTCACGCCATCGACCTCGGGCGTGGAGATACGCCGTCAAATCGCTGTAGCCTAGTTGAGCTGCAATCTCCGTAAATGACTCTCCTTGCAATTCAAGATGCAGTTCCAATTCTGCGCGAATCTGATCGAGCAATTGTCTGAAGGTTGTACCTTCCTCTTCCAGTCGTCTCCGTAAGGTCCTTGGCGTCTGGTGCAGCGCCTTCGCCAGATTGTCCAGATTGGGAGTTTCACCTCTCGCTAGAGATCGTCGTGCTCCTTCAGCAACCTTGGCTGACCAACCGCTGAAATTCCGATGCGCGGCGATCCGTCGATCCAGTTCCTGGGTCAATAACTCAAGCATCCCGTGATGACGTGTCTGCATCGGCAGGCTCAAGCTTCGAGCATCGAAATAGAAGCAGTTAATCGGACAATCAAACTCGACACGGCCCCCAAACCATTGGGTGTATTGCTTGTAATACGACGGACGTGAGTGAGTAAATCTTGCCAGGACCGGCTGCACCTGCTGCCCTGTTCCCCGCCGCAACTGCGCGATGGACATTGCGCCGTAGTGCTCAACGACATAGCGCGCCAGCTCACTGGGCGCATCGAGGCACAGCTCGATACCGACGCCGTTCTCATCATTGAGCAGTCTCACCGTGTCCGTGTCCGACGCAAGCCGCGCGTACCGGGACCAAAGCTTCATGGATGATAAAACGTCGGGGCTGTACAAACACAGATAGGCCAGGACGTGCCAGTCCTGAGGCGTGAATAGCGTGAACAGTTTCAACCCGATCGCCGGATCGACGCGCGCCGCCTCGCGCCAAAGCTGATCCAGCTCGATCAGGCTGTAATCCCTGTTTTCTCTCAAGGCCTGGCTATCCAGGAAACGCTCCAGCACCTGTCCCAATTTGCCGCGGTGAAAGCGCTGGGAGGAACGATTGGCCTGTTCTCGCTCAATTCTGTCCGTTTCGCGCATAGGGATGGCTTTCTCGTTAGCTTCTAATGAAATGGCATTGCCCGCAGGGGCCTGAATCGAGAGTGCCATGAATACAATAATGCTCGCCAACAATCCTTCCGTAATAGTGGCCGGGATATTCCTTGCCTTCATCTTGCTGGAACTCGCGTGTTCTTCGCTTCGACACCCGTCGAGCGGAAAGCGTGACGTACTGATCGAAGTCATAGGCTCCGGGATCCTAGTTGCAATCACGTTCCCCAGTGTCATGTGGCTCAGTGGAAAAATCCTGAGCTTGGCTGTTCCGGAAATGAAAGGCGCCCTGGCCACCATTCCTTGGGTCGCAGGGTTCGTGTTGTTTCTAGTACTGGATGACATGACTCAATACTGGTGGCATCGACTGACACATCGGGTCCCGGCACTTTATGCGCTGCACCGCGCTCATCACTCCGCGCCCTACATGAGTGTCCGTATCGTTTATCGAAACAACAGTTTCTACTACATGCTGATGCCCGGCATCTGGCTGTCCGGCATACTGATCTATCTAGGGCTTGCGCATATTTACTATGTTTATCTGATCCTAAAGATGATCGTCATCTTCGCAGCGCACAGCAGCGTTGCGTGGGATGACAAACTGTATGGCATCCGTGTGTTGCGTCCTATTGTCTGGGTTCTGGAGCGAACGATCTCCACCCCTTCCACTCATTCAGCCCATCACGGCTTGACTGCCGAGGATGGTGTCACGCATTACAAGGGCAACTTCGGCAACCTGTTGTTCTTCTGGGACATCCTGTTCGGAACGGCCAAAATTACCCGCCGGCGTCCGCTCTTATACGGAATCGAACACTTGTCACCGATCAGCTGGAAAGAAGAGTTGTTCTGGCCCGTCGTGCGTTCACGCCGTGTCGCCGCCAAAGCACACAACGCTAAACAGAAGGTGGCGCAATGAGCCGTCATATCGTTCTGCTGTCTGGATCGAATAGATCAAACAGCCAATCACTCAAAGTCGCAAAATATTTGCGCGACCGATTAGAGCAACTTGGTCTTTGTGATACAGGTGAACTGCTGAACCTGGCTTCTAGTCGGCTACCGCTGTGGCCAGAAGAAGACATTGATGGAATCTGGAGTGTCCAGCAATCCATCCTCAAAAAAGCAACCGCACTGATCGTGATCAGCCCGGAGTGGAATGGCATGGCTTGCCCGGCGCTGAAAAATTTCTTTTTGTACGCAGGACTCGGTGAGCTTGGACACAAGCCAGCGCTCCTGGTGGGGGTTTCGGCTGGGCTCGGGGGAGCCTATCCTATTACTGAATTGCGTGCTTCGAGCTACAAAAACAGCCGGATCATGTATTTGCCTGAACAACTCATAATAAGAAATGTTGAATCTATGTTGAATAGCGAAATTCCCTCAGAAGAAAATGATATTCGCATCCGCACACGTGCCGACTGGGCTTTGCATTTACTTTGTAAATACGATGATGCCTTACGCACGATACGAACTGCAATCAAATACCCACCTGAGTTCTCTACAGGGATGTAAAACTGTCGCACCTCAACGAGTTGAATAAATAAAACCTTGCGCTACTGTGTGCATTTCAACCAAGTCAATGCAAAAACATTCAATATTGAGCCACAGAGTGTTGCATCGACGGGTTGATCTAAGTCAAACGGATACACGGTTGGCATGGTTAAAAGCCACCATCAACGCACCAGCAAATCAGATGCAGCGATTAACTAAAAATGCGATTTTTACAATTCAACCTTAACCAGCTCATGGCGCTGGAATAATTATTTCGCGACAGACAACCGTCGGCCAATAATTGGCTGCCATGAATGTCCGTTTAGGGTCGTGAACTACCGATCGCGAACGACAGCTAATGGGCCGCTAGCCGTCACTCATCAATGGTGACTAACAGCCCCCCTTACATCATCGTCACACCACCGCAGCTGCAATCGTTCTGGAACGCCAAGCAAAAGCCAACACCATCAGCAGCCCCAGACCCGCCATTGCCGCTCCGGCCAGGGAAATCGCCGGATAACCCAGCCCGGTATTGATCACTGCTCCACCCAGCGCCGCACCAATCGCGTTGCCGAAGTTGAAGGCACCGATGTTCACCGCCGAGGCCAGATTGGGCGCGTCCTTGGCAGCCTCCATGACGCGCATCTGTAGCGGCGGCACCAGGGCGAAGCTGGCGATACCCCATATCAGGATGGCAACGGCGGCCGGCAGCGGCCAACGCATCAGTACGGTGAACGCCAGCAAAACGAGAATCAGCACGCTCAACGAAACGATCAGGGTGCGATCTATCGAGCGGTCGGCGGCCTTGCCGCCCCACATGTTGCCCAGCGTCAACCCCACACCGAACAGCACCAGCATCGCGGTGATGTAGGCGGTGGACGCATGGGTCTCGCTGCTGAGGATCGGCGCGATGTAGGTGAAGACAGTAAACATTGCACCCGAGCCGACTACGGTCAGGGCCAACGCCCCCAGCACCGGGCCACGGCCCAGTACCCGAATTTCGGCCATTACGCCGACGCTTTTCGGCGCCGGCAGGTTGGGGAGGGCGAACCACAACGAGGCCATGGCCACCACGCCGAGACCGGTGATACCCCAGAATGCGGTGCGCCAGCCGAACAGTTCGCCAAACCAGGCGGCCAGCGGCACACCGCCGATGGTCGCCAGGGTCAGGCCCATGAACATCGCCGCAACCGCGCCGGCTCGTTTCTCCGGGGCGACGACGCTGGCTGCGACGATGGAGCCAACGCCAAAAAACGCACCGTGGTTCAGTGAGGTCACCACTCTGGCGACCATGAGGCTGTAGTAATCGGTGGCCAGGGCTGACATCAGATTACCCAGGGTGAAAATCGCCATGAGTCCGATCAGCAGATAGCGCCGGGGAATCCTGCCGGTGGTCAGGGTCATCAGTGGCGCGCCGAGCAATACGCCCAGGGCGTAAGCACTGACCAATAGACCGGCGGCGGGAATGGAAACGCCGAGATCCGCAGCGATGCCCGGCAACATGCCCATGGGGGCGAACTCGGTAACGCCGATGCCAAAGGCACCAATGGCGAGTGCGACAAGTGGTGGATTGATACGCATGGAAGGCTCCTTATCTATGCCGCCAATGCTACGATCCAACTTTTAGAGGCGGTAGATAGCATTTTCGGCAATCACCTTTGCGTAAGGAGCACAAGTGGACTTCAATGGCAGGTCAGGTGAAATGAGCGTGTTCGCCACCGTGGCGCAGGAAGGCAGCCTGTCGGCCGCCGCGCGTGCGTTGGGGCTGACACCCTCAGCGGTCAGTCGAATCATCGCACGTGCCGAACAACGTCTTGGCACCCGCCTGCTGTTGCGCACCACACGAGCGATCACCTTCACCGCCGAGGGTGAAGCTTTCCTGCGGGGTGCCCGGCGTATCCTGGCCGACATGGACGAGGTTGAAGAAGCCATTGCCGACCAGGGCGTACCGAAGGGCCGATTGCGCGTCAGCGCCGCTCTTGGCCATGGACGGCTGGCCATCGTTCCCTTGGTGGCAGCATTCAGCGCCCGTTACCCGAACATCGTCGTCGACCTCACCCTCGGCGACGAAGTGGTCGACATTCTCGGCGGTCAGGCCGACGTCGCAGTACGCTTTGGCCATCTGCCCGACAGCCCGCTGACCGCGCGCAGGATCGGCGACACCGGCCAGGTAGTAGTGGCATCGCCCGAGTATCTGCAGCGCAACGGCATCCCCCAGGAACCGGAAGACCTGCTACGGCACAACTGCCTACGCTTCAACTTCCGGCGTGCCGAACCCAACTGGCCGTTCATCCGCGACGGAAGAGAGTTTTCCCTGAAGGTCAGCGGCAACATCGAATGCAGCAGTGGTGAAGCGCTGGCACAACTCGCGCGAGTAGGTGCCGGCATTGCGCGTATCGGCGAGTTCAGCGTGAGCGAGGATTTACAGCGCGGTGACCTGATACCGCTGCTGGAAGCCTGGAACCCCGGCGACCAGGAACCGATTCATGCGGTGTTCGTAGGTGGCTCGGCAATGCCGGCTCGGGTGCGGTTGTTCGTGGACTTCTTGCTGGAACATCACCGGATGTAAGCGGTGGCGTCACTTGATCCTTCCGGGGGCTCGTGATGCTGTTCGCATTAGGCAAGCAGTGACCAACACATCGTTGGGCGCGCTATCAGTGAGTGGTCTGCCTGACTGGAACAATCGGTAGTCATGGCATTGATGCCTCGTCTGCACGTCGTAAATGGCCGAGATTGGCGGATGGCTATTCGTGAGAGGCCGCTTTCGAAAGTAGTTTTTGCTGACGCCATCGGGACCTCGCTACGCCCCGCCTAGTTCGAGTAGCAGCGTGCAGGTGGGAATCGTCTGAGCCGTTGCGCGTTTGATAGGTCATCGCCATCCTGGGATCGACGATTTCAGAGGAGATTGAAGTGGACACTGGCGGCATTCACCACGGTGGTATTGCCATCGATCGCGCGAGTATGAACGCCTGCATGGTTACCGACGCCAGCGGTCGGCAACGTGTCGTCGAGTATGGGAGGGCCGGCGGACAGTGCATCGTCATTGTTGACCAGAATGCTGACCCCGGCGCCGACGCTGACATTGGTGTCGCCACTGCCACTGGCCTTTGTCCAGATGCCGTTACCACCGAGCAGGGTGATCTGACCGTTACCTTCGTGGGTCAAATTGATCGCACCGCCGCCACTGGCATTCACGTCAATACCGTCGTGTTCGTTGCCCACGACCGAGTTGAGGATGTTAAGCGTGGTGCCTGCACTCACCGTGAACGTCGACAGCCCACTGTTGGCATTGGTGATGGCCAGCGCGTCGAGGCCGCTCCCCCCAACGTTGACGGTGTTGGTGCCGCCATCGACGATCAGGGTCGCACTGCCCGTACCACCGGCACCGATTACATTCGAAAAAACCGCGTTGGCGGCAGCAGGTGGCGTGCTATCGATCGTGGTGCCGCTGAGGGTGACCGTCGAGTTGCTGTTGTTGCCTCGACTGAGGACCGAGGATCCGGCAGTGGTTGTGATAGTCGTCGTCGGTTGGGTGCTGATCGAGGCATCGACACCGGCGGCAGGCGTACACGTTTGCGATACGTTGTATGTCCCGACCCATAGGTGCCGTTCGCGAAAGATCGCATTTCGGCGAAATGCCGATGTCGGGACAGCCAAAGAGTTCATTAAAATGGGTAAAAACTCAGTAATGAATCAGCTGAAACTTTGGAGGCGTCTCACGATATTCTGGGTGGGTCCGTGCGCTTTAGCACAGTCGGTGGGGAAAGGAATAAATATAAAAAATAGCTTGCAATTCTAGAATAATAGTCGCATTGATGCGATTGTTCGTTGGTCTTCAGTAATACGCCTTAAGTCCAATGGAGTTCATGGCGTAAATAAGAGAGGGTGTGGGTGTTCAATAATTAATTTAAATAAAAATTATTGGATAATAACGAGACTTATCAATCAGATATTATTAAGTGTAATGGATATCATACGAATGAATTCGAGCATTTCAACGTTAATTTCATTCTTCGTCTAAACTTAGATTTTGGTGGAAGTTGCCAATAAGAATGGAAGCATTCACGTCTACATGAGGTAGCGCATGAGCACTTTGCCGCCAGCAAGTTCGCAGGTTCCCGAAGCCCTTGCGCAAGTGAGTGACACGTCTGATTTCCTCCGTTGGAGTAAAGCAATTCCCGGTAGGTGGGCGCGCCATGGTTTGATTGCCGTGCTGCTAGTAATTAGCGGCTTTGCGGTATGGTCTTCCATTACCACCGGACGTCTGGGGCAGGCGGCGATCGCCTCGAGCGTTCTGTCTGATCACTACTCAGCGGCTGCGACGGCCGTGCTGGCCGCCGAGTCTATAGAACATAAGTATCGGCTGGATCCCGGGCCGAACATATTGCGTAACTTCAACGATGTCCTGGCGCAACTTGGCACGGCGCTAGAGCGTATTCAGCGCTCCGGATCGCCTGCCGATCATCTGCTTGTCGAGGATGTTCGCACTTCACTGACTCCCTATGTGGAAAGCATCTACAAGATGTTCGATGCCGTAGATCAGGGCGAGGCCTTGCGGGCGCGCCGGATTGACAACGAGGAGGCCGACCCGCTGTTCGAAAAGATTGAAAATGTCGTCCTGCAAGCAGCGGCCGCTCACCACCAGCAGTCGATCGGCGCGCTGGAAAAACTGCGTTCACGGGAGTCCTTCAACGCCAGTACCACGCCCATCGTTTTTATCGCGGGTCTGCTGCTGGCCGGCTTGTTCGCCGAAGTGCTGCGGCGCACACGTTTCGAGCTCGACAGTCAACGCAAGGACGCCTTGCACGCGTCGCTGCATGACAAGCTGACCGGGCTGGCCAACCGAACACTGCTGGCGGACCGTTTCGAGCAGGCGATGCGCCTTGGCCGTCGCCAAGGGTCAACCACGGGCCTGTTGCTGATTGACCTGGATCGGTTCAAGGAAGTCAACGACACCCTGGGCCATCACTATGGGGACCGCCTGCTCGACCTGATCGGCAAGCGGTTGGTCAGTGAAGCGCGAGGGATCGACACGGTCTGTCGGTTGGGTGGTGATGAGTTTGCTATCTTGCTTCCCTCCGTCGAAGGCCTGGAAGGCGCGTTGAAAGCAGCGCAACGGCTGCATACGGCGATTACCGCAGCGTTCGAAATTGATGGGGTCGAACTGGATGTCGAGGCCAGCTTCGGGGTCGTGGTATCGGGGCTGCACGGTGACGATCCATCGACGCTCATGCAGCGTGCCGACATCGCCATGTATGCCGCCAAAAAACAGGGAAAGGGTGTCCTCGCCTACGACCCGGGAACGGATCGGCGTTCTCCGGAACGCCTGGCCATGCTTGGCGAACTGCGGCGAGGTCTGGAGCGCCGCGAATTGTTCCTGGAGTACCAGCCCAAGGTCAGCCTGAGCACGGGAAAAGTGACTGGCGTCGAAGCCTTGGTGCGCTGGCAGCATCCAGTGCGCGGCCTGGTGACTCCGGATGAGTTCATTCCGTTTGCCGAACTGACCGGAATCATCGGTGCCCTGACGCGATACGTGCTGAACCTCGCGCTGTCTCAGGTGCGAGCCTGGGCTGACATCGGTATATGCATACCGGTGGCCGTGAACATTTCTGCGCGCAACTTGTTGGACGACAAATTGGTGGTTCAGATCATCGATCTGCTTGAACACTACAATTTGACGCCGAACATGCTCATGCTCGAAGTGACCGAGTCCGCGATCATGCTCGATTCCTACGCGGCCCGGACCATCCTGAGGCAGTTACATGGGATGGGCATCCACATTGCCATCGATGATTTCGGCGTCGGCTATACGAGTCTGGCTCAGTTGAAGGATTTGCCCATCAGCGAACTCAAGATCGACAAATCCTTTGTACTGGCGATGCAAAGCGATCAAGCCAACGAGCTCATCGTACGGAGCGTCGTCGATCTGGGTCACAACCTTGGCATGACGGTCATTGCTGAAGGCGTAGAAACTGCCGACGTGCTCGATGCGCTGGGCGATTATCATTGCGACATGGTCCAAGGGTTTCATGTCTGCCGACCGGTAAGTGCCGAAGCGTTCACGCAGTGGTATGTACAGCGAGAGCGCAAATAGCTCGATTGCGTTTCACTATTAAAAAATTCTCGCCGATTTCGGCCTGTCACGTCCGACGCATCCGAACGACTCCACTGGTCGAATGTTGCCCATGGCGAAGGGCAGCAATTGGCCGATAACTGCCTGTCGTGCACGGCAACAATCGACCCAAAGCAACCGCTCGAACATCATCCCCAAACATTCACGCTCACACCTGATCCATCGCCTCGGTCACCCCCCGATCCTCACCCAGGAACCCGCCACTCTGATGGTGCCACAGCCGCGCATAGAGGCCGTTCCTGGCGAGCAATTCCGTGTGGGTGCCCTGTTCGAGGATGCGTCCATCATCCATGACGATCAGTCGATCCATCGCCGCAATCGTGGACAGCCGATGGGCGATGGCGATGACGGTTTTGCCCTTCATCATTTCATCGAGACTTTCCTGAATGGCCACTTCGACTTCCGAATCCAGCGCGCTGGTCGCCTCGTCGAGTAGCAGGATCGGGGCGTTCTTGAGCATCACTCGGGCGATGGCGACGCGCTGGCGCTGACCGCCCGACAGTTTGATGCCGCGCTCGCCGACCAAGGTGTCGTAACCGGTGTGGCCTTGGCGGTCGCTCAGTTGGCTGATGAACTCATCGGCCTGGGCGTTGGCCGCGGCACTGCGGATTTGCGCGTCGGTCGCATCGGGTCGGCCGTAGGCAATGTTGTCGCGAATGGAGCGGTGCAGCAGGGAGGTATCCTGGGTGACCATGCCGATCGCGCTGCGCAGGCTGTCTTGTGTCACGTGCGCAATGTCTTGCCCGTCAATAAGGATCTTCCCGCTGTCGACATCATAGAAGCGCAGCAGCAAGTTGATGAGCGTGGATTTGCCCGCGCCGGAGCGGCCCACCAGACCGATTTTTTCGCCCGGACGAATGTTCAGGCTCAGGCCGTCGAGCACCTGGCGTTCGCCATTGTAGTTGAAGCTCACGTTGTCGAAGGTTACCGCCCCGCCGGAGGTCACCAGCACGCCCGCGTCTGGCGCATCCTGCACTTTGGGGCCGCGGGTAAGAGTGGCCATGCCATCCTGCACGGTGCCGATGCTCTCGAACAGCGAGGTCATTTGCCACATGATCCAGTGCGACATGCCGTTGATGCGCAACGCCATGGCGGTAATCGCCGCCACCGCACCTGTGCCGACTTCGCCCAGGTGCCACAGCCAAAGCGCATAACCGCCAGCGGCCATGATCAACGCCACCACCAACGCCTGGTTGACGATCTCGAATTGGCTGACCAGGCGCATCTGGCGAAAGCCGGTCTGCTTGAAGTCTTCCATGGCCGCGCGCGCGAAGTGCGCTTCACGATTGGAATGGGAGAACAGCTTCACGGTCGTGATGTTGGTGTAGGCATCGGAGATGCGTCCGGTCATCGAGGAACGCGCATTGGCCTGTTCCTGTCCGACTTTCCCCAAGCGGGGGACGAAGTAGAGCATGGCCAGCCCGAACAGCACGATCCAGGCAAGGAAAGGCAGCATCAGTTTCAGGGCGAAGCCGCCGGCCAGTGCGATGATCGCGATGAAATACACGCCGATTCCGGGTGCGATCTCGATCAGGGTGAACAGCACGTCGCGCACGGCCAGTGCGGTCTGCATCACCTTGGTGGTGACCCGGCCGGAGAACTCATCGGAAAAGAACGAAAGGCTTTGCCGCAGCATCAGGCGGTGGAAGTCCCATCGCAGCCGCAGCGGTAAGTTAATCGCCAATATCTGGTGTTGCACCATGGTCCGCAACGCCACCAGCCCGATGCTGGCCAGCATCACGATGCCCATGCCCCACAACACGCGGCTTTCCTGAGCCGCCGCATCACCACCGGCCTGCCATGTCGAGAGCAGATCCACGACCTGACCGAGGAAAGAAAACAGCCAGGCTTCGTAGATCGACACCGCGGCACTGAGCAGCGCAAACGCAAGAATATAACCGCGCGCGCCCCGTGTGCATGCCCACAAAAACCGGGCCAGGCCATCGGGTGGCGGCGGTACCTCGTCGGGCGGGAAGGGGTCGAGTCTTTGTTCAAATACGCGAAGCATGCTGGTCACCGAAACGATCAAGTTAAGGGATTCTGCCATCTAAAGGTTGCTTTGAGGGTTATGTGGCGTGGCGGGCATGGTGTTGTTGGCATTTTGCCGGAGGGGGGTGGTCAGCCGACAGGCCGGTGAATTCAGCGTGTGGCTGGAATTAAGATCAAATTGGCACAAAAAAACGCAAACACCTGAACAGGGCTTTTCAATCCTCGTTGCCCTGATTTCATTGGGTGCCAAGCATGGAACCCGATCGGGCTCCTGGATTCACGTGATGCTTGATCTTGAAGCTGCTCACCCGGTCTTTACCACTTATCACCAACGATATAGCTGACTGAGCGGCAGGGGTAAGCGTAAACCGGGCACTGTGCCGGCTGACATGGCTCTGTGATTAACCAGACGTAAAAAAGTCACCGCAGCAAAAGGTGGAGGTCTGCGGTGACCCAAAAAGGATAAATCGGGTTTCGATAGTTGGCTGGAGCGTGATTACGCCTGACGCCCACGTACCAGCGCTGTCGCGATTTCAGCGATGTGGCGTCGAAACGAACGCCCCGCCGACTTTGCCGATCAGTTTGCCTTCAGCCCAAAGCCCGCCGGTCTGGTCCAGGAAGTTTGCCATTTGCGAAGACACCCGGCCGAAACGGGTTGGCGTACCGATAATAATGGCGTCGTAGTCCACCAGTTCACCAGGCGTCGCGATATCGGCACGTTGCTCCAGATTTGCACCCGCTTGGCGTGCCACTTCTTCCGACATCAATTCGGGGACACGTTTAAGCGAAACTTCGGTGCCCGCCGACCGAGCCCCTTCAGCGATCGCTTGTGCCATTGTTTCAGTGTGGCCATAAGTGGAGTAGTACAAGACCAGCACTTTTGTCGACATGGGAGTTTCCTTGAGTGAATGTTCTGTTGTCAGACCTAGCAAGCGACTGATTCTGGTGATCATTGAAACTTTGGGTCGTAAGGGTGCGACATGTTTTTGCCTCACATTTGAGCTGCGATCTTTCGAAGCGACTGCTCGTAGTAATCCGCCGTTTGAGCGCCAGTAATCCCTGCTGTGCCTGGGATTGATCATGTCGTCCGAGAAACTGAAGATGTCGGGTGAAGTGTGGGGCAACCTTGGGCTCAAGCTGTTCATTCATCCGGTGTTGATGTTTGCCGCCACCGTAATGCTCGGCACACATGGGCTTTACGCCCAACAAATGATCCTGCTTTGTGCGCTGCCATCGGCGACGATCCCGGCGATGTTCGCAAACCAGACCGGCGCGTATCAGAGTGAAGCCGCGACCTCCATCCTGGTCAGTACGGTGCTGTCGATCGTGACTTTTTCTTTCGCGATCTACCTGATTGATGGAGGACTGGCCGCAGCCTGTTGTTGATTCCCGAGGCGGGGTATGAGGCACTCGTGTCGAAATACCACGCCTGCTTTTGTTCCGAAGCCAAGTCAGTCTGGAGCACCTATTGTTCCAGCCAGTCAGGATGAATCTTCGGAAAACGCTCTTGCAGCCATTCGACAAAAACCTGCACCTGCGGTGCCAGGTGCGTTCGACTTGGGTACAGCACCGACACAGGGCGAGGGGCTGGCCGATAGGGCGTTAAAATTTCCACCAAAGCACCGCTGTCGAGATACTCGGCCACGGTGATGCCTGGGGCCTGGATTATTCCGAAGCCCGACACGCCGCACTGAACGTACGCATTCGACTCGGTGACGGTGATGCCGGCGTTACTCACAAACGCTCGATCCTGACCTTTGACCGTGAAGTGCCAAGGCAATGTTCTGTTGCTCTGACCGGACAGGAAGTTGACGCCTCGATGGGACACCAGATCGTCGAGTGCCTTGGGTTTCCCGTGCTCGTTCAGATACTCGGGCGCTGCGCACGTCACCATGGTTGCCAGTGCGATGGGGCGAGCGATCAGGGTTGAGTCTGGCAAATCGCCTATGCGCAACGCACAGTCGATGCCTTCACCTATCAGGTCAACGGCTCGATCGGTCACGCCCAGCACCATGTTGATGCCGGGGAAGGTGCCAGTGAATTCTTTCAGGGTTTTGATGAACTCCATCTGCGCGAAAGCGGTCGGGATATCGACGCGAAGTCGGCCCACGAGCGTTGCTCCGGTGCGGTCAAACATCGAGGTCGCGGCAGAAATATCCGCGAGAATTTCCTGCACTCGCTCATAGAACCGTTCGCCCTCGGCGGTGAGCGCCACCTTTCTCGTGGTGCGTTGGAATAGGCGCACGCCCAATGACGTCTCCAGCTCCTGGATGTAACGGGTGACTTGAGGCCGTCCGATGTCCAGCGAATCGGCGGCTTTAGTGAAGCTGCCGAGTTCAGCCAGTCTGGCGAACAGTCGCATTGATTGCAGCAATTCCATGGTGTCTTACCTGGCCGAATACATTGTTGCCTCAGAATAGAATAATCATGTCCTTTTTTACGTATTTATTGCGCGCCCCCAAAGTCGAAAGATGTGCCCCAGGCGAACCCAATGGGGTTTGCAGCCATTGACTCGTTTTGGAGATGCGCAATGAAAGCTTGGCTATTGACAGATTTCGGACTCGACAACCTGCAACTGGGAGAGATCACAACCCCGCAACCCAAGGCCGGCGAGCTGCTCGTAAAGGTCGGTGCTGTGTCGCTCAACTTTCGCGACAAGGCGATCGTTGACGGCATCTACGAACCACACAAGGTGCCCAAACCCCTCATCCCGGTGAGTGATGCAGCTGGCACAGTGGTCGCGATGGGTGACGGCGTCACGCGCTTCAAAGTCGGTGACCGGGTCAACTCGCATCTGTACTCCCGTTGGCTGGATGGCGAGCCAGGGCCGAATGAACCGGATTACTGTTTCGGTTCGCCGTTGCCTGGCGGTCTGGCCGAATACATGATCATCCACGAAGACAGCGCCGTGAGTGCGCCAGACAATATGAGCGATGAAGAGGCGGCGACGCTGCCGATTGCCGCGCTCACGGCGTGGTACTCGTTGGTAGACTTCGGACAAATACAGCCCGGGCAAACCGTGTTGGTTCAAGGCACTGGCGGCGTGTCCATATTTGCCGTGCAGATCGCGACTGCACTTGGCGCGAAGGTGATCGCGACGTCGAGTCGCGACGAGAATCTGCAAGCCGTGAAGGGACTGGGGGCCGTAGCGGGCATCAACTACAGAACGACTCCGAACTGGGCAGACGAAGTGCTGAGGCTGACCGAAGGCAAAGGTGTGGACCTGCTGCTCGATGTGGCCGGCGGCAGCGGCATCAATCAATCGGTCGCAGCGACCAAGGCATCCGGGCGTATTGCGCAGATCGGCTTCTTGACCGGGCAGACCGTTGAACTCAACCTGATGCCGCTCATTTTTCGCCAGACGACCATTCGCGGTATTGCCGTAGCGCCGCGCTCATCGTTCGACCGGATGAATGCATTCCTCAACGAACACAAGATTCGTCCCGTGATCGATCAGGTGTATCCGTTCGAGAAAGCACGAGAAGCTTATGAGCATCTTGCGAAGGGAGCATTTGGAAAGGTTGTAATCAAAATCGCTTGATACTGTTAAGGCGCCCAAAGGGTGCCTTTTTTGAATGTGCTCACCCAGCAGTCTAGCTTCTAAAAGCTCGGGTCTCCCCGAGGATTCTGCCCGCATCTTGTGCGGGAGGAAGGCCGAACACCCGCACGTAATCCCGGCTGAATTGCGTCGCGCTTTCATAGCCGACTTCGAAGGCCGCCGCCATGACGCTCTTCGCGCTGGCCACCATCAGCGTTCTGGCCTGGAGCAGGCGAACCCTTTTTTGGTATTGCAAAGGGCTCAGGTTGGTGACCGCCTTGAAGTGGCGATGAAACGCCGAGACGCTCATCGACGCTCGTTCCGCCAGGCGCTCGACCCTGATGGGCTCGGCAAAGTCACGGCGGATCCATTGGATAGCCATATTCACTCGGGCCATGGCGGTATCCGGCGCGGCCATATCCCGCAGCATCCAGCCATGGGGTCCCTGAAGGACACGGAACAGAATCTCACGTTCGTAAACAGGGGCGAGGGCGGCAATGGCATCCGGATCGCCCATCAGTCGCAGCATGCGCACCCACGCATCCATCAGCTCGGTCGTGACCGACGCCACTGAAAACCCGGCATTGTTTTCGTAGCGTGCGGCAGGTTTGGGCAGGTCGGCGAACAGTGTGGACAACACCGCAGGATCAAGCGTCAGACTGACCGCCAAATAAGGCTCTCCTGACGCGGCTGGGTGCACCGACCCCACCGCTGGCAAACCAATGGACATGACGAAATAGGTCGCCGGGTCATACCGCAGCGTCCGGTCGCCCACCGTCATGCTTTTGCTGCCTTGCAGGATCAGGTTGATCATCGGGTCATAGACCGCCGCCAGCATGTGCTCGGGGATCTTGCCCTGGACCATGGCCACTCGCGGGATGCCCGTCTCGGTGCGGCGATTTTCAGCCTTGGCCGCTAGCGACCTGAGTTCATTCAATTGATTGTCCATGCGCAGCATGTTGAGGGCGGAGCACGACGCCGTGCAAGAAAAAAGCAGAAACAGGCAGGTTTCGAGTAGGAACGGGTACGGCCCTGGCGAGAGGGATGAGTACTGTGGAGGCACGTTTGAACCACAGGGGAATTTGATATGGGTGTAATCGTCATTACGGGCGGCAGCCGTGGCATCGGTGCAAGTACAGCCGAACACGCGGCTCAACGAGGTATGGGGGTCATCCTTACCTACAACTCTGACCCGCAGTCTGCCGCTGCGGTCGTGGGACGCATCGAGCTACACGGTGGCAAGGCTGTTGCGCTCAAGCTCGATGTGTCGGATGTCGGCAGCTTCGAGGCGTTTCGGGAATCAGTGCGCCTGGCGCTTGGGGAAACCTGGGGCTCCACCACGCTGAGTGGCCTGGTCAATAACGCGGGCTACGGCCTGTTCAACCCCTTGGCAACCGTCAGCGAAGCGCAGTTCGATGGCCTGTTCAATGTCCACCTCAAAGGCCCGTTTTTTCTCACCCAGGCTTTGCTTCCCTTGCTGGCGGAACACGCCAGTATCGTCAATCTGAGCAGTGCCACCACCCGCGTAGCCACGGCTGGAGTGGCGCCCTATGCAGCGTTCAAGGGCGGGCTCGAAGTACTGACCCGTTACATGGCCAAAGAGTTTGGCGAGCGCCGCATCCGTGCCAACGCCGTGTCCCCCGGAGCGATCCGGACCGAACTGGGTGGCGGTCTGAATGATGAGTTCGAGGCGATGCTGGCGGCGCAAACAGCGCTCGGCAGGGTCGGCGAGCCGGAAGACGTCGCGCGAGTCATCGCCATGTTGCTGTCCGAGGAGGGCGCCTGGATCAATGCCCAGACCCTCGAAGTCGCGGGCGGCTACACCATCTGAACAAGCGAGGGTTTGACATGCTGGATCATATTTTCCTGTCGGTGAGCGACATCGCACGTTCCATCCGTTTCTACGAGGCTGCCCTGGTGCCATTGGGTATCACCGCGCGCTTGGACTACGACGGCAAGGACGGCCCGCCGGGGCATCCTGACCTGAAAGGCTTCGGCGCCAATGGCCGGGTATTTTTCTGGTTGCGTGAGGGGGTCGTCGAAGGCCGGGCGGTGCACGTGGGATTTGTGGCGAACAGCAAGGCTGATGTTGACGCCGCCTATGCCGCGGCCATGCAACAGGGCGCGGTCGACAACGGCGCGCCTGGCGCACGCTTGCACTATGACCCCGATTACTACGCCGCCAATGTGCTGGACCCGGACGGGTACAGCCTGGAATTCGTCTACAAAAAATGGCAGCACGTCCAATGAGCACGCTTCTGATCTACGGGGCCACAGGCTATACCGGTCGCATGGCAGCAGAACGCGCGAAAGCGCTGGGCCTGAACTTCGAAATCGGCGGGCGCAGTCACCCGCAACTCGCAACGCTCGCCGCGCACCTGGACGTGCCTTTTCGCGTATTTGATGCCGGCCCGGAGGCCGAGAATGCCTTGTCTGGCATCACGGTATTGCTGAACTTCGCGGGGCCATTTGCGCAGACGGCAGAGGCGTTGATGCGCGCCTGCATCAAGGCCGGGATCGATTACCTGGACATTACCGCCGAGATCAACGTTTACCGGCTGGCCGAAAGGCTGGACGCTGAAGCGGCCAGGGCACAGATCATGCTGTTGCCAGGCGTCGGCTGGGATGTCGTCCCTACGGACTCGCTGGCGGTGCACGTCGCTCAGCGGGTCGAACAGCCTCGCGCTCTGAACATCGCGCTTCAGGTCCCAGGGTCGATGTCCCGTGGCTCGGCCAAGAGCGTCAGCGAGATCATCGGTGCCGGCGTGCTCGCGAGGGTCGATGGCGAACTCGTTGCAACGCCTGATGCCCAGCCACGTCACTTTGATTTTGGTGAGGGGCCGGTCCTCTGCGCGCCGCTGTCTTTCGGTGACCTGGTGACGGGCTGGCATTCGACCGGTATCGCGAATATTGCGATGTTTGTGCATCTCTCTGGCGATGCGTTCCCCGAAGGCGACCTGTCGCTACTTCCTGATGGCCCCACCGCAGAGGAAAGGGATGGCCATCGGGCGCGTGCGGTGGTGGAGGTTACTGGAGCAGACGGCGCAATCGCGCGTTCGGTCATTGAAACCGTGAATGGCTATTCCTTCACACCGCTGGCCGCCGTCGAAGCAGCGCGCCGGGTTTTGAAGGGTGAACGGCGGCCGGGTTTTGCAACCCCGGCGCAGGTCTTCGGGGGTGGGTTTGCCCAGAGTATTGCCGGGACGGTCATTACCGATCTACGGCCAACTTAGATACATCAACGCTCTCACGAGCCAGCAGCCACTCCTGAAGTCGTCATTTTCAGCGTTGCTGGTTTTCTCTCCAGGGCGTCCGATCTCGATCAGCGGCTGGAGGTCTTCTGGCACAGGCGAAACGTCGCTTTTGCTGAGGGACTGCACATCGGGCAACTCGATAGAGTTGCCCTTCGTGTCGTGCGTTGCCTGATTGGCCTTATCGCACGCCGACATCCGCGCTTGCCTGGCGGCGCGGCGCGCCGATCCAGTGGATGGCCAACGCAATCAGCCCGAGCGCAATACCGAAGGCCACGATGCCCGGCCAGCCGTAGCGGGTCATCAGCCAGCCGCTGATGGTCACGCCTAGCGCGCCGCCGAGGAAGGTGGCGGTCATATAGAGGCTGTTGATGCGGCCCTGTGCTTTCGGATCGACGGCAAAGGCGCGAGTCTGGTTGGACACCAGTCCCGACTGCACGCCGATATCGAGAACGATAACGCCGATCACCAGGAAAATAATCGAGGACTGCGCCCCGGCGAGGAGCAGGAAAGCCAGGGTAACGATGCCGATACTGGCTCCAATCACAGTCCGCGAACCCAGCCGGTCAGTGGCGCGACCACCCAATGAAGCTGCAAGCGCACCGGCAGCCCCGATGATGCCGAAGCCGCCAGCCCACGCACTGCCAAGGTGCCAGGGACCATCGCTCAGGAGCGCCGCGAGGTTGACCCAAAAGGCGTTGAAACACGCCCACAACAGCGCCTGGACCATCATGGATTCACGGATCGGACGATTGTCGCGCGCCAGTGGCCAGAGCGACGCGAGCAGCTTTCCGTAGGACAGGCTGGTGGTGGGCACGCCCCGCGGCAGGAGCATCGCCGCAGCGATAAACACCGGGATCATGAACGCTGCTTCCACGCCGTAGACCGCGCGCCATCCCCAGGCTTCCCCAACCACGCCGCTGATCGTGCGACCCAGCAGGATGCCAACCATGATGCCGCTGACCACGGTGCCGACCGAACGCCCGCGTTCTTCCGGCCGCGACATCACCGCGGCGAAGGGTACGAGTTGCTGGGGCACGCAACTGACGACGCCAAAGCCAAAAGAAGCAGCGATCAGCGACCAGATGCCGGGCGCAAACGCCGCCGCCAGACCGAATAAAAAGGCGACCGCGATCTGCCCAAGCACCAGCTTGCGCCGATCAAAACGGTCACCCAGCGGCAACAGAAAGGCTAGCCCGAATGCGAAACCGAGCAGCGCTGCGCCGGCGACGAGATCGACCGTCGTCAGGTCGATCCCCAGACCCGACGAGATCAACGGCAGGATCGGTTGAGTGGCGTAGATGTTGGTGATCACCGCGCCGGCGATGATCGCCATCATGATGATCTTGCCGCGCGACGCTACTGCGGGCGCAGGTGAACTAGCAGATATATTGGGCAGGCCGCTCACGGCACTCTCCTTTCAATCTCCCCGGTTTGTGCAGCGGGACGCCGCGGGCGGGAGGTCAGGGTTGAACCTTACCTACTCGTATTTATCAAGAGAATCCCATAGGATCGGGAAGCATCCTTCCGGAATTTGGTAGAGTCTGATGAATCGTCTTGAATCCATGTCTATCCTCATCGCCGTCGTTGATGCGGGCAGTCTGTCGGCGGCCGCGCGTCGCCTCGGCATGCCCCTGACAACCGTCAGCCGGAAGGTGGCGGAACTGGAAGCGCATCTGCACACACGCCTGTTGCATCGGACAACCCGACAGCTTTCGTTGACCGAGGCCGGCGACTCCTACGTGGCGGCCTGCCGGCGCATTCTCGAAGACATTGGCGAAGCCGAACGCGCGGCGACGGGTGAATACGCCAGCCCTAAAGGCGAACTGGTGGTCACCGCCCCGGTCGTGTTCGGGCGCTTGCACGTGGTGCCAGTGGTGGCGGAATTTCTCGCGCACTACCCGGAGATCGACATCAGCCTGGTGCTGACCGATCGCGTCGTGCATCTGATGGAAGAACACGCCGATGTCGCGGTGCGAATTGGCGAACTGCCCGACAGCACGCTCATGGCGACGGAAGTCGGAACAGTGCGCCGGGTTGTCTGCGCGAGTCCGGCCTACCTGGCAACCCATGGCGTGCCGACCACACCCCAAGATCTCGCCGGGCATGACTGCATCACCTTTGAAGTCCTCGCGTCCATGCGCGCCTGGGTGTTTGGCGCCGGCAAGTCAGAGCTGTCCGTGCCCGTGCATTCACGGCTGACCGTCAATACCGCTGAAGCGGCTATCGCAGCGGCGATTCTTGGAGTGGGCTTGATCCGTGTGCTGTCCTATCAGGTCGCAGACTCGGTACGAGACAATGAACTGAGCATCGTGCTCGATGAGTTTGAATCAGCACCGTTGCCGATCAGCCTCGTGCACAAAGGGCAAACGCCGCTACCGTTGAAGCTGCGCGCGTTCTTCGATTTTGTGACGCCGCGGTTGCGGGTTCGAACGTCGCGAGAATTGTCGCAGTCGTAAGCTTCCGGTTTACAACTGCCCAGGCGGGCCGACGTATATGTACTCAATCGATCAATGCACCAGACTGCCTCTTTCATCGATTAGTGTTTTCCAGATACGGCAACTTATGCCACGGATAGCCCTTCGCACTGAGTTGAAAGGCGTAATCGAATAAACGCTTCATGTAATCGCCATCGAATTTTAGATTGTGCGCAAAATCAAAGTCGGAGCCGATGTAGGCTAGATTGAAATCCGCTCCATCCTGTTGCGCCATACGGTAAATACGCTCCAGGTCGCTGATCCCCTGAGTTTGAATCAAGGCACTGATGGCTCGACCGCCGATGCTCAATGTACGGCGCTTGGTCCCGGACCACTGCGGTTCCATTGTCCCGTTACGAATAACGTAGAAATGACGGTCGTGTCGCAAAGGTGCTCCGGTGGCTTTGCTTAGCGCCATCACGGTGGTGGGTGGGTAAAGAAACACTTGAGTGATGACCCCTCCGTCCACGTGCATTTCATGAAACTGTTGGCCGTCCACTTCCACATCGATCATGACCGGGGAGACCGCACCAGGAATACTCATTGAAGCGAGCAGGATGTTGCGAAAGAGGTCGAGCGCTCCGGGTGCTTTGCTTGTGGCAATAGCGCCCATGTTCCAGGTGACGGGTCGCCCTGAATCAAGGTCAGTTGTGCCGATCAGCAGAATTCTTCCCTTGGCGTATTCTGACGCGATCGCCGCAAGAATCTCGGTGGTGACGTATTTGGTGATGAGCCGCGACAGTGGTTTGCTGTCCGCTATTCCGTCGCTGGCAAAGCGGGTCAGCACGTTTCGCGAATGAAAAATGTCTTTTGGGCCGATTGCGTTGGAAACATACCGAATCACGCTGTCGTGCTCAGACCCCAGATAAGCGAACGGTGCGACCAAGGCTCCCGCGCTGATGCCGGTGACGACCTTGAACTGGGGGCGAGTCCCATGCGTCGTCCACCCGGCAATCAGTCCCGCTGCGAATGCTCCCGCATCGCCGCCACCGGAAACCGCCAGCATACTGGCCAGCGGAAGGATATCGTTCGGCTTCCCGGCCTTGGCGAGCACCTCGCTCTCACGTTTGTTGGACTGAACTGCATCCTCAATGAAAGGTGTCAGGTCGTGGTCCAGCCTGTAGCGAGCATCAGGAATGCCCGGGATGACCGCTTTGTCGGTCAAGGTTTGTGGCACAGCGTCACGGCGTGGCAGACACGCTTGAAGAAACAGGTCCAGGGGTGAGGCGCGAGGTCTGGGCGGTAACGGTTTCAAAACGCCTCCTCCAGCCCTGGCCGCAGGGCGCGATTGGCGACAGCCCTCGTGAGACGCTGTTGGCGACTGGAAGCTGAGCGCTGTGTCATTGCCGCGTTACGGGCCGCGCGGTAATGCGAGTTAGAAGCATGGTAAACGTGAATTGCAACGCATCCAAACACTTCAATGGGCGGCCATGCGAATGTCCGTTACTCATCCGTGCGTTCGCCCAGGATGAACGTATGAGCACGGATTTCCAGCAAACCTTTTATGAAACCACGGCTGACATCACCACCTATCCCGCCCAGTCGGGTCGTGTTGATACCAAAGTGTGCATCCTTGGTGGTGGCCTGGCAGGCCTGTCGACCGCACTCGGATTGGCGGAGCGTGGTGTCACTGACGTCGTTGTCCTGGAGTCCCATCGCCTCGGTCATGGTGCCTCGGGTCGTAATGGCGGCTTCGTCTTCGGCGGCTACAGCCTGGGAAACGCTGATCTTTTCGCCACCCTTGGCGTTCAAGAGGCGCAACGCCTTTACCGGCTGACGCTGGATGCCGTCGAGTTGATTCGTCATCGAGTCAAACACTACGGCATCGATTGTGACTTGGTGGACAAGGGTGTGATTCTCGCCAATTGGTTCAACGACCCTTCACGGCTTGAAACACCGCGAAAGCTGATGAGTGACGTCTATGGGGTGGATTGGGAATACCTGCCGCCAGGCCAGTTGAAAGAGCTACTCAAGACTGATCGGTATTTCGGCGGTCTGCTGGAGCGTAACGCGTTCCACTTTCACCCTCTCAAGTACGTGTACGGCATTGCTCGCACCGTGGCGGGATTCGGTGTGCGTATTCACGAGCAATCATCCGCACTGATGATCGAGAAGCGTGGAAAAACCTTTGTGGTGAAAACCGAGAGCGGCGAAGTGCATGCCGAGCATGTCATCTTTTCCTGTGGCGGATACTCGCGCGGCGTCTATCGCCCTGTCGAACGCGCTGTGTTGCCCATCGCCACCTATGTTGTTGCCACCGAACCGCTCGGGGCTCGTTTGAAAGACGCGATTGACTGTGAGTCAGCCATCTACGACACGCGGTTTGCTTTTGATTACTACCGTCCGCTAAGCGACAGCAGGATTCTGTGGGGAGGGCGGATTTCGGTGCTTAATCGGATCCCGGAAACGATCGCCAGTCTGCTAAAGACAGATCTTTTATCCGTGTATCCCCAGCTGGACGGTGTAGAGATCCAATATGCCTGGGGCGGGTTGATGAGTTATGGCCGGCATCAAATGGCCCAGATTGGCCAGGATGAAGCAGGCGTCTGGCACGCCGTTGGTTTTGGTGGGCATGGCATGGCGCCCACGACGGTGGCGGGGGAGGTTCTGGCTGATGTTATCGCCAGGTCCATCCCGATTCCCGACGGTTTCGGCAAGTTCGGGTTGACCCGTACGTTTGGCCTGGCCGGACTGGTCGCCGCACAAATCACCTATAGCGCCTGCCAGGCACGGGATGCTTTCGACGCCCTGCGCCTTAACAGGTAAAGGTTTCGAGCCCATTAATGACTTCCCCGCCATACAAACGTAATCTCGCCAGTTCGCGTTCCAAGACAAGAAAAAAAACCAGGAGTCATTGATGCAACCAATCCGTCTCGGTCTGGTGGGCTACGGCAAGATTGCCCAGGATCAGCACGTCCCCGCTATCAACGCCAACCCCGCCTTCCAGTTGGTCGCTGTCGCAACGCAAGGGCAGCCTTGCGCCGGGGTCGAGAACTTTCAGTCCCTGGAAGAGCTGCTCGACAACGGCCCGCCGGTGGATGCGATTGCGTTTTGCACACCGCCACAAGGACGATTCGCTCTGGTGCAACAAGCGCTGGCCGCTGGCAAACACGTGCTGGTCGAAAAACCGCCATGCGCCACGTTGGGCGAAGCGATGGCGTTGGTGGATCAGGCCGGTGAGCAAGGCGTCAGTGGTCTGTTCGCCTGGCATTCACGCTACGCGCCCGGCATCGAAGCCGCCCGTGACTGGCTGGCCACCTGCACCCTGCAAAGCGTACAGATCGACTGGAAGGAAGACGTGCGCAAGTGGCACCCCGGCCAGGCATGGATCTGGCAACCCGGCGGCCTGGGCGTCTTCGATCCCGGCATCAATGCCTTGTCGATTGCCACCCATCTGCTGGCGCTGCCGCTGTTTGTCGAGTCCGCCGAACTGCGAGTCCCGAGCAACTGCCAGTCGCCTATCGCCGCATCCATCAAAATGTCCGACGCCCGCCACCTCGATGTCCGCGCGGAGTTCGATTTCGACCACGGTCACGATGAACTCTGGAGCATCGAGATCCGCTGCACCGAAGGCATCCTGCGACTGGACAACGGCGGCGCACTGTTGAGTATCGACGGCGTGCGCCAGGCCGTATCGGAGGAGGGCGAGTACGCCGCGGTGTATCGACATTTTCAACAGCTGATCAGCGACAAGGCCAGTGACCTGGATCTCCAGCCGTTGCGATTGGTTGCGGACAGTTTTTTTGTGGGGAGCCGGATGTTGGTTGAGCCGTTTTTTGATTAGTGGCGGCTTGGGTGAGTGATAGTTTTTGGCCGATTGGTGCCTGTCCCAAAGGACAGTCATCGACCCGAAGCTGCCTGTCGCGACCGGCGGAAAATCGGCTTTTTGTTCAAGCCACGAGAGGAGATGTGATTTGCCTCAACGCCTGCAACAGCCAATGCGTCGGACTGCGTTTTTTGCAGACACCACTGCGCTGATCCTGTTTTTCACGGCCACCGGCATCATCAATGAACGTTTCATTGCTGGCATGACGTGGGATCAGGTCCTTCATGCTCGCCTTCTGGGAGCGTGCCTGATGATTCCAGTCGCGAGACCTTACGGCATATGGCGGGATTGGTTGATGAAGCGAGCCAGTCAGAGCCGGGTTTCCTTGGTGCTATGGGACAGTATTGCCCTCGTCAGTTTCCAGGTTCCCATCTATGCGGCGATCATTGCTTTCAGTGGAGCATCGGGAGGCGGCCTGGTGCGCGGCACTTTAGGCGCGGCCCTGATAATGCTCTTTCTGGGACGACCTTATGGAGCGTTTCTTAACGGGGTACGGAAGTTGTTTGGCTTGCCTCCAGGTGGCGATAAACCAATGTCGCTGAACAGCTGAGTGACCGTTCGGCCATAAGCGGGCGTTCGACTACGTCCGCTGACGACCATAACTGCCAGCTAATCAAACAGTGGACGTCCAGTCACCTCCCTCAGCGGTCGCTCGAGCGCAGGTAGTGATGGAATTCCTCACCTATCACTTCGAACGCCTTAACGATCCGTTTGATTTTGCGCAAGTCACTGTGCATCGCGATCCACACATCGACTTCGAAGCCGAAGCTGTCTGGCAGTACATGTATCAACCCGTGGCTTCTGGCGATATGCGTCGGGCAAAGACCGAAGCCCAATCCCGCTTTTAGCGCAGCCAGTTGCGCGAGGTGATGATCCGCGGCAATCGCGAAATGCTGACCGGCTTCACACAGCCCGGCTTCGACCAAACGACGCAAGTCGGCTGAGCGTCTGTCCGGCCCGATTAGCGGCCGCTGGCGCAGCGACGGTAGGCTGACCGGGTTACCATAACGTTCCAGGCACTCGGCACTGGCATGGATGCCGATCCGCAAGCTGCCGACCCGCCGCACCGCGATATCGGCTTCCATGGGACGCATCAGGCGTACGGCTATATCCGATTGCAGCCTGGCGATGTCTTCCAGTGCGTCGCCGATGCTCAACTCAAGCTTCAGCCCAGGGTGGCTGTAATGGAAGCTTCGTAGTAAACCGGGCAGCACCTCCACCCCCAGCAATTCGCCACAGGTCAGCCGCACCGTGCCATGGTCCACCGACGTTTCAGCGCTGGCCGCGCGGTTGAAGGCTTGCGCAGCGAGGTCCATGGCTTCGACATGATCAATGAGGCGCCGCGCCCTACTAGTTGGTGTCAGCCCTGTAGGCGTGCGGGTGAACAGGCTCAGGCCGAGTGCCTGCTCAAGATGATCGAGGCGTCGGCGTGCCGTGGCCTGCGCAATCCCCAGCAACTTCGCAGCGCCGCTCAGGCTGCCAGAGCGCAACACCGCGAGGAACACCTGCTGGCTTTCCCATTCAAGACCGCTCATACATTCTTGACCAACAGTTGCTCCTTTTTTGCTCTTCTGCTCGGGTGTGTGAAGAGGGATCATGCGCCCCGAACTTATCCGGGCGTCATTGTAAGGAGTCAACGCATGAGATTCACCGGTCAGTGTCGATGTGGGCACGTCAGCATCGAAATCGAGGCGCAGCAACTGCCACCGCTGTATGCCTGTCATTGTCTGAACTGCCAGCGCTGGAGCGGTAGCGCGTTCGGCCTGCATTTGCTGTGCGCGGCTCCAGCAGTGCAGGTGACAGGCGAAACGGCGACCTTTGTGCACGAGCACCAAGGGCAAACGTCCACGCAACATGCCTGCGGCGTGTGCCATACCCGGCTGTTCAACGAGACCACCGCCGCGCCCGGCATGCGTGTGGTACGGGCCGGGGTTTTGGAAGGCACGGAGCGCTTCGAGCCGGTGGCGCATATCTGGACGCGACGCAAGCAACCTTGGCTGGTTCTGCCGGAAGCCGTTGCACAATGGGAGGAGAGCCCGACGCCCCAAGCATTCGCCACCGTACTCGGGTAGAGGAACGTACTCCTTAAATATTTGAAACGAAGTGCGGCTTTTTCGCGGCACGCAATGGTGGTTTAACAATGTCCGCTACGAGTCGTCAGCGGACATTGGGGGGGGGCCAGACTCAGTACATATCGGTGTTACATCGATAACCAGTCTCAACGCATCAAAAAATTTGAACCGCAATTGGACGCGCTCGCCTAATGATTAGCTTGTGGGTAATCGCACAGGCAATGTGCCAATACCGGCATACTCCGAGAGGTGATCAACGTGGCTAAAGACGAGAAGAAAGGCAAAGGTGGAGCTTCGAACGCCAGTAAAGATTTGAAAGACAAAAAGTCATCACCGGCAAAGAAATCAGCTGCGGCCTCAACTCTTTCGAAATCTTCCGAAAAGAAAGATAAGAAAAAAGATGCCGAACCAAAGAAATCTGCAAAAAAAGCTGATAGCAAGCCAGAAAAGGCTAAGAAATCAGACAAGGCAGAAAAGCCGGCGAAAAAGAAAAAGTGATATCTCCTATCCGCTAGGGCTTTACGCCCTAGCTTCCTCAGGCCGTATTGCCTTCGATAGCCATCAAACGACCGACGACGCCGCGCCGCACGAGACCATGGTTTCGATGCGGTGCTAATCGCCGATGGTCATACCTGCACGGACACCTCTGCGCTGAAGGCCGAAGAAATTGTCGCTCATCACAACGCGACCCTCGCGGGTCCATTCTGTCGTGTCGTAAACGCTGAGGACTGGTGTTTCTAACCGCCATCGACGGACCGGTCCACGTCAGGCCGATCCGTCCACTCTGAGTTGTTTTCAGCCCTTTGTGAAAGGCAGAAACCAGCCAAAAACAGTCGCTCAGGAGAGACGGTTTTCGAACCAAAGCGGTCATCCGGCGAATCTTGAGGCCGACGCCAAAAGAACTTAGAGGCCTTATGTCCCCTGCCGCAGAACTTGCATCAGCTGCCCAACAACGATGGCTTCGACTGCTCCTTCACTGGCGCCCGTCTCAAAAGCGGCGCAACAAGCCGATGCGTCACCGTCGCAGATACGGTAGACAGCGATGACGCTGCCTGGCCCGCAGCCTGTATGCCCGCATAGGGAATATCCGCCATCAATCGACCCTTGCATCATACCAAGGCCATAGCCCGGGGTGATCCATGGGCGCCCGGGAATCGGGCCGCCCAATGTTCGTGCTGTCTGCATTTCCTGAAGCAAGCTCGAGGAGAGCAGGTCTCCGTCGAGGAGTCGATCCAGAAATAGCGCTGCTTGCGAAATTGGGCCGATCAGCAAGCCATGATAGACCCACGCGGGGTCATAATTTGAGGTGCTTCCAAGATGTGTCGATTGGAAGTCTACTCGCGTTTTAGCAAAGCGGACGTTAGACAGACCTAGAGGGGTAAGTGCACGTTGAATCACTGCATCATCAAGCGTCAGATCAGTTAGCCGCTCAATTAGCCTGCCGATGAGCAAGTAGCCGACATTCGAGTAACGCCAACCGGTTCCGGGACTGTACCGAACTCGAGCACCATCAAGGCGTTGCATCATTTCATCTACCGGCCAGGCTGGCTCACTGTTCGTAACGGCAGCGTGATACTCCGCAAGTTCGCCGTAATCGGCCAGACCCGCCTCATGTCGCAATAGCTGGCGCAACGTGAAAGGCTGATCAAGGATTGGATCGTCCAATCCGATCAGTCCATCACGCACCAACGATAGGGCTGTAGCAGCCAGGACTGTTTTCGTAAAACTCCACCAGGGGACCATCAGTTCTAAACGGTCAGGCGTTTGTGGCTGACCATTTGATACGAGTGAACTGAGCATTGGCTTCCTTGTAAGGTTGAGCGGATCGACAGCTCGTCAAGATATCTCATTCACTCTTCTTCGACAGAGTGAAAAGTCAGCCGGCTGTACTGTCTTGAACGGCTGCTTTTGGCCGGTTTCTGCCCCTTGTGATGGGCAGAAATCGACCCAAATCGGACTCGCCCTGAACACTTCATTTCAAGAGGTTTTTAGCTGTTTGCGGTCGATGCGTGGGCTGCAACTACTCCCCCCACCGCACCGTCAGATTTGATTGGTGCCTGGAATTTACCCCCCCCCTGGAGCGGGGTTTTTTTAAAAATTTGATGGGTTATCGGTTAAATCGCTCGACCAATGAGTACTGAGTTTTAGCGGTCTGGGTCAGTTCCTTGCTCAGCTCTGCCGAATGCCTGGCCTGTTCAGACGTCTGATCCGCCAGGTTGGCAATGGTCGTGATATTGCGGCTGATTTCCTCGGCCACGGCGGTTTGCTCCTCGGTCGCAGCGGCGATCTGGGTGGTCATGTCCGTGATGTTCGCCACCGCTTCACTGATACCGACTAATGCCTTATCTGCCTCAAGCACCCACGCCACGCCTTCTTCGGCCTGGCGTTGACCGCTTTCCATGGTTTTCACCGCGTTGCTGGATGAGACCTGCAACTTGGAAATCAGGTTATGGATTTGGATCGTGGACTCCGTCGTGCGCTGCGCCAACTGGCGCACTTCATCTGCGACCACCGCAAAGCCTCGACCCATGTCGCCCGCCCGCGCGGCTTCGATGGCGGCGTTCAGCGCCAGCAGGTTGGTCTGGTCGGCAATGCCCTTGATCACGTCAACCACCGTGCCGATTTCATTGCTGTCCTTGGCCAGCTGCGCGACGGTCAGCCCGGTTTCACCCACCACCACCGAGAGGCGCTGAATAGCTTCGCGGGTGTCCCGCGCCACGTCGCGTCCGCGTCCGGTCAACACATTGGCTTCCTGAGTAGCGTCAGCGGTGCGCTGGACGTGGCTGGCGACTTCCTGTGTGGTGGCCGCCATCTGATTGACCGCGGCCGACACCTGTTCGGTCTCGACTCGTTGGCGATCAAGCCCACGGGAACTGTCGGTGGCGAGGCTGTCGGATCGGCCGGCAAGGCCGGTCAGTTGCTCAGCCGTATCCTGCAGCCGGGTGAGGCAGGTCTTGAGACGGGAGGCCTGGCTGATAAACGCCGTTTCAAGGCGTCCCTGGGGGCCACGTCCGTCGCTGTACATTTTGGCCAGCAAAGCGTCGCAGGTGGAAGCTTCAGCCATTTCCAGCAGATGCAGCGCGCCGCGGTTTTGCCGACTCGACACCCATAGCCCGAGCGGCACCGATACCCCGACAGCCAGGATCATCGCCTCCGACATGCCGAGGAACACGCCGCCCAATGCACCCACCAGGCCCATGGTCAACACCGGCAGCCAGGCGAGCAGGGCGGGTTGCCATTGATCACTGACCGGGACGGCCGACTTACCCAGTCTGATGCGTTTATAGAGGGCTTCGGCGCGACGGATCTGTTCCGCCGTCGGCTTGACCCTGACCGATTCATAGCCCACAACCTCACGCCCCTCGAAAATCGGCGTGACGTAGGCGTTGACCCAGTAGTGGTCGCCGTTTTTCGAGCGGTTCTTGACGATGCCCATCCACGGCTTGCCAAGCTTGAGCGCGCCCCACATATGGGCAAAGACGGCGGAGGGCACGTCGGGGTGACGAACGATGTTTTGAGGCGCGCCGATCAGGTCGGACTTGTTGAAACCGCTGATTTCGACGAAGGCGTCATTGCAGTACGTGATGACGCCCCGCGCATCCGTTGTCGAGATGAGTTTTTGTTGAGGCCCAAGGGCAACCTCGCGCTGCGTAACCGGTTGGTTGTTTCTCATCTGTATTGCTCCTATGCCCTAAGGTAGGGGCATCGGCTGCAATATGAGAAAGGTTAATGAGTAATTCTAAAAGCGTAGGTCATGCGTCCGAAAAGAAGATGTGGGTCCCTAAAAGGCTACTTCCAGTCAGAATCGGCCTGATTTCTCCATTACTTAAGATCAAAAGCTTGTGGCTAAAGCCCTCCTACAATGGATTGTAGTTCCTGATGGTAGGGACTTTAGTCGCGATATTTTTGAGGGGACAGAGGGGCCGCTTTTGGCCGATTTCTGCCCATCGTGAACGGCGGCAATCGAAGCGGACGTTCACCTCCCGGCATCTCGATATTCGACTTGATCTTTTTGCCCATACTGAATCGCGGCTCGGTCGAGTAACCCAGAGATGATTCATCCCTATGCCTTTTCTGCGGTGCGACGGGTGCACCGCCACCGAGTACAGCCATCCACGATGGCCGTCGTAAGAAGGGATTACCGGGTAGTAGTGCTCCCAATACCCATGTCAAAAAAGCTGATTTTTTACCAGCGGTAGAGTCACCACAAACTCGCTTCCTTTACCGTCGCCCTCGCTCATGCCCGTCACTGTGCCGCCATGGGCTTCGACCAACTCTCGTACCACCGTCAGACCAATACCAAGGCCTGCGCCGTTGAAGCCGATTGCATGCACATCCTGTACAAATGGCTCGAAGATAAACGGCAGCGCCTGGGCGGAAATACCGATGCCGTTGTCGCGGATGCTCATCTTTAGCAGATCGGCTTTGGCCGTAACCGAAAGCATGACGCTGCCGCCAGCTGGCGTGTACTTGGCCGCGTTGCCCAGCAGGTTGCCGAGAATCTGCGTAAGTCGTACGGAATCACCTTCCACCGGGAGCGCGAACTCGGGCAGTTCGGCGGTGAAGTGCAGATGGTGAGACGTCATCAACGGGCTGCACACGTCGATGGCCTGATGGATGATCTGCACCATGTCGACGAGGTGGCAATCCAGACGCAGCTTGCCGGTACTGACACGAGAGACGTCGAGCAAATCGTCCACCAACCGAGTCATGTGTTGCACCTGACCTTCAATCAGCGCCTGCATCCTTGGCAGTTCTTCACTGGGCACCCGCACCAGCCGGCCGGCGATCATGCTGATGGGCGTCAGCGGGTTGCGCAGTTCATGGGCGACCATCGTCAGAATGTTGCGTTGTTGTTCCAGGCTATGCTCGGCCGAAGCTTGCAAGTGTTGCGCACTAAGAGCCGCCAGGATCAGTTGTTCGTTGGCTTCGCGCATCTCCAGATAGCGCTGCTGCTCCTCAGCGGAGTGCCGGGGTTTTTCCGCGTCCGACTGCGCCAACAAAATCGCCAGGACCAATTGCTGATTGGCCTCTAACAGTTGCTCGAGCTGCTGGTTCCGGGCGAGCTGGGTGTTGGCCTCGTTCAATTCCTGATTCAGCGCGGCCAGCACCGCGCGCGCCTCGACGGTTTTCTGGCCAAGCAGGAACAGCTCGCGAGCGGCCGAAGCCATCGCCAGTTCGTTCTTGCCTTTGGCCTCACTCATGATTTTTGCTCATCCGTTTTTATTGCCCAGACGCTGCCGGGTGGGACGGCCCCCGAGCAAACCTTCCTGATCCGGTAACATGTCGCCAATCTGCAAACCGTGATCGTCGATGCGGTACAGGCGCAACTCATCGGAGTGAGCGCTGGCCCGGACTTTGACCACGGCCATGATGCGCAACAAGCGGCTCTGCACTTCTATATAGCGCTGAACGATGATCGCGTCGGTGAGAAATGCCGTGCCGTAAGGACTGAAGCGCAGGTCGGTGTAGCGGTCTTCCAGCTCCGAGGTCAGCAATACACTGACGCCGACACTGGTGAGGGCGGTGACCATACGCGACAGCGATTCGCGAAAATCTTCGCGGAAGGTCGGCGCCAGCGCCAGTTCGAAGCCTGATAAAGAGTCGATCACCACGCGGGTGGCCTTCAACCGGGTGATCTCAATCAAAAGCAACTGCACGATCTCGTCGATGGACAGGTCTGGTGCGCGGCTATCCACCAGGCCCACCTGACCGCTCTGTATCAGGCCCGCGAGAGTGGCGTTCTGGGAATGATTAGGCCGTTGTTCGAACACTGCGATCACACCGGTTTCGCCATTGCGCGCACCCTCTGCGAGAAAGGTCGCGGCCAGAATGCTTTTACCCGAGCCCGACGGCCCGGCCACGAGCAACGAGTAACCACGGGGCAGGCCTCCGCCGAGCATCTCATCGAGCTGTGGCACGCCCATTTTCAGGCGCTTGATCGGGAACTCCAACGGAGCTTCAACCGGGTTGAGTGCTGCTGGCGCAAAGACCTTGATTCCCGACGTGGCGATGCGAAAGGTGTGCAGCCCGGGCAGCGTCGGTTGGCCGCGCATCTTCATGATTTCCATCTTGCGCACCATCGAGTTGCGCTGAACGCTCTGGCGCAGCCAGATGAGGCCATCGGCCACGGTGAAAATCGGGTTGGTGTCGGTTTCAGTGAAATATTCGCCAATCAGGAAGGTCGTCGCCTGCCAGGTGGTCATCAGCATGCCCAGTTGTTGAACAAACTGCGGCAGGTTGTTGTTCGGGTTGTCCTGGGTCTGGCTGGCCAGCACCACCGAACGGAACGAGTCGACGAACACGAGCGCCGGGGAATGCGTCTCCACCTCGCTGACAATACGCCGCAGCACTTCGTCGAGATTCCCGGCCAGCGTATCGGCGGCCAGGTTGATATAGCGGATCGAATGGTTGATCGCTTCGCTGTCGAAAAAGTCGAATTGCTGCTGATAACGCAGCATCTTCAGCGGCGGCTCACCCAGCACGGTAAAGAACAATGCCGGACGCTCGGGCGTTGCGAGGGCGAACATCATTTGATGCGCCAGAGTGGTCTTGCCGCAGCCAGGCGGGCCAGCGATCAGGTTGAACGAAAACTCCGGCAAACCTCCGCCCAGCACCTCGTCCAGTCCTGGCACACCGGTGGCCAGGCGGTTGATAGTCACTTTGGTGCTCATGGCGAAGTTTCCTGCGAAGGGGTGTCGCTCAAAGAAGGGGCCCACACGCCACGCAGCAAACGGGTAGTGAGCGATGGCCCGATCAGCGTGGTTAGCAACTCGTAAAAAGTCATCAGCAACGTTTCGCCGAAAAACAACGCATCGGCTTCGCTTTGCTCAACGATTACTGACTTGAGGGCAATCAGATCCAGGGCGGCCTGAACACTGTCATAGGTTCCGGCCAGGCGCGGATGATGGGAGGCGCACAGTTGAAGGCTGCGGCGATAAAGTGCGGCAACCCCTTGCTGGCCAATGATGGGCGTGAGGGCTGCGTCCATATCCCGCAATACTGAAGCTATCGCCTGTGCAATTGTTGCAATGTCAGCGTTGGGACCAACACGGTGCGCCAGAGAAGCTACGATCTGACGGCTCTCTTCGCTTAGCGTGGACATGGCTAACTGATATCTGAAGGACAGGTATTGATACTACACCCTACAGCGAGCTCCTGAGACTTAATTGGCCACAGCCTTCGAGCTACTGTCATTTATGGGGATGAATCTGCACTCAAATCTTGCCAGGCAGAGCAGTTTGAATGCGACCGAGCAAACGCTTTTGTCCACGCACTGGATTGCGTGAAGACGCGCCAGGTATCAACCCATGGCGGGAGCTTGAAGATGTCCAGAAAGCGTTTTCAAGGGGTAAGACATGACCGCTTCTGGCCAATTTCTGCCTGTCGCGAGAGGTAGGAATCGACCCAGAGCAGCCGTTCAGCGGGGTCTGTTTTCGACCCCAGGGCGGCGCTTGCCGTCTTGCTCATTCCTTGCTCTCAGGAAACATACATCCGCCATTGCGGACCAGCGCCTTCAGCTCTTCGCTCACCTGCGTGGGGCTTTCACTTAATCGGGTAACGAACTCCTCGAGGTCCCGTGCGTACGACTTCGAATCGTGCTTCGCGCTCCAAAGCACGATGTTGAGCACGATGGGAATGAGGTCCAGGCCTTTCTCTGTCAGCGTGTAAAAATCCTTGCGTCTGTCGTCGGGGTTGGGTGCCTTCGAGAGAATTCCTTGCCCCTCAAGAAAGGCAAGGCGGGAAGCAAGGACATTAGACGCGATTCCTTCTTCCGATTTCAGGAACTGGCCATACGTCTTCTTACCAACAAAAACGATGTCGCGAATGATCAAGAGCGACCACCGGTCGCCGAAAATCTCCACGCCATAGTTCACTGCGCAATGGGACCGAACGTCTTCTTTGGATGGTGTTTTCATGGCCGGATCTTAGCATTGCTTGCATGGTGCAAGTAAATTTCCGTCGCGTCACTTGCTTTTTGCAAGTGAAGCGACCAGCATGGGTCGCAGGTTGAACGCAGTCGCCGGATCGAGTCGGCGGTCCTTAAGTGATCACCCCCCATCTGTAAGGAAACTGCACATGAGCACTATCAGCATCATCGGCTCAGGTGGCATGGCCGCATCGATCGGAGGCCTTGCCGCCAAAGCCGGACACACTATCGAGGTGATGAGTCGTGACGCCGCCAAGGCGCGGGCGCTGGCCGAGCAGATCGGAGCCGGCTCTACGACAGGAACGTTCGGCGCAGCCCCGGCCGGGGATATTGTCATCCTGGCGGTTCCCTACTCAGCCGTGCTCGACGTGGTGAAGCAATACGGCGAAGAACTGGCAGGCAAGCTTCTTGTCGACATCACCAACCCCGTCGCCCCTGACTTCACAAGCTTTGTGACCCCTGAGACCAGTTTCGGCGCACAGGAAATTGCCAAAGCAGCCCCTGTCGACGCCAAAGTCGTCAAGGCGTTCAACACCCACTTCTCCCACGTCCTGGCTGCCGGTCCTGTCGAGGGCCACCCGTTGGACGTGTTCATCGCCGGGGACGACGTGCAGGCAAAGGCGCGTGTCTCGGCGTTCATCGAGAGCCTCGGACTGCGCCCGATGGACACCGGGCCGCTGATCATGGCGCGAACGCTGGAGCACGCCTGCCTGCTTTCGCTGGGCCTCATCGCCCACTCCGTCAAACACACCAACTTCTCAATCGGCGTCAGCCTTCTCGGCTGAGTGCACCTGTAGCACCACTTCTCGCATCACATCACTTACAAGGAACACCGACATGCACGTATTCGTCACTGGCGGGACCGGCCATTCCGGTCCGTACATCATCTCCGACCTCATCGCCGCCGGCCACGAGGTCACCGCTTTGGCCCGGTCGGACAGTGCGGCGGAGGCGGTCACTGCGCTCGGCGCAAAGGTGCGTCGCGGTGATCTCGATGATCTCGACGGGCTCAAGGAGGCGGCTGCAGCCGCCGACGGCGTGATCCACGTCGCGCACAGGCAAGACCTGCTTCCGGTCGGCGGGATCGACGCTGTTGCCGCAGCGGAGGTCCGGATCATGCTCGCATACGGTGATGCACTGGCTGGAACGGGAAAGCCGCTGGTCGTGTCGGGAAGCATCGGTTCGCCGACTAACGAGGGTTGGCCGGTTCCTGGGCCGCTCCAGAGCCGTCCGGCGACCGAGGAGGATCCGGCGCTTTCTCCGGCTGGCGATCAATATAAGGGCTCCCTGCGGGTTCGTAACATCGTGGAGCTTACCGTCATCGGTCTCGCAGAGCGGGGCGTGCGGTCTTCGGTCGTGCGCATTTCTGAAATCATGCACAGCTCAACCGACAAGGCCGGTTTCCTTCAGGTCCTGATCGGACAAGCAAAGGAAAAAGGCGTCGTTGGCTTCCCCGGCGACGGCTCCAACCGGTGGGCGGCAGTGCATGCCCGCGACCTCGCTACTCTGTTCCGCCTGGCGCTGGAGAAGGGGCCCGCTGGCAGATCCTGGCATGCGGTTGCCGAAGGATCTATCCCGTACCGCGAGATCGCGGAGGCCATTGGCAGCCGTCTGAACCTTCCCGCCGTGCCCATTCCTGCGGACGTAATGATGGGGCCGGGTTTCTTCGGCTTCCTCGCGAACCTGGTGACGCTGGATACCCCTGCGTCGAACGATATCACGCGCCAGACGCTCGGCTGGACACCCATGCAGCCCGGCCTGTTTGCCGATATGGACAATGGCCACTACTTCCCTGCCGCCTGAGTGAGCCGAGGCTGTTCGCCGGGTCGCAACGAGCCCGGCGAACAGCAACGTCGCGATGCCGTGATCCGTTCGACCCGCAGGGAGGCGGATGCGCCCGGCACTCACGGGATTCTAACCGGGAGAAGCCCGTTCAGAGACTGCGGGCGATGCCCCAACTCATTTGGAGATTACACATGAGCACTATCAGCATCATCGGATCAGGAGGCATGGCCGCGGCGATCGCCGGTCGGACCGCCAAAACTGGATACACCGTTGAGGTGGTCAGCCGCGACCCCGCCAAGGCGCAGGCGCTGGCCGACAAGCTCGCAGCCGGAGCGATCACAGGAACCTACGGGGCCGCGCCCGCCGGCGACATCGTCATCCTCGCCGTGCCGTACAACGGTGCGGCGTCGGTGGTGGCCGATTACGGGGACGCGCTCGACGGCAAAGTGATCATCGACATTACCAACACGGCCTCTCCGGACCTCACGGGCCTCGTCTCTCCCGCCGGCAGTTCTGGTGCGCAGGAGATCGCCAGGATCGTCCCCGCCAGCGCACATGTCGTGAAGGCATTCAACACCCTCTTCGGCCACGTCCTTGCCAAGGGCGGCCCCCTCGACGCGTTCATCGCCGCCGACAATCCGGAGGCCAAGGCACGCGTCTCGACGTTCATCGAAAGTCTCGGGCTGCGTCCGTTGGATGTCGGTGGGCTGCACATGGCCCAGACGCTTGAGGCGCTCGGCCTGATGATGATCGGCCTTGCAAAAAATGGCGCGGGCACTTGGGACATCGCCTTGAACGTCGATATTGGCTGAATCACCGACACCACGACCCTTACCGGCAGGTTCACAAGGCATTTGATTAGAACGGACGCGATCAGATGCGAGAGAAACGGAGAGATTTCGATGAACACACAAAAGAATGTCCAGGTTGTTAAGGACTTCTTTACAGCAATGGGCCGCAGCGATAGGCGAGATCTACTGGCACTGGCTTCCGAAAATATCGAATGGATCATTCCGGGCGAGGACTGGCCGCTGGCTGGCACGCATCGCGGTCACGCGGGACTGGCAGATCTGCTTCAGAAGGCTTCCGAAAAGATGGAAACATCAGTCATGGAGTTCCACGAATACGTGGCGCAGGGTGACCGGGTTCTGGTCGTTGGCTTCGCCAGGGGGAGAATCAAAGCCACGAATAAAACGTGGGAGGACGATTGGGTCTTCGCCATTACCGTTCGAAATGGAAAACTGACGAACATCCGGGAGTATATCGATACACAAGCACTGGCACGGGCCTGCGAGATAGACGCGGGCTCCGGTCCCTGATCCATCGGGATCGATACCGCACGACACTATTCACGTTTGAACAGCGGCAAAGTCTTGCCGAAGCGCCAAACAGCAGGTAACCAACTACGCGGAGGATTGATGATGCTTAACAATAAAGAAATCGTCAGAGAACTGTACGCAGCCGGGGAGGGTAGCGGGAAAGACATCGCGAAGTTTGTCTCCTTCTTCTCGGAAGAGGGATATATGTGCGACATTCCTACAGGATTGAAGTTGCGCGGGCAGGCTATTGGCGATGCGATCGACGCCTTCGCAAGTGCATTTCCTGATGTTCACCGCGAGCTATTCAACATCTATGTCGCGGAGAATGTTGTTGTCGTCGAGCTCGCCATTCGGGGGACGCATAAAGGTGAACTCACACTTGCCTCAGGGACTGTCGCTCCAACGGGCAAGGCGATAGATGTTCCATGCTGCGACGTTTTTCATCTGGAACGTGGAAAGGTTATATCCTTTAATTGCTACAACGCGGCTTCCGTAATGCAGCAACAACTTGGCCTTGCCAGTCTGCATGGAAGGCCAGTTTAGTCGAAAGTTGCTTTCACCTTATGACCGCTTCTGGCCGAAAGCCGACATTGGCCAAGCCCCGGACTCGGCCCACATCGGTGGCGGCCACGCCTCAAATAGCAGCCACCTATGCATCAAGAACATCCGTCAGTTATTCAAGAATTTGACCACCAGAGGATTCAATTCAGCGGAGCACTCCTCCGGCAACCAGTGCCCACAATTGGGCAAGACTTGGCCTTGTACATTGGTCGCGTACTCTTTCATCTGATCCACTTGAAACTGCCCCATTCCTCCGTGCCCTCCACCTCCGATTGCCAGCACGGGCATGTTCAGGGAGGTCTTCGACAGCTCGACGTTTTCAGCGACCGATTGGTTAAGCGCTCGGTAGTATTCGAACGACGCGTTCAGTGTATGGGGCTTGGCGTATGACTTGGCATAAAGATCGAGCAGCTCAGGCGTAAAGGCCTCCTTGTTGGTCGCGTGTTCTTTGATGAAGTGCGAGAGGAACAACTTTTCATGCCCTGTAATCAACTTTTCGGCCAATTGGTTGCCAGCAGCAAAGAAGCTGAAATGCCAGACCAGTGACTCTCCCTGCGGTGAGAATGCCGGGAAATCGTAAATACGCTTGTCGGGAATCGGTGCCTCCATGTACACCAGTTTCCTTATCTGACTTTGGTGGGTTACTGCCATGGGATAGGTGTTCCAGATACCGATGTCATGCGCAACCAAGTCAAACGGCTGGTTGCCGCTTAGCTGAGTCGCGAGGGCGAACAGATATTTCGAGACGTCAGTGCCGGTGTAACTGGTCTTGGGCGGTTCCGACTCGCCCAGGCCCGGTAAATCCACCGCAACGACGGTGTGAGTCTTCGCGAGTTCGGGCATCAAGCTGTGCCACTCATACCAGGCTTGACCAAATCCGTGGACCAGGTAAACCAAAGGCCCGGAACCGCCCTTCACATAGTGGAGTTTGACGCCGTCTATGGTTTTGAATTCACTCTTGAATCCCGCTGGAACAGGAAACTCTGCCGCTTGAGCCAAGCATGGCAAAGCCAGGGTGATTGCGATTGCGGCGAGGGCCAATCTAATGCGCTTTTTCATTTTATTTCTCCATCGAGTTATGACTGAAAATTACGACCATGCGCAGGCACGCTATCCGCCGCTCAATGACTGTGGATCGCCTGGGTGGTGTGCCGCTGACCTTGCGGAAAACCATGCACCCGCGCCCGAAATGCAATGGCCAGGCTGATCAATAGCAACGCCAGCAATACGCCAGGAAATGCACTTGCTCCCCATTGGCCGAGTAACACGCCACCCAGCAGTCCACCGCCGGCAATAGCGCTGTTCCAGACCACTACGTTCATGGAGAGCGCAACGTCAGAGCCCTTGCCTGCGGCATCGGCGAGTGCTGTTTGCAGCAGAGTGGCCGCGCCACCAAAGGTCAGCCCCCAAATGAAGACACCCACGTAAATGGCCGCGACGGAGCCTGAGAACACTCCGAGGAAAATCGAAACCGCGGCGAATGTTGCAAGGCTGGCCAGCACGGTTGTTCGCAGGTGCCGGTCAACCAGTCGGCCCGTTAGCCAGATGCTGGCAAGCGCCGCGACGCCAAATGTGAGCAGTACCAAATCGACGTCACTGTTCAGCCCAGCCTTGGAAACGAAGGGTGCGACATAGGTGTAAAGAATGTTGTGGGCCAGCATCCAGGTGAAGACGACAGCCAATACCGAGCGGACGCCTGGGGTGAAAAACACCTGACGTAACGGCATGCGCTGTGAGGATGATTGGCCTGGGTAATCCGGTACTTTGATCAGCACCCAAACGATCAATACCAGGGTCATGCCGGACATCAATCCAAAGGCCATGCGCCAGCCCATGAATCCACCCAGCCAGGTTCCCATCGGCACACCCAACGACAACGCGATGGGCGTACCCACCATCGCCACCGCCAATGCGCGCCCCTGCATATGTGGGGCGACCATGCGCCGTGCATAGCCCGCGATAAGGCTCCAGGCCAGCCCCGCTGAAACCCCAGCGAAAAACCGTGCAATCAGCGTCACCCAGTAATCGGAAGACAGTGCCGTGAGGGAGTTGAATGCCAGGAAGCCGACAATGGTCACCAGCAGTACCGTTCTGCGGCGCCAGCTTTGCGTGGCAATGGTCAGCGGGATTGCCGCCAGCAACGACCCCAACGCATAGACAGTCACCATCTGTCCGGCCAGAGACGCAGAGACACCCAGGCCACTGCCTATTTCGGGCAGCAAGCCCGCAGGCAAGGTCTCGGTGACAATGCAAATGAAACCCGTCATTGCCAGTGCAAGTAATGCCCCAAGCGGAAGTTTTTCGCTCTGTCGTTCATCTGTAGTCATTTGTCACCTCACATATATACCGATCGGTATAATATGGGGGGTGTGCCGCGATCTAGTCAACGACTTATATATCGATTAGTATCTAAGTGATCGAAAGGAGGTTCATATGGCACAGATGGGACGTCCACGCACCTTTGACCGTGGCGTGGCGATTACTCAGGCGATGCATTTGTTCTGGGAGCACGGCTATGACGCAACATCACTCAGCCAGCTCAAGGCAAATATCGGCGGGGGCATCACCGCACCCAGCTTCTACGCTGCATTCGGCTCAAAGCAGGCGCTGTTCAATGAGGTGATGGAACGTTATCTGAACACCCACGGCAGGGTGACCGATAGCCTGTTTGACACCACGCTCTCCCCAAGAGAGTCGATCGAACTCACGCTGCGGCGCTCCGCGAAAATGCAGTGTGAGCCCGACCACCCCGCAGGGTGCTTGGTGGCGCTGGGTCTGTTGAGTGCCTGCACGGATGAGAGCAAAGCCATCTCGCAGCCGCTGGCTGACGCCAGATCCTTGAACCGTGCCAGGATGGTGGAGTGTGTCGAACGCGCTATCGCATCCGGGGAGCTGCCAACCACGGTCGTGCCAGAGGCATTGGCCACGGTGTTTGACAGCTTTCTGTTGGGGATTTCGGTACTGGCCCGAGACGGTGTGCCCCTCAAACGGATAGATGACGCGGTGACGCAAATCATGACGTTATGGGATGCGTCGTGTATCGGTCGTCTGGCTATTAGTTTGGGCGGTCCGAAAGGGACAGCTTGATCGCGAAGACGTTCACGGCGCCGACGCCCTATTGCATTGGTCTCGCTGATCCCGTCTCGCACCACCCCGAAAGCATGTGAGATCAGGGGGCGGGGGCTGCCGGTGTTGATTCCGTACGTCGCACTATCCGGCCATCGACGTCCAGGCCTTCCCAAGGGCTGCCCTCGCTACAGGTAAACTTGAGGCGTAAAAAAGCCCGCGTTGAGCGGGCATCGGAAATCATCCGAACCAATTCAGGCACCTGATTCAGGGTCACTCGCAGGCATACCGCGAGCTTCCTTATCGTTTTCGTCCTGATCGTCCATCTGTGGGTCGGCGTCAGGGTTATCGACTCGACCGCTCTGTCCAGCTTCTGGATGCTCACTCGACATCGAGTTATTTGCATCCACGTCAGTCATGTCTTCGTCGACAGCAGCCTCGTCGTCTGGAGGCAGCGGAACTTCGCGCTCGTCCTTCTTGGGGTCATGGCCGGTTTCGTTATCCGTCGTGCGCGTTTTCGGGCTGCTGTGATTTGTTGCCAGGTGCGTTCTCGTCAATGTCCATGCTGAACCTCCGTACTGATGCGCGGGATGTCCGTGCTTGAACATGAGAAACGGTAAAGCGTTACAAGTGCAGCGCGGTGGACGAACGGAGAAGAAAAACCCGGCTCACTGGCCGGGCTTTCTCTCCTATCTCCTATCGTCTCTCATCCGCCTCTGGGTTAGTCCTCTCACCAGGATCATTTGCAGCCGACTTGAGCAGCGCACGTGGGAATGACGACCGGCAGAAAACGGCCAGAAGCGGTCATTGGGTTTTGCTAGCAGACGGCACCAAACCAGCGGCAAGTGCCTCCAATAATGCACTGACCTTGGGAAGCGCCTGACGGCTCTTTAGCCAAATCAGATTGATCGCCTGGCCATCGGTTGCCAACTGGGGAAGCACTTCAACCAATGTCCCCTCTTCAAGCTGACGTTTGATCAACCATGACGGTAACTGCGCTATCCCGCATCCCGCCGATACCGCGATTACCAGACCTTCGCCATCTCCCACAACGAACTTTGCGCCTATAGCTCTGCGTTCAATTTCGCCCGGATGCTTTCCTGAAAAACTCCAAGGGCTAACTGTTCCATCCGCCCAGCCGTAAGCGATGCACTGATGATGTTCCAAATCGCGATCGGTCACGGGTGTGCCGTGCTTACTCAAATATGCGGGAGACGCACAGAAGATATGCCACTCACTGCCCAGGTAGCGGTGCTCCAATGTGGCGGGCCAAACGTCTGAACCACCGATACGTACGACGATATCGACACCTTCCTCGATAGGGTCGATGAAACGGTCGGAAAACGAAATGTGCGGTAGCAGCAGCGCATGTTCCTGGGCAAATCGCAGAATGACCGGAAGTGCCTGCAGGCGGCCGAATGCACCTGGAAGGTCAATGCGAATCCTGCCACGAGGCTCAGTGTTTTCGGCAAGTAGGGACAGCTCAGCCTCTTCGAGCTCAGCTAGCACACCTGTACATGTGCGATAGAACGCAATCCCCGCATCCGTCAGTGACAAGCTTCGAGTTGTTCGGTGGAACAACCGAGTCCCAAGCCTGCTTTCTAATCGAGCTATCCCTTTACTGATTGCCGAAGCCGTCAGACTCATCCGCTCGGCAGCGCCTTTGAAGCTCCCGGCGTCGGCGACGCAGACGAATACATCAATGCCCTTTAAACGTTCAGAGGAAAACATGGACGCCCCGCATTCATGAATTGAGTTCTGTCGATCAGATAAAAAACATCATAAATGAGAACACAATTCCCCAGTAAGCTTGATTCGCGCATCAATCAACACTTTGCGACTGACAAACACTATCAAAACAACCTGCTGAACGATGAGGCAAGGATGCTAACCACGCTAAAAAACTATCCGACAACAATAAATTTGCTGCTATCGGCCTCCCTGATATTGACCTTGGCGCGAGCAATCACGCTGCCCTATCTGGTCATTTACCTTTCCGGCAGTTTCAGCTTAAGCGTCGCCGATATCGGCCTGGTTATAGGCAGCACACTGATCATTGGGTCGTTATTGAGTCTTTACGGTGGTTTTCTGGTCGACAAGATGTCCAGTTACCGGCTGATCCTGGCCTTCAGTGGCGTGTTCACGCTGGGGTTTCTCGGGACTTTTCTGGCTCGCGAACTTTGGCTGTTCTACAGCTGCCTGGTACTGATCAACCTGGCTTATGCGGTCATTGATATCGCGGTTAAATCAGGATTTGGCAGCCTGCTTCCCGTCACTGATCGCAGCGAAGTTTTCTCGATCAAATATACTCTGACCAACATCGGGTATGCCGTCGGCCCATTTCTTGGCGCTGGCATGGCCAAACTGGATATCAGCTTGCCATTCCTGTTATCAGCCGGGCTTGGATCAGGATTCTTCTTCATCTATTTCGTTTGGGGCAATCGAGACCTGAACGCCACCGATTCAGCTCAGAAACCAGTACCGTTTCTGGCTGTGGGCAAACTGTTACTCCAGGATTATCGGTTGGTGTGTTTCACCCTCGGTGGGCTGCTCAGTGCGGTGGTTTTTGGCCAGTTCACCGCTTATCTCTCCCAGTATCTGGTGGTCACTACTACACCAGAATCCACCTACCAGATCATCAGTACAGTTGTGGCGACCAATGCGCTGATGGTGATCAGTTTGCAATACTCCATAGGCAGGAAGATCTCTCACAGGCATCTGAATCTGTGGCTGGTCGCGGGACTGAGTATGTTCATGATGGGGTTGGCGGGTTTTGCCCTGTCAACCTCTATCCTGCTCTGGGTCATTTCCATAGCCATTTTTACGGTCGGCGAGATCATCGTATTCCCCGCCGAGTACATGTTTATCGACAAAATCGCTCCGGACAACCTGCGCGGCATGTATTACGGAGCACAAAACCTGTCCAACCTCGGCGCGGCGCTGGGGCCGGTGCTTTGCGGAATCGTATTGGCGACGCAGCCTCCCCACTACATCTTCTACATGCTCGCGCTCTTCATTTTTGCAGGTGGAATGTTTTACTTCCTGGGAGCTTCCAATTTATGCGCTACAACGGATATGAATCCTGATTGAAGGGCAGCAATGAGAAAGACGATGAGGAATCAAAAGTTCACCTTGAAAATGTCCGCTTTTGGTTCGATTTCGATCTGTCGCGACAGGCAGGAATCGACCCATAGCTGACGGTCGGCTTGGCTCAGATTCACATTGAGCAAGCCAGTCGCTCACCCAACCGCTCTACCAGCCTTACGAGATAACCGTCGGGATCCTGAACGATGAATTCGCGTTGGCCTACTTCTATATCGTCAGCCCGATACCAGGTGTCTTTGCATTCTCGATAGAGTGGACATCCAGCCTGAACAAGTTTTTGGATGATGGGTGCGACAGCCTCAACATCAATCTGTAGGTTGATGCCTCTTCCAAACGGTTTGGTCAACGGCGCAGTCAGCCATTGACCCGCGTCCGGATCAACCTGCTCAAGCATTACTTGAGCACCATTCAAATCAAGGTAAGCAAATCCGTCATCCGGACGTTGATAAGCTACTTTGAACCCCAGACGAGAAACCCAAAAAGCCAGGCTGCTATCCAGGTTGGTGACCATTAACTCCGGAACCAGTTTGTTACGTTCGAACATGAGATGACTTCCATTTCAAAATGCTTGTTTTTGTGGGCGGGCAGGTTCTGCACCTACGGCTTCGCTGCCAAGGCGGAATCGTGGTGAGCATGATGATGCACGGTCGGGTGGGAATTATCGAGTCGCGTTGAGTGGCAGCTTTTGGCCGTTTGCTGCCCGTCGCAGATCCATCTGAAGATGATGCCGTGCGGACATGCGGACAGACCTCTGCCAATTACTGCCTGTCACCAAGGGCGAGAATCACCCGGTGGTGGCTTATCGGTGTTGAAAAAAAGTAGGAGCAGAAAATCTTCGATAGAGGAGGGTGACCGCCCGCAACATCAAAGAATTTCTGCTCCTACGAAGCTTGTAAAACAAGACTCAGCGGTATTCGCCCGGTAAATCTGGCCGCGTGCCGTTTCGCGGTTCGTTGATCTGCAACGGCCTGACTGCGCCCGATAATGGACAATCAAGGCGACCGGCAAAACCACAGACATCACAAATCCTAGGTCCGAAAACTGCCCACTAACTGATTCAACCTTCTAGCCTGTTGCTCCAGCTCGGTACAAGCTCGCAATGTCGACTGCAAGTTCTCCACCCCTTGCTGGTTCAGGGTGTTGATCCTTGTGATATCGACGTTCAACGCCTCGACCACCGCGGTCTGTTCCTCGGTGGCGGCGGCGACGGATTGGTTGACGATGTCGATCTCGCCGATGCGCTGGGTCACGCTGTCCAGGCGGGAGCCAGCGAGGTTGGCGATGCTGACGCTTTCTTCGCTGTGGCGCTGGCTCTCGGTCATGGTGGTGACCGACTCCCGTGCGCCCACCTGCAACTCCTCGATCATCTGCTGGATCTCCAGCGTCGAGGTCTGGGTGCGCCCGGCCAGGCTACGCACTTCGTCAGCGACAACGGCGAAACCGCGGCCCGCTTCACCGGCCCGCGCCGCTTCAATCGCCGCGTTGAGCGCCAGCAGGTTGGTCTGCTGGGAGATGCCCTTGATCACTTCGAGGATCTGCCCGATGTTCACGGTCTTGTCGTTCAGCGCTTCGATATTGGCGCACGATTCACTGATTTTGCCGGACAGATCGTTCATCACCTCGATCGTGCGCTGCACCACCTGGCGACCATCCTCGGTTTGCTGCCGTGCTGACGAAGCCTGTTGCGAGGCATCGGAGGCGTTAAGGGCTATCTCCTGTGCCGCCGCGCCGAGCTGGTTGATCGCCGCCGCCACGCTGTTGGTGCGGCTGGACTGATCGTCGAAGTTGCTCAGCGATGAGTTCGAGGCATCCAGTACACGGCGGGCGCCTTCGTTGACGCCTTGGGCCGCTGACGACACTTCGCGGATCGACTTGTGAATGCGTTCGACAAAGCGGTTGAAGGCGGTGGCCAACTGGCCGATCTCATCCCGCGATTGCACTTGCAGGCGTCGGGTCAAGTCGCCTTCGCCGAGGGAAATGTCTTCCATGACCCGCGTCAGCACCAGCAGCGGCCGGGTGATGCGTTGCGCGGTGTACCAGATCAGCAGTAGGCCGAGCAGGGCCGAGCCGCCACCGAGCAGCAGTTCCAGCGCAGTGCTTTGCACGCCTTGCGCATCCAGTTCGTTTTGCAGCGTGGTGACAGGCGCGAGCAGCACCTCCTGCGGCACGCCGACCAGAACGCCCCACGGCACTGCACCGGCAATCGGCGCCAGCGGTTCGAGGACGTTGATCTGTTGCCGGTCGGCGAACACCTTCGGCGAACCCTGACGCAAGGTGTCCATCACCTCGGCATTCTCCAGCGGTTGTCCGAGGCGAGTGACGTCCTGGCTGTTGGCGGAGATCACGCCACGGGGGCTGACGATGCTGATCTGCCCGTTGCCATCGAACAGTTGAAGCGCGCTGGCTACGCTGTTCTGTTGCAGGGCGGCGAGGTTGATGTCGAGGCCGACGACGGCGATGACTTTGTCGTTGTCCATCAACGGAAACGCGATGCTGGTCACCAGTTTGCGGCTGCCGGACGCCTCATCGAAATACGGCTCCAGCACGCAGGCTTTGCGGCTGTCGCGGGCGCAGGTGTAGAAGGCGTTGTACGGCGCACCGCTGGGACCGGGTGAGGTGTTGGCGAGCAGAGCTTCGTCGCCGATCACGGCTTGCAGCTCACCGGGTTTGCTTTGCACCCAGTACTGGGAAAAGCGCCCGGTTTCGTTACTGCCCATGCTGGCCTGATTGACGAAGCTGGCGTCGGCGCCGTCCAGGGCATCGGGTTCGAAAATGACATAAAGCCCGAGCAGGTCGGGCTTGTCGATCAGGGCCTGATGCAGCTGGGTACTCAGCGCCTGGCGCAGTTGTGGGCGGGTCAGGTTGCCCTCGTGTTGCAACTGCCTGAGGTAAAGCAGATAGCGCGACAACCCTTGGCCATATTCGTGAGTCTGCATGAAGGTGCGCTGCACCTGCATCGCCTGCACTTTGCCCAGCGCCTGCATGTGTTCCCTGGCGGCGTTGGCGAGCATTTCGCTGCTGGCCCGGGCCACTTGCTGGCTGCTTTGATGGGTCTGGTACAGCGACAACCCCATTAGCAAACCCACCACCAGCAGCAGGCAGAGGCCGGCGAGCAGGGCGATCTTGCTCTGAATCGTCAGGAATTTCTTGTGCATTGGAAAGGCCCTTTTCCATCGGGGCAGCGGATGCGCCACTGCCCCGGTCTGGCTTAGAAAGTGGTAGCGAAAATCACCTGGCTGTAGAGGTTTCTGTCGTTGTTGCCCAACTGTGTACCGCCCTGATCGGCGCTCTTGTCTGGCTGGAACAGACCGATCAGCGGCATCACGCTCAGGTGTTCGTTGACGTGCCATTCGGCGTACAGATCAACCTCGTGACCATCGGTATTGCCGAGGTTGCGGTCGATGGTGTCGAAGTTGAAGTACAGGGCGCCCACCGTCAGGTTCTCCAGTGGCGAGACCGTGAACTTGACGTTCTGGATGCGCGAGTTGGCGTTGAACGGACCGGCGTAGTTGCCCGCCACTTCACCCTGGAACCAGGTGCCGAAGCCACGGCTGAAACCGTAGAACAGCGTGTCATAGCCTTCCGAGAAACGGCTGTAGCGGTAGCTGGCATACGGCGACCAGGCCACGTCGGAAAAGGTCCAGCCGGCTTCGAGGTACCAGGCGTCTTCGGTCGAGGTGTGAGGCTTGTCCTGTTTGGCGTATTCGCCGGAGAGGAACAGGTCCTTGACCCCGGCATTGCCGGTAGCGCGCAGGCTGTAGGTTTTCATGCCGTCGCGTTCGAGTTGAATCGGCGAGGCGTACTGTTCGTCGATATCGGTGGTGTCGATGTACGTCAAACCGACGGTGCCGACGTCGGACACGTGTTCCAGGGTGCCGACATACATCTCGGTCATGGCTTGTGCGCGGTTGTCCGATTTCAACCACATCAGGTCGCCACGCCAACCTTCCTTGCCCCCGATGCGCAACACGGCCGTCTCGTCGAATGCTTTGCGCGCGGCCAGCCAGTAGGCGCCTCCGCGGTCGAATTCGCCGTCGGCCAGGCCGTTACCCAGGTTGAGCGCGTCACCATTGATCAGGAAGCCATCACCGACCACGATGTTTTGACGACCGAAGGACAGGTCGACGCCATCCTCGCCGAGCACGCCGAACAGCTTGCCCGAACGCCAGCCGAGGTAGGCGTCCTCGAACCTGGTGGTGCGTTCCGACCCATCGGTGAAGCCCGCGGCATCGCCGTCGCCCCAGGTCCCGGAGCTGAGCAGGTTCGCCGCGCCGTACGCGGTGCCCACACCGGCCAAGCCCTTGTCGAAGCTCAAGCCATATTTGATGTAGCCCTCGCGCCACGACGAGCTGCCTTCATTCAGGCGACCGGACAGGGCGTAGTTTTCCTGGCTGTGGAAAATGCCGAATACCGCTTCCAGCGTGGCGTTCAGGTGACTGTCGTCATCGGCGTAGAGTTCGTACGCGCTGGCCTGGCCCGCACTGATCATCAGCGCGAGGGTAGAGAGACGAAGCAAGGGGGACTTGAGCATGGTGTGGCATCCGTTCTTGTTCTTGAGCGCAGGTTTGCGGTCTTTTTCGATACTAAGGCGCGGAACTTTTCCGGCCTTTTGTGTGGTTGCCAAAGAGTTGGTTGTGCTTGCCAAAATGCCCGGTTTGGCAGCCCCGCCAATACGACTGGCACGCAGGGCAAAACCTGCGCGTCACTGACCGCCGACAATCCGTCTCAACCCTGCCGATGCACAGCTGCGTCGGCGCTCCCGTGTTGCCGCTCCATTGACGAGCGCGGATTTCAAGGTCGTTTTCTTATGGTCACCTCGCTGCGTTTGCTGCTTACCGGTTTGCTCTCGATCACCCTGGCGCAGGCCGCGCTGGCCGCTGAATGCACACCTGATCAGGGGCATGGCGCCCAGGTCTTCGCCAATGAATGCGCGGTCTGCCATTCGGTGACCAAGGGCATGACAGGGATGATGGGACCGAACCTGGCGGGGGTGGTCGGGCGCAAATCCGGCTCGCTGGAAGGCTTCAATTATTCCCAGGCCATGCGCAGCAAAGACATCGACTGGCAGGCCGAGAACATCGCGCAACTCATCGCTCAACCCCAGGCGTTCGTGCCGGGGACCTACATGCCCTACATGGGCCTGGCCTCCGCGGACGATCGCCAGGCGGTCGTGTGTTTCCTCAAAGAACAACAGTAATCAGCCCGTTATCCGGTTGAACAACGCGTCTGAACCAAAGGTGATTTATGAGCAACGTTGAAATCCTGCCGCAGGTTGCTGCATTTCTTGACCGCCGCCATGGCTGCTTCATTGACGGCCAGTGGGTGTTCGCCGAAGGGCCGCGCATTGCCGTGGTCAACCCGGCCACCGGGCAAACCCTGTGCGAAACCCTCGACGCGCCGCTGGACGTGGTCGAGCAAGCCGTGCAGTCGTCCCACAAAGCCTTCAAGTCCGGCGTGTGGTCAGGGCTGCGTCCGGCAGACCGTGAACGTATCCTGCTGAACTTCACTGCGCTGGTAGAAGCGCATGCCGAAGAGCTGGCGCAGCTGGAAACCCTGAGCCAGGGCAAGTCGATCAACATGTCCCGCGGACTGGATCTGAATGCCACCGTGGAGTTCATGCGCTACATGTCCGGCTGGGCGACCAAGATCGAAGGGCAGACCTTTGATGTGTCGATTCCACTACCGCCGGGTGCGAAATTCACCGCGTTCACCAAGCGTGAACCGGTGGGCGTGGTGGTCGGGATTGTGCCGTGGAACTTCCCGCTGTTGATTGCTGCCTGGAAGTTGATGCCGGCGCTGGCCACCGGTTGCACGGTGATCATCAAACCGGCGATGGAAACCCCGCTGACCGCCATGCGTCTGGCCGAACTGGCACTGGAAGCGGGCATTCCGGCGGGCGTGTTCAACGTCGTCACCGGCGGCGGCGCCAATGTCGGTGGTGTGCTGACGGCGCATCCACTGGTGAGCAAAGTGTCCTTCACCGGTTCCACGGCGGTGGGCAAAAGCGTCGGCGTGGCGTGCATGGAAAACATGACGCGATTCTCGCTGGAACTGGGCGGCAAAAACCCGATGATCGTGCTGGCCGATGCCGACATCGAAAAAGCCGTCCAGGGTGCAATCCTCGGTGGTCTGCTGAACAACGGTCAGGTCTGCGCGGCGGCTTCGCGCTTCTACGTGCATCGTTCGATCCACGATCAATTCGTTGAAGCACTCGCCGCCGCCGTATCGGCGATGCCCATCGGTGCTGGCATGAACGGCGAAGCGGCGATCAACCCGCTGGTCTCGCGCAAGCAGCAGCAAAGCGTGCTCAAGCACATCGAACTGGCGCGCCGCGAAGGCGCACGGGTGGTGTCCGGTGGCGAGTTGCTGGAAGGCGAGGGCTTCTATGTGCAGCCGACCATTCTGGCCGACATCGACCACAGCATGGCCGTGGCCCGCGAAGAGGTGTTCGGGCCGGTGCTCGGGGTGATGCCGTTTGACGATGAAGACGCCGTGATCGCCCTGGCCAACGACAATCGCTACGGCCTGGCCGCGAGCCTGTGGACCAACGACCTCGGCAAAGCCATGAACCTGGTGCCGCGCATCGAAGCAGGCACCGTGTGGGTCAACGCCCACGTGCTGCTCGACCCGGCGATGCCGTTTGGTGGCGTCAAGCAATCCGGCATGGGCCGCGAGTTCGGGCGTGCGGTGATCGAGGCTTACACCGAGCTGAAATCAGTGTGCATCGCCCACTGATTCACACCGCGGGTGCCGGCTTCGCCAGTTCGATACCCGCGGCACCCAGGCGCTTAAGGATTTCAAACAGCAAGTCGCTTTTGGTCACGCCGACAATTCGCGGGCTGCCGACATAGCCGGTGATGGTCAGCGTGATGCCTTCGGGCGTCAGTTTGCTGAAGCGCACCACCGGTGCCGGTTTGTCGAGAATGGTCTCGTGCTCGCAGTAGGTGTTGTAGAGCAGGTCTTTCACCTGTTCGGGGTCGATGTCCAAAGGGAAGGTCAGTTCGAGCGTCGCCACCCCTTGGGCGCTACCGCCCAGGGTCACGTTGCGCAGGTTCTGCGAGATCAACTGCGAGTTCGGGACGATGACAATCGAGCGGTCACTGAGCTGGATTTCGGTGGCTCTCACGTTGATCCGGCGGATGTCGCCTTCGACTCCGCTGATGCTGATCAGGTCGCCGACTTTCACCGGGCGTTCGGTCAGCAGGATCAGGCCGGACACGAAATTCTTGACGATCTCCTGCAAGCCAAAGCCAATCCCCACCGACAGCGCGCTGACGATCCAGGCCAGGTTGGTCCACTGTACGCCCAACGATGACAGCGTCATCAGGATTACCAACGCATAGCCGATGTTGGCGAACAACGTGGTCAGCGAGGCCCGCATGCCCGGGTCCATTTGGGTCTTCGGCAGGAGCTCCTTGTCCAGCCATCGGCCCAGCGTGCGTATCAGGTAGATGCCGATCAACAAGGCCAGTGCGGCATTGAGCAGGTGACCCGGGATGATGTTCAGTTTGCGCAACCCGGCGCCGCCGAGGATGGAAAAGACATTGGCGAGCAACTGCCCCAGGGTCGTGCCAACCCCCCCGACAAACAGGGTGACGATCGCCAGCAGCAACAGAGCGGCCCGGCCGACCCCCGACAGAATGGTCGAGATCTGCTCCAGGCGCCGATCTTCAATGCCCAGCAGTTGTTTCAGCGACTTGCCGCTGGAGCTTTTGACCGAGAACAGGTATTCGCAGGCATCCTTGAAGCATTGCATCAGCACGTAAAAACCGCAGAGCACGAGGAATCCCCAGACCAGTTCATACGTGATGAACCGGGCCAGGGACACGTAGCCCGTCAACAGAGATAACAGCGTTATCACCATCGAGAGGGTGGCGATTGTGTAAAGCACGCCAGCCATCGTCCTGCCTGCTTCAGGCGCTTCTCCAGCGACCACGACGGCTCTTCGGACCTTACCGGTGCGCAACAACATGTCCAGCAGGACAAAACAAATCATCAACGCAACGATGCCTCGACCGGCGATCACCACTTCGCTGCTCATCCCGGTCGCGTTGATGATCTGGTTCATCGTCACCAGAACCAACAGCACGACGGCCAGCATTCGGGGGTAAGGTTTCAGTGACAGCGCCACGGGGTCGGCGAGCGCCGGCAGACGCCAGGACGGGTGCTTCGTGGATAACAGGGCGCGACTCAGCGAGGTGATCAGGACGCAGGTGTAGGCGACTTTTTCGAACTCCTGGGAAAAGGTGGTCAGCATCGGCGTCAGTGGAGTATGGCGTGTGAAGGTGTAAAACAGCAGTTGCAGGGCGACGCCGACGGTCAATACGGTGGCCAGCACAGAGGCCAGCGCGAGGGAGCTTCGGCGCAGTCGTCCTTCCGGCATCCGGTGAATGCACAGCCAGGTCAACACTCGTTCGGCGAGCCGGCGACCGAGCGTCCAGATGAGCAGGGCCAGTAGCAACAGTGCGCTGGTGGCGAGGCGCTGGCCCGGTTGCCAGGCCGCTCTGGTGACCTCCGTCGCCTGATCGAAGAACGTTCTGAAGCGCAGCCGATCGTCCATCGAAGGAGCCAGGACCGGTGACCAGAAGTCGGGGTTCAGGATGCTTCGGGTGCTCAGGGTCAGTTCGCTTTCCAGCAGGTTGCGACGGATACCGGAGATCTGGCTGATGAGGTCGGTGGCATTCGTTTTCAGCGCGGCCAGGGTTTTCAGGGTGGCGTCGACTTTGTTTTTCTGTTCGGTGAGCGCGGTTCTCTGCGCGGTGATATCGGATTGTTCGGTCGCAGCGTCATCGAGGGGGATGGGCCCCAACACGCCCAGTTGTGCGCGCAGTTGAGTTTGTTGTGGAAGTATTGAGGCGGTGAGGCGATCGACATCCAGCATGAACATCTGGACCAGGTCCTGCGGACCCTCCAGCTGGTTGAAGTTATCGACCAGCGAAATCTGCTGTTTGAGGCTGTCGAGCCGGATTTGCAGTGCCTGGAGATCACTTGGGGAAACGGTGAGGGGCGCGGCTCCCGCCTTGGGCGTTGAAATCTCTGGAGTGTCGGCCGCCAACAGCATTCCGGGTCCCGCCCCGAAAAGCGTGAAAGCGACGAAAATCATGGCTTTCAGTGCATGACGCATAGGAGTGTCCGACTCTGTTGTTAGTCATTCAGCCTATGAGGTTAGGTCATCAGGTAAACCTTCGAGGAATAGTTTGGTCGCCTGCCCCCACTGAGAGGGGGCAGGGTGGGCGTGTCAGACGCGTTCGAACAACACGGCGATGCCCTGGCCGCCGCCGATGCACATGGTTGCCAGGGCATAACGGCCCTGGACGCGGTGCAGTTCGTGAATGGCTTTGGTGGCGATAATCGCACCGGTGGCGCCCACCGGGTGGCCCAGCGAGATGCCCGAACCGTTGGGGTTGACCTTTTCCGGGTCGAAACCCAGTTCCTGGGCCACGGCACAGGCTTGCGCGGCGAAGGCTTCGTTCGATTCGATGACGTCGAGGTCGGCGACGGTCAGGCCGGCTTTTTTGAGCACCAGGCGGGTGGCGGGAATCGGACCGAGTCCCATCAATTCAGGTTCGACCCCGGCGTGAGCGTAGCCGACCAGCCGGGCCATTGGCTTGAGGCCTTGGGCACGCACCATTTCACCGGTGGCCATGATCAACGCGCCCGCGCCGTCATTCAGGCCGGAGGCGTTGCCGGCGGTGACGCTGCCGTCTTTTTTGAAGGCCGGTTTCATCTTGGCCAATTGCTCGGCATTGACCTCGGCGCGCACGTGTTCGTCGGTCGTAAAGGTCACGGTGCCTTTGCGCGACGCCACTTCGATCGGCACGATCTGACCGTCGAAGCGGCCTTCGGCGATTGCCCGTGCGGCGCGCTGCTGGCTGATCATGGCCAGTTCATCCTGGGCCTGACGCGTGATGCCGTAACGCTCGGCGATGTTTTCCGCGGTGATGCCCATGTGGAAACCGGCAAACGGGTCTTGCAGCACGCCGAGCATGTAGTCGATGGCTTGCATGTCGCCCATGCGGGCGCCCCAACGTGCTTGCGGCAACAGATAAGCGCCACGGCTCATGGACTCGACGCCACCGGCCAGCGCCGCGCCCGCATCACCCAACATCAGGCTTTGCGCGGCACTGACAATCGCCTGCAAACCGGAACCGCAGAGGCGGTTGACGTTGAAGGCCGGCGTCTCTTTCGGTAGCCCGGCGTTCATCGCCACCGCCCGGGAAATGTAGGCGTCACGGGCTTCGGTCGGGATCACATGGCCCATCACCGCATGGCCAATGTGTTCCGGCGCCAGGCCGGAGCGCTCGATGGCGGCGCGGCAGACGTCGGTCGCCAGTTGAATCGGCGGCACATCCTTGAGCGAGCCGCCGAAGCTGCCGATGGCGGAGCGGACGGCGCTGATAACGAAAATGTCGGATGGGTTCATGAGGGTTTTCCCTGGTTCAGTCGGGTGCGCGTTTGGCGCTGTTATTGGGGGAAAGAGTCTAGGGGTGGCGGTGTGGTTGGACTATGTCGAAAGTGCTCAAGGGGGGTGGTGTTTTTTGCCATTTCAGAGGGGGTGTTTTAGATCGGCTTATAGAGGTCGGGCGGTGTTTCTGAATCCAGTGTGGGAGCGAGTTTATGGGTTTTTCACTGGGGACATATCCGTTGCTGCGGTAACGGCGGCTATTGGTTCCGCTCTTACAGCGGGTCACTTGGAAGAGCGCCAAGTAACCAAGCGCCAAGCGCCCCTGACGTACGGTGGCTCGCTAATGCTCGCCATTCCCTCGCTCCGGTCCTGCTCCGTGGGCCCGCCGCCATCGGCCATCCATGGCCGGGGGCGGCTAACCCGGCATCCATGCCGGGTTGCCCACTGCGCAGAACCTGCGTTCGGCCTTCCGACGGGGCAGATCAAGATCAAAAACAAAGCGAGGCGGCCTGATAGCCGGCCTGAAGTTCGTCAGGATCATCGGCGGTGAACACCAATGTCACGCCCACCAACAATCCCTGTGGGAGCTGGCTTGCCAGCGATGGACACCCAGACACCGCGTTCATTCAGACAGCACGCGTCATCGTTGACGACCATCGCTGGCAAGCCAGCTCCCACAGGGAACGCGTACGCTTCAATTGACAGGCCGGCCGTTAGGGCGGAACCAATATCAGCCATCACCCAAAAAACGGATATTCACCCAACCAAAAAACCATCCAACGTCACTCACTCACCCACCCGCCGCCCCGGAAAAAACAGCTCAAAACACGTCACCCCCTCAGCGCTGCTAACGCTGTACCCCCCGTGATGCAACTGCATGATCGTCGCCACAATCGACAGCCCCAAGCCATTGGAATGAGCCGAGCGTTCGCGGGATTCATCGACCCGGTAAAAGCGTTCAAACAACCGGGGCAAGTGTTCGGCAGGAATGGTCGTACCCTCGTTGCGCACGATCAACCGGATACCGTCATCCGCAGGCGTGGCACGAATGAACAGCTCGGAATCCGGCGCACCGTATTTGATGGCATTCGCGCACAGATTGGCCAGCGCACGGCGCAGCAGCATCGGCTCCGCCCAGATTACGCCGCTGCCCTGGGCGTCGATGCTGATCCCGACATCCGCCGCCAGCCCTTCGAAGTAATCGGCCATGCGTTCTATTTCGTCGGCGGCGTCCAGTTCCTGACGTTGGCTCAGGGCACTGGCCGGATCGGTGCGCGCCAGAAACAGCATGTTGTCGAGCATCCGCGCCAGACGCTCAAGCTCTTCGACATTGGAGGCAAGCAGCTGCTGATAGGCTTCGACGCTGCGGTTCTGCTGCAACGCGACCTGGGTTTCGCCCAGCAGATTGTTGATCGGTGTGCGCAGTTCATGGGCCATGTCGGTCGACACCTGACCCAGTTGCACGAAGCCCTTGCCCAAGCGGTCGAGCATGGCATTGAGCGCGTCGATCATCGGCAGCAGCTCCCGTGGCGCGCCCTGGCCATCGAGGCGCTCGGTGAGGTTGCCGACGCCGATACCATGGGCTTGCCGGGCCAGGCGCCGCACGGGCAGCAGGCCGCGATGCACCAGCAGATAACCCGACAGCGCCAGCAGAATCGCGGCCACGCTGGCGAACAGGTACACATTGAGCCGGTAGCGGGCGAGCACGGCGGTGCGCTCGGTCATCAGGCGCCCGGTGACCACTTGCAGGCTGCCCATGTCGCCGGAATCGATGGTCGCCGCCAACGCCGCAAACGGTACGCCGTCCACACCGGGGGAGTGCTGCACGTCGGCCAGGCTTAGCGGATGGTCCATCGCCACCGGCGCCAGCGACGGCATGGCAAGGTTGCCGGGATTGACCACCAACAAGGGTTTTTGCCCGGGCGCGCCGATGCTCAACAGCGCTTCGCGATTGCCCAGCATGTTCTGGAACAGCGCCGGTTTGGTCCTGATCAGCTCCAGCGTATTGCTGTCGTTGAGGAAGGTACGCAGCTGATCGATCCGGTTGATCAGCGCGGCGTCGTCACGGCGGATCAACTCGCGCTCCAGGTCGCGATACAGCGCCACGCCCAACAGGGTCAGCGAGACAAACGCCAGCAAGGCAAACACCAGCGCCAGGCGCAGTGTCAGGGAATGGCGAAGGCGGCTCATGGCTGGGTATCGAAGCGGTAGCCGATGCCGCGCACGCTGTGGATCAGCTTGAGCTGGAACGGGTCATCGATTTTCAGGCGCAAACGACGCACGGCGACGTCGACGACATTGGTGTCACTGTCGAAGTTCATGTCCCAGACCCTCGAAGCGATCATCGAGCGCGACAGGACCTGACCCTGATGCGTGGCGAACAGGTGCAGCAGGGCGAATTCCTTGTTGGTCAGGGTGATTTTCACGCCGGCGCGGGTGATGCGGCGCTTGAGCACGTCGATCTGCAGGTCGTCCACTTGCAACTGTTCTTCTTCGCGGGTGGGACCACGGCGGGTCAGGGTACGCAGGCGCGCCACCAGTTCGGCGAAGGAAAAAGGCTTGATCAGGTAATCGTCGGCACCCAGTTCCAGGCCCTTGATGCGGTCGGCGATGTCGTCCCGGGCGGTGAGAAACAGCACTGGCGTGTCGGCTTCCTTGCGCAAGCGGCGCAGGACTTCCCAGCCATCCATTTTCGGCATCATCACGTCCAGCACGATGACGTCGAAGTCGTGCTCCAGGGCCAGGTGCAAACCGTCGGCGCCGTCCCGCGCCAGGCTGACGGAGTAACCGAGTTCCTGCAGGCCGTTGAGCAGGTAATTACCCGCTTTGGGTTCGTCTTCGACTACGAGAATGTTCATGGAGGTGTGCCTCAGACAATTGGCGCCAGTGTAGCCGGATCAATGATCATTGGTGCAGCCGCTGCCTTCGACCTGGTAATCCAGCACATGCTCGCGACCCTGATGGTCCAGGTAGTCGAGTCGCGCCGGAATCACGCCGCACTGCTGCGAAATGTCGGTGCTGGACAGGACTTTATCAACGTCCATGTGCACGAAGAAACCGGTCTTGTCATGGATCACCGGTGCCGTGTTCTGCGTGTCGGCAAAAGCCGAGCCGGTGGCGAGGAGGGCGGCGAAGGCGAAGATAATCTTTTTCATGATGAGTCTCTCTATTCGGGGTTTTGGCTGGCTGCCGGCGGGTGGCCTGACAGTGAGTTCAGGTTAACCAGGCGATCCGGACAGCCGACCAACAGTTCAATGACAAAGTTGTAATGAAACGGCCTCGGCGTTATGGCTGGCGACCGGAGGCTTCGAGGATCAGGTCGGCGATTTCCTTGGAGTGGGAGACCAGGGACAAGTGGCTCGACGGCAGCTCGATGGTGGTCGCGCCCATGCGCTTGGCGAGGAAGCGTTCGAGGTCCGGATTGATGGTCTGGTCGAGGCTGGAGACCGCGTACCACGACGGTTTGCTGTGCCAGGCGGCTGCGGTGGTGCGTTCGGTGAACAGGGTTTTGGCGATCGGTTGCTGCACGGCGAACAGTTGCATCGCCTTGTCGTGGGGCACGTCGCTGGCGAAGTACTTGAGGAAGGCGTCCTGTTTCAGGCTGACGAAACCGTCATGCTCTTCGGTGCCGGCGCGCACGGGCATGGTCGGGTATTTGCCTGACAGCGCGACAAAATCCTCACCGGCATCCGGCGCGCGGGCGGCGACATATACCAGCGAGCTCACCTTGGGATTGACCCCGGCTTCACTGACCACGGTGCCGGCGTAGGAGTGGCCGACCAATACCGTCGGGCCGTCTTGCTGATTGAGTACGCGCTGGGTCGCGGCGACGTCGTCGGCAACCGAGGTCAGCGGATTTTGCACGGCGGTGACGTGCAAACCGGCGGCCTGCAACCGCGAGATCACGTCTGCCCAGCTCGAGCCATCGGCCCAGGAGCCGTGCACCAGCACGACGTTGTCGGCCTTGACCGGCGCGATGTCGCTGGCCATGGCGGAACCGGTGCCGAGCATCAACAGGCTGGCGGCGATCAGGCAGAGTTTGTTCAATGGTTTCATGGTATCGACCCTTGTCATTTTCAGTGGGAGGCGTCACCCGGTGTGGGTGACTGACGACGCCACTGTAGGAAGCGAGGGTGCTGGCTACGCTGACAAGTCGATGACAAGTTTGTAATGCAAGGGCTGCCGTACGTCGGGAGCCCGGAACGGTCATCCGACCACACACTTCCAAACGAAAACAATCCTTGGGAGCTGGACCATGACCGATGATCTGAGACGGGATGCCCTGGCGGCCTGGTACAAACTCCTCGCACAACCCGAGATTCGCATGGATGTGGAGGAGCAGTACGACGAATTGCTCAAGGCTGCCGATGAGATGGAGCGCAAAGGGCTGATCAGCTCCGCGGAATGGCGAACCCTGGTGCGCGAGGCCGGGGTGGCGTTTTCCAATGCGACAGAAGGGATCGGTGGAGGCACATAGGGTTCAATCAGCGTCGGCTTCCTTTTCGGCCTGCTGCGCGAACCATTGCAGAACCAGCGCGCAGGCCGGATGTGCGGCGGCTGAAGGTTGCAGATTCAACGCGTAGACACCTCGTGTTTCCAACGGGCGGCCGAACGGGATGACCAGCACGCCCCGTTCGATCGACTCTCCGGCCAGCGTCCTGTCCGTCATCGCCACACCCAATCCTCGCGCTGCTGCGTCGAGCGCCAGTTCGTCGAGGTTGAAGGGGATGTGGCGGTAATCTTCCAGCGATTTTCCGTCATTGGCAGACAGCCATTGGGTCCAGTCATGCCGGTCCGCCGAGCGGTGCAGCAACGGGAAACTCACCAGGTCCTGCACCGCTGCCAGTGGCCGTGTCGAGGTGCCCAGACCGGGAGCGCACACCGGCACCAACGCTTCCTTGAACAGGGTCAGGCAATCTGGATCGGGGGATGGTTCGGGCAGATAAAGGATGTAGGCATCGCTGTCGATGGCCGGCTCGACCACTTCCGTCGCCACGGTTTCGATCGACAGCGAAACCTCCGGGTGACTTCGATAGAACTCGCTCAATTTCGGCAGCAACCAGCGAACCGCCAGTGACACGTGCATGCGGATGCGGAAAGGGCGTTCCTGCGGGGCGAGGCGGTCTTCCAGTATTTTTAGTTGCGCGAGGATGTTCCGGGCGGTGCCCAGCACCTGCTCACCTTCCGGTGTCAGCCGGACATTGCGGCTGGTCCTCGCGAACATCGGCACACCAAAGTGGCTCTCCAACAGCTGGATTTTTCGACTGACCGCACTTTGGGTCAGGCACAGCTTCTGGGCGGCTTGGGTGAAGCTTCCCGAGTCGGAGACTTCCACCAGCGCCTGCAAGGCCTGGAGCGAGGGAACGTGACGGATTTTATCCATGCGTTTTCTGAATGGCTCAATGATTTTATAACGTTGGTTGTATCACTACGGGCCTTATAGATTCTAGCTCTGGCGAGCATCTTCCGAAAATGCTCATGCAATAACAGCATGTGCTCGCCGAACGACAGTCCAATGAGGTGAGGCATGACCAATGAATGTGGCTGGATTGCGCAGGCGGGAAGTTCACCCGCTCGCCGTCCTCTCAAAGGCACGGAAAAGGCCGACTGGCTGATTATCGGTGCCGGCATCACCGGGTTGAGTGCTGCGCACTCGCTCGCGCAGATGCACCCTCAGGCGCGGATCGTGATCGTTGACCGTCAGCGCGCGGCGCAAGGCGCTTCGGCGCGCAACTCGGGTTTCGTGGTGGGCCACGAACACCCGACCAAGGATGAACTGATCGGCAACCCCGGGTTTGCCGGTTATGAAGTGGACACCGCGATTTCCCGTGCCGCCAGCGATGAAGTTCGTCAGCGCATCGCGCGTCATGGCATCGAATGCGATTTCCGGGATTCCGGCTATTTCTTCGCCGTCAGCGATCCCGGCAAGTTGACCGATGTCGAGGCCAAACTGGCGACTTTGCGCGCCGTCGGCGCCTCTGCGCAATTTCTGCAAGGTGAACAGCTGAACGAAAAACTCGGCACCCGGCATTACCAGGCGGGGATCTGGTGCGGCCACGGCAACGCGCTGCTGCAACCGGCGAAATATGTGAAGGGCTTGCTGGATGCACTCCCGGACAACGTGACCGTCTTCGAGAATACCGACATCACCGGCCTGGAGCGTTCGGGCGTCGGGCGTATTCGCGCCAGAGGCACCGCCGGCAGCATCGAGGTGAAACAGGTCATGGTGTGCCTGAACGCGTTCATTCCCCGTTCGGGGATCGAGGACAGCGGCACCTTCCCGATGGAGCTCAGCGCCAGCCTGACCCGGCCGCTCAGCGATGAAGAGTTCCAGTCCATCGGCGCTGTCGAGCCGTGGGGCGTGCTTTCTACCCGGCCGCTCGGCGCTACCGTGCGACTGACCCCGGATCGTCGCGTGATGATCCGCAATACCGCGGAATACCGTTCCCGCGACCTGACCGACAGCGAGCTGCTGCATCGGCGCAAACACCATGTGCTCGGCCTGCAACGGCGTTTTCCGTTTCTGGGCGAGCAGGACATTCAATACACCTGGACCGGCCACTTAAGCGCCTCACGCACCGGGCAACCTTATTTCGGCAAAGTCGAAGAGGGCGTGTTCGCAGTGGCGGGCTGCAATGGTTCGGGCGTCGCGCGCGGCACGCTGTGGGGTCGATTGCTCGCCGAAATGGCCTCGGGCACCTGCTCGCCAATCCTCGAATCAGTGATGCGCAGGGCGCAACCGGGCTGGCTGCCGCCACGTCCTTTGCTCGATATCGGTGCCATGCTTCGCATGCGCGTGGAGGCGGTCAGGGCCAGGACTGAAATCTAGAAAACCCGCCGATCAAAAAACAACAAAAGCTCATCAACAAGGTGATTGAACATGCGCGTGAACACACTTCCCCTGATGGTTGCGCTGACCACGTTGTCCGCCGCCACTTACGCGGACGAAGTCGTCAATATTTCCAACTGGAACGGCTATATCGCCGACGACACCCTGACCAGTTTCACCAGGGAAACCGGGATCAAGGCGACTTACGACATCCATGACAGCAACGAAGTGCTGGAGTCGAAGCTGATGACCGGCAACACCGGTTACGACGTGGTCAGCCCTTCGAACCACTTCCTGTCGCGCCTGATCAAGGCCGGGGCCATTCAGAAACTCGACAGGAGCCAGCTGCCCAACTGGGAAAACCTTGATCCGGCGTTGATGAAAAAACTCGAAGTCAATGATCCGGGCAATCAGTACGGCTATCCGTACATGTGGGGCACGGCGGGGATTGGCTACAACGTCGAGAAGATCAAGGCGATCTTCGGCAACACCGATGTCACCCACTCGTGGAAGCTGTTTTTTGATGAGGAAAACATCAAGAAGCTCAGCCAGTGCGGCGTGGCGATTATCGACAACCCGACGCAGATCCTGCCGATCACCCTCAATTACCTGGGCTTGCCACCCCATAGCCACGAGCCGGCTGACTACAAGAAAGCCGAGCAGGCGCTGCTGAAAATCAGGCCGTACGTGCAGTATTTTCACGCGTCCAAGTACATCAGCGACCTGGCGAACGGCAATGTCTGCGCGGTGATCGGGTTCAACGGCGACATCGTTCAGGCGGCTGCCAGCGCCAAGGAAGCCAACAACGGCATCGACATCGCCTATTCGATCCCTGATGAAGGCTCGACCCTGTGGTTCGACATGGTGGTCATGCCCAAGAGCGCGCCGCACGAGAAGGATGGCTACGCCTACATGAACTACCTGCTGACGCCGCAAGTCATTGCCAACATCAGCAACAGCATCCACTACGCCAACCCCAACCTCGCGGCGGATCAGTACGTGACCCCGGCCGTAAAGCAGGACCTGGCGATCTACCCACCGAAAAGTGTGCTGGACAAGCTGTTTACCGTCGAGGAATTGCCTGCGTCGATTGCGCGGTTGAGCACGCGTCTGTGGACCAAGTTGAAAACCAATACCTGATCATCAGGTGTAGGCCAGCAGTCGACCGCACAACACCACCGTGAGCCATAACGCGATCGACAGCAGCGCCTGGCATTTTGCGATGCCGGGCGCGGCGACCGCAGTGTTCCAATGATCGACTGAACGATAGACACCGACGTGGAACAGCGCTGCATTGAGGCCCGCCGTCGCAATCAGGCAAAGCTTAAGGATAAAGATGCTGTTGGAGGCGAAATCATGTGGGTGGGCTGAAAACATCATCAGTCCGGCAGGCACGATCAACAGCAGTGCTGCGAGTGACCAGGTCAACAGGTGGCGAGCGAGGTCGGTGACGGCAATGTTTTTCGACAGCCCGAGCACCCGCATATCGAACATCACCACGGAGCCGACCAACACGGCGAACCCGATGATGTGAACCACCTCCACCAGCGGATACAGCCACAGGTCGCCGCGCATGGCAGCGCCCAATTGCGACTCACCCACCCAGTCCAGCCAGCTATCCGCTCCCGGCTCCACACCGGTATTGAGGGTTTGCATCAGCGTAACTCAATGGTTTTGTCGCCGACTGTGATGCGTTCGGCGCGCAGTTCATCCGGTTTGCTGCGATTCTGATAACCGACCACGCTAGCCGTGCTGCCGACACTTAGCATCTCCTTGGAAAGACCACGGTTCTCCATGCGCGAGGGCGGCGCCAATACCACGTTCCAGGTCTTGTCCGGTGTTTTGAGGCGCACGAATCCATGGGGATGGGAGTATCCCGATTCTTCGATCGTGCCGTTCAATTGCAAGGGATTGCCGGAATCGTATTCACTCCAGCCGTGATGAGCGAACGCTGCGGTTGTCGCCAGTATCAGTGACAAACCAATGCCGCCGAGCATGCCTTTCATGACCTGTCTCCTGATGCGCGCCATCAATAAACTCAAGTCGCGAAGTCCAGTTGGTTTTTAGAATAGCTCGGCCATTTTCAGTGTTGCGTCGAGGGCCCCGGGATTAGTGTTTCTGAAAAAGTAACTGCGTGAAAATCAAACGGTTATTCATCCGTTTTTGCTTAGCCGGCGCTCAACAGCCAGCCTGCAACCCCGCAACCGATCACCACCAGCCACGGCGGCAGCTTCCAGAACATCAACGCAACAAGGGCGACCAACGCCAGACCAAAGTCCTGTGCGGTGAAAATTGCACTGGTCCAGACCGGTTGATACAGCGCGGCCAACAACAAGCCGACCACGGCAGCATTCACCCCGATCAATGCGGCTTGCGCGCGTACGCTGCGACGCAACCGTTCCCAAAAAGGCAAGGCACCCAGGATCAACAGGAACGAAGGCGCGAAGATCGCCAGCAGGCAGATCAACCCGCCGAGCCAGCCCGACGGGGCAGGGTTCATGGATGCACCGAGGAATGCGGCGAACGTGAACAGCGGGCCCGGTACGGCCTGCGTGGCGCCATACCCGGCGAGAAACGCTTCATTGCTGACCCAGCCCGAAGGCACCACCTCGGCTTGCAGCAGCGGCAGCACGACGTGGCCGCCACCGAAGACCAGTGAGCCGGCCCGGTAGAAGGCATCCACCAGCGCCAGGGTTTGACTCGGCAAGAGTTGATTCAAGATCGGCAGGCCGATCAGCAGAGCCACAAACAGCGACAACCAGATCGCCCCGACTCGTCGACTGAGGGGGATGGGCAGAGGATCGTGCCCGTCACGCTGTGCGGGTTTGAACAACAGCAGGCCGGCGACACCGGCGGCGGTGATCACGCCGACCTGCGCCCAGGCGGACGGTTCAAGCAGGACAACGCCGGCTGAAATCATCATGAGGGTGACGCGCAGCCCATCCGTGCACAGGTTTCGCGCCATGCCCCACACCGCTTGCGCAACCACCGCGACGGCCACCACTTTGAGTCCGTGCAATGCGCCCGGCGAGAGAATTGCACCGTATCGGGAGAGACCCAGGGCAAACAGGATCAGGGCAACGGCCGAAGGCAACGTAAAACCGGCCCACGCGGCGAGTGCACCACGGTATCCCGCCCGAGACATGCCCAGTGCAATGCCGACCTGGCTGCTGGCCGGCCCCGGCAGAAATTGGCACAGCGCCACCAGATCCGCATAACTGTGCTCCGTCAGCCAGCGCCGGCGTGTGACGAATTCCTCACGGAAGTAGCCCAGGTGGGCGATGGGGCCGCCAAACGAGGTCAGCCCGAGGCGCAGGAAAATGAGGAACACCGACCATGCGTTGTTGCGGTTATCGGCACGAGGGTCGTCCATGCAGGCGTCTTCCTGAAATGAAGTGATTCACTGTTGTATGCCGCCATTCTAACCATGGCCTACGCTTATCCCGAGATGGATGTTCATTGATCGGGGTATTCGCCCTGATCGACGTTCAACCGGTGCCCCATAAAAACAAGAGTCTCGGGAGAAAACGCATGTTTTCATTGTTACGTCGATCCACCCGTTGCCTCGCGGTTGTCGTCACTACCGCTGTGCTTGCAACGCCTGCATTCGCACTGGATACCGTGAAATTCATGGCCCCTGGCTCGGTCGGCGGCGGTTATGACCAGACCGCGCGGGTGCTGGGCAAGGCCTTGATTGAAGCCAAGGCAGCCAAATCCGCCACCTTCGAAAACAAAGGGGGAGCAGGGGGCACGCTGGGGCTGGCGCAATTTGCCAACAGCACCAAGGGCGATCCGAATGCGCTGCTGGTGGTCGGTGCGATCATGGTCGCGGGCATCGAGCAGAACAAACCGCAGATTACCTTGAAGGATGTGACGCCGATTGCCCGGCTCTTTACCGAGTACAACGTGATTGCGGTGCGCAAGGAGTCCGAATTCAAAACTCTGGAGGACCTGCTGAAAGCCTTCAAGGAAAAACCGACCAGTATTTCCTGGGGCGGTGGCTCCAAGGGGTCGATCGATCACATCGGCATTGCCGAATTGGCCGCAAAAATGGGTATTCCGGTCAACAAGGTCAATTACGTTGCCTTTGCGGGCGGGGGTGAAGTGGTTGCCCAGGCATTGGGCGGTCAGATCAAAGCGATCACCGGCGGTTACGCCGAGCTTGGCCAATACATCAGGAGCGGTCAGTTCCGCGTGCTCGCCATCGGTGCACCAGAGCGCGTTGCCGACATCGATGCGCCGACGCTTAAAGAAAGCGGGTATGACGTGATCATCGGCAATTGGCGTGGTGTTTACGGTGCCGCGAATCTCACCTCCGAGCAGCGCAAGGAAGTGACCGACGCCGTGGTCGCCGCCGCCAACAGCAAGGTCTGGAAAGACAATATTGAAACCAACAAATGGTCTGCCAACATTCTGACCGGTGACGAATTCGGCAAATTCGTTGACGAGGAGCATGTGCGGCTGCGTGCGATGCTGGTCGAGGTGGGGCTGGTTGCGAAATGACTCAGGCGCGCAAAATCGTACCGGTGCAACTGGCGATTGGCATCGGTGTGCTAGCCATCAGCGCCGTGCTGGCGTACGGCGCCTTCCTGTTTCCCGAAGAGATGGGCTTCGTCATCCTCGCCGCGTATGTCTACCCCTATGCCGTCGCGGTATTCCTGGGGGGCGTGGGTGCAGTCCTGATCTATCAAGCCCTCACCGGCGGTTTTCGCGAACTGGCTGACCACGAAGACGAATCCGCCAAGGTGTTGCCCGGCGGCAAGGCCGGTGTGGCGTGGGTGACGGGAGGACTGCTGGGGGTGGCCGTGCTGATCAATCTGATCGGATTCGTCCTGGCGGCCGCGCTGTTGTTCGCCTGTTCGGCGCGGGGCTTTGGCAGTCGCCATCCCCTGCGCGATCTCGCCATCGGCATTGCCCTGACGCTACCGATTTACTGGCTGTTCAATGCCGGGCTGGGGGTTTCCCTTCCGCCGCTTGTCAACGCCTGGATCTGATTCAGGCCGAAGGAGATCAACAGGGTGGATATTCTTGCAAGCCTGGCAATGGGTTTTTCCTCGGCCCTGACGCCAATCAATCTGATGTGGGGGTTCATTGGCTGTCTGCTCGGCACTGCCATCGGTGTCTTGCCGGGCATCGGGCCGGCGCTGACGGTGGCGCTGCTGCTGCCGATCACTGCGAAGGTCGACCCCACCGGCGCGCTGATCATGTTTGCCGGTATCTATTACGGCGCTCAGTTTGGCGGCTCCACGACCTCCATTTTGCTCAATACGCCCGGGGAGTCGTCTTCCATGGTGACGGCCCTGGAAGGCAACCTCATGGCCCGCAATGGCCGGGCAGGACCGGCCTTGGCCACGGCGGCCATTGGTTCCTTTGTGGCGGGCACCATTGCGACGGTTCTGCTGACCCTGTTTGCGCCGATCGTGGCCAAACTGGCGCTCAAATTCGGACCTGCGGAGTATTTCGCCATCCTGGTGCTGTCGTTCACGACAGTGTCCGCCGTGCTCGGTGCGTCGATGTTGCGCGGTTTTGCCTCGCTGGGTGTGGGCCTGACCATCGGCTTGATCGGCCTGGACTCGACCTCGGGCATTGCTCGCTACACCCTGGGCGTTCCGGAGCTGGTCGATGGCATCGAAGTCGTGCTGGTGGCGGTGGGGTTGTTTGCGGTGGGCGAGGCGTTGTACAGCCTGCTTTATCAGAAAGAAGAGGCGACCGGCCGGCATCGCCTGACCTCTTTGTGGATGACGCGTGCTGACTGGAAACGCTCGGTTCCGGCGTGGCTGCGTGGAACGCTGATCGGGTTTCCCTTCGGGTCGATCCCGGCCGGTGGCGCGGAGATCCCGACGTTTCTGTCCTATTCCACCGAGCGCAAGCTCAGCAAATACCCGAAAGAATTCGCCGCCAGCAAAGGCGAGGGCGCCATCGAGGGCGTCGCCGGCCCTGAAGCGGCGAACAACGCGAGTGCGACCGGCTCTCTGGTGCCGTTGCTGACCCTTGGTATCCCGACGTCGGCCACGGCAGCCATCCTGTTGGCTGCATTCCAGAACTACAACCTGCAACCGGGACCGCTGCTGTTTGAAACCTCGGGTGAACTGGTCTGGACCCTGGTGGCGTCGCTCTACATCGGCAACGTCATCCTGCTGGTGTTGAACCTGCCGTTGGTGGGGCTCTGGGTGAAGTTGTTGCAGATACCCCGACCGTACCTGAACGCCGGGATCCTGGTGTTCGCCACCATCGGCGTTTACGGCATGCGCCACTCTTCATTCGACCTGTTGCTGATGCTGGCGATCGGGTGGGGCGGGGTGTTGATGCGGCGGTTCGACTTCCCTGTCGCCCCGGTGATCGTGGGCATGCTGCTGGGGCCGATGGCGGAAAAACAACTGCGTAACGCGTTGTCGATCAGCGAGGGCGACTGGACGGTGTTTCTGACACAACCGATTTCCGCTGCGTTTCTCGCATTGACCTTGTTGGTGCTGTTGGTGCCGCATCTGCTGCACGCCAGGGGTATCAAGTTGCATGAGGATGATTGAGCGAGTACCGCGTTCGCATGAAGTTGCCGCTGCCGCTGTTTTATTAACGAATGCACTCGCGTCAGGGTTATGTCTGTTAGGCGATATCTACTGGCTTATTAGCGTTAGTCGGCAATTGGCAGGCGCGTTAGAGTCGAGGCACGCTCTCGCCACCGCCGGATGACACCGATGACTCGCCCCCGTTTCTTGCCCGACAACTTCACCCTGACCCTGATCGGCGTGGTCGTTCTCGCCAGCCTGCTGCCCGCCAGCGGCCAGGTCGCGGTCGGGTTTGGCTGGCTGACCAACCTCGCCATCGCCCTGCTGTTTTTCCTGCATGGCGCCAAACTGTCCCGTGAATCGATCATCGCCGGTGCTGGCCACTGGCGCCTGCATTTGCTGGTGTTCAGCCTGACGTTCATCCTGTTTCCGTTGATCGGCCTGGCGCTCAAACCCTTGCTCTCGCCGCTGATCGGCGACGATCTGTACATGGGCATGCTCTACCTCTGCGCATTGCCCGCAACGGTGCAGTCGGCGATCGCTTTCACGTCCCTGGCACGGGGGAATATCCCGGCAGCGATTTGCAGCGCGGCGGCCTCCAGCCTGTTCGGGATTTTCCTCACGCCGTTGCTGGTGACGCTACTGCTGAATGTGCACGGCGAGGGCGGTTCGACGCTCGATGCGATTCTGAAGATCAGTGTGCAACTGTTGCTGCCGTTCATTGCCGGGCAGATCGCCCGCCGCTGGATCGGCGCCTGGGTGGCGCGCAACAAGAGCTGGCTGAAGTTCGTCGACCAGGGCTCGATCCTGTTGGTGGTCTACGGTGCGTTCAGCGAGGCGGTGATCGAAGGCATCTGGCACCAGATTCCGCTCTGGGAGCTGGCCGGGTTGGTGGTGGTCTGCTGCATCGTGCTGGGCCTGGTATTGCTGGCATCCACCGTGCTGGGCAAAGCCTTCGGCTTCAATCAGGAAGACCGCATCACGATCCTGTTCTGCGGTTCGAAGAAGAGCCTGGCCACCGGCGTGCCGATGGCCCAAGTGTTGTTCGCCGGCAGCACCATTGGCGTGTTGATCCTGCCGTTGATGCTGTTCCACCAGATTCAGCTGATGGTCTGCGCAGTGCTGGCGCAGCGTTATGCCAATCGCCGGGAAACGGTTCCTGAACTCATGGCGCAGGTCGATCCTTGAGGGTTGCGAGCTTACAGACGACCTCTGTTCTCACGGATGTACCCGAAACCCTGTGGGAGCTGGCTTGCCTGCGATGGCGGTTTTTCAGGCGACATAGGTTTTGATGGTGTACATATCCGTTGCTGCGGTAACGGCGGCTATTGGTTCCGCTTTTACAGCGGGTTACTTGGAAAAGCGCCAAGTAACCAAGCGCCTGCGCCCCTGACGTACGGTGGCTCGCTAAGGCTCGCCATTCCCTCACTCCGGTCCTGCTCCGTGGGCCCGCCGCCATCGGCCATCCATGGCCGGGGGCGGCTAACCCGGCATCCATGCCGGGTTGCCCACTGCGCAGAACCTGCGCTCGGCCTTCCGACGGGGCAGATCAACATCAAAAGCCAGATCAAAAGCCAAAGCCAAAGCGAGGCGGCCTGATAGCCGGTCTGAAGTTCGTCAGGAACATCGGCGGTGAACATCAATGTCACACCCCCCAACAACTCCCTGTGGGAGCTGGCTTGCCAGCGATGGACGCCCAGACACCGCGTTATTTCAGACAGCACACGTCATCGTTAACGACCATCGCTGGCAAGCCAGCTCCCACAAGGGACCGACCTGCACGCCGGGACAATGGGCAGGCCAACGCAACGCAGCGTTCAGCGCAAGGTACGGAAGGCTGCGCGCAGTTCCTTGGCGAACAACTCAGGCTGTTCCCACGCGGCGAAATGCATGCAGATGCATTTCAGGGCGTCACCTCCGATAAAGGAGCTGACGTAGACGAGGGCCGGCACGTGGTGTGACTTACCGATCTACTCGATATCACTTGTCCAGTTGAGCCTGGTAAACAAGCAGATTCGTATAGACCAAGGCCAATAGGGGCGCTTCCATACCCTTCGCGGTTGCCCTTTCCAGAAGGTCTCCAATGATCTGATCGGCTTCGATTCCCCGGCCAGCGATCAGATCCCTGTACATCGAAGAGGTTTGCGGGGAGCCTTCCAGTGTGAGAAGGCGATGAGCTTCCGTCAGGAACGGTGCACTTAATGCCCGGCCCACGACGTGGACAATGGACACCACCTCGTCGATAGCGCGCGTCGCGAATTCGCGACCTCCTTTGACTGAGGCGACATCGCCAATGCTGCCTCTCATCAGGCAATTTATGGTTCCCATTGCGGCAAGCAACGTCCATTTTTCCCACATGTCTCTCAAGATCGTCTTCGACGTTTTTGCGTCAAATCCCGCATCCCTCATGAACTCGTGTACGAGAGCGATTCGCTCTGACTCGCTGCCGTCCAGCTCGCCATAGGCGATATCGTTGAACGTGCCCGTTTGTACGATGCGGCCTTCCTCATCAAGACTTGTCGCTACCTTACAGGCGCAGCCCAACAGGCGGTCTGCGCCGTATTTCTCTGCGATCACGTCCATATGCCGCATGCCATTGAGCAACGGCAGGATTACGGTGTCAGGGCCAACGGCCGCGTCCATATCCCGCAGCGCTGAGTCGAGCGCATAGGCTTTCACCGCGACCAGAACGATGTCGAAGGGGCCCTGGATTTGCGTCGAAGTGATGAGCTGCGGCTGGATTTCGATGTCTCCCGCCGGACTTTTTATGCAGAGGCCATGCTGCTGAAGCTGGCTTAGGCGTTGCGATCGCACGAGGAAGGTTACATCCCGACCGGCCTTGGCGAGCTTGGCACCGAAAAATCCGCCGGTCGACCCGGCTCCCACGATCAAAATACGCATTGGTCGGCTCCCGGGTGCAGCATCAAAAAGTTGTGCATCAGTATGGCCTCAGTCCAGGAAGGCATTGGCTTGCGTCACGAAATCGTTGGCGTACTGAAACAACGCACCGTGCCCCGAGTTTGGATAGATCAGCAGCCTGGCGTTCGGAATGTGCTGTTGCAGCGTGTACGAGTTCTGGGTGGGCACCATGATGTCCTTGCTGCCGTTGACCACCAGGGTGGGCTGGCTGATCTTGCTCAGTTGCGAAAAAGTGCCGTCACCGGGAGCGTTCCACTTGCCCAGCGCCGCCCCTTGGGCCGCGATGACTTTCATCGAATTGAGCTTGTCGAGACCTTCCTTGCGTTGGTGGCGTCTTTCCCAGAATTCCCGGGCTGCCAGTTGGCTGGACGGCGCCGGATCGAAGAACAGGTAAGCGGTTTCTTCCAGCGTGGCGATGGATTCGCGCAGTGCGATCTCGGGAACCCGTGAATCATTTCCCGCGATCCCGCCGCGTGGCGATGTTCCCGCCAGGATCAGCCGGCGCACCAGCTGTGGATGGCGCAACGCAACTTCCTGCGCCACCATGCCGCCGATTGAAAAGCCAAGTACGTCGACCTGCTTCAAACCACGGGCGCGGGCAAACGCGGCGACGTGATCGGCCATGCCTTCGAACGAATCGGGTGTTTCGCCGCTACTGAGGCCCACGCCGGCATTGTCGAACAGGTAGACCGGTCGACCCTTTGCCAGGCCATCGGTCACTGCCGGGTCCCAGTAATCCAGATTGCCGCGAAAGTGCTGGAGCAAGATCACGGGAACACCGGTCTGCGCCCCGAATTGGCGATAGGCATAACGCACGCCGTCAGCTTCGACAAATTGATTGGGGGCGTTGTTGTGCGTGGCCGCCGGCGCCGCAAGGGCGCCGCTGACCGCGATGGCAAAGAATGCAGCCCCGAGGGCCAGCCGCTGGAAGAGTTTCACGGTGTGCTCCTTACGCAACGGATTATGGATTCAGGTAAGCCGCTTGCCCGGTGGACAGGCTGGCTTTGATGGCGCGTGTCCCTTCGTCTGCGAGCACTTCTTGCAGTCCTGCTTCCACCCCGTCCAGCGATTGGATCGCGACGTCGGATGGCTGGACTTTCGGTACGTCAAAACCGTGGGTCAGGTCGGTGTCGATGAAGCCGACATGCAGCCCTTGCACGCTGGTGCCCTGGCCATGGAGTTCGATTCGCAGCGAATTGGTGAAGCTCCACGCCGCTGCTTTCGATGCCGCATAGGCGGACAGGAACGGCGCGGCAATCCAGGTGGCATCCGACAGCACGTTGACGATCGCGCCACCGCCGTTGGCTTTCAGTACCGGTGCGAAGGCCAGGCTGACGTGCATGACGCCGTAGTAGTTGGTTTCGAAGATTTCGCGGGCGGCTTCCACCAGGCCAGGATCAAGCATGGAGGGCAGCACGCGGGCGATACCGGCATTGTTGACCAGCAGCGTTACGTCGCCAGCCTGGGCCACCGCTGCGGCGACCGATGCCGGATCGCTGACATCGAGGCGAATGGCGATGACGCCCGGAATGTCGACGCCTTCAGGATTGCGCACCCCTGCGTAGACCTTGCCGGCACCGCGCGCAACGAGTTCTTTTGCGAAGGCAAGGCCAAGACCACGATTGGCGCCGGTAACAAATGCTACGGAGTTCTTGATGTTCATGGTGGTGTGCTCTGGCAGGGGAGCGACTTGCGCTCGTTAAGATTGCGGTTGCAATCAATGTTTTTATAGTGGTAGTCGCAATCATTAAAGTCAAGCAAATACACAAACCATTTTTAACGCCCAGTTGGATGCTGAATTGTCGTTAATTGCGGTTGCAACGATAATGTGCCAGAGTGAGCGCGAAGGAGTCTCATCATGAAAATCTCGAAAGAAAAAGCACAAGCCAATCGCGCCATACTGGTGGAGACCGCAAGCCGCCTGTTTCAACAGAAAGGGATCGACGGGGTGGGCGTTGCCGAAATCAGCAAGTCGGCTGGTTTGACCCATGGCGCGCTGTACGCGCATTTCCCGTCCAAGGAAGCGCTGGCAGCCGAGGCGCTGGCCTGGAGCCTGGAGCAGGGGAATGCCAAGCTCTATACCGGCACCGTTGATGGCGAGCCGGATCTGGACCGTTTCCTGTCCGACTATCTGTCCGTCGACAGGCGCGACGACTACGCCGACCACTGCGCAATGGCCGCGTCCGCCAGTGAAATCGGGCGCCAGGATGTTGCGACCAGCGCAACGTTTACCGAGGGTTATATGGTGCTGGTGCGGGCGTTTGAGCGCAGGGTTGCCGCCAACAATCCCGGCGTCGACGCACTTGATACCGCCATGGGCATCGTTGCGGCAATGGTCGGCGCGCTCTCGGTTGCGCGCGCCACGGCGAAGGCCAGGCCAGAGGTGTCGGCCCAAGTGTTGCGGGGCGTGCGTCACATGATCGACAGCGCACTGGGCAAACCGGTCGAGCCGGGTGTTTAAAAAGCGCCCATCTGTGCAATCCGGGTCATTTGCCACTGAGCAGTGGCAAACGACCCGCTTGGGTTTGTCGGCAGGCGCCTATTGCCCATCCACGAGGCGAGGCAGCTTCAGCGGATTGAAATCACGCAGTGCCTCAGGCAGCAGCGCATCCGGAAAACCCTGGTAAGCCACCGGGCGCAGGAAGCGTTCGATCGACGTCATGCCCACCGAGGTGAAGCGGCTGTCCGAGGTGGCCGGGAACGGGCCGCCGTGAACGGTGGCATAGGTCACCTCTTGGGGATGGGCAAACGCGTTGACGACGATGCGCCCGGTGCGGCGTTCCAGCACCGGCAGCAGGCGCCGACCCAGTGGCAAGTCACTTTCTTCCAGGTGCAGGGCGGCGCTGAGCTGGCCTTCGAGCGAGCGAGCGATGGCGAGCAATTCAGCTTCATCCTCGGCGGTCACCAGCAGGGCGGATGGACCGAAGACTTCCTGCGAAAGTACCGCTTCGCTCAGGAAGCGTTGGCCGTCGACCTCCAGCAGCGCTGACTGGCCGTCAAAGTCTGCGCTGGCCGCCGAGCCTTCAGCGACGCGGCGCGCACCGGCGTTCTCCATCGCGGCCAGACCGTTCAGGTAGGACGCATGAATCCCCGGCGTCAGCATCGTGCGCGCCGAGGCGTCGGCCACGCGTTTCACCATGGCGTCGCGCAGTGCTTCAAGACCTGCGCCTTTGATCGCGATCAGCAGGGCGGGCCTGAGGCAGGCTTGCCCGACATTCACCAGCATGCGCTCGATAAAGCCATCGCCAATCGGCGTGCCACGTTCGGCCAGTGCGGCGGGCAGGATGAACGTGGGGTTGATGCTGGTCATCTCGGTGAACACCGGAATGGGATCGGGCCGTAACTGCGCACGGCGATACAGCGCCATGCCGCCCTGTTCCGAACCGGTAAACGTCACGGCCTTGATCAGCGGATGATCGACCAGGGCTTCACCGATCGTGTTGCCGATGCCGCGCAACATCGAGAAAACACCCTCGTGCAACCCGTGGTCCTGCACTGCTTTTTGGATAGCCCGCGCCTGGATTTCCGAAGCGCCCGGATGGGCGTTGTGCGCCTTCAGAATGACGGTCGCGCCAGCGGCCAGTGCCGACGCGGTGTCGCCACCGGCCACCGAATAGGCGATCGGAAAGTTGCTCGCGCCGAAAATCGCCACCGGGCCGATGGCCATTTTCTGCAGGCGATGGTCCATGCGTGGGCGAGGCTGGCGATCAGGCTGCGCCGGGTCGATGGCCAGTTGCAGGAAGCGGCCTTTGCGCACGACCTCCGCGAATTGGCGAAACTGCGTGGCAGCCCTGGTTGCCTCGCCTTCCAGTTGCGCTTGCGGCAAGCCTGTTTCAAGCGCGGCACGGGCCGCTAACGCTTCGCGGACGGCTTCGAGATTGTCGGCGATGCTCTCGAGAAACGCCGCGCGCACAGCGAGCGAGGTATGGCTGTAACTGTCGAACGCCTCGTCAGCGAGGGTGGCCGCCTGGTGCACTTGCGCCACGCCACCCAGCGCGAACTCCGGCTCGATCAACGTGTTGGTGGCGGGGTTGAGCGCTTTCATCGTCCCTTCAGTGGCCGGGACATCGTGGTCGCCGATGATCAGGTTTCCTGTCAGTTTCATCGGCGTTACTCCTGCTGTGCCAGGGTGGCGACGAGTTCGTCTGTGGTCACAATAGCGTGGGCGAAGGTGGGGCCATTCAGCTCGTGGGCAGCGTGCATCATCTCCGGGCGGAAAGCAGCGGTCGCATCACGCACCAGGGTGACGTGGTAACCCAGTTCCGAGGCATAGCGGGCAGTCGCTTCGATGCAGGTGTTGGCCAACAGGCCCACGATGATCACGTGGGTGATGCCTTTCTGCTTGAGGCGAAAATCGAGGTCGGTGTTGGCAAAACCGCTGGAGCCCCAATGTTCCTGAACGACGATGTCACCGTCCTTCGGCGCGAAATCCGGGTGCCATTCGCCACCCCATTCCCCGCGAGCGAAGTGGTGCATGTGCATGATCTTGTACTGGGTCGGCGTCGGATGGTCCCAGCCTTCGTAGTCGCCGTGTTCCCAGCGATGGTGCGGTACGATGACCACTGGAATGTCGAGGGCACGCACTGCGCGGTCGAGGGTACGAAGGTTGTCGAGCAGGCCGACTTGCTCGGCGATCGGCTTGATCAAGGGAAAGACCTTGCCGTTTTCCGACAGGAAATCGTTGTACGGATCGACCAGCAGGTAGGCGGTCCTGTTGAGCGGGTAAAGGGCGTTCGACATGACGATGTTCTCCACGAAAAGTGAGTGACCGGTGCCGGGGACTTGCCTGGGCATCTTGTTGATATGATAATCATAGTAACTGCGAAAGAGGCAAGTCCGTATGTCGATAAATACCACTGTTCCCGACACCCTGTGCCCGATTTCCCGGGCCGAGGCGATCGTGGGCGATCGCTGGACCGTGCTGGTCCTGCGTGAGCTGATCATGGGGAGTCATCGGTACGACGAGATCCAGGCGCAGACCGGCGGCACCCCGCAAATGGTCGCTGCACGCTTGAAGAGTCTGGAGGCTGACGGCCTGGTCGAACGCCGTCTCTACAACGAACGCCCGCCACGCTACGAATACCACCTGACTGAAAAAGGGCAGGCCTTTTACTCGGTGGTGCTGGCGCTGCGCGCCTGGGGGGAAACCTGGTGCAAGTCGCCGGAGGAAGGCCTGGCGGTGGTGTACACCCACAAAACCTGTGGCGAGCCCGCGGGGTTAGGCCCGCTTTGCGAACATTGCGGTGAGCTGTTGCGTCGGGATGAGCTGATCAGTGAGCAGAGCGAAGCCTACGCCGCAGAACGGCAAACGCGGCGTGAGGCTTTCAAGGGGAGTCGAAGTCAAGCGTAAGGATGGTGTAACCGCCCTCCCTGCGCTTGCAAACGGGGAGGGCGTTGATGAAACAATCGGCGGTATTAGAACTCCGGCGTGTATTTCACGCTGAACATCACGTTGCGCGGATCACCGTAGTTGTTGTTGCCATTGATCTGGTTGTAGGCCGCCGCGAAGTAGGTCTTGTCAAACAGGTTGTTGGCATTCATCGCCAGTTCGATTTTCGGCGTGAGCTGGTAGCCGACACGTGCGTTCCACACGGTGTAACCCGGGACGTTGACGGAGTGGTCGTAACCGATCGTGTGGGTTTGAGCAACGAAGCCCAGGCCCGTGCTGACACGGTTCCAGTCGCCGCTGAACTGGTAGTTGCCCCAGACGCGCAGCATGTGTTTCGGCGTCCACCAGCTGAAGACCTTGCCTTCGTTTTCCGGGTCCTTGATGTACTTGGTGGTGTTGTAGGTATAACCGGCAAACAGTTGCAGACCGTCCAGCACTTCGCCGCTGATTTCAGCGTCGAGACCCTGGCTGCGTACTTTGCCGGAGGCCTTCGAGCAGTACCAACCGTCGCAGATTTGCCCGCCGTCGGTATCGAGAGTGGCTCGGTTTTCCTGGTCGTAACGGAACAGGGCCAGGGACGTATTGACCCGACCGTCCATCAACTCGCCCTTGAGACCCACTTCGTAGTTAGTACCGATAATCGGTTTAACGACCGCGCCGCCGGTATCGCGTTCGGTTTGCGGTGTGAACACGTCGGTGTAGCTGGCATAGACCGCCCATTCGCGGCTCAGGTCATAGACGATACCGGCGTAGGGGGTCACTTCGCCGTTTTCATTGCTGGTGCTTTCAGGAAACTCGCTGAGGCTGGTCGCGTCCTGGCTCCACGATTTGTAGCTGTAGTCGTACCAGCTGACGCGCGAGCCGAGCACCAGGGTCATCGGATCGATCGGCTTGACCCGCCAGCTGCCGTACAGGCCTTTTTGGCGAATGTCATATTTGCTCGGTGTCCCGCGACCTCCGGGGCTATTGAGCAAACCGTCGTAACTGATTTCCGGACGATCGTGATCAATGTCGAAGATATTGTCGGTGCTGTTATTGAAGGTCCGGGCGAATTTGTCATCCGAGGTGTACTTGGAGTAGTTGCCGCCCACCATGATTTCCTGCTGCATGGACAAGGCTTCGAACTTACCGTTGAGGTTCATGTCCAGAGCGACTTTGGTTGAGTCCAGGTCAGTCACGAAGTCAGCGTATTGCACGCCGCTGCCATCGGCATTGATGCCACTGCCGCTGGATTGCACCCGCTGGTTCTTTGCCTTGTTGGTTTCGGTCATGCGCACAGCGCCGACCTTGAAGGCCCAATCGTCATTGAAACGGTGTTCCAGGTCGGTGTAGAGCGTGGTGACATCGATGTCCGAATGGTTCCACTTCGCCCCGGTGTAAGTCTTGCGCGGCAGGTCGACGGGTTTGCCGTCAGCGTAGCGCGGGAAGCCGCGGACATTCGAGCGCGATTCGCCGTCGGACTGGCTGACCGCAAAGCCCAGGGTCGTGGCCTCGCTCAGGTCGAAGTCCAGCGCGCCGTACAGTGAGGTGGTCTCATACCATTCCGAGTCGACGAACGAGTGGCTGTTGTCCTGGTCGGCCACCAGGCGTCCACGCACCGTACCGGCCTGGTTCAGCGGCCCGCCGGCGTCCAGTTGCAGACCGTAGTGATCCCAGGAGCCGGCCTTGCCGGTGAGGGTCACGGTCGGTGCGGCCTGGCCGCGTTTGCGCACTAGGTTGACCGCGCCGCCGGGGCTGCCGGTGCCTTGCAGCAAACCGGACGCGCCACGCAGCACTTCCATGCGATCGAAGAAGATCAGGTCCTGCGTGGCCCAGTTGCCCAGCGCGTAGGTGTTGCGCGGGATCGGCACGCCGTCGTATTGCCAGTCATCGATCTGGAAACCGCGGGAACTGAGGATCAAGCCTCTGCCGACGCCTTGAGCACCGACCAGGCCGGTGGTCTTGTTGGCCGCGTCCTTGAGGTCGACGATATCCTGATCGTCCATTTGCTTGCGGGTCATCACCGTGACCGACTGCGGAATTTCCTTGAGGGTGTGGGTGCCCTTGCCGATGGTCACCGCACGCGCGGCGTAGGAGCCTGAGCCTTCGGTGGTGGCGTCGGTGCTGCGTTCGACGATGCTGGTCACGCCCAGTTGCAACGCTGCGCCGTTGTCCGGGGCGGGCTCGACACTGAAGTTACCTTGGCCGGTCACTCGCAATTGCAGGCCGCTGCCCGCCAACGCCTTCTGCATCGCCTGTTCCGCGGGCATCTGGCCGACCACCGCCGGCGCTTGTTTGCCCCGCACCAGCGAAGGCTCCAATGAAACGATATGGCCGCTCTGGCTGGCGATGGCATTCAACGTGCTGGCGAGTGGGCCGGCCGGCAGGTTGAACGTCAGGTCTTGCGCCTGCGACAGGGCAGGGCTTACCAGGGTTGCCAGGGCGACAGCGGCGGAAAGGGCGTGGGGCCATGGGTTGAACACAGCGTTCTCCTGAAAATGTGGAAGTGTCAGGAGATAGGTGGGACGAGAAATGAAAACCGGACACGAATGAGAGCGATTTGCAAAAAAAACCTTCCAGCGGGACTATTTCGCACGAATCAGCGTTAGCCATGGGCTGTAGCGATCCACGCGAATCGGCAGGGTTTCCGCCAGTGCTGTGAACACCCGATCCGGATCGTTCAACGGGAATACGCCCTGGACACGCAAGCCGCGAACCTCGGGCGCCACGCGGACAAAACCCCGGCTGTAAGGACGTAGCGCGTCGACCACCTGCTCCAGTGGATCGTCCAGCACATTCAATCGGCCGCTGAGCCAATCGGCGCGATGACGCTGATCGCCCGCCACAGGTGCAATCTTCCCTGCATACAGCAAGGCCGATTGACCTTCCTGCAGGTCAAGCGTCGTGCCGTCGAACAGACGGGTTTCGACCGAATGTTGCAGCACCACGACGCGAGTCGCGTCGTGTTCCTGAGCCACCAGGAATCGCGTGCCCAGTGCACGTATTTCACCCTGGGCGGTGCGCACGCGCAGCGGACGCTTGGGGTCGGCTGCGACCTGAATCACCAGCTCGCCATGGCGCAGAATCACCAGCCTTTGCTGGTCATCGAAGCGCAGATCCACCGCGCTGTTGGCATTCAGGCTGAGGCGGCTGCCGTCGGTCAGCGTGAAGTCCTGGCGCTGGCCGCGGACGGTGTGCAGATCCGCCAGCAGCGAGTCACCCAGCGGGCTGCGAACACCCAGCCATGCGCCGCCACCCAGCAGGCCCAGACCCGCGATCACGCGCAACGCATCGCGGCGTGAACCGCGGGGTTGCAGCAGCAGTTGCCGCGCTTCGTCGGCCTGACCGGGCAGACGCCGATCCAGCGCACGAATCGTGTTGAAGGAAGCCCCGAGACGTTCCTGCAAATTCGCCCAGGCCCGGGCGTTTGCGGGATCTATCGCCAGCCATGCGTTGAACCGTTCTTGAAGTGCGGCATCGGGCTTGCCGGCACGAAGGCTTACCATCCAGTCGATGGCCTGCTCGCTGACCGGATCGAGGCGCGGCGCGCTCATGGCGCCAACTCGCTCAGGTAGCACTGACACAGTGCCTGTTTCATGTAACGGCTGACCGTACGCTCCGAAAGCCCCAGTTTTTGCGCAATCGCCACGTAGCTCAGACCGTCCAGCTGGCTGTAGAGGAACGTGGCCTTGACGACCATTGGCAAGCCGTCGAGCGCCCGGTCGATGGCAACCAGGGCTTCGATCAACTGCAATTGCTCTTCCGGGGAAGGGGCGAAGGATTCGGGCAGCGTGGAAAGGCGTTCGAGGTAGGCCAGTTCCAGCTTGCGCCGGCGATGACGGTCAAAGATCAGCCGTCGGGCAATGGTCGAGAGGTACGCGCGTGGCTGTTCGATGGTGTCCGGGTCTACCCGGGCCGTCAGCATCTGGCAAAACGTATCGGCGGCGGTGTCCTCAGCGTCCGCGTGATTGCGCAGGCGCCGCTGGATATGCTGCAGCAGCCAGCGATGATGGTCGCTGAAAAAGAAGCCCAGCTTGCTGGTTGGAGGAAGTTGCACCGGTTGGTTTTCCAGATGTTAGTGTGAATCGTTCTCAATACTACCTTTGAGATGATGGCCACTGCAATCTCTGACTTTGCCAAGGGCGCGGGCACTTCCTGGTTCAACGATCCGCCAGTTCTTCCAGCAGGTCTGCTGAAGGAACGAAGAACAGGCCTCCGGTGACCGCCGTGCTGAAATCGAGCAAACGGTCGTAGTTGCCCGCGGGTCTGCCGACAAACATGTTTTCGAGCATCAGCTCAAGGGGGGCGGGTGAGCGCGCATAGCCGATGAAATACGTGCCGAACTCACCGGCGCCCGGGCGACCGAAGGGCATGTTGTCGCGCAGGATTTTCACTTCCTGCCCGTCTTCGGTAATTGTCGTCAGGGCGCTGTGCGAGGAGGTCGGCTTGACTGCGTCATCGAGTTCGATGTCGGACAGTTTGGTGCGCCCGATAACCCGTTCCTGAGCCTCGACGGACAATGCGTTCCAGGCCGTCATGTTGTGCAGGTACTTTTGCACCAGCACATAACTGCCTGCGGCGAACGACGGATCTTCGTTGCCCACCAGCGTGAAGTCGACCGCCTTGCGACCGACCGGGTTTTCGGTGCCATCTACGAAACCGATGATGCTGCGCATATCGAAATAGCGAAAACCCTGGACTTCATCGACGACCGAAACCGCCTCTCCAAGCGATGACATCAACTGCGTCGCCAGTTCGAAGCAGAGGTCCATCTGGTCTGCACGGATGTGCAGCAAAATATCGCCCGGCGTTGCCACGGCGCGGCGACCCTCTACGCCAAACTCGCGAAAGGCATGCAGTGAGGCCGGACGCGGGTTGCCGAACAAGGTGTCCCACGCTGTGGACCCGAAACCGCAGACACACGACAAATTACCGGAGGGAACGCGTTTGCCAACCGATCGTGTCAGGGCCGCGACATCGGCGCACCAGGCCCGGACTTTTCCGGCAGCGTCACTGCCAGGCGCCAGGGTTGCCACGATAAAAATCGCGCTGCTGGTAATCGGGTTGCAGATGGCTTGAGGCTCAGGCGTTTGGTAATCCATTGGCGTCCACGTTGTCCGGGAGAGTTGCGACACTCTAGCGTTCTCGCCAGTGGAGTGAAACACACGCGTTCGGCCTGTCACCGGGCGCTTTTAATCTATCGTCTGTTCCAAAGGATTCAGGCTCCGTACGGAGGCAGCATGCTGTTCATGATTGATATAAAAGGGGACAGGGCTCCGCATACCCCATCCCCGTCATCACATCACCATCAGAACTTGAACGCCTGGCGTCCAACCAGCAGCCAGTGACCTTTCTGTTTCTGCCAGATCTGGAAGTTTTCGATTTCGGTTGGAATCACTTCCGTGCCTTTCAATGCCTGTGCAGAGAAATGGTTGCGAACCAAGGCAACGTCACCGGACAGGGTGATGGTCTGGTTTTGCATCTCCAGGGTCTTGAAGGCGCTTCGGCCGGTTTCGATGTCGGCGATGTATTCCTGTTTGTTCTGGATCTTCCCGCTGGAATGCCCGTAGGTCAGGTTCTCGGCGGTCAGAGCGTTCAGTTCGGGAATGTTCTTTTTCAACATCGCTTGGGTCAGGTGGTCGACGGCCTGCGCCACGTCTTTCTCAGCGGAGGACGGGGTGGCCGCGACGTAGCCACTGAACAGGCACAGAAAACCAATCAGCACTTTCATTTTTTTCATGGGTGTTTCCTTGTTGTTGTGGGTGATCGAGTGATGGATTTAAGTAGCATTCATCAGTCGTCGTACAACCTAGCATGCGCTGGGGAAAAAACGAACTTGCGGGCCGGGCTTTTCTCGAAGTTATGGAGATGTTCATCCGCGATGGCGCCGGGGGTGCTCTATTGAGCGAGCTGAATCAGATCTACATCGGTTGTGCTGGTTGGAACCTGCCTCGGGATTACTGGCCATCGTTTGCTGCCGATGGCACGCACTTGCAGCGGTATGCATCGCAACTGACGGCCGTTGAAATCAACAGCTCGTTCTACCGCCCGCATCGCCCGCAGACCTATTTGCGCTGGGCGCAGTCGGTCCCGAACGCCTTCCGTTTTTCGGTGAAGATGCCCAAGTTCATCACCCATATTCAGCGCCTGCAGGGCTGTGAGCTGTTGCTGGACGAATTTCTGGCCCAGTGCACCGCGCTGGGTGAGTCTTTGGGTTGCATACTGGTGCAGTTGCCGCCGTCGCTGGCTTACGAGGAGGGCATCGCTTCGGCGTTTTTCGCGGCGCTGCGCCAGCGTTATGCCGGGCCGGTTGTGCTTGAACCCCGGCATGCAAGCTGGCTGGACGCGGAGGCCTTGCTGATCGAACAGAAAGTCGGCCGGGTGGCCGCCGACCCATCGCCCATTACCGGTGGCGACAGACCGGGTGGCTGGTCGGGGATTCAATACTGGCGCTGGCACGGTTCGCCACGCATCTATCACAGTGATTACGACGAAAACCGACTGGAGCTGTTGGCGCAGCAGGTGCGAAATGCGGAGCAGGCGGGCGCCGTCAGCTGGTGCATCTTTGATAACACCGCCAGTGGCTTTGCGCTGGGCAATGCGCTGACCCTGCAAATGCTTATGAGTGGCAAGGCCCAAGCGGTATCCAACCTGTGACGCACTCGAATCATGCAGCTCAACGCACATCCCCGATACGAACGGAGACTGCTACTGGTTTACCTTCGCGGCAAAACGCCAAAAGCGCCGACGATGACCGCATGTCGCAAAAGCACCAGCGGATCGAAATAGCCTTCAATTCCCCCCTGCCGCAGTCGATAGCCTGTTCAGAAGCCATTCGCGAATGGCTGTAGCCAACTGACAGGGGACTCATAGAGTGTCGATAAAATTACGCTTGATCCTGCTGATTGGCACCGGTCTGCTCACGGCTTTGATCATGAGCCTGGTCAGTTACCTGGGAAACTCGCAAATGGCGACCGCGGTGAACGACAACGAGGTCAGCATGGCCGCGCTGCGCAATCACCTCGAGGCCGACATGATGCACGATGCGTTACGCGCCGATGTGCTGTCGGCGATGCTGGTCGGGCTGGGCAAAAGCACCAGCACCCCTGCCGACGTGCGCAGTTCCATTGAGGAACACGCGTCGCGCTTTCGTGAGGTGCTGGGTGAAAACCTCAAGCTGCCGGTCAACGACACCCTCAAGGCCGGCCTCAACCAGATCAAACCCAGCCTCGATACGTACATCAGCGCCGCCGAGCGCATTGTCGGGCAGGCCCTGAACAATCCGGAGGCCGCGCAAAAAGAACTGGGCACGTTCAACACCGCATTCAGCCAACTGGAAGACCAGATGGCCGCCCTCAGCGAGCTGATCGAGAGCAACACTCAACAGACCAGCGCGGGCACTCAGCAGGCCATCAGCGACGCCAATCTCACGCTGGGCATCGTGCTTGCCGCCAGCCTGTTGCTGCTGCTTGTCCAGGGACGTTGGGTGATTCTGAGCATCATGGGGCCGTTGCAGACTGCCAGCCGAATTGCCGAGAGCATCGCTCACGGCAACTTGAGCGAGGCGATTGCCGAGCCGACCCGTCAGGATGAAGCCAGCGCGCTGATCCGCAGCCTCGCGACCATGCAGCGTGATTTGCGTGGCATGATCGAAGTCGTGCGCAGCAACGCCCATGGCGTCAGTGGCATGAGCGAGCAGTTGAGCATTGGTTGCCACGAAGTCGCCGACAGCAGCCAGCAGCAGAGCGCCGCCGCCAGCACCATGGCCGCCGCCGCGAGCGAAATGACCGCGAGCATCGAGGACATCACCCGCCACGCCGAACGTGCGCTGAACATGGCCAACCAGGCCGAGGCATTGGCCAAGGATGGCGGCCGGGTGATCCATCAGGTGGTCAACGACATGGACGGGATTGCCCGTTCGGCGCAGCAGTCGGCTCAGGTCATCCGCACGCTGGACAAGGAATCCGAGGGCATTTTCAGCATCATTCAGGTGATCAAGGGCATCGCCGATCAAACCAACCTGCTGGCGCTGAACGCTGCCATCGAGGCCGCGCGTGCCGGTGAGCAGGGCCGCGGCTTTGCCGTGGTGGCCGACGAAGTCCGCAGCCTGGCGGGACGCACCAGCGCCTCCACCCAGGAAATCGCCACCATGGTCGCGCGCATCCAGCAAAGTACCCGCGAGGCAGTCACCAGCATGGAGGCGGGCGTGGCCCAGGTCGATAAAGGCATGGCAGTGACCGCCGACGTCGAACGCGCCATCCGTGAAATCCTCGAGGCCACGTTGAACACCACGCAACTGGTGAACGACATCTCCCGCACGATCGGCGAGCAGAGCCTGGCCAGCAATGAAATCGCGCATCAGGTGGAGGTGATTGCGGGCATGTCGGAAGGCAACAGCAAGGTCATTGGCCAGACGGCTTCGACCACGGATGATTTGTCGGCGTTGGCGGGGAAGCTGTCGCAGTCGGTGGATCGGTTTCGGCTTTGAGGCGGGTGTTGAGTCATTTGATTTTTTAGTGGCTGCGAAGGCCTCTTCGCGAGCAAGCCCGCTCCCACATTTGATCTGCATCGAACACTAAATGTGTGTACGCCGCTGATCTCATGTGGGAGCGGGCTTGCTCGCGAATGCGTCAGAACAGGCAACGCAAAAAACCGTCAAAGGTACTTATCCGTCACAGCCCCCTCCGAAGCACTCGACACCGTCTTCGCATACTTCGCCAACACCCCGCGTTTGTACTTCGATTCCGGCCGCACCCAGCGGGTCTTGCGCTCGGCCAGCTCAGCATCGGAAACGTCCACGGTGATCTGCCGGCTTTCGGCATCAATGGTGATTCTGTCGCCGTTTTCGATCAACGCAATCGGCCCGCCATCAAAAGCCTCCGGCGTGATGTGCCCCACCACGAAACCGTGCGAACCCCCGGAGAAACGGCCGTCGGTGATCAGCGCAACGTCCTTGCCCAAGCCTTTGCCCATGACCGCCGACGTCGGCGAGAGCATTTCGCGCATGCCCGGGCCGCCCTTGGGGCCCTCGTAGCGAATCACGATCACGTCACCGGCTTTCACCTCACCGTTCAGAATGCCGGCCAGCGCACCTTCCTCGCCGTGATAGACCCGCGCCGTCCCTTCAAAACGCAGGCCTTCCTTGCCCGTGATCTTGGCCACCGCGCCAGTGGGCGAGAGGTTGCCGCGCAGCACGACCAGGTGGGAATCCTTCTTGACCGGCCGGTCGAAGGGCAGGATCACGTCCTGGCCTTCGGGGTAATCCGCCACGTTTTCGAGGTTTTCCGCTAGGGTCTTGCCGGTCACGGTCATGGCATCGCCATGCAACATGCCCGCCGCGAGCATGCGCTTCATCAGCGGTTGAATGCCACCGATGGCGACCAGTTCGCTCATCATGTATTGACCGCTGGGACGCAGGTCGGCCACCACCGGCGACACCTTGCCCAGCTCGACAAAATCATCCAGCGTCAGCTCGACATCCACGGCGTGCGCCATGGCCAGCAGATGCAGCACCGCATTGGTCGAGCCGGCGAGGGCGATCACCACGCGAATCGCATTTTCGAAGGCTTTGCGGGTCATGATGTCCCGCGGTTTGAGGTCCAGCTTCAGCAGCTCCATGACCTGCTGGCCGGCGCGGAAACTGTCCGAGGCCTTGTCGCTGCCGACGGCGTCCTGAGAGCTGGAACCGGGCAGGCTCATGCCCAGCGCTTCAATGGCCGAAGCCATGGTGTTGGCGGTGTACATCCCGCCGCAGGAACCGGGGCCGGGAATCGCCACTTCCTCGATCTGCTTGACCTGGATTTCGTTGATGTCACCGCGCGCATTCTGGCCCACGGCTTCGAACACGGAAATGATGTCGGTGTGGCCGGCACCCGGGCGGATCGTACCGCCATATACGAAGATGGAAGGGCGGTTCAGCCGTGCCATGCCGATCAGGCAGCCCGGCATGTTCTTGTCGCAACCGCCCACCGTCACCAGGCCATCAAAGCCTTCGCACCCGGCGACGACCTCGATTGAATCGGCAATCACCTCCCGCGACACCAGCGAATACTTCATGCCCTCGGTGCCGTTGGCGATGCCGTCGGAAATGGTGATGGTGTTGAAAATCACGCCCTTGGCCCCGGCGGCATTCGCGCCTTTTTCAGCCTCTATCGCCAGCTTGTCGATGTGCATGTTGCACGGTGTCACCATCGCCCAGGTCGAGGCGATGCCGATCTGCGGCTTCTTGAAGTCCTCGTCCGTGAAACCCACGGCGCGCAACATCGAGCGGCCGGGCGCGCGCTCCACGCCGTCGACCACTTGAGAGGAATATTTGCGCAAGTTGTCTTTGTCGCTCATGACTGCTCCCCACCGACTCACCGAGAAAATCACGATGAGTATAGTGGCCTCGGCGTCTATGCTCGGACTATCAGGTCGGGAACAGACGCGCGGGTTTGCGATGTCGTGATATTCTTTGCCACAACTTGGTTTGACCTATTCAGTTTGCGCGTCCTCGAGACGCGCCAGCAGAATCACTGTCGCTCAAGTAGCTGAAGCTAATAAAGATAAAAAGTCAGTTCAGAAGGGACATATAAACTGAGGTCGATGGAACACGTCGGCCTTGTGTGCCCACCCTCTCAGTCTTCATGTGCGAGTACCCACGACATCCTGCCTGAATGCCGTGAAACAAGGGCTTGTGAGTGAAGATGGAAGGGCGGATGGCGTTTTATCAAAGGTGCTACAGATGTTTAAGAAAATGAACACAGCCCTGCTGGGGCTGGCTTTGTCGATGGGGATCACGTCCGTTCACGCGGAAGAGGCAAAGAAAGTCGATGTATTGCTCATCGGCGGCGGCATCATGAGCGCGACCCTCGGTGTCTGGCTCAATGAGCTGGAACCTGGCACTTCGATGGAAATGATCGAGCGCCTCGACGGCGTCGCCCTGGAAAGCTCCAATGGCTGGAACAACGCCGGTACCGGTCACTCCGCCCTGGCCGAGTTGAACTACACCCCGGAAGACGATAAAGGCAACGTATCGATCCCGAAAGCCGTTGAAATCAACGAAGCGTTCCAGATTTCCCGTCAGTTCTGGGCCTGGCAGGTTCAGCAAGGCGTGCTGAAAAACCCGCGTTCGTTCATCAACTCCACGCCGCACATGAGCTTTGTGTGGGGCGATGACAACATCAAGTTCCTGAAGAAGCGCTACGAAGCCCTGCAAGCGAGCCCGCTGTTTGCCGGCATGCAGTATTCGGAAGACCCGGCTGTGATCAAGAAGTGGGTTCCGCTGATGATGGAAGGGCGTGACCCGAACCAGAAAATCGCCGCCACCTGGAGCCCGATCGGTACCGACGTGAACTTTGGCGAAATCACCCGCCAATTCGTTGCGCACCTGCAAACCACCCCGAAATTCGACTTGAAACTGTCTAGCGAAGTGCAAGACATCACCAAGAACGAAGACGGCACCTGGCGCGTCAGCTACAAAAACCTGAAAGACGGCAGCAAATCCGAAACTGACGCCAAGTTCGTGTTCATCGGCGCGGGCGGCGGTGCCCTGCACCTGCTGCAGAAGTCCGGTATTCCTGAAGCCAAGGAATACGCAGGCTTCCCGGTAGGCGGCTCGTTCCTCGTGACCGAGAACCCGACCATCGCCGAGCAACACCTGGCCAAGGCGTACGGCAAGGCCTCCGTTGGCGCTCCGCCAATGTCGGTTCCGCACCTGGACACCCGTGTCCTGGACGGCAAACGCGTCATCCTGTTTGGCCCATTCGCGACCTTCAGCACCAAGTTCCTCAAGGAAGGTTCGTACCTGGACCTGCTGACCACGACCACCACGCACAACGTGTGGCCAATGACCAAGGTCGGCATCAAGGAATACCCGCTGGTCGAGTACCTCGCCGGCCAACTGATGCTGTCGGATGAAGACCGCCTCAACGCCCTGAAAGAATACTTCCCGAACGCCAAGGCTGAAGACTGGCGCCTGTGGCAAGCCGGCCAGCGCGTGCAAATCATCAAGCGTGATGAAGCGGCCGGTGGCGTGCTGAAACTGGGTACTGAAATCGTGGCTTCCGCTGACGGCTCCATCGCCGGTCTGCTGGGTGCCTCGCCGGGTGCCTCGACCGCTGCGCCGATCATGCTGACCGTGCTGCAGAAAGTGTTCAAGGACAAGGTGGCTTCGCCTGCCTGGCAGGAAAAGCTGCACCAGATCGTGCCGAGCTATGGCACTCAGCTGAACGGTAGCCCTGAAAAAGTGGCTGAAGAGTGGGCCTACACCGCCAAGGTGTTGCAGCTGACTCCACCGCCGGCGATCGGTCAGGTAGCGGCTCCGACGGCTGCTCCGGCCGAGGCGCCAAAGGCACCGAAAGCCAACGCAGCGAGCGACATGGCTCTGTAATCAGGGCGTAATCTGAAAGCCCACTGAACCGGTGACGGTCAGTGGGCTTTTTTGTGAACGGAGGTTTCAATCGGAAAGACCGGCATGCCGCTTGCAAACCCCCTGCCTTGATCTTTACTAGTACTGAATCTGCAAGCGTTGCTTCATTAAATATGTCTTCAATATCAAGGTTTAAGCACGCCTCTTGAAGTTCAGCCATGATCTTTTTCTGCTCTGCACAGCAGAAAACCCACAAGGATGACGAAGCAATGAAAGAGAACGTGGCGGCCGTTATCCGAAAACTCATATCGCCTTCAATGCGGTATGAGATTCGAAACGCTGCAAACTGGTGGCAAGACATCCTCGCACGGGCGTGTTTCTGGCGCTGGGAGGTTGCCAGGTTCAGGCTGCAGAAGGACAGCCCGTACGAGATTCTTTATATCGGAAGGAAACAGCAGCGGGAGATGGCCAAGCTGCTCATCGGCGGGAAGAATATCGCTGTGACGGAGGGCGAGCCGACACCCGCCGAGTCGAATCATGTGGTGGTGGTCAGTGAGGTGCGGACCCCGGGGGCTTTGTCTGTCCCCTTGTACCTGAGTGCTGTCGTACCGCTGGGGCGATCCCTCGAGGACATCACCGCGAAATACGATGGTGAGTTGCGTCGAAACATCCGCAAGAACCGACCGCTCTATAACATGCGACCGGCGCTGCTGGATGAAGAAATTGCACAGGCCGACAGGGAAATGCTGCGGCCTTATGCTGAAGCAAGGCAGGGCATTCACACCGCGCAATTTCCCACCGAGGAAGTGTTCAGGATCGCCAGGACGGTCGGGCGGCTTGACCTTATCGAGAGAGAGGGCGAGGTGATTGGCTGTCACCTTGGCTGCGTGGTAACGCGTGGTGGAAAACGCTACTGGAGCACGCTGCGTTTCGGCTACACCGAGGCGGTTTTTTCAGATGCCAAGCGGCTGGGCGAAGTCAACGCGATTACCACCTTCATGGCGCTTGAATCGGCGATCAATGAAGGCTTCGATTATTACGACATCGGTCTTTGCGTGGCACGGCCGGATGACGGACTGCTGAAATGGAAAAGAAGGCGCGGCGGTGACATCGATTCCCTGGGAAACCACGCTTACATGTTTCTGCATCTGCCCAAGACCGGTGTCGCCAGGTTCCTGTGGGACACGCCGCTTTTCGCTGCCGAAGGCAAGGAATTGACCCTTCACCTTGGCTTGCCTGACGGGCCCAGCGATGAGGAAGCCGCCAGCCGCTATCATGAAATGGTGTTCGGCGGGCTGCACAAGATTTATCTCTACTGCGCCCAGAACTCGGGCGAACAGTTCCTCGAGACCTTGCGCAGTCGCTACGCAAACTTGCAGACCCCACCCGTTATGGAAAGGATTCCATCCAGCTGAGTATTTCAGGACACATTGTCCCGAAGGGAGGACTTTTCATGGAAAGCGATGTCTCGGAAATCAGCACTTCGATCGCTGGCAATCGAAGGAAGTGGACCCTTGCCGCCTACAAGCACATGGCAAGAAAAAGACTCGCACACACGGCAGAGATCAACTTGAAAAGCCTGGCGGTGAAGCGCTGGGACGTTGCGCCGGGCGGGGTGTCGCATTCGCCACCGGCGTTCTTCCTGCCCAATCAGATGGAACGGGTGACAGGATGGGAGGCCAAGCGCTTTTATCCTTTCGAGCATCCCGCGCGCACCATGGAAGGGCTGGGTGACGTGGTGCAAGGCCCGACACGGGGTTACTTGCTCGAAAATGTCTGGCTGATCGATGGCGCACTCTACAAGGACAAGGCAAGTTTCTGGCTGTCGCTCAAGCCCGGCAAGTTTCCGCGCATCGTCGTGGAAAACGAGATCGAACGCGGGGCCGTTTTCTGCACGCAAAATGGCAATACCTGGTTTGGAACGCGGTTGATGGAAGACTTCCCGACCTATCCATTGGCCTGCGACGAAGGCGTCCCGGTGACCACCGCGCCCTCCGCCCGGTTTCCCCTGTCTGCGCAGACCCTCGCGTACGAAGACTGGCTGGGCATGAAGCCGGTTCGCTTGAACGGCGCGTTTTTTCATGAGCTTGTGTTGTTCGACGATTTCAGCAACAACCAAAGCAGGCACCAGCGTTACCGGGCCATGGGTGAAAAGTTGCTGTCCCACGTGAGCGATGAGGATCACCCAGGCGTGTTCATTCTTCGCGGCAGCGCCGGCGACTTGCGCCTGTTGCGCAACGAACTCGAGATCGCCGAACACCTGCGCAAGACCCGTGGGTTTCGCGTACTCGATCCTTTGCAAACCGACGTCCCGACTATCGTGGCAACCTGTGCCGGCGCGCGGACCGTGATCGGGGTCGAAGGCAGTCAACTCGTCCATGGCGTCAATGTACTGCAGCAGGGCGGTTCGTTGCTGACGCTGCAGCCACCGAACCGCTTCGTCAGTTATTTCAAATACCTGACGGATCGCGACCAGCAGAATTTCGGCTTTGTGGTCGGAACGCCTGAGGGCGATGGCTTCAGAATCGACATCGAAGAGGTGGAGCGCACACTGGATCTGTTTCCTTCATGACGGCTGCCAAAGCTCGCTGATCCGCAATTTTTTACCCGATCTGCCACTTTCGTAACGATGGGCGCGGATCTACAGTCGAGGACGCCTCTTCAGGGAACCTCTGGTCATGTACAGCCCGCTTGCCCTCCCGGGCACTGCTCGCCACTTCCACGACCGCGTCTACGCCGGCGACATCCTGCTTGCCGCGGACTTACCGCCCATGACAGCGCTGGTCGAATTCACCCGTGCATTTCTCGAAGACGCCCTGCATCCGTGGCTGCCACAACACATCCATCGCCACCTGAGCCACGAACAGCAGACGGTCCTGTTCGCCAAATGCCAGAACGAATTCGCCCGCTCGGCCGAGATCCAGCGTCTATGGCACGCCGTCATCGAACAGCTCGGGTTGACCCCGGAGTCTCTGGCGTGTGATCGATTGCACCTGCGTTTCCAGCCCCATCGAGAACCCGAGCCGTTCACCCCACGCGCCCGCACCACGGCCACCATCGCCTTCCACCGCGATACCTGGGGCTCGAACCTGTATGCGCAGACCAACTGGTGGGCGCCGGTTTATCCGGTCACGGCCGGGCGGACGTTCGCGCTGTACCCCGGCCTGTGGCAGCGGCCGCTGCTCAACTCAAGTATCACTTTCGATATGCGCGCCATTCTGCAGCGCTCCCATCAGGACGGGCGCAATGCGGTGGACGCCGACGAGGCCATCCCGCACCTGCTGGAGGTAGTCGATCCGGAGGAGGGGATTGCCGTCGAGATCGAGCCGGGCAGCCTCATTGCCTTTTCCGGCGCCCATGCCCATGCCGGCGTCGGCAACAGCACCGGCCTGACGCGGATCTCGTTCGAGACACGCTCGGTGCTGATCGCCGACGTGATGGCCGGCATGGGCGCTCCCAATATCGACGGTTATGCGCCGTGGCAAACGCCCGGGTTGTTTCGCCGGATGAGCGATGGGAAGCGCCTGAGCGAAATTCTTGGCTGTGGGATGATCGAGCGCTATTCGCGGCCAGCTTGAAAAAGCGCTGCGAATGGGGCTAGATCCGTCCCACATGCCTCGTCGCCAGGATCTGTTTATGCCGCTGAGTTTTCACAAGATGCACGCCAATGGCGATGACTTCGTTATTGTCGACGCACGAAACTCCGCCAACCCAGTGACCAGTGCCATTGCTCGGCGAATGGGTGATCGCAACCACGGCATCGGATTCAATCAGCTCGCGGTACTGCTCGATTGCAAAGACGCCGCCGCGCGCCTGGAGTTCTGGAACGCCGATGGCTACCCGCTGGATGCGTGCGGCAGCGCAACCCGCGGTGCCGCGGACAGGCTGATGCGCGAGTCTAGTTCGACTTCGATAATGCTCCGCACCAACCGAGGTTTGCTGAGCTGCGAACGGACCGCCATCGGCGCCATTTCGGTCAACATGGGCGCGCCGCTTTTCAGCTGGTCGGATGTTCCTTTGGCTCAGGAAATGGACACGGCTGTTTTGCCCCTGGAGGGCAGCCCGGCCGCGTGCAGCATGGGCAATCCGCACTGCACCTATTTTGTGGAAGACCTGACGGCGATTGATATCGCGACAGTTGGGCCGGCCATTGAAACCGGTCCGTTGTTTCCCCGGAAGACGAATGTGCATTTCGTGCAGATCATTGATCGGAAGCACATTCGGTTGCGTATCTGGGAGCGTGGGGGTGGGATTCCGCTTGGTTCGGGTTCGTGCTGTTGTGGGGCGGTTGTGAACGGGATTCGTCGGGGTTTGTTCGATGAATCCGTGGAGGTTGAATGTGATGGCGGGACCGTAACCGTTCAATGGGATGGGGTGGGAGCGGTGTTTCTTACTGGGCCGGTGGAAGCGATTTTTTCGGGAACGCTTACGGATGTCTAGCAGGACTAATACCTGCTCGTGATCAACAGAGGAGTCAATAAATCTCACCTGGTCGCGGCAATGGCAGGTGTGTTGTTTTAGTTAGCTATGTATCTGGCGGTTCCCTCCTATCCAATAGGGGCGTTAACGAGCAAGCGTTGAATCATGAGGGACAGTAAATAAGCTGCATGTGAAGAAATGATCAAGCGGATTTGAAATTAAAAATACTTTTTTTGTTTCATATGGTTATATTTTCCTGTCATTTATGACAGTGGTCAAGTTAGGCGTGGCGAGTTACTTTATCTGTATTGTTTTACAAAAATGAAACAATGTCGGTCAGCTGTGTAGATCTTTGTATTCGATTGTTTGGCTCCGATCGAAAACTTCAAGGAAGTTTGTTTTGCCCAAGGAATAAATTTGTTGAGTTTCAGTTCTCCTGGGTTGAGTCATAACTAGGCTTGATATCCTATTGGAAGGGTGATTTATGAATCATAATGAATTTATTTCGTTTTCGAATGGCCAGTTCTCATCGGTAGACAGTGTGAAGTGTCTTGTAAGTCACGGCGATAATACACTGAAATATGTAGGTCCCGATGAGCAGGTGAAGAGTAGAGAGGAATTGTTTCGCAGAACAAAGAACTCTCCATTTACAGGTAACGAAGCAGTCTATACGACACAGGTGGTGTGGTTGCCTGAATTGAATGATCCGAACACTAAGGTTTATTTTGACGTTAATCTGGTGGGATCAGAATCGGCCGGTAGACCTACGTTATTCAGGGCCCATGTTGAGCGGACATTAACACCTGGAAACGAGGGCTCATGGGAGTTGTATGAGCATTTAGGGGTGTTGGTACAATCATATACAACCACTGCCTATCTGCATGTTAGGGAGCGCGTGCCTGCAGGCTGGTGGCGGATTAAGGCCTTATTCCCTGATTTGCAGTATGATAATTGTTATCAGCGTCTCGTATGGGCCGCCTATAATCGTCCGGCCAGTTCTTAAGTTGAGCACAATAGGCGAGGTCGATCTTTTTGCTGATGCAGCAGAGTCTGGTTCTGAGCTGCAATTGTAAAAATCCAATTCGGTGAACGTCATAATGCGAGCGCCGAATTGACCGATCTTTTTCGCGGGCTCTCAGCACTGCATAAACGCATTCAAAAGTTACATCTTTCACCCGAGTGTCCGCGCGGCACTCAAACTCGCTTCAACACACTTTCCCCCGCGTCCCTGGGCAATCGAAGCACGTCGACCAACGCCAACAACCCCAACACCGCGACCCCAACAAAAGCAATCCGAAAGTCCCCAACCTGCGCCTGCAGCTCATGCCCCTGCAACGACATCGAAGCCCGCAACAATAACGCGGCAACCGTCACGCCCATCCCCATGGCCAGTTGAAAAAACATACTGAACAACGCCGATGCCTCGCTCATCCGCTCCTTGGGAACATCGGCAAACCCGATGGAGTTGTAGCAAGTGAACTGCATCGATCGCGACAAGCCACCCACAAACAGCACAGCGGCGATCACGGCAAAAGGCGTCTGTGGGGTAAACAGCGCGCAGGCCAGAATGGAAACAACGCCGATAACGCCATTGACCAGCAACACCTTGCGAAAGCCATAACGCTGCATGATTGCCGTGGTAAACGGCTTCATCGCCAGGTTACCGGCGAACACCGCCAACACCAGCAGGCCCGCGTCGACGGGCGATAAACCGAAGCCGACCTGGAACAACAGCGGCAGCAAAAACGGCAAGGCGCTGATGGCCAGGCGAAAGAGTGAGCCGCCGAAGATGCTGACGCGAAAGGTGTTGATGGACACGGTGCCGAGCGGCAACAGCGGGTGGGTGTGATGTCGGCAGTGATGCACGGCCCACACGGCGAGTATCACGCCGGCAGTCACCAGCCCGAATCCCGAGAACATGGCGTTGCCGTGCTGGCTGCCCAGCCATTCCAGGCCGCCCAGAAGGGAGGCGCAGGCGCCGGCCAGTAAAGCGAATCCTTTGCCGTCGAATGGGCGGACGTTTGCTTCTCGTCCTTCGGGCACCAGCCAAAGTGCAGCCACTAGTGCCAGGGCTCCGAGCGGCAGGTTGACGTAGAAGATCCATGGCCATGAGGCGTGGGTGACGATCAGGCCGCCCACCAATGGCCCGAGGATGGGCGCGACCAGGCCGGGCCAGGTAATCACCGCGATCATTTTCACCAGGTCTTTTTTGTCGGTGTTGCGCAGCACGGCGAGGCGTCCCACCGGCACCATCAAAGCGCCACCGATGCCTTGTAGCACGCGGGCGAACACAAACATTTCGATGTTCTGGCTGAGCCCGCACAAGAGCGAGGCTAGGGTGAACACGACGATCGCGCCGGCGAACACTCGCCGCGCACCAAAGCGGTCGGCGATCCAGCTGGAAAGCGGGATGAAGATCGCCACCGCCAGAATGTAGGCGGTGATGCCGACGTTCATGTCGACGGGGGTGATCCCGAAGGCGCTGGCCATGGTGGGCAGCGCGGTGGCGATGACGGTCGCGTCGAGGTTTTCCATGAAAAAGGTCACCGCCACTACCAGTGCGATCAGCCGGGTTTGCAGGCTCAGGCCAGACTCGGCTGTGACACTTGAATCGGGTGTGGCGGGTGACTTCACCGAGGTGATCCTTTTTCGAGACGCTTCAAACAGAAAGTTTCGCGATGAGTTTTACCATCCCGAGTCCGCTCAGTCTCTAGCTGCGGGGCTTGAGACGCTCGACGATTGCCTTGCCCACGTCCAGCGCTGAGCCCGGGTTTTGTCCGGTCACTAACTCGCGGTCGATGACAACGTTGGAAGTCCATGGCGAGGTGTTGCTGCGATAGACGCCGCCCGCTTGTTCCAGCGCCGTTTGCGGATAGAACTTCATGGCGCCGCCATTCAGCAAGCCCTTGGCGAGTTCTTCTTCCTGATTGCTGATGACCGTGAATTTATAGCCCGCGTAGGTCCAGCCTTTTGTCGAGGCTTTGCCGCCGGTTTCAAGTTGTCGGGTGAAAGCGAGAGGATCGGCCAGGGTCGACAGCAGGGCAATCGGGCCGTGGCAGACGAGGGCGGTGGTCTTGCCGTTGTCGTGGAAGTTGTTCAGCAGTTTGCCCAGCGGGGCGCTGTGCAGCAGGTCCTGCATCGGCGCATGACCGCCGGGAACGTAGACGGCATCGAACTGTTCGTAGCCGATCTGTTCGACCCGCGCCAGGCTGATGACCGGCGACTCACCCTTCGAGGTGATTTTCAGTTGATCCAGCAGCGCCTTATGCGCCTGCAAGACCGCCCCGTCATTGTTGAAATACATCTTGTCGTTGGACGATTGGTCCAGCGTCGGCGCCTTGCCGTTCGGGGTGGCGAAGGTCACCGAGTGCCCGGCATCGAGCAGCAGTTTCACCGGTTGCATCAGTTCGTTCAGGTAGAACCCGGTGGCGAAGACCTTGTTGTCCTTGAGGTCGAGGTGGTCGGAGTCTGAGAGCACGATCAGGACATTGCCGGCCTGTGCATTGAAGGCAGCAGCGGAAATGGTCATGGCGAGGGCGAGTCGAGCGATAGGGCGCATGGGGGCTTCCGTGAGTGATCGATCAGCGGGCGCCGATCGTTGATTGACTATATTCATGCCTCCATGGGCGATAAACTCGCTGCAAGGGAAAGCACTTGTTCTTTGGAGGTTAAGGTGAGCCGGCGATTCGATTATCTCGCGGACGTTGAAGTGTTCGTCACCGTGGTGGAAAAGGGCTCGTTGAGCGCCGGGGCGGTGTTTCTGGCAACCACGCCGTCGGTGGTCAGCCGGGCGATTTCGCGTCTGGAAGCGCGCCTCGGCGTTCAGCTGTTGCGACGCACGACCCGGCGCCTGAGCCTGACCGAGGCGGGCCTGCTTTACCTTGAACAATCCCGCGCGGCGTTCGGTTTGATCGATGACGCCGAACGGACGATCCAGGGGCAGGAAGGCGAGTTGACCGGACGGGTGCGGCTCAGTGTGCCGACGACCTACGGGCATTACCGGTTGCCACCGTTGCTGGCTCGCTTTACCCGGCAGTATCCGCAGGTGCGCATCGAGTTGAGCATCAGCAATCGCAATGTGGACCTGGTGGCGGAAGGGTATGACCTGGCGATTCGTCTCGGGCAATTGCCGGACAGTGGCCTGATCGGCCGCAAGCTTGAAGACGCGGGGTTGTGCCTGGTCGCTGCACCGGAGTACCTGAGTCGTGCCGGCACACCGCGCAGTGTCGACGAACTGTCGGCGCATGCCTGCCTGCCGTTTGTGATGCCCAGCAGCGGCCGCGTCGGGCCCTGGCTGTTCTGCGAACAAGGGGTGGATCGGGAGTGGGTACCCGAGGCGGGTGTTCAGGTGTCCGACGACGTGCTGGGCATTGTGTCGCTGGCCGAGCACGGCATGGGGATCTGTCAGAGCTACGACTTCATCGTCCGTGAGCGGATTCAAAGCGGCCGCCTGGTGCCGTTGCTCGAACAGTCGGGCGGACGCTCCCGACCGTTCTCGGTGATCTACCCGCCCCATCGCCAGTTGTCCGCGACAGCGCGGGCCTTGATCGACTTTCTGACCCGGGAAGTGGCGGATGACGTCAGTGCTTTGATCTATGAAAAGTCTTCACAAGTGCAGTGAGCATTGAACGGCTTATTCCGGCGTATCAGCGGGTGTCACCTGTGATATTTTTTCACTAATCAATGAGCGGGAGACAGGCGTGGATAACAGAGCGGGCGAGATGCAGGTTTTTGTGCGGGTCGTCGATGCCGGCAGCTTTTCCCAAGCGGCGCGGCAGATGCTGATGACACCTTCCACGGTCAGCAAACTGATCGTTCGCCTGGAGTTGCGCCTGGGTGTTCGTCTGCTCGAGCGTTCGACCCGCAAGCTGTCGTTGACCGATGAAGGACGCATTTACTACGAGCGCAGTAACGCGTTGCTGGCCGAACTGGACGATGTCGAGCGAGTGTTGGCCCAGGGTGCACAGAAAGCTCGCGGAACCGTGCGCATCAATGCCTCGGTGGCCTTCGGCACGCTGGCGATCGAGCCGAATTTGCCGGCCTTCTGGGAGGCTCATCCGAACGTTCAGATCAACCTGTCCCTGTGCGATGACATCGTCGACATGTACCTGGACCGCACCGACGTTGCCTTTCGCGTCGGCGTGTTGCCCGATTCGACGTTGCGTGCACGGAGCATCGGTGTTGCCCGGCGCAAGATAGTGGCTTCCCCTGATTACCTGGAAAAGTACGGTGTGCCCGAGACCCTTGAAGACCTCGCCGAGCATAATTGCCTGAGCTTCAATTTCCGCCGCTCGAGTCCGGTCTGGCCCATGCATCAGAATGGCCGCATCGTGGATCGCATCGTTCAGGGCAACCTGCAAGCCAACAATGGCGAGACGGTCCGGCGCATGGCCATCGCCGGGGTCGGGATTGCCCGGTTGGCGGATTTTCACATTGATGAAGACTTGGCCTCGGGGCGTCTGGTCGAGGTGCTTGCACAGACCGGGCACGATTGCGAGGAAGTCCATGCGCTGTATCAGGGCGGGCAGCATGTGCCCCAGCGCATCCGGACGTTCCTCGATTTTATGGTGCCGCGTCTGCAGGCGTTCATGAACCGGGGATGAGGCTTTTGCGGGGCTCAGTCCATGGCTTCGACGATGGCTTTTAGGCGCTCCAGACCATTGCGGTAGAGCGTCTCGAGACGCGCGACGACCTGCGCTTCGTCGGCGTCCTCGACCTGGAAGGTGCTCGACCAGGAGGCCAGTGTTTTGCCGGGGCCGTCGCTCCGGGCTGACATCGTGCCGACATAATCGGTGACCGGTGAGGGGCCTTCGAGCAGGGCATAGCTGTAGTATTTTTCATTTTCGTCAAACGTGAGCAGGCGTTCGACAATGACGGCACCGTCAGTAGTTTTCAGATGACGCAGTCGACCGCTGTCGCTTAGGCGGCTGCTGGCGATGACATCGACCCAGCGCGGGAGCCAGTCAAAGCCGCCCAGTAGCGACCAGACTTGTTCGATGGGGCGTTCGATAGCAATCCGGATGTGGACTTCACTCATGTTTTCAGCTGTAGGGGGGAAGGGGTTTCGGGGTGTTTTGACAGCGGTTTGTGGACGTCCGGCCAATCCGCGGCAGACGTGCCAGCACCAGGGTATGAACAAACAGCAGAACCCCTGCCACTGACAGGATGTCCGACAGGTTCCCGCTCAGGCATTGAGCGGACAGCAGGCACACCAGCGCCGCCAATTGGGTCAGCAGACGCTGGGTCAGTGCGGTCCGTAAAGGCTTCGATACCTCGAACAGCCGCCCGGGCCAACCGTCTGGGCGGGCACGCGAGAGCGTTATAGCGGCGATGACCACCACGACGTAGATCCACACGCCGATACTCGCGCTGCCTCCCGCCAGGGTCAGGGCTATCGTGCTGGCCGTCATCAGCAGTAACAGTGCAATACGCGTAGGGCTCATGGTGCTTCGCTCAACCCCATCGGCGCATCCACCCGCAAACGCAGAACATGGAAGGGCGGCAGGCTGTCGTCTTCACCGGCATTGAGGAGTGGGTGTCGGTGCAACTGGTTCGCCGTGATGTACAACCATTTTCCCTGCGCATCGAGCTCGACGCCGTCCGGCCAGGCGAGCAATCGGTCGTCCTGGGCCAGGAGGCGGTAGCCAGCGGGAGACGCGAGCCCGATCGCATTGTTGGCGATGTCCGTCACGTAAACGTTGCCTTGTGCATCGACATCAAACCCGTCGCAATGCGGCTTTTCGCACCAGTATTCCACCACCTCGCTCAACGGTGCATTACCGGCAGGTTGCGCAAGGATTTCGGTGGCGACCCGGTAGACCTTGCGCGCGGACATCGAGCCGAAGTAAACCCAGCGACCCAACGGGTCGATCGCGATCGGATTGAGGCCGTAGCGGTAAGGAATGACCTCGCCGTCCGGTGGGCGTAGCGACAACGGTTTGCCGGCGACCATCAGCGGCACATCGCCAGGCATCAGGCCTGGGTAGCACTCCAGTGAACGCCACGAAAGACCGCTGTTCAGGTCGACCACGACGATGGCCGGATAGTCGCTGGCACCGCTGGTATTCATCGTCATGTCGGCGATGTAAATGCGCTGGCGGCGCCAGTCGATGACGAAGTCCTGGGTGAAGGAACTGGGCCGAAGCACGTTCTGCGGCAGCACGATCAGGCGGTGCAGGCATTGCTCGCGGTCATTCCAGGCGATGAGCCGGGGCTGTTGCTGCGGGCCGCCCATGTCGAGGATCCAGACGATTCCTTCGGGGTCATTGCGGATGCCGATCACGGCGGACATGCCGCGACCGTCAGCGCCGGGTTTGCCGGCCCACACCTCATTGGGGTAGGCGGAATGCTCGCCGTTTTCGGACACGGCGCGCACCGAGATCGCCGGCGCGATAATGGCCGAAACCGACACCAGCACGCGCCCGTCCGGCATCACGGTTGGATTGCCGGGACGCTCGACTGGAAAGGTCGCGAAAATCTCCAGCGCGTTGCTGCTCATGGCTTTGCCTGCACGAACGATTCGGCGGTGCCGCTGGAAGGATCGACAAAAATGATGTCGCTTGGATCGCGACGCGGAGTGTCCACCGACACCATGAACAGCGGGTGTTCGAGAATCTTCGGCATGCCGTGGATGGTGAACTTCTTGAAGAACAGCATCTCGCCCGGACCGACCTCGAACTCTTCACGGTCACCCATGAAAAAGGTTGCGCGCCCGGACAGCACAATCAGGTATTCGTCACAGGTGGCGTGATAGTGCGCGGGCGTCGGGTGATAGACCCGGAAGACGCGTGCACTGGCCTCGTCTTCGTCGGTCAGACGGGTGTCGACCAGCAGGGTTTCGGCGGTTTCGGGGAAGGTCTTGACGATCTCGTCAAGATTGAACGAGGCATGGGGTGCGGCCTCTACCAGTTTTTTCCGGGGGATTGCTTCGGTCATCTTGAAACCCTCATTCAGGCGCCTCTGGGGACGCTGTGATGTTGTTTGCGGGTTCAGGATAAGCACTGGGTTGATGGCAGAGAACGCTGTGGCCGGGCACAAGATTTGAGAATTGAAATAACAATTCAATAAAAAAAACGGCAACCCCGGGGTTGCCGTTTTTTTTTTGCGCACGCTCGAATCCGGTCAGACGATCCCGGTCAGGTAATACACGCCGATCACGAAAAACGCCGCCAGCACCTTGAAAATGGTCATGCCGAAAATGTCTTTATAGGCCTGACGGTGGGTCAATCCGGTGACCGCCAGCAACGTGATGACGGCGCCGTTGTGGGGCAAGGTATCCATACCTCCGGCAGCCATTGCCGCAACGCGATGCATGACTTCCAGAGGGATGTGCGCCGCGTTGGCCGAGGCAATGAAGGTGTCCGACATGGCGGCGAGCGCAATGCTCATGCCGCCGGATGACGACCCGGTGATACCCGCCAGCAAGTTGATGGTGATGGCCTGATTGACCAAGGGATTGGGAATGACCTTCAGAGCTTCAACGACAGCGACGAAGCCGGGCAACGCGGCAATGACCGCACCGAAGCCATATTCCGAGGCGGTGTTGAGGGTGGCAAGCATCGCACCGCTGACGGCGGTACGGCTGCCTTCGGCCAGTTTGCGAGAGATAGTGCGATAGCTGAACAGGAAGACGGTAACGATCCCGACCAGCAACGCTGCCTGCACCGACCAAATGGCGATCATCTTCGACACTTGCGTCTGGATCGGCGCCTTCAAACCTGGCAGATCAATGTCATAAACACTGCCATACCAGTGTGGAATCCAGTGCGTGAAGGCCAGGTTCATCACCCCGACCAACAGCAAGGGCAGCAGCGCCACCAGCGGGTGAGGAAGGGCGATGTCCTGCGGTGTTTCCGGCTCATTGCGCAGATCGGTGCCGTAGCCTTCTCCTGCACGTTGCGCTTTACGCCGCTGACGCTCGAGATACAGCATGCCGCCGATCAACACGAACAACGAGCCCAGCACACCCAGCCAGGGCGCAGCCCAGGAGGTGGTGCCGAAGAAGGTGGTCGGGATGATGTTCTGGATCTGCGGCGAACCGGGCAACGCATCCATGGTGAAGGTGAACGCGCCCAGGGCAATGGTCGCGGGCATGAGTCGCTTGGGAATGTTGCTTTGACGGAACATTTCCGCCGCAAAGGGATAGACCGCAAACACCACCACAAACAGCGAGACGCCGCCATACGTGAGCAACGCGCAAACCAGAACAATCACCAGCATGGCCTGGCTGCCGCCCAGCACGTGAATGACTGATCTGACGATCGAGCGGGAAAAGCCGGACAGCTCGATCAACTTGCCAAACACGGCGCCCAATAAAAAAACGGGAAAGTAGAGCTTTATAAAACCGACCATCTTGTCCATGAAAATATCACTGAACGCCGGGGCTACCGCGCTGGGATCAGTGAGCAAAACGGCAGCAAGTGCAGCGAGAGGCGCGAAGATAATGACGCTGTATCCTCGATAAGCGGCGAGCATTAAGGCGAACAGCGCCAACAAGGCGATGATGACACTCATGGGATGTCCTTCGAGGCTGAGCCTGCAGCGCAGAGGGGGCGAGCGATGGGCTGCGCAGTGGCTGTGATTTTTGTTGTTGGGCCGCGCACGTGTCGCGGCCCTTTTTAGCCAGACTGTTATTACTCGGCGATACCGGCGTACGGCACATCCTTGTGACCGTAGCGACGGACACGGATGTTGGCTTGCTCGCCGTGTCCGGCGAATCCTTCCAGGGCGCACAGGCGTGAGCAGTACTCACCAATCAGGGCCGACGCTTCGTCGGTCGTGACCTTCTGATAGGTGCAGGTCTTGATGAACTTGCCGACCCACAGGCCACCGGTGTAGCGCGCGGCTTTCTTGGTCGGCAGGGTGTGGTTGGTGCCGATGGCCTTGTCGCCGTAAGAAACGTTGGTGCGCGGGCCGAGGAACAGCGCGCCGTAGTTGCGCATGTTTTTCAGGAAGAAGTCCGGGTGATGGGTCATGACTTGGACGTGCTCGAACGCCAGGTCGTTGGCGATGGCCAGCATTTCCTGTTCGTCTTCGGCCACGATCACTTCACCAAAGCTTTCCCAGGCCTGGCGAGCAATACCTGCGGTCGGCAGGATCTGCAGCAGCCGTTCGATTTCAGCCATGGTCTCGCGCGCCAGTTTTTCCGATGTCGTCAGCAAAATCGCCGGCGAATCCGGACCGTGTTCGGCTTGGCCCAGCAGGTCCGTGGCGCAGATTTCACCGTCGACCGTTTCATCGGCGATCACCAGCGTTTCGGTGGGGCCGGCGAACAGGTCGATACCGACTCGACCGAACAGTTGGCGTTTGGCCTCGGCGACAAAAGCGTTGCCCGGGCCGACTAGCATATCGACCGGAGCAATCGACTTGGTGCCCAGCGCCATCGCCCCGATGGCCTGAATCCCGCCCAGGCAGTAGATCTCATCGGCGCCCGCCATGTGCTGCGCAGCGACAATGGCCGGGGCCGGTTTGCCATGGAACGGTGGAGCACAGGTGATGATGCGCGGCACGCCGGCGACCTTGGCCGTAATCACTGACATGTGCGCCGATGCCAGCAGCGGGTACTTGCCGCCCGGCACATAACAACCCGCCGCGTTCACTGGAATGTTTTTGTGGCCGAGGATCACGCCCGGCAGCGTTTCGACTTCCAGATCACTCAGGCTGTTGCGTTGGTGCTGGGCGAAGTTGCGCACCTGGGTCTGGGCGAACTCGATGTCGGAGATGTCGCGTTTGGTCAGTTGCGCCATGCACGCATCGATCTCGGCGCTGGTGAGTCGGTAGTCCTCGCGATCGAGGTTGTCGAAACGAATCGAGAGGTCGCGAATCGCCGCATCGCCGCGCTCTTCGATGTCGGCCAGGGTCTTTTCAACCGTGTCACGCACTTCGCGGGCTGCCGATTTGATGACGGAGGCTTCCGCGCCTTTTTTGAGCCAAGTTGCCATGGGATAAATTCCTGAGCGTTGTTGTTTTTGGTTTTGCATACGTATGCAAGGCGGGGCAATCCTAAGCCATTCCCAAGGAAGTTGAAAAGGGGGGGCCGAAAAAAGATCCGAAGTTTTCCAGGTCAGGGCCAAGCGTTTGCTCGCAGAACAGGCAGGCAGCACACGTCGCAGTCAATGGCAGGTATGATCGGCATTTCTAAAATTGAGCTGAGACGCAATGGCTGATTCCAACGACCAATCCCGGCATCCGGTCACCGCCCATGATGTGGCCAGGTTGGCGGGTGTCTCGCAGTCTGCGGTTTCGCGAACCTTCACCAAGGGCGCCAGTGTTTCGCCGAAGACGCGCCAGAAGGTAGAGGATGCGGCGGCGGCGCTGGGTTACCGCCCCAATCAGTGGGCACGCTCGTTGATCAAACGCCGATCCAACCTGATCGGCGTCGTCGCGCCCAGCATGGAGAACCCTTTTTATTCAGCGGTGCTGGAGGCCTTGTCGGCGGCGTTCGAAGGGCTCGGTTATCGGGTGCTGTTGTTCTCCACCGCGAATCATGAAGACTCCGATCCGGTGCTCGAAGAAGTACTGGGCTACCGCGTTGAAGCCCTGATTCTGGTATCGGCGAGCCTGTCTTCGCGTTTTGCCCAAGAGTGCAAGCAGACAGGTTTACCCGTCGTGCTGCTAAACCGTAGAAATGACAGCAGCAGCATTTCCAGCGTGACCAGTGACAACGCACAAGGCAGCATGGAAATTGCGCAATTCCTGGTGGCGGGTGGTCATCGTCAGCTGGCTTATATCGCCGGCAAGGAAAGCTCTTCAACCAGCCGCGACCGCGAAAGAGGGTTTGTCGACACGCTGCAATGTCTTGGTCATCCCGCGCCACAGCGCGAAGTGGGTCATTACACGTTTGACGGGGCCATGGACGCCACTCGCCGACTGCTGTCGAGCGCCACTCCACCGGACGGCATTTTTTGCGCGAATGACATCATGGCGTTGGGCGCCATCAACGTCGCTCGCGAGGAGTTCGGGCTCGCACCGGGCACCGACATTTCAATCGTCGGTTTCGATGACATCGCCCTGGCAGCCTGGCCCGTCTTTTCGTTGACCACTTACGTTCAACCGGTTGGCGACATGGTCAGTCGTGCGGTCGGCATCATCTGCGCGCAATTGGAAAACCCGGATACACCGGCGATTCAAGAGGTCGTTCGAGGGCGGTTGATCGTGCGCAAAAGCTCGAAGATGCCTGCGTCTGGCGTAAAGCAGGCGCCTGATTGCCTGGTCTGGCAACCGCACGACTAGTCACCCGACAGTGAACCCTGACTTCGAAACCCCCGATCCTTGTCGAGAACGGGATGCGGCTTAAGCACATTCGCCGCGACTGTTCTGCGAATTCAATTCCAAACAGCTAGGCCTGGCGACGTGTTTCTGGCACAGGAAGGCTGCGGCATAGTGATGAGTACTCACTATCGAGTCCAGCTGCGTCGGAGACGAAGGATGCAAGTCAGAGCTGCTGTTCTAAGACACATGAAAGTTGCGCCGCCGTACGCGCAAAGCAAGCCGATCGCGATTGAAACCATCGAGCTGGCGCCACCGGGGCCGGGCGAGGTGCTGGTGCGAATCCGCGCCGCGGGCCTGTGCCATTCCGACCTGTCGGTGATCAATGGCGACCGTCCGCGACCCATGCCCATGGCGCTCGGTCATGAAGCGGCGGGTGTGGTCGAAGCACTCGGTGACGGGGTCAGTGACCTTGAGCCGGGCGACCATGTGGTGATGGTGTTCATGCCCAGTTGCGGCCACTGCCTGCCGTGCGCTGAAGGTCGTCCGGCGCTGTGCGAGCCGGGGGCGAAAGCGAATGCGGCCGGCACGCTGATCAATGGCTCGGTGCGTTTGAGCAGCGCAGCCGGTCACGTCCATCACCATCTCGGCGTTTCGGCATTTGCCGAATACGCGGTGGTGTCGCGCAATTCGGTGGTGAAGATCGACCGCGATTTGCCGTTTGTCGAAGCCGCGCTGTTTGGTTGCGCGGTGTTGACAGGCGTCGGTGCGGTGGTCAACACCGCGCAGCTGCGGGCGGGCTCGACCGCCGTGGTGATCGGGCTGGGCGGTGTCGGCCTGGCAGCGGTGTTGGGGGCGAGGGCCGCCGGGGCGAGCAGAATCATCGCCGTCGACCTGTCACCCGAGAAGCTCGCACTGGCTAAAGAAGTCGGGGCCTCCGCAGTGGTCAATGGCGCCGACCCGGACGCCGTGGAGCAGGTGCGGCAATTGACCGGCGGTGGCGCCGACTATGTGTTCGAAATGGCCGGTTCGATCCGGGCGCTGGACAACGCCATGCAAATGACCAAACGCGGTGGCATGACCGTGACCGCCGGCCTGCCGCCACCCGGTTCCACGTTGCCGGTCAACGTCGTTCAACTGGTGGGCGAAGAGCGCACGCTCAAGGGCAGCTACATCGGCACCTGTGTGCCGCTGCGCGATATTCCGCGCTTCATCGAACTCTATCGTGATGGTCGCCTGCCGGTGGATCGGCTGCTCAGCGGCCGGCTGAAACTGGACGACATCAACGAAGGTTTCGACCGCTTGCACGATGGCAGCGCGGTCCGTCAGGTCATTGAATTTTGAGGGGGAACAGCATGGCCGATACCAACTTCCTGGCAACACTCGACGATCCCACGTTGTTCCGTGAGGCGAACTTCATCAATGGCCAGTGGCTTGAGGTGGGCGAGGGACGCAGCATCACCGTGACCAACCCGGCCACCGGCAAGGTACTGGGGCGCGTGCCTTCATTTGGTGCCACTGAGACCGCCCAGGCCATCGCCGCCGCCAAACGTGCGCAACCGGCGTGGCGAGCGCTTACTGCCAAAGAGCGCGCGGTCAAACTGCGCGCCTTGTTCGAATTGATGATCACCCATCGCGAAGACCTCGCGCAAATCATGACCGCCGAACAAGGCAAGCCGCTGGCCGAAAGTCGTGGCGAGATCACCTACGCTGCGTCCTTCATTGAGTGGTTCGCCGAGGAGGGCAAGCGTGTTTATGGCGATACCATCGCCTCTCATTCAACGACCAGCCGCATCATCGTTCAGAAAGAACCCATCGGCGTGTTTGCCGCGATTACCCCGTGGAATTTCCCGGCGGCGATGATCACCCGCAAGGCCGGGCCAGGCTGGGCAGCGGGTTGCACCGGCGTGTTGCGTCCGGCCAGTCAGACACCGTTTTCGGCGATCGCGATTGCCGTGCTGGCCGAGCGCGCCGGCCTGCCTGCCGGCGTGTGCAATGTGATTACCGGACCGGGCAGTGAAATAGGTGGCGAGCTGACCTCCAGCCCGGATGTGCGCAAGCTGTCGTTCACCGGTAGCACCGAAGTCGGTGCCACGCTACTGGCGCAATGCGCACCCACCATCAAGAAGACCAGCATGGAGCTGGGTGGCAACGCGCCATTTATCGTGTTCGACGACGCCGATCTCGATGCCGCCGTGCAGGGCGCGTTGGCCTCCAAGTACCGCAACGCCGGGCAGACCTGTGTCTGCGCCAACCGCTTGCTGGTGCAGGACGGCATTTACGACGCCTTCGCCGCCAAACTGAAAACCGCCGTCGAAGCGCTGAAGGTCGGTAACGGGTTCGAGGACGGCGTGACGATCGGTCCGCTGATCGACGACAACGCTGTGCGCAAGGCCGAGGAGCATGTCGCCGATGCCGTCGAGCGCGGTGCGTCGGTCTTGACCGGTGGCGAGCGTCATCCGCTGGGTGGCAGCTTCTACCGGCCGACTATCCTGGTGAATGTACCGCGCGAATCGAGGGTGTTTCGTGAGGAAACCTTCGGCCCGGTGGCGCCGTTGTTCCGTTTCAGCACCGAGGCGCAAGCCATCGAGATGGCCAACGACACCGAGTTTGGTTTGGCTGCGTATTTCTACAGCCGCGATATCGGCCGGATCATGCGCGTGGCTGAAGCGCTGGAGTGCGGCATTGTCGGGATCAACGAAGGGCTGATCTCAACGGAAGTGGCGCCGTTTGGTGGGGTCAAATCGTCGGGACTTGGCCGTGAAGGTTCCAAGTACGGCATCGAGGATTATCTTGAGATCAAGTACCTTTGTCTGGGAGGTATTGATCGCTGATAGTTTGTGGAGATGGTCGCCAGGCCATCTCCTTGTTTATTTAAAGTTAAATAACCCTGCCTGCTTCAATCGTCTTGTTTTTTATCCTGCCTCAATAAATGGCATTCGCCCGTCATCAGTGAATACGCTTCACAAGTCATTGTCCCGCGGCGTTGTAACGCCGCGGTAGCGTTTGTATAAGCCTTGTGCTAGAGCGTTCGCTCTTGTCTTTTAGTCAATATTGTTTTCGTATTCCTGCGGTTTATCTTCGGTGAGTGGTACTGGAAAATCCTTTCCATCCTGATCACTACCGAGATTTTTCATCATGACTTGCTTCAAAAAAATCATTGCCCTGTTTGCCACTCTGGCTGCTCTTTCTGGATCTTTTACAGTTCATGCAGAAGAGTCGGGTGCCTTTGTTGATCGTAATAAAACACTGAATGAGCGCGCTGTCGGAAGTTGATTAAACCTGTTCTGGATAAATGAACTTATGTTTTGGTTTTACTCACTTCGGAGAGCACAAAAGTGAACTTGCACACCACGGGGAAACCGGCAGCATCCCCAATCAAATCAAAGTTAATAAAAGGCGCGGCGTTGTCCGCGATCAGCCTTGCGCTGGTGGCTGCCTTGAGCGGTTGTGGCCCGGATCACGCCAGCAGCGCGTCGGCGACCCCGAGCGTCACGGTCAGCCAACCCGTCAAGTCGGTAATCACCGACTGGGACAGTTTTACCGGCCGCTTCGAGGCCACCGATTCAGTCGAAGTTCGTTCGCGGGTCAGCGGTTATCTTGAGAAAGTCGCGTTTCAGGACGGGGCCATCGTCAAGAAAGGCGACCTGCTGTTCGTGATTGATTCGCGCTCCTTCCAGGCTGCCGTGATCCAGGCGCAAGGCAAACTGGCACAGGTGCGCTCGCAACTGGCCCTCGCCGAGCAGGAGTTTGCCCGCGCCAACGTCCTGATCGAATCCAAAACCATTGCGCGCAGCCTCTATGACCAACGTTTGCAAGCGCGTCAGGCCGCGCAGGCCGAGGTCCTCAGTGCCGAAGGGGCGCTGAGCGCAGCGAAGCTGGACCTGGAATTCACCCGCATCACCGCGCCCATGACCGGGCGCATCAGCCGCAAGCTGATCAGCGAAGGAAACCTGGTCAACGGCGGTAACAGCAGCGCCACGTTGCTGACCGCCATCGTCTCGATTGACCCGATTGATATCTACTTCGATATCGACGAGCAGAGCTACCTCAAATACCGCCGCCAGGCGAACACTGCCGCCAATCAGAGTCAGGTGCGCATTGCCTTGCCCGGTGAAGTGGAGCCGAGCATGACCGGGCGCATGGACTTCATCGACAACCGCCTGGATCAGTCGACCGGGACCTTGCGTCAGCGGGCCCGCGTCAGTAACCAAGACCTGCATTTGAGCCCGGGGCAGTTTGGCCGGGTGCAGTTCTCCAGCCAGGCGCCTTACTCGGCACTGCTCCTGCCGGACACCGCTATCGGCGTCGATGCGACGCGCAAAGTCGTCTACGTGCTGAATGCGCAGAACAAGGTCGAAGTTCGCCCGGTGACGCTCGGCAAACTGCATGACGGTTTACGCGAAATCGCCAGCGGCTTGCAGGCGCAGGACCGGGTGATTGTCGATGGCCTGCAACGCGTGCGGGCCGGTGATACGGCGACGGCACAGGAGCGCTCGCTGGTCCAGGCCGCGAAAGCGACGGACAACCAGGAGGCTTCGCTATGAGCCTGGGACGCACGTCCATCGAACAACCGGTATTGGCGATTGTGCTGTCCATTGTCCTGATGATTGTCGGTGGCCTGGCCTATCTGGTGCTGCCGACGTCCGAGTACCCGGACATCGCACCGCCCACGGTGGTGGTCACCGCGACCTATCCCGGCGCCTCGGCGCAGACGGTCGCCGAGACCCTGGCGATCCCCATCGAACAGGAGGTCAACGGCGTTGAAGACATGCTCTACATGTACAGCCAGGCGACATCCGATGGCAGCCTCAACCTGACCGTGACCTTCAAGCCCGGTACCGATGTCGACAAGGCGCAGGTCCTGGTGCAGAACCGCGTGGCGCTGGCCACGCCGCGTCTGCCGGAGCCGGTGCAGCGCAGTGGTGTGACGGTCCGCAAGTCCTCGCCGACGCAGCTGTCGACGATCTTCATCTCGTCACCCAAGGGCACTTACGATCAGCTGTACGTTTCCAACTTCGCGATCCGTAACGTCGCCGACGTGCTCAAGCGTATCGACGGTGTCGGCGACATCAACCCGTTGGGCGCGCGCGAGTATTCGATGCGCATCTGGCTCGACCCGGAGCGCGTGGCGGCTTTCAATCTGACGCCTGCTGACATCATCGCCGCGGTGCGTTCGCAGAACACGCAGGTGGCCGGTGGGGTCATCGCCCAGCCGCCGGTGGCGTCCCAGGCCTTTCAGCCGAACCTGATTTTCGAAGGGCGTCTGAAGGAACCCGCCGACTTCGACAACATCGTCCTCAAGTCGGGTACGGCGGGGCGCCTGGTGCGTCTCAAGGATGTGGCGCGCACGGAAATCGCCGGGCTGGCCTACGTCAACAACACCTATTACCTGCGCAACCCGGCCATCGGCCTGCAAGTGCTGCAACGTCCGGGCGCCAACGCGCTGGCGACGATGAAAGTGGTCGAAGAGACCATGGAAAAAATCGGCAAGGAGTTTCCCGAAGGCATCGAGTACAGCATCGGTTACAACCCGACGGCGTTCATCGCCGACAGTATCGGCGAGCTGGGCAAGACCATCTACGAGGCGGTGATCCTCGTGGTGCTGGTGATCATGATCTTCCTGCAGGGCTGGCGGCCATCGATCATTCCGATTCTGGCGATCCCGGTGTCGCTGGTGGGCACCTTTGCGGTCATGGCGATGCTCGGTTACTCGGTCAACAACCTGACGTTGTTCGGTCTGGTGCTGGCCGTGGGGATCGTGGTCGACAACGCCATCGTGGTGGTAGAGAACGTCGAGCGCCATCTGGCCGACGGCAAGAACCCGCTGGAAGCGACCATCGTGACCATGCAGGAAATCGGTGGTGCGTTGATCGCCATTACCCTGGTGTTGTGTGCGGTGTTCATTCCGACCGCGTTCATTCCCGGCATTTCCGGTGAGTTCTTCCGTCAGTTCGGGGTCACGATTGCAGTGGCCACGGCGATCTCGTTGTTCAACTCGGTGACCCTGTCGCCGGCCCTGGCGGCGATGATCCTGCGCCGACATGACCCCGACGCTCATCAACAGCCGAAAACAGGCGTCTTCGGCGTGCTTAAACGTGCGGCCGACGGCTTCAACCGTGGCTTCCTGAAACTCTCTTCGAGTTATGCCGGCAGCGTGCGCGGCCTGGTCGCCAGAACTCCTTTGATGCTGGCGATCTACGCGGTGCTGATTGCCGCGACCGCTTACCTGTTGGTGTCGACCCCGAAGGGTTTCATCCCGGTTCAGGATCGTGGCTACCTGGTGGTCATCGTGCAACTGCCCGATGGCGCTTCGCTGGAGCGGACCAACGAAATTTCGCAGCAGATCGAGGCGATTGCCCTGGATGTGCCGGGTGTGGACCGGGTACCGACGTTCTCCGGTTTCTCGATGGTGACGGGTACCAGTTCCTCGAACTCGGCCGGTCTGGCGCCGGTGTTCCAGCCGTGGTCCGAGCGAAAAGTGCACGGCCTGACCTCGGACAAAATCGCCGAAGACTTGCGTGAGCGCCTGAAAGTAGTCAGCGGTGCAACGGTGATTGTGGCCACGCCGCCACCGGTTCAAGGTCTGGGCAGTACGGGCGGTTTTTCCATGCGCCTGCAGGATACGGCTGGCCTGGGCACCGAAGCCCTGGCCAAAGCGACCGATGACTTGATTGCCGCCGCCAACGCCACCCAAGGCATGACCGGCGTGTACTCACCGTTCTCGGCCCGGACGCCACAGGTGTTCGTCGAGCTGGACCGCGAACGCGCAGAAATGCTCGGTGTACCCAGCAGCCAGATCAACCAGGCCATCGAGACTTACTTTGGCTCGTCCTATATCAACGACTTCAACCTGGTCGGGCGTACTTATCGGGTGACGGCACAGGCCGACTTGCCGTACCGGGTCACGCCGGAGGATCTGGCGCGGGTCAAGGTGCGCAACGATGCCGGGCAGATGGTCCCGATTGCCGGCGTAACGCGTCTGCATGAGGCGCTGGGAGTGGAGCGGTTCCCGCGCTACAACCTGTTCCCGACCGCAGAAATCAACGGCGACACCTTGCCTGGCCTGGGGTCGGAGTTCGGGATCAAGACCATGGAACGCCTCGCTGAGGAGACACTGCCGGCCGGCATCACTTATCAGTGGACCGATCTCAGTTACCAGCAGACCACTGCCGGCAACATGGGTCTTCTGGTGTTCCCGCTGTGTGTGATCTTTGTCTACCTGGTTTTGGCTGCGCAGTACGGCAGTTGGAGTCTTCCGCTGGCGATCCTGCTGATCGTGCCGATGTGTCTGTTGGCGGCCGCCGGAGGCGTGCGCCTGATGGGGCTCGACATCAACATCCTGACGCAGATCGGTTTCATCGTACTGGTCGGACTGGCGGCGAAGAACGCGATTCTGATCGTCGAAGTGGCGAGGCAGCAGGAGAAGGAAGGGCAGGGCATCGTCGATGCCGTGGTTGAGGCGTGTCGCCTGCGTCTGCGCCCGATCCTGATGACGTCGCTGGCATTTGTCCTGGGTGTATTGCCGTTGGTCATGTCCGAAGGCGCGGGTTCCGAAATGCGTCAGGCCGTCGGTTCGGCGGTGTTCTTCGGCATGATCGGCGTCACCTTGTTCGGTCTGTTGTTCACGCCGGTTTTCTATGTGTTGATCCGTCGCCTCGCGGGTGGCGAGCGTCAGGTCAACGCTCCTACCCTCCATTCTGAACAGGGCGTGGCCCATGAATAACCTTCTTCGTACCCCAAGCCTGGTGTTGGGAGCGGCGTTGCTGAGTGCGTGTGCTTCGCCGGTCATGCCGCCCAACAGCGAGGTGCCGGTCGAGCGTTTTGTCAACGCTCAAACGGCACAGCCGGCAAGCGTAACCGACCTTTGGTGGACGCGTTATCAGGACCCGCTGCTGGACCGTCTGGTCGAGCGCGCCCTGGGGCAAAACCTTGACCTGCAGATTGCCCTGGCGCGGATCGATGCCGGGCGCGCATTGCGCAACATCAGCGCTGCCTCGGGCAGCCCGCAGGTTGATCTGGGAGCGAGCGCGGCACGCCAGCGGATCTCGGCGGATCAAGCCGGTTTCACTGATTCGCTGATCACCGAGCCCGCCTCGATCGGATTGAGCGCGGCCTGGGAAATTGATCTGTTCGGTCGCATCCGCGAAGGCGTGCGTGCGGCTGACGCCGACCTCAACGCAACCGAGGACGAGGCGCGGGGTGTACGCGTGGCGTTGATCACCGAAGTGGTCCAGGCCTATGCCGAGGCGCGAGGACTGGAGGAGCGTCTGGCGATCGTCAAGCAAAGTGCTGCCAGTCAGGCGGAAACCTTGCAGCTGACCGAGCAGTTGTATGCGGCCGGGGACAGTCCTGAAGCAGATGTGCTGCGCGCGCGCTCGCAATCGGATTCCACCGCTGCGCAGGTCCCCGCGTTGCAACTGAACTGGCAACGTTCACTGCATCGCTTGTCGGTGCTGCTCGCCCAGCCGACCGAGACGCTTTATCAGCAGTTCAAGGAGAGTCCGGCGAACGTCTCGACGGTGTCGTCGTTGGACGCCGGTACGCCTGCGGATCTATTACGCCGACGTCCCGATATACGCGCCGCCGAAGCACGCTTGATTGCGGCCTACGCGCGAGTCGGTGTGGCCAAGGCGGACCTGATGCCGCGCCTGAGTCTGTCAGCCGCCCTGGGGTCTTTGATTGACGGTGTGAGCGCCGCCAATCTGGCCAGCTCGACGTTCTGGCTGGCGGGCTTGAATGCCAGCGTGCCGGTGCTCGACGGTGGCCGTCGGCGTAACGTGGTCGATCTTCGGGATGCTGAAGCGCGGCAGGCGTTGTTGAGTTATCGACGCACCGTGCTGACAGCCGTCTCCGAGGTGGAGTCAGCCTTGGCCGCAGCGCAACGCAATGCCGAGCGCCGGACTTTTCTGTCGAGTGCTGCCAGTCAGGCCAGCTCCGCCGCCGAGCAGATTCAGCGGGCCTGGCAGGCGGGTGAGACGCCGTTTCTGGATGTGCTGCAGGCGCAGCGGGTGCAGTTGGCGGCGCAGAATGCGTTGTCCCAGGTCAAGACGGCGCAGTGGCAGAATCAGGCGGCGTTGGTGAATGCTCTGGGTGGGTAGCGGGAGGTTTCGGCGGCGGGGGTTTTTAGGGTGTACATATCCGTTGCTGCGGTAACGGCGGCTAATGGTTTCGCCCTTACGGCGAGTCCCTTTTCCAAACGCCGAAAAGGAACCAAAAGGCTTTGCCCCTGACGTACGGTGGCTCGCTAGTGCTCGCCATTCCCTCACTCCGGTCCTGCTTCGTGGGCCCGCCGCCATCGGCCATCCATGGCCGGGGGCGGCTAACCCGGCATCCCTGCCGGGTTGCCCACTGCGCAGAACCTGCGCTCGGCCTTCCGACGGGGCAGATCAAGATCAAAAGCCAAATCAACAGCAAAAGCGAGGCGGCCTGATAGCCGACCTGAAGTCCGTCAGGATCATCGGCGGTGAACCCCCATGTCATGCCCGCCAACACTCCCCTGTAGGAGCGAGCTTGCTCGCGAAAAACGTCCAGGCGATGCGTTGATCCAGGCAGCACGCATCATCGTTAACGTCCATCGCTGGCAAGCCAACTCCCACAGGGGAATGCGAACACTTGAAGAGCCAGGTCGGCCCGAAGGCCGCCTCACGGTGCTGTGGCGGTGGTCGCCCCCTCGAGAGGCCGAGTGGAGGTTCTGCGCAGTGGACAACCCGGCATGGATGCCGGGTTAGCCGCCCCCGGCCATGGATGGCCGATGGCGGCGGGCCCACGGAGCAGGACCGGAAGGAGGGCATGCCGAGCCTAGGCGAGGCACCGAACGAAAGGGGCAAAAGCCCTTGGTACTTGGGGCTCTTCCAAGTGACTCGCCGTAAGGGCGAAACCACCAGCCGCCGTTACCGAAGAAACGGATATGCCCCCAACCCCCAACCAATCAAAACCCAAATCAGATCTTGTCGATCGGCACCCCGTGGTTGTTCTTCCACATCAACACCACAGCACTGGCAATCACCGCAACCACAATCAGGTAAATGTTGAACATCCACCCAATGTTCTCCGAGTACAACCAGGTCGTCAGGTACGAAGCCGTACCGCCAAACACCGCTACACCCAGAGAAATGCACACCCCAAACATGCGAGTGCGATAGCGGGTCGGAATCTGCTCCGAAATCGAAGCCGGTTTGCAGCCGGTGATAAAGCCCACCAACAGCAAGCCTGCCGTCTGCGCCACCATCAACGTCCACGGCTCATTGGAGATCAAACCCCACAGCGGGAACAGCGTCGCGGCAATCCCCAGCAAGGAAATCAGCGCCGAAATCTTGCGTCCCCACTGATCGGAGATCCAGCCTGAAATCGGCAGGAACACCAGGTAAATCACCTGTGCGATACAGCTCATGGTGAACGCACTGCGCGGGTCCATGCCCTTGACGCTGATGGCGTAGATCGACGCCGAAGTCACCCACGTGTAATACGTCAACGTGGCGCCGGCTTCATAGAGAAACAAGCGAACGCCATGTTGAATGATCGTGCCGCGACTCCACGCAGGTTGTTCGGACGTAGCACCGGCACTGGGGCTGTGCTCGCTTTCCATCATGTTGCGCCGCAGCCACAAGGCAAAAACCGCCAGCAGACCACCGGTGGCGAAGGGGATGCGCCAGCCCCATTCCTGCATTTCACTGACGGACAACAACGACGTCAGCAAGGCCATGTAAAACGTCGCCAGCAATGAGCCGCAGCCCACCGCGAGAAACACCGTGCTCGACCACAGCCCGCGACGCTTGGGCGGGGCGATTTCAGCGATGTAGGCGTAGGACGTGGTGGTTTCGCCGCCATGGGCAAAGCCCTGCACCAGCCTGGCCAGCAACAGGAGCGCTGACGCCCAGCTACCGATCGCGTCATATGAGGGAATGAACGCAATCAGCAGACTCGCGCCGGCCATCAGCAGCATGGTGCTGAGCAACACCACACGCCTGCCCAGCCTGTCGGCGAGGATGCCGAAGAAAATGCCGCCAATAGGCCGTAACAGAAAACCGGCGGCAAACACCGCCAGGGTGTTGAGCAGGGCAGAGGTGGCGTTGCTTTTATCGAAGAGTGCCGCAGCGATGTACACCGATGCGACGGTATAGATCGTCCAGTCGAACCATTCCAGCAGGTTGCCGACGCCGGTGGCCATCAATGACTTTCTGCGCAGGGTGGTACGTGTTTTGGCCTGCCCGATCGAGTAGTCGGGCATGGTCTCGGTGATGTTATTCATTGTTGGCTCCGAGATGTTTCATGAACCACGGGATGTGGTGGGTGACGATGGGTTGCGAAAAAGCTCCTTGAAAAAATGCGGTCTCCAGGCAAACGAATTTCAATGTGGGAGCGAGCTTGCTCGCGAAGGCGATGGGTCAGATGAATTTGATGGTGACTGACACACCGCCTTCGCGGGCAAGCCCGCTCCCACAAGGGTTCAGCGTCAGGCGTTGATGTGCGTCAGCGCCACTTCCTCGATCCCGGCCGCGTCGAGTTTGTAGTGCTCGTACAAGTGAGTCGGCGGGGCAATCAGGCTGTACTCGTCGTAGATACCGTGACGCTTGAGCTTCACGCCGACGCCTTCGTCCGCCAGCACCTCAGCCACAGCGGCGCCAAGGCCACCGAGCACGTTGTGCTCTTCGACGGTCATCATGCGTTTGCTGCGGGCAGCGGCGCGCAGGATGGCGTCACGGTCGATCGGCTTGATCGACGCCATGTCGATCACGCCCACCGAGCGGCCTTCAGCGTTCATCTTGCGAGCAGCGGCGAGCGCCGGATGCACGGTGATGCCGCAGGCGATGATGGTCAGTTCCTCACCTTCAAAGTGTTCATGCGCCTTGCCGAATTCGAAGATCACACCGTCCTCGTAAACGACCGGATCACGGCCGCGGCCGATGCGGAAATACACCGGCTTGTCGTAGGTGGCCGAGGCTTTGATCGCGGCCACCAGCTGTGCGCCGTCCGCCGGCGACACGACCGCCAGATCGGCAATCGAGCGCATCGTGGCGATGTCTTCGGTGGCGTGGTGCGAGGTGCCGTAGAAGCCCAGGGAAATCCCGGTGTGGTGACCGATCAGGCGCACCGGTTGTGCCGAGTAGGCGACGTCCATACGGATCTGTTCGCAGCACAGCAGGCCGAGGAACGAGGCGAAGGTCGCCACGAACGGCATCACGCCGCACGTAGCCAGGCCGGCGGCCGCCGTGACCATGTTCTGCTCCGAGATACCGAACTGCAGGTAGCGCTCGGGGTAGCGGCTGGCGAACTTGTTCAGGCCGTTTGAGTACTGCAAGTCGGCAGAGCCGGCCATCACCGGATAACCGGCCTCGGTCAATTCGATCAGCGCATCAGACAGGTAGGAAAGACCCGGGTTGAGCGCGTTAAGGCCACGGTACTGCCAGGAATTGGGGGAAAGAGGGGCGTTCATGTTCAGATCTCCATGGCTTCAATTTCAGCGATAGCGCGTTTGGCGTCTTCCGGGTCGAGGTAACCGAGGTGCCAGCCGGGTTCGGTTTCCATGTAGGAAACGCCTTTGCCTTTGACGGTCCTGGCGATGATGCACACCGGCTTGTCGCGGGTTTCATCGGCTTTGACGCGGCGCAAGGTTTCGGTCACTTCGGCAATGTTGTGGCCGTCGATGACGTGCACTTCCCAACCGAAGGCGCGCCATTTTTCGTCCAGGGGTTCGATGCCGATCACGTCGTCGACCGAACCGTCGAGCTGGAAGCCGTTACGGTCGACAATCGCGATGAGGTGTTTGGCCTTGTGATGGGCGGCGCTCATCGCGGCTTCCCAGACCTGGCCTTCCTGCATTTCGCCGTCACCGAGCATCACGAACACGTCGTAGACTTCGCCGGTGAAACGCTGGGCCAGGCACATGCCCAGGCCGCCGGAGAGGGCGTGGCCGATGGAGCCGGAAGAGAAGTCGATGCCGGGCACTTTGCGCATATCAGGGTGATCGCCCAGAGGGCTGCCCAGGCGGGTGTATTCATCGAGCCATTCCTTGGGGAACACGCCAAGGTCCGCCAGGATCGGGAACTGGCCCACGGCGGCGTGGCCCTTGCCCATCAGGAAGCGGTCGCGGCCCGGCCACTTCGGTTCGTCGGGGCGAATGGTCATCACGTCGTAGTACAGCGCCGAGAACAATTCGGCGGCGGAAAACACCGAGGTGTAGTGGCCGGTCTTGGCGATTTCAATCAGGCGGATCGTTTCCAGACGGACGAATTTCGCCCGGTCTTTCAACTTGATGACAGTCTCGGCGGAAGGCACAAAGTTACTGGCTTTCCACTGTTCGAGTGTTTTGCGGGGTGCAGACATCTCTACCTCCAATCACAGGCATGAATTTGTTGAAGTTGAATCTCAGTGGCGGGGTTTGAACTTCAACGGGGTGGTTGTGGGTTCAACGGCGCTTTCGAGTCGGTGCTCAGTGGGTCAAGCCTTCCAGCGCGCGCATCGCCCCGATCAGTTCGTCGCAGGTCAATGCGCCACCCGAATCGGAGAAAAAGTTGCGTGCATGTGGGGCTTTCAACGTGGGTTCGGCCACTTGCATGAGCACTGAGTCGTCGACGTTAAGTACGCCCAGTTCGGCCAGGTTGCGAGGCAAACCGATGCGTTGATAGAAGCTCAACATATCGCCCATGAGGTCGGCGTTGCGGTCTTCAAGCACCAGCTGCACGAGCAAGCCATACGCCACTTGAAAACCGTGAACCTGCTGTTGCGCGCCGGGGATTTTTGACAGGCCGCGGGTCATTGCGTGGGCAATGGACAGGCCACCGCTTTCGAATCCCAGGCCACTCATCAACAGCACCGCTTCGATCAAGTGATCGAAGGCGACCGTCACCTCGCCCGTACCGGCCTGGGCCAGTGCCGGTTCGGCGTATTGACGAATGAGGTGATAGCACTCGCGCGCCAGCACCAGCCCCGACAGCGCCGGGCGTGCGCCGAACATGTTCACGCCACCGGATTTGTAACACTGCTCGGCTTCAAACTTTTTGGTCAGCGCATCGGCAATCCCTGCGAGCAAAAACTGCCGCGGTGCCTGGGCAATCAACGAGGTGTCCACCAGCACGTAGCGCGGGCTGACCAGCAAGTGGCCGACTTCGCTCAGTTGGTGATGGGCGTCGTAGACCACGTAGTTTTTCGAGGTGGGTGCATCGTTGGACGCCACGGTCGGCATGGTGATCAGTGCGCGACCCGAGGTGTGGGCGAGGGCTTTGCCGGCGTCGATGCATTTACCGCCACCGACGGCCAGGATCATGTCGAACTCGACCTCTGCGGCGGCCTTTCTCAGGCCGGCAATCCCGTCGGCGGTGATTTCGCCGTCGAAGGTGATGTAGTGCAACTCGACACCTGCTTGGGCGCAGGTGTCATCGAGGCGTTGGCGGATCAGACCCAGCACGTAGCTGTCGATGACCACCACGCCCTGGCGTCCGCAGTGCGCCAGATAAGTTCCCGCCTGGGCGAGCACTTCAGTGCCCTGGACGTACCGTCCGGGCGAGCCGAAAACCAGATTCATTCAGCACCTCTCACTTCACTGCTCATTGTTATTCGAGGCTCGGCGGCAGATGCCGAGTCCTGATCTTGTAGTGATGCATGATATATCATGTTTTTAAACGGTCAAGCACTCAAGCTACGAGATGACGTCAGGCGATCGAATACCCGCCATCAACCGGCAACGTTGTGCCCGTCACGTAACGCGCGTTGTCCGACACCAGGAAGGCGATCACGTTGGCCACGTCTTCGGGCGCACCCCAGGTTTTCATCGGGATACGCGCCATGATGCCTTCGGAGCGTGCCGGGTCTTCGAACGCGCGACGCGACAGGTTGGTCAGAATCCAGCCCGGTGCCACGGCATTGGCCCGCACGCCATCGGTCGCCCAGGCCACGGCCATGCAGCGTGTCAATTCTGAGATGGCCGCTTTGCTCGACGCGTAGGCCGGGGTCTTGGCGGAACCGAAAATCCCATGCATCGAGGCGAAGTTCACCACCGCTCCGCGCGCGGCTTTCAGGCCGGGAAGGGCGGCGTTGGTGATGCGCAACACGGCGGTGAGGTTGACGTCGATGACGCGGCTGAAGCCGTCCAGTTCCCACTCGCGATTGTGGTCAATGATGCCGGCGGCGTTGACGATGGCGTCAACGCGTTCGAACCGCTCGAAGTACCCGGCGACCGCCGCGTCGTTGGTCACGTCCAGTTCCTGGTAATGAATGCCTTCGACGCGTTGCTCGGGTTCGCCGAGGCCCACGGTGAATACGTCATAACCGTCGGCGTGCAGGCGTAGTGCCGTGGCCAGGCCGATGCCGGAGCCGCCGCCGGTGACGATTGCAGTCTTTTTCATGGTCGTTCCTTATACGGAGAAGGGCGTATCAAACGCCGGTTTTGGAAAACAGAAACTCGGCCAGCAGATCGATCTGGCCGGTGATCATGTGCGCGCCTTTGTGGATGACGCAGCCACGCTCGGCGGCGGCGCTCAGCAGCGGGGTGATGTCCGGGTTCATCACCACTTCGCCGACGACCGTACCGGGGGCGAGGGTTTCTACGGGCAGTGGCAACGGGTCCTCGGCTTTGAGACCTAGCGCGGTGCCGTTGATCACCACATCGAAACCCGTGGCGTCGGCGGGGCCGGCATTGATCAGCCGACCCGGGAATAGCTGTCGCAGTTCGCGGGCCAGCTCTTCAGCCTTGGCGGGGGTGCGGTTGCTGATCACCAGTTCTTGAATGGTCTCGGCGAGCAGTGCATGAGCGATTCCAGTCGCCGCGCCCCCCGCACCCAGCAACAGCACACGTTTATTGCTCAGGTCATGGCCTTGTTTTTTCAGGCCACCGACAAAGCCGTCGCCATCGAACATGCGCCCGCTGAAGCGGCCGTCGGGCAGGCGTTTGGCGACGTTGCAGACCTTCAGCACACTGGCAGTGCCTTTGAGCTCATCGCACAATTTCGCCACCTCCAGCTTGTGCGGGACGGTGACAATCACCCCCGCCAGGTTTTCAATCCCGCGCAAACCTTCCCACGCCGTGGCGAGGTTCGCCGGTGAAACCTCCCAGGGCACGAGCACACCGTCGTGGCCGAGTCGTTCCAGCAGCGGGTTGAAAAATTCGGGAGTGCGCAGGTGTTTGGCGGGGTAGGTCAGATGAACCACTACTCGGGTTTTTCCGCTGATGGGCATGTCGACATTCCTCTTTCAAAAATGGGCTGTAGAAGCGGGTAATGCGGCGCGTCCGAGGATCATATCCGCAGCTTTTTCGCCGATCATGATTGACGGCGCATTGGTGTTGCCCGATATCAGGTTGGGCATGATCGAGGCGTCGACTACCCGCAGATTGCGCAGGCCGCGCACACGCAGCTGCGGATCGACCACGGCCATGTCATCGTCGCCCATCTTGCAGGTGCCGACCGGGTGGTAAACGGTCTTGGCCCGTTGGTTGATGTAGCTCAGCAGTGCTTCATCGCTGCGCACGTCCAATCCTGGAAAAACCTCTTCACCGGTGAAGGTGCGCATGGCTGGTTGAGCGAGAATTTCCCGTGACAGGTTCAACCCCTTGATCGCGATACGACGGTCCTCCGGGTGAGCGAAGTAACGAGGGTCAATGCGCGGAGGCGTGTCGACCTTGTTGTCGGCCAGGCGGATTTCGCCACGGCTCATTGGGCGCAGCACGCAGGTGTTGATGGTTGCACCGGGCTTTTTGATGGTCTCCTGATCAAGGTCGAAAAACACGATGGGCACGAAATGCATCTGGGCGTTGGGCCGTTCTTGCGCATTGTCGGTGTTGACGAACGCACAGGCCTCGGTGACGTTCGAGCTGACCGGGCCACTGCCAAACATCAAATACTGCAGACCGTTCTTGACCGTGTTCAAGGCGTTGTCCTGACCGTAGTAACCGTACTTGCCGTGGCAGTAGGCAATGCTGCCGACTTCCGCGTGGTCCTGCAGGTTCTGGCCGACGCCGGGCAGCTCATGCAGCAACGGAATGCCATGGCGTTGAAGTTCTTCGGCGAGACCGATGCCGGACAGCATCAACAGCTTGGGTGACTGAATCGCGCCTGCGCTGAGGATCACTTCCTTGCTGCCCCGCGCCTGCACCCGCTGGCCTTTGTGGACGTATTCAACCCCCACGGCTTGATCGCCTTCGACCAGAATTCGTTGCACCGTGGCGTCAGTGACGACGGTCAGGCGATCGGATTTTTCCGCTGCGCGCAGGTACGCCACGGCGGCGCTGCAGCGACGATTGTTGCGAGCTGTGATCTGATTGAAGCCGACGCCGTTCTGGCGTTCGCCATTGAAGTCGGGCGTGAAGGGGATGCCGGCCTGCTGCGCGGCGCGCACAAACCCACGCGACAACTCGCACACTTGCTTGAGGTCCGAGACACCCAGCGGGCCTCCAGTAGCGTGGTAGCCATTGTCGAAGCGCTCATTGTCCTCGGCCCGCTTGAAGTACGGCAGCACTTCGCGAAACGACCAACCGTCGCAGCCTGCGCTGGCCCAGTCGTCGTAATCCTCGTGCTGGCCGCGGATATAAATCAGCGCATTCACCGAGCTCCCACCGCCCAGCACCCGACCCTGGGGAAGAATGCGCTTGCGCCCGTCCATGGCTGTTTGCGGTTGGGTTTCGTGACGCGACAGCAGCGGGCTGGACAACAGCCGGGTGAATCCGGCGGGGATATGAATCAGCGGATGAGTATCGCGCGGCCCTGCCTCAATCAGCAGGACCGAAGCGCCGGCTTCGATCAGGCGGCCGGTCAACGCGCAGCCCGCAGAACCGCCTCCAATGACAACGTAATCGTGCATGCCTTCCTCCGAACTGTGTTGTTCTTGTTTTCATACATCATATATCTTTGTTCCCCCCAAGCGTCAATCCCGGGTTTTTCACGTTGGGCGTTTCGCAAAAAAACGTTTGGTAGCTGAAAATAAAATATGATATATCATCGATCCGCCGAGAGATGAGCCTCTCGCAAACGTCCTCAAAGCAATAACAAAAAGCCTCCACGATGGGGCCAGGATGACGATGACATGACTCAAATGTTTGCTGCCCCCGGCCGTTATATCCAGGGCTACAAGGAACTCGAACGACTGCACCGGCATGTGGCCTGGTTCGGCCGACGGTTTCTGGTGATTACCACTCAGGGCCGTCTCGACAGCCTGAAACAGACTCTGAGCTCCAGTTTCGATGCCGAGCACACCCAGCTGCACTACGGGATATTTTCCGGTGAAGTGACGCGTCAGGAAATCCAGCGCCTCGCCGCGAGCATCAACGCCTTCGAGTGCGACGGGGTGATTGGTGTCGGCGGCGGCAAGGTGCTCGATGCTGCGAAGGCTGTGGCCAATGGGGCAAAAGTGCCGCTGTGTATCGTGCCCACCATCGTTTCGAACGACGCGCCCACCAGCTCGCTTTCGGTGCTGTACACCGAAGCAGGCGCGTTTGACGACGTGCTTTTTTATGAGCGCAGCCCGGACGTGGTGGTGGTCGATACCTGGATCATCGCCCAGGCCCCCGTGCGGTTGTTGGTGGCCGGAATGGGCGACGCCCTCTCGACTTATTTCGAAGCCCGCACCTGCGTTGAATCGCACCGGGACAATTTTCTCGGTAATGCCGGTGCGGGGCTGAAAGAGGGCGGCGGCGGTGCCAAATCGACGCTGACTTCCATGGCCATCGCCGAGTTGTGCTATCGGGTGCTGCTTGAAGACGGCCTGCAAGCCAGGCGCGCCGCTGAACACCACTGCGTGACCAAAGCCTTCAATCGCGTGGTGGAAGCCAATGCGCTCATGAGCGGCATCGGTTTCGAAAGCAACGGCGTGGCGACTGCCCATGCGGTGTATTGCGGGTTCAGTGAGCTGGGCGCCCGGGCGACGATGTACCACGGCGAATACGTGGCTTTTGGCGTTGTGGTGATGCTGGTGCTTGAAGGCAAATCCAGCCGGGAGCTGGATACGGTGCTGAGGTTCTGCCTGAGTATCGGGTTGCCGGTCACCTTCGAGGATCTTGCGCTGGCCGACATCACTGCGCACGAACTCGACTGCGTCGCACGCACCGCCGCCGATCCCAACCAGACCAGCAACGTCGAACCGTTCGAAGTCACTTTCGATGAAATGAAAGCAGCGCTGATCGCGGCCAGCGACCTTGGCGAATTCTATAAAAAAGGCGGGTCGTTGCTGGTGGACTGAGCCCGTCAGCAGCGTACACGCCATAACAACAGGTGAACTGATGAAAGCATTTCAGGCAAGTCTGCCGCTGACCCTGGATTTTGAAGTCGGCGCGATCAAGCGCATGGGCGAAAAGGTTGAGCCGTTCGGCAAAACAGTCTTTTTGATGGTCGACCCGTTTCTACAGGGCAGTGACCTGGTGGCTCACATTACCGGCAGTTTCGCCGAGCGCGGCATTGGGTTTATCGAATTCTACGACATCGTACCCAACCCCCGGCATACCTCGATCGATCGTGCGGTCGAGCAGGTTCGCGAGGCCGGTTGTGATGTGGTGGTGGCGGTGGGTGGCGGCAGTGCGATCGACTCGGCCAAAGCCGTCGCTTTCGTAGCCGTTCATGGCGGCAGTTGCTGGGACTATACCGAGCGCCTGGGCGAAGCCGTCACCCGCCCGCAAAGCCGTGGGCTGCCGTTGCTGGTGGTGCCGACCACCTCCGGCACAGGCACCGAAGCGACCCCGTTTGCGGTGATCAACAATCCTGAACTGGGTCTGAAATGCGCCATTGTCAACCCGTTCATTTACCCCGATGTCGCCTTGATCGACCCGCAAATACTGGCGTCGAAACCGCCGAAGCTGACCGCGCTGACCGCTGTCGATACCTTCTGTCACGCGCTGGAGGCGTACATCAGCGTTCACTGCACACCGTGGGTGGAAATGGTTGCCCTGGAGTCGATTCGTTTGTTCGCGGCCAATGCCCTGCAGTGCGTGGAGCACGGTGATGATCTGGAGGCTCGCGCGCGCATGGCCTTCGCCTCGACCCTCGGCGGCATGGCAATCGCCAGTGCCGGGGTCACGGTTTCCCATGCCTTGGGTCAGCCGTTGGGGGCGATGACCGACGCGCCCCACGGCGGCACCGTGGCGGCCAGTACCCCTCATGTCATCAGGTGGACACTGCCGGTGGGTGCCGACAAGTTCGCGCGTGTGGCTGGGATTCTCGACCCGTCGACGCTGAGTCTGACGCAGAGTGCACGCGCAGAGCGTCTGCCCGACCTCCTGAAAACCCTGTTCAGCACGTTGGGCGTCACCGACACCTTCCGCAGTTACGGTTTGCGTCCGGAGCAGATCGATGAATTTGCCCAAACAGTCTGGACCAGTTTCAACCAGGACCTGGCCTGTCATCCGAAGAAGATCAACAGCAAGGAGGAAGTCGCCGACATAGTGAGAATGTGTTTCTAACCGAAGTCTCTGTCACAAAGATCTGAAGCAAGTTGTTTGACCGACCCGTCAGTTGGGTTGGCGGGGTTTTGCATGCTCGAAAAATACTAAGACCAACAATAAAAACAGTTTCGGGAACAATAAAAATGACCAACAAAACGCTAGTTGCCGTAGGACTTTTGTGTGCCTGCGCATCACCAAATAGTTATGCAGCCAGTTACTCCCCGAGTGATTTTCTGTTGGGGGATTGGGATGGTGAACGTACCCGCTTGCATGAGCAGGGCGTGGATTTCCAGCTGACCTACGTTAACGAATTGGCCTACAACACCCAGGGCGGCGACGAACACAAAGGGACTTACAGCGATCAGCTCATGATCGATACCAACTTCGATTTGCAGAAGTTGCTGGACTGGCAGGGGGCGAGTTTTCGTATGACCTTCAGCGACCGCAACGGCGAAAACCTCACTGCCAAGGCGGGCACCAACACCTTGCTGGCCGCCCAGGAAATCTACGGTTACGGCAGCGTTACCCGCCTGGTGCAGTTCTATTACCAGCAGGCCTTGCTGGATGATCGGTTGGTGGTGAAGCTCGGGCGCTTGCCGATGAGTGGGGATGTGTTCCCGTTTTCCTGCAAATTTCAAAACCTGACGTTCTGCGGCACCGTGCCCGGTTACATCACGCCCAACTGGTTCACCTGGCCCGTCAGCCAATGGGGGGCCGCAGTGGCAGCTAAGCTGACTGACGAACTGTCCGTCAATGCTTCGCTGTATCAGGTCAACCCGCGCTTTACCGAAAACTCCCAAGGCCTGAACTTTGGCAGCCCTTCCGGCACCACCGGTTATCTGGCGGTCGGCGAGTTGGCCTGGAAGCCAACTCTCAACGGCTTGCCGGGCAGCTATCGGGCAGGTATCTGGCGCAATACCGGTGACTTCAACGATGTGTACCACGACGTCAATGGCCAGCCCATCGGCCTGACTGGCAATGCGCCGGATCAGGACGATCAGGCCAGCGGTTATTACGCCATGGCCGAGCAACGGGTGTATCAGGACCCGAATAACAGTGCCCGTGCCCTGTCCCTGTTCGCCAATTTTATTCAGTCGGATCGCGATGTGTCCTACGTGGAAAAGGTCTTTCACGTCGGCGCGTTTATCAGCGGCCCGTTTGCCGCGCGTCCGCAGGATGAAATCGGCTTGGCGATCGGTCGTCTTGAGGTGAATGAACAATCCGCCAAGCGCGTCCGTCAGCAAAACGCATTCACCCAACCGGCGCCGGACACCGAATACCCGGTGGAGCTTTACTACGGCGTCAGTGTGACGCCGGCCCTGACGCTGCGACCCAACGTGCAGTACGTCGTTAATCCCGGCGGGTTGAGCGGGGATAAAAGCGTGGTGGTGTTCGGCCTGAAAACCGAAGTCAGTTTTTGAGAATTACGCGTTTTTTACGAACAGCAGTTGTGAAGAAAAGACCTTGAATCAGGGCATTCCTTCGCTTGCGATTTTAATAATGCATGATATATCGTCGTTGGGCGCCTACGCCTAAAACAACAACAGGAGACGCAACAGCATGAACACTCTCGTTGATATCGCTGCGGTCCAGCAGCGTGTCGCCGCCCTGAAACTGCCTGGGCAGGCCTTCATTGATGGCCGGTTTGTCGACGCTTTGAGCGGTGCAACCTTCGCCAATATTTCCCCGCGCAACGGCCAGGTACTGAATCACGTAGCGTCCTGCCAGGCTGAAGACGTCGACGTCGCAGTCAAGGTCGCTCGACAGGCGTTCGACAGCGGCGTGTGGTCGCAATTGGCGCCCAAGGAACGCAAGAAAGTCCTGCTGCGCTTCGCTGCGTTGTTCGAGCAGCACATGACTGAACTGGCGTTGCTGGAGACGCTGGACATGGGCAAGCCGGTGTCCGAAAGCGCCGGGTTCGATGTGCATGCGGTGCTTGAGTGCCTGCAGTGGTACGCCGAATGCTGCGACAAGGTTTACGACGAAATCGCCCCTTCAGGTCCGGGCGCGCTGGGCATGATTACCCGCGAAGCCATCGGCGTGGTCGCAGCCGTGACCCCTTGGAATTTCCCGATGTTGATGGCGATGTGGAAGGTCGCGCCGGCGCTGGCGATAGGCAACTCGGTGATTCTCAAACCCGCCGAACAGTCGCCGCTGACGGCGCTGCGCATCGCTGAGCTGGCCGCACAGGCGGGCATTCCGCCGGGCGTATTCAACGTGCTACCGGGGTTCGGTCCGACTGCTGGTCGCGCGCTTGGGCTGCACATGGATGTCGACACGCTGGTGTTCACCGGGTCCGGTGAAGTCGGCAAATTGTTCCTGCAATACGCCGGACAGTCGAACATGAAACGGGTGTGGCTGGAGTGCGGCGGCAAGACCCCGAACATCATTCTCAATGACTGCCGTGACCTGGAAAAGGCGGCCGCCACCGCGGCCAGATCGATGTTTTTCAACCAGGGTGAAGTGTGCGTGGCGCCGTCACGGTTGATCGTGGAAGAGGGCATTCGCCACGAATTGGTTGCCGAAGTGTTGAAAGTTGCCCGAACCATCGCCATCGGCGACCCGCTCGATCCGTCTACACAGTTGGGCGCCATGGTCGACAAGGCACAAATGGATCGGGTGCTGGGTTACATCAGGAAAGGCTCCGAGGAAGGTGCCCGAATCATCCTCGGTGGCGAACGTGCCTCAGGCGCATTGGCCGACGGCTTCTTCATCCCGCCGACGATCTTCGACAACGTCACCAACGACATGACCATCGCCCGCGAGGAGATCTTCGGGCCGGTGCTTTCAGTAATAAGCGCCAAGGACCATCTGGACGCCGTGCGCATCGCCAATGACTCGCCCTATGGCCTGGCCGCCAGTCTCTGGACCAGCGACTTGTCGCGTGCCCACTCGATCATCCGTTCCCTGCGTGCCGGCAGCGTTTGGGTCAACTGCTTCGACGGTGGCGACATCACCATGCCGTTTGGTGGCTACAAGCAATCGGGCAACGGCCGTGACCGGTCACTGCACGCGCTGGACAAGTACTCGGAACTCAAATCTGCCTGGATCGATTTGCAGGACTGAGTCGTCAACGAGAAATCGGTGCTGTTCGAAGCGGCACCTGCATCACAGCTCAAAAATCAGCGCACTGGAGAATAATAATTATGAATCTGTCAGCTGTTCGTTCGATCACTGCATTAGCTCTGGCGAGCCTTATCGGCACCCACGCCTGGGCGGCTCCCAAGCATGAAATCTACAGTTTGATTCCCAACACCGCGTTGTCCGGTGTGATTGACCCCGACATGCCGGATCGCACCTCGATCAACAAAGGCTTGCCGCTAAAAAAGAAGGGCGAGCGCCTGCGTATCGGCTGGACTGAAATCACGTTGGGAAACCCATGGTTCGTCTCAATGATCGACGACGCCAAAACCATCGCCAAACAGTACAACTACGACATTGAACTGCAAGTGGCGGACAGTGATGTCGCCAAGCAGAGTGCGCAGGTCGATAACTTCATTACCTTGGGCGTCGACCTGATCGTGATTGACCCTACCGATGTCCTCGGCTCCGTGTCGGATGTCGAGCGGGCGGTGGCGGCGGGGATCCCGGTGATCACCGTCGGCACTGCGCCAGACGCGCGGTCGCCGGTCATCACCACCAGCACCGGCAACCCGTACGGAAGTGGTTTCGAGGCCGGGCGTTACGTGGCGGCCAAGACCGATCCGGCCAAAGTCATCAATGCCGCCATGGTCATTGGCGTGATGGGCAATTCCACTTCCGAAAGCCGACTCAACGGCATGATTTCCGGAATCGTCTATGCCCGTGCGCAGGAGCGCAAGTTGGGTTTGTCCAAAGAAGACGCGATGCTCAAGGGCTTCAGGCTGTTCCAGCAAGTCAAGGCCAAGGGCAGCTTCAGCTGGCCGGAAGGTGGCTTCAATGTGTTGGCCTGGGGCCGTGGTGACTGGACCGAAGAGGGCGGGTTGGCGGCCACCGAGGACATCCTCTCGTCCCAGGGTGACAAGCTCAATCTGGTCCTGGCAGAGAACGACTTCATTGCCATTGGTGCGATCAACGCCCTTGACAATGCAGGGAAGAAAAACAGCGTGATGGTCGCGTCGGGGGCTGGAAGTTTTCGGGTTGCACTGGACCTGATCAAGCAAGGTAAATTGCTGGTCACCGCCACCAACAGTGGTTCGGAAACCGGTGTGGCCGCCATCGAGTTGATTCACCAGATACTCGACAAGGGCCTGAATGCCAACAACCTGCCATTGGCTTCTTACTTCCCGGTCACGCTGATCACGCCGGACAACGTCGACACCTACATCAAGGCTGACAGCCTGCCGCCGTCTACCGCAACCGTCCCACCTTTCCGCTCCATCGAGCAGATCAAAACCGCGATGAAGTGATTTCACGCGAGTGAAACGGACTGTAGCCGCTGCATTTTTGTCGGCGGCTACAGCTCGAACGGCGACAGTTTATAGACGGTGAACAGTATGAAAGCGATGCACAAACCTGCCGTAGAGATGCTCGACATCTCGAAGCGATTCGGTGGAATCAGCGCGCTGAGCAATGCGAGTTTTTCAGCGCATGCAGGCGAAATTCACGCGTTGATGGGCGAGAACGGCGCCGGTAAGTCTACGTTGATGAAGATCCTTTCCGGGGCCTATGTACGGGATTCCGGGGGAGTGAGCCTGAACGGCGAGACCGTCGAAATTCGCAAACCTGGCGATGCCCTCAAGCTGGGCATTTCGATCATCTATCAGGAGTTCGCCCTGGCGCCGCATTTGTCGGTGGCCGAGAACATATGCATCGACGATCTGGGTCAGCGCAAAGGGTTCGTCCAGTGGGCGGCCATGCGCAAAAAAGCCCGGGGGATTCTGGATGAGCTGGGTTTCAGTGATATCGATGTGCGTCAGCCGGTGGGTAGTCTGCCGGTGGCCTATCAACAAGCCGTGGAGATCTGCAAAGCGCTGTCGCGCAATTCGTCGGTGCTGGTCTTCGATGAGCCGACAGCGGTGCTCACCTCCCACGAGGCGGAAAAACTGTTCAAGATCCTCGATGAGTTGCGCCGCAAAGGGGCGTGCATTATTTACGTCTCGCACCGCATGGATGAAATTTTCCGGATTTGCGATCGCGCCACGGTGCTCAAGGACGGCAAGACGGTCGGCACCCTGGAACTGGCCGACATTACCGAGCGTGGCCTGATCGAGATGATGATCGGTCGTGAACTCAGTGATCTGTTTCCTCCGCGCAACCAGCAGCTTGGTGAGGTGTTGCTCAAAGTCGAACACCTGAATGCCGGACGTCTCGTGCGCGATGTGAGTTTTGAAGTTCGAGCGGGCGAGGTCCTGGGCTTTTGTGGACTAGTCGGCGCCGGTCGGACTGAAACCATGCGGGCGATCTTCGGTGCCGATCGGAAAACCTCCGGCGTCCTGTATCTGGATGGCCGCGAAATCCATAACCGTACCCCCCGTGAAGCGATTGCCAACGGCATTGGCCTGCTGCCTGAAGACCGAAAGCAGCAAGGCGTGCTGCTGGAAATGTCGATCCGGGTCAACGGCGCGCTCCGCCCCGACAGTCCCTATACCGGGCCCATGGGCTGGATTGCCAGTGGCCGGGAAACCCAGGGCATCGAAGCCTTGCGCCAGCAACTGGCAGTCAAGACGCACTCGATCGAGCAGTTGGTGGGTGATCTGTCAGGCGGCAACCAACAGAAAGTCGCCCTGATGAAGTGGGTCGATGCGGGCTGTCGCGTGCTGATTCTCGACGAGCCTACCCGCGGTGTGGATGTGGGGGCGAAAACCGAAATCTACCGGGTCATCAATGGCCTCGCCGAACAAGGCGTGGCAATCATCATGGTGTCCTCGGAAATGATTGAAATCATCGGCATGTGTGATCGCGTGCTGGTGATGCGTGAAGGCGCGATCGCCGGCGAACTGATGGGCGAACGTATTAAAGAACAAGAAATGATTTGCCTGGCAATGGGAGTCGAGCACCATGAATAACCCTAATACCAAGCTGGCTACGGCTGAACTTCTAGAGGAAAACAATCACGCTCAAGAGGGCCGGACAGACCGGCGTTCGTTGCAGCGGCTGTTTCTGCAACACAACGCGCTGGTGATGTTAGTGCTGCTGGCCATCGCCGCCAGTGTGTTGTCGGCGGACTTTTTCACTTACCAGAACATTGGCAACTTGTTGCGCCAATTGACGCCGTTGTTGCTGGTCAGCGTCGGCATGTTGATTGTGATCCTGACGGCTGGCATCGATTTGTCCGTGGCTTCCGTCGCAGCGGTTGGTGGAATCGTGGTGGCGATGACCTTGAATGTGCTGCCGGTTGAAGGTGGTTTTGGTTTGCTGCTGGCTGTCGCGATCGCGGTGGCTTCCGGCGTATTGATGGGGCTGGTGACGGGTACTTTCATCGCCTACTTTCGCATGGCGCCTTTTATCGCGACGCTGGCGATGATGACGGTCGCTCGTGGCCTGGCGTTCATCTTGTCCAACGGCCAGCCACAAAGGCTCGATGACAGACTGGTCAGTGCCCAGCTGTTACGTGATTTCGGTCGGCTGGCCGATGGCGTGCTGGGTATTCCTTGGCCGGTGTGGCTGGCGGGGTTGGTGACGGTCGTGTTTGCCTTGATCCTGCGTTACAACGCTTATGGTCGCCTGACCATTGCCAGCGGTAGCAACGAAACGGCGGTGCGCCTGGCCGGTATTCCAGTGGAGCGCTACAAACTGGCCGCCTATGGCATTTGCGGTGGCCTTGCTGCGTTGGCCGGTGTGGTGATTGCTTCCCGTTCGGGGGTCGCGACGCCCAGCGCCGGCATGGCTCTGGAGCTGGATGCCATCGCTGCATGCGTGATCGGGGGAGCATTACTGTCCGGTGGCAAAGGCACGATTTTTTATACCGTGGTGGGTGTGCTGGTGCTGGGGCTGATCGGCAACATCATGAATTTGCTGAGTGTGCCGGCCTATCCGCAGCAGATTATCAAAGGTGCGATTATCGTCATTGCGGTGTTGCTGCAAGGCGTCGGTCGCCGGGACGCGCGCATTTAGCGCTGATCGTCGGTGGGAGTGGCAGGCGCAATTTGATGATGTATGATGCGTTATCCGCGCTTCAGGTCGGCAGATTCACAAGTCCGATCTTTTACGCACACTAATCGACCATGGAGATCGAGTCACCGTGACCGTGCATAAGCCCATTGATAAAGGCAACTTGAGTGAACGGGTGTATTCCATCATTCGCACCGCGTTGATGGACGGGCAGTACCAACCCGGCGATCGGTTACGCATCAGTACATTGGCCGAGGAGTTCGGTGTTTCGATCACGCCAGTGCGCGAAGCGATTTTCCGCCTGGTCAGCGACCATGCGCTGGACATGAAGGCTGCGACGTCGATCTATGTGCCTGAGCTGACGGTCAGCCAGTTGCGAGAAATCCAGTTGATCCGTCATTTGCTGGAAGGCGAGGCGGCAGGCGTGGCGGCGCAGCGGATCACCAAACCCGAAATCGAAAAGCTCGAAGCCATTCAGGATGCCTTCCAGAAGGCGGTCACCGTCGACTATAGACAGGCCGCCTTGCTCAACCGGGAATTCCATTTCGGTTTGATCTCTGCGGCGCGCATGCCGGTGGTATCGAAAACCCTGGAAAACATGTGGGTCATCATGGGGCCGCTGCTGAGCCGGTTCCATGCCGAGGTTCCCAAGCGCGAGCTGTCCAGCGCCAAGCACAAACACTTCGAGGTGCTGGAAGGTCTGCGCACCCGCGACTCGGCCAGAGCCAAAGACGCGCTGCAGGCAGACATCGCCTGGGGGGAACTGATGATCGATTGGCTGGAGAAAAAAGAAAACCTGGCTGAGGCGTAATCACACCTTCTCCGTCGGATCACGCTGAACCTGTCGCCCGAGCTCCACTCCTGGAGTCTCGGGCGATGTTGTTTTCAGGCCTGGGCGAACGGGTTGGGGTCTGTCTCATCCAAGCGGGCCACCCACTTGCCACCTTCGCCACCTTGCTTGAGCGCATGCAACGCCTGAGGCAGATTGTGGAAATCGAAGACCTGGCTTTTGGGCGTCGTCAGGTTTCCTGACAGTACGTCTTCGAGCAAACGTTCTCCGGCCTGTCTCAGCAACTGCCGATCGCTCAGGCTGGCGTGGGCATGGAAACTGTTGAGCGCCACTTCGTGCAGGGAGATTGCGGTGCTGAAGGCCGGCAGCGGTGCGGTTTCCTGGCGATCCTGAATGCACACCAAATGACCGTTGTAACCCAGCAGCGGGGCCAGTGCGGCAGCATGAGTGCCGCTGACGGTGTCGAACACCGCTTTGAGTCGACGCTCACCGAGGCTGGCCTGGAGGTTTTGCTGCCAGTGACCGTCGCGGTAGTCGAATACGTCAACGGCACCGAATCCCTTCAAACGCTCGTGATGCTTTTTGGCTGCCGTAGCCCACACCCGATAACCGCGCTGTGCGGCCAGTTGCACCAACAGCAGACCGACCGCGCCACCGGCGCCGACCACCAACACATCGCTCGGCCCTGTGCCCGGTATTTTGTCCAGCGCCTGCCAAGCCGTCAGGCCAGGGCAGGGCAACGACGCGGCGGCGGTGTCGTCCAGCGCGGCCGGCACCGTCAGCACGGTCGCGGCATCGAGCAAACAGTATTCGGCAAAGCTGCCATCGCGTTCCAGGGACTGGTGATACGCCACGCGCGTCCCCGGTTTGATCGGCACGCCGGCACCGGCGGCAACCACAACGCCCATGCCATCAACGCCGGGCACGCGGCCAGTGCTCCACGCGGGGTGACCCCACTCGATGATCTTCCAGTCCACCGGGTTCAGCGCCACTGCGCGGTTGGCCACCAGCACTTCCCCGGGGCCAGGTTGCACCAACGGTTTGCGGATCAGTTGCAGACCGTCGATACCTTTGCCGGAGGTCCAGGACCAGGCGGCGTAATCAGTGTGCATTGTATGTCCTCATCAAACATCGAATCAGGCGTAAGGCGTTGAGTCATCAACGGTGCGCCACACGTGAGGGCATCAGTATCCTTGCCGGGCTCCCTGAGCAGAACGGCTGTTTTCGCAAAGGTGTTGTGAACACAAATCAGCAATCTTCCCCACGTAGCGCCAGCAAACGACCCCGCTCAAACCACAGTCTGTGAACGCCCACCCCACGTTTTGCACCTTGAAGGCACACCCCGTCGGCCTAGGATGTCCACAGCGATTGCACCTGGGCGTCGGCCCGCAAATCCGGGCTCACACAGGTGCTCGCCATAACAACAAAGACACGCCTTGACCGGACTGGAGAGAATCTGATGAAACCCCTGATTGGACTTATGCTCGGCGATGTAACCGGCATTGGCCCTGAGTTGGTCGTCAAGCTGTTGTCGACACCTGAGGCACGTGAGCGGGCGGATGTGGTGATCATTGGTGACGAGCGGGTGCTCGAGCTGGGCATGCGCGACGCTGGTCGGCGCATTCCCTACCAGAAAATCACGCACCTGAGCGAGGCCGACCACACCCAGGCGGCCGTGCCGTTGATCGATTTGCACAACGTCGACCCTGCCTTGTATGAACGTGGCGTGGTCAACGCGGAGTCCGGTCGGCTGACCGGTGAAACCCTGAAGATCATGACCGACATGGCCTTGGCCGGTGAGTTGGACGGCATCTGTTTCGCGCCGCTGAACAAGGCCGGCCTGCATCGCGGTGGCTGGAATTATCACGACGAACACCAGATGTTTGCGGCCTGGACCGAGCACGTCGGTTACTTCGGTGAGGTCAACATCATCCCGCAGTTCTCGACCTTCCGCGTGACCTCCCATGTGGCCCTGCGCAAGGCCGTCGACATGGTGCAACCGGATCGCATCGAAGGCGCATTGCAACTGGCCCACGACACCTTGCGTGCACTGGGCAACAACGCCCCGCGAATCGGTGTCGCCGCACTCAATCCCCATGGCGGCGAGAACGGTCTGTTCGGTGACGAAGAGATCACGATCATTCGCCCGACCCTTGAAGCCTTGCGTTTGAAAGGCCTGGCCTGCGAAGGGCCGTTTCCTTCCGACACGGTGTTCATCAAGGCGCGCAACGGCGATTTCGACGCAGTGGTGATCATGTATCACGACCAGGGCCAGATCGCGACCAAGCTGCTGGGCTTCTCGTCCGGCGTGACCCTGACCGGTGGCCTCAAGACCGTCTATGCCACCCCGGCCCATGGCGTGGCGTACGACATCGTCGGCAAAGGCACCGCCGACGTTGGCGCCATGGCCGCGGCATTCCGCGTGGCCACCGATAACGCCGCCGCGCGCAAGCTCAAACGCTGAGCCCTCCACGAACAACAAGAGCAGGGCGTAACGCCCAGGCCAGGCATACCTATCGAGGCTGAGACCATGTTCGAGAATTTCACCAAAACCATCACCAAAACCAGCGGCGCCGACATCGTCACTGTTGTGGGAGGCGAGGGCCCGCCCTTGCTGCTGATGCACGGCAACCCGTTCAATCACCTGTCCTGGCACAAGATCGCACCGCGCCTGGCCAAGGATTTCACCGTGGTCTGCACCGACTTGCGCGGCTATGGCGACAGCTCCAAACCGGAGGGTGGCGGTGATCATTCGGCTTATTCGTTCCGCGCCATGGCCCAGGACCAGGTCGAAGTCATGCAGTCGCTGGGCTTCGAGCAGTTCTATGCCGCCGGCCACGACCGGGGTGCGCGGGTCCTGCATCGCATGTGCCTGGACCACGGCGACAAGGTGCTGAAAGCCGGTTTCGTCGACATGCTGCCGCAGCATTACCTGCTCAACAACGTCACGCGCCAGTGGGGCAAATTCTCCTGGCACTGGTTCTTCATGACCCAGGACGCGCCGACGCCGGAGCGCATGATGAACGCCGATCCGGAGTTCTTCATCCTGCGAAAACTGTCGAAGACCGACCAGGGCACCAGCTTCTTCGGGCCGGAGGCGCTGGCCGATTACATCCGCTGCATCAAGAACCCGGCGACCACCCACGCCATGTGCGAAGACTATCGCGCCACGTTCGGCATCGACCTGGACATGGACACTGCCGACTTCGACGCGGGCCGGCGTATCGACAACCCGGCGCTGATCCTCTGGGGCGAGAAGGGCGGCGTTGGCCGCAACCACAACGCCGCGCAAATCTGGAGCCGCTACGCCACCAACATCGTGCAGACCGCTACGGTGCCTTCGGGGCACTACCTGCAGGAAGAGTGCCCGGACGAGACCTACGAGGTGCTCAGCGGCTTCTTCAAGTAACGCCATGACAGGCGGTCCGGGATGACCGCCTGCCCACTACAACTATAAAAAAAGGTGGAAAAAATGATTCCGACTACGCTTGCGCAAAAACGCAGGGCAACGCTGACCTTCGTGTTGCTGTGCGTCATGGCCTTCATCATGTACGTGGATCGCACCAACCTCGCGGTCGCCGCACCGACGATCAGCAAGGAACTGGGTTTCAGCAACACCAACCTGGGCATGATGTTTTCCGCGTTCGCCATCGCCTACAGCTGCTTCATGATTCCCGGCGGCTGGTTCAGCGACCGGATCGGCTCGCGCAAGGCGATGCTGCTGTACGGCATCATCTGGTCGGTCGCGACCATTGCCACTGGCCTGGTCAGCGGACTGGTGGTGCTGGTGATTGCCCGTTTCGTGGTCGGCATCGGCGAAGCGCCGATCTACCCGACCGCGGCGCGGATGATTGCCCGCGCCATCCCCATCACCCAGCGCGGCACGGCCCAGGGCATGATGCATGCGTCAGGTCGCCTGGCCAACGCACTGGCGCCGTTGATCGTGACGTTCATGATCATCCAGTTTTCCTGGCGCATGACCTTCGTCATTCTCGGCGTGGTGACGCTGATCTACATGTTCGTCATGTATTTCAGCCTCAGCGAGTCGAAGAAACTGGTCGAAGTCACGGCCGCTGCCCCGTTGGCGCCGGTGGCAGTCGTTCCGGTCAACTGGCCGCAAATGCTGCGCAGGGTCTGGCCGGCGGCCGCCACCTGTTTTTGCCACGGCTGGGTGTTGTGGTTTTTCCTCAACTGGATTCCGTCGTTCTTCACCCAGCGCTACGGCATGGACCTGACCCACACCGCCATGTTTTCCACCTTCGTGCTGCTCGGCGGGACGGTTGGCACCGCGGTCGGCGGCATGCTCTCGGACTGGCGTTTCAAGGTCACCGGCAACCGCCTGCGCTCCCGTCGCGACCTGATCATCTTCGGCTTCCTGGCCTCGATCATTGGCCTGATTCCACTGATGTTCACCCACGACCTGATGATCTGCGCCTGTGGCCTGAGCTTCTCGTTCTTCTGCTCGGAACTGGCCGACTCGCCGCTCTGGGTGATTGGCACCGAGGTGTCCCACGCCCACTCCGCGACCTCCAGCGCCTGCACCTTCACCGGCATGGCGTTGGCCGGTGCGGTGTCGCCGGTGGTGATCGGCTGGTTGCTCGACATCACCGGCAATAACTGGTCGGTGGCATTCGGTGCCTCGATCGCCGTGGTGCTGATGGGGCCGATATTGGCCATGTTCATCAAACTGGACGACGAGCCGGCGCCGGAGCCTGTTTCATCGATGCATTCGAGCGCACCTGCTACCCAAAGCTGAAGTCCACGCGCTTCCGAGCGGCTATCTCGATTCGAGATAGCCCTGATCGAATTAATTCGCTTCTTTAGATATCTGCGCCTGCGTAGTGTTGGCCCGTCTTGAAGAGCACTTTCCATTCGATCAAAACGGAACGCCATCGCACGTGAATTACTCCGATCGTAACCAGAGGTACTGGCGCCGAAACCTGGCCGTGTGTGTTTTCGGCTCCTTCACCACCCTTGTCAGCCTGAGCATGTTGTTGCCCTTCTTGCCGCTGTACGTCCAGCAACTGGGCGTTACGGCGCAGGCTGACGTGGTGCAATGGTCGGCGGTGGCCTTCGGCGCGACGTTCTTCGGGACCGCCGTGACGGCGCCGATCTGGGGACGTCTGGCGGACCGTTACGGCCGCAAACCCATGCTGGTCAGAGCGGCCATCGGCATGGCCATTGTGATGTCGCTGATCGGGCTGGCGCGGGATGTGAGCGAACTGGTCGCCCTGCGCCTGTTCGCTGGCCTCATCGGTGGCTACGCGTCCGCTTCGATTGTCATGATTGGTTCCCAGGTTCCGCGGGAACGGGCCGGTTGGGCCTTGGGTGTTTTGTCCACGGGCGCCTTGTCCGGCAACCTGATCGGGCCGTTGGTGGGCGGTTTCCTGCCGGAGTTCGTGGGTATCCGCGGCACGTTTTTCGTCGGTGGCGGGATGATCGCGGTCGCTGCCCTTGCGACCATCCTGTTGGTGCGCGAGGACTTCGATCGTGTGGCCGATGCCAGACAACGGGACAAGAAAAACAAGGCTGAGGGGCAGGGTTCCAAATGGCCGGTCATCGGCGCGCTGCTCGTGACCGCGATGATGGTGCTCCTGGCCAATATGTCGATCGAGCCGATCATTACCGTCTACATCGGCGACCTCGGCGTACTGATGGATCGTCAGGCGCGTGTCGCCGGTTTTGTCATGGCCGCTTCAGCGCTGGGCAGTATTTTGACCGCCGCCAAACTGGGGGCGCTGGCAGACCGGGTCGGCAGCTGGAACGTGATCATCGGCTGTCTGCTGTTGACCGGGCTGGTCATGATCCCTCAGGCCTTCGTCACGCAATGGTGGCAACTGGCGGTTTTGCGCGGTGTCATGGGGATGACCCTTGCAGGCCTGCTGCCGGCGATCGCCAAGCTGATCCGGCATTCGGTCGAAGAGCACAACACCGGGAAAATCCTCGGTTATCTGCAATCGGCGCAGTTTTCCGGGCAGGTGATCGGGCCGCTGATCGGTGGACAGATTGGCGCTCACCTCGGCTTGCATCATGTGTTCCTGGTGACGGCCGCGCTTCTGTTGCTCTGTGCCGGAATGAACGGCTGGATGAGCTATCGCTACGTGGGCGCGAGCGCCGGCACCCCGTCCAGTCGAACGCTGTCCAGAAAGGTCGATAGCGCGCTGGAAAAATAGCCATCGATGCGCCGGACAAACACCGTCTCTACATCGGCGATGTCCGGTGCCAGCTTATGCACGTTGACCAACCCGTCGCGCAGTGCACCGGCGACAACGCCAATGGGTAACAGCGTGACGCCGACGCCGGCGGAAACGCAGGCAACGATGGCTTCGATCGACCCGAACTCAAGGGGCTCGGGCGCCGGGATGCCCAATCCGGTCAGCAGGGAATCCAGGCGCTGGCGATAGGAACAACCGATTCGAAAGACGACCGTCTTCAGGTTGTCGACAGCGGCGACGTCTTCCAGGCGATTGATGGCGGTAGACGTTACTAAAACAAGCTCTTCGCGAAAGGCTTTTTCACTCAGCAGTTCCGGGTGATTGACCGGCCCCACCACGAACGCGCCTTCGAGCTTGCAGTCGATGACCCCCTGGATCAGGCTGCAGGTGGTGCCGGTGCGGATCAGCGGGCGAACGTCCGGGTAGGCCTTGGCGAACCTTGCGATCAGCCGTGGCAAACGCAACGCCAGCGTCGTCTCCAGCGTACCGATCTCGAACACGCCTCGTGGATGTCCATCGTCGCGCGCGGCGCTGGAGGCATCGAAGAGCAGCTTCGACAGGCGCGCGGCGAAGGGCAGGATGCGCCGCCCGGCCGGGGTGACCTGGACACCTCGGGCGCTGCGTTGAAACAGCGCCACCCCCAGCTCTTCTTCCAGTGCTCGAATTCGGGCGGACACGTTCGATTGCACGGTGTTCAGTTCGCTGGCGGCCTTGTTCATGCTGCCGTGGCGCGCCACCGCGTCAACCACCTTGAGATCCGTTACATCCATCGAATTCACCTATCTCTAAAAGCAATAACTGGCTGTAAAGATTCACTGTAAGGAGATTAGGTTTCGCGGGTCGCAAAGGCAAGAAAAGGCGACGTCTGGTTCATCAAAACAGATCGCACACATCATTAATGATCGTTTTACATGATTCAGTGCCAGGCATAGGTTGAGGGTGCAAATACCCCGCAGCCAGTGGCAAATCGAGTCTTCGAATTGAGGCTGTGGAACAACAATAAAACGCTTCCACTGCTACACGGAGTCAACGTGAACCATGCACTCGAATCAGCCAGAATTCGCAATCATCCCCGATATCAGGAGTTGGTCTCAAGGCAGCGAAGATTCGTCGCTTGTCTTGTCGCCGCCACCCTCGTTCCTTACTTCACGTTCATCCTCATCGCCGCGTTCGCGCCGCACGTCCTGGCGCAGAAGCTCTCTGCGACCAGCGTCATCAATATAGGGTGGCCACTCGGCGTCGCCTTCATCGTCGGAGCCTGGTTGTTCACGGGCCTTTACATCCTTCGTGCCAATGGTGAGTTCGACGCGCTCACCACAGAAATTCGCGAAGGAGCCATCGTATGAAAACGTCCCTTCGCTACCTCATTGTTCCCGCTCTCCTGAGTGCGGCAGCCACCTGTGTCTCGGCGGCCGACACCTTGCAGGCGGTTGAAAAGCAACCCCTCAATGTCACCGCGATTGCGATGTTCCTGGTCTTCGTCCTGACGACGTTGGGCATCACTTACTGGGCGGCCAACAAGACGAAATCAATGGACGATTTCTACAACGCCGGCGGCGGCATCACAGGCTTCCAGAACGGCCTGGCGCTCGCCGGGGACTACATGTCGGCGGCTGCGTTACTGGGTGTCACCAGCATGATTTTCTTCAACGGCTTCGATGGGGTGCTGTACTCGATCAGCTTCTTTGTCGCCTGGCCACTGCTGTTGTTCCTGTTCGCCGAGCGCATCCGCAATCTGGGACGGATCACGCTCTCGGACATTGCGTCCTTCCGACTCGATCAAAACCGGATTCGTACCCTGACAGCCTTCGGTTCGTTGACCGTGGTGTGCTTCTATCTGGTGGTGCAAATGGTGGGTGCAGGGCAGTTGATCCAGCTGTTGTTCGGTCTTCCCTACAACTATGCGGTGATCGCGGTCGGGCTGTTGATGGCGGTCTATGTCACGTTTGGCGGGATGGTCGCCACCACGTGGGTGCAGATCATCAAGGCCGGGCTGTTGCTGGTGGGCGGCACCTTGCTGGCGGTATTGGCGCTGAGCAAATTCGGGTTTTCCTTCGAACAGCTGTTCACGCAGGCGGTTGCCGCTCATCACGATGGCGAGCTGATCCTGTTGCCGAGCAAGCTGGTGGCCGACCCGTTGGCGCTGATCTCGCTGTCCCTTGGCCTGGTCTTCGGCACCGCCGGATTGCCGCATATCCTCATGCGCTTTTTCACCGTGCCGGATGCGCGGCAGGCGCGTAAATCGGTATTCATCGCGACGGGCTTCATCGGCTTTTTCTACCTGATCGTAGCGGTGCTCGGGCTGGCGGCGATCGTGATCGTCGGGCGCGATCCGGCGTTCTACGAGTCCGGCATTCTGGGTGGCAAGCTCATCGGCGGGGGCAACATGCCGGTGATGCACCTGGCCAAAGCCGTTGGCGGTGACCTGTTACTGGGCTTCATCTCTGCCGTTGCGTTCGCCACGATCCTCGCGGTGGTCTCCGGGCTGACGATGGCGGGGACCTCGGCGATTTCCCATGACCTCTACGTCATGGTCTTCAAGAAAGGTCGAGCCGAGGCGAAAGACGAACGCCGTGTTTCGCGGATCGCTTCGGTTGGCATCGGCATCGTTGCGGTCGTGCTGGGCATCCTGTTCAAGGACCAGAACATCGCCTTCCTGGTGGCGCTGACGTTTGGCGTGGCGGCCTCGGTCAACTTCCCGATCCTCGCGCTTTCGATGTACTGGAAAGGGCTGACGACACGCGGGGCATTGATCGGTGGCATCGCGGGGCTGGTGAGTTCGGTCAGCCTGGTGATTCTCTCGCCGGCGGTGTGGGTCAAGGTGCTGGGCAATCCCGAGGCGATTTTCCCCTTCGACTACCCGGCGATCATTTCGATGAACGTGGCGTTCTTCTTTACCTGGCTCGGCTCGGTCACCGATCGCAGCAGCGAGGCCGCGCTGGAGCGGGAGCGTTTCGATGACCAGCTCATCCGCGCCCAGACCGGCCTCGGGGCCTCGCAGGCGGTCAGCCATTAAGGCGCGGTCCTTCATTTTCCTATCCTGATTTGCGCACTCTGCCAAAAGGAGTCTGCCATGCAACTTCGAGACAATGGCTTAAGGTTTTCACCCATCACCGTGGCGCTGCACTGGGTCGTGGCACTGTCGCTGCTGGCGATCTTCGGCTTGCAGGTGATGATCGACCAGGCCCCCAGCGATGCCACGCGGATGCCATTCGCTCACCTGCAAAACCTGGTGGGGCTGATTCTGTTCCTGGTGTCGGTCTATCGATTCTGGGCCAGGATCACCTCGTACCATCCGCTGCCCGTGGGCACACCCAATCCCATCGAGGTCATCATCAGCCGTTCGGTCGCGGTGGCGCTCGCCCTGGCGATGGTGCTGCTGCCGGTTGCGGTTTGGGCTTCCCGTTCGGCGGGCGGCGAGGCCGTGGTTTTGCCTGGAGGATTCTCCATTCCAACGCTCTTGCCCATTCACGCCGGACTCAAGCATGTCGTCGATGTGCTGTTCGATATCGGCGCTTCGGCGTTTCTCGCGGGGCTGGCCTTGCATGTCTTCGGTGCGGTCAAGAATCACTTTCTCCTGAAGAACAACACGCTCAAGCGGATGCTTGGAAAACATGTGGAGCTGTGAGTCATGAACGAAGCCAGATTCGATTTTGCAGGAAACGCCATCACACGACTTTGCGGCGTGAAGTACCCGATCTTTCTTGGTGGCATGGCGGCGATTTCCGGTCCTCAACTGGTTGCGGCGGTCGCCAACGCTGGGGGCATGGGCGTCCTTGGCGGCCTGCGCTTGCCGCCGTTGACCTTGCGCCGATGGATACGGGAAACCCGTGCGCTGACCGACAAGCCCTTTGGTGTGAACCTTGTTCCGCAGTTCGGCGGCCCGGACGTATTCGAAGCGCAGTTCCAGGTGGTGCTGGAAGAAAAGCCCCGGCTGCTTTCACTGTTTTATGCCGAGGCCTATTCCGCCGACATGATTCCCCGGGCGAAGGCCGCGGGGCTGACGGTCATGGTGCAAGTGGGGTCGGTGGAACTCGCCAGGATTGCCTTCGCGCAAGGCGCCGACATTATTGTGGCGCAAGGCAGTGAGAGTGGCGGTCATTTGAATCGGGGCACGATCGGCATCATGCCGTTGTTGTCGTCAATCCTGCGCGTCGCGGAGGGGCGACCGGTCCTGGCGGCGGGCGGCATTGTGGCGGGTAACGATGTCCAGGCATTGATGTCGCTGGGTGCGTCAGGCGTGGTGGTGGGCACGGCGTTTATTGCCACCGACGAGTCGAACGCGCACCCGCTCTACAAGCAAAAGATTGTCGAGGCGACGACGGATGACACAGAGTACCGGACCGGTTATTCGTTCGGCTGGACCTACGGCACGCCTCACCGGGTGATTCCCAATCGGGACAAGTGGAACCTGCTGCGGTTGATCGGCGGTGGCGCCCGGGCGATCGACAAACCGCGGATGGCGAAAAAGCTGTCGTTGTACGCGGGGCAGGGGGTGGGCAAGATTCACAGCGTTGTGCCAGCGGCGGAGCGTGTGGCGGAGCTGGCCCTTGGCTTGCCGACGGCACCGGGCTTACGGTCGGCGCAGGAGGGCGGCGCGACAGGCCGGTTCCTGCAGGAGGAGAGAAGGTCACTCGGCTGGCAGTGAGCCAAGCCTCGAATAACCTGTAGGAGCGAAGCTTGCTCGCGAAGGCGGCGGTACATTCAGCTTTAATGTTGAATGTTCTGATGCTTTCGCGAGCAAGCTTCGCTCCTACAGTGGTCGTTTGTCGATGCAGACATTTGCTACGCCACCGCCGGCCGGGCGATCTGGTCTTGTGCCAGGCCGATGAATGCGCTCATGGCCGAAGTGATCATCGTGTCGTTTCGGCGGATGAAGACGGTCGAGACCTTGGCGAATTCCGTCGGCAGTGTGTGGCAGCAAATGGCATGGCGCACACTGCAATTCTCGGCGATGGCCTTGGGCAGCAAGGTCACACCCATGCCGGCGGCGACGCACGACAGGATGCCGTCGAGGGTGCCCAGTTCCATGATCTGGTTGGGGACCAGCCCGACCTGATAGAACCAGTTTTCCAGGGTCGAACGGTAGAAGCAGCCAGTGCGGAAGACCAGGACGGTTTGCTGCGGGATTTTCTCGATCAGCGCGGGCAGCGACTGAAACTGGTTGCTGCTGACCAGCACCAGTTCCTCCTGGAAAACCTCTTCCTGGGTCAACGCCGAATTCTGGTGGAACCCGCCGACGAATGCGCCGTCGAGTCGATGCGCTTCAATCGCCTTGATCAGTTCGGAGGTGGTCCCGGTCAACAGCGACAACTGAACCTCAGGGTATTTCTCGCGGTACTTCGTGAGCACTTGCGGCAAGCGGATGGCGGCGGTGGTTTCCATCGAGCCCAACCGCAGCAGGCCTGCCGGAACACCGGTGTCCATCAGGGCGCTGCGGCTCTCTTCTGTTAGCTGCAAAATGCGCCGCGCATAACCGAGGAAGGTCTGGCCCGCCGAGGTCAGCACTACCCCGGACTTTTTGCGGATGAACAGTTCCCGGTTCAGTTCGGCTTCCAGCTCCTTCACCCGCATGGTGACGTTGGACTGCACCGTATTCACATTGACGGCGGCCGCTGTGAAGCTGCCAAGCTCGGCAACCGCGCAGAAAATCTTCAGTTGGCGCATTTCCATGATCATTGCACCTATCATAAAAAGTGATGGATAGCATCACGAGTCATCATTTTACGGGCTTTATCGAGGGTTAGTAAAGTCAACAAAACAGACGGATGAGCGTGGCCGGACGATGAACCTGACTTCAAACATTGACCATGTATTTGCCGGCGGCATGGGTGTCCTGAAGCCTGAAGGGCAACGTTCGGGCATCTTCAAACAGCAACGCTCGGGGCCTGCTCGCGTCGAACTCCAAGGAATTGTCGGCGATGAACACGCCGATCCCAGGGTGCACGGCGGTCCGGAAAAAGCGGTTCATCACTATGCGGCGGAAAACTATCAGCGCCTGGCGCAGGCCTTTGCGCAGTGCGCCCATGAGTTGATCCCCGGCAGCCTCGGGGAAAACATTTCAGCGTTTGGACTTACTGAAAAAAACGTGCACATCGGCGATGTATTCCAGGTGGGCAGTGCGGTGTTGCAAGTCTCCCAGCCGCGCAGCCCGTGCTGGAAAATCAATCATCGGTTTGATGCCGAGCGCATGTCGATGCATGTCGCCAAGGAGCGGATCACCGGTTGGTATTACCGGGTTCTCCAGCCCGGCGTTATTGAGGCCGGGGACGTCATCGAACTGCTGGACCGGCAGACCCAACGCTTTTCCACCGATGAGTTCTGGCGGGTGCAGCTGTCGCACCGGCCTTTGATCGACGATCTGCTGGCGCTGGCCGCCACCCCTGGCTTGGCCGAAGACTGGAAGCGGCGCCTGTCGGAACGGGCGAAGTGGCTGCAAAAAGCGGTTCATAACAACTAGCTGCACCGACTCATTGTGGCGAGGGGATTTATTTATCCCCGTTGGGCTGCGAAGCGGCCCCAAAAAAGAAGGGCCTGCTGCGCAGTCCAACGGGGCGGTGCGACGTTTCGCTAAATCCCCTCGCCACAGGTTTTCACTCTCACTCATTACGTTCAGGTGCTGTCATGTCCAATCCACTGCTGTCCCTTTTGAACATTCAACTCCCGATTCTTCAATCGCCCATGGTGGGTGTTTCCACCCCGAGACTCGCAGCAGCGGTATCCAATGCCGGCGGCCTGGGTTCCATCGGCATCGGCGCGAGCAACGTCGAGCAGGCGCGGGCCATGATTCAAGAGACGGCAGCGCTGACGGATAAACCCTTCAATGTGAACCTGTTCTGCCACCAGCCTGCCGTGCATGACAGCGCCCGAGAGGCGCAGTGGCTTCACTTCCTGACGCCGTTTTTTGCCGAGTTCGGCGCCGCAGCACCGGCATCGCTGCGTGAGATCTACACCTCGTTCGTCGAAGACCCGGGCATGCTCCAGATGCTCCTGGAAGAAAAACCGGCAGTGGTCAGCTTCCATTTTGGATTGCCCCCACAACCTGCAATCGATGCGCTCAAGGAGGCCGGCATCATCCTGCTGTGTTCCGTGACGAACCTGGCCGAAGCGCAGCAGGCGGAACAGGCGGGTGTACATGCGCTGGTGGCGCAAGGTTATGAAGCCGGTGGGCATCGCGGGGTGTTCGACCCACAGCAGGACACCGAGATGGGCACCTTTGCGCTGGTGCGGGTGCTGGCCAACGCTTGCAAGCTGCCGGTGATTGCGGCGGGCGGCATCATGGACGGCGCAGGCATCAAGTCGGTCATGCAACTGGGCGCCAGTGCAGCGCAGCTGGGCACCGCGTTTATCCTCTGTCCTGAATCCTCCGCCAACGGCGCTTACCGTGACGCCCTGAAGGGGCCGCGTGCGCACCAGACCCAAGTCACCAGCGTGATTTCCGGCCGTCCTGCCCGTGGCATGGTCAATCGCAACTTCACCAGTCTTGAGGCCGCCGGCACGGCGCTGCCCGACTATCCGCTGACCTATGACGCCAACAAGGCGCTCAACGCCGCTGCAACCGCCCAGGCCAACACCGAATTTGCCGTGCAGTGGGCCGGGCAGGGGGCGCCGCTGGCGCGGGAAATGCCGGCCGAGGCGTTGGTGCATCTGTTAGTGGCAGAAATGAAGGCCTGACGTGGATCCGTCTGATCAAGGAGTTTTGTGAGTAGCCGTAAGCAATGTGCCACAATTGCATTCGTCGCAGCATTATGATCAGGCGGATGAAATGGATGGCCTTGGATTGCGGTACGAAACGGAAGATTTAATCGCAAGGCAGGTGCACACGGACCGACTGCACCAGCTGTTCCGCCAGTCGGTTTCAGCGGTATTTGGCAGTTTCCTCGCGGTGCTGATGCTGTGCTGGCTGTGCTGGGAGCGTTTTGATCACACGGTCATTACGTGGTGGATCGCACTGCTGGCGGCCTCGTCGCTGTTGCGGATTTCGATGTTCATTGCCTATTTTCGCTGTGCGACCAGTGAGCGCACCCCGCAACGCTGGGAGCGCACGTATTGGGTCACGCTGATGTTGTCCGCCGGTATCTGGGGCTCCGGTGCACTCGCGGCGATTCCGACCGATGATTTGTTGGCCCAGGCGCTGGTCCTGCTATTTTGCGTCGGGATGTCTGTCAGCGCCGTGTCCTGTTACTCCGCCTATCGCTACATGACGGTGGTGTCCATTTCCCTGGTGTTGTTCCCCTGTACGATCTGGCTGCTGTTTCAACCCTCGTCCCTGCAAGTCGGCATGGGGGCGGCGGTGTTGGTGTTCGCCTCATTTGTATTCAGCGCGACGCGCAGCCTGTCCGACGCACTGGAAACCGCCTTTCGTTTAACCCGTGAAATAGAGCACGCGCACAGTGTTTCCACGCGCGCCGCGCAGACCGACGAACTCACCGGCCTGAAAAACCGCCGGGCTTTTTTCGAACACGCCCAGCAGCTGTATGGCCACTGCAAGGACAACCACTTGCCGCTGTGTGCCGTGATGCTGGACATGGATCACTTCAAGCACATCAACGACACCTACGGGCATCAGGTCGGGGATCAGGTGCTGCGGCAAATGGGAGCGGTCATCAGCCGCTCCTTTCGCGAAACCGACGTTCACGGTCGATTGGGCGGGGAGGAGTTCGCCGTGCTGCTGCCGGACACCTCGATCGAGGTCGCACAGAACATTGCCGAGGAACTCATCCATTCGATCGCCGGCCTGATGTCCGGACCGGTTCACCGCATCTCGGCCAGCGTCGGTGTCGCGTCAATGAATGCCGAGGATCACGACCTGCACAGTTTGATGAACAACGCAGACAAGGCGTTGTATCGGGCCAAGGCGCGCGGGCGGAATCAGGTGGCGGTGTCCGAGTAGGCCGACAGGGAATCAGGACTCTCCCCGATAACGCCCGGGCGTCATGCCGAACCAGCGGATGCAGGCTTTGTGAAAGCTGCTCTGATCGCGAAAACCCAGCAGCGCGCCGATGTACTTCACACTGCGCGCCGAGTTGCGCAGGAAGCTGTGCGCGAGCCTCAATCGCGCTTCATCCTGCAGCGCCGAGAAGTGCATGCCTTCGTTGCTCAAGCGCCGTTGCAGGCTACGCGCACTCACGCCGACCGCCTGGGCAATTCTGTTCAGGTCACTGGGCACGCCTTGGGCCAGGCGCTCGGACAATACCCGTCGAACACGTTCGGTCATCGAGCCGTTGAGCAGCTGTTTCAGGCGAGTGCGGGCGTATTCAACATGCAGAACGTCCAGGGCCGGGTCAGCGGTCGGCAAGGCAATCGAGCAGTCGTCGATGCTGAAAGTCAGGCTGTTGTAAGCCGCGTCGAATGACAGGTTGCGGCCGAGCAAACGCTCCAGCCGGGTAGTGTCCGCAGGCTTTGGGTAAGTGAATGTCGCTGCCACGGGCTGAGGTTTGCGTTTGGGCAGCAGCCAGTGCACCAGTCCCACGGTTTGCGCGGCGCCCGCATCGATGAAGGCGCGGGGTGTCAGCGACGGCTGGGCGCTGATGTCGAAGCCGATCAGTTTCAGCGCCGTCGGTTCCTGGTCCAGGCACATATAGAAGCCATTGCAGATCAACGACTGATACTCCACCAGCCGATGCAGCGCGGAGCTTAGCGTGGCGCAAGACATCACGGCGTAACCCAGCACCTCCAGGTTCGCCGGGTGCGCGCGGGCGTAAGCCAGCAAACCAATGTCCGGGTTGCCGGTTCTTTTTTCCGCTTCTGCCATCACCTTGTAGACCAGCTCCAGTCTGACGCCATCGGGGTTTGCCCAGACCTCCTCATGGCTGCTGTCGAACTCTTTGAGCAAGGCTTCTACGTTGGCGCCGGCGTCGGTCAAGACGTCGGCGAGCACCCGAAAACCGGTGCTGGTCATTCTGTGCATGATTCTTCCCGGCGTGATGGCTAATTGATGTCGCGCAAGCCGGCGCATGATCGCAATAAACAAATGGTCACAGTCGATTAACACAACCGACACGTTTCCAAGGACAAGCGAAAGGTACCCGGGAACACTTCCTGACCGGTTTGGGAGCGTCGATCATGGCCGGCAGTCAACGCTGCAGTTGGTGGAGCGCCGCGTGGCGTCGCCCAATTCACCCGGCGGCAGGACGCCGCTTTGTCTACGGATGTGACATGCACAGAGTCAAAGATTTCTACAACGAATTGGCGCAGGGCAAGTTGGTGTTGGCGTTTCAGCCGGTGGTCTGGTTGCCCGACAGCAGTCGGGTGCTGTACCAGGAAGGGCTGTTGCGACATGTCGATGCGCGGGGCGAAGGGGTCTATCCGTTCTCCATGCTGGAAAAACATCAAATGATGCGTGAGCTCGATCGCAGCGTGGTGCAGGGCGTGATTGAAAGCCTGCTGCAAAACGAACACCTGCGACTGGGCTGCAACATCTCTGCGCAAAGCGCCATCGTCGACCACTTCTGGCAACCGATACTCATGCAATTGCGCGATGCGCCTTCGGTGGCCGCGCGACTGGTGATCGAAGTGACCGAAAGCGCCACACCCCCAAGCACCTCGGCGGCGATTGAATTCGTGTTGTGCCTGCGTGAACTGGGCTGCCGAGTGGCCATCGATGATTTCGGCGCAGGGTTGGGCACGCTGGAATTCATTCGGCAAACCCGACCCGATATCGTCAAGATCGATCAGGGTTACCTCCAGCGCGCACGCCTGGAAACCAACAGCGCGCAGACCCTGGGCCATCTGGTGCAACTGTGCAAAACCCTGGCGCCGTGCGTGATCATCGAGGGGATTGAATCCGAAGCCGATCGCGCCCTCGCCACTGCCTGCGGTAGCGAGTGGGGGCAGGGTTATCTCTTCGGCCGCCCGCAGATCGATGCGCTGGGTGCGCGTTGCCAGGTGCACCCCGGGTCGTCATAACGCAGCACGATGCAACGAATGCCACGTCATGGCCTCATATGAAAACGAGCGGTGCCTTTGGTGCAGAAGGGCGGATGCCATTTTTTCATGACGAGGGGTGATTGTTTCCATGACGGCAGCTGAGAAAAACCATGTGGACTGGCTGGTCGAACAATCGATGCTGCAGGCCGCAAGACAACGGGCCAGGCTCTACTCGGGGCAAGGCCGGTTGTGGCAACAGCCCTATGCGCATACCCGGCCCCGTGACGCCTCGGCCCTCGCTTCGGTGTGGTTCACCGCGTACCCGGCGTCGATTGTCACCCGTGAAAATGGCACGGTGCTGGAAGCCCTGGGGGACGAAACCTTATGGCACGCCTTGTCGAGAATCGGTATCCAGGGCATCCACAATGGCCCGCTGAAAAGGTCCGGCGGCCTTTCGGGCACCCAGCACACGCCCACCATCGACGGCAACTTCGATCGCATCAGTTTCGACATCGATCCGCAGTTGGGCACCGAGGCCCAGCTTCAGGCGCTGACGCGCATGGCCGCCGCGCACAACGCGGTCATCATCGACGACGTCATTCCTTCGCACACCGGCAAAGGCGCGGACTTTCGCCTGGCCGAGATGGCCTATGAAGACTACCCGGGGCTCTACCACATGGTGGAGATCCGCGAGGAAGACTGGCCGCTGCTGCCCGATGTTCTCGAGGGCCGCGACGCGCAGAACCTCAGTCCGCAGCAGGTCGATGTGCTGCGTGACAAGCATTACATCGTCGGCCAGTTGCAGCGGGTGATCTTCTTCGAGCCAGGGGTCAAGGAAACCGACTGGAGCGCGACGTCGATCGTGATCGGGGTCGACGGCAAGCCGCGACGCTGGGTTTACCTGCATTACTTCAAGGAGGGGCAACCGTCGCTGAACTGGCTGGACCCGACCTTCGCCGCGCAGCAGATGATCATCGGCGACGCGCTGCACGCCATCGACGTGATGGGGGCGAAAATCCTGCGTCTGGACGCCAACGGCTTTCTCGGCGTCGAACGCAAGCTCGATGGCACCGCCTGGTCGGAAAGCCATCCGTTGTCGATCACCGGTAACCAGTTGTTGGCCGGTGCGATTCGCAAGGCGGGCGGTTTCAGTTTTCAGGAACTGAACCTGACCGTTGATGACATCGCCGCCATGTCCCACGGCGGGGCCGATCTTTCCTATGACTTCATCACCCGACCCGCTTACCAGCATGCGTTGCTGATGGGCGATACCGAATTCCTGCGTTTGATGCTGCGTCAGATGCACACCTTGGGCATCGATCCGGGCTCGCTGATCCACGCCTTGCAAAACCACGACGAACTGACCCTCGAACTGGTGCATTTCTGGACGCTGCACGCCCATGACACCTTCCTCTATCAGGGCCAGACCTTCCCCGGCAATATTTTGCGCGAGCACATTCGCGAGCAGATGTACGAACGCCTGGCCGGCGAACACGCGCCGTATAACCTGAAATTCGTCACCAACGGCGTGTCCTGCACCACCGCCAGCATCATCACGGCAGCGCTGGGGATTCGCGACCTCGATGCCATTACCTCGGCGGATATCCAGCAGATCCGCCAGATTCATTTGCTGCTGGTGATGTACAACGCGATGCAACCGGGCGTGTTCGCGTTATCGGGTTGGGACCTCGTCGGCGCACTGCCATTGCCGGCAGAGCAGGTCGCGCATCTGATGCTCGACGGCGACACGCGCTGGATTCATCGCGGCGCCTACGATCTCGTTGATCTCAATCCGGAAGCGGAGCTGTCGGAAGGTCAGATGCCGCGCCCGAAAACCCTGTATGGCAGCCTGCCCAGTCAACTGAAAGACCATGACTCGTTTGCCTCGCAACTGAAGCGAATCCTGGCGGCGCGCCGTGCCTACGACATTGCCGCCAGTCGCCAGATCCTGGTCCCGGATGTCGAGCATCCGGGGTTGCTGATCATGGTCCACGAGCTGCCGGCCGGCAAAGGCACCCAGATCACCGCGCTGAACTTCGGCTCGACAGCGATCACCGAAACCCTGCACCTGCCCAATATTGCGCCGGGGCCGGTGGTCGATATCATCAATGAACGGGTCGAAGGCGATCTCACGCCCGAAGGCGAGTTCACCATCACGCTCGATGCCTATGAAGGGTTGGCACTGCGCGTCGTCAGCAGCTCGCCGATGATCTAGTCCGTTTTGCGCACGCCGGGAGGGGCCCTGATGAACCCACACCTGAACTTCGGCATTGAAGAGGAATACTTCATCACTGACCTGCGCACCCGCCGCATGTCGGAGGATCCGCCCGGCGCAGCAATTGAGGCGTGCAAGGCTGAGTTGGGCCCGTGCTTTGCCTATGAGATGTTTAAAGGGCAGGTCGAAGTCGCGTCGCCGATATTTACCGACGTTGCACAAGCAGCGGAGTACCTGGCTAACGTTCGCCAAACCTTGGGAAATGCGCTCAATCCTTATGGCCTGGGACTACTCAGTGTCGGCAGCCATCCGTTGGCGGACTGGCGTCTGCAACAGGCCACCGAGCAGGATCATTTTCTTCAACTGTTCGAAGACTTCCAGCGTGTAGCCCGGCGCAGTCTGCTGTCCGGTCTGCACGTGCATGTTGAGGTGCCGAGGCATCTGGACCGTATCCACGTGATGAACGAAGTCTTGCCGTGGCTGCCGTTTTTGCTGGCCTTGAGCTGCTCTTCACCGTTTTGGGATGGCGCCGACAGCGGCTTCGCGAGTTACCGGCAAACGGCTTGTGATGAATGGCCGCGGATGGGCATTCCGGAGTTCCTTGAGGATCAATCCGCCTATGACGCTTACGTTGCACTGCTGACCCGTACCGGGACGATTCGGCAGGCTGGCGATGTCTGGTGGGGTTTGCGGCCGGCGGTGAAGTATCCGACCCTGGAGTTGCGGATGACGGATGCCTGTCCACGTCTGGATGAAGCGTTGTGCATCGCCTCGTTCTTTCGGCTGGTGGTGGCGTATGCCATGGATCAACCACGTCCCGGTTCTGCGTATTCGCAAACATCGCAATGGGTTCTCAAGGAAAACCGCTGGCGGGCGAAACGCCACGGAACTGGGGCGTCGTTCATTATTGAAGGCTACGACCGGCCGTTCTCCATGGAGCAGTGGCTGTTCATGGCTGAACAGATATTGGGCGATGCGGCGCGAACATTGGGCGCAGAATCGGTTTTTGCTCACATCAGGCAAATGCTTCGTGAAGGCACCAGTGCGCAGCGACAACTTGGTGTTTACCGGCGAGCCTTGGGCAGTGGGGACGATGTTCAGGCTGCACTTTCGCAAGTGGTGGACCAACTGCTGACGGAAACGTCGCAAGCGCCATCTTTCGATCAAAGGATCCCCAGCAGCAGCAATCCCGGCAGGGCGTTGACAGGACAGGTGATCTGATCCGTATTTTTCTGCGTGATCTGCATCTGTTACGCATCAGGCCTGCGCCTCACAATGACAGCACGGTCCGCATTCGCAGTAGCCCTTGCACCGCATTCTCATTCCGTAGGAGGCTCCATGGCCAAGATGTCCCTTTTCCTGGGTGGTTTTCTGCTGTTAACCCTTTTGATCGGTGCCCTGGCGACGATCTCTCCCACTTAGTCCGTTTTGCCAGTCGGCAAAAAGCACAACGCCTCCACTTGGGAGGCGTTGCAGTTTTCAGCCCGATCAGATTTCGGGTTTTGATCAATGCCCGTTCGCAAGCTGGTTCGTGGGTATCCGCAAAGAGCGCCAGGCTATCAATATCGCCATAGATGCCAAACCGAAAGTGACCCACGAAACCAAACCGATACCGCCTTCGAATGCCCATGCCGCCTGCGCCATCAGCTCTCCCGCCTGGGCGCTCGACAAATCTGCGGCCACATTGTGCGCCCCCGATAACGTCTCACTCGCCAGCACGGTCTGCACTTCGTTCAGAAACTCCGGCAGCTGCAATGCACTGCGATAGTAGGCAGTGACAAGCCCGCCAAGTACGGTCGTCCCTAAAACCACACCCACTTCATAGGCCGTTTCGCTAATGGCTGACGCGGCACCTGCACTTGCCGGTGGTGCGGCGGACAAAATCACATCATTGGACACCGTCGCGATCGCACCTACGCCAATGTTCAGCAAGGCAAAAGCCACCACTAGAACGGAAAGGCTACTGCCCATGGTGGCGACCAGCAAAAACGCTGCGCCAGCAAACGCCATCAAAATCGGTATCAGCACATGCACCTGTAATCGCTGTGCAACAGGCACGACCGCCATGCCTACTACAATCGCCATGATCTGACCTGGGACCAACGCGAGGCTGGCACCCAAGGGCGACATCTGAAGAACGATCTGCAGGAACTGAGTGGTAAAGAATACGAAGCCGATGAGGAATGAGAGACTCATCAGATTAATCAGCACTGAACCGCTGAAGGTGCCGTTGCGAAATAAGCTCAGATCCATGAGCGGCACTGGCAGACGCAACTGCCGATGCACAAACACCCAACCCGCCACTGCGCCTGCTGCAAGTGTTGTCAGCGTTATCCAGTCAACACCATTACTGGCGCTGTGTTTAATGCCATAAACAATGGCACCAAGGGCTACCATCGATTGCAGGATGCTTATCGGTTCCAACGGTCCCGAAGCATCTCGCTCGGATTCGGGCAACAACAATGGCCCTAATACCAGCAGTGGCACCAACACAGGTACCGCCAACAGGAAAATCGATCCCCAACTGAAGAATTCCAGCAACACCCCACCCACCAAAGGACCGAGTGCCGAGCCGACCGTCAACGTCGTAGCCCAGATCGCGACTGCTAGTCTGCGTTCTTCTCGATCCTCGAACACCGAGCGTATCAACGCCAACGTCGAGGGCATCAGCATCGCACCGAAAATACCCATACAAGCTCGCCCCACAATCAGTTGCACGGCGGAATCGGAATACGCGGTTAGCACCGACACAATGGCAAAACCCATGGAACCGGCTAGCAACAACTTACGATGACCAATTCGATCTCCCAGGCTACCCATCGAGACCAGCAATCCCGCCAGCACCAGCGAATAGGCATCAATCATCCACAACTGCTGGCTAGCACTCGGACGCAGGGCCTCGGCGATCTTTGGTAACGCGAATCCAAGTACCGTATTGTCAACGGTCACCAGCAACACTGGCAGCATCAGCACGCTTAAGCCTAACCAGCGTTTTGATCTCGATCCGCGGTGTGTCGCATCACTTATTAGTGCCATGGTTAAAACTCCTTACTGGACACAAAAAAATTCACGGGACATTTTTTCAATGCGCCCGTGAAACGTTTCCTACGCGCTTCCCTGGCGAGGACTAATCAGTTCGGCGGCTCCAGAAACCTGAAGAAAACCATGTCTCAACGTGAAAACAGTTTGTTTCTATAACTTCGTGTGACTCCAATTCAAATCACAAATCGTGTCATCTTGTATCAGCGGAATAGCTCGGAATATCACTTAGAGCGAATGTAGGAACTAGACGTCAGATATGAGAAAGAAAAACGCCCCGAACAAGTCGGGGCGTTTGTTTAGGCATTTAGAGTCCGTTGTCTTATTTCAGATCAAACCGATCCAGATTCATCACCTTCGTCCAAGCTGCCACAAAGTCCTTCACAAACTTCTCCTTCGAATCGCTGCTGGCATAGACCTCAGCCAGCGCGCGCAACTGCGCATTCGAGCCGAAGACCAGATCGACCCGCGTGCCGGTCCATTTCACCTCACCGGTTTTGCGATCGCGCCCCTCAAACTCCTCGTTAGCCTCGGACGTCGGTTTCCATTCCACGCCCATGTCCAGCAGGTTCTTGAAGAAGTCGTTGGTCAACGCCTCCTTCTGCTGGGTGAAGACGCCATGCTTCGTTTGTCCGACATTGGTGTTCAACACTCGCAGGCCGCCGATCAGCGCGGTCATTTCCGGCGCAGTGAGGGTCAGTAGTTGCGCCTTGTCGATCAGCAGATGCTCGGCCGGTACGCGGTAGCGGGTTTTGAGGTAATTGCGGAAACCGTCGGCGATGGGTTCGAGGAAGCCGAAGGATTCCACGTCGGTCTGTTCTTGTGAGGCGTCAGCACGCCCCGGTGTGAACGGCACCGTTACGCTGTGACCGGCATTTTTTGCGGCTTGTTCGACACCGACGTTGCCGGCCAGCACGATCAGGTCCGCCAGCGAGACTTTCTTGCCGCCGGTGTTGAACTCGTTCTTGATGCTTTCGAGTTTCGCCAGCACGTTCGCCAGTTGCTCAGGCTGGTTGGCTTGCCAGGACTTCTGCGGTTCCAGGCGCAGGCGACCGCCGTTGGCACCGCCGCGTTTGTCGGAGCCACGGAAGGTCGAAGCCGCCGCCCAGGCCGTGGAGACCAGCTGCGAAACGCTCAGGCCCGAGGCGAGGATTTTGCTCTTGAGCGCGGCCACGTCGCTGTCGTTGACCAGTTCATGGTCGACGTCCGGGATCGGGTCTTGCCACAGCAGTTCTTCGCTGGGCATTTCCGGCCCGAGGTAGCGGGAGAGGGGACCCATGTCGCGGTGGATCAGCTTGAACCAGGCGCGGGCGAAGGCGTCGCTCAATTGATCCGGGTTCTCCAGGAAGCGCCGGGCAATCGGCTCATAGATCGGGTCGAAGCGCAGGGCCAGGTCCGAGGTCAGCATGGTGGGGTTGCGCCGTTTCGACGGGTCGTGTGCATCCGGAATGGTCCCGGCGCCCGCGCCGTTTTTGGCGACCCACTGGTTCGCGCCGGCCGGGCTTTTGCTCAGTTCCCACTCGAAGCCGAACAGGTTTTCCAGGTAGTTGTTGCTCCACCGGGTGGGCGTGGTGGTCCAGGTCACTTCCAGTCCGCTGGTGATGGTGTCCGGGCCTTTGCCGGTGCCGAAGTTGTTTTTCCAGCCGAAGCCCTGTTGTTCAAGTCCGGCCGCTTCCGGCTCGGCGCCCACATTGTCGGCAGGCCCGGCGCCATGGGTTTTACCGAAGGCATGGCCGCCGGCGATCAGCGCCACGGTTTCTTCGTCGTTCATCGCCATGCGGCCAAAGGTTTCACGGATGTCCAGGGCAGACGCGACGGGGTCGGGATTGCCCTCCGGACCTTCCGGGTTCACATAGATCAGGCCCATCTGCACGGCGGCCAGTGGGTTTTCCAGATTGCGCCCTTCATCCGTACGGCTGTCTTCATTTCTACCGGGCTCGGCCACGAGTGGAACATCGCCGGGTGCCTGTACGGGTTTTTGCCCTTTGTCGTAGCGGGTGTCGCCGCCCAGCCATTTGTTTTCCGAACCCCAGTAAACGTCCTCGTCCGGTTCCCAGACGTCGGCACGGCCGCCGGAAAAACCGAAGGTCTTGAAGCCCATGGATTCCAGCGCGACGTTGCCGGTCAGGACGATCAGGTCGGCCCAGGAGATGTTGTTGCCATACTTTTGCTTGATCGGCCACAGCAGCCGGCGCGCCTTGTCGAGGCTGACGTTATCCGGCCAGCTGTTGAGCGGGGCGAAGCGCTGTTGACCGGAACCGGCACCGCCACGCCCGTCACCAGTACGGTACGTGCCGGCGGCGTGCCAGGCCATGCGAATGAACAGCGGGCCATAGTGACCGAAGTCTGCCGGCCACCAGTCTTGCGAATCGGTCATCAATGCGGTCAGGTCTCGCTTGACCGCCCCAAAGTCGAGTTTTTTGAACGCTTCGGCGTAGTCGAAGCCTTCGTCCATGGGGTCAGACAGGGACGAGTGCTGGTGCAGGATCTTCAGATTCAGTTGATTCGGCCACCAATCGCGGTTGGTCGTGCCACCGCCGGCGGCGTGATTGAACGGGCATTTCGATTCATTTGCCATGTGCGAGCTACCTTTTGGTCGTGTTCATCCGGCTATCGGGCCCGGAGCGGGCGTTAAATAGCGACGAGCGAGATCAAGACACAGGCTGCAGGGCCAGCAGTTGGATCAACTGATTGTGGTGACCACACGGGAATTCTGAACAGCGGCAATCAGGTTGCCTGCGCGGTGATCCACGGGCGGCCTAGTCAAGCTTCGGGCTCATTCCTGTCTCCTTTCCAGCGCTAATCCGGCCGGCTTATGACGCCAGCGCAGACTAAGGTTAGACCCGAGTCGGGAAGTCAGCTAATAGGTGGAGTGTTACGCGTCGATAGGCAGAATCTTTCACGGCAACCTTTGAGATGGCCTGCTTGATCAGTCACTGCAAGTGCGCGATCAGGCGGGTTCGTTGAACCAGCAGCTGACGCCATTCAGGGATTGAGATCAAGCATCGGAGGCTACGTCGGGATTGTCCGCCATAGCCTCCGAGCACTCGTGGTTAAAGCAACGGAATGCTGTAGCTGACGATCAGGCGATTCTGGTCCTGGTTTCGGCTCGCTTCACTGTTGGACTTGCCGTTGCGCCAGCCAAACCCGACGCCCTTCAGCGCACCGGACTGAATCGCGTAATCCAGGCCGATATCCCGTTCCCATTCCTTTTGCGTGTCGCCAGTGACGGTCTTGATGTTGTCGCCGCTCAGGTAGATGACCGACGCCTTCAAACCGGGCACGCCCAACCCCGCAAAGTCATACGCATACTGGCCGAAAGCGGTGCGTTCACCTGCGCGGGTGAAGGTCTGGATCAGGCGGTCGGTGTACAGGTAAAGACTCGCGCCACCGGCACCTTTGTCCGGCAGGTTGCCCTGGCTGAGCTGGGTGAAGTTGCTGCCGCTGGAAACGCTTTGGTAGCCGGCGGTGATGGCATGGGCGCCGGCGGTGTAAATCAGTGCGGCGCTCCAGGTCCGGTTGTCGATTTCGCCATCGGCGCCTTCGGTGTAGCCGCTGATTCGGTAGCCCGAAGTGCCCGAGCTGTTTGCGCCGGACGAATCGGTCTTGAAGTAACGCAGGTCGGTTTTCAGCGACTGATTGTCCGAGATCGTCAGCGTGTGCATCAGGCCGAAAAACTGCTGGGTGTAGTAGTCGTCGAGGTTGGCGTAGTAATACTGGGCGGTCAGGTCCTTGGTGATTTTCCAGTCGCCACCGGCGAAGTCGAACGCATTGCTTTCACGGGTGCCGCCCGTAGCCGCGAGCCCGGTCTGATCGCTTGAACCCCTGCCAGTCGCGTGTTCGATGCGGCCGCCGGTGAGGGTCAGGTCCTTGAACTCACTCGAGGTGATCTGCCCGCCTTCGAAGGTCTGCGGCAGCAGGCGGCCGTCGTTGGCCACCAGGATCGGCAGCTTCGGCATCAGCGTGCCCAGGCGCAGTTCGGTTTTCGAGACTTTGACCTTGCCGGTCAGCCCCAACCGGCTCCACTCGTCGACCGCGCTGTTGTCGCTGTCCGAAGGAATCATGCTGCTGCCGACGTGGCGTCCTTTGCCGCTGTCCAGCGTGATCCCCATCAGGCCCAGGGCGTCGACACCAAAACCGACGGCGCCGTCGGTATAGCCCGACCTGTAGTCGAGCATGAAACCCTGCGCCCATTCTTCGGTTTTCGACGGGGCGGCCGGGCCGTCGCGGTTGTCGTTGTTGAAGTAGAAATTCCTCATCCCCAACGTAGCTTTGCTGTCACTCAGGAAGTCGGCGTGCGCCTGGGTGCTGAGTGCAATGGCGCCCAGCGCCAGGGTTACAGCCGTGTTCTTGTTGCTCATGTAAAACGCCCCTATTTATTTTTGTAATTTGAATCGGGAGGGTGGCTCCCGCCGTGACAGGCGGGAGCGTGAGGCGTGAATCAGATACCCAGCACGTTGGCGCCGATGCAGGGATCGATCCCGCGTTCCAGGCGACGCTGATGGACGATCACGGTGATTTCCATCGAACCTGTGGTGACTTCGAAGTCGAGGATGTGGCCGCCGTAGGCCTGGAACGTGGCGTCACCGGCGACGCCGTGCATATGGATCGAAGGCTGATCGTTTTTCCAGGCGACGGAACCGGTGATGCTCGCCATCTCGACGCTGTTCAGGATTTTCGCGTCGAAGTCCTTTTTGTCCTTGTTCCAGAAACCAAACTTGACGTTGCCGAAACCGATACCCGTGATGGACGCGCTGGGGATCTTCTCGGCGATCGCCAGTTTGGTCAGTTCCTTGAACGCGTTGTCGCCCATGCGCAGCACCATGAGGTAACCGGTGGGGGTTTTGGTGTAGCGCGGTGTGGTTTCAGTGGCACATTGCATGGGCGCTGTCGTCGCGGTGGAAGTGGTGTCGGCAACGGCCAGTTGAATGCCGGCCGTGGTGATCATCACGGCAGCGGTCATGGCCAGCATCAGTTGGCACAAGCGGTGTTTCGGGTGACGTTGAACGTGCATGAGACTTCCTCTGTTTTTGTTGTTGTGTGGGTGCAGCGGTTTTCGGGACGAGCGAATCCGACGCCTGTTGTTCAACAGGCGCGGAAGGTGTGGCTATCAGTGGGTGTCAGTTGAAGCCGGGTGACTTACAGCGCGTCGCGGCTGCTGGTGCCGTCAACCAGTCGGGCGATACCCAGCGGGTTGCTGTTTTTCAGGGCGTCCGGCAGCAGGCTGTCGGGACAGTTCTGGAAACACACCGGCCGCAGGAAGCGATCGATCGCCAACGTCCCGACCGAGGTGCCGCGCGCATCCGAGGTGGCCGGGTAGGGGCCGCCGTGCACCATGGCGTCGCAGACTTCCACGCCGGTGGGATAGCCGTTGAACAGCACGCGTCCGACTTTCTGTTCCAGCAGGGCCAGCACCTCGCCCAGCGTGGTGAGATCCGTCTCTTCGACCATCAGCGTGGCAGTCAACTGACCGCGCAAACCGTGCAATGCCTGGATCAACTCGGCGTGGTCAGCGACTTCCACCACGAGGGTGGTCGGGCCGAACACTTCTTCCTGAAGCAATTCATCGCCATTGATCAACAGGCGGGCGTCGGCCTTGAACAGTTGCGGCCGTGCCTGATTGCCCTGTTGCTCGGTGCCGGCCAGGTGCGTGATGCCGGGATGGGCGCGCAGGTTATCCAGACCATGGCAGTAGCTTTTCAGTGCGCCGGCGTTGAGCATCGTTTGCGCCGGTTGCTCGCTCATCAATCCGGCGAAGCGTTCAAGAAACGCCGTGAACTCCGGCGAGCGAATGCCCAGCACCAAACCGGGATTGGTGCAGAACTGACCCGCGCCCAACACCACGGAAGCGCTCAGCTCGGCGGCGATTTTTTCACCACGAGCCTTGAGGGCTTCGGGCATCAGCAACACCGGGTTGATGCTGCTCATCTCGGCGAACACCGGGATCGGCTGAGGACGCGCCGCGGCCATGTCACACAAGGCGCGGCCGCCGCGCAACGAACCGGTGAAGCCGACCGCCTGGATGGCCGGGTGCTTGACCAGCGCTTCACCGATGCTGCCGTAAAGCAGGCTGAACACGCCCTCGGGCATGCCGGTTTTTCGGGCGGCGCGAGTGATTGCGTCGGCCACGTAATCGGCGGTCGCCATGTGTCCGCTGTGGGCCTTGAATACCACCGGGCAACCGGCGGCGAGGGCGGAAGCGGTGTCACCGCCGGCGGTGGAGAAGGCCAGCGGAAAGTTGCTGGCACCGAACACCGCGACCAGACCGAGCCCGGTGCGGTACTGACGCAGATCGGGACGGGGCAGCGGTTGGCGGTCCGGCAGGGCACGGTCGATGCGTGCGCCGTAGAAGTCACCCCGGCGCAGCATCGTGGCGAACAGGCGCATCTGGCCGCTGGTGCGTGCCCGTTCACCTTGAATGCGCCCGGCGGGCAGGGCTGTTTCCCGGCACACGAGGGCGATGAACGATTCATCCAGCGCGTCCAGCTCTGCGGCGATGGCATCGAGAAACCCGGCGCGGCGCGCGGCCGACAGGTTGCGAAAGGTCGGGTACGCCGTGGCCGCAGCTTGTGCAGCCGCATTCACTTCCTCAGTGGTCGCCTGATGGAAGCGATACGGCAGCGCTTCGCCGGTGCTGGCGTCGTGGCTTTGCAAGGTGGTCGTGCCCTGTGCCGAGCGTGCGCCGGCGATGTAGTTGTGGCCTGAAACTTCAAACATGTTGGACTCCTGATGAGCTGTTCAAATCGGGTCAAGCGAGGCGGTAGAGGCGCCGGGCGTTGTCATGAAACAGGGCCAGTCGATCGCTAAGGGAACGTTCCCTGACGATGCTTTTGAAACCGTCGAACACTTCGCTGAGGCTGTTCACCACGCCATCGACCGGGTAATTGCTGGCAAACGCGCAGCGGCTGACGTCGAAGATCGAAATCGCGTCGTTCACCACCCCGCGATTCGCCTCGACCGGCCATGCCTGGCCGGGAATGCAGATGCCGGAAATCTTCAGGGCGACGTTGGGCTCTTGTGCCAGCAGCGCGAGGTTTTTACGCCAACCGGCCAGGCCTTCTTCCGAACGATCTGCCGGTAGCGCGGTGTGATTGACCACGATGGTCACCTCGGGGAAATCCCGGGCCAGTTCGGCGGCTTCCGGCAGATGCCACCACGGCGCCTGCAACTCGAAGTGCAGGCCGTTTTCCGCCAGTCGGGCGTAGCCCTCGCGCCAGCGCGGATCGCGCATGGAGCCCGGCTCGGCGAAATCTTCACGCCAGGCCTCACGGCTAGTCACCGTTGGCTTGTGGCGTATGCCGCGCACCAGCGGGTGATCGCCGTACAGGCGCAGCAGATCGAAGGCGTCTTCACGATCCAGCCAGGCCTGCGCGACCATCGCGCCCAGGGTGGGTTCGGTGCGCGCCAGCGACTCGACGAACGTCACTTCCTCGAACGGCGTCGTCGGGTCCCATTCACCTTCGATGACCACCGTCTGCACAACCCGATGATTTCCGGCCAGCCGGCGATAGTCCGCCGGCAGGAAGTTGCGGCAGATCGACGAGTAATCGCCATACCGAAACGGTCGCAGCGGGCGGTCGTTCAACCACGGGTAGTAATGGGTTTCGATGTCGAAATAGTGTTGATGCGCGTCGACGATGGGCAAGTCCGCGTCATCGCCACTGGCGAGAAAACGCGCGCGCCAATCGATGGCGGACAGGTTATCCATGGGGCGCCTCCAGACGATAAAAGCGCCGAGCGTTGCCGGCGAACACCGCTTCCTGCACGGCGCGCCCCATGGGCGCGAGCATTGCGGCCATGCCGTCGGCAATCGTGTCGTAGGAGGCGCGCAAACCGGCAACCGGAAAGTTGCTGGCGAACATGCAGCGTTCGGGGCCGAAAATCTCCAGGGCGGTCAGGACCACCACGCGGTTATCGTCGTAGTTCCAGGGTGAATCCTTCAGCCCGAACTCCGACAGCTTGATGTGCACGTTGGGCTGCAAGGCGAGCGCTTCCAGGCCTTTGCGCCAGCGCGCCATGCCGGCCGGGCTGCGATCCCAGGCAAAACCGGTGTGATTGAGCGCGATGCGGATCCGCGGAAACATCGCCGCGACTTCGGCCGCTTCGACCAGATGCCACGGTGGCACCCGCAGGTCCCAAGACAGATCGTGGTCAGCCAGCCGGGAAAATCCTTCCAGCCATTTCGGGTCCTGCATCGTGCCCTTGGCCCCGGCAATCGAAACGTCCGGTGAAGCCGAGGTCACCGGTTTCGAACGTATGCCTTTGACCAACGGGCGGGCGGCTTGCTCGGCGAGAATCTGCGCGCTGTCTTCGCGATCGAACCAAGCGTGGGCGACGATGGCATTCGGGAAGCCGTAACGGGCGTTCACCTGTTCCAGCCAGCGTGTCTCGGCGACTTGCTCGTCACGCGCACGTTCGGCCTCGACATGCACGGTGCCCACCAACCGTTGCTTTGCGGTCAGGGCCAGGAACTGTTCCGGCAGGAAATCACCGCGCAGGCTGTGATAGTCGCCGAGGAAAAACTCCTCGTGGTATTCGTCCTGCAGCCACGGATAGCGACCGTTGCCGAGGTCCCACAGATGATGGTGAGCATCGACAACCGGCAGCGCATCCTCGGCGGCAAGGTTCGGCAAACCGTTGCGTTCGTGCAGCGTGATCATGACTCGACCCTTTTTCAGCGCGACGCGGAGAATTGGGAAGGGCTGAGCACGCCGTCTTCGACTTCGCCAGCGGCGGCGGCCTCGGCTTTGGCCTGCACGCGGCTGCGCAGTTTGGCGACGTTCACCACCACCCGGGTATGCGCCGCCGTGGCGACCAGCTCGACGTCATCGCGCACTTCGACGTTGAAGGTGACGCTACGACCTTCGATGCGGGTGACCGTCGCGACGATGCTGACCGACATGCCCAGCAGCGTGGCGCCGACGTGGCGGATATCCACCGCCGCACCCACGGTGTTTTCGCCGTCATCGAGGAAGGTGAGCAGGTAATCGAGGCAGGTCTGTTCGATGTCGTCGACCAGGCGTGGCGTGGCGTAGATGCGCAGGTCCTCGCCGAGAAACGAGATGGTGCGTGGCTGGTCGACGAGCAGTCGACGTTCGGTGGCGGTGCCGGCTTCGAGCGTGGAAAAATTCATGAGAAACCTCGTGTTTGAGTGCTGACAGTCAAAAAGTGATTCAGGCGTTGGGCAGGAAACCGATGGAAATCCACGGCACGGCAATCAATACCCCGAGCGCTACGACCAGCGCCCCGAGATACGGCCAGACCCGGCGCATGGCGCCGCTGGGGTCGACCTTGGCAATGGCGCACGCGGCGTAGAAACCCACGCCAAACGGCGGGGCGAACAAGCCCAGGCCCATGGCGAAGATCGCGACCATGGCGTAATGCACGTCATTGATGCCCAAGGCCTTGGCAATCGGGAACAGCAGCGGTCCGAACAGCACGATGGCCGGGATGCCTTCCAGAAAACTGCCGAGCAGGATGAACGCCACGGCGGAGATGATCAGGAAGCCCATTGCGCCACCCGGCACCGTCGCCATCACTTGCGCCAACTGGTGGGAGAAGCCTGATTGGGTCAATGCCCAGGCCATGGCGGTGGCGCTGCCGATGATGATCAGGATCGCGCCGGACAACGACGCGGTGCTGACCAGGATCGGGTACAGCCGGCGCCAGTCGAAGCAGCGATAGCACAGCAAACCGACGATGAAGGTGTAAGCGACGCCGATGGCAGCGACTTCGGTCGCGGTGGCGACGCCTTCAACCACGGCGGTGCGGATCACGAAGGGCAGGGCCAGCGCAGGGATCGCGACCAGCAGTGAGTGGCCGATTTCCTTGCCGGAGGCGCGTTTGCCGGTGGTGACCTCGCCTTTGCGGTTCTTCCACCAGATCACTGCGGCCATGGCAATCGCTCCCACCACGGCCGGCATGAAACCGCCGGTAAACAGTGCGGAGATCGATACGCCAGTCACCGAACCGATGGTGATCAGCACCAGGCTGGGCGGAATGGTTTCCGACATCGCCCCAGAGGCATTGAGCATCGCCACCAGTTCGTTTTCATCCTCGCCGCGTTTCTTCATTTCCGGAAACAGCGCCGGGGCGATGGCAGCCATATCCGCAGCTTTCGAACCGGAAATGCCCGAGATCAGGTAGATCGCACCGATCAGCACATACGACAAACCGCCGCGCACGTGACCAATCAACGAGCACAGGAAGCGAATCATCGCCCGGGCCATGCCCATGGCTTCGATCAGCGCCCCCAAAAACACGAACAGCGGGATGGCCAGCAGGATCAGGCTCGCCATACCTTCGTCCATCCGCCCGATCACCAGGGTCAGCGGCGTGCTGGTCATGGTCGACAGATACGCCACCGTCGCCAGGCCGAACGCGACCATGATTGGTACGCCGATGACGATCATCGCCATCACGCCGATCATGAAGAAGATCACCAGGTTCCAGTTGCCCATCAGCAGCATCCAGCCTTCGGCCACCCACAACAGCGCGCCGAGGGAGGCGAGCATCGCCACCGACACCGAGAAGTCGATCAACCGTGCACTGGTCAGTAACCGCGCGACGCAGGTCATCAGCATCAGGCTCAGGCCGACGGCGATAGCGGACACGCGAAAGGCGTTGGGGATTTCCAGGGCGGCGGTGGTGATGATCCACTCATCGCTGACGTACTCCCACGCCGGGGTGAACAGCAGGCCGATAAAGGTGATGACGATCACCGCGCCCAAGGTGTCGACAAAGGCGCGTTTTTCCACGGGCAACCGCCCGATGAACGAGGTGAGGCGCATGTGCTCGCCGCGCCGCATCGCCACCACCGAACCGAGCATCGCCAGCCACAGGAACAGCAGCGACGCCAGTTCATCACCCCAGACGATCGGCTGGTTGAGCACGTAGCGAGAGAACACATTGCAGAACAGCAGCGTGACTTCGATCACCACCAGCAACGCTGCGCTGCCTTCGGTCAGCCAGCGCAGGCCGGTGTCCAGTGCGCGACCGAGGCGAAACGTGGTTTGACGCGGGCTGACTCCTTCAGCGGGGGACACATCCGTCATTGGTATTTCAGTTTTCATGACCTTGTCTCCGGCTTAGGACAGTTGACCTGCGTATTGCTCAAGCAAGCTCCAGGCTTCCGGGCCGTACTTTTCCTTCCATTGGGTGTAGAAGCCTTTTGACTGCAGGTCCGCCCTGAACAATGAACGGTCGACTTTGTTGAAGGTGATGCCGTGGGCGGTCAGCGACGGTTCCAGGCTGGCGTTGAGATCGATCACCTGTTGGCGCTGGACCAGCGCGGCGGCGTTGATCTGCCGGGAGACGATTTCCTGTATGTCGGCGGGCAGTTTCGGGAAGGTCTTGCCCGAGGCGACGATCCAGAAACCGCCCCAGATGTGGTCGGTCATCGAGCAGTATTTCTGCACTTCATAGAAGCGTGCGGACTCGACCACCACCAACGGGTTTTCCTGGCCGTCGACTACTTTGGTCTGCAACGCCGAGTAGGTTTCGTTGATGCTGATGCCGGTCGGCGAGGCGCCGAGGGCGCTGAACATCGAGGTCCACAACGGGCTGACCAGTACGCGCAACTTGAAGCCGGCGAGGTCTTGCGGGGTGTTGATGGGTCGCGTCGAGCTGGTGATCTGGCGGAAGCCGTTGTTCCAGACTTTTTCCATCGGGATCAGGCCGACTTTCTCGGTCTTGGCCCGTACGTGCTCGCCCAGTTTGCCGTCCAGGGCGGCCCAGACACTGTCGTAATCCTTGAACGCGAACGGCATGCTTTCGATCGACATGGCCGGTACCAGTGTCGAGAGAATCGCGCCGGGCAACGGAATGAAATCGATCGCCCCGGCACGCACCTGGGACAGCATGTCAGTGTCGCCGCCCATGGCGCCGTTGGCGTACACCTGCAAGTCCACCGCGCCGTTGGTTTCGGCCTTGATCGCGAGTGAGGCTGCTTTCATCTGGATATTCAGCGGATGGGTGTCCGGCAGGCTGCTGGTGTAGCGCAGCACGATGGGTTTGGTCGCGGCGAAGACGCCGGAGGGCAGCAGGTTGGCGGCAAATGCACCACCCACGGTGACGCCGGCAGACACTAGAAATGATCGGCGGCTGACAGACTCGGTCAAGATACGGCTCATGATGTTCACCTTCTTGTTTTTGTTGTAGTTGTTCTGAAAAAACAGCGAATCCGTTAAGCAAACGCTGCTCCTTGTGGGAGCGGGCTTGCTCGCGAAAGCGGTGTGTCAGCTAATGGATATGTTGCCTGGCACACCGCATTCGCGAGCAAGCCCGCTCCCACAGGGTTTTTGCGTTACGCCAGGGCCACCACTGCCTGGCTTCGAATCAACTCGTCGATTTCATCCTCCGCAAAACCGCTTTCCTTCAGCACTTCACGAGTGTGTTCGCCGAGCAGCGGCGCGGGGCGGCTGGTGGCGGGTGGGGCGTTGTCCATGTCGGAGAAGTGAATCGGCAGGCCCATGCCGCGCACCCGGCCTTCGGTAGGGTGTTCGGTCTCGACGACCATGCCGCGAGCCTTGGTTTGTGGGTGGGCGAGGGCGGCGGCAATGTCGAGGACCGGCCCGGCAGGCAGGCCGAGGCTGTCGAACAACACCATCCATTCATCCGTGGTGCGCGCGACCAGGACTTCATTGAGGATTTCCACCAGGGCCAGGCGATGCTCCATGCGCAACGCGTTGCTGGCGAAGCGAGGATCGGCCTTGAGTTGCGGCACGGCCAGCGCTTCGACCAGTCGTTCGTAATTGGCCTGGTTGGCGGCGCCGATATTGATCCAGCCATCCGCCGTGCGGAACACCTGGTACGGCGCGCTGGTGGAATTGGCCGAGCCCATCTTCGGCAGGATGGTGCCATCGGCGAAATACGCCGCGGCCGGCCAGTACATCTGTTGCAGGCCGGCTTCGAACAACGACGTGTCGACCATCTGCCCGAGCCCGGTTTTCTGCTTGGCGGCGTAGGCGGCGGCGATGCCGAGGGCGGCAAGGATGCCGGAGTTGATGTCGGCCACCGGCGAGCCGGCCTTGACCGGTTCACGCCCGGCTTCACCGGTCATGCTCATCATGCCGCTCATGCCTTGGGCGATCAGGTCGAAACCGCCTTTCTCGCCGAATGGCCCGCTGCGCCCGTAACCGGAGATAGCGCAGTAAATCAGGCCAGGGTTGAGGGTTTTCAGGGTGTCGTACCCCAGGCCGAATTTCTCCATGGTGCCGGCGCGGTAGTTTTCCGTGACCACATCGGCGTCCATCAGCAGGCGGCGCAGCACGTCGCGCCCACCCTCGGTTTTCAGGTTCAGGCCGATGCCGCGCTTGTTGCGGTTGACCACCATGAACGAAGCGGATTCGCCGCTGGCCATGATCGGCGAGAAGCGGCGCGAATCATCACCGTCCGGGACTTTCTCGACCTTCACCACGTCAGCGCCCATGTCGGCCAGCATCATGCCGCACACCGGTCCGGACATGATGTGAGCCAGTTCTACCACGCGCATTCCTGTTAGCGGTCCCATGTTATTTACCCTCGAATTGTGGTTTGGCTTTCGCGATGAAAGCGTTCAGTCCGGTCTGAAAATCGTCGGTGTCGTAGCAGGAGTAACTGCTGTCGATCTGTTCGACGGTGGGGGCGACGCCGGCTTCCAGTTGTCGCGCCGCCTGGCGATGCCAGCGAGCAACGAGGGGCGCGCCATTGATGATGCGTTTGGCGGTGGCGAGGGTTTCGGACTCGACCTCGGCATCGGGCACGACGCGGGTCACGAGGTTTTTCACGTAGGCGTCGTTAGCGTCGAGAATCCGGCCTTCCAGAAGAATCTCCAGGGTCGTCGAACGACCGGCCAGCGCAACGAGCCCGGCCATTTCGTCATAGGACATGACCAGCCCGAGCTTGCCGACCGGCGCACCGAAGCGGCTGGACGTGCCGCAGATGCGCAGGTCGCAGAGTGCAGCGATTTCCAGGCCGCCACCGACGCACACGCCGTGGATCATCGCGATCACCGGGTGCGGGCAGTCGACAACCGCGCGCATCGCCTTCGAGGTGACGTCGGCATAGATTCGGGCTTGCGCCTGGTTGGCGCGCACGGCCGGAAACTCGCCGACATCGGCGCCGGCGGCAAAGGCCTGTTCACCCGCGCCGCGCAACACCACGCAGCGCACGCTGAGGTCGGCGGACAATTCGGTCATGACGTCACCCAGGTCCTGCCACATGGACAGGGTCAGGGCGTTCATCTTCCCCGGGTGGCTGAGGGTGACGATGGCAATGGCGTCTTGCCGTTCGATAAGGACGGTGGGCTTCATGATTGTTCCGCTGGCGTCGGCTCGGCCGAAGACGCGGTTGCCTCCTGATTTATTGTTGTTGGATAGCGGCTGCTTACAGCGATTGTTCGAGCATCGACAGGTAGTCCGCAGACGAGGCTTCGCGCGGGTTGGTCTTGTGGCTGTGGTCGTGCAGCGCGCCCTCGACGATGCCGGCGAACAGGCTCTCATCGACACCGATCTCACTCAGGCGGGTGGGCAGGCCCAGGCGTCGGGTCATGTCTTCGATGGCCGCACCGATGTTCGCGTCGGCCCCGAGGCCCATGGCGTGGCGCAGACGTTCCAGTTTGCGCTCGTCACGGACGGTCGGAGCGTTGGCATTGAAGTGCACGACCGCCGGTAGAAAAATCGCGTTCAAGGTGCCGTGGTGAAGTTTCGGATTGATGCCGCCCAAGGCGTGGGACAGGCTGTGCACGCAGCCCAGACCCTTTTGAAAGGCCAGCGCGCCTTGCATGGACGCGCTCATCATGTTCATCCGCGCTTCGCGATCGCCGGGTTCGGCAGTGGCGCGTTCGATGTGTTCCCAGGCGCGCCACAGACCGTCGAGGGCGATGCCGTCGGCGGCGGGGTTGAACGCCGGCGCCATGAAGGTTTCGATGCAATGGGCGATCGCGTCCATGCCGGTGGCGGCGGTCAGCATGGGCGGCAGACCCAGGGTCAGTTCCGGATCGCAGATGGCCACGCGAGGCACGACATACGGCGAGATGACGCCGACCTTGCGACCGTCGTCGAGGATCAGGATGGCGCCGCGGCCGACTTCGCTGCCGGTGCCCGCCGTGGTCGGAATTGCGATCAGCGGTGCGGTAGCGGAAGTGATGCGGTCCAGTCCGCCTTCGATCACCGCAAAGCTGTGCAGAGGACCGTCGTGGGTGGCGCAGACCGCAACGCCCTTGGCCAGATCGATCGAAGAACCGCCGCCCACCGCGATGATGCCGTTGCACTCGCCGCGGTGGTAATGCGCGACAGCTTCACGCACGGCGTGTTCGTTCGGGTTGGGTGGGGTGGCGTCGAAAATCGCTGGAGGCAGACCACCAAGGGCGGCAATGACTTTGTCGACGATGCCGGCATTGCGCACGCCGACGTCGGTGACGATCAGCGGCCGGGTGATGCCGGCGCGCTCGGCTTCGGCCGCCAGGTGCTGCAGGCTGTCATAGCCGAACTGGATTTTGGTGACGTAATTGATGAGTGACATGATTCACCACAAGTTATACAGGATTGTTATTGTTGCAACCGGTCTTGGGCGGGAGGGCCTTCGCTCTCTGGTCAAACCCGTTGCATTGCCTGGTTGTGGGGTGGACTATAGGGCCGTCCTGGCCAGCCTCGATACTGACAACTTTCGATACCTCTATAACTTTTAGTTAACCCTGATGACGCCCTCACTGAACTCGATCATGTCCCGCCTGCACATCAAGCAGCTCCGTTTGCTGATCGCCCTGGATGAGCACGGCTCCTTGCTGGGCGCGGCCAAGCAGGTCGCGCTGACCCAGCCCGGCGCAAGCAAGGCACTGCAGGAAATTGAAACCACCTTTGGCACCTCGCTGTTCACCCGCACTAACCGCGGGCTTGAACCGAACGATGCCGGGCGCTCGGTCATCCGGTACGCGCGGTTGATCCAGACCGACCTCGCGCACCTGCGCGAAGAGATCATCGGCATCATGAGCGGCGAGGGCGGGCGCGTGTCGGTCGGCACCATCATGGGCGCCGTGCCGCTACTGACCACGGCGATCAGCCGGGTGATTGCCGACAACCCGAAGCTGTCCATCGAGATCGTCGAGGACACCAGCGCCGCGCTGCTCAGCCAGCTCGACGCCGGGCGTCTGGATCTGGCGATCTGCCGTACCACCATCAGCACCACTCCGTACTTGTACGAGAGCTCGACCTTCGTCGAGGAAACCCTGGCCGTGATCGCCAGCACCCAACATCCGTTCGCCTATGCCCGGCAGTTATCGCTGAAGGACCTGGTGGATTACCGCTGGGTCGTCTATCGCGCCAACATGCCGATGCGGTTGTTGCTGGAGCGGGAATTTCACGAGGCCGACCTGCGTTTTCCGGTGCACCTGCTGGAAACCACTTCGGCCTTCGCCACCTTGTCGCTGCTTCAGGAAAACCCGACCCTCGTCGCGCTGGTGTCGACCGACGTGGCGAAGTTCTGCTCCGGCTACGGCTTCACCACCACGCTGCCGCTGCCCATCACCTCCCGCAGCGAACCCTATGAACTGGTGTCGCGCAAAGGCGTGCCGGACTCGCCGGCGGCCAGGTTGTTGCGCGAGGCGTTGTTGAATCCTGCCTAGAACCGGTGGTTGGGATAGTGCCCGGCATTGAGGGCGTGCATTCGTGCGATTCAGGCAAAATTGATTTGTGGCGAGTGCGGTGTTTGAAACGAATCCGCCCCGCGATACTCGACGGGATTTTGCCTTTTCCTGAATTGGCCCACGGATGGCCATTGCGAGGTTCGAACCATGACTGTTTCCCGCCGACTGGCGCTGTTGATGACCACTGCCGCGTTGCTCACCGCTTGTGGTGAATCGTCCAAACTGCCGCCCCAGGCCAGCGTCGGCCCGTCGCCGCAGTTGCCTGAACCCACCACTTCGCTGATTCCCACGTTGAAGGTGTCCAAGGCGGTCGGTTGGTCGGGCAGTGACATGCCCAAGGCGCCTGCCGGATTCAAGGTGACTGCCCTGGCGGACGATCTCGACCATCCGCGCTGGATCTATCTGCTGCCCAACGGTGATGTGTTGGTCGCCGAAAGCAATCACCCGCCGATGCCCGAAGGTGCGACGGACGGCGGTAGCGGCCCGCTGGCCTGGGCGAAACGCACGGCGATGGGCATCGTGATGGGACGGGTCGGCGCCGATGTGCCCAGCGCCAATCGCATCACCCTATTGCGCGATGCCGACGGCGACGGTCACGCTGAAACCCGCACGGTCTTCATGAGCGGGCTGACCTCGCCATTCGGCATGGCGTTGGTGGGTAACGAGCTGTTCATCGCCAACGCCGATGCCGTGGTCAAGGTGCCTTACACCACGGGGCAAACCGAAATCAGCGCGACGCCGGTAAAAGTCACCGACTTGCCCGCCGGCATCAACCACCACTGGACCAAAAACGTTCTCGCCAATCCCGAGGGCACCAAGCTTTACGTGACGGTGGGTTCCAACAGCAACGTCGGTGAAAACGGTCTCGATGCCGAAGAAGGTCGCGCGGCGATTTGGGAAGTCGACGTTAAAAGCGCCGACAAGCGCCTGTTCGCCAGCGGCCTGCGCAACCCCAACGGACTGGCCTGGAAGCCGGGTTCGAATGAGTTGTGGACTGTGGTCAACGAGCGTGACGAAATCGGCAGCGACCTGGTGCCGGATTACCTGACCTCGGTGAAAGACGGTGCGTTCTACGGCTGGCCATGGAGTTACTACGGCAACCACGTCGACACCCGCGTAGAACCGCCGCGCCCGGACAAGGTGGCTCAGGCCATCTCCCCGGATTACGCGCTGGGCACCCACGTCGCACCGCTGGGCCTGGCATTCTCCGACGCCCGCGCGATGCCGGCCGGTTTCGCCAATGGCGTGTTTATCGGCGAACACGGCTCGTGGAACCGCAATCCGCAGGCTGGCTATAAAGTGGTGTTCATCCCGTTCAGCGACGGCAAGCCGTCAGGCGTGCCGGTGGATTTTCTCACCGGTTTCCTCAATGCCGATGGCGAAGCGCAAGGGCGTCCTGTGGGTGTGGCGCTTGATCAGGGTGGTGCGTTGCTGGTGGCCGATGATGTCGGTAACAAGGTGTGGCGTGTGGTGGCGGCCAAACAGGGGCAATGAAAACCTGGGCTTGACTCAGTGTTGCAAAACTCACGCAGATGATAGAAGGCGCGCGCCGCGAGGTACGCGCCTTTTTTTTGTTCGACGAGGGCATCTTGTGGATTTTGTGCACTGGCCGGTCCGTGACGTTCTAAAAGAAGTTTGATCTATCCACGAGGGAGAAAAATCGAGGAACGAGGCATTTCCGAGAAAGGTGTAGGACGTCTCCGAGACGCATAAACCGGGTTTTTCTTCGCTTAAGGCTCGCCTATAGTTCGCCCGTCGCCGACGAATCGGTGATCGACTTTAGCCGGTCGTATCAGATGATGCACAAGCGCCCGTATAATCGCGGCGTTTTTTGCTGCCTAGAATCTACATGTCTATGGTGGCTGTGCGTGGGACACCTTCGGGTGTGCCGGGTTCATCTGTCCGGTCGGCTAACCCGCGCATAGCTACCACCCAAATTCGTTTAGCCGCGAAAGGGTGGGAGCTTCACTTATCAGATGAGATTCACGCCATGCCTAAATTCCACCCGCTCCAAGGCAACTTCAGCGTCGGCCCGACGCTGTACATCGACACCGAAGCCCGCGCTTCCGATCTTCTTGAAACCGCCGTCCACCGACTAAAAGCTGCGCGTAATCTGCTCAACAGTGTTTCCTGCCTTTGCGTCAGAGAAGCCGAGGGGCATGACCTGGAGCATTTCGCCAACGCCGCACACATGCTCGTCCAGGACGGCTGTGATGCCTTGGATGTGCTGGGCTGGACGCTGGAAAAAACTGCACGCTGAGAACGAGAAAGCCGCGATATTCGCGGCTTTTTTTTGTGCGTTAAAGTGGCCTGCTCAAACCCCGTTCCTGGTGTTTTGCGGCCCGTAAGACTGCTGTGTTGCATCCGTCACTTCCGCGGTCTTGTCCTGAGTCTCGTGCACCGCCTGGATGATGACCTTGGCCACGTCAGCCGGACGCGACTGCTGCGGCACATGACTGGCCTGGACTTCGGTGACCTGCGCTTTCAACTTTTTGGCAAACGCACGCTGCAGATCGGGTTGGATCATGCGGTCATCGCGGGCGACGACGTACCAGGTCGGTTTACCCTTCCAGGCCGCGGCACTGGTTTTGTCGTCGAATGCCGAGGCGCGAATCGGTCCCTGCGTGGCGGCCATGACGGCGGTCTGTGCGGCGGGAAGATCCTGGGCGAAGCCGGTGGCCATGCCTTGGGGGGTCATGTAGAGAAAACCGTTTTTATCAGCGGCGATGTCTTTCACGCCGGGCGGTGCCGGGAAGTCTTTGCCCAGATCCTTGCTGGCCTGGCCCGCATCCGGGGCGAACGCAGCGACGTACACCAGGCCACGGACTTTCTGGTCAGTACCGGCCTGACTGATGACTGTACCGCCCCAGGAGTGCCCGACCAGCACGACGCCGTTGTCCTGATTGTTCAACACGCGTTGCGTAGCGGCTACGTCATCGGCCAGGGAAGTCAGCGGGTTTTGCACCACGGTAACCTTGATACCTTCGGCCTGCAGCAGCGGAACAACCTTGCCCCAGTCGGAGCCGTCGGCGAAAGCACCGTGTACGATCACCACCGACGGTTGCGGGGCGGCGGCCTGGCTGCCGACGGCGAACAATGAAGTGGTCATGGCGAGTGCGAGGGCGATAGCCTTGGGTTTGAACATGGTTGGAACTCCTGTGGTTGGTGTGACGCAGTTTCAGGAATACGGGGGCGGTCCGGTATCGGTCGTTTATCCGAGGCAGGCCAAAAATCATGCGAAGAAAGGGGAGAGTCATGCGCGAGAGTGACGGTATCGAGCTGGAGAGTGCGATCCTGGCGTTGTCCATGGTCGGGGACCTGAGCATGGGCCAGCCCTTCGACCAGTCACGCCGCACGGCTCGCCTGGTGCAGTTGCTCGCGCAGTCGTGTCACGGTGCCGGTGAACACACCGAGGTCGCACGGCAAGTGGCGTTGCTGCGCTGGTCGGGGTGTACGGCCAATGCCGAGGGTTTCACCCGTTTGCTGGGCGATGACGTCGAGGGCCGCAACGCCATGCTTAGCCAGACACTGGGCGCGGCAGGCCTGCGCGCGATGCGCAAATCGGCGCCGTTGGCCGTGGTGCATTGCGAGGTGTCGGGCGATATCGCACACACGCTTGGCCTGAGCGCGCCGGTCGAACACGGGCTGCGACACGTGTTCGAGCAGTTCGATGGGGAAGGCAAACCCTTTGGCTTGCGCCATCCCGAAGTGCCGGAGGTGGTCTATCAAGTGCTGCTGGCCGGTGATCTGGAAATCCTCTCCCGGGTTCACGGACTGGATGCAGCACTGGAATGGATCGCGACCAAGGGCGATCGTCGCTACCCGGCATCGCTGGCCGCAGAACTTGCGCTAAATGCCAAAGACTGGCTGGAATCGTTGCGCGTGCCGCAAGACGTTCGTTCGCAACCGCATCGAAGCGAGAGGCAGGTTGCGCTGACGCTGGTCGGGGATGTGATCGACCTCAAGCTGCCCTGGCTGGCGGGCTACTCACGCCGGTCGGCAGAACTGGTCAGGGAGGCCGCGAGGTTGTGGGGCTTGTCGGACCCGTCGGCCGACCAGGCCGCGAAAGCGGCGCTGATTCATGGCGTCGGCCGGGCGGCGGTGCCCAACCGAATCTGGAACACGCCCGGCGTATTGCTGGACGGTGATCTCGAACAGGTACGGCTGGTGCCTTACTGGACGTCGCGCACCTGCGGCCAGATCCCTGAACTGTCGGTGCCGGGTCGGCTGGCGGCGAATGCCTATGAACGGCTGGATGGCAGTGGCTACTTCCGTGGCCTTGAGGGCGATGCCTTGTCCGCCGAACAGCGTTTGCTGGCGGCCACGCTGGTCTGGCAGGCATTGCGTTGCGACCGGCCGTGGCGTGCGGCCTTCAGCGACAGTGACGCCGAGCGTCTCTTGCTCGACGAAGCCGCGCTGGGGCGTTTCGACCCTCAGGCCTGTCAGGCGGTCATTGCGGCGGCTCGCGGCGAGAGCGCCGTCGCGCCCAGGGGAAACGCCAGCCCGTTGAGCGACCGCGAGACGCAAATCCTGCAGCGCATCAGCATGGGCGGCAGCAACAAGGAGGTGGCGCGCCAGCTCGGCATCAGCCCGAGCACGGTGCGCACTCATGTCGAGAGTGTGTTCCGCAAATTGCAGTGCACGACCCGTGCGGCAGCAACACTGAAGGCGCTGACCCTCGGATTGATCTGACCCTCAAATGGGGATGTGTGTGGTCGACAACACCTGCCGCAACCCCATGAACGAACGGATCTGCCGAACCCCGGGCAAATACAGCAACTGCTCCGCATGCAGCCGGTTGAAGCTGTTGCTGTCCTTGGTGCGGATCAACATGAAGTAGTCGAATTCCCCTGTCACTACATGACACTCCATGCAGCCGGACACCTTTTGCGCCGCCGCTTCAAAAGCGGCGAAAGATTCCGGCGTCGAGCGATCCAGCACCACGCCGATCAACACCACCATTCCCGCGTCCAGCGCGTCATTGTCCAGCAGCGCGACAATGCCCTTGATCAGGCCCGCCTGCTTGAGGCGTTCGACTCGCCGCAGACAGGCCGGCGCGCTCAGTTTCACCTTCTCGGCAAGCGCCACATTGGAGATCGAGGCGTCGCGTTGCAGGGTCTTGAGAATGGCGCGGTCGGTCCGGTCCAGCGCGAGCGGCTCTGCACCTGGAGTGCCGGGTTTCTTGTGGTTATTTGTTGCGCTCATAGTGATTTATGCACAATAAAAGTATGTTTTAAGGGATAACTGTTGAGCGATGTTTCTTTAATGGATTGAAACTTGCAACACATATTTTCAGCTTTGTTCTTAATATTGAACTCATCGAAGCCGCCCTGAAACAGCCTGGAAATGCAGCCTTTTTTGCCTTTCGGCCTGGCGCTTGGATATCCAATAAACAAGGAGCAGAGTCATGAACCTGAATCGTTTCAAACGCTATCCGCTGACCTTCGGTCCTTCTCCCATTACGCCCTTGAAACGCCTCAGTGAACACCTGGGCGGCAAGGTCGAGCTGTATGCCAAGCGTGAAGACTGCAACAGCGGCCTGGCCTTCGGCGGCAACAAGACACGCAAGCTCGAATACCTGATTCCCGAAGCACTCGAACAGGGCTGCGACACGCTGGTGTCGATCGGCGGTATCCAGTCGAACCAGACCCGTCAGGTCGCGGCCGTCGCTGCCCACCTGGGCATGAAGTGTGTGCTGGTCCAGGAAAACTGGGTGAACTACTCCGACGCCGTGTATGACCGGGTCGGCAATATCGAGATGTCGCGCATCATGGGCGCCGACGTACGACTGGACGCCGCCGGGTTCGACATCGGCATTCGACCGAGTTGGGAGAAGGCCATGAGCGACGTGGTGGAGCGGGGCGGCAAACCGTTCCCGATTCCGGCGGGTTGTTCCGAGCATCCTTATGGCGGCCTCGGCTTCGTCGGTTTTGCCGAGGAAGTCCGGCAGCAGGAACAGGAACTGGGCTTCAAATTCGACTACATCGTGGTGTGCTCCGTGACCGGCAGTACCCAGGCGGGCATGGTTGTCGGTTTCGCCGCCGACGGTCGTTCGAAGAACGTCATCGGTATCGATGCTTCGGCCAAACCGGAAAAGACCAGGGCGCAGATTTTGCGTATCGCCCGGCACACTGCCGAACTGGTGGAACTGGGCCGCGAAATCACCGACGAGGATGTGGTGCTCGACACGCGCTTCGCGTATCCCGAATACGGTTTGCCGAACGAAGGCACGCTGGAGGCCATTCGTCTTTGCGGGAGTCTTGAAGGCGTGCTGACCGACCCGGTGTATGAGGGCAAATCCATGCACGGGATGATCGAGATGGTCCGCCGTGGCGAATTCCCTGAAGGCTCGAAAGTGCTGTACGCGCACCTGGGCGGGGTGCCGGCGCTGAATGCCTACAGTTTCCTGTTCCGCAACGGCTGACGGTGCTCCACCTGTAGGAGCGATCCACTGTGGTGAGGGGATTCTTTGGCGAGGGGATTTATCCCCGTTCGGCTGCGCAGCAGTCGTAAAACCATTGTGTGCGGTGTACCTGGCAGACCGCGGGGGGCCGCTTCGCAGATCAACGGGGATAAATCCCCTCGCCACAAAACTCCCTCACCACAGAGGCTCGTTCCCACAGGGGAGCGGACCGTTCAAACGTCGGGAGTAACGCCATGCATGCGACATCGCAATCCGCAGTCTGGATCAAGGAGCCGTCGGCCGAGGCCGGGGTGGTCATCGTCACCAGTGCTGCGTTGCCCAAATACATGATCGACAAGCTGCACGTGGCGATCGACGACTGGGACCAGGTGGCTTATCTGGCCGTCAAGCAATCCAGGGAATTGATGCTCGACTGGTTGCGGGTCGGGTTCAACCCCGAACAGTCACCGCGGGTCGACGCCTGTGATGCCAGCCAATTGCTGCGCTACGTTTCCAAAGGCAGCTTTTTACTGGACGTCGAAGTCGGCGCGGCCCCTGGCCTGACCTGGCTGGGATCGGTCTGTGGTCACCCGTTGCGCGTCGTCGAACTGGGAGAAATAGCGTCCTCCAACGCGGCGATGGATCGACAGGTGGAAGACGTTTTATCGGCCACCCGGAGTCTGGCGAAAAGCGTGCTGCAGGAGCGCTGCGTCATTTAGCGAATCAACCACTCCCAACAAGAAAGGCAAAGCCTATGAGCCAAACTGCCGACTGTCGTAATAACGCCATGAAGTGGATGCGCGAGCCTTCAAGCGGTACGCGTATCGTGGTCATCGCGTCCGGCCTTGATAGCGATCATATTGACTTGATCCACCAGGGTTTCAGCTGTTTTGACAATGTCGCGCTGATCCAGGTCGAGACGGCGAATGTCGTCTCGGCCGAACGTTTCATCATCGAGGCGGTGGAACAGGTCAAAAACCTCGCCCGAGCCAGCCATTCGCGCCACCTTGAAGTGTTTCCCGACACCTGCAGGAGTTGCCCATGAACCCGTCCGATATTCATGCCCAATTGCCGGGCCAGACCGCTGAAGATGCCCAGGAAATCGCTGAATGGCGGGATGCCTTGCTCTCGGTCATCGCCCATGGTGGTGCCGGGCAAGCCGCGCAGATCATGGACATGCTGGTGACACTGGCCAGCACTGCCGAGATGAACTGGCGGCCGCGCCACGGCACGCCCTACATCAATACCATCAGCGTTGAGCAGCAGCCGGTGTTTCCCGGTGATCTGGCGATGGAAGAACGCCTGGCCTCGATCATGCGCTGGAATGCGCTGGTCATGGTGGCCCGGGCCAACCAGGCCTATGGGGAGCTCGGTGGCCACATCGCCAGTTATGCCAGCGCTGCCGATTTGTTCGAGGTGGGCTTCAACCACTTCTTCAAGGCGCGAACCGAAAGCAGCGGCGGTGATCTGGTGTTTTATCAGCCGCACTCCGCGCCGGGCGTTTATGCACGGGCTTTTCTGGAAGGTCGCCTCGAGGAAAAGGATCTGCAGCATTACCGGCAGGAAATCGGCGCGCGCGCCCAAGGCGCCCGGGGGCTGTCGAGTTACCCGCACCCGTGGTTGATGCCGGACTTCTGGCAGTTCCCGACCGGCTCGATGGGCATTGGCCCGATCAGCTCGATCTATCAGGCGCGCTTCATGCGCTACCTGGAGCATCGCGGCTTGCAAGACACCACCGGACGCACCGTCTGGGGCGTGTTTGGCGACGGTGAAATGGATGAGCCGGAAAGCATGTCGGCCCTGACGTTGGCGGCGCGTGAAGGGCTGGATAATCTGGTGTGGGTGGTCAACTGCAACCTTCAACGGCTGGACGGTCCGGTGCGGGGCAACGGTCGCATCATCGACGAACTGGAGGCGTTGTTCGGCGGGGCGGGCTGGAACGTCATCAAACTGGTCTGGGGATCGGATTGGGACGGCCTGTTTGCCCGGGATCACGACGGCGCGCTGGTCAAGGCCTTGTCTGCCACGGTCGACGGCCAGTTCCAGACCTTTGCCGCCAAAGACGGGCGCTTCAACCGCGAGCAGTTCTTTGGCCAGAACGAAGCCCTGGCGCATCTGGCCCAAGGGCTGACCGATGAACAGATCGACCGCCTCAAACGCGGTGGGCACGACGTGGTGAAGATCTTTTCCGCCTACCACAGCGCCATGCGCGAAGGCAGAAAGCCCACGGTGATTCTGGCGCAGACCAAGAAGGGTTTCGGCATGGGCGACGCCGGGCAGGGCAAGATGACCGTGCACCAGCAGAAGAAACTCGACAAGGACGCCTTGATCGCCTTCCGTAACCGCTTCAATTTGCCGTTGACCGATGAACAGGCCGCTTCGCTGAGCTTCTTCAAACCCGCCGACGACAGTGCCGAAATGCGTTACCTGCATGAGCGTCGCCGTGCCTTGGGCGGGTACATGCCGTCGCGGCCTGTCACGTCGACGTCATTGGCCGTGCCCGACGTCAGCAGCTACGCAGGGTTTGCCATTGCCGCTGAAGGCAAGGAAATGTCCACCACCATGGCGTTCGTGCGGATGCTCAGCGGTTTGCTCCGGGACAAACAACTGGGACCGCGCATCGTGCCGATCGTGGCCGATGAGGCGCGCACCTTCGGCATGGCCAGCCTGTTCAAACAGATCGGCATCTACTCCAGCGTGGGCCAGCGTTATGAACCGGAGGACATCGGTTCGATCCTCAGTTATCGGGAAGCCCTGGATGGCCAGATTCTCGAAGAGGGCATCAGCGAGGCCGGCGCGATCAGTTCCTGGGTCGCCGCGGCGACCAGCTATTCGGTGCATGGCCTGCCCATGCTGCCGTTCTACATCTACTACTCGATGTTCGGCTTCCAGCGCGTCGGCGACCTGATCTGGGCGGCGGCTGACCAGCGGGCGCGAGGGTTCCTGCTCGGCGCCACGGCGGGTCGCACCACGCTGGGTGGCGAAGGCCTGCAGCACCAGGACGGCAACAGCCACTTGATGGCGGCGATGGTGCCGAACTGCCGTGCCTACGATCCGGCGTTCGCCGGTGAGTTTGCGGTGATCCTCGATCACGGCATGCGCCAGATGCTGGAGCGCCAGGTCGACGAGTTCTATTACGTCACGCTGATGAACGAAAACTACCCGCAGCCCAACCTGCCCGACGGTGTCGAACAGGCGATTATCAAAGGCATGTACCTGTTCGCCCGGCATGAAGTCGAGGATGCACGGGGCAGCGTCCAGTTGCTGGGTTCCGGCGCGATCCTGCTTGAAGTGATCGCGGCGGCCGAGTTGCTGGCCAGCGACTGGAACATCGACAGCGAGGTGTGGAGCGTCACCAGTTTCACCGAACTGGCCCGCGATGCCCGCGAAGTGGAACGCTGGAATCGCCTGCATCCCGGGCAACCGGCGCGGCGCAGCCACGTACAGGAATCGCTCAACGATGCGGCGCCGATCATTGCCAGCACCGATTACGTCCGTGCCTTGCCCCAGTTGATCGCGAGTTATCTGCCGGCGCGCTACACCGTGCTTGGCACCGACGGTTTTGGCCGCAGTGACACCCGCGGCAGGCTGCGCGCGTTTTTCGAAGTGGATCGCCATCAGATTGTCTTGAGCGCGCTGACGTCACTGGTTCAGGAAGGGCGCCTCGACGCCAGTGTGTGCGCCGAGGCGATTGCGCGGTACGCCATTGAGGTAGACGCCGTCGCGCCTTGGGAAGCTTGAAGCCGTGCTTCAGTTCGAGTCGAATGTTCAGGAAACGCGTATGAAGAATGTGCATGAAGTGCGAATGCCCGACATTGGCGATGCCAAGGACGTCGGTGTCATAGAAATACTGGTCAAGGCCGGCGATGCGGTGCTCGAAGGGCAGACCTTGATCATTGTCGAGACAGACAAGGCGTCCATGGAAATTCCATCGCCAACGACGGGCGTATTGCACTCGTTGACGGTCGGGCTGGACGACAAGGTCAGCGAAGGATCGCCGATCGCCTTGATCGAAAGTGAAGGGCGCTCACCGGCACCTGCTCCCATCATCGAACCCGTTGCAGCGCTCACAGAACCTCGGCAGGCACCGTCGCCCATCGAAGTGGTTGCCCCGCCGACGCACTTGCCGCTGGCCTCGCCCTCGGTCCGCAAGTTTTCTCGAGAGCTCGGTGTTTCGCTCATGGCCATTCAGGGGACGGGGCTGCGCAATCGCATCACCAAAGAGGACGTGTCGGCCCATGTGAAAGGCGCGCTCACGGCAGCTGAACCCAGTGCCCGGCCGTTGGCTGGCTTGCTGCCCTGGCCGGTGGTTGATTTTGCCCAATACGGGCCGGTGGAAACCCGGGCACTTTCGCGCATCCGCAAAATCAGCGGGGCCAACCTGCATCGCAACTGGGTCATGATTCCCCACGTGACCAATCATGACGATGCGGATATCACGCAGCTCGAACAGTTCCGCGTGCAGGTGAACAAGGAAAAGGCAGAGAGCGGGGTCAAGCTGACGTTGCTGGCCTTGTTGATGAAAGCCTGCGCAGCCGCCCTGAAAAAATTCCCGGAGTTCAATGCCAGCCTCAAGGGGGACGAACTGGTGTTGAAGCGTTATTGCCACATCGGCTTTGCCGCCGATACGCCGCAAGGGTTGGTCGTTCCTGTCATCAAGGACGTCGATCAAAAAGGTGTGCTGGCGATTGCCCGGGAAATGTCGGCGCTGGCTGAAAAGGCACGGGAGGGCAAGTTGAGCGTTGCGGAGATGAGTGGGGGCTGCTTTTCCATCTCGTCCCTGGGCGGCATTGGCGGGACGTATTTCACGCCGATCATCAATGCGCCTGAAGTCGCCATCCTGGGGGTGGGCAAAAGCCGGGAGCGACTCGCGCTGGAGGGTGGGCAGGTGGTCACGCGCCACATGCTGCCGTTGAGCCTGAGTTGGGATCATCGTGTGATCGATGGCGCCGCCGCGGGTCGTTTCAACGCCTATCTGGGCAGTGTCCTGGCGGACTACCGTCGGCTGGTGTTGTAACAGGTCAATCTCGATATTTTTAAAGTATCGAGATCGATTTTTAACGTATTTTTCATTGGTCACCCTCGCTGTTAGGATTCGCAAAAAACAAGAGAAGAGCCTGGCTTCGCGGCCTCGCGGTCCCACCGTCGGTGGGGCGTAAAACGCTTTGACGCGAACACATGCCCATCCTGTTTCCGAACAGCCGCACAACGAAAGGACAGTGGCATCGAGTCGATGCCACACCGTTCGGAGTATCAGCGTAGAGGGTGCCATGTTCTGTATTTTCAAAAGCCTGCAAGCCTCGTTCACCTTTACAAAGTCCATGGCCTCGGTGCTGGGCACGGTGGCCCTGGTCGGGGCGATCACCTCTTCGTCCGTCTCCGAAGCCCAGGGCGAAGTGGCGGGCAAGCGCGTCGACGAAAGATTCCAGACATTGCGTCTGGGCCGCGACGTGGAAGCCTATCCTTTCCGGGTCTACGCCAACGCCGATCTGTATCAGCCACTCAAGCACATCGAGCGTGCCGTGGTGATCCTGCACGGCGTGCAGCGTGATGCCGACCGCTACTTCGAAACCGGTCGCAAGCTGCTGGACAAGGCCGGGCTTTCGGACGACCAGACGCTGTTGCTGGCCCCCAACTTCCTGACACCGACCGATCCCGACGTCGCTGACGACATGCCCCTGTGGCCTCGTGACAAATGGATGCATGGCCTCGAATCGCAGTCAGGCCGCACCGGTATTCCCGGTTTCCAGGTACTGGACGACCTCGTCGCCTACCTGTCTGACCGCCAGCGTTTCCCCGCCCTGAAAGAAATCGTCATGGTCAGCCATTCGGCCGGCGCACAACTGATGCAGCGCTACGCGGTGGTCAATCACCTCGATGCCGGGCTGAAATCCAGTGGCCTGCACATTCGGTACATCATCGCCAGTCCATCGAGCTACTTGTATTTCGATGACAACCGCCTGCAGGTCGGCGGGTTCTCACCGGTGACCACCGTGATATGCCCCAGCTATGGCCGCTATCGCTATGGTCTGGAAGGTGCCCCGGCGTATGTGCAGACGCAGCAACTGTCGCCGCAGCAACTGTTTGCCCGTTACGCCGCGCGTGACGTGACCTATCTGGTCGGTGCAAAGGACAACAACCCCAACAGCCGGGTGATGGACAGTTCCTGCGGCGCCAATTTCCAGGGCCAGACACGGGTTGAACGCCAACTCGTCTACATCGCTTACGAACGCTTCCTCGGCAAAAAATGGCAGACGCCGGTCAATCACCCACAGCACTTGATCCGGGGGCTGGGGCACAGCGCAGCGCAAATGTTCAGTGACGAACAGGTCGCCCGAATCATTTTCCCCTGAGTACGCACGCTGATGCGTCACCGCTGTGCGGCGGGACACTCACGTCCTCGATAAAAATAATAAGAGCGATGTATGAACAAACACGATCTGTTTACCCGGGCGTCCCGAGCCTTCGGGCCTGGCCGCCTGACGTTCCTGGCGGCGGCCTTGATGGCTGCGCAGGTCCAGGCCGATACGTTGCCGTCCGCCGGCACCCTGTTCGATAGCAACCGCGAGGCCCTGCGGCCGACCGAAAGCGTGCAGCCCGCAGCCCCTGGCAGCGTGCGCATCGACAGCCAGGACGCCGAGCCCGAGCCCCGCGCCGATGCGACGGCTTCATCGATAAAGCTTGAGGTCAAAGGCTTCACCTTCAGCGGCAACCATGAAATCAGCGACACCCGGTTGCAAGAGCAACTCAAGCCTTATACCCGACGGGTCCTGGACCTCAACGGCCTGCGCGAAGCGGCGGCGCAGATCACCGAGTTGTACCGGGCCCGCGGTTATCTGGTGGCCCGGGCGTATCTGCCGGCCCAGGAAATCCAGGATGGCCAGGTCACCATTGGCATTCAGGAAGGCGTGATCGGCACGGTCGTCGCGATGCCAGGGCCGAACGTGCGTTTGCGCCCCGGCATGCAGCAACGTTTCGTCGATGCCTTGCAACCGGGCACGATCATTCGCGAACAGGACCTGGAGCGGGTGCTGCTGCGCCTGTCGGACATCGCCGGTGTCGCGGTGCGCGCGATCTTGCGGCCGTCGCAACAGCCGGGTGCTGCGGACATTGTCCTCGAGCTCAACGAGATGACGGCCTTCACTGCCCGAGCGGCCATCGACAACTACGGCAACTACTTCACCGGTTCCAATCGGCTGACCTCCAGCGTCAGCCTCAACGATGCGTTCGGCTTCGGCGAAACCTTTACCGTCAACTCGCAGAACTCATTCGAAGGGCTGGAGATCAAGGGGGTTGGCTTTCAGCAACCCTTGGGCGCCAGCGGGATTTCCATTGGTGCCAATTACGCTGAGCTGGAATACGCGATCGGCAAGAACCTCAAGGCGGTCAACGCCGACGGCACGGCCAAGGTGTCTTCGGTATTCCTCAACAGCTCGCTGCTGCGCTCGCGGGACACCAACATCAGTCTCAACCTGTCCGAAGAGCACCGGCATTTCGAGGACGAAGCCGGCGATTTTGCCGTGAAAAAATCGGCGGTGTTTCGCAGTGCCGCGCTGTATGGCAACTGGCGGGACGGTTGGCAGGGCAGCAACCTGTGGAGCCTGGCCTTCGGTGTCGGCGACCTGGACAAGAACACCGCTGCTGATGCAGCGCTGGACGATTTCACCGCAAAAGCCGCGGGCACCTACAAGAAAACCAACGCCTCGTTCAGTCGTTTGCAGACGTTGGGTTACGGCTATTCGCTGTACGGCTCGATCGCCGGGCAATGGGCCGACAAGAACCTCGATTCCTCGGAAAAACTCAGCCTCGGCGGACCCAATGGCGTGCGCGCCTATCCGGTCGGCGAAGCGGCGGGGGACGAGGGGATTCTGGGGCGTGTGGAATTGCGCAAATACCTGGGCACGTTTCACGGCGCGATTGCCGAGGGCGCATTGTTCGCCGACGGCGGCAAGGTGCGCGTCAACAAGAACCCCTGGGACAACAGCGAAAATGACCTGACCCGCTATGGCTACGGCGTGGGGGTGAACCTGTATCACCGCGAGCTGGTGATGAACGCCAGCCTGGCGTTTTCGCCCGGCGACAACCCCACCAGCGACGATCGCGCGGCGCGGCGCCTGTGGTTCTCGATCTCCGGTTCGCCTCAGGCATTCGCCGGGTTGGCCAGCGACCTGGGTTCCAAGGGCGAGGATTTCGAAGTGCCCGAAACCCAGACCGTGTTCTACGGCTCACTGGGCATCGTCCCCGAATACGTCGACCGTCACGGCGCGACCGCCGCGGCGCCGGCCAACCAGAGCCGACTGGCCACCCCCAACGGACGCAACATGGCCAGTTTCTGGCGGGCCCGTGACAACGTCTCCTACGTCGGTGGACATGGCGGTTATGCGCTGACCGATGACTGGAACCTGTTGTGGCAACTCGAGTACGGCATTTCCCTCAACTACACCGCCAGCGACGACCCTTCGGTGGTGCAGTCGGCGTCGCCGAGCACCAAGCTGCGCAACTCCGGCGCGGCGTTCAACAACGGGCAGTACGGTACGTTGCTGTATGGCATCTGGGACATGCCAATGAAAGAAGCCACCACCAGTCTTGATCCGTTCCACGGCAAGACCAGTGCGGCGTATTACAACATCATCGGTTCGCCCGGCTTCAGCACCAGCCTGGCCACCAACGTCAACGGGCCGTCCGGCACCGCCGAGGAATCGAACAACGATGACGCCGCGTTCAACCGGCGTCAGGCTGGCGTCGTGCAGTACTGGACGCCGGAGTGGTACGGCCTGCAACTGAAACTGGCGTATTCCAACAACGGCACCCGCTCAGCCGAAGACGTCGGCAACGGCTATATCTACGGCGGCAGCCTGACCTACACCCATGGAGGCTTTACCGCGGTGGTCGCTGCCGAACGGCACGTCGATTATTTCGGCGTCGCCTCGCTGGGACGCAATGCCCGGGGCGTCGGCAGCACCACCCACGTCACTGACGGCACGTCTTCGGATGATTTCAGTGTGCGTTACGGCCTGGCCTATGACTTCGGCGACACCAAGCTGTCGGCCATTGCCGATGACTTGTCCTATTCCGAAGACGGCGTGATCAACAACAGCACCACCTCCAGCGACCTGTCGAAATATCGCCGCCGTGCCTATCTGCTCGGCGTCACGCACAACATCGGCGCCTGGCAGTTGCGGGCCAGTTACGCCCAGGCGCTGCCGGGCGAGTGCTCGATGATCGCTGCCCGGGCTATCGACTGCGACACCCACGGCATGGGTGCCACTCAGTACGCCGTGGGTGCTACGTACAAGCTGACCAAAAACACCGACCTGTTCGGTCAGTACGTGATCCTGAAAAACCAGTCCCTGGCCAACTACAACTTCGCGCTGACCGGCGTTTACGCCGCCAGCGGCTACGCACCGGGCGCCGGCACCACCATCAGCGCCATCGGCACTGGCATCAACTATTCGTTCTGAGGAGAAGGCTGTGAGCAACGTTCGAACCCACCGCATCAGTCGCCAGGCGCTACCGCGTCTCAAACCCCTCAGCCATGCCGTGCTCTGTGTGATTTACAGCCTTGCGCCGCTGCCGGCGCTGGCACTGGACAGCAACGCGCTGCCCACCAACGGCCAGGTGGTTGCCGGTAGCGCCACCGTCAACAGCAACGGCAACGTGATGACCGTGAATCAGGGCAGCGACCGGGCGATCATCAACTGGAACACCTTCAATATCGGCAGTGGCGCCCAGGTCAATTTTCACCAGCCGGGCAGTTCATCGGTCGCCCTGAATCGGGTGACCGGCAGCGACGGCTCGCAGATTCTCGGCCAGTTGAACGCCAACGGTCAGGTGTTTCTGATCAACCCGTCCGGGGTGTTGTTTGGTGCGGGCTCGATGGTCAACGTTGGCGGGCTGGTGGCCAGTTCGCTGGATATTTCCAACAGCGATTTTCTCGCCGGGCGCAACGTGTTCTCCGGCAAAAGCCAGGGCGCGGTCATCAACCAAGGGGTGATCACGGCGGGAGACGGCGGCAGCGTCGCGCTGCTCGGTGCCCAGGTGCGCAATGAAGGCACCGTGGTCGCCCGACTGGGCTCGGTCGTGCTGGGTGGCGGCGAGAAGATCACCCTCGACCTCAACGGCGACGGCTTGATCAACCTCGAAGTCAACGACCCGGCGGTGGGCGCCAGCGTGGTCAACCGCGGGCTATTGCAAGCCAACGGTGGCCTGGTGGCGCTCAGCGCGCGGGATTCCCAGGCGATGCTCAGCAATGTGGTGAACAACGAGGGGGTGATCGAAGCGCGCAGCCTGCAGCAACGCAACGGTCGCATCGTGCTCGATGGCGGCAGTCACGGCGTGGTGGCCAACAGCGGTACCCTCGACGTGTCCGGGCGCAACAGTGGCGAGCGCGGCGGCAACGTTAGCATGACCGGGGAGTATGTCGGTCTGTTCGACAGTGGCCGAATCAATGCCGACGGCGATGTCGCGGGCGGCACCGTGCTGCTGGGTGGCGACTATCAGGGCAGCAACGGCGTTCACCAGGCAACGTCCACCTACATGGGCCGCGATGCGCGCATCAGCGCCGATGCCTTGAGCAACGGCAATGGCGGCAAAGTCATTCTCTGGTCGCTGGACAGCACGCAGTTCCACGGCGGCATCAGCGTCAAAGGTGCCGGCAGACAGGGGCGGGGCGGGTTGGTGGAAACCTCAGGGCACGCGCTGGATGTCACCGGTATCGTCGACCTCAGCGCGGTGTCGGGCCAGGGCGGTACCTGGCTGATTGACCCGTTCAACATCAACATCACCGCGCCCGCCAGTGCCGGCGGCGCCACCAGCACCAGTCCGTTCACGTCCAGTGGCGCCAGCAGTTCCAACCTCAGCTCGGCAGTGCTCAACGCGTCGTTGTCCGAAGGGGCGAACGTCATTGTACAAACGACCTCGGTGGGCGGGACTTCCGGCGACATCAACGTGCTGGACAACGTCCGCGGGGTCGGCAACGCGACCCTGACGTTGCAGGCTCACCGCAACATCGTGATGACCAACACCAGCATCAGCAACGGTACGGGCAAGACCCTCAACGTGTCGCTGTACTCGAACTTCAACAACAGCGGCAACGGCTCGGTGGCGCTGAGCAATGCGACCCTCAGCACCAACGGCGGCAACCTGACCATCAGCGGCGCGGTGCAGCCGAACCAGTCTTACGCCAGCACCAACGTCAGCAACGGCAACGGCATTTCCCTGAGCAACGGCACGCGCATCACCACCAGCGGAGGCAACGTCGTCCTGCGCGGCGCCACGTCCGCCACCCTGGCGGCAGGTTCCACGGCAACGGCGGTGAACATCCGTGGCAGCAGCATCGACGCCGGTGGCGGCAACATCAGCATCACCGCGCTGCAAGCGAGCACCAGCGGGACCGGCGACGCCTTCGTCCTGACCGCAGGCAGCAGTTTGCTGACCACGGGCATCGGATCGATCACGGTCGACAGTACCAACCTGGGCAGCGGCAACGCGACACGGATCTTCAGCACCAACAACAGCATCGCCGCCACCGGTTCCGGCGATGTGACACTGCGCGGCACGGCGGCTTCCGGCTATGGCGTGCTGGTCTGCGCGACGGCGGCGTCGTCTTCGCAGAGCCTGACGGTCGGCACCGGAAGGCTCACGGTGCAGGGCAATAGCGACACCGGCAGGGGTGTGTACCTGGCCGCTTCGGGCGATGGCGCCGTCAACCTGGGTTCGGCACAGGGCGGTGACATTGTGCTGAACGGCCATAGCAACGGCAGCTACGGCACGATCCTCAATTCGACCGGTGCCACCTCATCGATCAACCTCGCTACCGACGGCGACATCACCCTGACCGGGACCACCGAAGGCGGCACCACACCGGCTTTGGCACTGATCGCATCGGGCAGCGGCACCGCCGCGACACCCGGCGCGGGGATCAACATCGCCAGCACCGGCGGTGATGTCCTGCTCAAGGCCAACCACAACACCGTGAGCACTGCGAGCGGCTCGTTCAAGGCATTGTCGCTGGACGCCAGCGGTGATTATTCGACGATTCGTGTCGCGACCCGCAGCGGCAACCTGACGCTGGATGGCACCAGCGTTTCCGGGCGCGGCGTCGATATTGCGCCGTCGGGCGCCAACGCCGCCATTGACCTGTCGACCACCAGCGGTGACATCAACATCAGCGGCAACAGCACGACGGCCTCCGGTGGCTATGGGATTTTCTTCAACTCCACGGGCAATTCCAGAGGCGTCAACGTCGCCAGCGATTCCGGCAACATCACCTTGCGCGGCGATTCAGTGGGCACCTCGGATGCCATCGCCCTGGGCGGCAGCACCGGCAACGGCGTTTCCAGCAACCGCATCACCTCCCAGGGCGGCGACATCACCCTGATCGGCAACTTCCACTCGCCCAACAGCGCCGAGCTGGACCACGGTATCGCCATCCTTGCCGTCAACAACATCCTGAAAACCAGCGGTGACGGCAACCTGACCCTGATCGGCAATGCCACCGATTTCGGCAGCGGGATCGAGATCTACGGCAACGGCAAGGCGCAGCTCAGCGTTGAAAACGGTGCGTTGAGCATCAATGGCAGCAGCGGCGCGGGCGACGGCATTGGTCTGCTGACCGGGCAAAACGTGATCCAGGCCACGGGCACCGGCTCGGTCACCCTCGAGGGACAATCCCGGGGCGGCGTCGGCCTCAATATTTATCCGTCGGGCAATAGCAGTTCGCTGACGCTGTCGACCGTCAGCGGCGATCTGTCCCTGACCGGCACCAGCGCCGCCACCTCGTCCGAGGCCGGCCTGAGCATTCGCAGCGGCGCCTCGGGGCCGGGCAACGGAGTAAGGATTGTTTCCGACAGCGGCGACATTCGCCTGGTGGGCACCGCGCAAGGCAGCGGCGACGGGATTGCGTTCAGCGCTTCCAATGCCAACGGCTACAACCGCGTGACCACGGGCGGCGACGGCAACCTGACCCTGATCGGCAGAAGTGCCGGCGGGGCGGCCTTGAGCTTCGACGACGGCAATAACAGCCTGCAGGTCGTTGACGGTTTGTTGCTGGTGGATGTCGACACGCCAACCGGCCAATTCATCACCCACACTGATGACACCACCAGCCTGTCGGCCAGCGGTGACGGCGCCGTGGTGATTTCACGGGGCGGACTGATCAACAGCAGCCTGTTCGACAGCGCAATCGCACCGACCACCCAGTACCTGCACATGCAGATGGCGAACAGCGCCTGGAGCCAACCCCTGACACCCGATTACCACCTCACCGCCATGGGCAGCGTTGCCGACCAGGTGGACATCAAGGTCGCGCCATGGTCCACCGTCGCTGCCGCTGGCACGTCGGGTCCCCGTTCTTCCAGTCAAACCGAGCGAGAGTAACCACCCCAATGAACCACTCCCAATCCCCGCTGCGCCTGGCGATCCACTTCGCACTGTTGCCGCTGGCACTGAGCATGTCCCTGGGCAACGTCCAGGCTGCCGAGAAGAAAGAAGTCCATGACTATTTTTACTACCTGGGCGAAATGAACAAGGCGTCCACGGTGATGGTCATCGAAAACAACATCGTGCCAAAAGATCTGGGCAAGAAGATCGTGTCGGCGGTCGATCAGGTGATCAAGGACGGCGACAAGCCCGGCGCCGAGCGCCCGGCGGATTACCTGGACTACGAGCCGCTGATTCTGAAACTGGCCGGCCCCGATGGTTCGCGCATGCATTCGGGCCGTAGCCGCCAGGACATCCTGTCCACCACGCGCCGGCTGATGCAGCGCGAGCGCGCGCTGAACCTGCTGGACTCGATGAACAAATCCCGGGCCGCGTTCATCGATCTGGCGCAAAACCATATCGACACCATCGTCCCGGCCTACACCAACGGCGTGCAAGCGCAACCGACGACTTACGCCCACTACCTGCTGGGGTTCACCGCCGTGTTCGAGCGCGACACCACACGGCTGCAACAGGCGTATGCGCGCCTCAACCTGAGCCCGTTGGGCAGCGCGGCGCTCGGGACGTCGAGTTTCCCGGTGGACCGCAAACGCCTGTCGGACCTGCTGGGTTTCGACGCACCGGTTGAAAACTCCTATGACGCCACGCAACTGGCGGCCCTCGACACTGGCATGGAGCTGACCGGCGTGTGCAGCAATGCCGCGCAGACCATCGGCCTGTTGGTGCAGGACATGCACATCCAGTATCACCAGCCCTATCCGTGGATCATGATCCAGGAAGGCCATCTGACCGGAACCAGCAGCATCATGCCGCAGAAGCGCAATCCCTACGTGCTCAACCGCTTGCGCCTGCAAGCCAGCGACGTGGTGGGCGGGGCGGTCACGTTCGAGTTCGAAGGCCATAACGTTTCGTCGGGCATGCCGGACTACAAGCGTGATCAGGTCGAGAAAACCCTTGATCAGACCACCCAGGCGTTCGACTTGATGACCGATATGCTGGGCAACCTGATCATCGACAAGAAGCGCGCTTTGCAGGAAGTCGACGCGGACTACTCGACCACCACCGAACTGGCCGATACGCTGCAACGCGAGTCTGATGTACCGTTCCGCGTCGGCCATCACTTCGCATCCGATCTGGTCACCTATGGGCGCCAGAACAAGATCAAGCCGGCCGACATTCCGTTCGATCAGGTGCGGGTGATCTACGGCAAGGCGCTGGAAGCGTTCAACCTGCAAGGCGCACAGTTCCCGCTGACCGAGGCCCGGTTCCGCGAGGCCCTGACGGCGCAGAACATGGTCAGTGCCAGCAAAGGGCTGGGCGGACCGCAGCGGGCCGAAGTCGAGCGGATGCTGGCCGAGGAAAAACTGCGCCTCAAGGGTGATCAGGACTGGCTGACCCAGCAGCGGCAGAAGCTGGCGCAGGCGCAGAATCACCTCGACAGCACGTTTTACGCATTGGGCCGTTGAGGGGTAATGGGCCTGACCCGTGTCGATCGGGCCCATGATCGTCGAAGTCCATTCTCACTCTGGCGTTTGCTATGTCCGATCAAGTGTTTTCCCTCGAGCAGTTCGAGTACCGCTGTTACACCCATGATCACGAGGCGGCTGCCCAGGATCTGGTGCGGCTGCTGCAACTGATCGACCGCCACTACGGCAAATTGTCCGAACAATTCTCCTTGTCCGTGTCGCCGGCGATTACCGCCGGCGAGCTGGAACATCACGTATTGACGCGCCTGACCAGCGCCATCACGGCGCTGTTTTCCGACCCCGGGTTTCGCATCAGTCCCGACGGTTTCGGCCAATTGATCAACCTGCAACGCTGGCTGTCGTCGCTGTTCGCGGCCAGCGCCTTCGTCAATTGCGACCACATCCTGCGCTCGTTGAACCTGCTGGGGCACGACGCCAACGACTACCGGCTCGCGGAACAGGATCTGGTGAAGTTCTGCATCCTTTACTCTCCGGAGTCCGAGCTGCCGCTGGATGTCGAGTTGCTGTGGGCGCGTAACCCGGCGCTGGCCGCCGCGCTGTTCATGGCGCTGCTGTCGCCGCGATTCCTCGGCACGCCGGCCGCGCATTCCAAGCGCGAGGCGTTACTGGCCTGGTTGCCCGATCGCCTGGACCAGCTCGACAGCCTCGACGCGCTGCCGATCAGCGTGTTGCATGACGTGTACATGCATTGCAGTTATGCCGACCTGCCGCAACGGCACCGGATCAAGGCATCGATCAACCGTCTGATCGAGCGCAAGCTGGACAGTGTCGGCATCCAGCCACTGCCGCTGCACCGGGGTGCGGTCGACAACGCATCGCAAAAACCGTTGATGCTGGTGCTGGTGGAGTGGTTTTCCGGCGGGCACTCGATCTACCGCACTCACTCGCGCACCCTGGAGGCGGCGCGGCGTGATTTCCACGTGGTGGGCGTCGGCTACGGGGCCAATGTCGATGACCTGGGACGCGCGGTATTCGACGAGTTTGTCGAGTTCGCCGAGCCTGACGATCTGTTCGCCTGCCTGCGCCAGTTGCGTGACCTCGCGGCGGCGCGAAAAGCACAAGTGTTCTACATGCCCAGCGTCGGCATGTTCCAGATCACGCTGTTCGCCAGCAATCTACGGATGGCGCCGCTGCAAGTGGCGGCGCTCGGGCACCCGGCGACCACCGCTTCACGCCATATCGATTGCATCAGTGTCGAGGATGATTTTGTCGGTGATCCGGAGTGTTTCACCGAGCGGCTGCTGCGCTTGCCCGCCGATGGCCAGCCTTATCGCCCATCAGCGCTTGCGGTGAATCTGCCACGCGTGGCGCGCGACGACGGGCCGGTGGTCAATGTCGCCGTGGCGGCGACCACGATGAAACTCAATCCGGGCTTTCTGGCGAGCTGCCAGGCCATCGCCGTGCAGACCTTGAATCAGTCCGGGAAACGCGTGCATTTCCACTTTCTCGTTGGCCAGGCCCAGGGCTTGTTGTACCCGCAACTGGTGCGCCTGATTGAACGCTACGTGCGCGATGCCACGGTGTATCCGCACCAGCCTTATCAGGATTACATGGCGATTCTCAACCGCTGCGACCTGTTTCTCAGCCCGTTTCCGTTCGGTAATACCAACGGCATTATCGACGCGTTGACGGTGGGGTTGCCGGGCGTGTGCAAGACCGGTCCGCAGGTGTTCGAGCACATCGACGAGGGCTTGTTCCGGCGCGTCGGGCTGCCGTCATGGACCATTGCGCCGACCCGCGAAGCCTACATTCAGGCGGCGGTGCGCATGGCCTCCAGCCATGAAGAACGGTCCGCGTTGTATCGGCATCTGGCCACCGATGAGCCGTTGCGCACCCTGTTTTCCGGGCGGCCGCAGGCGTTGAGCGAGGCGTTGCTCAACGAGCTGGGTTGAGGTTTTTCAGCGACCCAGTTCCTGTTGCAAGCGTTCCCGGTCGATGGCTTTTTCCCAGTGGGCAATGGCGAGGCACGCCACGGCGTTGCCGATCAGGTTGGTCAGTGAGCGGCATTTCATCAGCCGCTCGATGCTCAACAGCAACGCGACGCCCTCCAGCGGCACGATCTGCAGGGCACTGAGGGTCACTGCCAGGGTGATGAACGACGAACCCGCCACAGCACTGGCCCCTTTGGAGGTCAGCATGGCGATCATCAGGAAGGTGATGAGCTGGCCGGTGTTCATGTCGATGTGCGCGGCCTGGGCGATAAACAGGGCGCACACCGCCAGGTAGATGTTGGTGCCGTTGAGATTCAGCGCGTTTCCGGCGGGCAGGACCAGGCGCACGATACTGTGTGCGCAACCCAGGCGTTCCATCTTGACGATCAGCGAGGGCAGGGCGGCGATCGATGAGGTGGTGAGCAATACCACCAGCAACTCTTCCTTGATGTAGCGCAGCAGGCTCGACAAACGCACCCCGGCGATCCGGGTCACGCAACTGAACACGATCACAATGAACAGCGCGCTGGCCAGGTACAGGGTCAACACCAGTTTCGCCAAGGGCAGCATCGACGACAGGCCGTAGCGGCCGACGGTGTAGGCCAGCGTGGCGAAAGCGGCCAGCGGCGCCAGTTTCAGGATCATCGCCATGATGTTGAACATCAGCTGCGCGAGGACATCGATGCCCTTGCGTATCGGGGCGCCATCCTCACCGCAGCGTGCCAGGGCCATGCCGAACAGAATGGCCAGAAACAACACCTGCAGAGTATTGCCACCCTGCATGAAGGCATCGACAAACGTGGTGGGAATGACGCTCAGTACAAATCCGCTGACGTTGAACGAATCATGGAGGCTGCCTGGCAGGTGCTGAGCTGTTGCAGTGTCCAGCGTTGCCAGACCTGCACCGGGTTGCAGCCACAGCGCCGCGGCCATTCCGGCCAGGAGGGAGAACAGCGCGAGAACTTCAAAGTAGATCACGACCTTGCCGCCGATGCGTGCGGACTGGCGGTGGTCATGCAGGCTGGCGATACCCGACACCACCAGCACGAAGACCACCAGGGAGATGTTCATGCTGATCAGTTTGACGAAGCCGTCACCGAGGGGCTTGAGGATGACCGCCAGGTGCGGTTGCGCATACCCCAGCGCCAGGCCGAAAAGCATGGCGGCCAGCATCTGCATAACGCTGCTGTTGAAAAAACGGCCATGCATGGGGGGTTGAGGCTCCTCGCGACACGGGTCGCCAATGACCGCAGGGGGTTCGGCGCCAGATTTTTTTATGGCGTGCAGTGTAACGAGTTTTATCCGCCATCGGCGTCGTTTTGTCGGGTGCAATCCACGCCCCTATACTGCGCCTCCCTACTTACCTTCATGTTCAGGGCCCTATGGAACTCCGACACCTGCGTTATTTCCTGATGGTTGCCGAGGAGCAGCATTTCACTCGGGCCGCCGTCCGCCTGAACATGCAGCAGCCGCCGCTCAGCCAGCAGATCCGTGCGCTGGAAAGCGAGTTGGGGTTCGACCTGTTCCGGCGTCACCCCAAGGGCGTTGACCTGACCCCCGGCGGGGTGATTTTCCTGCAGGAGGCGCGGGACATTCTCAATCGCGTCGAAGACGCTGCACGGCGTTCAGCCAAGGCGGCCCAGGGCTACGAAGGCGCGCTGTCGATCGGCTTCACCAGTTCGGCCGCCGCGCATCCGTTGATCCCCAGCATCATTCGCGCCTACCGCGAGGCGTATCCGGGCGTCAGCCTGTTGCTGAACGAAGGCAGTGCCCGGGAGCTGACCGACGATCTGGTTCAACGCAAGCTCGACATCGGTATCCTTCGCGCCCCCGTGGGCCAGCCGCAGGACATGACGTTCTATCAGTTGCTCGAAGAAGACATGTTGCTGGTACTGCCGGTGGGGCATCCGCTGTTGGGCCGTTCGCGTAAACAGAAGGGGGATGGCGAGGTGCCGATGCCCGTCATATCGATCAAGCACCTGGCGGACGAGCCGTTCATCCTCGTGCGACGCAGCGGTGCCACGGGTATGTATTCGAAGCTGATCGAGGCCTGTGAGAACGCAGGCTTCACGCCGAAAATCGCTTTCGAAGTCGAACGAATGCTCACCAACATCAGTCTGGTGGCGGCCGGTGCCGGCGTTTCCGTGGTGCCGGCGTCGATGAACGGGTTTCATCGTGAGTCCGTGGTGTATTGCCGCCTCAACGCCCGACCACGGCTGGTCGCGCCGATTACCCTGATCTGTCGGGGGGAGGAGGAGGGGCCGGTCCTGAGTAACTTTATCAATCTGGCAAAACGCATCGCGCAGAGCCGGGCTACGTGAACATACAAATCATCCGGTCGCGGACACATTGCAGATACATGAGTGCGGTTTCATTGGACCGTCCCCACACCACAAAGAGACTTCTGCCATGTTCCGTAAACTGCAGCATGCCGCCAAGCTCCTCAGCCAAAGCACGCGCCTGATGGTGGGCGTTCCGGATTACGACAACTACGTGGCGCAGATGGCGCTGAATCATCCCGGCGAGCCGGTCATGAGTTATTCGGCGTTCTTTCGCGAACGTCAGGAAGCGCGCTACGGCAAGCGCAGCTGCACGACGCGGTGCTGCTGAACGCCGGTTGATCGGCGGGCAACAAAAAGCCCCGTCCTCTTCGAGAGGGCGGGGCTTTTTGCTTTTTGGGACGGCCGGGAGTTGTTCGAAGATGTAACAGCTTCAGGGGATCCATTGCCTTTTTTCAGAAATTTTATATTTAAATCAAACAATTAGCGGGTTGTAGCGACGATGTCTAAACGGTTTTGAAAGGATTGCCCTGTTACTGAACACTTGTTTAGTATCGTCAGCAGTTCGTACCTCCAGTCCAACTATAAGAACGACGAGGACCTTTCATGACTTCGCAACCGTCACTGCTCAGCCGGGTTGAAAACGGCATCGCCTGGATCACCCTCAACCGCACCGAGCAACGCAACGCGCTGGACATTCCCACCCTCAAGGCCTTGATCGATCTGCTCGACGGCCATGAAGCCGACCCGGCGATACGGGTGCTGGTGCTGACCGGCAACGGCAAAGGTTTCTGCGCGGGCGCGGACGTGGCCGAATGGGCCGACGCCGAGCGCCGCGGCATTCTTGAAACCTACGGCTGGACCGAAACCGCCCACCAGTTGATGAATCGCCTGCACGGTTTCAGCAAACCCACCATTGCTGCCATCAACGGCATTGCTGTAGGCGCCGGGATGGACCTGACGTTGTGCTGCGACTTCCGACTCGCCGCGCAATCGGCACGGTTCAAGGCCGGTTACACCAGCATGGCTTACTCGCCGGACGCCGGCGCCAGTTGGCACCTGCCACGGTTGATCGGCCTCGAGCAGAGCAAACGCCTGCTGTTCCTCGACGAAATCTGGAGTGCCGACCGCGCGTTGGCCACCGGCTTGGTGAGCGAAGTGTGCGCCGATGAAGCGTTGATCACGCAAACCACCGAGCTGGCGACGCGGCTGGCCAGCGGCCCGACATTCGCCTTCGCCCAGACCAAGGTGCTGCTGCGCGACGGCGCCCGGCGCAGCCTGGCCGAGCAACTCGCGGCCGAACAGGCAGCGGGCTTGCTGTGTGGTCGCAGCCAGGACGGCACTGAAGCCCTCAGGGCCGCCGTGGAAAAACGCACGCCTCATTTCATCGGCCAGTAATCGAACCGCAGGTGCAACCATGAATTTTCAACTGACCCAAGAGCAGGACATGCTGGTTGAGTCCGTGCGCAGCTTCGTCGAAAGAGAACTGCTGCCCCACGAAGACGCCGTCGACCGCGCCGATGCCGTGCCGCCGGAACTGGCTGCGCAGATTCGCGCAAAGGCGATTGCCGCCGGTTTTTATGCGTTCAACATGCCCGAGGAAGTCGGCGGCGGAGGGCTCGATTACCTGTCACAGGCGTTGATCGAGCGTGAGCTGTCCAAGGTGTCCTGGGCGCTGCACGTGTTCGTCGCGCGTCCGTCGAAAATTCTCATGGCTTGCACGGGTGCGCAGATCGAGGACTACCTGCTGCCGTGTGTGCGCGGGGAAAAGGTCGATTGTTTCGCCCTTACCGAGCCGGGCGCCGGTTCCGACGCCAATGCGATCAAGACCCGCGCCGTGCGTGACGGCGATGATTTCGTGCTCAACGGCAGCAAGCATTTCATCAGCCACGCCGGCCATGCCGACTTCGCCATCGTGTTCGCGGTGACGGACACCTACGAGCACAACGGCCGCCAGCGCAACGCCGTGACGTCCTTCCTGGTCGACCGCGACACGCCGGGCATGACCATTCGCCGTGGCCCCAAATGCGTCAGTAACCGCGGTTACCACACCAGCGAAATCTTCTTCGACGACTGCCGCGTTCCAGCCTCCAAAGTGCTCGGTGAAGTCGGCAAGGGCTGGGACGTGGCCAACGCCTGGCTGACGGCCGGGCGGGTGATGGTCGCCGCCAATTGCGTCGGCCAGGCGCAACGGGCACTGGACGTGTCGCTGCAATGGGCGGCCGACCGCAAACAGTTCGGCCATGCCATCGGCACCTATCAGGGTATCTCGTTCAAACTCGCGGACATGGCCACCGAAATCCGTGCCGCCGAACTGCTGGCCCTGCACGCGGCCTGGAAAATGGATCAGGGCACCATGACCGACGGCGAGGCCGGCATGGCCAAGCTGTTCGCCAGTGAAGTGCTGGGCCGCGCGGCGGATCAGGCGGTGCAGATTTTCGGCGGCATGGGCCTGATGGACGAAAGCCCGGTGGAGCGCATCTGGCGCAACGCACGGATCGAGCGGATCTGGGAAGGCACTTCAGAGATCCAGCGCCACATCATTTCCCGCGAGTTGCTGCGGCCACTGCTGCGCTGATTGGCCAAGGAGAATCCCATGTCGATCAGAGACAACCTCAAGCGTCTGCTCGCGCCGCGTCATCTGGCGTTCGTCGGCGGGCGCAGCATGGCGCGGGCGCTCAAGCGCTGCGCCGACGGCGGTTTCCAAGGCCAGATGTGGCTGGTCAATCCGCAACATGCGAGCCTTGAAGGCGTTCCGTGCGTGGCGTCGATTGACGATTTGCCCTGTGGCCCGGACGGCGTTTTCATCGCCACCAACCGCGAGCTGACACTGAACTGCGTCGCCGAACTGGCCGCCAAAGGCGCGGGCGGTGCGATCTGTTATGCCTCCGGCTTCGCGGAAACCGGCGAGCAGGGGCTGGCGTTGCAGGAACAGCTGCTGCACGCCGCCGGCGACATGGCGCTGCTCGGTCCCAACTGTTATGGCTTGCTCGACTACCTGCACGGCGTCGCGTTGTGGCCGGTGGCCCATGGCGGCAAGGTGGTGGAGAAGGGCGTCGCGATCCTGACCCAGAGCGGCAATTTCGCCTACAACCTGTCCATGAGCGATCGCTCGCTGCCGTTGGCCTACATGGCGTCGGTGGGCAATCAGGCGCAACTGGGCGTGGCCGAGTTGATGGACGTGCTGCTCGACGAGCCACGGGTGACCGCTATCGGCTTGCACCTCGAAGGGCTGAAGAACGTGCCCGGTTTTGCCCGCGTCGCGCACAAGGCGCTGGAAAAAGGCATTCCGGTGATCGCGCTGAAAACCGGTGTGTCGCAGATCGGTGCCGAGCTGGCGTTGAGTCACACCAGTTCCCTGGCCGGTTCCGATGCGCTGTACGACAGTCTGTTCGAGCGCCTCGGCGTGATTCGCGTCAGCGGCCCGGTGAGTTTTGTCGAAACCCTGAAGGCCGCGGCTTGCGGCAACTTGCCGGCGGGGCCAAGCCTGATTGCATTGGCCTGCTCCGGTGGCGATGCGGGATTGATCGCCGACTACGCCGAACGCAATCACCTGACCTTGCCGAAACTGGACGACAGCCAGCGTGCGGAACTGGCTCAGGTTCTGCCGAGCTACGCCAATCTGGTCAATCCGCTGGATTTCACCACGGCCATCTGGGGCGACCGCGACGCCCTGGAAAAGATGCTCGAAACGGCCCTAAGCACACCGGCCGATGCGGCGCTGCTGGTGCTCGACTATCCCGCCGAATTCACCGGTGAGCGCAAAGAGTGCGATCTGCTGCTGGAGCTGTATTGCGACCTGCTGGAGCGTCACGGCAAGACCGGTTTTGTGAGCTCGGCGTTCCCCGAACTGCTCCCGGCCACAGCCCGTGAACGCCTGCATGCCCGGGGCGTGGCGGCGCTGCAAGGGATCGAGGATGGCCTGGCGGCCTGGTCACGCATCGCCCATTACCGCGCGCGCCGGGAAGCGTTGTTGGCCGACGGTGAATCGGCGCTGGCCCCGATCTGTCCGGCTGTCTCGGTGGCATCGGGGCGATTGCTCGATGAATGGCAATCGAAACAGGCCTTGCGCGCGTTCGGCCTGCCGTTGCCCGAAGCTCGCCTGTGCCGTCCCGAACAGGCGCTGGACGAGGCACGCAGCCTCGGTTATCCGCTGGTGCTCAAGGTCGTGAGTGCCGACCTGCCGCACAAAACCGAAGCCGGTGGCGTCGCCCTCAACCTGAAAGACGAGGCAGGGTTGAACGCCGCGCTCGACAGCATGCGCAGCAACCTGGCGCGGCATGCGCCGGGGCTGGCGTTCGATCAGGTCCTGCTCGAACGCATGGCGTCGCCGCCCCTGGCTGAACTGATCGTGGGGATCAAACGGGAAACCGGCTTCGGTCTGGCGCTGGTGATCGGCGCCGGCGGGATTCTGGTCGAGCTGCTCAAGGACAGTCGCAGCCTGTTGTTGCCGACCACCGATCAGGCCATTCACGAGGCGCTGCTGAGCCTGCGCTGTGCGCCCTTGCTCACCGGTTTTCGCGGCGGTCCGGCGGTGGATATGCCGACGTTGGTCCGGGCGATTCGGGCGGTGGCGGATTACGCCTGCGAGAACGCCGAGCGACTGCTGGAGCTGGACGTGAACCCTTTGCTGGTCAATGCCGAAGGCGCGGTGGCGGTGGATGCACTGATCCGCCTGGCCTGACCCTTTTAATCGATTGCTATAAGGCTGCCCAAATGAATGTACTGATTCTTCATGCCCATCCCGAGCCGCAGTCGTTTACAGCTGCGTTGCGCGATCAGGCGGTGCAGACCCTGGAGGCTCAGGGGCACGAAGTGCAGGTCTCCGACCTCTACGCGATGAACTGGAACCCTGTCGCCAGCGCCGAGGACTTCTCTGACCGGGATAACCCTGACTATCTGGTGTACGCACTCGAACAGCGTCTGGGCGTGAAGACCAAAAGTCTCGCCCCGGACATTCAGCAGGAGCTCGACAAGCTGTTGTGGGCCGACTTATTGATCCTCAATTTCCCGATCTACTGGTTCTCGATGCCGGCGATCCTGAAAGGCTGGATCGACCGGGTGCTGGTGTCCGGCGTCTGTTACGGCGGCAAGCGTTTCTACGATCAGGGCGGCCTCGCGGGGAAGAAAGCGCTGGTCACCGTGACGCTCGGCGGACGCGAGCACATGTTCGGCGACGGCGCGATTCATGGCCCGCTGGAAGACATGCTGCGACCCCTGTTGCGTGGCACGCTGGCGTACGTCGGACTCGACGTGTTGCCGCCGTTCGTGGCGTGGCATGTGCCGTACATCAGCGCCGAGGCCCGCGAGCAGTTTCTGGTGGATTACCGTCAGCGCCTGGACAACCTTGAGCAGGATTCGCCGCTGGTCTTCCCTCGTCTGGCGCAGTTCGACGAGGCGTTGTATCCCCTGCGCTGACGCAATGTTGTACCGTCAGCCATCGATATCGAAAAGGACAGGAGCACCATGGCCGAGGAAGCGCGTTTTTTGCGTATGGACCCCGAGTTGCGCAAGGCCAATCTGGTGGCCGCAACGCTGACGTGTCTGAAGAAGTACGGTTTTGTCGGCACCTCGATCCGCAAGATTTGCGCCGAGGCCGGCGTGTCGGTGGGGTTGATCAGTCATCACTACGCCGGCAAGGATGAGCTGGTGGCCGATGCCTATCTGCACATTACCGGGCAGGTGATGGGTTTGCTGCGCGAGTCGGTGGCGAGCGCGGGCGATGGCGCGCGACAACACCTGTCAGCGTTCTTCGAAGCGTCGTTTTCCCCGCGCATGCTCGACCCCGAACTGCTCGAAGCCTGGCTGGCGTTCTGGGGCGCGGTGAAAACCGCCGACGCGATCAACCGTGCGCACGATCATTCTTATGGCGAGTACCGAACCATCATGGGCGATGCCTTGAGGTTGCTGGCGCAGGAGGAGGGCTGGGAGGCGTTCGACAGCGGTCTGGCCGCGATCGGATTGAGCGCTTTGCTCGACGGTTTGTGGCTGGAATGCGGGCTCAACCCCAGCACGTTCACCCCGGCCCAGGGCGTGCAGATCTGCGAGGCATGGGTCGATGGCCTGCAAATGGGCGGGTATCAGCGGTTTAGTCAAACGTGACAGCGGCTTGTTGATCAACTGTTCAGTAGTCGCTAGAGTGCATTCACCGCTTCGCACAATTCCAAGAAAAGGAGCCAGGTCATGACGGTGATGCCGTGCGTGCTGATGGTGAGTGACGATCCGCTGAACCGGGAGCAATGGCGTGCTGCGCTGACCCCGCAAGGGTATGAGTTGCATTGCGCCGACACCGTCGATCAGGCCGAGGCTTGCCTGAATCGTTTCCCGGTCGGGCTGGTGTTGCTCGATGCGCAGTTGCCGGACGCCTTGACCCTGACGCGCCAATGGCGCGAGCGTTCGGAGGTCGGGATTATCCTGCTCGGCAATGACGCCGAGCGTCTCCCGGCGTTGGAGTGCGGCGCCGACGATTACCTGATTCAACCCTGGGTCCCACGGGAATTGATAGCACGCGCCCGCAACCTGTTGCGTCGGGTGCACCACGCCCAGCCGCTCGCACACCCCGATGCGCACCTCAAGCGTTTTGCCGACTGGACGCTCGACACCGACCGCCGTCGTCTGAAGGCCTGCGACGGGCGCGAAACCCTGCTCAGCCACGGCGAGTTCCAGTTGCTCAACGTGTTCATCCGCAACAGTGGCCACACCCTGAGCCGCGACCAGTTGATGGACCAGTTGCGCAACCGCGAATGGCTGCCCAACGACCGCTCCATCGATGTGCTGGTGGGACGTCTGCGCCGCAAGCTGCATGACGACCCGGCCGAACCGGAGCTGATCATCACCATTCATGGGGCAGGTTATCTGTTCACCGCCGGTGCATCGCTGGCGGCTTGAATGTTCGAAGATGTAACAGCTTTCTGTATTCGCCAGTTAAATCCTATGTAAAACAAATAGATATCTAGTGTTCGTGATGTGGTTTCACGAGGCGGGAAAGAGTTGCCTCACTGTTGAACGAGTGTTTAATATCGACGCAATCCTCCATCACTCCAAAACAATAAGACGAGGGCTGGCATGAGCTCACAATCGACCCCGCAACCTCCATCCTCGACCCTCACCGGCGGCCAGGCCCTGGTGCGATTGCTGGCGAATTACGGCGTCGACACCGTGTTCGGCATTCCCGGCGTGCACACCCTCGAGCTGTATCGCGGCTTGCCCGGCAGCGGCATCCGGCATGTGCTGACCCGCCACGAACAGGGCGCCGGGTTCATGGCTGACGGCTATGCCCGGGTCAGCGGCAAACCGGGCGTGTGCTTCATCATTACCGGCCCCGGCGTGACCAACGCGGCGACCGCCATCGGCCAGGCTTACGCCGACTCGATTCCGATGCTGGTGATTTCCAGCGTCAACCACACCGCCAGCCTCGGCAAAGGCTGGGGTTGCCTGCATGAAACCCAGGATCAACGGGCGATCACCGCCCCCATCACCGCGTTTTCGGCGGTGGCGTTGAGCACCGACGATTTGCCCGAACTGGTCGCCCGCGCCTTTGCCGTGTTCGACAGCGAACGGCCAAGGCCGGTGCACATTTCGGTGCCGCTGGATGTGCTGGCGGGCGCGATCAGCCGTGACTGGAGCGCCGACGTGGTGCGCCGTCCGGGCCGTGGTCTGCCGGAAGCCACAGCACTGGATGAAGCCGCCCGACGCCTGCAACACGCCAAGCGTCCGATGATTATTGCCGGCGGCGGGGCATTGGCGGCGGGTGCCGAGTTGCAAGCCTTGAGCGAACGCCTCGCCGCGCCACTGTTCACCAGTGTCGCCGGCAAAGGTCTGCTGGCACCGGACGCGCCGTTGAATGCCGGCTCCAGCCTGTGCGTTGAGCCCGGTTGGGACTTGATCGCGCAAGCGGACGTGGTGCTGGCCGTCGGCACCGAAATGGCCGACACCGATTACTGGCGCGAGCGCCTGCCGCTGAGCGGCGAGGTGATCCGGGTCGATATCGATTCGCGCAAGTTCAACGATTTCTATCCGTGTGCCGTCGCCTTGCACGGCGATGCCCGGCAAACCCTCGCCGCGTTACTGACGCGGGTGCCGGCCGAGGCACGGGATTCGACTGAAGCCGTGGCCGCGGTCGCCGGTTTGAAAGCCGCGATCCGAACCGGTCACGGTGAATTGCAAACGATCCATCAACGTATCCTGGACCGCATCACCGCCGCGATGCCCGCCGACACGTTCATCAGCAGCGACATGACCCAACTGGCCTACACCGGCAACTACGCGTTCGCCAGCCAGAATATCCGCAGCTGGTTGCATCCCACCGGCTACGGCACGTTGGGCTACGGCTTGCCCGCGGGGATCGGCGGGAAATTCGGCGCACCGCAACGGCCCGGCCTGGTGCTGGTGGGTGACGGCGGCTTTCTCTACACCGCGCAGGAACTGGCCACCGCCGTCGAAGAACTGGACAGCCCGCTGGTGGTGCTGCTCTGGAACAACGACGCATTGGGGCAGATTCGCGACGACATGCTCAGCCTCGATATCGAACCGGTGGGCGTGCTGCCGCGCAATCCGGATTTTGTACTGCTGGCCAAAGCGTTCGGCTGCACCGTGCACGAGCCGCAAAGCCTCGATCAACTGGAGCGCGATTTGCGCCGTGGTTTTGCCCATCCTGGCGTCACCCTGATCGAGCTCAAGCACGCCTGTGCTTGCCAATAAGACACGAGAAAACCCGTACTGAAAAACGGCTCGACTGTCGTGAAAACGACCTGTTTACGCTGAACGCGAACCCGGACGACTTTTCTATTGAACGACTGTTCAGCTTCGACTATGTTGGCTCCACCACCCCCGGTTGGTTGCGGGCTTGCGTTTCTTCCATTCGAACGAGGCACTGGCATGCGGTTTTCACCCTTTGTTGAGCGGATAGCAGGCGATGGCGTTGCCGCCTGGGATATTCACAACGCAGCGTTTGAAGCCAAGCGCCGGGGCGAGGATGTGATCATTCTCAGCGTCGGCGACCCGGATTTCCCCACCCCCGATTTCATCACCGATGCCGCGATCCACGCCTTGCGCGAGGGCGACACCCACTACACCGAGATCTCCGGTCGCCAGGCCTTGCGCGAAGCCATCGCCGACCGCTACGGCAAGCTGTTCGACCGTGAGCTGCAAGCCTCCAACGTGATCATCGTCGCTGGTGCACAGAACGCCCTGTTCGCCACCTCAATGTGCCTGCTCACTGCCGGCGATGAAGTGATCGCCCTCGACCCGATGTACGTGACCTACGAAGCGACACTCAAGGCTTCCGGAGCAACGCTGGTGCGCGTGCCTTGCTCGGCGGACGCCGGTTTCCGGCTCGATGCGGCGGTACTCGCCAAAGCCATCACCCCGAAAACCCGGGCGATTTTCTTCTCCAACCCGAACAACCCCACCGGCGTCGTGCTGACCCGCGAAGAGCTGCAAGGCATTGCCGACATCGCCATCGCCCACGACCTGTGGGTGGTGGTGGACGAGGTCTATGAGAGCCTAGCGTTCGAGCGCGAACACATCAGTCTGGCGGCCTTGCCCGGCATGGCGGAACGTTGCGTGGTGATCGGCAGCCTGTCGAAATCCCATGCCATGACCGGCTGGCGCACCGGCTGGATCGTCGCCGATCAGGCATTGGTAGCCCACGCCGAAACCCTGGTGCTGAGCATGCTTTACGGCTTGCCGGGGTTTGTCATGGAAGCCGCGCTGAAGGCGGTGCTGGCCCATGACGAAGTCACCCACGGCATGCGTGAAATCTACCGTCATCGCCGCGATCTGGTGGTGAACGGTTTGGCGGGTTGCCCGGGCATTTCCGTGCTCAATCCCGATGCCGGGATGTTCGTGCTGATCGACGTTCGCGAAACCGGACTGACCTCGCTGGAATTCGCCTGGCGCCTGCTGCGCGAGGCGGGCGTGTCGGTGCTGGATGCCGCCGCGTTCGGTGAGCCGGCGCAAGGTTTTGTAAGGCTCTCGTTCACCCTCGGTGAAGAACGGCTGGCCCAGGCCTGCCAGCGCATTCGCGATTTTGTCCTGGTGCTCAAAGGCGAAGCGCCGCGGCCGGTGATCGCCCGTGTTACCAGCAGCGCAGCCGCCGAACCGGTCGCGGCCAAGACCATGATCGAAGTCGAACGGCTGCACAAACGGTTCGGCAATATCGAGGTGCTCAAGGGCGTTTCGCTGACCGCCCGCGAAGGTGATGTGATCTCCTTGATCGGCGCCAGCGGCTCGGGCAAAAGTACCTTGCTGCGCTGCATCAACATGCTCGAAGTGCCGGACCAGGGGCGCATTCTGGTCGATGGCGAAAGCATTCACCTGAACCACTCACGCCCCGGCGCGCCGCTGGTGTCCGACGCCAAGCAACTGGTGCGAATCCGTTCGAGCCTGGGCATGGTGTTCCAGAACTTCAATCTCTGGCCCCATCGCACGGTGCTGGAAAACCTCATCGAAGCGCCGACCCAGGTCCTGCGTGAAAGCCGTGCTGAAGCCACTGAACGGGCCGAAGCCTTGCTGGAGCGCGTGGGGCTTGCGGCCAAACGCAACGAGTACCCGGCGTTTCTCTCCGGGGGACAGCAGCAACGGGTGGCCATCGCCCGCGCCTTGGCCATGCGGCCCAAAGTCATGCTGTTCGATGAACCCACCTCGGCACTCGACCCGGAACTGGTCGGCGAAGTGCTGCGGGTGATCCGCTCTCTCGCGGAAGAAGGCCGGACCATGATCCTGGTGACGCATGAAATGGCTTTCGCACGCGATGTGTCGTCCAAAGTCGCCTATTTGCATCAAGGGCTGATCGAGGAAACCGGCTCGCCGGATGAAGTGTTCGTACACCCACGCAGTGAACGTTGCCGGCAATTCGTCAACGCTCATCAAACTCGCTAACGCATCATAAAAAGACGGGAAAAAATCATGGGAAATCGACGTTTGGCAAACTGGTTGACCGGCGTGGCCTGCGTAATGCTGGCCGGCATGAGCGCGGCGCAAGCTCAGCCGATCAGGTTCGCGGTCGCGGCCGAACCGTATCCGCCGTACACCGAGAAACAGGCCAATGGTGAATGGAAGGGTTTCGAAGTCGACCTGATTCACAAGTTGTGCAGCGAAATGAAAGCGGAGTGCGAGATCAAGGAAGTGGCGTGGGACGGGATCATTCCGTCGCTGCTGGCGAAGAAGATCGACGTGATTTTTTCCTCCATGTCGGTGACCGAAGAACGCGAGAAACAGATCGCTTTCAGCAAGGCGTATTACGACTCGGTGATCGCGATTGTCGGGCCGAAAGACGCTTCGGTGAAAAAGTACCCGGATGACCTCAAGGGCAAGACCATCGGCGTGCAGAACTCGACGGTGAGCGCCAGCTATCTCAAGACCTACTACGAAAAAATTGCCGACGTGAAGTATTACGATACCCAGGATTCGGCCAACGCCGACCTGATTGCCGGTCGCATCGACCTGATGATGGCGGACGGCACGGCCATGGCGGCTTTCGTCAAGACGCCGGATGCCAAGGACCTGGCTTACCTCGGCGCAGTGCCGTATGACCCGATTTTCGGCAAGGGCGTGGGTGCTGGTCTGCGCAAGGATGACACTGAGCTCAAGGCCAAACTCGACAAGGCCATCGCCTCCTTGTTGGCCAGCAAGGACTATGACGACCTCTCCCAGCATTATTTCGGCACCAGCGTGAAACCGGCGTTCTGACCTGTACATAGATCCCTGTGGGAGCGGGCTTGCTCGCGAAGGCGGTGTGTCAGTCGACATCATTGCTGAATGTAAGACCGCCTTCGCGAGCAAGCCCGCTCCCACAAGGGATTGCGTCAGACAGTGATTGCGCTATCTGGAGAGAGAAATGCCAGCCATGTTCGAATTGATCAATTTCAGCGAAACGGGGTGGGGCGGTGCGCTGCTCAAAGGGCTGTGGATGACCCTGCAGATATCCGCTGGCGCCTTTGCACTCGGGCTGGCCATCGGGCTGGTCGTCGCCTGTCTCAAACTGAACGCGCCCCGGCCGATCGCCACGCTGATGCGCGGTTACACCACCTTGTTCCGCGCCGTTCCGGAATTGTTGCTGATCCTGTTGCTGTACTACGTCGGCTCCATGCTGATCAACTCGCTGATGACCGAACTGGGTTACGGCGTGGTCAATGTCAGCGGCCCGCTGGCGGCGATCGTGGTGCTGGGGCTGGTGCAAGGCGCCTACGCCTCGGAAATTTTCCGCGCGGCGATCCAGGCGATTCCGTTCGGCCAGATCGAAGCGGCGAGGGCGTTCGGCCTGAGCGGGTTCGGGCTGTTCCGGCGCGTCACGCTGCCGATCATGGCGCCGTATGCGATGGCAGGGATGGCCAACCTGTGGATCAACCTGATCAAGGACAGTGCGCTGATCAGCGTGGTCGGCACCAACGAGCTGTTGTACACCGCCAAGCAAGGCGCGGGTTCGACACGTCATTACTTGTTGTTCTACCTCACGGCCGCGGCGATGTATTACGCGGTGACGTTGGTGTCCAACTACCTGTCGGGACGGCTTGAGCGACGCATTCGTCGCTGGATGCCATTGGTCGAGTGATTGAAATGATTCCAGCGTGGATAGTTGAATACGCGGCGCTGTTGGGCCGAGGCCTGCAAACGACCATTACCCTGCTGTTGCTGTCCAGTGTGTTCGGTTTCCTGCTGGCCATCCTGGTGGCGCTGGCGCGGATCTCGAAATACAAAGTGATCGCCCGGGCCAGCCTGTTCTACACCAGCGTGTTTCGCGGCACACCGTTGCTGATCCAGATCTACATCTTCTATTACGGGCTCGGCAGTCTGTTTGCGCAGTTCCCGCTGATTCGCGGCAGCTTCCTCTGGCCCTATTTGCGTGACGGTTACTGGTACATCGTGTTTGCCCTGGTGGTGTCGATGGGCGCCTACGTCGGCGAAGTGATTCGCGGCGGCCTGCTGGCGGTGCCCAAAGGTGAAATAGAAGCGGCGTCGGCGTTTGGCATGACCTCGCGCCAGTCCCTGTTGCGCGTGCGGTTGCCCCGCGCCATGCGCTTGCTGTTGCCGACACTGGCCGGGGAGACCGTGATGTTGCTGAAGTCCACGGCGCTGGCGTCGACCATCGCGGTGATCGATCTGCTGGGCGCCGCCAACGTGGTCCGGGCGCAGACCCTGCAAGTGTACGAGCCGCTGCTGTTGGTGGCCGGTGTCTACGTTTGCCTGACCTTCCTGATCGAGGCGCTGTTTGCCTTCGTCGAACGGCGCGGGACACCCGTGCGCAGGTCGGTGTAAATGAATGCGCCACGGATCGTCGACCGCTCGTTGCAGGGCATTGGCCTGTGCACGTTGGGCTACGCGTTCCTGGCGTTGCAGGACGCCGGCATCAAATGGCTGGTTGCCGATTATTCGGTAGTCAGCATTCTGTTCTGGCGCAGCCTTGTCGTGGTCGTCGCTTGCTTGCTCGCCGGGCGTTTACGACTGGTGCAGCGCGCCTGGCGTTCACCGAGCCGACGCTTGCTGGTGGTGCGCGGTTTGCTGTCGATTGTGGCGTGGCTGCTGTATTACACGGCGGCCCGGGACCTGACGCTTGCGGAAATGACCACGCTGTATTTTTCCGCGCCGATCATGGTCACGGTGCTGGCGGCGGTGATCCTCAAGGAACGGGCCAGCGGCTGGCAATGGTTCAGCCTGGTGCTCGGCTTTATCGGCGTGATCATCGCCTGTCGCCCGAGCAACATGGCCGACCCGTTGCCGATCGTGCTGACGTTGCTGGCGGCGATGTGCTGGGCGTTCACCTACATCCAGTTGCGGCAGGTCGATGACCAGACGTCGGTGCTGGAGCAGATGCTGATCACCAACGTGGTGTTTGTCATCTGCATGACGGTCGCGTTGCCCTGGACTCACACCCCGGCGCCGACCCCGACCTGGCTGGGCATGCTCGGCGCCGGGCTGGTGGGCGGCATTGGTCAGTTCCTGCTGTTCGCCAGTTTCCAGCGCGCCACCGCGACCGTGCTGGCGCCGTTCGAGTACACCGGGCTGATCTGGGCGTTCCTGCTGTCGAGCCTGATCTGGGGCACGTTGATGGATGTGTCACTGATGATCGGTGCGGGTCTGATTGCGGTCAGCGGCACCCTGGCCATGATCTTCGGTCGGCATCCGTCACAGGACGTCGTCGGTGCTGAATGCTCCGTGACGCAGCCCCTTTACCCAGCAACGACTGATGTGCAGGCCGTTGGCGGGGCTGAAAGTCTCGGGGTTGAGGCACCACTCGAGCCAGAGTCCGTCGAGCATCGCCGATAAACCAATGGCGGCCAGGCGCGTGTCGTGGATCACGAAGCCTTCGCTGACGGCCAGGTCATCGAGCAGCGTGCGCAGCAGATCGAGGTAGTCGCGGTAGCTCTTTTCGTGGGACTGGCTGACGTAGTCCGAATGACGAATCAGGCTCCAGAACACCACCCAGACGCCGAGCAGTTTCGGGTCCATGACCCGGGGCGAAAACGAGCCGACGAGGAAGGTGTCCATTTTTTCCGCGGGTGTACCGACCTGCTGGATTTCCTGGAGCAGGGCAGCGGTCAATTCGCTGGCGAGCTTCTGGTAGGTGTCGGCGATCAGCGCATCGATGCTGCCGAAATGGTGATTGAGCAGGCCGACGGACACCCCGGCCTCGGTGGCGATACGACGCACGGAAATCCCGGCGTGGCCGTCGCGGGCCAGGCAACGCAGGGTGGCTTCCACCAGCAGTTCGCGACGTTCGTCAGGTTCAACGCGGCGGTATTTTGGAGAGTCGGTGGTCACAACGAAATCCTTGAGTGCGGTGCCAGGTTGGCGAGCTTAGTTGAACGTGCGTTCAAGATCCAGTGTTGGCAACAGCGGTTTTTAATGATCAGGACGGGAGGGCAGGCAGATGGCGCAGGATATTTCGTTCAGTGTTCGCAACAATAACGGCGACGCGGTGCGGGTGGGTGCCTGGCGTTTCGAAGGCGACGGCAGCGGGCCGACCGTGCATTTGCAGGCGGGGGTGCATGCCGATGAAATCGCCGGGATGCTGGTGCTGCACTTGCTGATGCAGCGGCTGCAGGTCGCAGAATCCGAAGGCCGCCTCAAGGGCTATGTGACCGTGGTTCCCCAAGCGAATCCGCTGGGTATCGGGCAATTTCGCCAGGGGCGGATTCTCGGACGCTTTCACGACGCCACCGGCCATAACTTCAATCGCGGCTTCGATCAGTCGGCAGCGATGGCCCAGCCTTCAACCAATGTCCAGGAATGGCAAAAAAGCCTGGTGCGACTGGCCGCCACGGCGGACGTGATGCTCGATCTGCACACCGATGACGAAGCGTTGCCCTATCTTTACGTTCATCGCAGCTTCTGGCAGCGGGGCCGCGAACTGGCGGCGGCGATGAAGATGGACGTGGCGATCATCTGGGATGACGGCGGCGACGGCTCCTTCGAGGAAACCATCATTGCCCCCTGGCTGCGCAACGGCATCACCGACCGGCACATGGCCGCGACCCTGGAGCTGCGCGGGCAGGGCGACGTCAGCGATCGGTTCGCCGAGCAGGATGCCGAGGGGCTTTATGTCTGGCTGTGCAGCTGCGGGGTGATCGATGAGCCGTTGGCGGTCGGTGAGTGGCCGGTAGAGGTCAAGGAGATGGGGCAAATGGAGACCTTTCTAGCGCCGCAGCCAGGCGTGTTGATCTTTGAAAAAGAGCTTGGCGATTTCGTCGAGGAAGGCCAGCGCTTTGCGCGCATTCTCGGGCGTCCCGGCGATCCGTCCTCCGAAGTGGTGCTGCACGCGGAACAAGCGGGGCGCATGGTCACGCGCTATCGCGATCGCCTGGTTTCCCAAGGCATGGTGGTGGCGAAATTCACTGGCAGCCGCACGTCACGCAACTGGAGCGGTGGCTTGCTCGACCCGAACTGAGGTCGAGCATTCCGAGTGCTAGAACGAGCAGACCGCGCCCTGAAACACCACGCGCCCGAACTGCGCATGCTCCTCCAGTGGCGTCACGGCCAGCAGTTGATCCAGGCGGATCTCCTGTTGGCCGTCAGCCGTTTCAACGCAGAGAAATTCTTCCTTGTCGCTGGAAGTCCGCGTCGTCAGCGCTTTGGCCATCAGGCTATTGCCATCCATCAACTCGACATGCAGTTGATAACCGCGCAGACAGGCGATCTCCAGATAGTCGTGCAGATCACAATCCAAAGGCTGATACGTGTTCATGTCATTTGTCCTCACAGCCTTGCAGCTTGATGATGTAGTGACCTTGCTTGCTGATCGCCTCGGCCACCACCGGATTAGTGGGTTCAACATGGCAGAACCGGCATTCATTCTGGGAAATATCTTCGTCCTGAACGCCCTGTTCCTCAAGGAATCGACGGGCGTACGACTTCGCCAGGTCGGCGTCGTTGCTGTCGATCAACACATCGAAATGCAGGTAGCGACCGTCTTTGGTGCGCACGTGGGTGTCGAACACTTTAACGTTCATCATTTGCTTCATTCCTTTTTTGGAGACTGGTTTCGGATCGCTACTAATCCTATAAGGCCTGAGGCCATTGTTAAATAGTTTTTATTCGATACTATCTATCGATGTTCTTGATCAGGAAATTTCCGTGCTATTTGATCTGCTGGAAAGGCTGTCGAGCCTGACCCGTGTCTGGTTCCGCGAGCACCCGAAACTGACCGAACTACAGCCGATTCAGTTGAGTGCGCTGATGTACCTCGGGCGCTGCAATCGATACTCCAACACACCGTTGGCGGTCACCGAATACCTCGGGTTAACCAAGGGCACGGTGTCGCAGTCGCTCAAGGCGCTCGAAACCAAAGGCTTGTTAGTCAAAACCCAGGACACCCGGGACAAACGCAGCGTGCATCTGGAATTGACGGCCTCGGCCCGGGCGCTTCTGGACACGGTGACGCCGCCGGACTTTCTGGTCGCTGCTGCACAGCGCATGGGTGCACGTTCAGAAGATCTGGAAGGGTTGTTGCTGGAACTGCTGAGGAACATTCAGCAAGGGCAAAACGTGCCGAGTTTCGGGCTGTGCCGGACTTGCCGGTTTCATCAGACGGTGGCCGCCGGGGCGTTTTGTGGATTGACGCAGGAACCGTTGGAGTCCCTCGAGATCGATTTGATCTGTCGGGAACATCAATTGCTTCAGGCCGCAGAGCATTGAGTAAAGCGGCGCGAAGAGGCGCTATCAAACAAAGAAAGTTCTGGCCCCGCCTTCAGTTTTCCCCGCGACTAGACTAACCAGGGTTATCGAACGGCAGGAGCGACAGCTGTGGGGCAATTCAAATGGACTCGTTGATCACCGCCGCAGCGCGGGCGCTGGCGGCGGGTGATCCGCTGGGTGCACTGGACCGGATTGCGTTGCGTGACGACGCGCCGGCACTCGCCCTGCGCGGCATTGCGATGGCGCAGCTCGGCGATCTGGTTCGGGCGAAAGCGTTGGTGAAAAGTGCAGCGCGTGCATTCGGGCCAAAGGAGGCGTTGGCGCGGGCGCGGTGCGTAGTGGCCGAGGCCGAGATCGCCCTGGCTTCGCGCGACCTCGGCTGGCCGGTGAAAGCCCTGGAGGCGGCGCGGGTCACGCTTGAAGCGCACGGTGATCGGATCAACGCCGCCCATGCGCAGTATTTGCAGATTCGTCGATTGCTGCTGATCGGGCAGCTCGACGAGGCGGATGTTCTGCTGGCCGCGCTGGACCCTGCACCGTTGCCCCCGGCTCTGCGCGCTGCCCATGAATTGGTGGTTGCGGGGATTGCCATCCGGCGACTGCAACCGCAAACGGCTCGGCATGCTCTGACGAGGGCCGGGCATGCTGCGCATGAGGCCGGTATTCCGGCGCTGACTGCAGAAGTCGAAAACGCATTCCTCATTCTCGACACCCCGGTGGCGCGCCTGATCGTCCATGGCGAAGAGCGGCCTTTACTGCTGGAAGAAGTCGAAGCCTTGCTCGGTTCAACCTCGCTGGTGGTCGACGCCTGCCGGTATGTCGTGCGCGGCGCCGGCATGTCGGTGTCCCTCGCCACGCGCCCGGTGTTGTTTACCCTTGCTCGCGCGTTGGCCGAAGCCTGGCCGGGCGACGTGTCGAGGGAAACCCTGATCCGCCGGGCGTTCCGCCTGAAGCTCTCGGACGAATCCCACCGGGCACGACTGCGCGTTGAAGTCGGGCGTCTGCGCGCGGCGCTGAAACCCTTGGCTGGCGTCATCGCCACTCAACACGGTTTTGCCCTGGTGGCATTGGTTTCATCCGACGTCGTGGTGCTGGCGCAACCGGTTGAAGAGCAGTATGCGGCGCTGTTTGCCTTCCTCGCCGATGGTGAATCCTGGTCGAGTTCAGCGCTGGCGTTGGCCCTCGGCACCAGTCAGCGCACCGTGCAGCGCTCGCTCGACACACTGGCGGCGGCCGGCAAGGTGCAGTCATTCGGGCATGGACGGGCGCGTCGCTGGATGACCCCGCCGATGCCGGGTTTCGCGACGACCTTGTTACTCCCGGCGCCGCTGCAGAGTGACTAGGATGGACCTCACGAACCCCTGATGAGGAAACCGAAATGAAACACTCAACCGCAGAAATCCTCCGCGAATACGGTCCGTTCACCGGTGTCGATAGCGTGCATGGCGTGACCTGGGACGGTGAGCGCGTCTGGTTCGCCAGTGGCGAAAAACTCATCGCTCTCGACCCGCAAAGCGGCAAGACCTTGCGTTCAATCGATGTCACCGCGGATGCGGGCACGGCCTTCGACGGTCAGCACCTGTTCCAGATCGCCGCCGACCGCATCCAGAAAATCGACCCGCAGACCGGCAAGGTGCTCAATACCATTGCGGCACCGGGCGGTGGCAATGATTCCGGGCTGACCTGGGCTGAAGGCACACTGTGGGTGGGTCGGTATCGCGACCGGAAAATTCATCAGATCGATCCCGAGACCGGCGCGATTTTGCGCACGATCGAGTCCAACCGCTTCGTGACCGGAGTGACCTGGGTTGAAGGGCAGCTGTGGCATGGGACGTGGGAAGGGGAGGAAAGCGAGCTACGCCACGTTGATTCCGAAACCGGGGAAGTGCTGCATAGCGTCAAGATGCCGACCGGAGTCGGCGTGTCGGGACTGGAGTCAGATGGCGGCGATCAGTTTTTCTGCGGCGGCGGTGGCAGCGGAAAGGTGAGGGCGATACGCCGGCCTGCATGACGCTCGCTGCGTTACCGCCTCAAGGCGCTCCGAACAACATCGTCCAGTAAACCCCTTCGTCACTGCGCGAGTCCGTCGCGTAGGCGGCTCCCACTTGGGTGAACAGCGGGCTCATCAAGTTGGCGCAATGTCCGGGGCTGGCGAGCCAGCCTGCCATTGCCTTGCTCGGTGAGCCTTGGCCCGCGGCGATGTTTTCGCCGATCTGGCGGCCACGGAATCCGGCAGCTCTTGCACGGTCGGCGGGCGTATCACCGTCGGGATCGCGGTGTGCGAAGTAATTTCCGTAGGCCATTGCCTTGCTGTGGCCCTGCGCTGCGGCCCCGAGGCTGGCATTCCAGGCAAGTGGTCGGGCGGCGGCGAAGCGCTGGCGCCCGCAGAGGCGCGGTTTCGCCCGCGCAGCGTTGACCTGGGCGAGCAAGGCCCGGCTGACGGCGCGCGTGTCGTCCATCTGGCTATCCAGTACCGGCCGCGCCAGCACCACTTGCCATTCGCTGCGGCTGCGACTGACGCCGATATCGGCGTATTGGCTATCCAGCAATGCCGTGCAGTAGTCGCTCTGCAGCAGGTCGAAGGCCTCCTCGGCATCTTGCGCGCCGACCACACGCAGGGTGCGCACGGTCACCGCCTGATAACCGGACGCTTTCAACCGGTCCCGTAAGCCGCCGCCGTAGCCGATCGGCAAGGCCAGACTGGATTTCAGCGTCAACGGTGACAAACGTTGGGCGGGACGCCGCTCGCAGCGCTGAGGGTGTGCACGGTAATCGTTGATGGCTTCCACCAGTTGCCGTTCCGCGCCGGCGTGGGCGGGGCGGGTGGTAAAAGAAAGCAGGGTGAACAGGCACAGCGAAGTCAGGCGCAAGGCGGAGGCGGTTTGGCGCATGGAGGGACAACTCTGAAGAGATGACAACGATTAGGGAAGGAATTGGCGCCGCTGTAAGACTGGGGAGTTTAAACAAGGTTCACGGCGCAGGAGGGCATATTTGCCGGCACCGCCGCGCGTCCGACGGATGTACTTTCACCGCTACATCGTCAGATGCAAGGATTGCCGGCGATGGCGATAGCACAAGTGCCTTCGCGGGCAAGCCACGCTCCCACAGGATTGGGTTGAAACGCTACTGAGTGAACGACACCACCCTTGTGGGAGCGTGGCTTGCCCGCGAAGGCGGCAGCACAAACACCGACGAAATCCGCGCCGCTTTCACACGCCCCAACCCTCCCGCACCGCTCTGCGTATCCCCTCCAGCAACATCGCAAACGCCGGGTTGTCGTTGTTCTCTCGCCAGATCAGATGCAACTCGCTTTGCACGCCTTCGCCCAGGTCGATATCGCGAAACACCACGTTCTTGAACACCACACTGCTGGCGCAACGCGGCACCAGCGCCAGGCCCATGCCGGCGTTGACCAGCGCCAGGATCGTCAGCGACGAACCGAGCCACTGCACGTATTCCGGGGCGACGCGGGCCGAGCGCAGCATACCGGTCAGCAGTTCGTTGAACGGCGGATAAGCGGCGTGGGAGTACATTAGAAACGGTTGTGCATCGAGGTCGTTGACCGACACGGTTTCAGCGTTGGCCAATCGGTGATTGCTGGGCACAGCGAGGACAAACGGCTCGCGCACCAGGCATTCGGTGGCGTAGCCCGGTTCCAGCAACGGCGCACGGACGATGCCCAGATCGATACGGCGCGCACGCAGGGCTTCGTGTTGCTGGTAAGTGTTCATTTCCGACAGGTCGATTTTCACATGCGGCTGTTTGAGCCGGGCTTCGGCAATCACCTTGGGCAGGAACTCGTACACCGCGCTGCCGACGAAACTGATGTTCACCGTGCCGATATCGCCTTCGGCAAAACGCCGGGCGGTGGTGGCAGCTTGTTGGGCGCGCTCCAGCAGGTTCTGCGCTTCGATAAAGAATGCACGGCCGGCGGCGGTCAGGGCGACGCTGCGGGTGGTGCGGGTGAACAATTCGACGCCCAAGTGGTGTTCCAACAGTTGAATCTGTCGGCTGAGCGGCGGCTGGGTCATGTTCAACCGTTCGGCGGCGCGGCGGAAATTGAGCTCGGTCGCCACCGTGGTAAAGCAGCGCAGTTGGGTCAGTTCGAACATTGATCTAATCCAGGTATCAATCGAATGCCAAGTTAGATTAGACGGGATCAATGTCCGCGTCCATGATCGGCGCGTCCCTAAAAAAACAATGAACGGGAGTCGCCCCTTGAATACCCTCCAGAGTCCGCCGGACCCGACTGTGCTCGCCCGCGCAGCGGCCAAGGTCAAGCGCCACGTGCTGCCGCTGTTCGTGGTGATGTTCATCGTCAACTATATCGACCGGGTCAACATCGGCTTCGTGCGCAGCCACATGGAAACCGACCTGGGCATCGGCGCCGCCGCCTATGGCCTGGGCGCCGGGCTGTTCTTCATCGGTTACGCGATCTTCGAAGTGCCCTCGAATATGTTGCTGCAGCGCTACGGCGCCCGCGCCTGGCTGACGCGCATCATGTTCACCTGGGGCGCAGCGGCCATGGCCATGGCGTTCGTACGCGGCGAAACCAGCTTCTATGTGCTGCGCTTCATTCTCGGCGCGGCAGAGGCGGGTTTCTTCCCTGGCATCATTTATTACTTCACCCAATGGCTGCCGTCGACCGAACGCGGCAAGGCCATGGCGATCTTCCTCAGTGGCTCGGCCATTGCCTCGGTGATTTCCGGGCCGGTGTCCGGTGCCTTGCTGAACGTCAGCGGTTTCAGCCTGCACGGCTGGCAGTGGATGTTCCTGATCGAAGGCTTTGCCTCGATCGTGCTCTGCGGGTTTGTCTGGTTCTGGCTGCAGTCCCATCCGCGTGAGGCGAACTGGCTGAGCACGGAAGAAAAGGACGCGCTGGTGAACGCCATCGCGCTGGAACAGCAAGCCCGCGAAGCCACGCAGACGGTCAAGCCGTCGATGTTCAAACTGCTCGCCGACAAACAGATCGCGCTGTTCTGCTTCATCTATTTCTCCATCGCCCTGACCATCTACGGCGCCACGTTCTGGCTGCCGAGCATGATCAAGAAAATGGGCAACCTCGGTGACTTCCAGGTCGGCCTGTTCAACTCGATTCCGTGGCTCATTTCCATCGTCGCGATGTATGGCTTCGCCGCCATGGCCAGCAAATGGAAACACCAGCAAGCCTGGGTTGCGTTGACCCTGGTGATAGCCGCGTTCGGCATGTTCATGTCCACCACCGGCGGACCGATTTTCGCCTTCGTCGCCATCTGCTTTGCGGCGATTGGCTTCAAAGCCGCCTCGGCGTTGTTCTGGCCGATCCCCCAGGGTTATCTGGACGCACGCATCGCCGCGGCAGTGATTGCCCTGATCAACTCCATCGGTAACCTGGGCGGTTTTGTGGCGCCGACGGCGTTCGGTTTCCTCGAGCAGAAAACCGGCTCCATCGAAGGCGGCCTCTACGGTCTGGCGGCCACTTCACTGGTGGCGGCGGTGGTGATTTTCTTTGCCCGCACGGCACCGCGTGGCGATGCACACAGCGTTCTGAAGGGGAAACCGGTCGATACCGCAACAGCGCCCACTTCTTTAAGTCACCCCGCATTGAAACCTGATCCAAAGGGAGCAGCCTCTTGAAAATCAAACGTGTCACCGTCACCCCCATCGCTTTCCGCGATCCGCCGCTGCTCAATGCCAGCGGGATTCACGAGCCTTTCGCGCTGCGCTCGATCATCGAAATCGAAAGCGACACTGGCTACATCGGTCTGGGTGAAAGCTACGGCGATGCGCCGGCGCTGTTGATCCAGCAACAACTGCAATCGCAACTGATCGGCCTCGACCCGTTCGACCTCAATCAGCTGCGCCGTATCGTCCAGGCCACGGTGGCGGCGAACAAACCCGCGAGCATTGCCGGTGCCGAACTGGCGCCGGGCTCTCACGCCAGCAAAGCGGTGAGCAACGCGTATTCGGCGTTCGAAGTGGCGTTCCTGGATTTGCAGGCGCACTCGTTGAACGTGCCGTTGGTGGACCTGCTGGGCGGGGCGATCCGCGATGAGATTCCGTTCAGCGCCTACCTGTTTTTCAAGTACGCGCAACATGTCGATTCACCTTACAAGCCCGACAATTGGGGCGAGGCCCTGAACGAAGAGCAGATCGTCGCCCAGGCGCGACGGATGATCGAGGCTTATGGCTTCAAGAGCATCAAGCTCAAGGCCGGCACGTTGCCGCCGGAGCATGAAGTGTCGTGCATCAAGGCACTGAAAAAAGCCTTCCCCGGTTATCCGTTGCGCATCGACCCGAACGGCAACTGGTCACTGGAAACCTCGATCCGCATGGCCGAACTGCTGGGCGATGACCTGCAATATTACGAAGACCCGACGCCGGGTCTGGAGGGCATGGCCGAGTTGCACAAACGCACCGGCCTGCCGCTGGCGACTAACATGGTCGTCACCGATTTCGACGAGTTCCGCCGTAGCGTGGCGTTGAACAGCGTGCAGATCGTCCTCGCCGACCACCATTACTGGGGTGGTCTGCGTGACACTCAGGCGCTGGCGAAAATGTGCGACACCTTTGGTCTCGGCGTGTCGATGCATTCCAATTCGCACCTGGGCATCAGCCTGATGGCGATGGCGCATGTGGCGGCGGCGGTGCCCAATCTGGATTACGCCTGCGACACCCATTACCCGTGGCAGGAGCCGGATGAAGAAGTGATCAAGGGCGGCAAACTGCCGATCGTCGATGGCTGCGTGAAAATCACGCGTGCACCGGGGCTGGGCCTCGAATTGGATCAGGATCAGCTCGGCAAGCTGCATGATCAGTACCTGACCTGCGGCATTCGCCAGCGCGATGACGTGAAACAGATGCAGCGCTACAAACCGGACTGGAAGGCAGTCAAACCGCGCTTTTGAGTGCGCTCAGCAAACGCTCGATCTGCGCCAGCTCCCAGCCGCTGAGCAAACTTACCGGATCGGTGCCATAACGTTGCCAACTGTCGAAGGTGCCTTCGCGGCCATCGGGACTCTGGCAACGCTGGCAGTGGCGCAGGTGAGTGCCGTCGACATCGAGGGTCAGGCGCCAGCCCTCGATGGCGACCTGCACCACGCCGGACTCGGACTGTTCGCCCGATAGTCGCAGCGGGCGAACCTCCAGAGCGGCGTCGCGCAGTACCTGGTAAATCTCGCGAGTGGTCAAGGGCGGCACAGCGGTCTCCGGCGAGTGGGTGGCGGTGGTGTTTGCGTGGTTTACGGCGAAATGATCCCGTGATCGATCGCGTATTTCACCAGCGCCGCCGGTTTGTCGATGTTGAGTTTGCGGCGGATGCTCAGGCGATGGGTTTCTACGGTGCGCACGCTGATGTCCAGGTCGCGGGCCATTTCCTTGTTGTTCATCCCTTGCGCCATTTTGTACAACACCTGACTTTCACGCGGTGTCAGCTCGTTGTCGGTACTTTTATCGGCGATGAGCCGCTGGGCGATTTCAGCGCTGTAGAACGTCCCGCCGCTGGCAATGGCTTCGATGGCCGCAATGATTTCCCGTGACGGCGCATTCTTCAGCACATAGCCGCTGGCACCTGAACGTACGGACTCACTCACGTATTCGTAATTGTCGTACATGCTCAGCACCAGCACTTTAAGCGACGGGTACTGGCTGCGCAGCAACCGGGTCAGCTCCAGGCCGTTCATGTCCTTGAGGCTGATATCGACCAGCAACAGATCCGGCTGGCAACGCCCGACCATCTCGATGGCGTCCGCACCGTTTTCCGCTTCGCCGACCACTTCCAGCGGGGCCATGACAGACAGCAGCGCCTTGATCCCGTCGCGGACCAAAGAGTGATCGTCGACCAGGGCGACGCGGATCGGGGAGGGCAGGTTCATCACGGGCATTCACTCTTATTGTCAGGTCAGCGTTTTGCGCCGGGCATTTTCATCGGCAGCAGCACGTCCAGCTCACTTCTTCCCGGCATCGAGATCAGGTCGAACCGACCCCCGAAATGCTCGACACGCTCACGGATATTGCGCAGGCCAATCCCGGCTTGACGCCGTTCGACCTGGGCGACGTTGAAGCCGACGCCGTCATCGACCACCGTCAGGCGTATGGATTCTTCAGACCCGTGCAGGTTGATTGAAACGTTTTTCGCCTGTGCATGGCGTTCGATATTGGTCAGGCCTTCCTGCACGATGCGGAACAGCGAGACCGCCGCGCCGTCGACCAGATGGCAGTCGAATTCGTTATCGTTGTAAGTCACGGTCAGCCCGCTGCGCTGCTCGAATTCCTCGGCGAGTTGACCGATGGCCGCCGACAGGCCCAGGGTGTCGAGCAAGGATGAGCGCAGGTCGTGGGAGAGGCTGCGAACCTCGCCAATCGCTTCTCCCAGCCGCTCGGTGGCCTCTCTTAAAATACTCAAGCCTTTGTCCTGTCCGTTTTCCAGGACATGGCTGGCCAGTTCGAACTGGAACTTGATCGAGACCAGGACCTGGCTGATACCGTCGTGCAGTTCACGGGAAACCCGGGATCGTTCTTCCTCTTGCAAACTGACGATACGCTGGGTCAGGCGTTGCAGTTTTTTGTCGGCCAGACGGTGTTCGCTGACATTCAGTGTCATGCCACTGGCAAACACGAACAGCACGGCCACGAGCGCTACGGCGGCAATCGCCAGCATGGTTTTGCGAATGCCCATCGCCACTTCGTCGCGGGCCTGCTGGGTGGCGCGTTCAACGTCCTCAAGGTAAATGCCGGTGCCGAGCATCCAGCCCCAGCGATCGAGCATCACCACGTAGGCGAGTTTGTCGGTCACCTGGCCTGAGGAGGGTTTGTTCCAGGCATAGCGCTGAAAGCCCTCGCCGGATTGCGCACTCTTGAGCAAGGCCTGGATCACCGGCAGGCCGTGCGGGTCCTTCATGTCCCACAGATACTGCCCCACCAGATCCGATTGCCGCGCGTGCATCAGGCTGCGACCCTCGCGGTCGTAGACGAAGAAGTAGCCATTGATGCCAAAGCTGAGTTTGCGCAATTCTTCCAGTACCTGCTGCTGGGCGCGCGCGTCACCATGGCCATCGTCGTACAGCGGCGCGATCAGGCTTTGGGCCATTTCCACGTAGTTTTTCAGCTCGGCGCGCTTGCTGGCCAGAATGCTGTCTTCGATCAGCTGCGCCTGTTGATCCCCCAGTTGGCGGTTCAGGGAAATCACCAGCGCACAGATCACGGCGATCGCCAGCACCAGCGGCAGGATCCCGAGCGCGACGATTTTGTGTTTGAGCTGCATCTGGGCTCCTGTCCGGAACGGCGGAAAGCGAAGGCGGGCATCATATGCCAAAGCGATGCGCGTCCAGTAGCGCTGCTGGACGGAATGACCTGTGGTTGGGATGTCAGCGAGTTGAAAGTACAACCCCCTGTGGGAGCGGGCTTGCCCGCGAAAGCGGACTGACATTCACCATCGATGCTGATTGTTCCACCGCCATCGCGGGCGAGCCCGCTCCCACAGGCTCTTGCGTTTCGGCTGATGGATCAGCGGTCTCTACGTAGAACTACGTAGAGACCGCGTACGTAGTAACGCGGATTTATTTGTGGACGGCATGCGCGGATATTGGGCCAGCTCCGCACAGCGGACACAATTATAAAAATTACCGCCGCAGTCACTGGCTGTCGGCAGGAGACACGCTATGCCCCGTCTGGCTAAACACCTCGCCTGGTTTGCCGTGGCTGTTCTGGGAGCGTTTGCGCTGAGTGTCGTGGCCCTGCGCCGCGGCGAAGCGATCAACGCCCTCTGGATCGTAGTCGCAGCCGTCGCCATCTACCTCGTTGCTTATCGCTACTACAGCCTGTTCATCGCCAACAAGGTGATGCAACTCGACCCCAATCGAGCCACCCCCGCTGTCCTCAATAATGATGGTCTGGACTACGTTCCGACCAACAAACACGTGCTGTTCGGTCACCACTTCGCGGCCATCGCCGGCGCAGGTCCGCTGGTCGGTCCGGTTCTGGCGGCGCAAATGGGCTACTTGCCCGGCACGCTGTGGCTGATTGCCGGCGTGGTGCTGGCCGGTGCGGTTCAGGATTTCATGGTCCTGTTCATGTCCACCCGCCGCAACGGCCGCTCCCTGGGCGACATGGTCCGTGAAGAAATGGGCCGCATCCCTGGCACCATTGCGCTGTTTGGCTGCTTCCTGATCATGATCATCATCCTCGCGGTGCTGGCGCTGATCGTCGTAAAAGCCCTGGCCGAAAGCCCGTGGGGTATTTTCACCGTAATGGCGACCATCCCGATCGCGATGTTCATGGGCATCTACATGCGCTACATCCGTCCGGGTCGCATTGGCGAAATCTCGGTGATCGGTGTATTGCTGCTGCTCGGTTCGATCTGGCTCGGCGGACAAATCGCTGCTGATCCGGTCTGGGCCAAAGCCTTCACCTTCACCGGCATTCAAATCACCTGGATGCTGATCGGCTACGGTTTCGTCGCGGCAGTGTTGCCGGTGTGGCTGATCCTGGCGCCGCGTGACTACCTCTCCACGTTCCTGAAAATCGGCACCATCATCGCGTTGGCGATCGGCATCCTGATCACCATGCCCGATCTGAAGATGCCGGCACTGACCCAGTTCATCGACGGCACCGGCCCGGTGTGGAAGGGCGGTCTGTTCCCGTTCCTGTTCATCACCATCGCCTGTGGCGCGGTTTCGGGTTTCCATGCGCTGATTGCTTCCGGCACCACGCCGAAGTTGCTGGCGAGTGAAGGTCATGCCCGCTACATCGGTTACGGCGGCATGCTGATGGAGTCGTTCGTGGCCATCATGGCAATGGTTGCCGCGTCGGTGATCGAGCCGGGTGTGTATTTCGCCATGAACAGTCCGGCGGCCATTGTCGGCGCTGACGCTGTGTCGGTTGCCCAGACGGTCAGCAGCTGGGGTTTCCTGATTACCCCGGAAGCGCTGCAAGCGGTGGCCAAGGACATCGGTGAAACCACCATCCTCGCCCGTGCCGGCGGTGCGCCGACCCTGGCAGTCGGTATCGCGCAGATCCTGCACAACATTCTGCCGGGTGAAAACACCATGGCATTCTGGTACCACTTCGCGATCCTGTTCGAAGCGTTGTTCATCCTGACCGCAGTGGACGCCGGCACCCGTGCCGGGCGTTTCATGCTCCAGGACTTGCTCGGCTCCTTCGTACCGGCGCTGAAACGCACCGAATCCTGGACCGCCAACCTGATCGCGACCGCTGGTTGCGTGGCGATGTGGGGTTACCTGCTCTATCAAGGCGTGATCGATCCGCTGGGTGGCATCAACACCTTGTGGCCGCTGTTCGGTATCTCCAACCAGATGCTGGCCGGTATCGCGCTGATGCTGGCGACGGTAGTACTGATCAAAATGAAGCGTCAACGCTACGTCTGGGTGACCATGCTGCCTGCGGTCTGGTTGCTGATCTGCACCACCACCGCCGGCTTCATCAAGCTGTTCGACGCCAACCCGGCCATCGGCTTCCTCGCACTGGCCAAGAAATACAGCGACGCCTTGGCCAACGGTCAGGTACTCGCACCGGCCAAGAGCATCGAGCAGATGCAGCACGTGATCTACAACGCCTACACCAACGCGACGCTGACGGCGCTGTTCCTGCTGGTGGTCTTCAGCATCCTGTTCTTTGCGCTCAAGGTCGGTATCGCCGCTTGGGGTACCAAGGAACGCACGGATAAAGAAGCGCCATTCCAGGCCATACCGGACGCTTGATCGAGGAATGCAGCATGTTCAATGACCTGAGTCGCCTCGGTAAATACCTCGGTCAGGCCGCGCGCCTGATGGTCGGCATGCCCGACTACGACAACTACGTCGAGCACATGCAGAGCAAACACCCGGACAAACCGGTGATGAGTTACGAGGTGTTCTTCCGGGAACGCCAGGAAGCTCGTTACGGCAGCAAGGCCGGGCCGAAGTGCTGTTGACCCGGTTGTCGGGTTAACAGCAATACCTGTGGGAGCGGGCTTGCTCGCGAAAGCGGTGTGTCATTCAACATTAATGTCGACTGACACGACCTCTTCGCGGGCAAGCCCGCTCCCACATTTGTTTTGTGTCGATACTCTAGTTTAGTGAGTCAGAGATTCGGTTTGTCCAGAGCTGGACTCTCACGGGGTGAAAAGGCCCGGGGCAGATTCAGACTTCGTCCGGATCGTCGAGATAAGAGGCATTGCGCTCGATGATGTTCAAGTGAAAATCCATGTTGCCCCCTCCGCTGGCAGTAACATAATGACCCTCGCTCCATTTTTTGAATGTTTGACCAGTCAGCAGGTCTCCATGGGTGGTCTGGATCTGTAAGGTCAACTTGTCGGAACTGATGTCATCCAATGTAATTACTTTGCCGTAGTTGTCGAGAAGGTTGAAGTTGGTAGCGTCTTTATCTCCTGTCGCAGTAATGGCGTCATCTTCGTTCATGCCGAGGATTCTTCCGTAGTAGGCGCCTGGGGTGCGTATGTAAATATGGTAGTGGTTGCCGGTGCACCTGAAGTAGAATTTCAAAGTGATTTTAGGCTTTTTCTTTTTTGCAAAAAGATAGTTGGAGATGTCTATAGTTTCCTGGGAGCCGGTCCAAGGGTTGATATAGGAGTAGGTAACTTTTTTGCCATGGGTCAGTCGGGGAAAATCCAGGTGATCGATATCGGTGGACATTTCGGCAATGAAGGATTTTTGACGATTAGTGCTCATTTTATCTTCCTTGATAAAGTTTAAACTGTTGGTTTGTGCGCTCAGGTTGAAGTGCATGTCCTGGAATATAGAGATTCTAATGGAGGGCGTGTTTTTTAAATTAAGGCATGGTTTTTCAAAGTTTTTGAAAGGGTTACATTTTTTGATGTTTTAGTTTGTTATTGATTTTTATGGCGTGCAGGGAAGGGCGCTCAACGCGTTCACGGCAACTCTTCCCATTTGACGTAAGTCAAACCAGACTTTTCAGCATGTTCAAGCAACTTCGCGTGATTGTCCTGAGCGTTGTCTTCCCCATACAAAAGGCCCACGCCCGCGTGCAGGCACGCGTAGTACCAGGCATCTTCATCGGTCATGTGAATGTCCGGCTGGACAAACATTCGACGAGAGTCATTCAAGCAGTAAGTGATTTCAAAATGCCGAGAGCGCATCAGCCAATTCTCCAGGTGATGCGGCTCCGACATTAGTGGCTTAGTGCCAGTTCCCTTTCTTTTTGGGTCTTCTTGTTTTCTCTGCAAATGCGAGGGTTTTTGAGCCCTGAAAAAAAACGTTCCCGCTGCCATTGCCTAAGCTTCATCTACCCCTCCAAACCCGAATCATCCTGAGGTGCAACATGAGCCGGAAGACGTTGTACTGCATAGTCATCACCATTGCCCTGGGCGGTTGTGCCTCTGCGCCACAACAGGTCATCAAGCCCGTCACCCCGACAGCCGTGGCACTTGACGATGCTCAGATCCACAGCACGCTGATCGGCCACAAACTGAACAATATCGGCAAGACCGGATTGCCCTATTCATTGAGCTTCAATGCGGACGGTACCGAAATCTATACTCTGCAGGGGTTTTCTCCAGAAACGGAACGCTGGACAACCAAGGACGGTGTGATTTGTTTCACGTCCCCCAAAATCCGCAAAGAGTGCTATCGACTGATGAAGGACAACGACGATTACTGGCTGGTGTATCCGGTTTCCGGAAAGGTGCACTATCACTACACATTGACGCCTCAGTAGTTGAGCCGTTCGAGGTGTTTACTCTTGACCGGCAGGCACCTCCTTCCAGCTGTCATCCGGGTCAAAACGCTTCATTGACCGCGCCAGTTTCTCACCCTCGGCTCCCAGGTCTTTCTCGAACACCTCGCCTTCATGGCTGATCATGAAACTCATGACCCCGGTGTCAGTGTATTTCGCCGGCCAGGCAATCAGTGCAAAGCCACGGCTCATCTTGTCACCGATGAGGTAGCTGTAGGCACCGCCAGGTGCCGAAGGACCCTGACCTTCAAGAATCCGGAAGTGGTAACCGTGCCAGTCTTCGCCGGCAATGGCTTTGCCGAACGAGGCCCCCAACGGGCTGATCTGATCGCTATCGTCATCGGGCCAATAGAGACCGTCGTGCTTGCCGGCGGTGCTGACGATCTTCTGCGCATACTCGAGTGCGCCGTCACCGTCACGGTCCACTGACGAATAGTCCATCTGGGCGTCGTGATAAGTCCGTACGGATTGCAACGCCGCGAGTTCGTTGCGGCCAATTCGACGTGCACGGACTTCGGCTTGACCGGCCTTGATGTCGAACCGCCAACCGTTCTCGACTTTGACCATGGGTATCGGCAGTGTCCAGTGGTCGCTGCCGACCGACAGCAGCGCCTTGCGGTCGCTGGTTTTTTCAATGGAATGTTGCTCGTGGTATTGCTTCAAAAACGCATCCACATCACCGCGCTGAACACCTTCGCGGGGTATGAAACTGTGCCATTCATTACCTAGCAATTCTGTCAGGCGCGTCTGGTCGGCGTGTTCCGTACCCAGTGCTTCGACGAACGCTTGAGCGGCCTTTTCGGGCGTCGGAAAGGTCTGCTGTGCCATGACAACACAGGACCACGCCACGCCGGCAGCCATCGCCAATACCTGGGGGAACACAGCCATGAGTGACTTTTTTCGCGGATTGTTTTTCAACGACGGCCCCCTCGTTGACGCGCGGGTGGATTTGACGGCCGACTGATCTGGTGGCCGGCGGGTCGCGCAGCACTGGCGCGCTGGGCGGATACCTGGCTGGCCCGGCCACGGCTGGCTTGTGCATTGGACTGGGCCGGTGATCGTGCGCCGGCGAATGCATTGTTGCGGGCACTCCCCGCATTGGCGGATGGCCTGTTTTGCGCCGTGCGCTGTTCGCGCGGGTTCACCTGAGCGGTCGGGTTCCTCGGTTGCTGGCCCTCCCGAGTATTTCTGGCATTGCCCTGGTTCCTGTCAGACAACGTCTGTCTGTCCGAGCCTTGCAACCGATTGTTGGCCGAATTTGCAGACTGGGCTTCGCGCACCCGATCCCGGGCTTCGCGGTTGCTGGTGGCAGGTTGTTCGATGCCGTGCCTGTCCATGGACCCACGGGCTCGTTCACGCGCCTTGGCTCGCTCGGCATTATCCCCTCGATACGCTTCACGCTGATTGGCACCGTCCAGTTGTCGGCCGTACTGCTCGCGGCTTCTTTGGTCTCGATAGGGAACACCATCGCGATGGAGGGTGTTGTGCTGCCACTTGTTCTGGTTATTGGTGATCCGGTTGTTCACATTGATGTTGTTGTAGCGGTTGACGTCGATGTCGATGTCGTTGTTACCCCAGTCACATTCACCCCACAGCGCGCCGACGATCGCCACCCCGGTACCAAACGCCAGTCCGGCCATCAATGCCGAACCGGGGTAATAGGCGGGCGGAGGCGGGTAGTAGACAGGGGGTGACGCGGGATAGGACCAAGTCCCGTAGGCAGTGGTCGGGTTGTAACTGGGGACGTACACCACCTGTGGATCGGCGGGCTGAATGATGATGGTGGACGTGCTGCTGGCAGGCGCCGGGGCTGGAGCTGGAGCCGGAGTGGCGGGAGCCAGTGCCGCGACGGTCTGGACCGTCACGTTCTGATATTGATTGCTCTGCAGATTGCCTGCCACTTGCGCCTGATGACGCAGGCGTTGCACGGCGTCCATGACATCGTCGGGCTGTGCCAGGAAGGCATCGCCCAGACGTTGTACCCAAACCGCGTCCTGCCCCAGCGTTGCCAGCACCTGCGGGAAGGCGACCAGCGCCTGCACGCTCGGGTCCCAGGTCTGGCTCGCCACTTGTTTGACCGCCTCGTCACCCTTGGCGTCCGGATGTGATTTGGACCAGGTCACCGCCTCGGTGACTTCGCCGGGGTACGTGGCGCCCATCAGGACCTGTGCCAGCAGTGGGTCCGGGTAGAGCGCAATGGGCGCCAGCATTTGATCCAGCTGTTCCTGATTGAACACGGCATCTTTGGCGGCCGCCGTGACTGGCGCGGTTTCGGCACCGTTCGCGGTCGCATCCAATGGCTGCGCCAGGCAGGAATATCCGTTGAAAAACAGTGCTGCGGAAAGCGCGAAAAACAAAGGAATGCGCATTGGCCCTCCATGTGCTCAGGCAGGCTTGAACCAAATGGATCACTGTCAGGAAGGTTAAAGCCGATTTCGCAAGCCAGGCCTCAGCCTCAACGCTGCTCTCTAATGGTAGCAAACATATTTTTTTTGCCATTACCACTCGGTAGGCCACGGGGTGCCGGTCAAGAGTTTCGCCGCTACAATGCGTGCCTCGACCGTGACAACCAGATAATAAATATGTCTCTACCTAAACATCACCTGGAGCTGCTCAGTCCCGCCCGTGACGTGAGCATTGCCCGCGAGGCCATCCTGCATGGTGCCGACGCCGTGTATATCGGTGGCCCAAGCTTTGGCGCCCGCCACAACGCCTGCAATGAAGTGAGTGAAATCGCCGGGCTGGTGGAATTCGCCCGTCGTTACCACGCGCGGGTGTTCACCACCATCAACACGATCCTGCATGACAACGAGCTGGAGCCGGCCCGCAAGCTGATCCACGAACTGTACGATGCCGGTGTCGATGCGTTGATCGTCCAGGACCTGGGCGTGATGGAGCTGGATATCCCGCCGATCGAACTGCACGCCAGCACCCAGACCGACATCCGCACCCTGGCACGAGCCAAGTTCCTGGACCAGGCTGGCTTCTCCCAACTGGTACTCGCCCGCGAGCTGAACCTGCAAGAAATTCGCGCCATCGCCGACGAGACCGATGCAGCGATCGAGTTCTTCATTCACGGCGCGCTGTGTGTGGCGTTCTCCGGCCAGTGCAATATTTCCCACGCACAGAACGGCCGTAGCGCCAACCGTGGCGACTGCTCCCAGGCCTGTCGTTTGCCGTACACGCTCAAGGACGACCAGGGCCGCGTCGTTGCCTACGAAAAACACCTGCTGTCGATGAAGGACAACAACCAGAGCGCCAACATCCGCGCATTGGTGGAAGCCGGCGTTCGCTCATTCAAGATCGAGGGGCGCTACAAGGACATGGGCTATGTGAAAAACATCACGGCCTACTACCGCCAGCGCCTGGACGATGTTCTCGAAGATCGCCCGGACCTGGCCCGCGCTTCCAGTGGCCGCACGGCGCACTTCTTTGTGCCCGACCCGGACAAGACGTTCCACCGTGGCAGCACCGACTACTTCGTCAGCGAGCGCAAGATCGACATCGGCGCCTTCGACTCACCGACCTTTACCGGCTTGCCGGTGGGCGTGGTGGAGAAGGTTGGCAAGCGCGATTTGCAAGTGGTGACCTTCGAACCGTTGTCCAACGGCGATGGCCTCAATGTGCAGATCAAACGTGAGGTGGTGGGATTCCGCGCCAATATCGCCGAGCCCAAAGGAGAGTTCGACGAAGAGGGTCAGAAGCGTTATCGCTACCGCGTCGAGCCCAACGAGATGCCGGAAGGCATGTACAAGCTGCGGCCCAACCATCCACTGAGCCGCAACCTTGACCACAACTGGCAGCAAGCCCTGCAGAAGACTTCCGCCGAGCGACGTATCGGCCTGACCTGGGTCGCGCAACTCGACGAGCAGCGCCTGCAACTCACCGCCACCAGCGAGGAGGGCGTCAGCGCCAGCGTGTCCCTGGACGGCCCGTTCGGTCTGGCCAACAAGCCGGAGCAGGCCCTGGAGCAACTGCGTGACCTGCTCGGTCAACTGGGCACCACCGACTACCACGCCAGCGCCATTAAACTGGATGCACCCCAGGCGTTCTTCATCCCCAATTCGCAACTCAAGGCCTTGCGCCGCGAAGTGATCGAAGCGTTGACCGCGGCCCGTCTGCTGGCGCATCCACGGGGAGGTCGCAAGGCCGAAACCAACCCGCCGCCGGTGTACCCGGAATCGCACCTGTCGTTCCTGGCCAACGTCTACAACCAGAAGGCCCGCGACTTTTATCACCGTCATGGCGTGAAGCTGATCGACGCGGCCTTCGAGGCCCACGAGGAGACCGGCGAGGTACCGGTGATGATCACCAAGCACTGCCTGCGCTTCTCCTTCAACCTTTGCCCCAAGCAAGCCAAAGGCGTCACCGGTGTGCGCACCAAGGTCGCGCCGATGCAACTGGTGCACGGTGACGAGGTGCTGACGCTGAAGTTCGACTGCAAGCCTTGTGAGATGCACGTCATCGGCAAGATCAAGGGACACATCCTGGATCTGCCGCAACCGGGTAGCGTCATGGAGCCGATCGTCGGTCACATCAGCCCCGAAGACCTGCTCAAGACGATCCCTCGCGCGCCGCACTGAGCGTGACAGGTGAGCGCGCAGTCGTCCTGTTGCGCTCGCCTGGTCGCGTGGATGCGCAGGCCAGACTCTAAATACGAAACTGGGCAACCAGACGGCCCAGCCGATTGCCCAGATCGGTGAGGCTTCTGGAGGTTTGCGCGCCATCCTTGGCGTCCTCGGCGACCACGTCGGCCGCCTGTGAGATGTGAGTCATGCTGCGGTTCACTTCCTCGGCCACGGCATTTTGCTCTTCGGATGCGCTGGCGATCTGGGCGTTCATGTCGTTGATGGTCTCAATCAGCTGACTGATGGCATCCAGCGACATGCCGGCCTGGTTCGCCAGTTCCCCCGTTGTCCGGCCTGTTTCACTGGAGCGACGCATCGTGGTCATGGCGTCCTGGGTGCCTTTTTGCAGCAGGCTGATCATCCCGTGGATTTCCTGGGTGCTCTTTTGCGTACGGCTGGCCAGGGCGCGAACTTCGTCAGCCACCACTGCAAATCCACGACCCGCATCACCGGCCCGAGCTGCTTCTATGGCCGCGTTCAAAGCCAACAGGTTGGTTTGCTCGGCGATAGAACGAATGACGTCAACGACACCGGCAATCAATTGCACATCCTTGTTCAGGCTGTCCAAAGACGAGCTGCTTTGGCCGATTTCCTCAATCAACGAATGAATGCTTTCGATGCTCTTGTTGACGACATCCCTTGCCTGGCCACCGACATCGCTGGTTTCTCTTGCCGCATGCGAAGCGCCTTGGGCACTGACGGAAACCTGATGCGCGGCCGTGGACATTTCATGAATGGCGGTCGCCACCTGGTCCGTCTCCTGGTGCTGACGATCCATGGCCTGCTCCGACCGTTGTGCCTGGGCCGACATGTCTTCGACCAATGCGGTCAATTGCCCGGTCATCTCGGCGATCTGACGCACGAGGCTATGGATTTTCTCCACGAACACGTTGAACGAGTGGGCCAGATCGCCCAACTCATCCTTGCTTGAAACGGGCAAGCGATGCGTGAGGTCGCCATCTCCAGCGGCGATGTTGTCGAGGTTCTGTTTGATGGCCAGTACCGGTTTGACAATGCTGTTGCCGAGCCAAATGCCGATCAAGGCGACGAGCAGCAGCAAGCAAATGGTGAGCGTAAGGACGTACTGGGTGTACTGGCCGATTCGCTCATAACGCTCACTGGCGATGGCCTGCACCTGAACTTCAAGGTCGTCCAGATTCACTTGGGTGCCCACGATCAGGTCCCACTTATCCAGGTAAACGGTGTAACCCAGCTTGGGTGTGGGTTTCGGGCTGCTGGGCGTTTGCCAGTGGTACTTGAAAAAATGCGTACCCGTCCTGGCCGCTTTCACTAGCCCGCGAATGACATACACGCCGTTGGCATCCTTGCTATCAACAAAGCTTTTGCCGATGTCGGTGTTCAGGTTGGCGGAGAACACTCGGACAGACGAAGAGTCGTAGCCGTAAAAGTAGTTTTGTTTATCGAAACTGAGCGTCCGCAGAATCTTCACAGCCTGATCCCGAGCGTTGGAATCGCCGGATTTTGAAGCGTCGTATATCGGCTGAATCGCTGCCTGGGCAATTTCCATGTAGTGCGTTAGCGAAGTTTTGCGCTCATTGATCAAGAGATCTCGCGTCTGCTCAACCGCTTCGGCTGCCAGCTTTTGCAAAACCCAATAGATGCTGCCACTGATCACGGCAGCCAGCAATAGGCCAGGGATGATCGCCAGGAAAATCACTTTGCTACGAAGACTTAGCGTCACTGGGTTTCGCCTCACTCAAGAGATTTTATTGTTAGCCACCCATTTTTTTATCTCGACCAAGGTTGGCTCGACGTTGCTTGAAAGGTGGGGTGTTTTTTAGGTTGGGTCGGTCAAGCCCGGGGAAACGGCAGCTTCCCATGGGTTAGAAAAATCTTTTAATGATCGATCGATCAATAGTAGTCTACGCTCATCTCGAACAGCTTGTCGATGCTCGGGAAAAGGCGGTGAAAGAGCCCATCGATAAGCAGGGGCGATAGAGAAGTCGCCTGGTGTCCTTTGCGCCTGACGCAACATGACGTTGCGTCCCGCCCATATTCTCTCGAGGGGGAGCGCCGCCTATTTTGTGGGCCTGACAAACATCAATGCGGGTGACCTTTTCCTGGAGAGGCACCGCTGTCGAAACTCAGGAGTTTATGGAATGGGCGTTTCTACAAGCAGTACAGCAGCGACGATACAAAAAGCTTCAATGACCAGAGGGCTGGTGCTTCTGTTTGCGTTTTGTTGCGGAGCCATCGTGGCCAACATCTATTACGCACAACCGATCATCAGCTTGATCGCCCCGGATATCGGCATGTCGAATGGCAGCGCGAGCTTTATTGTTTCGCTGACTCAGATTGGTTATGCCTTCGGATTGTTTTTCCTGGTGCCCTTGGCGGACCTGGTAGAAAACCGCCGGCTGATGATCGCGACGATCGTGGTTACGATCTTCAGCCTGGTCGCCGCCGGTCTGGCCAAGCAGCCGAGCGTGTTTCTCGTCGTCTCGGCACTCATCGGTTTCAGCTCGGTCTCCGTGCAAATGCTGATCCCGTTGGCCGCGCACCTGGCACCGGAAGAGTCTCGCGGCCGGGTGGTGGGCGGGATCATGGGGGGCTTGCTGCTGGGGATTCTGCTTGCGCGGCCGCTGTCGAGCCTGGTGGCTGATCATTTCGGCTGGCGGGCAGTGTTCATCGGGGCGGCGGCCTTGATGCTCATCATCTCCATCGTGATCGCCATGACCATGCCCAAATGGCAGCCGGCCCATCGCGCTTCGTATGGCCAACTGCTGATGTCTCTTGGGCAACTGTTTTGCCGCGAGCCCGTACTGCGTCAGCGTGCGCTTTATCAAGGGCTGATGTTTGCAGCGTTCAGTCTGTTCTGGACCGCGGTGCCGCTGGTATTGAGCCGTGAGTTTGGCCTCACGCAAAGTCAGATTGCGATGTTCTCTCTGGTGGGCGCCATCGGTGCAGTCGCCGCACCTATCAGCGGTCGACTCGCTGATGCAGGGCACACTCGACGTGCCTCGCAGTTGGCCATGGTGCTGGGCGTAGTGAGCTTCCTTCCGGCCTTCATCAATCCCTTTTACGGTGTGATCGGGTTAGCGGTGACCGGTATAGCGCTGGATTTTGCCGTGCAGATGAACATGGTGCTGGGCCAACGAGCCGTCTACGCCTTGGGTGCCGCCAACAGAGGTCGTCTGAATGCGTTGTACATGATCAGTATCTTCATTGGCGGTGCATTCGGTTCCTCGGTGGCCAGTTCGCTTTATGAACACGCCAGCTGGTTGGCGATTGCGGCGGTGGGTAGCGCATTGTCACTGGTCGCTCTGATTGCCTTCTCGGTGGTTTCTCGTCGAGCCGGACAGGCTCAATGAGACTCCGGACCAGTCAAGGAGTGTCATGGACAAGCTGCTCGCATTGAAGATGTTCGTCCAGGCGGTGGATTCGAAAGGCTTTTCTTCTGCCGCTCGACAACTAGGCCTGGCGACGTCTTCCGTGACCCGGATGATCGATGGGCTTGAAGCGGAACTGGGGGCAGTTCTGCTTAACCGCTCCACGCGTCAAATCTCATTGTCAGATGCCGGGGCCGCCTACTACTTGAAAGCGCGGGAGGTATTGAGCGCTGTAGCCGAAGCGGATGCTTCGGTGACTGACCGTGGGGAAGTCCCCGCAGGGCATCTGCGTATTTCTGTCCCGGTGGCGTTTGGACGCCGTCTGATTGCGCCTCATATCGCTTCGCTGTTGAAGCGTTACCCGCAACTCGTATTGGACATGACGCTTTCTGACGACATTGTCGAGTTGCTGGGCGAGCGCGTCGATTTGTCGATCCGGTTGGGCTCGGCCGCCGCAATGGATGGTGTCGTCAGTCGTCCCATTGGCCATTTCAGGCGTCGGGTGGTTGCCAGTGCCGAGTACCTGAAAACCCGTGGCTACCCTGAACACCCAATGGATCTCTTGCAGCACGAATGCCTGCGCTTCAGTTACGGAACAAAGCAGCAGGTCTGGACTTTCATGAAGGGCGGTGAAGAGAGCCGAGTACCCGTTGAGGGACGCTTTAAAAGCAACAATGCGGAGGTTCTGCGTGAAGTCGCGCTGGCGGGCGGTGGGGTGGCGTTGTTACCTGACTGGCTTGTCAACGATGATATCGAGGGCGGCCAATTGACGTCGTTGTTCGAGTCGTTTGTTGTCAATCCGAACGATGCGAGTTCGGCCATCTCTGCGCTGTATCTTCCCAATCATCGTGGCTCTCGACGCGTCAATGCGTTTATCGATTTCATCAGCGAATTGCTGGGGCCTGAAGGCTTGCCCCAGAGCTGATCCCTCCATGTAGGCGGGGTTCATAGCCAGCGCATTCTTTTGTTTTGTATGATGCCTCGATGAAGCTCTAGTGAGGCGTTATGCAAGACTCAAAAAATGTAGACGAGAACGAGCCTGGACATTCAGCGGACTCAGCCAGCCTCGTCAAATCGACGACTCGACGCCTTTCGCCAGAGGTCAGGGAAAAGCAGATTGTGCAGAAAGCCATTGAGCATTTTGCGACGTGCGGATTCTCGGGGAGTACCCGTGAGCTGGCGCGACAACTCGATATTACCCAACCCTTGCTCTATCGATATTTTCCTAGCAAAGAGGCATTGATAGACCGTGTCTACGACGAGGTCTATCAGTGGGATACCGAGTGGGAGGCGATAATCAAGGATCGTTCGGAACCCCTTCAGCCTCGCCTGGTTCGTTTCTATACCTCATACGCAGGCGTGATTCTGCGGCGAGAATGGATTCGTATCTTCGTGTTTGCCGGGCTGACACGTGAAGGCATCAACGATCGGTATCTGGCTAAATTGCGTGAGCGAGTCTTCATTCCTGTCATTGCAGAAATTCGCCATGCTCATGGATTGGCGCCGTCCTCAGGTGAAACGATCAATGAAAAAGAGCTTGAGCTGATCTGGAGTTTGCATGCCAGCATTTTCTATATCGGCGTGCGCAAATGGATTTACGATCTTCCAGTGACTGAGGACATTGATGCGCAGATCGAGCAGATGGTCGATGCGTTCCTTAACGGCAGTCCCCATGTCCTGCAGCAACTCGATAACGACCTCGGCGAGAATTGATCGGCTTCGATTCGAACGAGTTATGCTCCCTTTGCCTATCTCCTGACTGCTGCATTGCCCCTCTTTTTTGTCGACCACTCATCACCTGTTTCAGCCTTCAGCTGAGCGGGTGGAGAGGGCGTACGCGCGCCTGACTGCCCCGCAAAGTCCCATTCCAAACGCTTGAAGCGGGTCCTCTTTCCGGGACGTCACGACGTGATTCAAACCAACTCTCAAAAATTTGAGCTTCCAGCTATTGCCTTCAATTTCGTCAGGTCGTATTGTTTATCAAGTGATAAATAAATACAAAAAACAGTTGGAGGCACCATGCACGTCCTGAAGCTCGCTCATTACTCGATCCGGTCGTTTGACCTGGAGAAGTCCAGTCGATTTTATGAAAGGGTGCTCGGTTTTAAGCCTGGCTATCGGCCGCCGTTCGATTTTCCTGGCGTCTGGTTGTACATGGGAGGGGATGAGGAGGACTTTGGCACCGTCCACATTATCGGGATAGATCCCTCCAACCCCGAAGGTCTGAAGAAGTACCTCGGTGACAAGGACATCCCGCTGACCGGCACTGGAACCGTCGACCACATCGCGTTTCTGGTAACGGGCCTTGTCGAGTTCTGGAGCGTCTTCAAAGCCGAAGGGATTGCGTGGCGCGATCGCACCGTTCCGAGCCTCGGCTTGCATCAGGTCTTCATCGAAGATCCGTCTGGCGTCACCATCGAGCTCAACTTCCCGGCCTCCGAAATTGAAGCCGTCGGTTCTTACGCCGCCCATGCGGCTGCGACTGCGGGAGTACGTTCATGAGCAATTCATTGAACAAACGCCGCGCCATTGTCGTGGGCGGCTCGCTCGGTGGCCTGTTTGCAGCCAATATGCTGTTGCGCAAAGGTTGGGATGTTGAAGTTTTCGAGCGTGTTCCGGAGGAACTCGCTGGACGAGGCGCGGGCATCGTCACCCACCCTGAATTGTTCGAAGCGATGGCCGCCGCGGGAATTCCCCTCGATGCGTCGGTAGGCATCGATGTGCTTTCGCGCGTCACGCTGGCCCAGGACGGTGATGTCGTCCTTGAGAACGCACTCCCACAAACGTTGACCGCGTGGGGGAAGATGTATCAGGTGCTTCGTTCCGCATTTCCAGATTCGCTGTATCGCTGCGGTGGCAGTGTCGTATCGGTCGAAAGCACTGAAACCCATGCCACTGTCACGTTGGCCGATGGCACCACTCATCAAGCCGACGTCATTATTGCGGCTGACGGATTTCGGTCGACGATTCGCCAGCATTTTCTACCTGACGTACACCTGCAATATGCCGGGTATATCGCCTGGCGCGGGTTAGTGGATGAAAGTGCCCTGTCTGATTCTGCCCACGCGGCACTTTTCGACAAGTTTGCGTTTTGCTTACCTCCGCACGAACAGATCCTGGGGTATCCCGTTGCCGGGCATTCCAACAGCACCCGTGTCGGGGAGCGCCGTTATAACTTTGTGTGGTACCGCACCAGCGACGATGACGATTTGCGCGATTTGCTGAGGGATGAAAGCGGCAAGCAATTTGAAGGCGGAATTCCTCCGGCGCTGATACGCCGTGACGTGCTCGACACTATGTACAAATCCGCAGACTCCTTACTTGCCCCGCAGTTTGCCGAAGTCGTAAAGAAAGCGGCCCAGCCGTTATTCCAGCCGATTTACGACCTGGAAGTACCGAAGATGAATTTCGGACGTGTCGCTTTGCTTGGCGACGCGGCATTCGTGGCGCGGCCTCATTGCGGGATGGGAGTTACCAAGGCAGCCGGTGATGCCTTGGCAATCGTCGAAGCACTTGAGCGACATGCATCCGTTGAAGAGGCATTGGCGGACTATAGCGAGCAACGCTGTCGTTTCGGGGCGTCGATTGTTCAGCATGCCAGGCATCTGGGTGCCTATATGCAATCTCAACTGAAAAGTGCGGAAGAGCGCGAAATGGCTGAGTTGTACCGAACGCCAGAAGCCGTGATGCGTGAGACGGCAGTGCCCGTGAAGTTCTAATCCAGCCACACGCCTTTGCAGGAGATCACCATGGAACATGCATATCCGCGAGACGGTGGCCCGGCCATGTCCGCTGAACAGGTTGATGACACGCTTCAAAACCCGATTCTCGACAATCCGCAGTTTCGTGCGTTGGTAAAACAGCGACGAATATTTTCGTGGAGCATGACCGCTCTTATGCTGGCGGTCTATTTCGGCTTCATTCTTTCTCTGGCCTTTATACCCGCCCGTTTGGGTACACCCATCGTCGAAGGGCAGCCGATGACGTGGGGCGTGCCGATTGGCTTTGGAATGCTCGCTTTCACGATTCTCCTCGTTGCTGTCTATGTATGGCGCACTAATACCTGCTACGACCCAAAAATAAAAACAATCATCAGGAGCTTCAACAAATGAAGCGTCTACTCATTGCTATCTCCGCCGTCCTTGCTTCGGTAGCGGCATACGCGGCCGATGTCCCGGTCGCAGCACAAAAATATAACCCCATCGCCATCGGCATGTTTTTAGCGTTCGTTATTTTCACTCTGTTTGTCACGCGATGGGCCGCACGTAAAAACAATAGCGTTGCCGATCACTATGCAGCAGGAGGAAAAATCACCGGTTTCCAAAATGGTTGGGCCATCGCCGGTGACTATATGTCTGCCGCGTCTTTGCTGGGCATCTCCGCATTGGTGTTTACCAGCGGATTTGATGGGCTGATCTACTCGATCGGCTTCCTTGCCAGCTGGCCGATCATTCTGTTTCTGATTGCGGAACCATTGCGAAACCTGGGGCGCTATACCCTGGCGGACGTACTGTCCTATCGGCTGAAACAACGACCCATACGTGCTTTTGCGGCGTCCAGTTCGATCGTGATCGTTCTGCTTTACCTGGTTTCTCAACTGGTAGGCGCAGGAAAACTGGTGGAGTTGCTGTTTGGCTTCGATTACACCGCGGCAGTACTTCTTGTGGGTACGCTGATGGTTATCTATGTTTTCTTTGGCGGCATGCTGGCGACGACCTGGATTCAGATCATCAAGGCCGTCTTACTGCTGACCGGCTGTGTCTTCATGGCTTTTATGGTGTTATCCGAATTCGGATTCAGCCTGAACCAGTTGTTCACGCAAGCGACCGAGGTTCATCCCTCCCATGTAGCAATCATGAGCCCCGGCGGTCTGATTACCGACCCGGTGTCTGCCATTTCCCTGGGATTGGCCTTGGTCTTCGGCACGGCAGGTCTTCCACACATCCTCATGCGGTTCTTCACCGTCGGTAACGTCAAGGCCGCGCGCCAAAGTATTCTTTATGCCACGGGTCTTGTCGGCATAGGGTACGCACTGATCGTCATTATCGGCTTCGGCACCATTGCTCTGGTTGCCAGTAATCCCGCCTATCACGATGCATCAGGTGGAATTCTGGGCGGCGTCAACATGGTTGCGATTCACCTCGCACACAATGTCGGCGGTAATGTCTTCCTCGGGTTTATGTGTGCAGTTTCGTTCTCGACGATATTGGCCGTCGTGGCAGGGCTGACCCTGGCCGGCTCGTCTGCTGTTTCTCATGATCTTTATGCACATGCCATACGCCGTGGTACCGCCAGCGACGGCGAAGAAATGCGCGTCTCTCGCGTCACAACTATCGTTTTGGGTGTGTTGTCGATTCTCCTGGCGATTGCTTTTGAAAAACAGAACATCGCCTTTATCGTGAGCTTAACGTTCTCCATCGCCGCCAGTTCCAATTTTCCAGTGCTGTTGTTGTCGATCTACTGGAAAGGCCTCACGACACGCGGCGCCGTGATTGGCGGATCGCTGGGGCTGATATCGGCCATCACCCTTTGCATTCTCAGCCCCACGGTATGGGTGAAAATCCTGCATCACCAGCAAGCCTGGTTTCCGTATGAATATCCGGCGCTGTTTTCAATGGCCGTAGCCTTTATCGGTATTTTCTGGTTCTCCATTACTGATCGTTCCGCCAGTGCAGTAGCTGAGCGCAATCGCTTCGACAATCAGTTGGTGGATTCTGAGCTGGGTACACCGGCAACATGGAAGGCGCAGCTGAAAGCTGATTGATTCAAGTAGTTACTGTCTAGTTTAAATAGTTACAAGTTTGCTGCATGCAGGTGCAGCTCTTGTGAATGCCTATGCCTGAAAAGTCGTTGATTAGTTTATACAAAAATAAAAATCTCAACTAAGGTGCGAAACAATGAAGTGTACTTTTACTGTTGCGGCAGCCCTGTGTGTGTTGGCGCAGCAAGCCCATGCGGCGGGTTTCATCGATGATAGTAAGGCTGCGCTTAAACTGCGTAACTTCTATATCAATAGCGACTACCGAGACTCGGCAACACCCGCTCAGAAGGCAGCCAACCAGAGTTATCAAGCTGAATGGGGCCAAGCCTTTCAGCTCGAATTCATCTCCGGTTACACCCCGGGGCCCGTCGGTTTCGGTGTTGATGCGTTGGGCATGTTGGGCGTGAAGCTGGATTCAAGCGCCGGCAAACATGGCAATCCAACGGGCACCAACTACGGTGGCATCGTGTTTCCAAGCGATGGCGACCACGCAGTTGACGATGTCTCCAACCTGGGGCTGACCGGGAAAATGAAAATATCCAAGACCGAGCTGAAGCTTGGAACCTTGGTCCCGAAACTGCCGGTCATCTTCAGCAATGACGGACGTTTGTTGCCGCAAACCTGGCAGGGGACCCAGGTGACTTCGGCCGATATCAAGGACCTGACCTTGGTAGGCGGGCAAATTGATGAGGTGAAGGGCCGTAACTCCAGCAACAATGAAAACATGTCCATCGCGGGTGCAAATAATGCGGTCACTGGCCGCTTCAGTAATAAATTCATCTACGCCGGCGGTGATTACAAGCTGACTAAAGATCTGACCGTTCAATATTATTACGGCAATCTCAAGGATTTTTATAAGCAAAACTTTCTCGGTCTGATTCACAACTGGGCCATTGGTCCTGGCGTACTGACCAGTGATCTTCGCTACTTCAATAGTAAAAATGACGGCGCAAACGGCCATGACCCTGCGTATTTCACGACGGGCTTCTACGGCGGCAATACGCTAAAGGGTGAGGTCGACAATAATCTGTACAGCGGATTATTTACCTACGCGGTTGCGGGGCACACGTTTGGCGCAGGCTATGAAGTCAGCGATGGGAAAAGTGACTTCCCGTATTTGAACCAGGGGGACGGCCCGACCACCTACACGATCACGGAGATGCAGGTTCAGAAGTTCGTTCGTGCCGGCGAGAAATCATGGCAAGCCCGTTACGCTTATGACTTTGCCAAACTGGGCTTGCCCGGTGCGACGGCGGGTGTTGTGTATGTCAAAGGGGAGGGTATCGATACTGGCGCCTCCAGCAATTCCAGCGAGTGGGAGCGTGACATTACGTTGGCCTATGTCGTGCAATCGGGCCCCTTGAAAGGTTTGGGTGTCATGTGGAAAAACGCCATGGTGCGAAACAATATCCCCAACGCCCGCCAGCAAGATGAGAACCGCGTGATTATCAATTACCAATTGGCATTGTTTTAATTTATCAGGCTGCTCACTTCAGCGCACTGATAACGAGAACTTGAAAAATTCGGAGGGCCAGTGCTGTTTACGGCTGGCTACCCTCACTGACAGGTAGCGCTCTCACGAGTGCTGCGTTTACATGTCGTTCTCTTCCAACGGCGTGTTTTATAGAAGAGCAACATTTCCCTTGATTGGGGTAGGGCGGTGAAGTGATCCTTCACCGCCCTTTTTTTATTCTGAACAGGGACCGTTTATGATCCCAGCGCATCCTGCCAGCCACGTCGCGCCAGCGGCAGATCCAGCAAGCGCTTGCCGGTGGCATCGCTGATGGCGTTGCCCAACGCTGCTGCCATGGGGCCCTGGACGATTTCCGCGGCACCGAGAAAAGGCTGATCCGGCTGATCAAGCATGTGCACCTCGACCTGTTGCGGCAAATCGGGAAAACGCATGATCGGATAGCCGCTCCAGTCGAAGCTGTGCATGCCATTGGCGTCATAGAGGATGCGTTCATAGAGCGTCCAGCTGGCGGACTGCACGATGCCGCCCTGGATCTGATTGAGCAGCCCATCGGGACTGACGATTTGCCCCACATCGACGGCGGTGACTACGCGATCAATCGTCACCTGCCCCGTCTGGCGCTGCACATGCAGCTGCACGGCAATCGCACAGTAGCCCATGATGTTTTTATAACGCGCAAAGCCGAAGCCAATTCCGCTGCCGGGGCCCGTTGCCTTTTGCGGCCAACCGAAGGCGCTGGCCACTCGTTCCACCACCGCCCGCGCTCGCGGATCGGTCAAGTGATTCAGGCGAAATTGCACCGGGTCCACGCCGGCCTGCGCCGCCAGTTCATCCACGGTGCTCTCGATGGCGAACACGTTGATGTGGGCGCCGAGCGAACGCATGGCCGAGGTCCTGAATGGCATGGTCAGAACGAAATTCAGGTCGACCTTCAGGTTGGGTATTTCATACAACGGCACCGCGTTACGGTCGCCGTCGCCCTCGGGTTGGGCGATCGGGATCGAAGGGGCAGGGGTGAAGGGGCTTGCCAGGAGCCAGGCCGGTAACAGGCGTCCGGCATTGACGATGCGTTCGTTGTGCGGCGTACTCCAGAGCTCGTATTTCCAGTCACGCAGGCGCCCGCTGCTGTCCAGTCCCGCTTCCACTGTCGTCAGCATCGCCGAGCTGTAGGGTTCCCAGAGGTTTTCCTGTTCGCGCATCCATTGCACCCGAATCGGTTTGCCGGGTATGGCCATGGCGATCAGCGCGGCATCGGCGGCGGCATCATCCGCGCCGTTGTGGCCATAGCAACCGGAGCCTTCGGTGTGGATGCAACGCACCTGAGCCACTGGCAAGCCGACCATTTCGGCGATCCCCGCGCGCAAAGGATAGACACCTTGAGTGTGGGTCCAGACGGTCAGCGTTCCATCCTTGAACCAGGCCACAGCGCAGGACGGTCCGATGGAACCGTGCATCAGGTACTGCTTGGTCACCCGTGCCTTGTAGGCGCGTGGTGCAGGTTGCGCGAGGTTTCCTTTGGCAATCACCGGGTAGCGTCGCGCTGGCAACTCGGTGAGGAGTTGATGGATGTGTGTCGAATCGGGAAGTGGACGACCTTCTGTCCAGCGGGCAGTGGCATAACCTTCGCGCATTGCTTTGACCGCCAGCCATTCATCGGTGGCGACCACGGCGAGGTAACTGCCGTTGCGGACCAGTTTCACCACGCCTGGGAGTCGCTTGAGGGCGGCCTCGTCGATGTCCAGCAACTGGCTGCCGCGCCGGGGTGGACGTATTACACGGGCATGCAGCATATCGGGCAGGCGCATGTCCTGCACGTAAGCCGCACCGCCGCTGACCTTGGCGGGAATGTCCAGGCGAGGCAGTGATGTGCCGATCAGGGTGAAGCTGCTGGCTGGCTTGAACGGGGAATGGGCCGATGCGAAGCGATGCATCTGCACCCCGACAGCCGCTTGGGCGTAGGTCATGCTGCGGCCTTGCGCATCGTAGATTACGGCGTCCCGCGTGCTCAGGCTGTCGATGTTGCGCTGCCATTGCCGTGCGGCGGACTCGAGCAACAGCTGACGCACCTGGGCCGCGGCATTGAAAAGTGCGGTGCCGCTGTCGACGAGCGTGTGGCTGCCAGCGGTGTAACCTTCATTGGGTGTCAGCGCGGTGTCGGCGGTGAGAAAGCGGATGAGCTTGGGCGACACTTCGAGGCGTTCGGCGGCTATCTGTAAAAGCGCGGTTTTGACGCCGGTGCCCAGTTCAACTTTGCCGGTGTAGACGGTGATGCCATCCTTCGCGTCAATGCGGATCCAGGCGTCCAGATAGGGCGTGGCCCGCAGGCTGCCCGGCAGATCAGGCGCCAGGATTTCCGTGCCCAAGGTGTCCACTTCGGTGTCAGCGAAGGCCCGCGGAATGCCGGGAAGCATCGCGAAGCCCATCACCAATGCGCCGTTTATCACGAAGGCGCGGCGGCTCAAATCGACAGGTTGCTTTGAGGTTTTCACACCTTGTCTCCCTGCGCGATGACTGACTTGATAGCGGCGAGGATCCGCACGTGAGTGCCGCAGCGGCACAAGTTGGGCGCCATGTGGCGACGGATCGTTTCATCGTCCGGATGAGGGTTGGCCTCCAACAAAGCCTGGGCCCGTACGATCATTCCCGCGATGCAATAACCGCACTGGGCGGCCTGGACGTCGATAAAGGCTTTTTGCAACGGCCCCGGTTGGTCGGCGCTGCCCAGACTCTCCACGGTACGCACTGATTTGCCCGCCAACGCACCACAGGGTGTCAGGCATGAAAAAACCGGTTTGTCGTTCACTAATACCGTGCAGGCGCCGCACTGACCCAAACCGCAGCCGTACTTGGCGCCATTGAGTCCCACCTGGTTACGCAAGGCATACAGCAGCGGCATGTCCTCCGGGATGTCCAGTTCATGAGTCTTGCCGTTGATGTCGAGTGTGATCACGGTTGCTGCTCCTGAGCCCGAATGCTCTTGATGGTCTTGTCCAGATCCGTCCACGGTCGGGTCGCGCAGCTCTCGTTGCGCAGATACTCGGCAATGGCCGCCACGTCGGCATCGTCCAGGTTATGGGCGAAGGCCGGCATGTAGTGGCTCGCAGCGGCGGTGGACATCGGGATGCCCTGCAGGATGGTCTGGATCAAATTGCGTGGTGAGTCCGCCGTCACTGCCGAGGTGTGGGCCAGCGCGGGTCTTGACTCAATGACGCGCATTGGTGCGGCATTGCCGTGGCAGCTCGCGCAGGCCCCTTCGAACAACGAGGCGCCCTCAAGCGCCTTGGCACTGGGCTTGGCCGCAGAGGTGCAGGGCGGCAAGGTCGCCTCCGAAGAGGTTTTCTTCAGGTCAAGAATGTACTGCGCGATCGCATGGGCATCTTCCGCCGGCATCTGCGCGATGCTCAGGCTGACCGGCAACATCGGGCCCGCCGCTGCGCCGTGTCCTTCGGCGACTTCGCCGGTCAGGTAGGCGACCAACTGGGCTTCATTCCAGGGATGTTCCGCCGTGGCCATGCCTCGCAGGGCGGGGGCGGTCCAGCCGTCGACGACACCACCGTTGAACAGCTCGCTGCTTTTCTCCCCGCCAATCAGATTCAGCGGCGAATGGCAGGACGAGCAGTGCCCGGCGCCTTCGACCAGATAGCGTCCGCGGTTCCACAGTGCTGACCGGTCGGGAAGCGGTTCCAGCGGATCCCCATGCAGGAACAGCAGGTTCCAGAAAGACACCAGCGGGCGGAAATTCATCGGGAAAATCATGTGGTTTTCCGGTGCGGTGTAGTTGACCGGGTCCACGCTCATCAGAAAGGCATAGGCGTCGGCGATGTCTGCATCGCTCATCTTTCGGTAATGCACGTAGGGGAACGCCGGGTAGAGAAAATGGCCATCACGCGCGATGCCTTCACGCATGGCCCGCTCAAAGGCGTCCAGCGACCACTCGCCGATTCCGGTTTTCCGGTCCGGGGTGATGTTGGTGGTGAAGAGTGTTCCGAAGGGCGTTACCAGCGGCAATCCGCCCGCCATGTAAGCGCCCCCTGGCCGTGTGTGGCAGACCGCGCAGTCTCCCGCTTCGACAACGCGTCGGCCCCTGTCCAGGGTTTCGCGACCGGCATTCTGATGCTGGCCGGCGACGGGAATGGCCGGCCTCCACATCATCCAGAATGCGAACCCCATCCCCACGATGCCGATTGCCAGAACGGCACCGATGATCGTCTTGCGCTTCATCGCCTCACCTCTCCTGAGTTAACGACAGATTTTTCAATCCACCGCTTGCGATTGGCGTACGGCGACTTCTGGGAGGGAGCTTAGAGAGGGCGGTTGTGATGGAGTACCCCATCAAGGCGCAACGCTACATTGCGCCCGGCGCAACGGTGGCAGAATTAACAACCGTTAACTCGCGCCGCCTCGGCCGACGTCCAAAAATAGATCTTCAAGGAGCGTTCCGATGACATTGAAGGAGTTTCATGGACAAGCTGCTCGCGCTGAAAATGTTCGTCCAGTCGGTCGATTCGAAGGGCTTTTCGTCTGCCGCCAGACAACTCAATCTGGCCACTTCTTCAGTGACGAGAATGATCGACAGGCTTGAGGATGACCTCGGTGCCGTGCTGCTTCATCGTTCTACCCGGCAAGTCACGTTGACGGCTGCCGGTGGCGTTTACTACCTGAAAACCCGGGACATCCTGAGCGCCATGGCGGACGCAGACGAGTCGGTATCGGATCGGGGTGAAGTCCCCGCAGGACAGCTGCGCATTTCAGTGCCTGTGGCGTTTGGGCACCGCCTCATTGCCCCCCATATCTGCGCGCTGCTAGCGCGTTACCCACTGCTCATCCTCGACATGACACTGTCCGACGACATCGTCGATTTGCTCGGCGAACGCATCGATCTCTCGATCCGGCTGGGGTCGCCAGCGGCCATGGAAGCGGTGGTCAGCCGCCGCATCGGCAGCTTTCGACGCCGGGTCGTCGCCAGCGCTGAGTACCTGAATGCGCGAGGATTTCCCGACCAGCCCATGGACCTCATGCAACACGACTGCATGTGCTTCAGCTACGGCACATCGCAACAGGTCTGGACATTTACCGACAAGGGACAAGAGACCCGTGTACCCGTCGATGGGCAATTCAAGAGCAACAATGCCGAGGTCTTGCGTGACGTCGTGCTGGCCGGCAGCGGCGTGGCGCTGTTGCCCGACTGGCTGGTCGACGATGACATTGACAGCGGTCGCCTGACCGCCTTGTTCGACGCTTTTGTCGTCAATCCGAACAGCTCGAGTTCGGCGATCTCGGCCCTGTACCTGCCCAATCATCGCGGATCGAAACGTATCAATACGTTCATTGATTTCCTGACCGAATTACTCGGTTCGGACAGCCATCCCGTGGGGTGATCTCCCCACCTTTGCGTTTTACGAAACGCTGCGTTGTGCAGCCGATGGATTCTCTGACGGGGCCCGGGCCCCTACCTTGGGGGGGTGAAAACATTCAACCCATGGAGATCCTCATGAGTTTGCACGCAGCCACTGTTCACGTGATTTACGACTTCATTTGCCCTTGGTGCTGGATCGGTGAAGAGCACCTGGAACGCGCACTTGCCGCCTCGAATTTTGCAACTGACCGCCAGGTTGTTTTCCTGCCGTATCAGTTGAATCCGGACATGCCTGTTCAGGGCATGGATCGTAAAACCTATCGCTCCGGCAAATTCGGCAGCTGGGCGCGTAGCCAGGCCATGGACGCACAGGTTACCCACGCCGGTAAGGCCATCGGTCTTCAGTTCGCTTATGAGCGAGTCGAAAAAACCCCCAACACCCTGGCGGCCCATCGCCTGGTCTGGCGAGAACAACAGGCGGGCAGCGACGCTGCTTTTCTGGTCAAGGCCATTTTCAAGGCGTACTTCGGCGAAGGGCGGGACATCGGCGACCTCAAAGTGCTGGCGGACATCGCTGCCGAAGCGGGGCTGGACCGCGAGGCCATTGTCGACTTTCTCAACACCGATGAAGGCACTGCTGAAGTGTTGAAACTTGAAGCCATGACCAAGGCGTCCGGTGTGCGCTCGGTTCCGAGTATCCAGATCGCAGACGACGTGATCAGTGGCGCTCAGCCCGTCGAAGTCATGACCCGGATACTCAGACGAAACCAGGCGGCTTGAGCCGTTTTCAATCCTTATCCATTCAGGAATTCATCATGCCCCATCACTTGTTCAGCCCTATCAAACTCGGCCTGCTTTCCCTTGATCACCGCGTCGCCATGGCGCCGCTGACTCGTTCCCGGGCGGGCCAGCCGGGCAACGTCCCGACCGCGATGAACGTCGAGTACTACCGTCAGCGGGCCAGTGCCGCGTTGATCATTACCGAAGCGACGCAGATTTCGCAGCAGGGCCAGGGTTACGCCTGGACGCCCGGCATTCATAGCGCGGAGCAGATTCAGGGCTGGAAAGCGGTCAGCGAAGCCGTGCATGCAGAGGGCGGGCGCATTTTCCTGCAGCTCTGGCATGTGGGGAGGGTGTCACACCCGGTGTTCCAACCCAACGGCGGTTTGCCGGTGGCACCGACTGCGCAGCCGGTCCCCGGCAAGACGTTCATCCTGAATGAAAAGGGTGAGGGGGTCTGGGGCGATGTGCCTGTTCCCCAGGAGCTGGACATTGCGGGGATCGAAGCGATCGTCACCGACTTCCGCAAGGCCGCTCGCAATGCGCTGCTGGCCGGTATGGACGGTGTGGAGATTCATGCGGGTAACGGCTACCTGCTCGACCAGTTCATCAACAGCGCCAGCAATCAGCGCAGTGATCGCTACGGTGGAAGCATCGAAAACCGCGCGCGTCTATTGCTTGAAGTCGTGGAGGCCGTGACCGAAGAAGTCGGTGCCGAACGCGTCGCCGTTCGCCTGACACCGATGGGGCGTTTCATGGGGATGGACGATGACACCCCGGAACAGACCTTTGGCTACATCGCATCCCGACTCAATCACTGGAATCTCGCTTACCTGCACCTGGTGGAGCCGATGATGGTCGGCACCGTACTCGACGAGAGTAACGATCCACGCTGGGATGCCATCATCAAACAGCTGCGCGCGGACTTCCACGGCGTACTGATGCTGGCGGGCGGTTACACCGGCGAAACGGCCGAACAGGCCATCGCGCAGGGGCGTGCCGACCTGATCGCTTTTGGTCGCCCGTTCATTGCCAACCCCGACTTGCCGGCGCGCTTGCGTGGCCGTAACGAACTCAACCTGGCGGACGGCAGCAGCTTTTTTGGCGGCGACGCCAAGGGCTACATCGACTATCCGGTGTTGGCATAACGCAACGTGGGAATCACCCGGCTACGAGGAGAAAGCTAATGACGCGTGCAGACATTCCGAAGGCCTTGGTCATTGGTGGTTCCCTGGGCGGGCTGTTCGCCGCCACGGCGTTGCGTGCGATCGGCTGGCACGTCGATGTTTTCGAGCGATCCCCGGCTGCGATGGACAGTCGCGGCGGAGGCATCGTCCTGCAAGCGGACGTCTTGCAGCATTTTCGCTACGCGGACATCAAACATACCCATGCGCTCGGGGTCCGGTCCCATGATCGCCTGTATCTGGATCGGGCCGGCACCGTCGTGCACAAGGAGTCGATGCCGCAAACCCAGACGTCCTGGAACACTCTGTACAACTCATTGTTTTCTGCATTCCCTGCCGAGCACTATCACCGGGGTAAAACGCTGGTTGACCTAGTTCAAAATGAGCAACGCGTGACGGCGATGTTTGAAGATGGCAGCAGCGCCGAGGGCGACCTGTTGATCGGCGCCGATGGGGCAGGGTCGACCGTGCGAAGCCTGGTGTTGCCAGGGGCCGGGTATTCCTATTCAGGCTATGTGGTCTGGCGTGGTTTGGTCGATGAGCACGAACTTCCAGACTTCGCCAAGGCACAACTCTACGAGGACTTTGTGTTTCAGCAGGACCCCGAATCGCTGATGCTGGAATACATGGTGCCGGGCCTGAACGGCTCGGTTGATCCCGGCGAGCGACGGTTCAACTGGCTCTGGTATTTGAAAGCTGCGCAAGGCGCAGAACTGGACGCTGTGCTCACCGATAACAAGGGGCATCGGCGTAGCCACTCCATTCCCCCGGGCGCCTTGGCAAGGGAGCAGGAGGCTTACATCAGGAAAATGGGTGAGCAGCAGGCCAACCCGGCGTTTCGTGAACTGATTCGCCAGACCAAGGATGTTTTCGTACAGGCGATCCTTGATCTCAACGTCCCTCGAATGGTGTTTGGCCGCGTGTTGTTGACGGGGGACGCTGCCTTTGTGCCGCGCCCTCACACGGCCGGAAGCACGGCCAAGGCGGCCCGCAATGCACTGGCCCTGGCTCAAGCGATCGACGACATGGGCGACATCGATAAAGCCCTGCTGGCCTGGCAGCAACTGCAACTGGCAGAAGGCAAGCACATGGGGGATTGGGGTGTGAGCATGGGCAACCGGATCATGGGCATCACTTGATCCTGACTGGAGGTTGAGTTTTTACTCCGGTGAGTCGGGTTAAGCACAGCCATGCAAGACACCCAATGCCGGGTCATGCATAGTCATCACCATTACTTTCGATCCTGGACTTCGCTCATGGACAAGTTACTGGCGCTGAAAATGTTTGTCGAAACGGTACGCTGCGGTGGTTACTCGGCCGCCGCGCGCAAGCTCGGCATTTCTACTTCGTCAGTGACGCGACAGGTCGCGGGGCTGGAAAGTGAGCTGGGCGCCAGCCTGCTTAACCGCACCACGCGCAACACCAGTGTCACGGTGGCGGGGCAGCACTATTTCGAGAAAGCAGTGGCGATACTCGAGGCCATCGACGAGGCCGATGCCGTCGTTGCCGACCGTGGCAGCGAAGCCCAGGGACGATTACGCGCCAGCGTCCCGGTGGAATTCGGCCGGCGTATCATCGCCCCTCATCTGGGGCGACTGCTTGAGCGCCATCCTGGCCTGGAGATCAGCCTGTCGTTGAGCGACGAGGTCAGTGACCTGCTCAGCGAGCAAATCGATGTGTCCGTGCGTCTCGGTTCTTCGGTCGTCAGTGATGACATCGTCAGCAAGAAAGTGGGTGATTTCCAGCGTTGGGTGGTGGCGAGTCCCGAGTACCTGATGCGGACCGGATTACCCCGACACCCCCGTGATCTGTTGGAGCATCAATGCTTGCGCTTTGATTACCGCATGGGCCACCACAACTGGACATTCCAGGGCGTCGAAGAAATCATCCGCTTGAATGTGCAGGGGCGGCTGCAAAGCAACAACGCCGACATCCTGCGGGAGGCCGCGTTGGCGGGTGGCGGGGTGACGCTGCTGGCCGATTGGCTGGTGCGTGACGATGTTGGCGCCGGTCGGTTGACCCGCGTGCTGGAGCAGTATGAAGTCAACCCAGGCAGTGCGAGCACCTGCATCAACGCGCTGTATCTGCCCAACCATCGCGGCTCCAGTCGCATCAATGTGTTCATAGAATTTCTCCAGGAAATACTCGCCCCCTGAGCACGTCGTGTGCAACGGGAGTCAAATCCCCCGACAAACCTCCTCCAGTGGACGCGGATCAATCCAGTCGCGGACGTCGAAACGTTGGGGGATGAAGTCCCAGCGCTGGAGGAAGTCCGTCAGGTGTTGCAGGGCGGTGATCGAGGTTTCGTCGAGGGCGGTTCGCAAGCGGCGATGGGCATCCTCGCCGTACGCAGCCGCGACCCAATATTCGCTGGTGTTCAGTTCACGAGCGAGGAATCGCCGGGTCTCTTCAGGGTGGGCCCAAGCCCAGCGTTCGGCATGCAGCACGCTGTCGACGATGCACCGCGCGGCGTCGAAATGCTCATCCAGCAACTGCTGGTCCACCGTCAGGGTGCGCGGCGTGCCGATGTTGGCGCGGATCAGCGGGTCGGGGTGGGAGCCGGTGTCGACCACCACGTGCAGGCCGAACTCGTCCGCCAGTTGCAGGCCATGGGCGCCTTTGAGGAAGATAGCATCGACATCGCCATGCAACAGGCCGATCAGCTCCTGGTTGCGCCGACGCACGCGGTTGCCGTGCAGCCGGATCTGGGCGCCGAACACGTGGCGAACCGGGGTGTCGCTGTGAGTGCCGCCGTAGGGGTAGTCGACCAGATCGACGTCGGCGACTTCAAGGCCTTCCAGGCTCAGCGCATTTTCCAGGCCACGCAAGGCGCTGGCGCGGTTGAAATCGATTTTCACGTTGGCCCATTTGGGCAGGCCGAAACGCCGGTCTTTCAAGTCGCGGATGGTTTTCACCGGACTGTCCGGGTTGCTCACGATCAGTTGGACTTCGTCGCTCCAGGACAAACCGATGACCCGGGTCTGCACACCGGTTGAACGCGCCCAGATGGCGGGCGTGTTGCCGCCATGCCGGACGGAATTGGGCAAGTGGTGATCAAAGTGCGCTTCGCGAATTTCCCGGTCATTGGATTCGCGCAACGCCTGGATGTTGGTCCCGAAAGGACGAAACGCCGCGGCCAGTCGGCCGGATTCGACGGCAATCCCCAGCCCGGTGGGAACCGGGCTGTGGGTATACCAGAGGGTATCAAGGAAGTGGGTGCTCATGAGGCCTGCTTGTGGGAAAGGTCTTGTCGAGCCCGGGGCATCAGCCGGCCAGTGCGGTGGCTGAGCGCAAGGATTCCAGTGGACGCGGGTCGATCCAGTCGCGGACCGAAAAGCTCTGCGGGATGAAATTCCAGCGCTGCAGGAAGTCGGTGAAGTCCTGCAGGCCGAGGATCGAGTTTTCATGCAGGTTGGTGCGCAGGCGCTGGTGGGCATCCTCACCATAGGCCGCGGTGACCCAGAACTCGCTGCTGTTGGTTTCCCTGGCCAGGTAGCGCCGGGTGTCCTCGGGGTTGTTCCAGGCCCAGGTCTCGGCACGCAGCACCGAGTCGAGAATGCCGACGGCGGCATCGTAATGGTGATCGAGCAAATGCAGGTCGACACTCAAGGTGCGCGGTGTGCCGTTGTTGGCGCGGATCAGCGGCTCCGGGTGCGAGCCGGTGTCGATCACCGTGTGCAGGCCGAACTGATGGGCGACGTGTGCAGCGGAGGCGCCCTTGAGGAAGATCGCATCCACTTCACCGCGTAGCAGGCCGACCAGTTCCGCGTTCTGCCCGCCGTTGCGTCGACCGCCGAAGGTGCTGATGCCGGCCACGGTTTGCGCGGCTTCATCGCTGTGGGTGCCACCGCGCAGGTAGTCCACCAGTTCGACATCGCTGACTTCCAGGCCTTCGAGCTTCAGCGCGTTTTCCAGACCGCGAATGGCCTGGGCACGGGAGAAATCGATCTGCGCGTTGGCCCACAGCGGCAGGCCGAATTTGCGTCCCTTGAGGTCCTTGGCGGTCTTGATCCCGCTGTCCGGCAGGGTCAGGATCAATTGCACCTCATCCTGCCAGGACAGGCCGATCACTCGGGTTTCGCGGCCGCTGGCACGGGCCCAGATGGCCGGAATGTTGCCGCCGTGGCGCACCGAATTCTGCAGGGTATGGTCGAAGTGCGACTCGCGCACGGCCTGGTTTTCCGATTCGCGCAGGGACTTGATCGCGGTGCCCTGGGCATTCAGGGTCTGCTCCAGCCAGCCTTTCTGCACGGCAATACCAAGACCGGTGGGCACCGGGCAGCGGGTGTACCAGAGGGTATCCAAAGCTTGACTCATGTGTTCGTTTCCTTTGCGTTGACGAAGGGCCCAAACGCGATTGCGTCCGGTGGTTACAGCAATAATTGCAACCCCTGTGCCAGTCTCTTGTGTCGGGTTGGAAGCCCCGTGATTCGGGGCTTTCAGTGCCGAGGACTGGTGTTCGGGGCGGGCGGTTGCGTTGCCAGCAACACAGCAACAGCAGCAGTTGTCTGGGGGCCAGCAAGGTTGCACCCGCTCAGTTGGCTACAGCCGGTCGGCCCTGACTCTGCAGGGCAAACAACCGGGAATAGAAACCACCTTCCAATGCCGCCAGATCGCTGTGGCGACCGCGCTCCAGCACTTCGCCATTGCGCATCACCAGAATCAGATCGGCATTCATCACGGTGCTCAAACGGTGGGCGATGATCACCGAGCTGCGGCCGCTGATCAGTTGTTCCAGGCCCCTTTGCACCAGGTGCTCGGACTCGGAATCGAGGGCGCTGGTGGCTTCGTCGAGGATGATCAGTTGCGGGTCCTTGAGGATCGCCCGGGCAATGGCGACCCGTTGCTTTTCACCACCGGAGAGCTTGATGCCGCGCTCGCCGACCAGGGTCTCGTATTGGTTTTCCATGCGCTGGATAAACTCGTCGGCATGGGCCGCGCGCGCCGCTTCACGGACCTTCTCGATGGTCGCTCCGGGGCGGGCGAACGCGATGTTTTCGCCGATGCTGTCGTTGAACAACGCCACGTCCTGCAACACCACGCCCATCATTGCGCGCACGCTGCGTTGCTGATAGTCGCGCAGGTCGATGCCATTGATCAGGATCCGGCCTTCGCTGACATCGTAGAAACGCATCAGCAGTTTGACGATGGTGGTTTTTCCGCTGCCACTGGTGCCCACCAGGGCCAGGGTACGGCCGGCTTCCAAGTGGAAGGACACGTGCTTGAGTGCGTACTCTTCTTTGCCCGGGTAACGGAAACCGACGTCGTCGAAGATGATGCTGTCCAGCCGGGTCAGGGGAATCGCATCCGGCCGGTCGGCATGCTCGGCGGCAATGTCCAGCAACTCGATCAGGCGCTCGGCATTGCTCTCGATCTCCCCGGCCTGGTTGATCTGCCGGGCGATGGGCGCGATGTTGTTGATCAGGTTTTGGGTCAGGGTCAGGATCAGCAGGATATCGCCGGTTGTGAAGCGCCCTTGCAAGGCGCCATGCACCGTCAACGCCACGGCGATGAACACGCCGAAGGTGTTGATCAGGTTCAGCACCTGTTCCGAGCGCCACTCGGTGGTGTGCAGCTTGCCGCGGGTGATCAGCCATTCGGCCTGGGTGTCGTCATAGCGCTGCTTGACCGCCGGCTCGCCACCGAAACTGCGCACGGTGGAAATGTTCCCGACCATCTCCGCCAGCAGTCCGGTCATGCGTCCGGCCAGGGCCTGCCAGCCGCGCCGATAGGGGCGAGTCCAACCGACGGTGCGGTAGGAGATCCAGAAGTTGAGCAGCAACACGCCGGTCATGATCGCGCCCACCAGCGGTGCCTTGACCAGCAGCACCGTGATGATGAAAAGCATTTGCAGGATGTTCGCCAGGGTGCCTTCGGTCAGCGACGACAGCCACATGGTGATGCTGGTGATGTTGCCGAAGCGGTCCATGATTTCACCGACCCGGGTCTTCTCGAAGTAGTCGATGGACTTCTGCGTCATGTTGTCGAAGACGCGCTGGCGAAAGGTACTGACGGTATCCAGCCAGAGATCGTCGGCCTGTTTGTTTTGCAGGGCGCCGAACACCACGACCCCCAGGCGCAGGGCAAAGAAGATGCTCAGCAGTACGGTCACGCTCCAGGTCGCCTCCTCCTTGCTGATGGTGCCGGCGAGCAGTTGCGCGATGGCGTCGACGATGAACTTGTAGAGATAGGGCGTGGCCGTGCCGATGAACCCGAGGATGGTGCCGACGGCGATGACGCCGATCACCCGTCCACGGTATTCGGGGATGAACTGAATGGTGCGCCAGAGGTTTTTCATAGGGTTTCTTGTCGATCAAAGGCTGATAGGGGGCATCGCGACGTCAGTCGTGCCTGCGCTTGTACGGTGCTGTCGGTCAGGTCGCTTCGAAAGCAAAACGTCCTTCGGCGACGACGTTCGGCAGCGGATGGCGCGGGGTTGGCTGTTCCCGTGCCTGCAGTTCAATGGACAGGGTTTCCCGGGCGGCCTGTCTGCCGATGGCGATGGCGATTTCCACCTGATAACCCTCCGGCACACCGAGCACTTCGCGGGCCTTGTCACGATCAAAGCCGCCGATGGCATGGCTGCGCCAACCGGCGTGCTCGGCTTGCAGGGCCAGGCTGGCCCAGGCTGCACCGGCGTCCAGCGAATGGCTGCGCAGGTGGGTGGCTTCACTCGCACCGGGACGCCAATGGCTGGTTTTCGACACCAGCACGATCAGCGCCGAGGCCTTGGCCGCCCAGCGCCGATTGTTCTCGTTGAGCAACTCGAGCAACGAGCCCCAATGTGCGGAGTCGTTGCGCGCATAGATAAAGCGCCAGGGCTGCGAATTGTTCGCCGAAGGTGCCCAGCGCGCCGCCTCGAACAGGCTGTCGAGCGTGCCTTGGTCGATTGGCTCGCCGGTGAAGGCACGGGGCGACCAGCGATTGATGAACAGCGGATGAATCGCGTGGGTGGACTGTCGGGTCTGGGACATGGCAAGGCCTCGAAAATGGGATGGGTCAGCGTTTGGCGGTCAGGGGATTGGCGGTCTTGTCCCACCAGGTGGCGATCACCCACTCGTTGGCGCCGTAATACAGCGGCAGGGTTTGCGGCTGTTGCAGGCGCTGGTTGTAGATGAAGTAGTGCTTGTCCAGGTAGCGCCAGGGGATCACGTAGTGGCTGTGCATCAGCACCCGGTCGAGGGCATGGGCGGCGGTCTGTTGCGCTGGCAGGCTGTCGGCTTCGAGCAGGTTCTTGATCAGGCCGTCGACTGCCGCGGACTTCACTCCGGTGATATTTTCCGACCCCGGCCGATCGGCATCCCGGCTGTTGAAGTTGCGCCACAGTTCGTCACCGGGCATGCGCGCCTCACGCAAGGCGAGGGTGGTGTAGTCGTATTCGAAATGGGTCATCTGTTTGCGGCTGGTGGCGGCGTCGGTCAGGCGCTTCTTCACCACCACGCCGATCTTGCTCAGGTTGAGGTAGATCGGATCGGTAAAGGGGCTTTGCGCGCGGGTGCCGGCCACTTCGAGAATGAACGGCTCGCCCTTGGCGTTGCGCAACACGCCGTCGCGGTTATGCCAACCGGCGGCGGCAAACAGGTCCAGGGCCTTGGTCAGGTTCTGCCGGACGCTGGCCGGCGCCTTGGTCGACGGCTGCACCAGCATCGGGCCGAACACCTCCGGCGGTATCTGCCCACGGTAAGGCTCCAGCAGCTTCAGCTCGTCGGCACTGGGCAAACCCGTGGCGGCCAACGGGCTGTTGGCGAAAAAGCTGTCGACCCGCTTGAACTCGTTATCGAAAATCTTCTGGTTGATCCATTCGAAGTCCAGGGCGTAGTTCAGCGCCTCGCGCACTCGCGGGTCCTGGAAGCGCTCCTTGCGCAGGTTGACCACCCAGCCATTCATGGCCGGCGGGTTGCGATGGGGGAACTCACGCTTGATCAACTCGCCTTTATCGAAGCGCTTGCCGATGTATTGGCAGCACCAGTAGCGCATTTGGGTTTCGCTGATGAAGTCATAATCGCCGGCACGCAGGGCTGCAACCTGGGTGTCGCGGTCCTTGTAGAGTTTGTAGTCGATGCTGTCGAAGTTGAACGAACCGCGGCGCACCGGCAGGTCGCTGGCCCAATAGTCGGGATTGCGTCGATAGACGATGCTGCGTCCGCTGATGGCCTTGTCGATCCGGTAGGGACCGCTGGCGATCGGCTGTTCGAAGCGCAGTTCGTCGAACGCCACGGTCTGGCCGTCGGCCTGCAACCCCCACTTGGGCGAGAACACCGGCAGGCTGCCGGCGATGAACGACAGGTCACGGCCCTTGCGCTTGAACTCGAAACGCACCCGCAGTGGGTCCAGGATCACCACCCGCTCGATTTCGCCGAAGTAGGCTTTGAAGCGCGGGCTGGCCTTGCCACCGGTGAGCGTCTGGAACGAATACAGCACGTCGGCGGCGGTCACCGGATCGCCATTGGAGAAACGCGCCTTGGGGTTGAGGTGAAACTCCACCGCGCCGAAGTCCGGGGCCACCTGGATATCGTCGGCGAGCAAGCCGTATTGGGTATTCATTTCGTCGAGGCCGTTGATGGTCAGGGTTTCGAACACCAATTCCAGCAACCCCGGCGGCGGCGTGCCGCGCAGGCTGTAAGGGTTGTATTTGTCGAAGCTGCTGTTGGTGGCGACCAGCGACATGGACAGGCTGCCACCCTTGGGTGCCTGGGGATTCACATAATCGAAGTACTGGAAATCCGCCGGGTATTTAGGCGTGCCGAATTGCGCGACCGCATGGGCCGCCGAAGCCGGTGACGCGGTACCCAGCAGCACAGCGGCGAACGTCATGCCCTGGGCCAGGCGATTCAGGGGCTGCAACAACGGGAGTCTGAACACTTTCATAAGCACTGCTTCCATGAACCGGATTACAACGAGGCCTGAACCAGACGTTGGGTATAGGGGTGCCGGGGATTGGCGATCAGGCTGGCAGTGTCCCCGGACTCGACGATCACCCCGTCCTTCATGACATACAGGCGGTGCGCCAGGGCATTGACCACCGCCAGGTCATGGCTGATCAGCACATAACTCAGGGCGTGTTTTTTCTGCAGGCTGACCAGAAGTTGCAGCACCTGGTTCTGGATCGAGACGTCGAGGGCCGAAGTCGGCTCGTCCAGCACCACCACCCGCGGCTTGAGCACCAACGCCCGGGCAATGGCGATGCGCTGGCGCTGACCGCCGGAAAACTCGTGGGGGTAACGGGTCAGGGCGCTGGTGGGCAGGCCGACTTCGCCCAGCACTTCGACGATGCGCTGCAAGCGTTGCGCGGCATTCAGTTCGGGGAAGTGCAGGGCCAGTCCTTCGCCGACGATCTGCGCCACCGTCTGCCGCGGCGAAAGCGAGCCGTACGGGTCCTGGAACACCACCTGCAACCGGGCGCGCAAGGCACGCTTCTGTTGTCGGGTACGCTGGCTGATAGGGATGCCGTCGAATGCCAGTTCACCACCCTGCACCGGGATCAGGCTGAGAATGGCCTGGGCCAGGGTCGATTTTCCCGAGCCGGATTCACCGACCACGCCTATGGTTTCACCAGCCTTCAACGAGACTTCGGCACCTTCCAGGGCGATGTAGCGCTCATGGCCGAACCAGCCGCGCCAACCCGGGCGTTTCTTCGGATACTCCACGCGCAGCCCCGAGGTTTGCAGCAAGGTCGCGGCGTCGTTGGCGATCGCTTCGATCTGCCGTTGCGGGCGGCTGTTGAGCAGCTTGATGGTGTAGGGATGTTGCGGATTGGCGAACAGTGCAGCGGTTTCGTTGCTCTCCACCAGCTTGCCGTGTTCCATCACGGCCACGCGCTGGGCAAAGCGCCGCACCAGGTTGAGGTCGTGGGTGATCAGCAAAATCGCCATGCCCTGGCCATCGCCGCGGGCGAGTTCTTCGTCCTGCAGATCCAGCAGCAGTTGCACGATGCGTGCACGCACAGTCATGTCCAGCGCGGTGGTCGGCTCGTCGGCGATCAGCAGTTTCGGCCGGCAGGCCAGCGCCATGGCGATCACGGCCCGCTGCAACTGGCCACCGGACAACTGATGCGGATAGCTGTCGACCCGTCGTTCCGGCTCGCGAATGCCGGTGCGGGCGAGCAGGGCGATGGTTCTTTCCCGGGCCTCGCGCGGGGTCAGGCCTTCGTGCAGTTGCAGGGTCTCGATGATCTGTTCACCGATGCTGAACAGGGGGTTCAGCGCCGACATCGGCTCCTGGAAAATCATCGCCACGTCGCGCCCGCGAATCTGCCGGATCTGCGTTTCGGATTTTTCCAGCAACTCCTGGCCTTCCAGGCGAATGCTGCCTTGAATCCGCGCCTGGGCGAGCAGGCGCAGGATCGACAGCGCCGTCACGGTTTTCCCCGAGCCGGATTCGCCGACCAGCGCCAGGCGTTCGCCGGGCTGGATCTGCAGGTTGAGGTCATCGACCACCCGGCGGTTGCCGAGGCTGATCGTCAGGTGTTCCAGGCTCAGCAAGGGCGTGCTCATCAGAGGTTCTCCGCCAGCGGTTTGTCGGCGATGCGGGTATCAAGGGCGTTGCGCAGGGCTTCACCCATGAAGGTCAGGAGCAACAGGGTCAGCATCAGCACGCCGAAGGCCGACACGGCGATCCACCAGGCATCGAGGTTCTCCTTGCCCTGCAGCAGCAACTGGCCAAGGCTCGGCGCCGGTGCCTCGACGCCCAGGCCGAGAAAGTCCAGGCTGGCCAGCGCCATGATCGCCGCGCTCATGCGAAACGGCAGGAAGGTGATCACCGGCGTCAGGCTGTTGGGCAGGATGTGCCGCCAGATGATCTGGGCATGGGACAGGCCCATGGCCCGCGCGGCCTTGACGTATTCCAGCTGACGATTACGCAGGAACTCGGCACGCACGAAATCCGACAGATAAATCCAGCCGAACAGCGACAGCAGTACGCAGAGCAGAATCAGGCTCGGCTCGAAGATCGAGGCGAAGATGATCAGCAGGTACAGCTCCGGCAGGGATCCCCAGACCTCGATCAGGCGCTGGGTGAACAGGTCAATCTTGCCGGCGAAGTAACCCTGCACGGCGCCGATCAACACCCCGAGCACCGTGCCGATGAAGGTCAGCGCCAGGCCGAAGGTTACCGAGACCCGGAAGCCATAGAGCAGCCGGGCAATGATGTCGTAGCCGGCGATATCGGTGCCCAGCAGATTTTCTGCGGTGGGTGAGCCGGGGTAATGCACGGCGTTGGAGAAGTAGTTGAGGGTGTCGTAGTAATAGGGGTTGAGCGGGTACAGCGCGAAGTTCCCCGGCTGTGCCAGTTGCTCGCGGATAAACGGGTCGTTGTAGTCGGCGTGAATCGGCAACTGGCCGCCGAAGACCGCTTCCGGGTAGTCCTCGAACAACGGGAAATACCAGTGCTGCTGGAAATAGATCAGCAGCGGCTTGTCGTTGCTGATCAGCTCGCCCCCCAGGCTCAACAGGTACAACGAGGTGAAAATGATCAGGCTCCAGTAACCCAGGCGGTGCTGCTTGAAACGCAACCATACGCGCCGGCCAGGTGTGAGGGCGGGGGCCAGGTCGGTATCCGCGACCGGGGCCCGAAGGTAGGGTGGGCGCTGCCAGAAGCGGCGCCAGATCGAGGGTGGTGCAACAGTTTGCGAAGTCATCAGGCCACCTGGGCGTCGAATTTGATCCGTGGGTCCACCAGCACATAGGCGATGTCGCCCACCAGCTTGGTCAGCAGGCCGATCAGCGTGAGCAGGTAGAGGCTGCCCAGGACAACCGGGTAGTCACGGCTGTTGATCGACTCGTAGGACAGCAGGCCCAGCCCGTCCAGGGAGAACAGGGTTTCGATCAGCAGGCTGCCGGTGAAAAAGGCCGCGATGAAGGCGCCGGGAAAACCGGTCACCAGCGGCAGCAAGGCATTGCGAAAAACGTGCTTCCACAACACCCGGCGTTCCGAGAGACCTTTGGCCCGGGCGGTGAGCACGTACTGCCGACTGATTTCCTCGAGGAAGGTGTTTTTCGTCAGCAGGGTTTTCAGGGCGAAGGTGCTGATCACCGAGGCCGCGACCGGCAAGGTGATGTGCCACAGGTAGTCGGTGAATTTGCCGATGCTGCTCAGTTCGTCCCAGTTGTCCGAAGTCAGGCCGCGCAGCGGGAACACGTCCCAGAACGAACCGCCGCCGAACAGCACGATCAACAGCACGCCGAGGACGAAACCGGGGATCGAATAGCCGGCGAGAATCAGCAGGCTGCTGATCAGGTCGAAGCGGCTGCCGGCGCGCACCGCCTTGGCCACGCCCAGCGGCACCGAGATCAGGTAGGTCAGGACAAAGGTCCAGATCCCCAAAGACACCGAGACCCCGAGCTTGGACTTGATCAGCTCCCAGACGCTCTCGTTGCGAAAGTAACTTTGCCCCAGGTCGAACTGCAGGAAGTTCTTCAGCATCATCACGTAGCGCTCGCCGACCGGTTGATCGAAACCGTACTGGCGCGTCAGGTGCACCACCTGTTGTTCGTCGATGCCCTGGCGCCCGCTGTAGCTCCAGCCGCTGCTGGCCACGCCACCTTCGGCACCGGAGCGGGCGCTCTGCTGGTCGAGGTTGCTCAGCACTTGCTCGACCGGACCGCCCGGGACGAATTGCGTGACCAGGAACGTCAGGGTCAGGACCCCGAACAGCGTGGGGATCATCGCCAGCAGGCGAGTCAACAGGTAATACAGCATGGCGTCGGTTCCAGCGTCGGTGAGAAAAACGACTTGCGCCGCAGCCGGCGGCAGAAGTCGGTACGGCTTCCATGACTAGCTCAAGCGCTGCGGGTATCGCGAGGATTGCCCGGGCGTTTCAGGCCGAGGTTTTCGCGGAAGGTCTTGCCTTCGTATTCGGTACGGAAGATCCCGCGTCGCTGCAGTTCCGGGACGACCAGCCGGGTGAAGTCCTCGAAGCCCTGGGGCAAGTAGGGCGGCACCACGTTGAAGCCGTCAGCGCCGCGTTCGACGAACCACTGTTCGATGATGTCGGCCACGGTCTTGACCGAACCGATGGCCTGGAGATGGCCGCGCGAGACGCGGAAACGCAGGACCAGCTCACGGATCGACAGGTTCTCCCGGCGAGCCAGGTCCAGTTGTTGCTGGAATCGCCCCTTGCCGTTGGCTTCTGCCTGGTAGGGCAGGTCGGGCAGGGGACCGTCCACCGGGTAGCCGGACAGATCGAAGCCGCCAAAGCTGATGTTGCTCACGTCCACCAGCTGCTGCAGTTCGTTGAAACGGTCCTGGGCTTCCTGATCGGACTCGGCGACCACCACCGATAGGCCCGGGGTGATTTTCAGCTGGTCTTCGTCGCGTCCGTATTTCGCCATGCGGCCTTTCAGGTTGGCGTAATAGGCTTTGGCCACGTCCAGCGACTGGGCCGAGGCGTAGGTCATCTCCGCTTCGCGAGCGGCGAATTCGAGCCCGGTTTCCGAGTTGCCAGCCTGCACGATGACCGGGTAACCCTGGAGCGGGCGGGGGAAATCCAGCAGTCCTTCGGCGTCGAAGTACTTGCCCTTGTGGTTGACCGGATGTGCCGAACGGGTTTCGTAGAACACCCCGGCCTGGCGATCCGGATTGTCGAAAGCGTCGTCATCCCAGGTGTCCCACAGGGCCTTGGTGACGGCGATGAATTCGGCGGCGCGCTCGTATCGTTCTTCGTGGGAGCGCGGCTCGTCGATGCCGAAATTCTTCGCGGTGTGCTCGGAAAACGACGAGACCACGTTCCAGCCTGCGCGACCGCCGCTCAGGTGGTCCAGGGAGGTGAACTTGCGCGCCACATGGTAGGGCGAGTCGTAGTTCGTATTGACGGTCGCCACCAGGCCGATGTGCTCGGTCACGGCGGCGATGGCGGATAACAGGGTAAAGGGTTCGAACTGATAGTTTTGCCCGCTGCGTCCAGTCTGCGGGGTGATGTCACCGGAACGGCCGATGAAGTCGGCGACGAAAAAGGTGTCGAACTTTGCGGCTTCGGCCAGCTTGGCGGCGTTGATCCACCAGGCCAGGTCCAGGCGACCGTTGCCCTGTGAACTGGGGTGGCGCCAGGCCTCGGGATGATGGCCGAAACGGTGGAGGAATACGTTCAGGGCCAGTTGGCGTTTTTTGCTGTTGTCGTGGCTCACGGGTGCGTCTCTCTGAATACGGGGCCCGAAGGTGTGCCAGGCACACCCCATGGTTTGGGTACGCAGCGCGTACCCAGGCTCTACAGCCTCTCGCCGGTCAGGGGCGCACGGCGCCCCGGATCCGCCGATTCAGCCGGTGAAGGCTTTGGATTTCTCCAGCAGGCCGGTGCGTTTCCATTGCAGTTCCAGTGCGCCCGGGGTGTATACCTGGGCGCCGCCGAGCTGCTCGGCAATCGCCTGGAAGCGCGCGGCCTCTTCGACGAAGAGGATGGTCTCGGCGGTTTTCAGGATGCCCGTGCCCCAGAAGTTGGCACCGCCATTGGATTCCAGCAGGGCCGGCGGTGGTGCCAGTTCCGGGTGCTTGTCGAGACGCTCGCGGATGACTTCCAGCGGGCTGCGGGTGCGCTCCAGATGGTTGGGGATTTCCCGTGCCAGCAGGTGTCGTGCGGCGGCCACATAAAGGATCGGGAACGGCTTGTGGGCCAGCGACCAGGCGGACAGCCACGCGGTGTGCACATGGATCACGGTGTCGGCTTCCAGGCGCGGTTCGTTGATCAGTGAACCGGGGTTTTCCGAGAAGGCCGAGACGCTGACTTTCGGTGCCTGGTCGCGCGCCAGGCCACCGGGGAAACGGATTCCCAGCAACTGGTCGGTACCGGGAATACGGTGGGAGATGTGGAAGGTCAGGCTGGCGGACAGGGTGCCGTTCTCGCGCAGGGTTTCAAAGGCGTGGACGGCATCGGCCCGGGCTTGATCGATGTAGGCGACCAGGTCGATGTCATTGGTGGTTTCGAAAGCGGACATGGTGGATCTCCAGAATAGGCTGATGCGTGGTTAAGGTTTCAGGCGGCCGCGTCGGTTCTTTCCTGCTCGACGAGTTTCTGTGCCTGCTCCAACGGGCCGCTGACGATCCAGTCGCTGACCTCGAAATCGGCTTTGAGGTAGCCCCAGTCGCGCAGGAAATTTTTCTGCACGGTCAGCCCTTCGATGTACTCGGGGGTCAATTTGGGGGTGAACGACCGGTGCACGTCCGGGCCGTGGGAGCCGATGACTTCGGCCGCCGTGGCGTTGCGGTCTTCCGGGATCAGCAGTTGCACCACTTCTTCGTGATGGGCGGCGGCCCATTCGGCGGTCCGCAGCAGTACGGCGAGGTAACGCACCACCAGTTCCGGGTGTTGCTCGAGGAACAGTCGGTCGACGGTGATCGGGCGTGGCGTGCCGTTGTTGACCCGCAGCAGCGGATCCTGCAGTTCATTGATGTTGATCACTTGATGGAAACGCGGGTCCCGGGACAGGCGATAACCGCGGGCAAAGCGCAGGAAGATCGCGTCCACAGTGCCGTTTTCCAGGGCCTCTATCGCCACGTCCGGACGCTCGTCGCGAATTTTTCGCGGGCCGTCTTCGCTGTCGTAGCTGGGGGCTTCGAGGTCGACGAAGGTGGCGTCTTCAGGGCTCAGGCCGGCCAGCGTCAGCGCCGTGGCAAAACCGTGTTGGGCAGCACCGCGCTGGAAATCGATCACGGCGTTGCTGTGCAGTGGCACACCAAGGCGCTTGCCCTTGAGGTCGGCGATTTCGCGGATGCCGCTGTCGGCGCGGGTGAGGATGCCCTGGTATTCATCGAGCCAGGTGATACCGACGACGACGGTGTCCTGGCCACTGCCTTTGGCCCAGATCGGCGGGATGTTGCCGCCTTCGCGAAACAGGCCGCTCTGCTGGTGATGGTAGTGGGCATTGCGCACGGCCAGGCTGTCCGAATCGCGCAGGGAGTGCAGCTCGGTTCCCGGAGCGGCGAACTCTTCCTGCAGCCAGTTTTTGCGGATCGCCAGCGCCGAGGCAGTGGCAGCACCGCACCGGGTATAGAACAACTTTACAGGGTTAGTGGAAGTGCTCATGGAACGTCCTCGAGTGGGATGGTGAAGATTGACATTAATCAATAGAGCACACTCCATGCCAAACTTTTAAAGGTGGGTTGTTTGAGGGTTGTGAGTATTGTTTTTGTTGTTGTTGGAAGTCGGCGAGAGGCCCGTGAAATAAGGCTTTGTGGGTTTTTTTAGAAGGTGGAATGGCGGGATTTGTTTTTGCGTGGATGAATAAGTAAATAGCGGGTAATTGCCAGGCGTTTCCAGACGCTGCTGCATAGGCAGCACTTTCCCGAAGCGATTGCTGCCAGGCAGGCAACGCACAAGCAGAAGGCGTAAAGTCCAGCAGATACGGGGTTGTGGCGACCTTGTGGTTTGGTTATTAGCTTATCTTTAAATGTCGCAGTTCATCGGCTTCAGAATTTAACTGTTTATATGGAAGAAAAACTCCAGGCCGAAGGGTGCTGGAGAATCAGCAGTCAAACAGCAGTGGGTTGTCTGGCTTGCAACATAAGTGCAACGAACTTGTTGGGGCTTTAACTTGTTTCTTTCAAGCGCTGAGTGGGTTTCAGGTGGCTAATAGCAGATGGCACAGTTTCTGCTATTTCAAGTTTGATTTTAGTTGTCAGACCCTCCACTGCCTGTGCCTGCAAAGGAAATACTTAATGTCGCGCCTGAATATACAAAGAGGCAAAGCCAGCGTTGCTTTGCTCGTTCCGGATACTTCGCGTTATTTCAAGAAAACTCTGGCTCAGGCCGTCTCCCATGCATGCATCGGTGGCCTGACGGCCAGTCTGCTGGCGGGTTCGGCCTTCGCCGCACAACCCGCCGCGAAGGCCGGCACCGAGCAGAATCCGCAGGTTGGCGAACAGGACGATCAACTGGATACGGTGGTGGTCACCGCGCAGAAGCGCTCGGAAAAACTCAAGGACGTACCGATCCCGATCACCGCGATTTCCGGTGAGGCCATCCGCGACAAGGACATCACCACCTCGACCGACGTCGAGCGTCTCGCGCCTAATCTGTCGGCCCAGTCCAGCAGCAACACCGGGGGGCGCACCGGCAAACCCCGCTGGTTCCTGCGCGGGATCGGCACCAACGATCCCAACGCCAACCAGGAAGGGCCGCTGTCGATCTACGTCGACGAAGTGGTGATCGGCCTGCAGGGCGACCAGAACTTTCCGCTGTTCGACCTGGAACGGGTCGAGGTCCTGCGTGGTCCGCAAGGCACCTTGTGGGGCAAGAACAACACCGGCGGCGCGATCCATTTCATCTCGAAAAAACCGACTTTCGAAAATAGCGGCTACACCAAGCTGGGCATCGGCAGCTACGGAAAACGAACCCTCGAAGCCGCCAGTGGCGGTGCATTGGTCGACGACAAGCTGGCGGGCCGCGCAGCCATTTATTACGAGAAAGGCGATGGCTGGGCGGACAACATCGTCACCGATGAAACCGGCCCCCAGCTGGAAGACTTCAACGGTCGCTTCCAGCTGCTGGGCAACTTCGGCGACAACCTCGATGCGCTGCTGAGCCTCAACGTGCGGGAACTGCACACCGGCAACCCGCCGAACTTTCTGGTCGGCGCCACCAGCGTCAACAACGTCACCACGCCCAACCCCGGTGGAGCCATCCGGCAGGGCGGGGGTTCCTATATCCCGCCCTATGGCGACGATCCGGACAACCGCAGTGATTTCTGGGGCGGCAAAAGTACCGGCGAGAACACCCAGGTCGGCCTCAGCCTCAAGTTGAACTGGTACCTGGAAGAAAACACCCTGACGTCGATCACCGCCTTCAGCCACGGTGATGGCGACACCGACGTGCGTGCCGGCGTGCCACCGGGAACCTTGCTCGACCAGACCAGCACCCTGGGCGATACCTCGTCCCGGCAGTTCACCCAGGAGCTGCGCTTGAGTTCTCCAGCAGATCAGCGCCTGACCTGGATGCTCGGTGCCTATTACTACGACTTGCAGGCCGACAGTGACACCAGCTCGATCCGCTTCAAGAGCGGCACCACCCAAGAACAGTACAGCAGCAGTTCCTGGGACCAGGACGCCAAGAGCTTCGCCCTGTTCGGCAACACCAAGTTCCGCTTCACTGACCGTGCGGCGCTGACCCTGGGCCTGCGCCAGACCTGGGAATCCAAGGAGATTACCGAAACCACCCTGACGGTCCAGGACACCCCTGCCAACCAGAACGTGGTGATCGTCACCCAGCCTGGGGGTACGCCGGATTCGGTCAGGGGTTCCGGACTGGTCGCGCCGCTGTCATTGAGCAAGGATGCCGACTGGAGCCAGACCACTTGGGACATCACCCCGGAGTATCGTTTCACCGATGACATTCTCGGTTATGCGCGGATCGCCACCGGTTTTCGTTCCGGCGGTTTCAACCAGGCAATCGTCAATCGGGGCATCATTGAAACCGATCCGGAAACCCTCACCGATTACGAACTGGGGCTGAAAACCAGTTGGCTCGGCGGGCGCCTGAATGCCAACGTGTCGCTGTTCTATTACGACATCAAGAACCTGCAACTCAACATCCAGCAACAGGTGCCGGGCACCACCATCACCAGCACCGCCGGCAGCTCCGACGGCCAGGTCAAGGGTGTCGAGTTCGAGATCGAAGCGTTGCCCACCGAATTCTGGCGGGTCACCACCAGTCTCGGGCTGCTGCGTGCCGAGTACACCAACTTCGAGTACACCATCGGCGGCGTGAGCCTGGATGCCAGCGGCAACAAGTTCTACCGGACACCGGAAACCTCTTTCCGATTCGATACCGACTACCGGATACCAGTTGCCATCGGCGGGCAAGTCATCCTGGGGACTGACTGGGCCTATAGAAGCCACATCTATCACAACGCCACGGTGCAGGAAGATCCGGTTCAGGAAACCCCCGACTACTGGACCGGCAACGCTCGCGTGACGTATCAGGCCGCCAGTAAAAAATGGCAGGTCACGGGCTTCGTCAACAACCTGACCGACCAATCCAACAAGGTGCTGTCGCAAATCGTCAACCAGCGCGGGGTCTATCCGACCTCCTATGTGGCGCCTCGGACATTTGGCCTGCAAACCACGATCAATTTCTGAAAAAGCAGCTTTTTGGCCGGGTGCTCACTGCTGCTCCAGCAGCCATTTGTGCGGATGGACTGTTGCTGTAGCAGCAGTCTGTCTGGATTGCTCCGGACCAGAGCCAGCGGGGGTTTCAGCCAAAACGTGGTCAAAAATTGATATTCGTTTAAGGAATATATAAATGAATTTATATGATTATTTGTATATAAAAATATACGTCACTATGAGTTCATTCTCTCGGTCCGGATAAGCCGCTCATGTCTCTCATCACTCATCCACATGCCCGTCAACTGACCAAGTCAGTGCGTGCCACGGTGCTGGTCTTCGAGGACCCGCGCTCCCAGGAATTGCTGACACGCATCGAGCGTCTGGCGCCGAGTGAGGCCAATGCATTGATCTTCGGCGAGACCGGCACTGGCAAGGAATTGGTGGCGCGGCACATCCATCGATTGAGTCGTCGTGGCGACGCGCCTTTCGTGGCGGTCAACTGCGGCGCCTTTGCCGAAACCCTGGTGGAAAGCGAACTGTTCGGCCATGAGAAGGGCGCCTTCACCGGCGCCACCACCAGCAAGGCCGGCTGGTTCGAAGCGGCGGAAGGCGGCACGTTGTTCCTCGACGAAATCGGCGACTTGCCGTTGAACATGCAGGTCAAGCTATTGCGGGTACTGCAGGAGCGCGAAGTGGTGCGCCTGGGCTCGCGGACGCCGATCCCGATCGATGTGCGGCTGGTGGCGGCGACCAACGTCAACCTGGCGGACGCGGTGGTCGCCGGGCATTTTCGCGAAGACCTGTTCTATCGCCTGCACGTGGCGACCATCCGGTTGCCGGCGCTGCGAGAGCGTCCGGGAGACATCCTGCCGCTGGCGGAATTTTTCATGGAAGAGCATTGCCAACGCCTGGGCTACAACCGCGCGACGTTGAGTGCCGACGCCGCACGCAAGCTCTTGGGCCATAGCTGGCCGGGCAACATCCGCGAGTTGGAAAACGCCATCCATCACGCCTTGCTGGTATGCCGTCATCAATTGGTGCAACCCAATGACCTGCACCTGGTGGATATGCGCAGTTCGGGCATTCGTAACGAGAGCGCTGTTCAACCCGGCCACAGCCTGCAGGGGCCGATCGATCTCGAATCAGCGTTGACGGCGCTGTTCGAAAGCAACCAGGCCAACCTCTATGAGCATATCGAGGAAACCGTGTTTCGCACGGCCTACCGCTTTTGCCACGGCAACCAATTGCAGACCGGCAGGTTGCTCGGCATCAGCCGGAATATCGTGCGCGCCCGGCTGGAGAAAATCGGTGAAATCACCCCGTCGGCTGCGAAGCCGGACGTGGATCACGTGTAGGGATCAAGGCGTCAGGACCGCGCAGGGGCGAGTCCCCGGGCACCCAGGCCTCGATATCAATTTTGAAGATCTACAGGAGTCAATCAATGGGCAATGTCCAGAGCGCCACCCGTGCCTTCGAGGTGTTCCGGCACCCGGCACCCGCTGGCGAACTGCTCGACCTTGGCCGGGTCTTCCGGCAACCCCTGGCACTGTCGCGGCTGCACAGCACGCCCAAGCGGGTGCTGAGTCGCCGCGAAGGCGTCCTGCTCGGGGTGTTCGCGCTGGTGCTGCATGGCGCGGTGATCGCCTGGGTCAACCAGAACCCACCGCCGGCACTGCCGGTGGTGCCGCCGGAGATCCCGCCGATGACCATCGAGTTCTCGCAGCCGGCACCCCCGTTGGTGGAGCCGCCACCGCCCGAGCCGATTGCGCAGCCCGTGGTCGAACCTCCGCCACCGGTTGAAGATGAGTTGGCGGTCAAGCCACCGCCACCCAAACCCGTTCCCAAACCCAAGCCCGTGGTCAAACCGGCGCCCAAACCCGTTGCCAAACCAGCGGAGCAGCCACCGGTACCGTCCGCGCCACCACAACCGGTCGCCGCGCCAGCTCCTCCGGCACCGCCCGCACCCAAACCGGTGACCCCGGCGTCGGCCAGCGCCGGTTACCTGAAAAACCCGGCGCCGGAATACCCATCGCTGGCGTTGCGTCGCGGTTGGGAAGGTACGGTGCTGCTGCGGGTGCATGTCCTGGCCAGCGGCAAACCCGGCGAGATCCAGATTCAGAAAAGCAGCGGCCGCGATCAACTCGACGACGCCGCGCTGGCAGCAGTGAAACGCTGGAGCTTCGTCCCGGCCAAGCAGGGCGATATCGCCCAGGACGGCTGGGTCAACGTGCCCATCGACTTCAAAATCAAGTAACGCAACCTGTCGACATACACCGCGGGCCACCTGACAAAAGGCGCATCGCTACAACCGATTCAATGCCTTGTTGGAGAGCCTGACCATGAACCTGATTGCATCCCCCTTCGAATCCGTCGAACACACCGTCATCTGGCTGTTGATCCTGTTTTCCGTAGCCACCTGGGGTCTCGCCCTGCTCAAAGGCGTGCAGTTCACCCGCCTGAAGACCCAGGATCGCAAATTCCACAAACACTTCTGGGCCGCGTCCAGTCTCGATTCCGCCGCTGAACTGGCCCATAGCCAACCGGGCGCAGCCGCGCGCGTCGCCCTGGCCGGTTACGCCGCGATCCAGGTACCGGAAGACGCGCAAGCCGCCGACCTGAGCCAGGCAATCAACCACCAGGACCGCCTCGAACGTGCCCTGCGCCAGCAGATCGTGCGCGAACGACGCTCGCTGGAAAGCGGCCTGGCCATCCTCGCCAGTATCGGCAGCACCTCGCCCTTCATCGGCCTGTTCGGCACCGTCTGGGGCATCATGTCCGCCTTGAAAGGTATTAGTGCCGCGGGCTCGGCGAGCCTGGAAACCGTGGCCGGGCCGATCGGCGCCGCCCTCGTAGCCACCGGCGTTGGCATCGCCGTCGCCGTGCCGGCGGTGCTGGTCTACAACTACTTCCTGCGTCGCCTGAAACTGACCGCCGCCGACCTCGATGACTTCGCCCACGACTTCTATAGCCTCGCGCAGAAAAACGCGTTCCGCGTGCTCCTGCATCCGGCATTGAGCAAGTCCGGCGCAACCGTCGCCGGGCAGAAAGTCAAGGAGGCGTCCTGATATGGCGTTCTCTACACAAGACAGCGATGAAGTGCTCAGCGAGATCAACGTCACGCCCTTGGTGGACGTCATGTTGGTGCTTTTGGTGGTGTTCATCGTCACCGCGCCACTGCTGACCAACGCAATCCCGATCAACCTGCCGAAGACCGAATCGGTGGCACCGGTGGAACAGAAAGACCCGCTGGTGGTGAGCATCGACGACAAGGGCAAGGTGTTCATCAACAAGGACGAAATCCAGGCGGATCTGCTCGAGTTCAACCTCCAGGCCGCCAAGGCGAAAAACCCCGACGTGCGTGTGCAGCTGCAAGCGGACAATGGCGTGAATTATGGCGAAGTGGCTCGGGCGATGGCCTCGATTGAACGGGCGGGGATTACTAAATTGTCGGTGATTACGGCGAAGTAGGAAAGGGCGGGGTTGGGCTTCAGAAGTGCAGGGGCATGAGATCATTCGAACAGCCAGCCTCTGGATCTGCAGCCAACCCCGGTCAGTCATGACAGGCAAAAAACGGCCAGAAACGACCCCCCAAAAGCCTCCGACTTTCTCTTGGCGATTCAGATTTTTCTAAGCTGGCCTGCGAGCTGCTGGAAAGTGTCGGCATAAGGCTGCGGCTGGACTGGCACGGCCAGGAGGCGCTCGACATTCTGGCCTAGGATGGCAACTTCGACGGCGTGCTGATGGATCGCCAAATACCGGAAATGGAAGGCTACACCGCCACCCAGCGGATTCGCCAATAGCCGCGCTTTAATGCTTTGCCGGTGATTGCCATGACCGCCAACGCCATGGACGGTGATCGCGAGCGAGCCCTGAGCAGTGGCATGAACGACCATATCTCCAAGCCACTCAATGTCGATGACATGTTCGCCACATTGGCGAAATGGATCACGCCACGGGGCACTCCAGCATCGCTAAATGCAGGCCTTCCGGATGGGCTGCCAGATCGTCTTGAGGGCATTGATATGGTTGCCGGCCTGGCTACCTGCATGGGCCGGCGAGAACTCTATCTGCGCCTTCTCTGCAAGTTTCGCGACACACAGATCGATTTTGCCGAGCAATTCCAGACCGCGCAGGCCGCCGCTGTGCTGGAGCAGGCCTGCCAGAACGGCGAGCCCGCTCAGGTGGTGCATGGCCTGGCGTCGGAGGTCGAGCGTTACCTGCTGCCGACCTTGGCCGCGCTGGACGCCCTGACGGGAAACGCCCCGGCATCGATGGGCAAGAGCCTTCAGGATGGCTCGGAGTTGAGCGAGCCGTTGAACAGGCTCAAAGGTCTGTTGGCCGAAAGCGACACGGCCGCCATGGACGCGCTTACCGAACTGCGCAATCTGTCACTCGATCGGGCCTTGGCCAGGCATCTGGCTCTGGTCGCGGAACAGATAGAGTTGTTCGACTTTGATCGGGCCCTGGAACTGTTGCAGGACTGGTGAGTTTTGCCAGGTATGAAGGGTGGTGGATACGAAAATGAGTCGCGGAGTCATTTTCATAAGCTTTGGCAGTTGTTTTTTTTCTTGCCGATTGCTGTCGGCAACATCTTTGCGTCTTGGGGCAGATACCTCAATTGCGAGCGGATGAACTACGCTCCAAAAACAACCCCGCAGATCGAAGAAACAGTGCGCAAGGTCGATACGACCAGGTGAAAACCAACTGGCTATTCTTCGGGAACCGGCATCCCTGATCGCCACCACCCGGAGTACGCTCCGTGAGAATCAAACAGCCCCTGCTTGCTCTTCTGTTGCTCGCCTTGCTCTTGGGTGGCTGTACGACACTCAATGTCCCTCACGAACCCAGTCAGGCCTTGCCCGCGAGCGATTCGGCGTTCGGTCGTTCTATCCAGGCCCAGGTAGCTCCCCATCAGGGCCAATCGGGCTTTCGCTTGTTATCCGATAGTGCCGAGGCTTTCACCGCCCGCGCCGAGCTGATTCGCAACGCCCAAAGCAGCCTCGACTTGCAGTATTACATCGTCCACGACGGCATCAGTACGCGGATACTGGTGAGCGAGCTGCTCGACGCCGCCGACCGCGGAGTCCGCGTGAGGATTCTGCTCGATGACACCGCCAGCGATGACCTGGACCGAATGATCGCGACGCTGGCTGCGCACCCGCAGATTCAGATCCGCGTGTTCAACCCGCTACACCTGGGCCGCAGCACCGTCATGACGCGAACGATGGGCCGGCTGTTCAATCTGTCGCAGCAACACCGACGCATGCACAACAAATTGTGGGTGGCGGACAACTGCGTGGCAATCGTCGGAGGGCGCAATTTGGGGGACGAGTATTTCGATGCGCAGCCCGACAAGAATTTCAAAGACATCGACATGCTCAGTGTCGGTCCGGTCGCAGAACAGTTGGGACATGGTTTCGATCAATACTGGAACAGTGCCCTGAGCAAGCCGATCGAGCAATTTCTCTCGACCCAGTCGACGACCAGGGACCTGAAAAACCTCCGGACCCGGCTGGACGAATCCCTGGAGGAAACGCGCAAACAGAATCATGCGCTCTACCAGCAATTGATGAGCTACACCACTCTCCCACGCCTGCATGTCTGGCGCCGGGAGTTGATCTGGGCCTGGAATAAAGCGATGTGGGATGCACCGAGCAAGGTCTTGTCGAAGGGCGAACCCGCCCCGCACTTGCTGTTGACCACCCAGTTGGCACCCGAGCTTGAAGGCGTCCGCAAGGAGCTGATCATGGTTTCGGCCTACATGGTGCCCGGCCAACCGGGGGTGGTGTACTTGACCAATCGTGCCGACGCCGGCGTGTCGATCAGCTTGCTGACCAACTCACTGGAAGCCACCGATGTGCCCGCCGCGCACGGTGCGTACGCCCCTTATCGCCAAACCTTGCTGGAGCATGGTGTGCAGTTGTTCGAATTACGCCGCCAGTCCGGCGACAATGGTGACAGCGACAGCGGACCGCGCCTGTTTCACAGCGGATCCTCCAATAGTTCCGACTCCAGCCTGCATAGCAAGGCGATGATTTTCGACCAGCAGAAAGCTTTTATCGGCTCGTTCAATTTCGACTCGCGCTCATTATTGTGGAACACCGAAGTCGGGGTGTTGGTGGATAATCCGGAACTCGCCGGACGCGTGCGCGAACTGGCCCTGGAGGGTATGGCACCCACTCTCAGTTATCATGCCGTGCTGGAAAAGAATCAGCTGGTCTGGGTCACCGAGGATGACGGCAAACAGCATACGTTGACCAAGGAGCCGGGGAGTTGGTGGCGACGCTTCAATTCGTGGCTTAGCAGCACGATCGGGCTGGAGAGAATGTTGTAGCTGTTGGAGGTAACTCCATTCATTTCACCTTCAGGACCGGGATGAATCATGCGGATGTGGATGGGGGGCAAGGCGCGGCTTATCAACCAATTGACGATGGCTGCAGGTATCAGCTTTATCGCAATCGTCACTAATGGGCAGGTTCAAGCCACCCCTCAAGCCACTCAAGAGATAAAGGGCTTGCTGGACTTTGTCGAGCACAGTGAGTGTCAGTTTGTGCGCAACGGAAGCGAGTACCCAGGTCCCCGTGCTCGGGCGCATCTGGAGAAGAAGCTGAATTATCTCGAAGGCAAGAACATGGTGAACAGCGCAGAAGACTTCATCGATCTTGCTGCCACTAAAAGCAGTATGAGTGGCCGCACCTATGAGGTGCGATGTCCAGTAGGCGTAGAACCGGCAAGCACCTGGTTGAAGAGGGAGCTACAGAGGCAACGGCAATCTCATTGATCTATCGGATCATCTCCAGATGCATTTTTCACATATTGATGGCGCTGATGGATTTGGCTGAATAGGCGCCTTCGCAGGGTAGGGGGCGCGGAAATGACCGAAAAGATCCGGAAAACGATCCAGAGAGACTGAAGCAGAAACCGCAAACCCCAGAAACGACAAAGCCCTGAATAATCAGGGCTTTGTCATACATAAGATGGCGGAGGCGATGGGATTCGAACTCATGGACCTGTTACAGTCGACGGTTTTCAAGACCGTTGCCTTAAACCACTCGGCCACACCTCCGTTTGCGTTGCGGGCGCCATAATACCTGAATGAAACACACTGTCAAACTCTCTGCATGGCATGTTACAGAGCGTCTGTTATGATCTTTGCGACTGAACGTTTCAAACCAACAGGAGTGTCGCCATGCGCGAACAGGATTACGCAGTTAATAACAGCGTGCAGGCTGAGCAGCTAGAGGTTAGCCGCGTCCTGCGCAACACTTACGGCTTACTCGCACTCACCCTCGCATTCAGCGGCGTGATGGCGTTCGTTGCCCAGCAGATGCGTGTCGGCTACCCGAATATCTTCGTGGTGCTGATCGGTTTCTACGGCCTTTTCTTCCTGACCAACAAACTCCGTGATTCCGCGTGGGGCCTGGTGTCGGCGTTTGCCCTGACCGGTTTCATGGGTTTCCTGCTCGGCCCGATCCTCAACCGTTACCTGGGTATGCAGGGCGGCGCGGAAGTGGTCAGCTCGGCGTTCGCGATGACGGCACTGGTGTTCGGCGGTCTGTCGGCCTACGTGCTGATCACCCGCAAGGACATGAGCTTCCTCGGTGGTTTCATCACCGCCGGTTTCTTCGTCCTGCTGGGTGCGACGCTGGCGAGCCTGTTCTTCCAGATCAGCGGTCTGCAACTGGCGATCAGCGCAGGTTTCGTGCTGTTCTCGTCGGTCTGCATTCTGTTCCAGACCAGCGCCATCATTCACGGCGGCGAGCGTAACTACATCATGGCGACCATCAGCCTGTATGTATCGATCTACAACCTGTTCATCAGCTTGTTGCAGATCTTCGGCATCATGAGCCGCGATGATTAATCGCCAGGCTTGAAGTAAAAAACCCGCGAAAGCGGGTTTTTTTTGCCTGCGATTTGCCTGAAGGCTCACGCCATCGGCGGCAAACGTCGTTTGACCGGGGTTTTCTTGACGATCGCGGTGTTGGTTTCGGCGTGGGTGTTGAGGCGGTCGAGGAGGGTGTCCAGCTGTTCCATCGAGCGCACATGCAGACGCGCGATGAAGCAGTCGTCGCCGGTCACCTTATCGCACTCGGTGAATTCGGGGATGGCCTGGATCTGCCGTTCCACCTCCTGCAACTGGCCCGGCAGCGGGCGGATACGCACGATGGCCTGGAGTTGATAGCCGAAGCATTTGGGATCAATCTCGACGGTGTACCCCTTGAGCACGCCGCGTTCTTCGAGGCGGCGCAAACGCTCGGCGACGCTGGGCGAGGACAGGCCGCTGAGGTTCGCCAGGGCCTTGAGCGAACGCCGTGAGTCCTCCATCAACGCCGTGATCAGCACTTGATCGATATCGTCAGTCATGGCGCAACCCCTGTAAGGCAATTAATCGAAACCGCCTTGATAAAAAAGGCAGATACCGAGTTTAGCCTGTTTTTTGCGCTGGAGAAGCCCCCAGGCGGATTGGCATACTTTGGGCTCAAACACAGGAGTCTGATGATGGACAAAACAATTCGTCACGGGTCATTTGAAATGACCGCCGCCATGCTGATCTCCGGGACCATCGGCTGGTTCGTGCTGGTGTCCGGGCAACCGGTGCTGGACGTGGTGTTCTGGCGTTGCGTGTTCGGCGCCGGCACATTATTGCTGATCTGCGCGGCATTCGGCTTCCTGCGCCCCGGCATTCTGACCCGCACCACGTTCCTGCTGGCCGTACTCAGCGGCGTGGCGATCGTTGGTAACTGGGTGCTGTTGTTTGCCTCATACTCCCGCGCCTCGATTGCTATCGGCACGGCGGTCTATAACGTTCAACCGTTCATGCTGGTAGGATTGGCCGCACTGTTCCTCAACGAAAAAATCACCCTGCAGAAACTCTTCTGGCTGGGTGTTTCGTTTCTGGGGATGCTGGCGATTGTCAGCGCGCACGGTGAACAGGGCGAGAGTGGCAATGATTACCTGATGGGCATCGCGCTGGCGCTGGGCGCTGCGTTCCTTTACGCGATTGCGGCGTTGATCATCAAACGCCTGACCGGCACACCACCGCACCTGATTGCGCTGATTCAGGTCAGCACCGGCGTGTTGTTGCTCGCACCGTTCGCGCACTTTTCCGCGTTGCCGCAGGCACCGAGCGCGTGGGCCAGCCTGGTGACCCTCGGCATTGTTCACACCGGCGTGATGTACGTGTTGCTGTACGGCGCGATCCAGAAATTGCCAACGGCACTGACTGGCGCGTTGTCGTTCATCTACCCGATTGCGGCGATTTTCGTTGACTGGTTTGCCTTCGGCCATCGCCTGGAAACGCTGCAATGGATCGGTGTCGCCGCCATTTTGCTGGCCGCTGCCGGCATGCAGCAGGGCTGGAGCCTGAAGTTTCGGCGGACTGTAACGCAATAATCAGATGTTCCAGCGCGGCGCGGTCTTGGCCAGGCGCTGGCGCATCTCGCCAATGTTGCTGGCCAGCTGCCGGATCAACAACCGGTAGCCGTCCAGCGGGTTATAGACCGGTGCATCCAGGCTTGAATCCGGCAGCGGTTCGGCGGGTCGACTGAGCCGTTGCGACGCGCCGGACTTCAACGCCCGCGCCATCCCCACCAGTTGCACCCGAATCTGCCGGTGCTCCGCTTTCAGCGCCGATTGCAGATGCGCCATCGCGGCCGGGTCATTGGTATCCGGTCGGGTGTTGCTGAGGATTTCCAGGGTACTGACGCACATCCGCAAATGACGCTGAATCGCATCGAGTTCCGTCATGGAAATCTTCACTTCCTTGGACACCGACGGCATCAGCGAGCGCAGTTGCACCATCACCGCGTTCAGGCGATTCATCAACTTCACGTGCTCGTCATCGGTGACGGGCTGGCCATTGATGATCCGCCCGTAAATCGTTGCGCAATCGCGCAGGGCATCGGCCAGGTTGTAGCGCCAGGAATAAACCGCGTACAACGGCAGCGCGAAGGAAAACGCCAGGGCCAGGGCAATGCCGATCAGGATATCCACCCCGCGCCACAGCCCGTCGGTCACCGGATTATCACCATGCCCGGCGACGATAAACACGGTGATCGCCGACAGCAGCGCCGTGTAACCCCCCTTGCCGATGGCGTGGTAGGAGAAAAATCCGCAGACCACCGACATCGCAAAATAGGTCAGCCACGGCATTCCGAGCCAGGCCTGTTGCGCCACCAACAGAAGGCCGACGCCGGCGCCGATCAAGGTGCCGATGGCGCGCTCGGCGGCTTTTTTGCCGATGTTGCCGTGGTGCTGCAAACCGCCAATCACCACCAGCATCGTCACCGACGCCCACTCGCCGTGAGGCAGGTGGATGCCAGTGGTCAGCAGGATCGTCGCCAGCAACCCCAGCGATACGCGCACCGCGTGGATCAGTTTCGCATGGCGATAGCGCCGGTATGGGTCCAGTAACGGACGCAATACCCGGCGCAGCAGGGGTGGCAGTCTTTGGGCTCTGAAGGTGCTCAGGCTCGTTGTCCTCAGAAGATGTAATCGGTGGTCAGGAAACTCGAACTGCGGCCGCTGATGATCTCGCTGATCAGGTCTTTGTTGCTCTCCTGGAACTTGGTCGCGACCAGCGTACGAATCGAAAACACCCGCAGCGCATCATGCACCGACAACGTCCCTTCGGCAGAGTTCTTGCGGCCGTTGAACGGGTAGGTGTCCGGACCGCGCTGGCACTGGGCATTGAGGTTGATCCGCCCGACCTGGTTGGCGAAGGTGTCCACCAGCCGGCCGACCGCCACCGGGTTGGTGCCGAAGATACTCAGCTGCTGGCCGAAGTCCGATTCCAGGACGTAATCGATCACCGTGTCCAGATGCCGGTAGGGCACGATCGGCACCACCGGGCCGAACTGTTCTTCCTGATAGACGCGCATCTGCGGCGTCACTGGGTACAACACCGCCGGATAGAAGAAAGAGGCGCGGGCTTCACCGCCATTGGGGTTGACCACGCGCGCGCCTTTGCTCACGGCATCCGCGACAAGCCCGTGCAGGTAATCGACCTTGCTCGACTCCGGCAGCGGCGTCAGGGCCACGCCGCTTTCCCACGGCATGCCGGGTTTGAGGCTGGCGAGTTTGGCGTTGAATTTGTCGATGAACGCCTCGACCACATCTTCGTGGACGAAGAGGATTTTCAGCGCGGTGCAGCGCTGGCCATTGAAGGACAAGGACCCGGTAACCGCTTCGTTCACCGCGTTGTCCAGATCCACCTCAGGCAAAACGATGCCCGGGTTTTTCGCATCCAGGCCCAGCGCAGCACGCAAGCGATGCGGTTTCGGGTGGAGTTTTTTCAAGTCGCTGGCCGCCTTGTTGGTGCCGATAAACGCAAAGATATCGATCTTGCCGCTGGCCATCAGCGCGCTGACCGTCTCGCGGCCGCTGCCGTAGATCACGTTGATCACCCCGGCCGGGAAGCTGTCGCGGAACGCCTCCAGCAGCGGGCGAATCAGCAGCACGCCGAGCTTGGCCGGCTTGAACACCACGGTGTTGCCCATGATCAGCGCCGGAATCAGCGTGGTGAAGGTTTCGTTCAGCGGGTAGTTGTAAGGTCCCATGCACAGTGCCACGCCCAGTGGAACGCGGCGGATCTGGCCCAGGGTGTCCTGTTCCAGCTCGAAACGGCTGGAGCGGCGGTCGAGTTCCTTGAGGGCGTTGATGGTGTCGACGATGTAGTCGCAGGTGCGGTCGAACTCTTTTTCCGAGTCCTTGAGGTTCTTGCCGATCTCCCACATCAGCAACTTGACCACCGCGTCGCGCTGCTCGCGCATACGACCGAGGAAGGTTTCGACGTGCTGGATGCGCTCGGCCACGCGCATGGTCGGCCACAGGCCCTGGCCCCGGTCATAGGCGCGGACGGCGGCGTCGAGGGCGGTCAGTGCGGTGTCGGCATCGAGCAGCGGCGTGCTGCCGAGGATGACCTGTTCGTCGCCGTTTTCACCGGTCAGGTACACCGGGCTGCGGACTTGGGCGAGGGGACCTGACCAGGTTTTCAGTTCGCCGTCGACCAGGTATTCACGTTGCTCGGTCTGGCCGTCGAGGCGGTATTTTTCCGGGATGTCGCTGGAGTCGGGAAACAGGTTGCCGAGGATGTGTGCTGTGGTCATGTCGCTACTCCATGTGATGTAAGCCATGCGCTGGCGGCTTGCAGTTCAGAATTCACTTCAAAGGTTATACGCCTTATTGACCCGACTTTTTAAGTCCGGATTTCATGATCCCGCGATCTTTTGACCTGAGAACACACAACGGCCAACGCGGCGGGTAAACTTCGCGCTCTTTCTTAAGGAGTTCATATGAGTTACTACCAGCCGGGCATTCTCGCCACCCCCGTACCGCCTCAAGCCCGTCATATGTTCTTCGCGCTGGAATCCGTCGATGCACTGCCGGCCGCGCTCGACAAGTTGGCGCAACTGGTGGACGGGAAATCGGCAGTGGTCGGTTTCGGTGAATCCCTGGTCAAGGCGCTGCACGGGCAGATCGAAGGGCTGCGGCCGTTTCCGGCGCTGACCGGCGTCGGCGTCGACAACCCGTCGACCCAGCACGCGCTATGGTGCTGGTTGCATGGCGTCGACCGTGGTGAATTGCTCAATCGCAGCAACGCCATCGAAGCTGCGCTGGCACCGGCCCTGCGTCTGGTGCAGATGAACGAAACTTTCCGCCACCTGACCGGCCACGACCTGACCGGTTACGAAGACGGCACCGAAAACCCGCACGACGAAGCCGCCGTGGCGGCCGCGCTGGTCGGTGAGGGTGCTGACGGTCTGGTCGGGGGCAGTTTCGCCGCGATCCAGCAGTGGCAGCATGACCTGAAAGGCTTCCACGCCATGCCGTCCGATGAGAAGGACAACATCATGGGCCGTCGCTTGAGCGACAACGAAGAAATCGATGACGCGCCGATCTCCGCCCACGTCAAGCGCACCGCCCAGGAAAGCTTCGCCCCGGAAGCGTTCGTGGTTCGCCGCTCGATGCCGTGGATCGAAGGGGATCGTGCCGGTCTGATGTTCCTCGCGTTCGGTTTTTCCCTCGATGCCTTTGAAGCGCAACTGCGGCGCATGAGCGGTCTGGAAGACGGCATCACCGACGGTTTGTATCGCATCAGCCGGCCGATCACCGGCGGCTACTACTGGTGCCCGCCGCTCAAGGACGGTCATCTGGACCTGCGCGCACTGCGCGTCGGCTAACGATCAAGGAGTGAATATGAACGTGGTGCGCTGGGGCATGATCGGTTGTGGCAGCGTCGCTGAACGCAAGAGCGGGCCGGCCTTCTACAAGGCGCCCGGCTCGGCGTTGGTGGCGGTGATGGGGCGGCGGCTGGACGCGGTGAGCGATTATGCCGAGCGCCACGGCATCGCCCGGGTCTACACCGACGCCGAATCGTTGATCAACGATCCCGGGGTGGACGCGGTGTACATTGCCACGCCACCCGACAGTCACCACGCCTACGCCCTCAGGGTGGCCGCTGCCGGCAAACATTGCTGCGTCGAAAAACCGATGTCGCTGAATGCCGGGCAAAGCCGTGACATGCAGACAGTGTTTGCCGAGGCCGGGCTGCATCTTTTCGTGTCTTACTACCGACGTTCGCTGCCGCGCTTCCAGCAAGTACGGCAATGGCTGGAGGAGGGACGGATCGGTGAGGTCCGGCACCTGACCTGGACGCTCACCAAGGCGCCATCCCCCGCTGATCTCGACGGCGCGGACAACTGGCGCACCGATCCGGCGATTGCCGGCGGCGGCTACTTCGCCGACCTCGCCAGCCATGGCTTCGATCTGTTCCAGTACCTGCTCGGCGACATCGTCGAAGTCGCCGGGTTTACCGCGCGGCAGGCCGGGCTGTATGCCGCTGAAGATGCCGTCAGCGCCAGTTGGCGGTTTGCGTCGGGGGCGATGGGCATGGGTTGCTGGAACTTCGTGGCGGACCGTCGTGAAGATCGGGTCGAGGTGATTGGCAGCAAAGGGCGGATCAGTTTTTCGGTCTTTGATGAGCACCCGGTGCTACTCGAAGCCGAGGAATCCCTCAGTCTGGACATCGACAATCATCAGCACATCCAGTGGCATCATGTGCTGGGCATGAATGCGCATATTCGTGGTGAAGCGCAGCATCCCGCGATGGCCGAAGAGGCGTTGAAAACCGATTGGGTGATGGACCAGATCCTCAAGCGCGGCTAACGCTCATCAACTACCACTCCTTCAGCTGACCTGTGGCGAGGGGATAAATCCCCTCGCCACAATGGTTTGTACCCCGTCTGACAGACCGCTCTAACCTTATACCCAAACAATATTTCTCAACCCCTCCATTAGAACCTTAAGATCACGTCATAACTCGTTATAACAAGTGATCTGCCATGACCGATAACGTTCTATCTTTAAGCAGCGTTCCCTTGCACACGCAACTGCGCGACGTGCTGCGCGCTCGCATCCTCGACGGTGAATACCCGCAAGACAGCCAGATGCCCTCCGAAAGCGAACTCGGTGCGCTGTTCAAAGTCAGCCGCATTACCGTGCGCCAGGCTCTCGGCGATCTGCAAAAGGAAGGGCTGATCTTCAAGATCCACGGCAAGGGCACCTTCGTCGCCAAGCCGAAAACCTTCCAGAACGTCAGCACCCTGCAAGGCCTCGCCGAGTCCATGACCGGTCGCGGCTACGAGGTGATCAACCGCCTGCGCAGCTTCAAATTCATTGCCGCCGACAAACTCGTCGCCGAGCGTTTGCAAGTGGCCGAAGGCGACACCGTGGCGCAGATCAAACGGGTTCGCTTGATCAACCGCGAGCCGATTTCGCTGGAAATCACCTACCTGCCCAAAGCCATCGGCGAGCGGCTGGAGAAGGCTGATCTGGTCACCCGCGACATCTTCCTGATCCTCGAAAACGACTGCGGCCTGGCCCTCGGTCATGCCGATCTGGCCATTGACGCGGTACTGGCCGACAGCGATCTGACCCAGGCGCTGAACGTTGAAGCCGGTTCGCCGATCATGCACATCGAGCGGCTGACCCACGATGCCGGCGGCCAACCCGTGGACTTCGAACACCTTTACTACCGCGGCGATGCGTTCCAGTACCGCTTGCGGATCGACCGGCACAAAGGGGCGCAGGCATGACCCGAACGACACGCGAACAGGAATACGACATCGTCGTCATCGGCGGCGGCACAGCCGGGCCGATGGCCGCGATCAAAGCCAAGGAGCGCAACCGCGACCTGCGGGTGTTGCTGATCGACAAGGCCAACGTCAAGCGCAGCGGCGCGATCAGCATGGGCATGGACGGCCTGAACAACGCGATCATTCCCGGCCACTCGACGCCGGAGCAGTACACCAAGGAAATCACCATCGCCAACGACGGCATCGTCAATCAGGCGGCGGTCTACGCCTATGCGACCCACAGCTTCGAAACCATCGAGCAACTGGACCGTTGGGGCGTGAAGTTCGAGAAAGACGAAACCGGCGACTACGCGGTGAAAAAGGTCCACCACATGGGCGCCTACGTGCTGCCGATGCCGGAAGGGCACGACATCAAGAAAGTCCTGTACCGCCAGTTGAAACGCGCGCGGGTCAGCATCACCAATCGCGTCGTTTGCACGCGGTTGCTGACGGACGAAGAGGGCACGGTCAACGGCGTGATGGGCTTCGATTGCCGCACCGCCGACTTCCACGTGATCAAGGCCAAAGCCGTGATCCTCGCCTGCGGGGCTGCCGGGCGCCTTGGATTGCCGTCCTCGGGTTACCTGATGGGCACTTACGAAAACCCGACCAATGCCGGCGACGGTTACGCCATGGCTTATCACGCCGGGGCCGAGCTTTCGAACCTTGAATGCTTCCAGATCAACCCGCTGATCAAGGATTACAACGGCCCGGCCTGCGCCTACGTCACCGGCCCGTTGGGCGGCTACACCGCCAACAACAAGGGCGAACGCTTCATCGAGTGCGATTACTGGAGCGGCCAGATGATGTGGGAGTTCCACCAGGAACTCGAAAGCGGCAACGGCCCGGTGTTCCTCAAACTCGATCACCTGGCCGAGGAAACCATCCAGAACATCGAGGAGATCCTGCACAGCAACGAGCGCCCGAGTCGCGGCCAGTTCCACGCCAATCGCGGCACCGATTACCGCACGCAGATGGTCGAGATGCACATCTCCGAAATCGGTTTTTGCAGCGGACATTCTGCGTCCGGCGTGTGGGTCAACGAGAAGGCGGAAACCTCGGTCAAGGGTTTGTACTCGGCGGGTGACATGGCCGCCGTGCCGCACAACTACATGCTAGGTGCGTTCACCTATGGCTGGTTTGCCGGCACAAACGCGGCGGACTTCGTGGCCGAACGCGAGTTTTCAGCGGTCGATGCCAAACAGATCGAAGTGGAAAAACAGCGGGTTTACGCGCCACTGGATCGCGAACACGGTCTGCCGCCTGCCCAAGTCGAATACAAGTTGCGGCGCTTTGTGAACGATTACCTGCAGCCGCCGAAGGTCACCAAGAAGATGCAAATCGGCCTGCAGCGCTTCAGCGATATCCAGCGCGACCTCGACCAGATCAAGGCCCACAACGCCCACGAACTGATGCGCGCCATGGAAGTCAGCATGATCCGCGACTGCGCCGAAATGGCGGCCCGGGCTTCGCTGTTCCGCGCCGAAAGTCGCTGGGGGCTTTACCACTATCGGGTCGATCACCCGCAACGCAACGACAGCGACTGGTTCTGCCATTGCCATTTGAAGAAGGATGAAAACGGCCAGATGAGCAGTTTCAAGAAAGCCGTCGAGCCTTACATCATCCCGCTGGATGCCGAAGAAATGCAGGCCTACGACCGGCTGCGTGTCGGTGCCTTTGCGGCCTGAGCACCACAAACAGAGAGACCGCGAAATGGCCTATCAACCCCAGGAAATCTTCTTCCGCTCCAACGCGCCGGTTACGGTCGATGAAGACCTTTGCATCGCCCACAAAGGCTGCACCGTGTGCGTCGACGTTTGCCCGATGGACTTGCTGGCGATCAACCCGGCCACGCAAAAGGCCTACATGGCGTTCGACGAATGCTGGTACTGCATGCCGTGTGAAAAGGACTGCCCGACCGGGGCTGTGAAAGTCGAGATTCCTTATTTACTGCGGTGACTGAAAGGACGCCTTCGCTGGCAAGCCAGCTCCCACAAGGCTCTCTGTTGCCAGCGAAACCCGTGCCCCACTGCAAATCCCTGTGGGAGCTGGCTTGCCAGCGATGAGGCCAGTCCAGGCAACAAAAAAGCTACCCGGCAACCCCGGACGCTCGCTTCAAAACACCCCTCGTTTCCCACCACGCCCTGATCGTGGCGGAGACGAACATCCTATAAATGATTCGAGGGGAAATACCATGTTATTGCGTGCAGCATTGGCCGGTCTGGTACTGGCTTCATTCACCTTGTCGGCTTGCGCCGAAACCATCCGCATTGCCATCGGCACCCAGGACACCACGATCAACTGCGCCGCCGGCGGCCTGTTGATTCGCGAGTTGGGGCTGCTGGACAAATACCTGCCCCACGACGGCCAATACAAAGACGCCAAATATGAAGTGGAGTGGAAGAACTTCACCAGCGGCGCGCCCCTGACCAACGAGATGGTCGCGGGCAAGCTCGACTTTGGCGCGATGGCTGATTTCCCCGGTTCGTTCAACGGCGTCGCGTTCGAAACCGCGGGCAAACACAGCCTGTTTATCAGCGTGCTCTCGGGCAGCATCAAGGGCAGCGGCAACGGCATCGTGGTGCCGAGCGCATCTAACGTGCAGTCACTGGCCGAGCTGAAGGGCAAGACCATTTCCGTGCCGTTCGCATCCACCGCCCATGGCATGTTGCTGCGCGCCGTGGCCGCGCAAGGTTGGGACCCGTTGAAAGACGTGAACATCATCGCCCAGCCGCCGGAAGTCGCCGGTTCGGCGTTGCAGGCCGGGAAGATCGATGCCCACGCCGACTTCGTGCCGTTCGCCGAACTGTTCCCGAGCCGTGGTTTCGCTCGCAAGATTTATGACGGTTCCCAGGCGAATGCGCCGACGTTCCATGGTGCATTGGTCGATCAGAGCTACGCGAAAAAGTACCCGGAAATTGTCGTCGCTTACCTGCGCGCCAGCCTTGAAGCGAACCAGTTGCTGGCCGCTGAGCCGGAGAAATACAGCGAGCTGATCGCCAAGGTTACCGGCGTCGATGCCGAGGTCAATTACCTGTTCCACGGCCCGCTCGGCGTGCAGACCCGCGACCTGAGCTGGAAACCGGAATACCGGCAGGCGGTCGGCACTGCCATCGACACCCTCAAATTGCTGAAGAAGGCGGATCGCGGACTCGACCTCAATACGTTCATCGACGACCAGTACATCCGCGCTGCGTTCAAGGCGTCGAACCTGGACTACACCGCGCAACTGGCCAACTACGGACAGACGCCTCTGAAAGCGGTGGATGCGTCGAGCGGTAAAGCCATCACCGACTTCAGTCATGTGGCGGAAATCTGGGTGCGTGGCGAACCGAAGGTCCGACAGTACGCCTCGGCGGAATCTGCTTTCACAGCGTTGGCCGGTTTGAAGGCTGAAGGCAAAAACATCCGCGCGGTGTATGCCCAGGCGAGTGACAGCGGGATCAAGCTGCTGGCGGACCAGGCGTGGTTTGCCAGCGATGCGAAAGGGCGCCTCAGCGCCTTTCTGCTGAAGGGCCAGGCCCAACAATTCGCCACGGCCCAGGGCGGCAAAGTCCTCGACTTCACCGACGCCACCACCCAGGCGGTTGCCAGTCGCTAACCCCCCAAACACCGCAATCCCCTGTGGGAGCGGGCTTGCCCGCGATGGGGCCAGGCCAGCCAATATCAATGTTGACTGACCCACCGCAATCGCGGGCAAGCCCGCTCCCACAGTGAACTCGGTTGAGAGGAATTATTGTGTACGGATCCTTTTTACGCTGGCTTCCCCGAGCGCTTTCTCTGCTGCTCTGCCTCCTGTTCTGGCAACTCGCCGCAAGTGGTCACTGGAACCTCGGCCTGGTCACGTTTGCCAACGTGCCAACACCGTTCGCGGTGATTGAAGCGGCCTTGGGCCTCGGCGACTCCGGTAAGCTCGCCCAGCACCTGAGCAGCAGCCTCAGCCGGGTCTTCGCCGGCTATCTCGCCGCGCTGATCATCGGTATCGCCCTGGGCCTCGCCATCGGCCGTTCGAAATGGGCCGAAGATCTTTTGTTGCCGCCACTGGAAGTCCTGCGTCCGATACCCGCGGTGGCCTGGATTCCGCTGGCCATCCTGATGTTCCCGTCGTCGGAGCTGTCGATGGTCTTCATCACGTTCACCGGCGCGTTGTTCCCGATCCTGCTCAACACCGTGCACGGCGTCGAAGGCGTCGATCCGCGCCTGATCGCCTCGGCGAAAAGCCTCGGCGCCGGACGGCGGGCGATCCTGCTGGAGGTGATTCTGCCGGGCGCTGCGCCGAGCATCATCACGGGCCTGGCCATCGGCATGGGCACCTCGTGGTTCTGCCTGGTGACCGCGGAAATGATCTCCGGCCAGTACGGCATCGGCTATTACACCTGGGAGTCCTACACCATCCAGAACTACGCCGACATCGTGGTCGGCATGTTGCTGATCGGCGTGCTTGGCATGGGCAGCAGCTTGCTGATCAAGCGACTGGGCGGACTGTTCACCCCTTGGCATCGACCACGAGGAAAGGCCTGATGAGCGTTTTTCAACACCCTGAAGGACGAATCGATATTCGCGGACTGTCGATCAGCCTGGGGGAGGGCAGCGCCGCTTTCGAGGCGGTGCAAGGCCTTGATTGCCAGATCGAACCAGGCCAGTTCGTGTGCATCCTCGGGCCGTCCGGTTGCGGAAAATCCACCTTGCTCGGCGCACTGGCCGGCCACCTGCTGCCGCGAACCGGCACCCTGAACGTCGACGGTGCGCCGGTCTCGGGCCCATCGCCTCAGCGCGGCATGGTGTTCCAGCAACACACGCTGTTCCCTTGGCGCACGGTGCGCGACAACGTGGCGTTCGGCCTGAAAATGCGCGGCATCGGCAAAGCGGAACGCCATAAGGCAGCCGACGAAATCCTCGGGCTGGTCGGCCTCGAAGGGTTTGCCGATCGCTGGCCGGATCAGCTCTCCGGCGGCATGCAGCAGCGGGTGGAAATCGCCCGGGTGCTGATCAATCGGCCACGCTTGTTGCTGATGGACGAGCCGTTCGGCGCCCTCGATGCGTTGACTCGCTTGAACATGCAGGAACTGCTGCTGGACATCTGGACGCGCATCCGCACCACCGTGGTGTTCGTCACCCATGACATCGACGAAGCGCTGTTCCTCGCCGACCGGCTGCTGGTGATGAGTTCGCGCCCGGGCCGGATCATCGAAGACCTGCACCTCGACTTCCCGCGACCACGCACTACCGAACTGGTCACCAGCCATGAGTTCTCGCGCTTGAAGCGCCATTGCCTCGAATTACTGCGTCACGAAGATGGTCGGCAGCTACCGCGCCTGAACCCTCTCGGACTGCCTCCTGAAAACAAACTGCCGCGATTTGCCCTATGACCTCTCTATTCGATGTAACCGATAACGACGACATCCTCGCCCTGCAACCGCGCCTGACGGATGGGGACCCCGGCGTGCGCCGGATTGCCCTGATCGAACTGGCCGACCTTGAAGAACCGGACGGCTTGCTGTGGCTGGTCAATCGACTGGCTGAAGACCCGACCGAAGAAGTCCGCGCCGAAGCCGCGCGGTTGCTGGAAGCCTGGGAGGATGAGCCGGTGGTCGAGGCGCTGTGCCAGGCCCTAACCGATCCCGAGCCGGCCGTGCAATCCGCCGCCGCGCAGAGCTTGAGCCTGCTCAAGAGCGAGGCGGCCGGGCGGGTGATTCTGCCGTGGACCGGGCACGCCGACGTCAGTGTGCGCATCGCCGCGTTCAGGGCCTTGCGCGAGTTGCGCTTTCCCGAGGCCGCCGCTGCTGCAGTGAGAGCGTTGAACGATGCAGACGCCGGTGTGCGCCGCGAGGCGGTGGGTGTGCTCGGCTGGCTCAAGCAGCTCGATGCGTTGCCGGCGTTGGCGCGACTGGCCAGTGACGATGCGGACACCGAAGTCCGGCGCGCCGCCACCGGGGCGTTGGGCCTGGCGTCTGACGCGCAAGTCCTGCCATCCCTGCGCCAAGCCTTGCGCGACCAGGCCTGGCAAGTGCGCGAAGAAGCCGCCACCACGCTGGGCAAAGTCGGGCACACCGACGCCGGCCCCGCCTTGGTCGAAGCCCTGAGCGACGATTACTGGCAAGTACGCCTGCGCGCCACCCGCAGCCTCGGCCGCTTGCGCTACGCTCCGGCGCTGGAAGCGCTGATCGAAACCCTTGGCCATCGCATCAGCAATCTGCGCAAGGAAGCCGCGCTGGCCCTTGGCGAGCTGAATGATAAAGGTGCGATCGCACCCTTGCAGGCCGCTCAGGATGACGGCGATCCGGAAGTGCGCAAAGCCGTGCGCATCGCGCTGAGCCAGTTGCAATGAACCCGCTGGCGATCGGCAATTCCCGAAGCCAGCAGCAACTGCGGCTGAACTGGCCGGATGGGCGTGAGCAGTTGCTCGATCATGCCGAGTTGCGCCGCCAGTGCCCGTGCTCGCAATGCCGGGCGTTTCGGTTGCAAGGGCTGACAGTGAAAGTTGATTCACGCATTCGCGTGGTCGAACTCAATTCGCAAGGCTACGGCCTGCAACTCATCTTCAGCGACGGCCACGACCGCGGAATCTACCCATGGCCCTACCTGGCACAACTCACTTCAGAATCCACCCAATAACGAATGTGGGAGCGGGCTTGCTCGCGAATGCGGTATCTCAGTCGCTATTGATGTGACTGACACACCGCATTCGCGAGCAAGCCCGCTCCCACATTTGGTCGGTGTGGGTCAGAAGGATTTGCTGATGCTCGCCACCACCGTGGCACTGCACACATCATCAAACCCCCAATTGCTCGCGCACTGGCTTTTCGACAGGTCGGTGTCGATGTAACTCAGGCCCAGCATCACACCGGCCAGTTCGTGGGTCAGTTTGACTTCCCATTCGCGGTACGAGTCTTCCACATCGCCCGAAGACAAGTACAAGTGCGGGTCCTTGAAATCCATGTTGCCGTATCGCAGTTTCAGGCCTGTGTCGAAAGGCAGCTCCGTTTCGTAACCCACATAGCTGTACAGCGAGCTCTGCTTGCTGTCGATGCCCGGTGCATCGGCGGAGTAATAGGCCGCGAGTTTCACCCCATGGACGCTGAGGATGGCGTAGGTCTCGCCCTGATTGAACTGGCTTTCTTTCGGATACGTGTATTTCAGGTAGCCGAGGTCCAGGCTGACCGCCTCGGTCGCTTGCCACAGCCAGCCGGCGTAGTAGTCGACTTCCTGACGGGTTTTAAGGCCACCGCCGAAATCGACGTTTGAACTCCATGCACCGAGGTACAGGCCGCTGCTGTGAGCCAGGGTCAGGCCTGCCTGCACGGCGGGATCATTCTGGGTTTGGGAAATACCGCGGGTGCGGTAATCGCTGGCCAGGGTCAGGTCGACCAGCACGGCGAAGTCATCATTCAAGGGCAACGCCTGGCTGCACAACGGCAGCGCACTCAAGGAACCGAGGGCGAACAGGGTGAAAGCTTTCATGAGTAAAGTCCCGATATTGTGGTTGTTATGGGCAGTTTTTTTGCGGCAAGGCTGCGCCGAACCCCGGCGACGAACGCGGGGTCGGGCAGTGGTGTCAGGTGATTGTTCTTAGAGGGTGGGGGCGTAGACTTCGCGGCCGGCGAACCAGGTTTGCAGCACTTGGGTATCGTGCAGGGCTTTGTTGTCGACGTTGAACACGTCGCGGTCCAGCACGATGAAATCGGCTTGCTTGCCGGGGCTCAGCGATCCGATCTGTTTTTCCAGGCCGATGGTGCGCGCAGCATTCAGGGTGTAGGCGTAGAACATGGTTTCGCGGTCGAGGCGTTCGTCGGCGTTGAGCACGCCCAACGGGCCGTCGCGGGTGATGGCCTGGGCCATGGCGTTCCACGGGTTCGGCGAAGACACCGGCCAGTCACTGGCGCCGGCGATGGTTGCACCCTGTTTGAGCAGTGAGTGCGCCGGGTATTGATAGCGGAAGGCGAGGGCGCTGACGTAGGGCTTGATCATGTCCAGGGTGTAGTCGTCGGCGGAGGCCCACAGCAATTGCATCGAGGCCATGACGTTGAGCGGTTTGAACCGCGCAAACTCTTTCGGGTTGACCATCTGCAAGTGGGTGATCGAGTGCGTCACGCCGCTCTGCCGATCCTTGCGCGCCTGAGCGATGCCGTTCAACGCCTCGCGCACCGCGCGGTCGCCGATGGCGTGGATGTGCACCAGCCAGCCGCGCTGATCGATGGCGCTGACCAGATCACCAAAACGCTTCGGATCGATCAGCAACTCACCCTGTTTGTGCGAGTTGCTGTACGGATCGATCATCGCCGCGCTCTGCGCCGGGTATTCGATTACACCGTCAGCGAAGATCTTGATGCCGGGCAAGGTCAGGTTCGGGATGCCCTGGAATTGCTGGCGGACCTTGTCCAGTGTGTCGAGATCGGCCGGCACGCTTTTCGGGTTCGCCACCAACAGCGCGGCGACGTGGGCGCTCATGCCGCCGCTTTCGGACAGTGCTTTATAGACCGGCAGCACGCCGACGGTTTTCTCCGTGGGTTTGAGTGCGAACACCGGCTCGCCGGGTGCGGCGTTGGCAGCGGGGTCCATCCACGCCGTGATGCCGAGACTGTTGTTGTAGCGCACGGCGGACTGCGCGGCCTTGAGCATGTCGGCGGCGCTCGGCGCTGGCATTTTCGAGGCGACGCGGTCCCAGCCGGCATCCACCAGGAAACCGTTGGGGCGGCCATCGGCGAGTTTGCCGATGGTGTCTTTCTCGGCGTCGGGCAGGTTTTTCAGCAGCGCGGCATCAATGCCGGCGCGTTCGAGCATCGCGTTATTGGCCCATGCGGTGTGGTGGTCGCTGCCGGTGAACACCACGGGCACCTTGGCCCATTCGCCGCTGTTGAATGTCTTGCCAAAGGCTTCGGCCTGCGCCCAATAAACCGAACTCATGCCGGCCACGCTCAGCACATCGCCATGCTTCGCTTTGCCGTCATCGCGCCAGCCGCGCAGGCGTTTTTCCAGTTCGTCGAGGTCGACCACCTCGTCTTCCATGTTCGCCGAGACCATTTCCAGTCCGCCGAAAATCGCGTGGGAATGGCTGTCGATCAGGCCGGGCATCAACGCCTTGCCGCCCAGGTCGACCACTTTGGTTTCAGCTGTGATCAGGTTTTTGATCAGCGCATCACTGCCGGCCTGCAGCACTTTGCCGTCCTGCACCGCCAGTGCCTGCACCCTCGGATTGGCGCGGTCGGCGGTGAAAATCTTGCCATTGAGCAGCACCAGGTCGGCCGCTGCCATGGCTTCCATCGAGGCAAAACTCACGGCGGCCATCAACAGATTCGGGATGAATCTTTTCATTGAATGTTTCCTTGTTATTGCGTCTGATGGCGAGATTAGTGGCTGTCGTGGCGCAGCAGAACGCCTCACTCACGAAAAACGTTTTTGCCGGAATGGAAAAAGCATGGACAAGTTGGGTGCACTGAAAATGTTCGTGGTCACGGCGCAACTGGGCAGTTTCAGTCGCGCCGCCGAGCAATTGGGCAAGACACCGTCGGCCCTGACCAAAGCGGTCAATCACCTCGAAGCCGAGCTGGGTGCGCGATTATTCGAGCGCAGTTACCCGGCGAATCCTGCTGACTGAATCCGGACGGCTCTACCTGGAAACCGCGCGTCAGGTCTTGCAGCGACTGGACGAGGCTGGCGAGGAAATCGAGCAGTTGCAGCATGGCTTGCGTGGCAACCTGAAAATCACCGCGCCGCTGGCGTACGGGCAGGCTTTTCTGGATCAGGTCTGCGGCGGTTTTCTCGAGCAATACCCGCAGATCAATCTGCAAGTGGACCTGTGCGATGAGTTCGTCAACCTGCTGGAAAGCGGTTACGACCTCGCGTTGCGCGAAGGCCATGACGATTTGCCGGGGCTGATTGCCCGCGTCGTCGGCAGCAATCGCCTGGCGTTGTGCGCCAGCCCGGCGTATCTGGCGCGCAAGGGATTGCCGGTCACGCCGCAAACCCTCGACGACCACGAATGGCTGCTGTATCGCCATCCGTTGCTCAGCCGCGAATTCTGGTGGGCCGAGCGCGACGGCCAGCGCCTGAGCCTGCCGCAACCGCCATCGCCGCGTTTGCGCAGCGACAATTACGACCTGCTGCTGGCCAACGCGCTGGCCGGGCGCGGCTTGCTGCACACGCCGCTGTGGAGCGCCGCGCCGTACATTGCCGACGGGCGGCTGGTGCGGGTGATGGCTGACTACGACATCGATCCGGACAGCTTTGGCGCGCACATTCTGGCGGTATACCCGAGCCATCGGCGGGCGACGGCCAAGGTCGTGGCGTTTATCGATTACATCGCAGGGTTTCTGGCGTCGCGCGGCTTGAGCTGACTGGCGGCGCTTGTCAGGAAAAAGCCAAAAGAGTACAAATGTACTCCATGACCAATCTTACTCCCCGCCGTACCGCCATCCTGACCTTTATCCGTGATCGAATCGCGGAGCATGGCCAGTCCCCGAGCCTCGCCGAAATCAGCGAGGCCTTCGGTTTCGCCTCTCGCAGCGTGGCGCGCAAGCATGTGCTGGCGCTGACCGAAGCCGGGTTTATCGAGGTCAATCCGCATCAGGCCCGGGGCATTCGTTTGCTCGGGCAACCGGTGCGGCCCGAGCTACTGGACATTCCGGTTCTCGGTCGAGTGGCCGCGGGTGCGCCGATCGGTGCCGATGCCGAGGTACACAGTCGGTTGTTGCTTGATCCTTCGATTTTTTCGCGGGTGCCGGACTACATGCTGCGGGTCAAGGGCGACTCGATGATCGAGGACGGCATTCTCGACGGTGATCTGGTGGGCGTGCACCGCAATCCCGAGGCCTTCAACGGTCAGATCGTCGTGGCGCGTCTCGACGGCGAAGTGACCATCAAGCGTTTCGAACGGATCGGCGATTCTGTTCGCCTGTTGCCGCGCAACCCGGCCTACAAGCCGATCATCGTTCAACCCGATCAGGACCTCGCTATCGAAGGGGTGTTCTGCGGCCTGGTGAGGCAAGGGTGATGGGTGCCGTCGTTGCGCTGGATACGCTGTTCAATGGCGGCCAGGTCTGGAAAGGCCGGCCTGCGCCCCCGAGCGTCAGCCCGCAACCCACCGGGCATGCCGCGCTGGATGCGGCGTTGCCCACCGGTGGCTGGCCGGAAGCGGCGCTGACCGAAATCCTCCTGGCCGGGCAGGGCGTTGGCGAGTTGCAACTGGTGTGGCCGGCGCTGGCACGGCTGTCGGCGGCGGGCGAGCGCATCGTGCTGGTGGCGCCGCCGTACGTGCCGTATCCGCAAGCCTGGCAAACCGCCGGGGTCGATCTGCGCCAGTTGTCGATCATCCAGGCCAGCGAGCGCGATGCGTTGTGGGCGGCGGAACAATGCCTGCGATCAGGCAGTTGCGGCGCGGTGCTGTGCTGGCCGCACAAGGCTGATGACCGGGCATTGCGGCGCTTGCAGGTGGCGGCGGAAACCGGCGCGACCCTGGCATTTGCCTATCGCTCGATCAATGAAGCCATCAACCCTTCGCCCGCGGCCCTGCGCATCGCCATCGACGCCAGGCCTGCGCAATTGCGCGTGCTCAAGTGCCGGGGCGGGCTGGCCCGTTCGGCGCCGATTGCCTTCCCCGTGGGGCATTGAGGTTGCCATGCGCTGGGTGTGTATTCTTTTCCCGCAATTGGCGCTGGACGCGGTACTGCGTCAGCGCGCCGACCCCGATGAGCCACTGGCGCTGCTGACCGGCCCGGCGCAGCGTCGGGTGTTGCAGGCGGTCAACGCTTCGGCGCGGGCGCTGGGCTTGCGACCCGGTCAGTCGATGACTGCCGCCCAGGCGTTGAGCAAAGGCTTTGTCACGGCGGAATACGACGCTGCCGAGATCGAACACTGGCAGCAGTTTCTCGCCGCGTGGGCCTACCGCTTCAGCTCCCAGGTCAGCGTGCATTACCCGCGAGCGGTGGTGTTTGAAATCGAGTCCAGCCTGGGATTGTTCGGGGACTGGCCGCAACTCGAAGCGCGATTGCGCGCCGAACTCGGCGAGCTGGGGTTTCGGCATCGGATCGTGGCGGTGCCCAACCCGGTGGCGGCGCGGATTCTGGCCAACGCCTATGACGGTCTGGTGGTGCCCGACGATCAGGCCTTGCAGCATCATCTGGGGCAACTGCCCATCGACCGGATCGGGCTCGAGGCCAGTGTCGCCACGGCGTTGTCACGCATGGGGCTGCGCACCTTGAGCCAGGTGCAGGCATTGCCCCGGCAGAGCCTGGCCCGGCGTTTCGAATCTCAGGTGCTCAAGCACCTCGATGCGCTGCTTGGCACGCGGCGACTGGCCCTGGCGTTCTACCTGCCGCCGGACCGGTTCGATGTGCGCATCGAGCTCAATTTCGACGTGCAGTCCCATCAGGCGCTGCTGTTTCCGTTGCGCCGGTTGACCGGCGATCTGTCGGCGTTCCTGTGCGGTCGCGACAGCGGCGTGCAGCGTTTCGACCTGCACCTGGAACACGCCGGGTTACCGGACAGCGTGATCAAGGTCGGCCTGCTCAGCGCCGAGCGCGATCCGGCCATGTTGTTCGAACTGGCCCGAGGGCGCCTGGAGCAGGTTCAGGTCGAGGCGCCGGTGCGCGGTTTCCGCCTGCGCGCCGAAGACTTGCCGGCCTTCGTTCCCCAGTACCAGGAACTGTTCGACGATCGCCCGCAACAGTCCTTGCCCTGGGAGCAACTGCGCGAACGCTTGCGCGCGCGGCTCGGGGATGACGCGGTGCAGGGCTTGCGGTTCCAGGCCGATCACCGGCCGGAGTGCGCCTGGCAGGCCAGTGTCGACAGCCAGCGTTGCGCGGTCATGCCGGGCGTGCAGCGTCCGGGCTGGTTGCTGACTGAACCGCAGGCGGTTCACGAAGGTTCGACGCGCATCCTCATGGGCCCGGAGCGCATCGAGTCCGGTTGGTGGGATGGCGACGACGTGCGCCGCGATTATTACCTGGTCGAAACCCGTTCCGGCCAGCAGGGCTGGGCCTATCGTGCAGTCGGTAAGGACGGCCCGTTGTGGTTGCAGGGCTGGTTCGCATGAGCATCGACTATGCCGAGTTGCACTGCCTGTCGAACTTCAGTTTCCAGCGCGGTGCTTCCAGCGCCCTTGAGCTCTTTCAGCGGGCGAAAAAACAGGGCTATCAGGCGCTGGCGATCACCGATGAATGCACCCTGGCGGGCATCGTTCGTGCTTGGCAAGCGGCCAAATCCGTGGAACTGCCGCTGATCATCGGCAGCGAAGTGCGCATCGACAACGGCCCGAAACTGGTGCTGCTGGTGGAGAACCTCGAGGGCTACCAGAATCTGTGCCGACTGATTACCCGAGCACGGCGGCGCACGCAAAAAGGCCAGTACCAGGTGCTGCGGGAGGATTTCAGCGAGCCGTTGCCGGGGCTGTTGGTGTTGTGGGTGCCGGATGCTGTCGATGATTTTCAAAGCGGCCACTGGCTGACACAGACGTTCCCCGAGCGCCTGTGGCTGGCGGTCCAGCTGCATCGCGGCCAGGACGACGCAGGGCGATTGAGCGCATTGCTGACGTTGGCGCGGGAACTGCGAATCCCGGTCGTGGCCAGCGGCGATGTGCACATGCACATCCGTGGCCGGCGCGCCTTGCAGGACACCATGACCGCGATCCGTCATCACGTGCCGGTGGCCGAGGCCGGGTTGCGCCTGCACCCCAATGGCGAGCGGCATCTGCGCAGCCTCGATGCCTTGCAGTCGATCTACCCGCAAGCGTTGCTCGATGAAACGCTGACCATTGCCCGGCGTTGCACCTTTGATCTTGGCCAGTTGCGGTATCAGTATCCCCGCGAGCTGGTGCCGGAAGGCCAGACGGCCTCGTCCTGGCTGCGTCATTTGACCGACGAGGGGATCGCCTGGCGTTGGCCAAAAGGCCCGCAAACCAAGGTGCTCAAGCAGATCGACAAGGAACTGGAGCTGATTGCCGAACTGGGTTACGAAAGTTATTTCCTGACGGTCCACGACATCGTCCGGTTTGCCCGTGAGCAAAAAATCCTCTGCCAGGGCCGCGGTTCAGCCGCCAACTCGGCGGTGTGTTTTGCGTTGGGAATCACGGAAATCGATCCGGACCGCACCACGCTGTTGTTCGAGCGCTTTCTTTCCAAGGAGCGCAACGAGCCGCCGGATATCGATGTGGACTTCGAACATGAACGCCGCGAAGAAGTCTTGCAGTATGTGTTCCAGCGTTATGGCCGGACCCGCGCGGCGCTGACTGCCGTGGTCAGCACGTATCACTCGGCGGGTGCGGTGCGCGATGTGGCCAAGGCGCTGGGTTTGCCGCCGGACCAGATCAATGCCCTGGCCGATTGCTGCGGCCACTGGAGTGATGAAACGCCGCCCGTGGAGCGCCTGCGTGAAGGCGGTTTCGATCCCGAGAGTCCGGTGTTGCGCCGGGTGTTGGGCCTGACCGGGCAACTGATCGGTTTTCCCCGGCACCTGTCCCAGCACCCCGGCGGTTTCGTGATTTCCGAACACCCTCTGGACAGTCTGGTGCCGGTGGAAAACGCCGCCATGGCCGAGCGCACCATCATCCAGTGGGACAAGGACGATCTGGACGCGGTCGGTTTGCTCAAGGTCGATATTCTTGCGCTGGGCATGCTCAGCGCGATTCGCCGTTGTTTCGATCTGCTGCGACGGCACCGCAACCTTGATTTAAGTCTGGCAACTATCCCGGCCGAAGACCCGAAAACCTACGAAATGATTGGGCATGCGGACACTATCGGGGTGTTCCAGATCGAGTCCCGGGCGCAGATGTCGATGCTGCCGAGGCTCAGGCCCAAGACGTTCTACGATTTGGTGATCGAGGTGGCCATCGTCCGGCCCGGGCCGATTCAGGGCGGGATGGTGCATCCGTATCTGCGGCGGCGTAATGGCGAAGAAGAAGTGAAGTACCCGTCGAAGAAACTCGAGGTGGTGCTGGAGCGTACGTTGGGCGTGCCGCTGTTTCAGGAGCAAGTGATGCAGATCGCCATCGTCGCCGCCGATTACAGCCCCGGCGAGGCTGATCAGTTGCGCCGCTCCATGGCGGCCTGGAAACGCCACGGCGGGCTCGAACCGCACAAGGAACGCCTGGCGGCGGGGATGAAGAAAAATGGTTATACGGCTGAATTTTCTGCGCTGATCTTCGAACAGATAAAAGGCTTTGGCAGCTACGGATTCCCCGAGTCCCACGCCGCCAGTTTTGCCTTGCTGACCTATGCCAGTTGCTGGTTGAAATGCCATGAACCGGCGGCCTTCGCCTGTGCGCTGATCAACAGCTGGCCCATGGGTTTCTACAGCCCGGACCAGATTCTGCAGGACGCTCGCCGGCATCATTTGCAGATTCGCCCGGTGGACGTGCGCGCCAGCGACTGGGATTGCAGCCTCGAACCGATTATCGGCGCGCAGCCGGCGATTCGCATGGGGCTGCGGATGATCAAGGGGTTTCGCGAAGACGATGCGCGGCGTATCGAAAGCGCGAGGTCGAAGGGCGCGGTTATCGACATCGCCGACCTCGGCGAACGGGCGCGGCTCGATGCTCGTGCGCAGGAGCAACTGGCCGATGCCGGCGCGTTGCGAGGGCTGGCCGGTGACCGGCATCGGGCGCGCTGGGAGGTGGCGGGGGTGCAGAAACAATTGGGTTTGTTCGCCGGTTTGCCGAGCCAGGAAGAGGATGCGGTGGCGTTGCCCAAACCCACGGTCGGCGAAGACCTGCTGGCGGATTACAACAGTCTCGGCACCACCCTCGGCCCGCATCCGCTGGCCCTGTTGCGGGGCGAATTGAAAGCCCGGCGCTGCCGCAGTTCGAAGGAGCTGCTGGAGGTCGAGCATGGCCGACCGGTCAGCGTCGCCGGGTTGGTGACCGGTCGACAGCGTCCGGGCACCGCCAGTGGCGTGACCTTCGTCACCCTTGAGGACGAGTTCGGAAACGTCAACGTGGTGGTCTGGCGCGACCTGGCCGACCGGCAACGCCAGGTGTTGGTCGGATCGCAGTTGCTCAAGGTCGATGGGCGCTGGGAGAAGGAAGGCGAGGTGCGGCATTTGATTGCGGGGCGTTTGAGCGATCTGAGCGAGTTACTCGACGGCATCAATGTGCGCAGCCGGGATTTCCATTGACCTGTGGCGAGGGAGCTCATGGGGTAAGGTTTTTTTGTGGCAAGTGAGCTTTTGTGGCGAGGGGATTTATCCCCGTTGGGCTGCGAAGCAGCCCTAAAACCGGCCACCGCAATAGTTTCAGAAAAACCGCATTCACCGGCTTTTACGACGGCTTCGCCGCCGAACGGGGATAAATCCCCTCGCCACAGGTTATGTGTGACGGCTGCTTACTTGGCAACCGGCCAAAACCGCTCACCACCCCCCGGCGCATCCGTCCACGCCTGCAACGACCGGGTCGGCAAATCGAAGTAGTCCCGCGTCCGCGCATACCCATGCCCACCCATGCGCCCGATCGCATCGAGTCCCAGTTGATCGATGTACAGGGTTTTCGGGTCGATCAGTTCGTCCCGCACATGGGCCATCAGCACTTCACCGAAGATGATCTCCCGAGACTGCCCGATGGACAGCGCCATCATCCGTCGGCACTCCAGCGCCACGGGCGCCTCGCCGATGCGCGGGCATTTCACGGTGGTACCGGGAATGGCCGTGAGGCCGGCGGCGGTCAGTTCGTCGAAACCGGGGGCGAAAGGCACGGCGCAGACGTTCATCGCTTCCACCAACGCATCGCTGACGATGTTGACGGTGAACTCCTGGTTGAGCTGGATATTGCGGGTGGTGTCCTTGGGGCTTTGGTCGCCGTAGTTTTCCACGCCCAATGCGAGGATCGGCGGGTCCGCCGACAGCGCATTGAAGAAGCTGAACGGCGCGGCGTTGATCCGTCCTTCGCCATCAATCGTGGTGACCAGCGCGATGGGCCGAGGCACCACGCTGCCGATCAGAATCTTGTATTTGTCCCGCGCACTCAGGGTGCTGAAGTCGAAGCTTTGCATGGGCAGAAATCTCTAGAGAAGGGGATCCATTGCGCTCAGCGGCGCGTGTGCGCTGTAGTCGTCGGCGAACGGGATGGCCGGTTTGAACAGGGTTTTCCAGTCCGGTTGGCCAAAGGCCCGATCGCTGTGACTGCGCATCAGTGTTTCGAATTGCCGTTGGGCCTGGCGTTGCAGGGCGGCGTAGTCGACGCCTTGAACCTGACCGTCCTGCATCACGCCGCGGCCATCGATGTAGCTGGCGATGCAGTCGTCACCGCGCCCGGCCAGCACCAGGTTTTTCAGTGGATCGAACAACGGCCCTAAATGCAGGCTGCGAAGGCTGAACACCGTGATGTCGGCCTTGCACCCTGGCGCCAGTCGGCCGAGATCATCACGTCCCAGTGCCTTGGCGCCGCCGAGGGTGGCGGCGTTGTACATATCCAGCGCGCTGGTAAGCGAACCCCCGCCCTCCATCAACCGAGCGATGTTCAACCCCTGACGCATGTTCTCCAGCAAGTCCGCCGGCCAGGTGTCAGTGCCTAGCGCAAAGTTGATGCCCTTGGCCCGATAGCGCCCGAACGAGTTCAGCGCCTCGCCGTCCCGGGCAAACACCACTGGGCAATGCACCAGGCTCGCGCCGCCATTCACCACCCGTTGCAGGTCTTCATCACCGTGGGTGTAAATGCCGTGGGGCAGCAGGCTGCGCGGCGTCAGCAGACCCAATTGCTCCAACCACGCCAGCGGCGAAGCACCGTGCAACTGCTCAACCATCGCCACTTCGCCAAGGCCCTGGCAGCAATGCAAGCGCATCGGCGCGTTCAACTCGCGACTCAACGCGGCGGTGCGTTGCAGCAGCGCCGGGGTGCAGGTCTGGATGCGATCCGGCAGCAGCGCGCCACGAATCAGGCCGTCATGTGAACCGTCGAAATCCTCGAAAAACTGCACCGCCGCGTCAATCCCAGCCATGCCTCGGGCTTCATCCCAGTGGTGCCCCAGGCTGCCATCGGCGCGCCAATAACTCATGCCACTCATGTAGCAGGGGCCAAGGTAAGTCCGCAGTCCAAGCTCAGCTGCCACACCGGCCACCGCAGCAAATTCGTCGTACGTCTCGGCCCACTCGCGGTAGTACATCGAGGTGATCGGCATGGCGGTGGTGATGCCATTGCGGATCAACTGCGTGAAGGCGTAGCGGTACTTGAAGACTTCTTCATCCGCGGTGTAACTCTCCCGTGGACCGGCGGCCAGATAGTCTTCGGACCACATCCGGCCCATGTCACGCTCATCGCCGTTGTCCAGGGTCAGCACCGTGGAATCGAGGTCGCCGAGGGCATCCAGGTCGATGAAGCCGGGGCCGATCAGCGCGTTGCCGTAGTCGACCCACTGATCCACCGGGCCCGGATAACCACGCCCGACAAACACAATCCGCGAGCCTTCGAACACCACTTCGCCGTCGCGCCACAACACATGCTGCGTACCTTCGAAACCGACCACGCAGCTGGCCCGCAAGCCCATGCGCTTCACAAACGGCTGTCCAGCAGTTGGCCACCGGCGGCAATCAGCTCACCGCGTCGATACACCTGGCGCAGAGGCCGCGACACCACCGCTTCACCCAGTGTCTGCACCGGCATCAACAGGAAGTCCGCCGATTGACCGATCTCCACGCCATAATCGTCACAGCCCAGCGCCAGCGCGCCATTCACGGTCGCCGCTGCAAACGCTGCCGCCAGTTCCTCGTCCTTGTTCACGTCGAAACGAAACGCCAGCAGCATCGCCCGTTCCAGCATGTCGCCGTTGCCCATGGGCGACCACGCGTCACGAATACCGTCCGACCCCAGGCACACGTTCACCCCGGTCTCGCGCAAAGCCAGGAATGGCGGTACCGCGCAATCGGCCGGTGCCGAGCTCATCAGCGAAATCCCCAGCGCCGCCAGCCGTTCGGCCACCGGTTTGACCTGACTCCACGGCAGCATGCCCAGGCAATACGCATGACTGATCATGACCCGACCATGGCGCCCGTAATGCTCGGTGTAGTCGGCGATCAGTGCGATTTGCCACAGGCCCAGTTCACCCTTGTCGTGCAGGTGAATGTCGACACCCCGGTCGAATTCGCTGGCCAGTTTGAACACGAAATCGAGCTGGGCGACCGGGTTGTTGTCGATGCCGCAGGGGTCGAGACCACCGACGTTTTCCACGCCCAGCGCCATGGCTTCGCGCATCAGTTCGGCGGTGCCGGGGCGGCTGATCAGGCCGGTTTGCGGGAACACCACCAGTTGCAGGTCGATCAGGTCGCGATAGCGATCGCGCAGTTGCTGCATGGCCTCGACATGCCGCAGACCGAAATCCGGGTCGATGTCGACGTGGCAACGCATAGTCAGGGAGCCGCGGGCGATGCAGTTTTCCAGCAGGGCGCCGGCACGCTCGGCGATGGGGCTCTGCACTTCACGCAGCACGCGGCGTTCGTTGGCGATGTAATCCTTGAGTGTCGGCCCGGCGCTGTTTGGGCGCCAGGGTTGGCCCCAAAGGGTTTTGTCGAGGTGGACGTGGCTTTCCACCAGGGCCGGGGTAAGCAGCTGGTTCTGGCCGTCGATGTCGGTGGCGGTCAGGGCCGCGGACGATGCCGGGCGGCGCTGTTTGAACAGGCCGTTTTCGATCAGCAGGTCTTCGGCGGTGGAGCCATAGGGGCGCACGTTGCGCAGCCAGCGGCGGTGGGTCATAACAAACCTCAGGTTTTGTGTTGTCAGGGCCGGCCTATTCGCGAGCAAGCCCGCTCCCACAGGGGAATGTATTTCAAATGTGGGAGCGGGCTTGCTCGCGAAGGCCGCGACTCGGTGTCAGGTCAACCCTTGAGCTTCGACCAGATCCGGTCCTGCAGCGCCCGCGCCTTGTTGCTGCACTCTTTCTCGGGGCGCAGGCGCGAGGCGAACTCGTCGGGCATGTTGATCGCATCCATGACCCGCCATTTGGCGTCGATCAGCTTGTCGCTCTGGATGCCGTTGTCGTAGGCAATGGCGTTGGACACGGCAGCGGCGTTTTCCGGTTTCATCATCCAGTCGATGAAAATCTTCGCGTTGCCGGGATGCGGGGCGCTTTTGGGCACGGCGAAGTTGTCCTGGAACATCGCCAGGCCTTCCTTCGGATACACGTATTTGATCGTGCTCTTCTGCAACGTGGCACGGGCAGTGGAGCCGTTCCAGTTCTGCATCATGATCACTTCGCCTGAGGCCATGCGGTCGACGGTGTTGTCGGAGCTGTACATCTTCAGGAACGGTTTCTGCTTTTGCAGCAGTTCCAGAATGCGCTTGGCGTCCTGCGGGTTTTCGCTGCACTCGTCGACGTTCAGGTAATGGCTGGCGGCATTGATCACGCTGCTGGACGTATCGAGGGCGGCAAGTTGCCCCTGCAGTTCCTTGCGCGGTTCGAAGAACTCTTTCCACGAGTCGTCGAGTTTGCCGCCGGGCACGCGTGCGCTGTCATAGGAAAACCCGGTGGTGCCCCACAGGTACGGCGCCGAGAACTTGCGGCCAGGGTCGAAGCTCGGGTCGCGAAACGCCGGTTTGACGTGCTTGAAATTGGGCAGGGCCGACGCGTCGATTTCCAACAGCAGGTCCTGATTGATCAGGGTGCGCATGATCGACTGCGACGGCACGATCACGTCATACGCCGCGCCGCCGGCCTGCAATTTGGCCAGCAGGGTTTCGTTGCTGTCATAGCCATCCATCGTGACCTTGATGCCGGTCTCTTTTTCGAATTTGGCCAGCAGGTCTACCGGGTAATAATCGGTCCAGTTGTAGAAAAACAGTTCTTTGGGCTCGGCGGCCTGGGCGCTGAACGCAGTGAAGCAACTCAGGGCCAGACCGGCGACGGCGTAACGCATGCTTTTTGTTTTCATAAAAGTACGCTCCAGGATTATTGGTTTTTACCGCGCTGTCCCAGCCAGAAGGCCAGCACCACCAGCACGATGGAAATCACCAGCATGAGGGTCGAAATCGCGTTGATCTCCGGCGTTACGCCGGCCTTGATCGCCGAGAAGATGTACACCGGCAAGGTGGTTGAACCCGGCCCGGCGACAAAAAACGTCATGATGAAATCGTCGAGGCTGACCACGAACGCCAGCACCGAACCGGACAACACCGCCGGCCACAACAACGGCAACGTCACCCGGCGAAACACCTGCCACGGGTTGGCGTACAGATCGTTCGCCGCTTCCAGCAGGCTTTTGTCCAAGTCATTCAAACGCGCGCGGATCGGCAGGTAAGCGAAGGGAATGCAGAAGCCGATGTGCGCGACGATCACCGTCAGCAAACCGAGCTTGATCCCCAGCGCCATGAACAGCAGCAACGTGGCCACGGCGGTGACGATCTCCGGCAGGATCAGCGGCAGGTTGATCCCGCCCTCGACCATCTTCTGCCCGTAGAACGGCCGGTAAGTCGCCAGTGCTGCGAGCAACGCGATGGCCGTGGCGCAAACCGTGGCGATGCCGGCGACGATGATCGAGTTCAGCGCCGCCGTCTGGATCGACGGGTTGGCCAGAATCCGTCCATACCAGGCGAACGAAAACTCGGTCCACACCGTCGCCGAGCGATTGGCGTTGAAGCTGTAGGCGATCAGTACAAAGATCGGCACGTACAGATAGGCCAGGATCAGCAGGCTGACTTCGCGGGTCAGCGGCAGTTTTTTCAGGTGCAGGGCGATCATGCGGTGGCTCCCCGACGAAGGGTTTTGGCGGCACTGCGGCTATAGAGCGCGTACAGCACCAGGGACAGCAGCAGAATCCCCAACAGCAGGAACGACAGCGAACTGCCCAGCGGCCAGTTGCGCGCGGTGCCGAACTGTTGCTGGATCAGGTTGCCGATCATCAACGTCTTGCCACCACCGAGAATCGCCGGAGTGATGAAGGCACCGAGGCTCGGCACGAACACCAGCAACGCGCCGGCAATCACGCCGGGCATCGACAGCGGCAGGATGATCCGCTTCAGCGCATGCCAGCGATTGGCGCCCAGGTCGTAGGCGGCTTCCACCAGGCGCCAGTCGAGTTTTTCCAGAGTCGAGTAGATCGGCAGAATCATGAACGGCAGGAAGCTGTAGACCAGCCCGACGCTGACGGCGAAGTCGTTGTAGAGCAGGGTGATGCCACCCGCCTGCGGGAACAGCGCGTTGAGGCTCTGGGCAACCCAGCCGTGTTCGCGCAGGATGATCAGCCACGCGTAGTTGCGGATCAGCAGGTTGGTCCAGAACGGAATGGTGATCAGCAGGACCATGAGGTTGCGCCGGCGCGGGGTCAGGCTCGACATCCACAACGCCACCGGGAAACCGAACAGGAAGCACAACAGCGTCGTGCCGCCGGCCTGGAACACCGAGCGCAGCAGCGCCTGGGCGTAGACCCAGTTCAGTTCCAGTTCACCGTCGAAGCCTTCCTGGAAAAACAGTTGCACGTAACTTTGCAATTGCCAGTCGGCCTGCCAGTCGACACCGCCATACACGTTGCGCGGCAACAGGCTGATGTAGCCCATGATGCCCAACGGGATGGCGATCAACGCCAGCAAGGTCAACACCACCGGGCTGAGCAACAGCGCGCGGTTGAGAGCGGGAGAAGTGCTGCTGACGCTCATCTCAGGCCTCCATCAACAGGCAGGCGTGGGGCGGCAGGTTGACCGCGACGCGATCACCGACCACGCGACCGCGGTTCAGGCCTTCATTGTTTTCGCGCAGCATGACTTTGATGTCGTTGTTCAAGCGGCACTGATAGAGCGTGGCGGTCCCAACATACAACACGGCTTCGATCACGCCGCGCAGGTGATGCGGTTGCTCCGGTTCGACCAGTTGCGAGCGTTCCGGGCGAAACGCCAATTGCACGTTGCTGCCGTCGAAGCCCTGGGCCGGGCAGGGGATTTCCACCGGCATGCCGTTGGGCACGAAGAGTTTCTCGTTCTGCTGGCCGCGCTTGAGGTGGCCGGGCAGGAAATTGATGTCACCGATAAACTGTGCGACGAACTGATGCTGCGGCCGTTCGTAGATATCGTTGGGCGTGCCGATCTGCAGGATCTTGCCGGCGGACATCACCGCGATGCGATCAGACAAGGTCAGGGCTTCTTCCTGATCGTGAGTGACGAAAATGAAGGTGATCCCGGCTTCCTTCTGCACGCGCTTGAGTTCGACCTGCATCTCTTTGCGCAGCTTGAGGTCCAGCGCCGACAGCGGTTCATCGAGCAACAGCACTTTCGGTTTCGGCGCCAACGCCCGGGCCAGCGCCACGCGTTGTTGCTGACCACCGGACAATTCGGCGGGTTTGCGCCTGGCCAGGTGTTGCATCTGCACCAGCGCCAGCATCTCATCGACGCGCTGAGGAATAACCTTGTGATCAAGGCCCTGCATCTCGAGGCCGAAGGCGATATTCTGCGCGACAGTCATGTGCGGAAACAGCGCGTAACTCTGGAAAACGGTGTTGACCCGACGCTTGAACGGCGGCAAATGATTGACCGGCTCGCCAGCGAGACGAATCTCGCCATCGCTGACGTGTTCGAAGCCGGCGATGGTGCGCAACAAGGTGGTTTTGCCGCAGCCGGAAGGGCCGAGCAGGGTGAAGAATTCATTGTCGGCAATGTCGACTGAAACGTTGTCGAGGGCGGGAGCCAGCCCCGGATCGTCGGAATACCGCTTGGAGACGTTACGCACTTCGATTGCTATTGGTTGACCCATAATGGTGCAATCCTCTAATTATTGTATGCAATATCTGGATGCAATCTACAAATAACCGGATTAATCTGCTCGTGCAACCCCCTTTTTCAAAGGCTGCTCATTCGCCTGGGGCCGGTTGTTTAGCGCTAAGGGAGTGTTCAAATGACCGACAAGAAACTGGAGACCACGGTCGACCGCGTCTACCAAGGGGTTTACGAGGCGATCAGCAAACGTTCGTTGCGTCCCGGCATGAAGCTCGGCGAGGCGTCGCTGGCCGAGCTTTTCAATGTCAGCCGCACGTCGGTTCGTGCCGCGCTCAAGCAATTGGAAGCGGATGGCCTGGTCACCACCGAGCCCAACAAAGGGGCGTCGGTGTCGCTGCCCAGCGACGAAGAGATTCGTTCGTTGTTCGAAACGCGGCGGTTGGTCGAGATCGGCATCGTCAGCGAACTCTGTCGCCGGCGTGATACCGCGGTGACCCAGGACTTGCGCGATCACCTGCTGCTGGAGGATGAAGCGCACCGCAGCGGCGACCACGAACGGCTGATCCATCTGCTCGGCGAGTTCCACATCAAACTCGCGAGAAGCCTGAACAACCCGGTGTTGCTGGACTGGTTCCAGAAGCTGATTTCCCGCGCCTCGCTGTACGCCGCCGCGCTGGATGACGACAGCCACGAAGCCTGCCGCGACGATGAACACCTGCGCCTGATCGAGTACATCGAGGCGGGCAACCAGAGCGCCGCCATCGAACTGACCTGCATGCATTTGAATGGCATCGAGAAGGCGATCCTGGACGTCGCCGCCACGTTGAAAACTGGCTACCATCCGCTCAAGCACCTGATCGAGGTGTAGCCACCAATCTTGAATCTGAAGCTGCACCCTGTGGGAGTGGGTTTGCCCGCGATAGCGGTGTAGCAGTCGATGAAAATGTTGACTGTCAGGCCCTCATCGCGGGCAAGCCCGCTCCCACAGGGATCTGTGGCTGCCACGGATTACCGCAAGAATCAGCTAACCTCTATGAAACCATTGGCAGCTGCGAGGCTCGAAACAATCGGGCGCCAATCACAGGACTCAGAACCAGTCGATGCAGTTTCTAGACGATAGTCACGGGTGTGCCGGATGGTACGGCGAAATGGCCGGACGCATACGCGCGTTCGACTGGAACCTGACCGAGCTGGGGAGCATCGACACCTGGCCCGCCAGCCTGTGCAGCGCGGTGCAGCTGTTACTCGCCTCGCCACTGCCGATGGTGATGCTGTGGGGGCGCCCCGGCTACATGATTTACAACGATGCCTACTCGTCGTTTGCCGGTGGCCGGCATCCTTACCTGCTGGGTTCTCCGGTGGAACTGGGCTGGCCGGAAGTCGCCGAGTTCAACCGGCATGTGGTCGATACCTGCCTGGCCGGCGGCACCTTGTCCTATCACAACAAAGAGCTGGTGCTGTTGCGCGACGGCGTCCCCGAAGACGTCTGGCTCGATCTCTATTACAGCCCGGTGGCCAATGACGAGGGGCAGCCGGCCGGGGTCATGGCGATGGTGGTCGAAACCACTGACCATGTAATTTCCGAGCGCCGCCGCCAGGAAGCCGAAGACGCCTACCGCGCCGACAATGAGCGCGTGCGCCTGGCGTTGAATGCCGGTGCCTTGCTTGGCTCGTTCGTCTGGGACATCAAGGGCAATCTGCTCTCCGGCGATGAGCGCTTTGTCCGGACCTTTTCCTATCCGGCCGGGTATAACCTCGGCGACTTGCCGACGGACTTCGCGGAAGCGCGAATTCACCCCGACGACCGCAGCTGGCTCAACGAGCAGGTCAATCAATCCGTCAGCACCGGCGAGCCCTTCAACGCCGAATATCGTGTGCTGCGCCCCGACGGCAGTTACCTGTGGGTGCAGGCCAGCGGTTGCTGCGAGTTCGATGAGCACGGCGAACCGTTCCGCTTTCCCGGGGTGTTGATCGACATCCACGAACGTAAGACCGCCGAAGAATCTCTGCTCAAGTTCACCCGAAACCTGGAGCAGCGTGTCGCCGACGAAGTCGAAGCGCGGCTGGCGGCGGAAGAACAATTGCGCCAGTCACAGAAACTCGAAGCCATCGGCGGACTCACGGGGGGCGTGGCCCATGACTTCAATAACCTGCTGCAGGTGATCGCCGGCAACCTGCACTTGCTGGCGCGGCATGAGCCGGACAATGCCAACGTGCAGCGCCGGGTCAGCGCATCGATTGCGGCGGTGGAGCGTGGCGCGAAGCTGTCCTCGCAATTGCTCGCGTTCGCCCGCCGTCAGCCGCTGTCGCCAGCCGTGTGCGACCCACGGCAAATCTTCGAAGGCCTCGGCGAGCTGTTGCAACGGGCATTGGGCGAAACCATCCAGATTGATGTGCGGCTGCCTCAAGCGTCCTGGTACATCAACGTCGATCGCAATCAACTGGAAAACGCGATTCTCAATCTGGCCATCAATGCCCGTGACGCCATGCAGGGTGAAGGGATCATTGAACTGAGCGCCGAGAACGTCGAACTCGACCGCCAGTTCTGCGCAGGCAAAGGGATTTCGGCGGGCGATTATGTCCGCGTCGCCGTGGCCGATACGGGCGCCGGCATGTCGCCGCAAGTGCTCGCGCAAGCGTTCGAACCGTTTTTCACCACCAAGGCCGATGGCCAGGGGACGGGGTTGGGGCTGAGCATGGTGTTCGGTTTCGTCAAGCAGAGTGGCGGGCACATCGAGATGTCCAGCGTCGAGGGGCAGGGCACTCGGGTGCAGCTGTATTTCCCGCGGAGCCTGCGACCCCTGCTCAGTGAAACAGCGAACCATGACACACCGCAGCGCGGCGGCCACGAAACCATCCTGGTGGTCGAGGACAATGAAGCGGTGCGCAGCTCCGCCGTGGAGTTGTTGCGTGAAGAAGGCTATCAAGTCCTGACCGCTGCCAACGGCGATGCCGCCATGCAGATGTTGCTGGACGGCCTGGCGGTGGAGTTGATCTTCACCGACGTGGTCATGCCCGGGTTGATCAAGAGTTCGGACCTGGCGGCCTGGGCCAAAGTGCAGACGCCACCGGTGGCGGTGCTGTTCACGTCGGGCCACACCCGTGACATTATTTCGCGCAATCACCAACTCAGCCCCGACACGTTTTTGCTGAGCAAACCCTATAGCCCCGAGGCACTGACCCGGATGGTTCGCACAGTCCTCAATGGCTAACTTAATGGATCGTTCCCACTCTGCGTGGGAACGATCACCATCAACATTCAAGGCACCCCATGACTTCCAAGCGCATTCCCAATCCTCCCTCCGGCATGGTCAGAGTGCGCGGTGCCCGCGAACACAACCTCAAGAACATCGACGTCGATATCCCGCGTGATGCGTTGGTGGTCTTCACCGGCGTATCCGGTTCGGGAAAATCATCCCTGGCCTTCTCGACCCTGTACGCCGAAGCGCAGCGGCGCTATTTCGAGTCCGTGGCGCCGTATGCGCGGCGCCTGATCGATCAGGTCGGCGTGCCGGATGTCGATTCCATCGAAGGCCTGCCACCGGCGGTCGCCTTGCAACAACAGCGGGGCACGCCGAGCACGCGGTCTTCGGTGGGCAGCGTAACGACGTTGTCGAGCCTGATCCGCATGCTGTACTCCCGCGCCGGCAGTTATCCGCCGGGGCAGCCGATGCTGTACGCCGAAGACTTTTCGCCCAACACACCCCAGGGCGCTTGCCCTGAATGCCATGGCCTGGGGCGGGTGTATGAAGTCACCGAAGCGCTGATGGTCCCGGACCCGAGCCTGACCATTCGCCAGCGTGCGGTCGCTTCCTGGCCCACTGCGTGGCAGGGACAGAACCTGCGGGACATCCTCGTGACCATGGGCTATGACGTCGACAAACCCTGGCGCGATCTGCCGAAAAAGCAGCGCGACTGGATTCTCTTCACCGAGGAAACCCCGACCGTTCCGGTGTATGCCGGGCTCACGCCGGAAGAAACCCGAGTCGCGCTCAAACGCAAAATGGAGCCGAGTTATCAGGGCACGTTCACCGGTGCCCGGCGCTACATCCTGCACACGTTTACCCATTCGCAAAGTGCACTGATGAAGAAGCGTGTCTCGCAATTCATGCTCGGTAGCCCTTGCCCGGTGTGCGACGGCAAACGGCTCAAGCGCGAGGCGTTGTCGGTGACATTCGCCGGCTACGACATCGGCGAGTTGTCGCAAATGCCATTGCTGCAAGTGGCCGAAGTCTTGAAGCCGGTGGCGGCGCACAGTTACCTCGAACAGGCCGATGAGGCGGGCGAGGTCTTGACCCACGACCAGACCCGCGAGGCCCGTGAGCATCGAGTCGCCCACGGTGCCAGTGGTCATGCCAACGCGCCGGATGTGCGCCACACGCCCAACCTGTCGGTGGAAAAGCGCCTGGCCGCGCAGCGGATCGCTCAGGATTTGCTGGAGCGGGTCAGCACGCTGACCGATCTGGGGCTCGGTTATCTGGCGCTGGAGCGCAGCACGCCGACGCTGTCGTCCGGTGAGCTGCAACGCTTGCGCCTGGCGACGCAACTGGGCTCGCAGTTGTTCGGGGTGATTTACGTGCTGGATGAACCGTCGGCCGGTTTGCACCCGGCGGATGGCGAAGCGCTGTTCGAAGCCCTGCAACGCTTGAAAGCGGCCGGCAATACGTTGTTCGTGGTCGAGCACGATCTGGAAACCATGCGCCGCGCCGACTGGCTGATCGATGTGGGGCCGGAGGCGGGCGAGCATGGCGGTCGCATCCTGTACAGCGGGCCGCCGCAAGGTCTGGCCGACGTGACGAACTCGCAGACGCGCGCGTACCTGTTCGCCGATGAGGTCCGTCAGCCGCGAACCAGCCGCAAGCCGACGGACTGGTTGCGGCTGGAGGGCATCACCCGCAACAACCTGGACGATCTCAGTGTCGAGTTTCCGCTGGGCTGTTTCACGTCGGTGACCGGCGTGTCGGGTTCCGGTAAATCAAGCCTGGTCAGCCAGGCGCTGCTGGAACTGGTGGGCGCACATCTCGGGCGTGGGGCGAGTGGCAGCGAACCCGAAGAGCTGAGCCTGGAAGACGATGCACCGCAAGTCAGTGGCGGCCAGGTCAGTGCTGGGCTGGAATCGATCAAGCGTCTGGTGCAAGTCGATCAGAAACCCATCGGCCGCACGCCGCGCTCGAATCTGGCGACCTACACCGGGCTGTTCGACAGCGTGCGCAAGCTGTACGCCGCGACAGCCGAGGCGCAGAAGGCAGGCTACGATGCCGGTCAGTTCTCCTTCAACGTTGCCAAGGGCCGCTGCCCGACCTGCGAAGGCGAAGGCTTCGTCAGCGTCGAGTTGCTGTTCATGCCCAGCGTCTACGCGCCATGCCCGACGTGCCACGGCGCACGCTACAACCCGGAAACGCTGGCGATTACCTGGCAGGGTTTGAACATTGCCCAGGTGTTGCGGTTGACGGTGGACGAAGCGGTCACGGTGTTTGCTGAGCAACCGGGTATCCGTCGCTCGCTGGAAGTGCTGCGGGATATCGGCCTGGGTTATCTGCGTCTCGGGCAGCCGGCGACCGAGTTGTCTGGCGGCGAAGCCCAGCGCATCAAACTGGCCACCGAACTGCAACGCAACCAGCGCGGCGCGACCTTGTATGTGCTCGACGAGCCGACCACCGGCTTGCATCCGCGAGACGTCGATCGTTTGCTCGAACAGTTGAATACGCTGGTCGTGGCGGGGCACACGGTGATTGTCGTCGAGCATGAAATGCGCGTGGTGGCGCAGAGTGATTGGGTGATCGACATCGGGCCGGGGGCAGGGGATCAGGGCGGCAGGATTGTGGTGGCGGGTACGCCACAGAAAGTCGCCAAGAGCAAAAAGAGCCGGACGGCGCCGTTTTTGGCTCGGGTGCTTGGGGTCGCTTGAGAGATGGGGTGCCTTTGCTGGCCCCATCGCGGGCAAGCCCGCTCCCACAGGGATTCGCGGCGTTCACAAAACCTGTGGGAGATTCTACGTTGCAAGGCAAGCCTGCTCCCACAGGGATTTGCTGCGTTCACAAATCACCTGTGGGAGCGGGCTTGCCCGCGATGGCGGTCTATCAGGCGCAGTCGAGCGTGCGGCGAACCTTGTCCAGCAATTCGCTGATCTGGAACGGTTTGATCAGCATGTCCATGCCGTCGCCAAGAAACACCTGACGATTGAGGGCGTTTTCCGCGTAGCCGGTCATGAACAGGATCGGCAGCCCTGCGCGCCAGCCACGGGCGACGTCCGCCAGTTCCCGGCCGTTCATGCGCGGCAGGCCCACGTCCGTCAGCATCAGACTGATGGACGGGTCGTTTTGCAGGCGTTCCAGCGCACCCTCGATATCGCCGACCTGCGTGCAGCGATAACCCGCATCCACCAGCACTTCGGCAACGAACATGCGCACCGCCGGCATGTCTTCGACGATCAGCACATGCTCGCCCGAGCCTTGCGGGTCCACGGTTGACGGTTCCTCTTCAGCGGTGGTCGGATCAGCCGAAGCAGGCAGCATGATCGTCACTTCGGTGCCGCGTCGCGCCACACTCCGGATATGCGCGTCGCCCCCGGATTGCCGGGCGAACCCGTAAATACTCGACAGCCCCAGGCCAGTGCCCTGGCCCAGCGGCTTGGTGGTGAAAAACGGGTCGAATACCTTGTCGATCACGTTGTGTTCGATGCCGGTCCCGTCGTCGCGCACCGACAGCGCGACGTACGCCCCGTCCGCCAGTTTCGGGTCCCCGTGGGAGTACGCCGCGTAAGTGCTGACCCAGATATTGCCGCCCTGGGGCAGCGCATCCCGGGCGTTGATCACCAGATTCAGCACCGCACTTTCCAGTTGAATCGGATCGACCAGCGCAATCGCGGCTTTGGAAGTCAGTTCGAGTTTCAGTGCGATGTGTTCGCCGATGGTGCGCACCAGCAATTCTTCCAGCGAACGGATGTGTTCGTTGATGTCCACCGGCCGGGTATCGAGCGGTTGCTGGCGGGCAAAGGCCAGTAGGCGATGGGTCAGCGAAGCGGCACTGGTGGCCGAGTTCAGCGCCGCTTCGGCGTAAAGAACGACCTTGTCACTGCGCCCGCTGGCGACGCGTTTCTGGATCAGTTCCAGGCTGGTGATGATGCCGGTCAGCAGGTTGTTGAAGTCATGGGCGATGCCACCGGTGAGCTTGCCCAGCGCATCCATCTTCTGCACTTGCAGCAACTGCGCTTCGGTACGCACCCGTTCGGCGATTTCATGTTCCAGCTGCGACGTCGCATCATCCAGCCGTGCCAGGTGCGAGCGTTCTCGGTGGCGATGTTCGGTGACGTCCTCAACGAACACCAGGCTCAGCTCCGGCGTGCGATAGGGCGAGATCTGCCACTCGGTTTCCCGCAGCTCACCTTCGACCCGCATGTTCAGCGTGCCTTTCCAGCGCTCGCCAGCGGTCAGGCGCAAGCGCAGTTCATCGAGGATCAGCTCCTGCTGGTCGGCGAAGCACTCGCGCAGGGCGTCCGGGTCGCGATTGTTCTGGATCAGTCGGGCGAACGCGTGGTTGCATTCATGCACCTTGAACTGTGCATCCAGCACGGCGATGGGCGCCGAGACGTTGACGAAAATCTCGCGAAAACGCGCTTCGCTTTCACGCAGGGCGTTTTCGGTATCGCGCACCCGCAGCAGCGTGCGCAAGGTCGCTAGCAACACATCCGGGTCCACGGGGTGGATCAGGTAGGCGTCGGCGCCGGCGTCCAGGCCGGTGATGATGTCGCCGGTCTGGATGGACGCGGCGGACACGTGGATGACCGGGAGCAGGGCGGTGGCGGCTTCGGAACGCAGTTTGCGCACAATGTCGAAGCCGCTCATGTCCGGCAGGTTGACGTCGAGGATCAGCGCGTCGATGAACTCGCTGTCGATCAGGGCGAGCCCGTCGCCACCGGTGCCCGTTTCGAGCACGACGTATCCATGCGGTTCCAGACGTCGACGCAGGGCGTAGCGCGTGGCGACGTTGTCATCGACGATCAGCAGGCGGATATCACGTTTCATCGGCGGGTTCCATGGCGATGGCCAGCGGGATGATCACAAAGAAGGTCGAACCGACCCCCGGTGTACTCTCGACCCCGACGTCACCTCCCAGCAGTGCTGCGAAGCGTTTGCACAAGGAGAGACCCAGACCTGTCCCGCGCAAGCGTTTTTGCAGGGGCGAGTCGACCTGGGAAAAGTCCTCGAACAATGCGCCATGCAGCTGCGCGGCGATACCTATTCCGGTATCGGTCACGGCGAAGCGAACCTGGTCACTGCCCTCCAGCTGCGCCGAAACGCGGATTTCGCCGCGTGTGGTGAACTTCAACGCGTTGGAAATGAAGTTGCGCAGGATCTGCGCGAGCTTCTTGTCGTCGGTATAAAGCCGTGGGAGGCCGACGGGTTCTTCAAAAATCAGGTCCACGGTGCTGGCGTCGACAATCGGGCGGAACATGCCGCGCAGCGCGGCAAACAGGTCGAACATGTCGAACCAGGCCGGGGATATGGTGATGCGCCCGGCTTCGATTTTCGCCAGGTCCAGCAGGTCGTCGACCATGTCGCTCAGTTCACGGGCAGCGTTGCTGACGAACGCTACCTGCTTGTGCTGTTCCACGCTCAACGGTCCGTCGAGTTCGTCGGTCAGGAGGCTGGCGATGCTCAGGATCGAGCCCAGCGGCGTGCGGAACTCGTGGCTCATGTACGACAGGAAACGGCTTTTCAGGTCCGAGGCCTGGCGCAACTGTTCAGCCTGGGTGTCGAGCTCGGCGTACAGCGCCAGAACACCCTGGTTGGTCTCGTCCAGCTCTTCGCGCAGGGCATTGGCTTCGCCTTGCAATTGCGCGATCAGCGCGGCTTGTTCGTCGATCTGACTCAGGGGTGTCTCAGCCATGGGCTGTCTCCAGAGCAATGACCAACACCGTGACATCGTCCCGTCCACGGCAGAAATCACGGTGCAGAATGGCGGCAATCACGGCGGGATGGCGGTGCACCAGGCCGGGGTAATCCTGCAGGTTCCAGCGGGATTGCAGACCGTCGCTGTACATGATCAACAAATGTCCGTTCACGTGAGCATAGTCAAAGGGTTGTGCTTTCCGGTATTGCCCACCGACGATGCCGGGGTGGGAGGCCAGGCCACGGGATTGGTCGGCAGCGATCAGGCAGGCGCCGATGTTGCCGATACCGACGAATCTCAGCGCATTGGCCTCGCCATCGAACTGAGCGATGGCCAGCGCGCCGCCACGGGTGCCGGTCATGGCGATGTGGATGTCTTCGAGCAACAGCACCGGGGAATCGAACGGCGACCGGGCAAAGGTGTGTTCGCCGGCGCGGGCGGCACGTTCGGCTTCTTCGCCATGCCCCAGGCCGTCGATCACCAGCGCACTGATGCGCGCCCCGTCGAAGGCCAGGTGCCAGACATCGCCGCAGGCCGGATCGTCGTGCAACGAATGCTGGCTGACGCCGATGCGCCGGTCCGGCGCCTTGTCGCCGCGCGGGTAAAACCGCGTCATCAGCACAGCCCCGCGCGCGTCGGCATAGGTATCGAAAACGTCGGTCTGGCGCGACACCGCGCCAAGCCCGATGCCCTGGGTACCGTGGGTGGAAAACCCGTCGGCCAGGCAAGCCTGCAAATCAAAGCCACTGGCGCGGTCGATGGCGAGTATTTCGATCCCCGCACCTGACAGTCGTGGCACCACCCTCAGGTGCAGTTCGCCTCGGGTGGCGTGCTTGAGAATGTTGCTGGCAAGCTCCGTGGCCACCAGCGCCACACGCCCGGCATCCGTGGCGTCAAAGCCGTTTATTTCGGCGAGCCGCTGGGCGCTGCGGCGTGCGTGGCCGACCTGGCTGCTGTCTTCGATGATTAATACTTGCGTCATCGAACCGCCGATGTTCATGTCCATCGGGTAATCGTTATGCGAGTGCCCTTGCCGGGCGCGGTGTCGAGCTCGAACTCTTCCACCAGCCGCTTGGCGCCGGTCAGGCCCAGCCCCAGGCCACTGCCGGAGGTCCAGCCGTCAGTCATTGCCAGCTTGATGTCGGGGATGCCCGGGCCTTCGTCACGAAAGACCAGGCGCAAACCGGTGCGCGCGTTTTCGTCGAGAATCTGCCAGTCCATGTCACCGCCACCGCCATACACCATGGTGTTGCGCGCCAGCTCGCTGACGGCGGTCACCAGTTTGGTCAGGTCGATCAGGCGCATGCCGCATTCGGTGGCCAGCTTGCGCGCCAACTGTCGGGCCAGCACGACGTCTTGCTCGATGTTGATCGGATGAGTGCCGCTACTGCGCACGGTCATTGCTCGCGTACTCGATCCTGAAGCAGTTTCATCCCGCGCTCGACATTCAACGCGGTGCAAACGCCGGGCAAGGTCAGGCCGAGCTCAACCAGGGTGATGGCGACCGCAGGCTGCATGCCGACCAGCACGGTCTGGGCATCCATGATTTTCGACAACCCGGAAATGGTGCCGATCATCCGGCCGATGAACGAGTCGACCATGTCCAGCGCAGAAATATCGATCAACACGCCCCGGGCGGATGTCCGGCTGATGCGCTCGGACAAATCATCCTGAAGCGTCAGGGCCAACTGGTCATGCATGTCGACCTGGATGGTCACCAGCAGGAAGTTGCCCATCTGCAAAATCGGAATACGCTCCATCGGCTCAGTCCGCCTTGCTGACGGTCAGGCCCAGTCGGGTCAGGGCCAGTTTCAGCGCATCGGCCAGATTGGCTTTGGTGACCACGCCTTGCAGGTCCAGCCCCAGGTGCACGATGGTCTGGGCGATCTGCGGCCGCACGCCGCTGATGATGCAATCGGCGCCCATCAGGCGAATGGCGGTCACGGTCTTGAGCAAGTGCTGGGCGACCAGGGTGTCGACGGTCGGCACGCCGGTGATGTCGATGATGGCGATTTCCGAGCCGGTGTCGACGATGCGCTGCAACAGTGATTCCATCACCACTTGGGTACGTTGCGAGTCGAGGGTGCCGATCATCGGCAGCGCCAGTACACCGTCCCAGAGCTTGACCACCGGGGTCGACAACTCCAGCAGCTCTTCCTGCTGGCGCTTGATCACCGCCTCGCGGGATTTCTGGAACGTGCGGATCGTGTGCATGCCCAGTGCGTCGAGCAGTTCGGAGATTTCCCAGAGTTGTTCGGCCAACAGTGCCGGATTGTCCTGGTAATGATTTTGCAACAGTGCGAACAGCGGGCCTTTCAGCGCGAAGATGAAACTGGCGGTCTGCTGCGAATCCTGGCCGAGCAGGGCACGGCTGTGGGAGAGCTTCTCAAGAAACAGGCGAATCTCGTCCCAGCCTGGCGCCGCTACATTCTGGCCGTTGCCATTCTCAAGGCCGGCGACGATCAACTGCAGGAATTCCGAGGTCTGCTGCTTCAGATCCTGTTCTTTGATATGGCGCGAAGCACCGCTGGTCTCAAGACCGCTGGCCCAGCTGGCAAGCAGTTGCGTCAGGTTTTTCTTCATCGCATCGAGTGTGGTGGTTTGCAGTGCTGCCATGTGCCTTGACTCCCTGGAAGTAAGCGCCGATTCGCTAAAAAATGACCGGTGCAAGTCAGTGACATTTCTCGTCTGAAATAGTTGTTTTCCCTCGCCGGATATTTTCATCCGGCGCACCGATGGAACGTTGCCTGTAGTAAAGCTTCGAATTCACAAGGCCGATGGTTTCAGCCGCGAAATGTCCGTGACGAACGAGGTACATATGAACGATCAACAGGGTCTTGAGAACGCAAAAACCGCCGAACCGGAAAGTGCCGATAAAGCGGTTGATCAGAAGAATCGCCACACCGACAACGACAATGAATTCAGTCCGGGTTTCAAGCCGCATCCGGATCGCCCGAAGCCTGGCGAGGAGACGGACGCCGACATTGATACCGACGGCGGCTAATTACCGGCGCAAACAAAAAGACCGCCCCATGGAGGCGGTCTTTTTGTTGTGGCGCGTGTTATTTGCTCGGATGGGCGGCTTGCAGTTTCTTCGCCATATCCAGGTGCTTTTCCAGACCCGGCAACATTTTTTGTGCGAAACCTTTCAGTTCGGTGGCGCCTTTGACTTTGTCGTCGGTCACGGTGTTGGCTTCTTTCTTGAACAGTTCGATGGTTTCTTCGTGCGCCTTGACCTGATTGTTGGCGTACGCGGCATCGAACGATTCGTCACGCATGTCGAGGATCTTCTCCTTGGCCTGTTTCACCAATGTCGTCGTGTCCGGCACTTCGATGTCGTTTTTCTTCGCGATGGTCGCCAGTTCATCGTTCGCCTTGGAATGATCGGTGATCATCATGTTGGCGAATTCCTTGACGTCGGCCGAGGCACTTTTTTCCAGGGCGAGCCGGCTGGTTTCGATTTCGGCGATACCGCCAGCGGCCGCCTTGTCGACGAAGTCATTGGAAGTGGCCGCGAACGCCGCGCCCATGCTGGTGCTCAGGGCTACGGCCAAAGTGAGGTGGCGCAGGTTGAATCCGTCCATTGGTTTTCTCCACACAGGTTTTCATGGGCGATCAGGTGATCGTTAATCTGTGGAGGCCGACGGACGGGCGAAGGTTTAATCAGGTTTGCAACAGGACGACGAACGGACACCGCTGGTCTGATAGGCGGTCGACAGAACCTGCAGACCGAGGCCATTCTGATAGTTGGCGAACGCAATCGATCGCGTTTGCCACCGATCAACCAACGGAGGTGTTCCATGCCGGTGCCACACGACCTTTATAAGGACTTGAATTTTTCAAAGGAAGATATCCAGCAAAAACGCACCAAGGATCCGTTACTGGATTCACTGATCAACAAGTATTCGCAGGCGGACGCCGAGGTGGTAAAGGCTGAAACCGCCCAATCGGATGCGCCCAGTGATGACGCACTGAAGAAGCTCAAGGAGAAGCGCCTGCAGGTCAAGGACAAGATCGTCCAACAACTCCAGTCATCCTGACATGTCGCTCCAGCCACCGACGACCGGTGGCTGAAAAATTGGAACGGCGATAAATCCCGGCACCTCGAATGATCAGAGTCCGACTTTACGGCTCCATGCGAGGTGCCCCATGACTGATCCCAAATTTCCCAGCGAAGAGCAGGGCGGCTACGACCCTATCCCCACCCGTCCCGAGCCATTGAGCCCCGGGCGCACCACCGTCAACCCGGAAGACGAACCGGGCATCGACGAGCTGCCGAACAACGAAGGCGCCATCCCGATGGACCAGGACGATGGCACCGACCTTGATCCGGAGCGTGTGCGGGAAGAAACCGATAACGCTGTTCGCGATGGCGAGATGGATCCCCGTTAGTCGAGCCTGACGCAGATCAAATGTGGGAGCGGGCTTGCTCGCGAAAGCGGTGTGTCATTCGACACATGTATTGACTGACACACCGCTTTCGCGAGCAAGCCCGCTCCCACAGGTTTACTGCAATGCCTTGCTTAACGGCAACCGCGCCATATGCGTCGCCTTCAACGACCCGAAATACAACCACTCCCCATACTCTCTCACCGTGGTGATCGGCGAGTAATTGTCGCTGCTGCCGTCCTGCAGATTGGCGATCACCTGCCCTCGAGATCCAGCCCCAAGGCGAACCCGCGTTTCTCCACCGGTTTGGGCAGAACGGCCATCGCCCGCACGATCATCTTGCGCACGAAGGGATGCGCGGCCGTGGCGTCGAGCAGTGCGTTGCGGGGGGCATACAGCGCCACCCAGAAACGGTCCCGGCCATTGAACGCGAGGTTGTCCGGCAGCCCCGGCAAGTTGTCGATGAACAGATCGTGGGTACCGGCCTTCGGACCGCTCAGCCAGTAGCGACTGATGCGATAGGCGCCGGTTTCGTTGACCAGTACAAACGCCTCGTCCCGTCCCAGGGTCACGCCGTTGGCAAACTCCAGTTTATCCAGGAGGACCGCCGTTTTACCTGTCTGAAAGTCATAGCGCAGCAAGCGACCATCACCGCCGTGCTCGATGATCGCCTCGCCGTCGTGGCCGTACCCGAAGCGGCTGGAAGCATCGGTGAAATAGGCGTAATGCCCGGACTTGTCGATGGCCACGTCGTCGGTGAACCCGAAGTCCACGCCATTCGCCGCCGTGGTCAACGCAATCAACCGCCCCTGAGCGTCCAGCGACAGCAAGCCCTTGACCCCGTCAGCGATCACCAGCAAACCATTGGGATGCCGCGCCAGACCCAACGGCCGGCCGCCGGTGTCGGCCAGCACTTTGGTGACCTTGCCGTCGAGGCTGGTGCGAATCAACCGACCGTCATGCAGGCCGGTGATGAGCACGTTGTCCTCCAGCAGCAAGGCTTCCGGCCCGTCGATATCGTCGGCGCCCACACGCTCCACGCCTTTGAGTCGCTGATTGTCGGCGTAGGGCCCACTGGTGAGTGAGGGCGCCGGTGGCGGCGTCCAGGCCACCGGTTGCACCTTGGTCGGCATCAGCAGCAGAAAGGCGGCGATGGCAACGATCACCAATAGCACGACACGGCGAAACGTGACGGTTCGACTCACGCAGTGACTCCTGCCGGGGCCAGGTGCTTGTGGGCCATTTCGCGCAAGGCTAGCATCGACGCGGCCGATTCATGATCGATGCGCCGCTTCAACAACAGGCGATTGGCAATGCGCATCCCCAGGCCGCTGAACTGATACTCCAGCGTGCGGACAAACCGGGTGCCGTGGCCCTCGGCCTCGCATTCGTAGGTCACCTCCAACGACAAGCCATGATCGCCCTGAGCGCGAGCGCTCCAGCGACGACCGGGCAAATACTCGTTCACCGCCCAGCTTAAATGTCCCTCGCGCCCGCCGGCCCGGATGTCTTCTTCGAAGCGCGAACCTGCATGCAGCGGACCGCCCTGGCCCTCGACCTTGAGTGACGATGGGTGCCACTCCGGCCAGCGGGTCACGGTGCTGGCGTAGGCGAGCACTTCAATCGGGTTGCCGGCAATCGTGATCTGATGCTGCATGCGGGTCATGGGCGTTCTCGTTGGGTGCAGGTACGTTGGCTCGGGCTCCCAGTAAAGAGTGCCGAACAGGTAGTCCGTCAGTGGAAAAACGATGTTGAAATTGCGTTCCTGCATCAATTCCCGACGGTGATGCAGTTCATGCAGGCGGCGCATCTGGCGGATCCACGGCCAGCGCGTGACCGGGTTCGAGGGTGGCAGGTGCTCGCAGGCATGGAACACCTCATAGGCCAGGTAACCGAGGACCAGGCAGCCGCCGACCAGACCGGCGACGTTGGCATCGAACTGCCCGAGCAGCCACCAGACGGGCAGGGTGATGACAAGCGTATGCACCACGATCAGCCAGGCTGGAAACAGGATCACCCGCCAGTCGCGGGCGCTGTCGTACGTCATGTGGCCGGGCGCGAAGAAACTGTGATGGTCGCCGGCATGGCGGGCGTAGAACATCCGCGCGAAGCTTTTTTTGTGGTGCCCGAGGTGGCGATGCACCGTGTACACGCCGAAGTTGAAGCACAACAGCGTCAGTGGTACGGCGAGCCATTCCAGCGGAAGTACGTGATGCACGGTGCTCCAGAATGCACCAATGGCCAGCAAGCCGAATAACAGTACAAAGCCGCCGTGCAGCCAGGGGTTGTAGCGTGGATGAATGTCAGCGCGATAACGGGCGCGAAAAGCCTCGGTGGTCTGCCTCACTGCGTTCACCTGTGGTTATTGTTGTCCCAGCAGATTAGACGATCCCGCCGTTTCCGGCGGGCCGAAGCCAGGGGACACAAACGCCATGTTCCGGTGTAAAGCGAACTCAGGTCAGCGGGTTCCAGCGTTGCGACCAGTCATCGTCGGACTGGATGACTTCGCGCAGCAGGTCGAAGGCGTGTTGCAGGGTGGCCGAGTCACGGTCGCGGGTGTAAACCAGATAGGTCGGGTAGCTGAATTCCGGGGCTTTCGGCACTTGTTCCAGCACACCGCTTTCCAGGTAACTGTGCACGACCCGGGTACGGAAGTAGCCACTGCCACCGTTCTCCAGAATGTATTGCAAGGCCAGGGGACCGAGGTTGAAGCTCAGCGCGGCCTTGGCTTTCTCCGGCAACGCAGCATCGTGCTGACGGCGAAAATCCGGGCCCCAGTCGATGTACACGTAGGGATCGGGCTTTCCGGCCAGACGTACCAGAATCAGTTTTTCTTCCAGTATTTGCTCGACTTGCAGGCGCGGCCAATATTCCGGCTGATAGACCAGCGCGGCGTCGAGCACCCCTAGTTCGAGTTGGCGCAGAAGATTTTCGCCGTCGCGGATTTCCATGCGCAGTGCGTGGCCGGGAATTTTCTCCCGCAGTTCAGCGGCCCAACTGAGCATCAACGGGTTGCACAGGCTGACTTCGCCGCCGATGTGCAGCACGTCGTGGTAGCCCTCCGGCAACGGCAAGTCCCGGCGCGCGGCTTCCCAGGTTTCGACCAGTTGATTGGCGTAGACCACAAAGGCTTCGCCGTTCGGGGTCAAGCGGGCACCGGCGCGGTTGCGCACGAACAGCGTGCTGCCCAACTGGTTTTCGAGTTTCTGTACACGTGCGGTGATCGCGGTCTGGGTGACGTGGAGTTTTTCCGCTGCGGCGGCGAGGCTGCCGTGGCGGACGATTTCCAGAAAGGTACGGGCGAGGTCGATGTCCATGGGGAGGTCGGTGCGGGAGGTTCGGGCATTGTAAACGGATACCGGTGAGCTCGTTTGGTGCGCGTTTGTTGAGGGGGTACATATCCGTTGTTGCGGTAACGACGGCTGGCGGTTTCGCTCTTACAGCGAGTTACTTGGAAAAGCGCCAAGTAACCAAGCGCTTTTGCCCCTTTCTTTCGGTGCCTCGCTAGTGCTCGGCATGCCCTCGTTCCGGTCCTGCTCCGTGGGCCCGCCGCCATCGGCCATCCATGGCCGGGGGCGGCTAACCCGGCATCCCTGCCGGGTTGCCCACTGCGCAGAACCTCCACTCGGCCTCTCGAGGTGGCGACCACCGCCAATGCAACCGAGGCGGCCTGCGGGCCGACCTGGTTCTTCAGGTATATGCATTCCCCTGTGGGAGCTGGCTTGCCAGCGATGGTCGTTAACGATGACGCTTGCTGTCTGGATGAACGCGGTGTCTGGACGTTCATCGCTGGCAAGCCAGCTCCCACAGGGATTTTGGTGGACATGACATTGGTGTTCACCGCCGATGATCCTGACGAACTTCAGGCCGGCTATCAGGCCGCCTCGCTTTGTTTTTGATCTTGATCTGCCCCGTCGGGAGGCCGTACGTCAGGGGCGCTTGGCGCTTGGTTACTTGGCGCTCTTCCAAGTGACCCGCCGTCAGGGCGGAACCAATACCAGCCGTTACCGCAGCAATGGATATGTACACCCTCAAAAACCCCGCCGCCTGACACACCGCTATCGCTGGCAAGCCAGCTCCCACAGGGGGCCGGGGACGTCCGCAAAACATGGTTCAACTCAAAACGCAAAACACGAACAGCCAAACGCCCCCCAGAAACCCTGAAAGTCACTGACCGGCGCCGAAGACAACCGCGCCCGTTCATGGCTGTGAGCATGCACCGCGCAAGCCCCGACACAGTGATGAACCTGCGCCGTCATCGGCGCCAAAGGTCTCCAATGCCCCGGCACATTAACCACCGGCGACCATTCCGGTATCACCGGCACGGGAGGCGGACCGAGTTTCTCGAACTCGGCCGTGCCGTAGACGATCTTGCCATCGACAATGGTCAACACCGACTCGATCCATTTGACCGCTTCGTCCTCAATGTGAAAATAGTCCGCCGACAGCGCAATCAAATCCGCCAGTTGCCCGACCTTGATCTGACCCTTCTTGCCTTGCTCGGAAGAAAACCAGGCACTGCCATGAGTGAACAACTCCAGTGCCGTGTCGCGACTCAAACCTTGCGGGTACAGCTCCAGACCACCGACGGTACGCCCGCTGACCAGCCAGTACATCGACGTCCAGGGGTTGTAGCTCGACACCCGCGTGGCATCGGTGCCGGCGCCGACCGGAACGCCCTCGGCGAGCATCCGCGCGATCGGTGGCGTGTGCTCGGCAGCCTTGGCGCCGTAGCGGTCGACAAAATACTCGCCCTGGAACGCCATGCGGTCCTGGATCGCGATCCCTCCACCCAAGGCTTTGACCCGCTCGATGTTCTGTGGGGTGATGGTTTCGGCGTGATCGAAAAACCACGGCAGACCGTCGAACGGAATGTCGCGATTGACCTTCTCGAACACATCGAGCATGCGGCTGATGGATTCGTTGTAAGTGGCGTGCAGACGGAACGGCCAGCGTTGCTCGACGAGGTGGCGGACCACCGGCTCCAGTTCCTGCTCCATGGTTTGCGGCAGGTCCGGGCGCGGCTCGAGGAAGTCTTCGAAGTCCGCCGCCGAAAACACCAGCATTTCCCCGGCACCGTTGTGTCGCAGGAAGTCGTCGCCCTGACCGTAGTGGGAGGTGCTGGTCCAGTTCTTGAAATCGGACAGCTCTTCCTTGGGTTTCTGGGTGAACAGGTTGTAGGCGATGCGCACCGTGAGCTGTTGATCTTTGGCCAGTTGCTGAATGACTTGATAGTCGTCCGGGTAATTCTGATAACCACCGCCGGCGTCGATGGCGCTGGTGACGCCGAGGCGATTGAGTTCGCGCATGAATTGCCGGGTCGAGTTGACCTGGTATTCCAGCGGCAGTTTCGGCCCCTTGGCCAGGGTCGAGTAGAGAATCATCGCGTTGGGGCGGGCGATCAGCATGCCGGTCGGGTCGCCATTGGCGTCGCGCTGGATTTCACCGCCCGGCGGGTTCGGCGTATCGCGGGTGTAGCCGACCACTTTCAATGCGGCGCGGTTGAGCAGTGCGCGGTCGTAGAGGTGCAACACAAACACCGGTGTGTCTGGCGCGGCTTTGTTCAGTTCATCAATCGTAGGCAGGCGTTTTTCGGCGAACTGGAACTCGTTCCAGCCACCGACCACCCGCACCCATTGCGGCGTGGGTGTACGGTCGGCCTGGTCCTTGAGCATGCGCAAGGCATCGACCAGCGACGGTACGCCTTCCCAACGCAATTCAAGGTTGTAATTCAAGCCACCACGGATCAGGTGCAGGTGCGAATCGTTGAGACCGGGAATCACCGTGCGACCGTGAAGGTCGATAATTTGCGTGCCCGGGCCTTGCAACGCCATGGCCTGAGCGTCGCTACCGACCACCACGAAGCGCCCGTCCTTGATCGCGACGGCACTGGCCTGGGGTTTCTTGCGATCGACGGTGTGCAGGCGTCCGTTGTACAGAATGAGGTCGGCCGGGGCATCTGGCATGGTTTTACTCCCTGCGAATAGAGGGCTGATCCAGGCACCGACGGCACCCGCCGTAAGGCCTTGCAGTACATGTCGACGGTTGAAACCGTCGTGGTCGTCAGGTGGGCTCATGGCAGTGTTCTCCGCTCGGTTCTTTCATCGAAGAAAGGGGGATTGAACAGCCGATGTCTGACGCATGCGGCCAGAAGGAATATAGACCGCAAATCCGCAGGGGGCGGTTTTCCAAAGGTGAAAAACGACGAATCCCGCCACAAGGGGCGGGATTCGTGTGCAGCCAGAGAGGCTCCCGAGCGCGGGAGCCGCCGTCTTAGCTCGGGAACAGCTCGGACAGTTTCATCGCCAGCATCATGTCGCCTTCAGCGCGCAGTTTGCCGCCCATGAACGCCTGCATGCCGTCGGTCGAACCGTCAACGATGCCTTCCAGGGTTTCGCCGTCCATCACCAGAGTGACCTGGGCGTCAGGGTTCTCGCCTTCTTTCAGCTCGCAGGTGCTGTCCTTGACGATCAGCGAGAAGTTCTTGGTGTCGTCGATGCGGAAACCGAAGACCAGGTCCAGACCGGCAGCAGCGGCTGGGTTGAACTTGGCTTTCATTGCTTGTACGGCATCAGCTACGGAGGTCATGGTTCGATCCTTTCTTGGGTAATTAGAGCTGGGTGATTACAGCCAGGGTCACAATAGTCCGGACTCAGCGAAACGTGATGAGTTCCGGGGCTTTCAACAGTTGCAGGTGCGCATGACTGTTGAAAGAAGCCAGTGCCACCTCGCGACCACGAAACTTCAGCTGGTTGAGCGAGGTGTTGACGATTTGCCAGTTAAGTTCAAACGCCTGCCGGGCAGGCATTTGCGTAATCAGGTGGAGCAGGGCGGTGATGGTGCCGCCGGAGGTGAACACGGCGATTTTCTGTGTGTTGTCGGCGCTTTCGAGGATTCGCTGCAAACCGGCCTGCACCCGCTCGACAAAACCCAGCCAGCTTTCCAGCCCTGGGGTGTCATAGGTGCCGGCGAGCCAGCGCTCGATGATCAGGGCAAAAATACGCTGGAACTCGGCACGGTTTTGCGCGGCATTGCGCAGGATCTCCAGCGCTTCGGGTTCGTCGTCGAGCATGGCCGGCAGCAGCGCACGGATCACCGCATCGGCATCGAATTCATTGAAGGCAGAATCGGTTTCCACGACCGGCACCGGCAAACCTGCGGCAGCGAACTGTTCCAGCGCACTGCTGGCGGTATGTTGCTGGCGGCGCAGGTCGCCCGAGAGGCAGCGGTCAAAGTGGATACCCAGCCCGGCGAGGTGCTGGCCGAGGACTTCTGCCTGGCGAACACCGGTCGGCGACAGAACGTCATAGTCGTCTGCACCAAAGGAGGCCTGGCCATGTCGAATCAAGTAGATACTGCCCACGTCCGCGTCATCCCGGTACGTTGAAGGTTTGGCGAGGTTATGAGGATGACGGTGAGCTGTCAATGAAAAAACATACGCTTGTTTGAAATGCCCGTTCCAGCGTGTTGCCAGAGGTTTCACGGCTGGCCGCCGGGCCGGCGCATGGGTATGCTGATGTTATCCCGCGCGTGTTTATGCAGCGCATTGTATTGAGGAGTCCCTGTGGAGTTTCTGTCCGAATACGCCAGTTTCCTGGCTAAAACCGTGACACTGGTGGTCGCCATCCTGGTGGTCCTGGCCAGTTTCGCGTCGTTGCGCAATAAAGGCCGGCGCAAGTCGGCTGGCCAGTTGCAAGTCAGCAAACTCAATGATTTCTACAAAGGGCTGCGCGAACGCCTGGAGCAGACCTTGCTCGACAAAGACCAGCTCAAGGCCTTGCGCAAGGTCGAGGCCAAAACCGAGAAAAAGCAAAAGAAGAAACCCGACGCCAAACCCCGGGTATTCGTGCTGGATTTCGACGGCGACATCAAGGCCTCGGCCACTGAAAGCCTGCGCCACGAAATTACCGCCCTGCTGACCCTGGCAACGCCCAAGGATGAAGTGGTGCTTCGTCTGGAAAGCGGTGGCGGCATGGTGCACAGCTACGGCCTGGCGTCCTCGCAGCTGGCGCGTATCCGTGAGGCCGGCGTGCCGTTGACCGTGTGCATCGACAAGGTGGCGGCCAGCGGCGGCTACATGATGGCGTGCATCGGCGACAAGATCATCAGTGCCCCGTTCGCGATACTTGGCTCGATCGGCGTGGTTGCGCAGTTGCCCAACGTCAACCGTCTGCTGAGGAAGCACGACATCGACTTCGAAGTCCTCACTGCCGGCGAATACAAACGCACCCTGACCGTGTTTGGCGAAAACACCGAAAAGGGCCGCGAGAAATTCCAGGAAGACCTGGACGTCACCCATCAGCTGTTCAAGAACTTCGTTTCCCGCTATCGCCCGCAACTGGCGATCGACGAAGTGGCCACCGGTGAAATCTGGCTCGGTGTTGCCGCGCTGGACAAGCAACTGGTCGATGAACTCAAGACCAGCGATGAATACCTCGCCGAACGGGCGAAGAAGTCCGAGCTTTATCACCTGCACTACGCCGAACGCAAAAGCCTGCAGGAACGCATCGGCATGGCGGCCAGCGGTTCGGTCGATCGCGTGTTGCTGACCTGGTGGAGCCGATTGACGCAGCAACGCTTCTGGTGACTTGTAGGAGCGAGTGGTGCGGTTGGAATGTCTAATCGTCATGACCAATAAAAAACCGTGGACATTTCCACGGTTTTTTTTGGTCTGCAAAACGTCCGTCCGCCAGCAGCGAACTTTCCTTGCGTTGTTGGCGATCCCTCCGACGTTCCAGTGCGGCCGGATTGGGTAGGGTGGTGGTTCTGAATTGACTGCAAAGGAATGCATCATGACCGCGGCACCACCTCTACGAATGCGCGATGAACTGAAAGCAGCGGTGGACATCGCGCTTCCGCAAACCCCGGGCCAGTTTGGCGGACAACTGATCAAGCAAAAATGGGGTGCGGAAATCGATCCGCAGACCGCCTTGCTGGTGACCCTCGATTACGACTACAGGGGCCATGAAGCACAGAACGGCATTCACCAAGGGCAAGTGGGAAGTTCGCGCACGCTGGTGCAGACGCTGCTTTCCAACTACCAGACCGTTGGCGACGGGCGCTTCGGTGAAACCGCTTTTGGTTTATATACGCCTCCAGATGTTGGGCCAGCTGTTCGTCTTGTCGAAAACGTCGACGAATTCGCTGATCACGGCAGTGGCAATCACCGTACCTACGAAGGCATTTATCGACAGACAACCCCGCAAACCTATGGACCCGATACACAAATCAAGCTGCGTCCAGCCGATTTCAAGAAATGGGTGTGGGAACTGGATTTGAAGTATTTGTATGAAAACTATCTGGACAAAGCCTGGCCGTCGGACGAGGTGCTGATTGCGTCCAGACCTTACGCATTGAGAACCTCGGTCAAGGCCGCTTTTGTCATGAGCGCGTGGCTGCAACATCATGAGAGCAGCTTGTCCAAAAAGGGCCTGGAGCTGGCGATGCGCGCGGCGGGGTTGCCGTCAGATCAAACCTGGGAAGGGCTGACTATTGGACAACTGCAAAGATCGACGCGGCTGTCTGCCAGCGTCGAGGGTGGGCGTTTGAAGCTCTATCGATACACGGCGAGGGATATCTGGTGTTACCGCGACCGATCCAGTGGTCGAGTGCTGCTGTACATCCCCGGCAACTCCTCACCGCTGCACGAGTTCGCCGACGGGAGCGAGCTTCGCCAATGGATAGTCGAGCAGGGCAAGGCTGCGGTAACGAAGCAGGCACTGGCTGCGCACTTCGCCGAGGATGATCGCGAAGACGGGACGTTTCACGCCGGCGTGTTCACAGCGCTCGATGGCATGGCGATTTATCCGCGCCAGCATCACTTGACCAAAGAGTCCGGCTTCTTCAACAACGACGGTTATTGGGACCCGGCGGACTACATCGACGTCGACATTGCTTCCTCGAAGACTGATCCGTTTGCGCAGCTGGTTCTGACCATGAAGCAGGCCGCCATCCTCACTGATCAAATCATCCGCGACGATGCTGATGTCAATCGCGCCAATTTGAGCGCCGTCGTCGAGCCCATTGTCCAGTGGGTCAATAAGTTCGGCCCGTTGGCGCTGTTCGTACCGGGAGGCGAGGGGTTGATGGTGCTTGCCGGGGTGATCGACACCGGGTATGGCCTGGATCAGGCCGTTAACGGTGAGACCGCCAGCAAACGCGCGCAGGGTGTGACTCGAACCGTGTTCGGTTTGCTCAATGCGCTGCCGCTGATACCTGCCGTTGGCTCGCTTGGCAAGGACGGGGCGGCGTTGTCTGAGCTGACCGGTCTGGAGCACGAAAGCGGCGACTCAAGCCAGCCGATAAAGGAACCCGTTGCACCCCCGGCGCCCCTGCAACCGGAATTGCCGCTGCCGACACGCGTTGACCTGCTGCGTGGTGTTGGTGCCCCGGCCGGTACTTTCTCGGATGAAGTGCTGGCACACATCGGCAAGGTCAGCGCCGTCGATAACGACATGCTTCGGCTGATGCAGGCCGGGCGCGCGCCGACGCCTTTACTGGCCGATACAGTGGATCGTTTCAGGATTGATCAGGAAGTTGCAGCGCTGGGCGACCCATCGACTGCGGCTGCAGAATTCAACCGTCGATATCAGGCACTTCAGCAGTCGGAGCACGAATGGGTCCGGCTGTTTCAACGCACTTATCCCGATCTGCCCAAATCGGCCGTGGAGCAAATGCTGGATCGCTATGGCGTCGATTTCAAGGCGACGCCCGACCCTGACCTGGCCAGGGAGTTGTTCAAACGACTGGACAGCAAGGCCCGCCAATTCCAGCAACATGTGCGCCTCAACCGCGCCTATGAAGGTCTCTATCTTCGGTCAGTAACCAGTCTCGAGTCGGATACGCTGGCGTTGCACTCTCTCGCGAATCTGCCTGGATGGTCCAAAGGGCTACGAATTGAAGTGCTCGACGGTTCGCTTGGCGGGCGGGTGCTGGATCATGTCGGTCCAGTCACCTCACCTGATTGCCTGCGCCTGATCAAGGTCCAGGGGCGGTATCAGTCAGCTCCTGATACTGCAGCGACAAGTTTTTGCGCGGCGCTCGCCGATGTCCTGTTCAGGGACGAACGTTCGGCCTTGCAACTGCTGTCTGCGGATCCTGGCGCTGAGCTGAAACTGAAAATCAGCGATCACGCGCTGTCTCGTACCGAGCTGGCTACCGGGCTGGATAGAATGGACCTGGGACTGGCATTTGAGTCGCAGGGGCTCAAGGGAGGGGCTTTCCCGGAGACACTTCAGAACGAAGCGTTGACGCAAGAGTTAAAGAGGATGCAACTCAGGTATGTCTATCCAGAGCTCTCTGATGTTGACGCTGATGTGGAGCTGACGCGGCTGGGCACCGGTTACACGGACTTGATTGAACAGTTGAAAATTCAACTTCAGCAATTGCACGCGGATATGAACGACTGGGTTGCCGGTGTGGCGCAAGACATCGTCCATATGGGTGTGCCTCAGTTGATCGCCGGCGATCTCGCGGCAGCCGGCATGAACAACGTGCAATTTGCGGCTCATAATGCAGGGTTGATACAAGACGCAATTGTGCGTGAAGAGGGGGGGCGAAGGGAGCTTGCTGACGAACTCATTGCCGTCTGGCAAAAGCGTCCTCCGCAACCCCATAGCCGTTACTCTGGCGACCATGTCACCGGCTTTACGATGGACCTGGAGCATGAATTCTTTCATCGATTACCCGCGTTCAATATTCGACTGAATGACGTCGTCGGCTTGAACATGTGCAACTTTCAAATGAACGTGATTTCCAGTCTGGATGAGTTTCTTGATGGCTTCCCCAATCTGCAAATGCTGGATCTGGAAGACGTTGATTTGCGTTACGACCTTGCGAATGGGCGACAGACCAGCGAATTGCCATCCGCGATTCCGATGTTGCAGCGTCTTACTTCATTGAACTTGCGCAACACCCACCTGAAATTGAGTGAGCTGAATGCCGGAAGGTTAGATGGACTGACCCATCTTCAACACCTGAACATGAGCGATAACCCATTGGGCGATCCGCCCTTGGTGATGAGCATGTACCAGCTACAGTCTCTGAATTTGAACAACACAGGGATCAAAGTGTGCCCGACCGGGATCATGGACCGACCCTATTTGACGCTGTTGGATTTGGGCGATAACCAGATCACACGCGTACCGCCGGCGGTACTGAATCAGGCGATTGCCCGGGATCGAGTGATGCTTTGGCGCAATCCGATCACCGACGAGGATACCTTGCAGCGCCTGGTGACACATCGAGAGCAAACGGGCATTAATTTGTGGCTGAGCGTGGGGGACAATAATTATGGGGATCCGCAAGCCTGGTTGAACGGCATTGCAGATGGGCAAGCGAATATTCGATTAGCGATTTGGCATCAACTGGCGCTGAGGCCTCGCGGCGGGCGATTTTTAGGGACGATCAATACACTGTCGTTAACCGCGGAATTCCGGGTCAATTATCTGGATCTGCAGACTCGGGTATGGCGATTGCTGACAGAAGCAGAAGCGTCGAATGAGTTATGGGCGCGATTGATCCAGGATGTGAGGTTGCCCGCGGGCGCCTTCGACAACCCGTTTGCGGCGTTCACAACCTTGGAGGACCGGGCTCGACTCTATGCCAACTGGGTGGCCTTGGGGCGACCATTTCCGGCGGTGGGGGATCCCCAGCAATAACCTATGAGCCTTGAACCCCGCAAAGGGGCTCAAGGCATCACAATCAACGGCGACGGAACAGCGGCAGCGGTTCGTCGGTGGCGGCCTGATAGGTCACCGAGAAGTCTTTGAGACCTTCCAGGGCTTCGTACGGGTCTTTGTCGGCGCGAATGGCAAACGCGTCGAAACCGCAGCGGTGCATATAAAACAGCTGGTCGCGCAACACATCGCCAATCGCCCGCAGTTCGCCTTTGAAACCATAACGGTCACGCAGCAGGCGGGCGTTGGAATAGTTACGACCGTCGGTGAAGGCCGGGAAGTTCAGGGCGATGACCTGGAAACTGGCTACGTCTTCGCCGATTTCTTCAGCTTCTTCATCGGCGTCCAGCCACACGCCCAGGCCGCCATCGCGGGCCTTGAGCATGCGGCTGTGTTCGCGCCACAGCTGCAACGGGACGATCAGGTCGTCGCAGTTGCTGATTTCGTCGATGTTGAAATCCTTGGGCAACAGGTGCCAGGTTTCGTCGACGACTTCGTTGTTCTTAATGATTCGCTGCATAGACGCGTTCCTTGAAGAGGTCGATGCCAATACGTTGATAGGTGTCGATGAAGCGCTCGTCTTCGGTACGTTGTTCGATGTACACGTCGATCAGCTTTTCGATCACGTCAGGCATGGCTTCCTGGGCAAAGGACGGGCCGAGGATCTTGCCCAGGCTCGCATCGCGACTGGCGCTGCCGCCAAGGGATACCTGGTAGAACTCTTCGCCTTTCTTGTCCACCCCGAGGATGCCGATGTGGCCGACGTGGTGGTGACCACAGGCGTTCATGCAGCCGGAGATGTTCAGGTCCAGTTCACCGATGTCGAACAGGTAGTCCAGGTCATCGAAGCGGCGCTGGATCGACTCGGCGATCGGGATCGACTTGGCGTTGGCCAGCGAGCAGAAATCACCGCCAGGGCAGCAGATGATGTCGGTCAGCAAGCCGATGTTCGGCGTGGCGAAACCTTGCTCGCGCAATTCGCCCCACATGGCGAACAACTGAGTCTGCTCGACGTCGGCCAGAATGATGTTCTGCTCGTGGGAGGTGCGCAGTTGACCGAAGCTGTAACGATCGGCCAGGTCGGCCACGGCGTCGAGCTGCTTGTCGGTGATGTCGCCCGGTGCAACGCCGGTCGGCTTCAGGGACAGGGTCACGGCGACATAACCCGGCTTCTTGTGCGCCAGGGTATTGCGGGTACGCCAGCGAGCGAAGCCGGGGTGTTGCTTGTCGAGTTCGGCCAGCTCGGCAGTCTGGTTGTCCAGTGCCTTGTAGTCCGGGTCGACGAAGTGTTTGGCGACGCGATGCACTTCGGCCTCGGTCAGCGTGGTCTGGCCACCGCGAAGGTGTTCCATTTCCGCGTCGACTTTCTGCGCAAAGACTTCAGGCGTCAGGGCCTTGACCAGAATCTTGATCCGCGCCTTGTACTTGTTGTCACGACGGCCATAGCGGTTGTAGACACGCAGGATGGCGTCGAGGTAGCTCAACAGGTCTTGCCACGGCAGGAATTCGTTGATGAACGCGCCAACCACCGGGGTACGGCCCAGGCCACCGCCGACCAGCACACGGAAGCCCAGTTCGCCTGCGGCGTTCTGCACCGGCTCAAGGCCGATGTCGTGGACTTCGATGGCCGCACGGTCGGAAGTCGAACCGTTGATGGCGATCTTGAATTTACGTGGCAGGTAAGCGAATTCCGGGTGGAAGGTCGTCCATTGGCGGACAATCTCGCACCATGGGCGCGGGTCGACCAACTCGTCGGCAGCGACACCGGCGAACTGGTCGGTGGTGACGTTGCGCAGGCAGTTGCCGCTGGTCTGGATCGCGTGCATCTGCACGGTGGCCAGCTCTGCGAGGATGTCCGGGATGTCTTCCAGCGCCGGCCAGTTGAACTGCACGTTCTGGCGGGTACTGATGTGGGCATAGCCCTTGTCGTAGTCGCGGGCGATCTTGGCCATCATTCGCGTCTGGCGCGAAGTCAGCTGGCCGTAAGGCACCGCCACCCGCAACATCGGCGCGAAGCGCTGGATATAAAGCCCGTTCTGCAAGCGCAGAGGGCGGAATTCTTCTTCGCTCAGCTCGCCTGCCAGATAGCGTCGGGTCTGATCACGGAACTGCTTGACGCGGTCCTCGATGATCCGCTGATCGTACTCGTCGTATACGTACATATAAGTCCTGTTCTCAGGCTTGGGCCGGTCGGATCCAGTTGCGATTTTCGCTTGCTGACATCTCCGATACTGTCTCGGCAATTCTGCGCGCACGGCCGCGCACTCCCTACGGAGCCGGGGCAAGATACCAGTTTGGAGTTATGCGCAAAAGTGATGTTTGAGTATATGTAAAGAACCAAAACGACTAACGAGAAACGTTATTGATAAACCCGTATTTGTCGTGCGGGCAATCGTCGTCTTTACTGTGGTCGAGTCTTTATGCAATCACCGATAAAACCGACAAGAGGCGATGCAATGAGCAACCCTACCAAAGCTTCAAAGCCCGACAGTACGGTCGACGCGTGGGCCATTCTGTTTTTGATCATTCTGGTCGTGGGCACCGCGGTATTCTGGGTCAGCCATCAATAACCGACCCCGTCCGGGCCCGGCGCTGACAATTGTCGGACAAAAACCGCAATAAACGCCGTTTTGCGGAGGTTCGCTGGCTATAATGCGCAGCGAATTTCCGGGGGCTCGGACGATCAATGCTGAAGTTTTTCTACACCTTCCTGCTGATGCTGGGTGCGGCTTACGGCCCTGCTGCGCGTGCGGAGTCGGTGTTGTTCCTGAATCCGGGAAAGGTGGATGAAGCCTTCTGGATCAGCTATTCGCAATTCATGCAGGCGGCCGCTACGGACCTGGGCATCGATCTGCGGATTCTCTATTCCCGGCGCATGCCGGAGCTCACGCTGGCGCAAGCCCGCGTGGCGCTGCAAGGCCCCGATCGCCCGGACTATCTGGTCTTCGTCAACGAACAGTACATTGCCCCGCAAGTGCTGCGCCTGGCTCAGGGCAGCGGCGTAAAGCTGTTCATGGTCAACGCGTCGCTGACGGCCAATCAACTGAGCCTCCTGGGCGAGCGCCCTGATCGGCTGGGCAGCCTGGTGCCCAACGATGAGGAGGGCGGCTACCTGATGCTCAAGGAGTTGATTCGCCAGCATCCGCCCGTGGCGCCCGGTCAGGTCATCGAGTTGCTGGCGTTCTCCGGTCTGAAGATCACCCCATCGGCACAACTGCGCGAGCAAGGCATGATGCGGGCGTTGGCCGAGCATCCCGAGGTGCGTTTGCGGCAACTGGTCTACAGCGGCTGGACCCGTGATCGTGCCTATGAACAGGCGAAATTGCTGTTGCGGCGCTACCCGAAGGTGTCGCTGGTGTGGTCCGCCAATGACGAAATGGCGTTTGGCGCCATGCAGGCGTATTCAGAGACGGGCGGCGTACCGGGAAAGGACGCACTGTTCAGTGCGGTCAACACCTCGACCGCTGCGTTGAAGGCCAAAGTGGATGGACGGTTGAGCGTCCTGTTGGGCGGACATTTCACCCTGGGCGGCTGGGCCCTGGTGGAACTGCATGACCTCGATCGGGGCGTGGACATCAGCCAGTACGGTGGCCGTGATCGCCAGATTCCGCTGCTGCAACTGGTCGACAAGGCCACCGCCAGGCGAATGCTGGCCATGGGGGATTCGCCGGACTACGGCGTGGACTTCCGTCGCCTCTCGGCCAAGGGCCGCCCGACGTCCTATCGCTATCCGTTCAGCCTGCAAACCCTGATGCGCTAAACCCCTGCGAGCACCAGCACCAGTTGCACGATGCCGTAGAGCGCCAAGGCGAACACTGCCGTGAACAGAATCCCCAGGATGACAAAATGACTGGGCTTGCCGTGAGTGAAATCCCGGGCCCGGTTCTTCCCGCTCTGCACCCCGAACGCCGCTGCCATGACGCTGTGCAGCATCTGCCAGAACGTGGGCGGTTTGTTGTCGACTGGATCGTCCATAAACCCCTCGTCACCAATGTGTGAAGAGTAAGCATAGACAATCCACGGCCTGCACAAAGCAAATGTGGGAGCGGGCTTGCTCGCGAAGAGGCCATAACATCCAACATCTTCGTTGACTGTTACACCGCTTTCGCGAGCAAGCCCGCTCCCACAGGGATCTCCGATGGCCACGGGATTGTGGCCGGGAGACTGATCTTAGTTGTCGTAACCCAGGTTCGGCGCCAGCCAGCGCTCGGTCACGCTCAACTCCTGACCTTTGCGTGACGTGTAGCTCTGCACCTGATCCTTGTCGACCTTGCCCACGGCGAAGTATTGCGCCTGCGGGTGCGCGAAGTACCAGCCGCTGACCGCCGCCGCCGGGAACATCGCGTAGTGCTCGGTGAGGAACACGCCGCTGCGACCTGCCTTCATTTCGCTCGCTTCAGGATCGAGCAAGGCGAACAGCGTCGATTTCTCGGTGTGATCCGGGCAGGCCGGGTAGCCGGGAGCAGGGCGGATGCCGGTGTATTGCTCTTTGATCAGCGCCTCGTTGTCGAGGGTCTCGTCCTTGGCGTAACCCCAGTGCTCTTTACGCACTTGCTGGTGCAGCCACTCGGCGCACGCCTCGGCCAGACGGTCGGCCAGGGCCTTGACCATGATCGAGTTGTAATCGTCGCCCGCGTCCTGATAAGCCTTGGCCACTTCTTCGGCGCCAATGCCGGCGGTGGTGATGAAGCCACCCACGTAGTCGATGATTTCACTGTCCTTTGGCGCCACGAAATCGGCGAGGGAGAAGTTCGGCTTGCCGTCGGTCTTGATGATCTGCTGACGCAGGTGATGCAGCTTGGCCAATGGCTTGCCATCGTCGCCGTAGACTTCGATGTCGTCGTCGCGAACCTGATTGGCTGGCCAGAAACCGAACACCGCGCGGGCGCTGATCAGTTTCTCGTCGATCAATTTGGCGAGCATTTCCTGGGCATCGGCGTACAGCGCGGTAGCGGCTTCACCGACCACTTCGTCCTGGAGGATGCGCGGGAACTTGCCGGCCAGGTCCCAGGAGATGAAGAACGGCGTCCAGTCGATGTATTCGGCCAGGACTTTCAGGTCGATGTTGTCCAGCACTCTGGCGCCGGTGAACGTCGGTTTGACCGGCGCGTAGGTGCTCCAGTCGAACTGCGGTTTCTTGGCGATGGCCGCCGGGTAGCTCAGGCGCTCGGTGCGGGCGCTGCGGTTGGCGGTGCGCTCGCGAACATCGATGTACTCCAGGCGGGTTTTCTCGACGAACGCCGGTTTCAATTCCTTGGACAGCAACTGTGTGGCCACGCCCACGGCGCGGGAGGCGTCGGTGACGTAGATCACCGCGTCGTTGCTGTATTTCGGCTCGATCTTCACCGCCGTGTGTGCCTTGGACGTGGTCGCGCCACCGATCATCAGCGGCAGGTGGAAGTCCTGACGCTGCATCTCGCGGGCGACGTGGACCATTTCATCCAGCGACGGCGTGATCAGGCCCGAGAGGCCGATGATGTCGCATTTCTGCTCCTTGGCCACTTGCAGGATCTTCTCCGCCGGCACCATCACGCCGAGATCGACAATGTCGTAGCCGTTACAGCCCAGCACCACGCCGACGATGTTCTTGCCGATGTCATGCACGTCGCCCTTCACCGTCGCCATCAGGATCTTGCCCTTGGCTTCCGGCTTGTCGCCTTTTTCCAGTTCGATGAACGGGATCAAGTGCGCCACGGCCTGCTTCATCACGCGGGCGGATTTCACCACCTGCGGCAGGAACATTTTGCCGGCGCCGAACAGGTCGCCGACGATGTTCATGCCGGACATCAGCGGGCCTTCGATCACTTCGATCGGGCGGGCGAACGACTGCCGGGATTCTTCGGTGTCTTCAACGATGTGCGTGGTGATGCCCTTGACCAGCGCATGTTCCAAACGCTTGTTGACCGGCCAGCCGCGCCACTCTTCGGTCTCGGCTTCCTTGACGCTGCCGTCGCCCTTGTACTTGTCGGCGATGGCGAGGAGGGCGTCGGTGCCTTCCGGGGTGCGGTTGAGGATCACGTCTTCGACGGCGTCGCGCAGTTCCACCGGGATCTGGTCGTAGATCTCCAGCTGGCCGGCGTTGACGATACCCATGGTCAGGCCGTTGCGGATCGCATACAGCAGGAACACCGAGTGAATCGCCTCGCGCACCGGGTTGTTGCCACGGAACGAGAACGACACGTTGGACACGCCGCCCGAGGTCAGCGCGTACGGCAGCTCATCGCGGATGTAGGCGCAGGCGTTGATGAAGTCGACGGCGTAGTTGTTGTGCTCTTCGATACCGGTGGCCACGGCGAAGATGTTCGGGTCGAAGATGATGTCTTCCGGCGGGAAGCCGACTTCGTTGACCAGAATGTCGTAGGAGCGTTTGCAGATTTCTTTCTTGCGCGCTTCGGTGTCGGCCTGGCCGGCTTCGTCGAACGCCATGACGACCACGGCGGCGCCATAGCGCTTGCACAGTTTGGCGTGATGAATGAACTGCTCGACGCCTTCCTTCATGCTGATCGAGTTGACGATGCCCTTGCCCTGGATGCATTTCAAGCCGGCTTCGATCACTTCCCACTTCGAGGAGTCGATCATGATCGGCACGCGGGAGATGTCCGGCTCACCGGCAATCAGATTGAGGAAGGTCACCATCGCCTTCTTCGAATCGAGCATCCCTTCGTCCATGTTGATGTCGATGATCTGGGCGCCGGCCTCGACCTGCTGCAGGGCGACTTCCAGGGCTTCGGTGTAGTTGTCTTCACGGATCAGGCGGGCGAATTTGGCCGAGCCGGTGATATTGGTACGCTCGCCGACGTTGACGAACAACGAGCTGCGATCGATGGTGAACGGCTCCAGGCCCGAGAGGCGGCAGGCCTTCGGAATGTCCGGGATTTCACGCGGTGCATAACCGGCCACGGCTTTGGCGATGGCTTCGATGTGGCCCGGCGTGGTGCCGCAGCAGCCGCCGACGATGTTGAGGAAGCCGCTTTGGGCGAATTCTTCGATGACTTTGGCGGTTTGCGACGGCAGTTCGTCGTACTCGCCGAATTCGTTCGGCAGGCCGGCGTTCGGGTGCGCGGAGACGTGGGTGCCGGCCTTGTTCGACAGCTCTTCGAGGTACGGGCGCAGTTCACTGGCGCCGAGGGCGCAGTTCAGACCGACGGAAATCGGCTTGGCGTGGGCCACGGAGTTCCAGAAGGCTTCGGTGGTCTGGCCCGACAGGGTGCGGCCGGACGCGTCGGTGATGGTGCCGGAGATCATGATCGGCAGTTCGACGCCCAGCTCTTCGTAAACCCCTTGCACGGCGAAGATCGCGGCTTTGGCGTTGAGGGTGTCGAAAATGGTTTCGATCAGGATCAGGTCGGCGCCGCCTTCGATCAGGCCTTTGGTGGCCTCGGTGTAGTTCTCCACCAGTTCATCGAAGGTCACGTTGCGGTAGCCGGGGTTGTTCACGTCCGGCGACAGCGAGCAGGTACGGCTGGTCGGGCCGAGCACGCCGGCGACGAAGCGCGGCTTGTCCGGGTTCTCGAGGGTTTTCGCATCGGCGATCTTGCGCGCCAGGCGAGCGCCTTCTACGTTCAATTCGTAGGCCAGTTCTTCCATGCCGTAGTCGGCCATGGAAATCCGGGTGGCGTTGAAGGTGTTGGTTTCCAGAATGTCGGCGCCGGCATCCAGGTAGGCTTTTTCGATGCCACCGATCACGTCCGGGCGCGTCAGCACCAACAGGTCGTTGTTGCCTTTGACATCGCTCGGCCAGTCGGCAAAGCGTTTGCCACGGTAATCCTGCTCCTCGAGCTTGTAGCTCTGGATCATCGTGCCCATGCCGCCATCGAGAATCAGAATGCGCTCTTTGAGGGCGTGCTTGAGGGCTTGAAGGCGAACACTGCGATCGGACATTGGGACTACTCGGAAAGACCATGACGAAGGGGCGGGATCATAGCAAACCTGTGCGCTTTTAGAGCATGTGCGGTTTTTGCATGAATATCGCTCATGTTGATGGGGGCACTGTCCCGGTAGAATCGCGGCGTTTTTTCAAGGATCGGGAACAGGGACATGTCGTATCGCGTCATCATCAGCAGTGCATTGCTGGTTTTAAGCTGGGGCGCGGTGGCGCAGGATCCGGCGATTTCTGCTGCCATTTCCTACAGCCGCGACATCCAGCCGATCTTCACTGAAAAGTGCGTGGCCTGCCATGCCTGCAATGACGCCGCCTGTCAGCTGAATCTGGGCAGCGGCGAGGGGGCTGCGCGCGGCGCGTCGAAAGTCCCGGTCTACGATGGTGAACGCAGTCAGGCCGCGGCGCCGACCCGATTGTTTTATGACGCTTTCGGCAAGCACGGGTGGCAGCAAAAGGGCTTTTACTCAGTGCTGGACGCCCGGGGCAGCCAGGCCGCGTTGATGGCGCGGATGCTGGAACTGGGGCACAAAACACCGCTGACGCCCAACGCCAAGTTGCCGGAAGACATCGTCCTGGGCCTGAACCGGGAAAACCTGTGCGCGATGCCGGCCGAGTTCGACGGTTACGCCAGCGTTCATCCGAAGGAAGGTATGCCGCTGGCGGTCACTGGCCTGACCGACCAGCAGTATCAGACGCTGCAACGCTGGCTGGCCTCGGGCGCGCCCATCGATGAGCAGGGCCTGGTGCCGTCCGCGAAAGAAGCGTTGCAAGTGGTGCAATGGGAAAGCCTGCTCAACTCGCCGGGTGCCCGCCAGAGCCTGGTGGGACGCTGGTTGTTCGAACACTGGTTCCTCGCCCACCTTTACTTCAAGGAGGGCGAGCCGGGGCATTTCTTTCAGTGGGTGCGTTCGCGCACGCCGACCGGCCAGCCGATTGACCTGATCAACACGCGCCGCCCGAATGACGATCCGGGCACGCAGGTGTATTACCGCTTGTGGCCGGTGCAGGGGGTGATCGTGCAGAAGACCCACATCACCTATCCGCTGAGTGCGGCAAAGATGGCGCGGATCAAAAGCCTGTTCTACAACGGCAACTGGCAGGTCAACGCGTTGCCGGGTTACGGGCCGGAACGCCGGGCCAATCCGTTCACCACGTTCGAGGCGATCCCGGCGCAGGCGCGTTATCAGTTCATGCTCGATAATGCCGAGTACTTCGTGCGCACGTTTATCCGCGGGCCGGTGTGTCGCGGCCAGATCGCCACCGACGTGATTCGCGATCACTTCTGGGCGTTGTTCCAGGCGCCGGAACACGATCTCTACATCACCGACCCGAACTACCGCGGGCAGGCCACGCCATTGCTGGCGATGCCGGGGCAGAACGACGACGTCGGCAGCGTGTTGGGCCTGTGGCGTGACTACCGCGACAAGCGCAACGAGTACGAGGCGCTGCGTCGCGACAACTATGCCGATGTGCCGGCGCCGAGCTGGTCGACTTTGTGGGCCGGTAACGACAATGCGCTGTTGACCATTTTCCGCCATTTCGACAGCGCCTCGGTGAACAAAGGCCTGATCGGTGACGTGCCACAAACGATGTGGCTGTTCGATTTTCCACTGCTGGAGCGCACGTATTATCAGTTGGCAGTCAACTTCGACGTGTTCGGCAACGTGTCCCATCAAGCGCAGACGCGCCTGTACTTCGACCTGATCCGCAACGGTGCCGAGCAGAATTTCCTGCGGCTGATGCCTGCCGATTCGCGGGACGGCTACCTCGACGACTGGTACCAGAACGGCGGCAAATTCAAGATGTGGCTGGACTATGAAGCCATAGACAACGACAAGCCGACGGCGCTGAAACTCGACGAGAAAGACCCGAAACGCGACTTTGCGATGCAGCTGTTGTCGCGTTACGGTGAGCTCAACGCCAAGCCCGATCCGATCAACCGCTGCGACGGTGCTTATTGCTCGCGACCGAACATTGACCCGGATTTACAGGGCGCCGAACAGGCCTTGAGTCGCCTGGCGTCGCGTCCGGCAGCGGGTCTCAAGGTCATCGATCAACTGCCGGAAGCGACGATGCTGCGTATTGAGGCCAAGAGCGGCAAGCGCGAGGTCTACAGCCTGCTGCGCAACCGCGCGCACAGTAACGTGGCGTTCCTGTTGGGCGAATCGCTGCGCTATCAACCGGGGCTCGACACACTCACCATTTTCCCCGGCGTACTCAGCAGTTACCCGAACTTCATGTTCAACATTCCCGCCGGGCAAGTGCCAGCGTTTGTGGAGGCGATGGAAAACGCCAAGGACGCCAACCGTTTCGAGAAAATCGTCGAACGCTGGGGGATTCGCCGTAGCCATCCGCAGTTCTGGTTCTACTTCCATGACCTGAGCCAATACGTCCACGAAACCGACCCGGTGGAAGAGGGCGTGCTGGACATGAACCGGTACGAGAATCTTTGATCGACTTTTGATGGCGGGCCGGTGTCGGATCTGTAAGGCACCGCAAATCCCCTGTGGGAGCGGGCTTGCTCGCGAAGGCAGTGTGTCAGTCGCCGTTAATATTGCCTGACACACCGCTTTCGCGAGCAAGCCCGCTCTCACAAGGGAAATGCGGTGGATTGCGGATCGGGAACGGGAGGGCGGTCAATGTTGATTTCAGTACAGGCATTGCGCGCGCTCGCGGCCTGGACGGTGGTTTGCCACCATTTCATGCAGATTTTCTTCGACTTCAAGGCCCGTGGGCCGATCGGTCAGATGTTCATCGACAAGGGGGCGGTGGGTGTCGATGTCTTTTTTGTCATCAGTGGCCTGGTGATTTTCCTGTCCACCGAGGGCAAGTCGCTGCCGCCGGGACGCTTTCTGCTGTATCGGCTGTTTCGCATCGTGCCGGCGTATTGGCTGTACACGGTGCTGATGGCGCTGGTCGTGGTATTCGCCCGACCGGTGTTGCCGGATCAGGCAGTCGACTGGTCGCATTTCCTTCTGTCGCTGTTGTTCATTCCTACGGAAAACCCCGGCGGCTACGGGATTTATCCGACGCTGAATGTCGGCTGGACCCTCAACTACGAAATGCTGTTCTACGTGCTGTTTGCCTGGGCACTGCTGTTCCGCTTGCAAGTTCGACTGCTGATTGTTGCTGCGCTGCTGTTTGCTGTGTGTCAGGCGTGGACCGGTTACGGCTGGATCAGCCCGTTCTACCGTTCGGACATCGTCTATGAGTTCCTGCTCGGGATTGCCATTGGCATGCTCTACCGACGCGGCTGGATCAAACCCGGTTTCTGGCTGCCATTGCTGGGCATTGGCGGCGCGTTGCTGGCGATTTATCACTTGGCGCCGCAGCCGCGGTTCCTGGCCTGGGGCCTGCCGAGTGCGGTATTGGTGGTGGCCTGCATGGCGCTGGAGCGGTTTTTCGAGCACAGCCGAGTGTTCAAACTGCTGGGGGATTGTTCCTACTCGGTGTACCTGATGCACGTGTTGGTGCTGTCCGCCGGAGGCTTTGTCGCACAGCGTTATGGCATCAATGCCTACGTCATGTTCGCCGTTTGCGTCGTGGCCATTGGACTGGGATCGTGGGCAAGTTACGAATGGGTGGAGAAAAGCAGCTATCGGTGGCTTAAAGCCAGGATTGACGGCGAAACGTCCGATCGGGGCGAGCTGACGCTTTCCCGACAAAAATACTAGGACTTTGTACGGCGCGATGATTGGCGTAAACTGCGCCCAAGCCTGCGAGGAGTTTCCATGACCGCTATTACCATCACCGACGCCGCCCACGATTACCTGGCTGATCTGCTCTCCAAGCAGAACACCCCGGGCATCGGCATCCGCGTCTTTATCACACAGCCTGGCACCCAGTACGCCGAGACCTGCATTGCTTATTGCAAGCCGGGCGAAGAAAAACCTGAAGACACGGCGCTGGGGCTGAAAAGCTTCACCGCTTACATCGACTCGTTCAGCGAAGCTTTCCTGGACGATGCGGTTGTCGACTACGCCACCGACCGCATGGGCGGCCAGCTGACCATCAAGGCGCCAAACGCCAAAGTCCCGATGGTCAACGCCGACAGCCCGGTCAACGAGCGCATCAACTACTACCTGCAAACCGAGATCAACCCGGGGCTCGCCAGTCACGGCGGTCAGGTCAGCCTGATCGATGTGGTCGAAGACGGCATCGCCGTGTTGAAGTTCGGCGGTGGTTGCCAGGGCTGCGGCCAGGCAGACGTCACCCTGCGTGAAGGCATTGAGCGCACCTTGCTCGAGCGCATTCCCGAGCTCAAAGGTGTACGTGACGTGACCGACCACACGCAGAAAGAAAACGCCTACTACTAAGGTGTTCGCTGCAGAAACAAAAAAACGGCACCCGTGAGTGCCGTTTTTTTATGGTTGATCGGTCCCTGTGGCTCAGGGTCTGTAGAGATGCGCATGCCCGGCGCGATATAGCGACGACTCACTGAAGTGATCGCTCCCCAACACCCGACCGACCAGAATCAACGCCGTCCGCCGAAACCCCTTCGCCTCAACCTTCCCGGCAATATCCGCCAGCGTCCCAACCACCCAGTCCTGATCCGGCCAGGTCGCGCGGTGAATCACCGCTATCGGACAGTCCGCGCCGTAATGCGGCAGCAATTCAACCAGGATTTTCTGCAGATGATTCACCCCCAGGTGAATCGCCATGGTCGCCCCGTGCTGCGCCAGACTCCCCAATTCCTCACCGGCCGGCATCGCAGTCTTGTCCGCGTAGCGAGTCAGAATCACGCTCTGTGAAACGTCCGGCAACGTCAGCTCGGCGCCCAAAAGCGCCGCACAGGCCGCCGTTGCGGTGACACCTGGAATGATTTCAAACGGAATATCGAGTTCACGCAGGTAGCGAATCTGTTCGCCAATCGCGCCATAAAGGCTTGGATCGCCCGAGTGCACCCGTGCCACATCCTGGCCATTGGCATGGGCAGACTTGATCAGTTCGATGATCTGCTCCAGGTGCAGTTCGGCGCTGTTGACCACCTGTTCGGCGCAATGGCCTTCCAGCACCGCGGCGGGCACCAGGGAGCCGGCGTAGATGATCACCGGGCAGCTCCGGATCAGCCGCTGGCCTTTGACGGTGATCAGTTCCGGGTCGCCGGGACCTGCGCCAATGAAATAGACGGTCATCGTCGTTTCCTGTCAGAAAAAGGGACTGGGCAAGGCTTCAGATGAAGATTGCTCATGATCGAAGGCGAGGATTATCGAGGATTTTACGCAGTGCAGGCCAATGCCAGGGTGGCCTGGGCGTATTTTTGTCGCGAGATCAGCAGTTTTGCCGGTGCCTGGGCCAGTTGTTCCGCGAGGGCGAGGGCGGTGCTTTCCGCTACGCCGTAGCAGCCGGTGCGTTCGAAAGCGATGTCGGACAGGTGGCTGAGTTGCGGTTTGTAACCTTCCAGTTGCTGGCTATTGAAATACATCAACGGCAATCCCAGTTGTTCGGCGAGCTCGACCAGGCCGGGTTCATCACGCTTCAGGTCGATGCTGGCCAAGGCCTTGATCTGGTGAAGTTCGATGTGATGAGCCTGTAATGCCTGATCGAGTAACGCCCGCAGCGTGCTGACGGGGCAGCCGCGCTGGCAGCCCAGGCCGACAACTAAAGTCGGCGCTGTGCCAGTGTCTGTCATGCGTGGTATTGGCCATCGCTTTTGCGGCGGAACAACCAGGCGCTGATCAGGCCCAGGGCCAGCCAGAACGCGACGTTGGTCAGCTGCGAAGCGATTTTGAACTGGGCTTCCAGGGCTTCCGGCGCGAGCATCGAGTGCACTTCCGGTTGCGGGGCGCCAATGACGTGAGGAACGGCGAGAATCGCCACGCCCAGGAGCTTCATCAGCCAATGACGGCTGAACACGATCAGCGCGATGCCGACAGCGGTGGACGCTGCCGTGCCGATCCACCAGATTTGTCGTTGTGCCAGGTCCGCCGCGGCAGTGCCCGGCAGTTCCGGTGGCAGGCCGAGGGTCGGTGCCAGTACAAACGTGGCGTAACCGGCCAGGCCCCAGAGCAGGCCTTGGGAGGTTTTGGTCGGCGCACGCAAGGTGTAGAGACCGGCGAGCATCAGGGCAAAACCGACTGCAACCACCAGATTGCCGCCGGTGGTCGACAACACGCGCTGCCAGCCGTCTTCCGGTTCCCAGGCTTCGGCATCGTGGGTGTGAGCGGCGGCGCCAGCGGCGTGTTCATGAACTTCAACAGCCGCAGGCTCAGATTTTTCGTAAGTCTCGGCTTGCAGAATCAGCGGTGCGACCCAGAAACTTTGCAGCAGGGTCAGCAACAGGGCTGCCAGCAGCCCGGTGAAACCTGCGGTTTGCGCAATACGCTTGATCATGTCGGCAGGTCTCAGTGGCACGGGAACGCGGAGCTGTGACGGGTATCGTGCGCGGCATTGTGCACCGCTTCGATGTGCGAGAAACCGGCGAAATACACGAGGCACGCGCCAAGGATCGATGCGCAGATGGCAGCGGTCAGGCGTTGAGCCAAGGTGGTAGTGGTGGTGGTGGCGGATGTGTGGCCGGTGCTGCTGATGATCGACATGGCGCTTCCCTCTGGTCTGTCAGCGGGTGAATAGAGCGCATGGAAGATCCCTGCAAATCGGGCTCGCAGAGATTCAAACAGCGCCCGCCCACCGCGGGTTTGTTGTTCAGTGAACGTAATCGTCACTTTGTGTTGCGGGCCGGTCTCCGGGCTCGCGAGGGGCTTTGGCATTCACCGAAACCTGCAAGCGTCACCTTCCCATGCCGAACTGCTGGCACAGTGGATCTGACGCTTCGCTCGCTTACCGTTGCGGGGGCAGCACCGGACTGACATGGCTTTGAGTAAAGCACATGATTCACCGGTTTCCCGTTTCACCCTGTGAAGGGCACCCGTAACAAGGCGTGTAGGAGAGCATGGGCGGGGGTTGGGCGTCAATTGGCAAGGGTTCTCAACTCGGTGGGAGGGCAAGGGCAAGGAGTGTTACCTGTGGCGAGGGGATTTATCCCCGTTCGGCGGAGAAGCCGTCGCAATACCTGCTTGCGGGATGTGCCTGAAAGAATGCATGGGGTTGCTGCGCAGCCCAACGGGGATAAATCCCCTCGCCACAGGTAACCTGCCTTGCCACAAGGGATTGCAATCAACTGACGGACATTGACCCGCTCCCACACCATGCGTAGCCTTGCGCTTTCGAGGTTCTTCGGCATTTGCCGAAGCTAAGAAGGGAACGCGGTCGATGCCGCGGCTGCCCCCGCAACTGTGAACGGTGATGTTCGCTGCCACGCCACTGCACGCTCCAGCCCTGGAGCCCGCGGGAAGGCGCAGCGAACGCCAGTCTAGCGACAGGCACACCGTCAGCCAGGAGACCTGCCTCGAACCGAATTCTCACTACAACCGGGCGGGGTGATCCGGTGGCGAAATCTTCCGCGCGCCTGCCTGTGCAGCAGCGGTCGTCGTCCCGTATGCCCGCCACCTTGCCAAAGGGCATCCGATGAAAACACTGGCCAAACTTCCCGTCACCATCGTTACCGGCTTCCTCGGCTCGGGCAAGACCACCTTGCTGCGGCACATGCTCGACAACGCTCAGGGCCGCCGCATCGCGGTGATCGTCAACGAGTTCGGCGAACTGGGCATCGACGGCGAAATCCTCAAGCAATGCTCCATCGGCTGCACCGAAGAAGAAGCCAACGGTCGGGTCTACGAACTGGCCAACGGCTGCCTGTGCTGCACCGTCCAGGAAGAGTTCTTCCCGGTGATGCGCGAACTGGTCGCCCGTCGTGGCGACCTCGATCACATCCTGATCGAAACGTCGGGCCTGGCCCTGCCAAAGCCTTTGGTCCAAGCCTTCCAGTGGCCGGAAATCCGCAGCGCCTGCACGGTTGACGCGGTGATCACCGTCGTCGACAGCCCGGCCGTTGCCGCCGGCACCTTCGCCGCTTTCCCGGACCAGGTCGACGCCCAGCGCAAACTCGATCCGAACCTGGACCACGAATCGCCCCTGCACGAACTGTTCGCCGACCAACTGGCCAGCGCCGACCTGGTGATCCTCAACAAGGCCGACCTGATCAGCCCGGAAGACCTGGCCCGCGTACGCCTGGAAGTCGCTGAAGAACTGCCGCCAGCGGTGAAAATCATCGAAGCCAGCAGCGGTCGCTTGCCACTGGACGTGCTGATCGGCCTCGGTGCCGGTTCCGAAGAACACATCGACAGCCGCCACAGTCATCACGATCACCACCATGAAGGCGAAGATGATCACGATCACGACGCGTTCGACTCCATTTCCATCGAACTGCCACAAGCCGACGAAAGTCTGCTGCTGGACGCGCTGACCCAACTGGTGGTCAAGCACGGCATTCTGCGGGTCAAAGGTTTCGCCGCGATTCCGAACAAGCCGATGCGCCTGCTGATCCAGGGCGTGGGCACGCGTTTCGACAAGCACTTCGACCGTCAGTGGGGCGCCGATGAAGCGCGCACCACGCGTCTGGTGTTGATCGGTCAGGAGCTGGATGCCGTGCAACTCGAAGCGCAACTGCGCGCCGCGCTCAGCGTCTGACCCATGCACCTGCTCAGGACCCAGCCCGGCGGTTTCGTGTCGGATGACAACATTGCCGACCTTGGACAAACCCCCGCCGAGTTGGTGATCCTGTGCAGCGGCGATTCCAGCCTGGCGCTGCTCGCCGAAGCGGCGCAGCAGTTGCCGGACGATTACCCGAGCGTGCGTCTGGCGAACCCGATGCAGGTGCAAAATCACGCGTCGGTCGACCTGTATGTCGATGAAGTACTGCGCCACGCCAAGGTGATTTTGATTTCGTTGCACGGCGGCATCGCTTATTGGCGTTACGGCGTCGAACGTCTGGTCGAACTTTCGCAGCGCGGTGTGCAGCTGATTCTGGTGCCCGGCGATGATCGCCCGGACCCGGAGCTCAGCGACCTCAGCACCGTGATTGCCGAAGACCGCGACCGGCTCTGGCATTACCTGCGCCAGGGCGGCATGGCCAACGCCCTCGATCTGTTTCGCTGCGTGGCCAATCGCTGGCTGGATCGCGACTACACGTGGGCCGAGCCACAAACCCTGCCGCGCACCGCGATCTACCACCCGCAAAAAAGCCCCGCTGCACTGAGTGATTGGCAAGCCGAATGGCACGCCGATCAACCGGTGGCGGCGGTGCTGTTTTACCGCTCGCATTTGCAAGCGGCGAACACCGCGTTCATTGATGTTTTCTGCCAGCGTTTGCAAGCGGCGGGGTTGAACCCTTTGCCGATTGCCGTGGCCAGTTTGAAGGAGCCCGGCTGCCTGACGGTGGTTGAGGACTGGCTGGATGAAGTCGAAGCAGGGGTGATTCTCAACACCACCGGTTTCGCTCAATCCAGCCCCGAAGCGCCGCACTTGCGGCCGTTTCGCCGCAATATCCCGGTGATCCAGGCGATCTGCGCTCAGGACAACGAACCCGGTTGGCGTGCCAGCGAACAGGGCCTCGGCCCGCGGGATCTGGCGATGCACATCGCGCTGCCGGAACTGGATGGGCGGATCATCAGCCGCCCGATCAGCTTCAAGGACCTGGCATGGCGCAGCGAGCGCAGTCAGTCCGATGTGGTCTGCTACCGACCTGCACCGGAACGCATGGATTTTGTCGCCGAACTGGCGCGGCGCTGGATCGATCTGGCGCGACTGCCGAACAGCGAAAAACGCATCGCGTTGATCCTCGCCAATTACCCGACCCGTGACGGGCGCATTGGCAATGGCGTCGGCCTCGATACACCGGCCGCAGCGTTGAACATCCTCCGTGCGTTACACGCACAGGGTTATCCGCTGCCCGCCGAACTGCCGGACAGCGGCACCGCGTTGATCCAGCAATTGCTCGGCGGTGTCAGCAACGATCTCGATACCCTCGACCAGCGTCCGTGTCATCAAAGCCTGGCGCTGGACGACTACAACCTGATGTTCGACGCCTTGCCCGAGGCCAACCGCCAGGCCGTGCTGGAACGCTGGGGCGCGCCCGAAGGCGACCCGATGTTCCGTGGCGGACGGATGATGATCGCCGGGCTGCGTTTCGGCCTGACCTTCATCGGCATTCAACCGGCGCGCGGTTATCAAGTCGATCCGAGCGCGGTGTATCACGACCCGGACCTGGTGCCGCCCCACGGCTACCTGGCGTTCTACTTCTGGTTGCGCAACACCTACGGCGCCCACGGCGTGATCCACGTCGGCAAACACGGCAACCTCGAATGGCTGCCGGGCAAAGGCGTCGGGCTGTCGGACAACTGCTGGCCGGACGCGTTGCTCGGGCCGCTGCCGAACATCTATCCGTTCATCGTCAACGACCCGGGCGAGGGCGCCCAGGCCAAGCGTCGCACCCAGGCGGTGATCATCGATCACTTGATGCCACCGCTGACCCGCGCCGAAACCTACGGCCCGCTGCGTAATCTCGAGCTGCTGGCCGACGAGTATTACGAAGCGCAACTGCTTGATCCGCGTCGCGCCCGGGAGTTGCAGCGCGACATCCTGCAATTGGTGCGCGACACCCACATCGACCGCGAGCTGCTGCTGGACGAGAAGCTCGACAGCGATGCTGACGCGGCGATCTGGTTGCCGCGCCTCGACACTTACCTGTGCGACTTGAAAGAGTCGCAGATCCGTGACGGCCTGCACATCTTCGGCGAGTCGCCGACCGGACGGTTGCGCATCGATACGTTGCTGGCCTTGCTGCGCATTCCCCGTGGCGACGGGCGAGGGGCGCAATCGAGTGTACTGCGGGCGTTGGCCAAGGCTTTTGAATTGGGTTTCGATCCTCTGGATTGTGCGTTGGCGGAGCCTTGGGTTGGGCCTCGGCCGGATGCCTTGTCAGCGATCAGCGATGAACTTTGGCGCACGGCGGGCGATACGCGCGAACGCTTGGAGCTGTTCGCCGCGCAACTCATCGAGCAAACCCTGAATACCGACGCCGAACCCGGTGGGATCGAGCCTTTGTGGCGAGGGAGCTTGCTCCCGTTGGTTCGCGAAGCGGACCCAAAAAACGGGACTGCTGCGCAGTCCAGCGGGAGCAAGCTCCCTCGCCACACAAGCCCGTTCCCTAAAGAAGGTTGGGATGAGATTGGCGCCATCCTCGACAACCTGCGCGAAGTGGTCGCGCCGCGCCTGGACGCCTGCGGCCCGGCGGAAATGCGCGGTCTGCTCGACGCCCTCGGCGGTCGTTTCGTCCCGGCCGGCCCTAGCGGCGCGCCAAGTCGTGGTCGCCTGGACGTGCTGCCGACCGGGCGCAATTTCTACTCGGTGGACGTGCGCAACCTGCCGACCACCACCGCCTGGCGCATCGGTTTCCAGTCGGCGAACCTGATTCTTGAGCGGCACTTGCAGGATCACGGTGATCACCTGCGTCAGCTCGGCCTGTCGGTCTGGGGCACCGCGACCATGCGCACCGGCGGCGATGACATCGCCCAAGCCATGGCGTTGATGGGCGTGCGGCCGGTCTGGGCGACGGGCAGTCAGCGCGTCGACGATTTCGAGATTCTGCCGCTGAGCCTGCTCGACCGTCCGCGGGTCGACGTGACCCTGCGCGTGTCCGGTTTCTTCCGTGATGCGTTTGCCAATCTGATCCGTCTGTTCGACGCCGCCGTGCAGGCGGTCGCTGCGCTGGATGAGCCGGACGATCTCAATCCATTGGCCGCCAAGGTCCGCGCCGAGCGGGAAACGCTGCTGCAATCGGGGCTCGATGAAGAAGCGGCCAAGCGTCAGGCCGGTTGGCGCATCTTCGGTGCCAAGCCCGGTGCCTATGGCGCAGGTGTGCAGGGCGCCATCGACGGTCGTTTGTGGCAAAGCCGCGAGGACCTGGCCGAGGTGTACCTGAACTGGGGCGGTTACGCGTATGGCGGTTCCGACGAAGGCACCGCCGCCCGCGAACAGTTTGCCCAGCGCCTGAGCCAGGTTCAGGCCGTGCTGCAAAACCAGGACAACCGCGAGCATGACTTGCTCGATTCCAACGATTATTACCAGTTCCAGGGCGGCATGCTCGCCGCCGTGGAAAGCCTGAGCGGCGAAGCGGCGGCCAGTTACCATGGCGATCACAGTCAACCGGACCTGCCGAAGATTCGCACGTTGAAGGAAGAACTGAATCGGGTTATCCGCTCGCGGGCGGCCAACCCGAAGTGGATCGACGGAGTGAAGCGCCACGGCTACAAAGGCGCGTTTGAGCTGGCGGCGACGGTCGATAACCTGTTTGCCTTCGACGCGACGACGCAGCTGATTGACGATCACCAATACGCGTTGCTGGCCGATGCGTATTTGCTGGACCCGGCGACGCGGGATTTTGTTCGTGAGCATAATCCGCATGCCCTGCGCGACATGACCGAACGGATGCTGGAAGCGCAGCAGCGCGGGATGTGGAAAGATCCGGGCGAATACCGCGAGGCGCTGGAGAATTTGTTGTTGGACATAGAAGAAGACAGCTGATGCGCCGCAGACTCTGTGGGAGCGGGCTTGCCCGCGAAGGGGCCGTCACATTCAACATTGGTTTTGACTGACAGGACGCCTTCGCGGGCAAGCCCGCTCCCACAGGGATAGAAGCGCCAGTGAGATTTATTGATAGATCACCGACCATGACCGAGTATTGAAGATGACCGACACCCCGCATTTCCCCTTGTCCGCCGTGGTCGGCGCCGACGACTTGAAACTCGCCCTGTACCTCACCGCCATCGACCCGAAAATCGGCGGCGTGCTGATCGAAGGCCCGCGCGGCATGGCCAAATCCACCCTGGCCCGAGGCCTCGCGGACCTGCTCGCCAGCGGTCAATTCGTCACCTTGCCGCTCGGTGCCACGGAAGAACGCCTGGTCGGCACCCTCGACCTCGACGCGGCCCTGAGCGAAGGTCGCGCACAGTTTTCTCCCGGCGTGCTGGCCAAGGCTGACGGCGGTGTGCTGTACGTCGATGAAGTCAATCTGCTGCCCGATCACCTCGTGGACCTGCTGCTCGACGTCGCGGCCAGCGGCACCAACCTGATCGAGCGCGATGGCATTTCCCATCGGCATTCGGCGAAGTTCGTGCTGATCGGCACGATGAACCCGGAAGAGGGCGAGCTGCGGCCGCAACTGCTCGACCGCTTTGGCTTGAACGTGGCGCTCGGTGGCCATACTGCACCGGCCCAACGGGGGCAGATCATCCGCCGGCGTCTGGATTTCGACAGCGATCCGCAACGGTTCTGCGCTGAGTGGGAGAGCCAGCAGCAGTCGCTGCGTGAACGGTGCGAGAACGCGCGCAACACGCTGGCGAGCATCCCCCTCGACGATGAAGCGCTGGCACAGATTACCGAGCGCTGTTTCGCCGCCGGTGTCGATGGCCTGCGCGCCGACCTGGTCTGGCTGCGTGCCGCTCGTGCCCACGCGGCGTGGCGCGGGGCGAGCGCCATTGCCGAAAACGATATCGACGCTGTGGCCGAATTTGCCTTGCGTCACCGTCGTCGCGAACAATCACCACCGGCGCCGCAACAGGCCCGGCAACCCTCGCCACAACCGTCCAGCCCGAGTGAAGGCCAGGGCCAGTGGGGCGAAATGCCTGCCCAGGCGCTGCCGGTCGGTGCGCGACGTGAAGTGCCGAGCTGGCCAAAAAAGCCCTAGGCATTCGCCCTCGATCTGACGCGGGGGCGAATGCCAAGCCCCGCGCTGGACGACTGGCCAATGGCAAACAGGGCAAACGTCAGGCGGCGCGCAGCGGCTCGATCAACTGGCCCGGCACCTTGCTCAATGGCCGTCCTCGTCAACGCCAGGATGTGCTGTTTCATCTGCGCACCCGTTCGCCCCACGAGTTGTGGCTGGTGATCGTCGACGCTTCGGCTTCCACGCGCCGGCACCAGGCATTGAGCGATGCGAAGGGTTTGCTGGCGCAATTGTTCGACGACGCTTACCGCCAGCGCGCGCGCCTGGCGTTGATGACGGCCAGCGGTCACGCACCCGCGTGGCAAGTGCAGGGTTTGAAAGCGTCCACCGGTCTACGGCACTGGCTCGATGGCCTCGGCGCGGGCGGTGGCACGCCGTTGCTGGCGGCGCTCGGCGAGGCGGGGCGATGGCTCGCGGCACGGCAAAAACGCTTTCCGGCGGAGCAGCAGCGGTTGTTGCTGGTGACGGATGGGCGATTGAAGGAGTGGTCGGGGGTGTCGGCGCTGGAGTGTCCGGGGTTGTTGATCGACATTGAGCGCGGGCCGATTCGGTTGGGGCGGGCGAGGCAGTTGGCGGCAGAGATGCAGGCAGATTATCGGCATATCGATGAGCTGATTTAAGGCTGAGTATTGCAGAGCCTGAGAAGGCCTCATCGCGGGTAAGCCCGCTCCCACAGGGTTTGTGTATTGGTCAACAATTTTGCGAACGACACAAAACCTGTGGGAGCGGGCTTGCCCGCGATGGGGTCACCTCGGTATCGGATAATCCCGACCCATCCGCAGCGCTACCCTATGCTCTGAAAGCCGCCATTCACAGGAGTGAAGCATGCGTGTTCTAGCCACCAACAGTCAGGACGATTTTCGCGTCAAAGCTTACGCCGGCACCAACGGCGTGCTGCTGGCCATGGACCTGGCCGAATCCTGTCGCACAGGCCTGCTGGGGTTCGCCATCGAAAAACAGCAGGGCAGCAAGCCCTGGTTGTTCCTGTTCAACAGCCTGACGTTTCCCGGCAAGACTCATACATTCCCGCAGTTTCACGCCACCCCGAGCGACCTTGCGCCGTTGCAGAAATTTCGCTGGGCCGATTACGCGGTCAATCCGGGGATGACGATCCATTACCGGATTCACCTGGCGTACGGCAGCGCTGATGCACCGCAGCTGGGCGAAAACCTGGAAGTGACCGTCACGTCCGACAATGGCCTGCCGCAACATCAAAGCGTGATCTTCAACCGCGCAGTGGCCGCCAGTCAGGCGTTCCAGCGCAAGTTCCCCGAGCTCGATGCGCTGATCAGCGCCAACAAAAACCTGCCCATCGAGGCCTGGCCCGATGCCCCTCGGCAATGGCTGGAAAACGGTTTGCTCGGGCGCTTGCTGGGGTTCATCGAACGGGCGGTGGATAATCAGTGGGCGCTGGACATTGCCATCTACGAATACGAACTGGAGGTGATCGTCGATGCCGTCAATGCGGCGTTCGAACGCGGCGTGAGGGTTCGCGTGCTGTATCACGCACAACCTGGCGATGACGACACCGCGATCAACGAAGCCAGCCTGGAAAAAATCCCGGCGGCGAACAAGCGCGGGCGTATCACCCACAACATCTTCCACAACAAATTCATGGTGCTGAGCCGGGTCGATGCCGCCGGGCAGCTTCAGCCTGAAGCGGTGCTGTGCGGCAGCACCAACTTCACGCCCAATGGCGTTTATCGCCAGGCGAACGTGGTGCATGTGCTGGACGACGCGTCAGTCAGCGCCAGTTACCTGGACACTTTCGAGCAAGTCTGGGCGACACCGGCCGACGTCGGCGCCACCCGGCAATGGATCACGCAACACAACCCGATGGACCCGCAGCAACCGTTGTTCGCCGGCTTCTCACCGCGCTCGGGTCAGGGCGATTTGCGTGAGTTCGTCGAGATCATCACCGGCGCGAAAAAGGACGTGTTGTTCGTCACCGCGTTCGCTTTGCCCGACGATATTCTCAATGCGCTGCTCGGCCAGCCCCACGACGACATCTTGCGTTATGGTCTGCAAAACACCGCCAGCCGCATTACCGGTTTCCACGCCGACCGCAGCGCCGAGTTCGCCGCTACCGCGCTGCTCAACACCGGGCTGGAAGGCTGGCTTCGCGAGAACATGAAGGGCCAGAAGGGTAACCTGCTGGTGCACACCAAAGCCGTGGTCACCGACTTCACCAGCGACGCGCCGACGATCATCAGCGGCAGCCACAACCTCAGTGCGGCGGCCAGTAACGGCAACGACGAAAACTACCTTATCGTTCGCGGCGATACGGACCTGGCTGATCGTTATGGTCTGGAGTTGCTGCGGTTCTACGAGCACTACCGCTTTCGCTACTTTGCCAAGAAGCTTGCGTTGAAGCAGGTGCAGCCGCTGGCGACGGATGACAGCTGGACCAATGACTATTACCTCCCGGGGGATTTACGGCAGCTTTCGCGACTGCGTTTCTCCGGCCGGTGAGGTCTCCTTGTGGGAGCGGGCTTGCTCGCGAAGGCGTCGTGTCAGCCAACACCCATGTTGAATGACCCACCGCTTTCGCGAGCAAGCCCGCTCCCACATTTGATCTTCATCGATAGTTTGTCCGAGACCCCGATTACTTACCCATCGCCTGCCGGTACTGCCGCGTGCGGCGGCCGATGTACAAACGGTCGAGAATCAGCGCCCAGACTGCCGACACGTCGGGTCGGGGCTTGCGTCCCCGGCTCAATCGATGAAGCTGGAACTTCACCACGGCCATGCTCGCCAGTGCGGCCAACGGCTTGCGTTTCCAGCGGATCGGCGGCAATTGCGGATGGCTGTCCCGACCTTCGCGCCAGTGCTTGACCAACTGCGGCTCAAGGGCAAGTGCGGTGCCGATGCCGGCCATGGCGATACCGCTGGCGAGCACCTGTTCGACGATCGCCAGACGTCGAATTCCGCCCGTCACCATCACCGGCATGCGCGCCACACCGGCGAGTTCACCCGCCATCTCCAGAAAGTACGCTTCCCGCGCCAGAGTCCGGCCATCGCGTGCCTCGCCTTGCATGGCCGGGGCTTCGTAGCTGCCGCCCGACAACTCCAGCAAATCGATCTGCGAATCGTTGAGCCACTGGATCACTTGCCGGGCGTCGTCGGCGTCGAATCCGCCGCGCTGGAAGTCGGCGGAGTTGAGTTTCACTGCCACACAAAACTGCGGTGACACGGATTGGCGAACGGCGCGGACAACGTCCAGCAGCAGACGCGCGCGATTTTTCAGGGACCCGCCCCAACAGTCAGTTCGACGGTTAGTCAGCGGCGACAGGAACTGGCTGATCAGGTAGCCGTGTGCCGCATGAATCTGCACGCCGGTGAAACCGGCTTTTTCCGCGAGTGCAGCGCTGGTGGCGAAGCGCGTGATCACTTCGGCGATATCGTCCTCGGACATCGGTTTGGGCTCGGCAAACATCCTGGAAAACGAACCAAGATCCAGTGCGACCGCCGAGGGCGCCCACGCTTGCTGGCCGAGGTTGGCCATGGTCTGGCGCCCCGGATGATTGAGTTGCACCCAGAACTGCGCGCCACCGGAACGGCCAATCGTTGCCCATTGGCGAAAGCGTTCCAGGTCGCGATCATCTTCCAGCACCACGCCCCCCGGGCCGGTCATCGCACGACGATCGATCATCACGTTGCCGGTCAGCAACAATCCGGCTTCGCCCCCGGCCCAAGTCTGATACAACCGAAACAGCGCATCGGACGGCGCCTGCCCGGTATCGGCAAGGTTCTCTTCCATCGCCGCTTTGGCAATGCGATTGCCGATGGCCTGGCCGTTGGGCAAATTCAACGCTTGGAAGGGCGACATGCTTGACTCCTCATCAGTGAAGCGTAGAGGCTAAGCTTAAAGTTAACTTTAATGTCAAGCAGGCAAAACGGGGCAGTGATGAAGATTGGTGAATTGGCGCAGTTGAGCGGGTTTAATCCGTCGCGTATTCGTTTTTACGAGGCTCAGGGCCTGATCCAGAAAGTGGAACGACGGGCGAATGGCTATCGGCATTATCCCGATCAGGTTCTGCAAACGCTGTATCTCATCCAGTGCGCGCAGCAGGCCGGGTTCAGCCTGGAAGAGTTGAAGCAGTTGATGCCAGACACCGTGACCGGTGAATTCAAACACGACGAACTGCTGGCGGGCCTAAATCGCAAAGTCGAGCAAATCGAAGAAATGCAGCTGCACCTTGCGCAGAGCAAGGCAAAGCTGTTGGCGGTGATCGACGATATTCAGGCAAAACCCGCCGGCATGGGCTGCGATGCCAATGCTGAGCGGGTGCTGGCGTCATTCAAGCATTCGCGTTGATGGTCGCCGCCGATGGGGCGGGGATCGGATTGCGCATCAGCGTGCCCACCACCAGCGCTCCCAGCAAGGCCAGTAAACCGGCGACCCACAGCAAGAAAGTGAAGCCGCCGACGAACGCCTGCCGGGCCAACGGTTCGACGAGGCTGCGCGCGGTTTCCGGCAGCAAAGCCATCGCCGCCGTCATGTCGCCGGCCACCACTCGCGAGGCGATGCCCTGAGTCTGGTCGAGCCATTGTGTTCCTTGTGACGACAGACTGGCGCGCAACAATTGCTCGGTATGGCTCGACAGCAACGCTCCGTAGACACCGATGGCCAACACGATGGCGCTGAAGCGCATCGTGGTGCTCATGCCTGACGCCATACCGGTACGCTCCCGCGGCACGCATACCATGATGTTTTTCTGCGTATCGCCATTGAGCAATCCGGCGCCGGCGCCCGTCACGGCAATCGCCAGGGCGAACGGCAGGTAACCGCCGCTGTTGACTGCCCAGGCACTGAGCAGATTGCCGCTGCCGACCAGGGTCAAACCGGTCGCCATCAAGGTTGCCGGTGCAAAGCGGCTGGAAAGGCGCACGCCGATGCGCGGGCAAATCAGCATGGTCAGGGCAAATGGCAACATGCCCAGCCCTGAAGCGATGGCCGAGAAACCCAGGCCGTTCTGCAGATAAAACGGCAGCAACGTCATCATCACCTGGGCGCAACCGGCGTAGGCAAACATACCCAGCAGTGCGCCGATGAAGCGCGGGTGCTTGAACAATTGCAGGTCGACCATCGGCCGCTGCTGCATCCGCTCGATCACGACGAACACTCCCAACAACAGCGCGCCGCCGATGATTCTGGCGTAGGTGGCCGGGTTGCTCCAGCCGATCCGGTTGGCCTCGATCAGGCCCCAGATCAGGCACAGCAAACTGGCACTGAACGCCAGACTGCCCCACGGATCGAGACGCGCGGATTGAGGGTCGCGAGATTCCGGCACGGCACGCCAGACCATTACCATCAGGAAAAGGCCCACGGGCAAATTGAGGTAGAAAATCCAGCGCCAGCCGATGTACTCGGTAATCAGCCCGCCGACGGTCGGCGCAGCGGTCATTGCCACGCCCATGCAGGCGCCCCAGAACGCCCAGGCCTTCGCTCGCTCAACTTCATCGTGAAAGGTGTGGCCGATGGAGGCGAGCGCGGAGGTCAGCAACAACGCCGCACCGACGCCTTTGACCGCCCGGGCGATGTCGAGGAACAACGCCGTGGGTGCCGCGCCGCAACCGATGGACGCCAGAATGAAAAGCCCCAGGCCACAGAGCAGGGTTTTCTGCCGGCCGAAGCGGTCGGCAATGCTGCCTGCCGGTAAGAGCAGGGCGGCGAAAGCCAGCATGTAGGCGCTGACCACCCACTCGATGTCGGCAAAGTTCGCGCCCAGGTCTCGAGCGATGGTGGGCAGGGTGACGGCGACAATGTTGGTGTCGAGGACGATCAGCGAACAGACGCCGGAGGCCGTCAACAATGTCAGGCGTGGACTGACGCGGCTCATGAGCGGATTGCCTTTTGAGCAAGGCCATTGATCGTTGAGGCATCAAGGGGTTTGACGTACATGGTATGGGCTCTCTACTGTGATTGCAGAAAGAGCTTATCGCGACCGTTTACAGGCTTCGTTAGCCGATTAGCGGTACTTCATTACCTTTGAGCTAATGCACCGATGGACATCCGCCATTTTCGCTATTTCCTCGCTGTTGCCCGGCAAGGCAACTTCACCCGTGCCGCCGAACAACTCGGTATCGCGCCGCCGACCTTGACTCGACAGATCCAGGACATGGAAAACGAGCTCGGCACGCGACTGTTCGTGCGCCAGACGCGCGAAGTCAGTCTGACCGAAGCCGGCGCCGCGCTGCTGATCGAAGCTGAGGCAACGGTGCGGCAATTCGAATACGCCCAGCAAAACGCCCAGCGTGCCGGGCGCGGGGACATTGGCCATATCGAACTGGGTTACGTGGCCTCGGCGGTGTACTCGGGCCTGCTTCAGAAACAGGTGCAGGCGTTCAGTCGCGAGTGCCCGGACGTCAGCCTCAACGTACGGGAACACCCGATGGCGTCCTTGCCGACGATGGTGCTCGAAGGTCGATTCGACATCGGCTATGTCCGCTCACCCATGACCTTGCCCGAAGGCCTGGACGCCATTCGCCTCGACGCGGAAGGTTTTGTGCTGGCACTGGCGGCTGAATCCTGGTTGTGCCGGTTGACCGAGATCGGCCCGGAGCACCTGCAGGCCGAGACGTTCATCCTGCCGGAACAGATCAGCGGCACCTTGCAAGTCGCCGCCGAAGGTGGGTTTGCGCCGAAACTGGGGGCGCAACCCGGCGGGCTGGTGGCGGTGCTGGCGCTGGTGTCGCTGGGGCAGGGCGTGGCGGTGGTGCCGGAGTCGGTGGTCGGGCATGTCGGATTGCCCGGCGTGGTTTACCGGTCGATCAAGGGCTGTGAGGCGAGTTCGTGGTTGTCGTTGGTTTATCGGCGGTTTGAGAAATCGGCGGCGGTGGTGCGGTATATCGAGCGGGTCAAAAATCGCGGTGGGCAAGAGGGAGCGTGGAGTGGTTTACAAGGAAGCAGGTGAGCGCTAATTCAATAGCCGTCTTCGCGAGCAGGCTGACGGTCAGACGACTCAGATTCTATTTATGAACATCGTCAACCTGATGCCTACGCTGGTTGTCGAGAATCACCTGGCCCCACGGTCGATAGCGCAGGGAAAACACCGCCGTCGGATGGCAACCCGCTGACGTAGTGTCCGGAGCGGCCGGTTCTGCGAGAAACGGTTGACCCTCGGCGCTGACCTGCCGGAAGGCTTCGCGCACGATGCCGATCGGGCAGGGCAGTGCGCTGGCGTAGCCGTTGCGTACCAGTGGCGGCAAACGACCGGTGCCGGCGCCGTCCTGCCACCACACCTGAACTCCCGCGCTCGCCAGTTCACCCAGCCACTGGCCGTTCACCTGCGGCGCGAGCTTGCCTGCGGTGAAGGCGCTGACGTGCAGCGGTGCGTCCAGCTTGCCGGCGAAATCCTTGAGCTGGCGTTGCAGGGTTTGCCGTCGATCGACCGCCAGGAAGTGAAAGTCGTCGAGTTCCAGCGGCAGATACCAGCCGCTGACCGACAGCTTCCAGTCCTGGCGCAACCGCTGTTGCTGAGCCAGCGACTGCCCCAGTTGCGCCTGCCAGTAGGCGGCAAGCCCGGCGCTGTCCAGTTCATCGATGCGCTGGTAATAGGCCGGGTCCATGCGCAGGCCCAGCACCAGCTTCAGGCCTTGGGCGTGGGCCTGTTGCAAACTTTTGGCGAGCCAGCCATTGGCGCCGCCAAAGTCCGAATCACCGTACGCCGTCCATTGCACGATGACGGTCTGCACACCCTGTTTGCCGGTGTCTTGCCAGATGCGCTGCCATTGCGCCTGGCTGACACTGGCGTCGACGTTCAGTGGTTGATAGAAAATTCGTTCATCGGCGCGAGCCATGGTGCTGCTCAGCAACAGACAGAAAACCAGGAAAAGTCGCGTCATCAGAAATTCAACTCCACGCCCAGCAGCACACCGTTGCCGCCGTCATACAGATTGCCGCTCAGGGATTGCTGATACTCGGTGCGCACCGTCAGGTGTGCGCGGTAAGCGTTGTAGATGTCGTCGTCGAACCACCATTGCCAGCGCAGGCCGATACCGGTGCGCAGGTCCTGGCGCCAGTCGTTGCCCGGGTCCTGTGTTGCGAACTCGAGAAAGCCGTACGGCATGAGGGTTTGCGCGCCGTTGAACGGCAGCTTCCAGGTGTGACCTTGCTGGAACCGCGACAGCCATTGGTGATCACCGGCCTTGGTCCACCACGCCGCATCGAGGTAGAGAAAGCGTTCTTCCCAGTCGTTTTCATCGACGCGCCAGTCGTTGCGGAACCGCCCCTGATCAAGGAACGACGCGGTAGTGCGCAGCAGGTAGTCGGTGCTGGTGTGACCGTCCTGGCGATGATCGTTGAACTGGTCCGCCAGTTTTTCGGGGATGAGCAATTGACCCAGGCTCATATGCTGATTGTCGTTGTCATTGAACGTGCTTTGCTTGTAGATCTCGCCGTAGAAGTTGATGTTCGCGGTGCCCCACGGCTTGTATCGCAGACCCACGCCGGTGCCGAGGGATTCGCCATAGCTCGAACGGCCCCGGCCGCCGAGCAATACGCGGCCGTAGAGTGACAACGCGCTCCCGGCGCGACTCGGTTCTTCACCGAGCGCATGGTCCCAGATCGCCACTTGCACATTCTGCGAGGTGGCGCGGCGTGACGAGTCGCGAAGGGTGCCATTGGGGCGGAAACTGTCGTTGGTCGAGACCCCGGCCGGCGACCAGGTGCTGGCCAGGGTGCGACTGTCGCGGCGGGACAGGGTTTCGTGGGCGCGACGCTGGCGGTAGCGGCGCGCTTCCATGCTGCCGTCCTCATCGTCGGCGGCGACCGGGTGCTGTTCCAGGTCAATGACCCGACGCAATTCCTTGCGCGCCGCCGCGCTGTCTTCGGCTTCGTCATAACGCAGTGCCAGGGTTTCGCCGAGGCGATAGTCTTCCGGGAAATCCCGGGTGGCGCTTTGCAGATATGGGAGGGCGAGGGCGCGCTGTTCTTTGGTGTCAGCCCCGGCGAGACGCATGCCGTAATCGGCCCGATAGCGCGGGTTGTTCGGCTCGCGGCGCACGGCTTCGGCGAGCCACGCGGTGCTTTGTTCCAACTCGCCGGCCTTTTGCGCAGTGACCGACGCCGCATAAAAATGCCCGGCGTCCGGCGACTGTTGCAAGGCTGAGCGTTGACGCCGCATCGCCTCTGCATGATCGCCGCGCGCGTCGGCAACCGCTGCGCCGAGCGCCCACTCATTGGCACCACGGGCGCGACTGCGTTGCCAGTAACGTTCTGCGGCCTGAGGGTCGCCGGCGGTGAGGGCGCTGCGACTGGCCGTGAGCCTGGCGTTGTCGCTCAGTTCGGCATCCGCAAAGCTGCGCCAGATGGCCAGGGCACCTGAGGAATCTCCGGCCGCCTCCAACGCATAAGCCAGCGGCAGACGGCTGTCACGGTCGCCGAGTTTTTCGGCGCTCTGGTAGTAGACGACGGCTTCACCCGGTCGATCCGGCATGGCGCAGCGGCCCAGGGCGCGATAGTCGCCTGCGACCTGCGGGTGGTCGCCGATGGCTTGTTGCACCGCATCGCACTGACCCTTTTCCGCGAATTGCGCCAGCAGTTGGCCGCGCGTCGCGGGGTCGACGCGCTTGAGCAGCGACACCATGCGTTGCTGTTGCGCCGGGGTTGGCGTCGACGACGCGTAGAGCCCCGCCAGCCGTTGCAGCATGGCGACGGGCAACTGGCCGGCGTGACGATCGTAAGCACTTTCAAGCAACTGTTGCGCGTGGTCGCGCTGGCCGGCGTTGAGCGCCAGATACGTTGCCTGATTGAGTGAGCCGAGGTTGCCGGTCTGTTGGTAATGCCGCTCCCAAAGCGTTGCCGCTTCGGTGTTGCGCCCCAACGCCTGAGCCAGTTCGGCCCGACGTCTCACCACGTCAGCGGTCTGTGGCTGGCCGGCGAGCCAGGCCATGACTTTGTCGCTCTGGCCTTGGTCCTGCCAGATGTCCAGTAGCTGTGCCTGTCGACGGCTCTCCCAGGGTTCGGGCAGCCGCGTGCTTTGCAGCAGCTCGGTGGCCTGCAGGCGCTGGGCGAGGATCAGCCAGGTTTGCGGGTCCTCGTTCGGTGGGCAGTCACGCAATTGCGTGCGTGCGGCTTCCGGATCGCGACCGGACAGCCATTCGACCGTTTCCAGGCACGGGCGCTGCAATTCGCCACTCAAGCGTTGCACGGTCGGCACATCACCGGTCTGTCGCGCCAGTTCCCACAGACGCTGGCGTTGCGCGGGATCAGCCAGGTCGTTGGCGGGCAACGTTTGAATCCAGCGTTGGGCCTGCTGGACGTCGCCCATGGCGATCGCCCGGTCGATCATGGCGAGGCGGGCCTTGCGCGCCGCTTCGGCTGTCGGTGCCTGTTGCAGCAGTTGCTGCAAAGGCTGTTCGTCGAGACGCTGCACATAGGCATTGGCCAGTCGCTGCCAACCTTCGGCGTCCAGTTGCTTGCTGGCGGCCAGTGGCGCGAGTTGCTCGATGGTGCCGTTCCAGTCGCGCAATTGCTCGGACCAATTGGCGCGAGCCTCGCGCAGAATGTTGTCGTCCCCCTTGGGCGCCAGTTGCGCGAGCCAGTCGTGGGCGCGGCTTGCGCCACCAAACCTGGCCAGGCTCAGGCTGTAGGCCTGCCACAGGCGTACACGCTGATTGAGGTTGCTGGTGGCCAGCCATTGTTCCACCTGCTCGCTGCCCGGCGGATCCTGTTCGATCCAGGTCAGGCGCAGGTTGAGCAGGGCGTCGTTGTTGTCCGGGTTGTCCGGCAGCGCTTGCACGGCATCCTTGTATCGCCGCTGCCTGGCCAGCGCTTCCACCAGCAATGCCCGGGCTTCATCGTTGTTCGGCACTTTGGTCAGCAGGTGGCGCATCAGCCGCTCGACTTCGGCCCAGTTGCCTTTTTTCGCTTCGCGATAGCTGCGATCCATGTAGGGAAAACTGCGGAACTGTTCGAACTCGGTCAGCGGTTCAGCCTGCACCCACGCGGTGGCACTCATACTCAGCAACAGGCTGCCGACCAGGAGGGCGTGACGATTGACAGGCTTCATGCGACCTCCCGGACAATACGGAAGGCAGCATGCTGTTCGCTGGCCTGATCAGCCAGGGCTTGTTCAAGCACTTCCTGAGTGATCATGCCGCGCGAGATCAGGTGTTCACCCAAAGACATGTGCTCGGCATCGAAGTCGATCAAGGCCTGATTGAACAGACTCGGCGGGACCATGCCGCGCACTTGCAGCAGATTGCCCAACAGCACCTGGTGATGACTGACGCGTTCGAGCAAGGCTTCATCGTCCTGATGACGCTCAAGCACTTCGAGCATGTGGTGGACTTCCTCGTTCTGACGGGGGCTGGCGTACCAATAGCGGATGCCCAGCGTGACCCGGCCCTGAGGCGCGAGACGGCAGCGCACCGGGCGTTTCAATTGACGGCTGATGGCGCCGAGGGATACCTGACTCACCGGCCCTTCAGAGGCGAGCACCAGCGTGTTGCCGTCCTCGGCCACCGGCAGCACGCCGTAGTGGGAGGCGATCTTGCGCGGCACGGCGTCGATCAGGCGCTTGTCGAGTTTGAACGGGTTCAGTGGCGCCCATTCAAGGTCCAGTTGTTCGGCGAGGGTTTCCACCAGTTGCGTGCTGTTGATGTGTTCGCGCAACAGCAGTTCGTGGCCCAGTCGGCGGCGTATCGGGTTGGTGATCGCCGCTTCCAGTTGCTCTTCGCTGAGCAGGCCTTTCTCCACCAGGCGATGACCCAGCGGCGTGCGCTGGGCCTTGGTCAGGGCCGGGAATTCATGGGTGGTCTTGTCCCATGCCACGCGGCGCGAATCGCCCATTTCCATGACCTGGCGCAGCGCCCGCACGTTGGCGAAGAAGTTGATGAAGTTGCTCCATATCATGCGCGGTGCCGACAACAGGCCTTCGACCAGTCCGTAGTAACGCGTGACGAACCAGCCACGCTGGAACAGCCGATTGATCAGCATCAAACCGTTGAGCCACAAGAGCGTCGCGAGCAGTGGGCTGTTGGACAGGATCGACGGATAGCGCCAGGCGGTCGGTGCAATCACCGTCATCAGCCACATCGCCAGCAGCACGATGCACAGCAGGTTGACCAGGAAACTCAGCAGGTAAGCGATCATGCCGCGACGGTCGCGCCACAGGAAATAGTTGAGCACGCCTGTGGGGCTCCAGCCGAGGTTCTTGGTGCCCTGAAAGACGATGCCGACGATCCATCGGGATTTCTGGCGGATAGCATGCTGAAAGTCCCGGGGGAAATGTTCGCGAACGCAGATCACCTGGGAAAACACACGGTCCATGCCAAACGCCCAGGGCTGGTCAAGCGCCAGTTTCGGGTCGGTCACCGAGTAACGGGCGAAGATGCACTTCATGCCTTTTTGCTTGAGTCGAAACCCGATGTCGTAGTCTTCGGTCAGGCTCTGCACGTCGAAGGCAATGCCGTCGCCGTCTTCCAGCAGGGCCGTGATGGCTTTACGGCTGAAGCAGGTGCCGACGCCGGCGCTGGGCACCTGGCCGGTCATGGCTTCGCGGACGATAACGTCCTTGCCATGGTTTTCAGCGAACTCGTCGACGTAGTGCCCGGCGGTGAAGCCTCGCCACTCCGGTGCATAGGGATAGACCGGAATCTGGATCAGGTCCTTGGCCGGCAGCAGGTAGTTGAAGAGGCGCAATTCCATAGGTGAAATCACGTCTTCGGCATCGTGCAGAATGAACCCGGCAAACTGGATTTTCGCCTCGCTTTCAAAGCGCAGGATCGCGTCGATGACGTTGTTCAGGCAGTCGGCCTTACTGGTGGGGCCGGGGCGGGCGCAGACCACTTTGTGCACGTTGGGATAGTGCCGGCAGACTGCATCGACGTCGGCCTGGGTCTCGGCATCGTTGGGGTACGTACCGACGAAAATCTGATAGTTCTCGTAATCGAGCGTCGACGCCGCAAGACGCGCCATTTCACCCACCACGCCCACTTCGTTCCATGCCGGAACCATGATCGCCAGCGGTTTTTCCGCGATGGCGTACAGGCGTTCCTCATCGGCGCGCTTGAATTTTTCATAGATTCGCCAGCGCCGAACCAGCTTGCGGCCCCAGTACACGAGATCGATGAACAGATCATCGAGCCCGAGGAGGAACATCAACAACGCCAGGGCGATCGCGAGGTACTTGAGACCGAACAGGACGTAGGCAAAAAAATCGACTAAATCGAAACTCATCGTGCTTTGACCGCCGCCGAGCGCTCGCTCAGCCACTGGCACAGTCGAGTGGCGATGCGTTCGCTGGCGTGGCCGTCGCCGTAGGGGCTGTGGACACGACTCATGCGCTCGAAGTGAGCGTCGTCATCCAGCAGCAGGCAGCTTTGCTTGACGATGCGGTCGGTGTCGGTGCCCACCAGCAACACGGTCCCGCCTTCAAGCACGGAAGGTCGCTCGGTGACATCGCGCAGAACCAACACCGGCTTGCCGATGGCCGGGGCCTCTTCCTGGACGCCGCCGGAATCGGTGAGGATAAAGTGCGCGCGGCCCATCAGCCAGACGAAATGCTGATAATCCTGCGGCGCCACCAGGTAAATGTTCGGCTTGTCCGACAGCACGCCATACACCGCTTTCTGCACCTGCGGATTGAGGTGCACCGGGTAGACGAATTGCACATCGGGGTAGCGCAGCGCGAGGTCGGCGAGGGCCAGGCAGATGTTGCGGAAACCGTCGCCGAAGTTCTCCCGGCGGTGGCCGGTGATCAGCACCATGCGTCGGGTGTCGTCGAGCACCGCCAGCGGCGAGTCGACGGCCGGATGCCAGTTGATCTCCTGTTGGTGAGTGCGCATCCACAGCAGCGCGTCGATCACCGTATTGCCGGTGACTTCAATACTGGCCTTGGGCGTGCCCTCGCGCAGCAGGTTGTTTTCACCCTTGGTGGTCGGAGTGAAATGCAGGTCGGCGAGGACGCAGGTCAGGCGTCGGTTGGCTTCTTCCGGCCAGGGTGCACGCAGGTTGCCAGTGCGCAAACCGGCCTCGACGTGGCCGATGGGCAGTTGGCGATTGAAGGCGGCGAGGGCGGCGATGAAGCTGGTGGTGGTATCACCGTGGACCAGCACGATATCGGGCTTCACCCGCTCGTAAGCCTGGTCGAGGTGAATCAGCAGTTGCTGGGAAAGACCGTTGAGTGTCTGACCTTGAGTCATCACCTGCAGGTCCTGGTCGACCGTCAGCTCGAAGGAGTCCAGCACCTGTTTGAGCATCTCCCGGTGTTGACCGGTGGAGCAGATGTTCAATGTGACCCCGGGCCATTGACGCAGCACTCTGGCGAGCGGCGCCATCTTGATGGCCTCCGGCCGAGTACCGAAAACCATCATGATGTTGAAAGACATTGACCCTCCAGGGGCGTGACAAGGGGCTGGCTCCAGGCCGGCAGCGTTACTACTGTTACTGGAATATGAATCACAACAGCCGCATCGAGGGTTGTCCAGTGCGGTTTTACACTTGATTGATGTTGATCAATTGCAAGAAATGCACCGTCGACAGTGGCTGTTGGATCGCGCCTGCTCATAAGGAAGTCACATCCTTATACGTGTTTCGTTTCTCGGCAAAAACGCACCGATTGTGAACCTGATACCCGCACCCGTAGCCAACGGTAGCGTTTCTCCCTCTGCACCTTTCGGAATACCCGCGAACAGGCTCGCACACAGGGTTTCGTGGACACCGAAGATCCAGTGTGGGAGCGAGACCGGCTTGCCGGCGAAGGCCGCGGTAAAAACACTGCAAATCCAGATGTTCTACAGATTTTGTAATGATTTCTGGCTGTAGGAAAAGTCCTTTGTGCCTGTACGCTCCAAGGCCTTTTTCCTTTCAGGATTTGCATGAACACCCTCTCGGAGCCCCCCAGTTACCCTTCCTGTTCGCGCCAGCGCGCTGTCCTGATGCACGCGAAACATCCGGTCTTCCGACTTCTCAATACCTTCGACATTGCAACCCCACGGCCCCTGCGCCGCGCCTTGCCGTGCCCGGCATTCTGAATTCACTGAAGAGATCGAGACGTTTTTTATGGAATGGATAGCTGACCCCACCGCGTGGCTGGGCCTGTTGACGTTGATCGTGCTGGAGCTGGTGCTCGGCATCGACAACCTGGTGTTTATCGCGATCCTCGCGGACAAACTGCCGCCCGAACAGCGCGACCGCGCGCGACTCATCGGTTTGTCGTTGGCCTTGCTGATGCGCCTGGGCCTGCTGGCGAGTATTTCCTGGCTGGTGACCCTGACCCAGCCGTTGTTCGAGGTGTTCGACAAGAGTTTCTCCGGTCGTGACCTGATCATGTTGTTCGGTGGTGTGTTCCTGTTGTTCAAAGCCACCATGGAATTGCATGAGCGACTCGAAGGCCATGTCAGCGAGCGCTCTTCGAGTACGACTTACGCATTGTTCTGGCCGATCGTCGCGCAGATCGTCGTGCTCGACGCGGTGTTCTCCCTGGACGCGGTGATTACCGCCGTGGGCATGGTCGATGAACTGGCGGTGATGATGATCGCGGTGATCATTTCCATCGGTCTGATGATCATCGCCAGCAAACCGCTGACCCGATTCGTCAACGCCCACCCAACGGTAATCATGCTGTGCCTGGGGTTCCTGATGATGATCGGCTTCGCGCTGACCGCCGAAGGCCTGGGCTTCCACATTCCGAAGGGCTACCTGTACGCCGCCATCGGTTTCTCGATCCTGATCGAAATCTTCAACCAGATCGCCCGGGCGCGGCGCAAGAAGTCGATGCAAGGCCTGCGACCGATGCGTGAGCGCACGGCCCACGCGGTGCTGCGTTTGCTGGGCGGTCGTAAGCTGGCGGAGGAAGAGGTCGGCGAGGAGATCGCGGACCTGCTGGAAAACGGCGAAGCGCCGAGTGAAGTGCTGTTCGACCGACGTGAGCGGATCATGATCAGTGGTGTGCTGCAACTGGCCGAGCGGCCGATTCGCACATTGATGACGGTCCGCGCCGACGTTGACCACATCGACTTGTCCGACGATGCCGAGACCATTCGTACGCGCCTTATGCATTCGTCCTATTCGCGCTTGCCGCTGATTCGCGATGGCGCGGTGGATGAGCCGCTGGGTTTCGTGCACAAGAAGGAATTGCTCAAGGAATGCCTGGCCGGCAACGAACCGGGTCTTGAGCAACTGGTGCGCAAGACCATCAATCTGCTGGACAGTTATTCGATTCTGAATGCCTTGGAGCAGATGCGCCAGGCTTCTACGCACATTGCGTTCGTGGTCAATGAATTCGGTGACTTCGTCGGGGTGTTGACCATGACCGACATTCTGGAGTCGATTGCCGGTGAGTTGCCTGACGCCAGCGCAATTGAAGGTCCGGACGTCATTGAAGAGAAGGGCGGCTTTATCGTCAGCGGTGCATTGAACCTGGCGAGGGTGCGTCAGCGGACCGGGTTTGCAGCAGAACCGACCGACGACTATCAAACCCTCGCCGGGTTGGTGGTGAGTCTGTTGGATCGCCTGCCGATGATGGGTGACAGCCATGAGTGGGAAGGCTGGCGGATGACGGTCATGTCGGTTGAAGAGCGGCGGGTGACGCGGGTTCGGCTGATGCGGATCGGCCAGTAGTTTTTCTCTGGGTTTGCCGGCCTCTTCGCGAGCAAGCTCGCTCCCACAGTTGATCAAGTTGTCTTTGCAGACACGGTCTAATGTGGGAGCGAGCCTGCTCGCGAATGCGATCTTTCAGGTGGTGCATGACTCAGGTTCGTGCACCCATTTGTGAACCTGATACCCGCGCCCGTAGCCAACGGTAGCGCTTTTCCATTTGCACCTTTCGTAACACCCTCGGCGCAGGAATGCGCATCCCTCTGATTCAAAACACTTTTCAATTTCCCCTGCCTTCACGCTGCAACCTGTGGCACACTTTCTGCTGTCTATTCCGTTGTTACATACCTAGTTCCGGTATAGCGGAATAAACATCATCCTGGAGTGCTTGCCATGCATCGCCGACCTTCCTTGTTAAAAGCGTGTGTTTTTCTCTTTGCGGCTTCGGCTGCTGCCATGGGTGTGGCCCAGGCGGCGGACAGCAAGCTCGATAGCGTGCTGGCCCGCGGGAAGCTGATCGTGGGGACGGGCAGTACCAACGCGCCATGGCATTTCCAGGGAGCGGATGGCAAGTTGCAGGGTTTTGATATTGATATCGGGCACATGATTGCCAAGGGTCTGTTCAACGACCCGACCAAGGTTGAATACGTGGTGCAGTCCTCCGATGCGCGGATTCCCAACCTGCTGACCGACAAAGTCGACATCAGTTGCCAGTTCATCACCGTGACCGCCAGTCGTGCCCAGCAAGTGGCGTTCACACTGCCGTACTACCGCGAAGGTGTCGGCCTGCTGTTGCCGGCGAACAGCAAGTACAAGGAAATCGAAGACCTGAAAGCCGCGGGCGACAGCGTCACCGTAGCCGTGCTGCAGAACGTGTACGCCGAAGAGCTGGTGCATCAGGCATTGCCCAAGGCCAAGGTCGATCAGTACGACAGCGTGGACCTGATGTATCAGGCCGTTAACTCCGGCCGTGCCGACGCCGCCGCTACCGATCAGTCGTCGGTGAAATACCTGATGGTGCAGAACCCCGGCCGCTATCGCAGCCCGACCTACGCCTGGAGCCCGCAAACCTACGCCTGCGCCGTCAAACGCGGCGATCAGGACTGGCTGAACTTCGTCAATACCACCTTGCATGAAGCCATGACCGGCGTTGAGTTCCCGGCGTACGCGGCCTCCTTCAAGCAGTGGTTCGGTGTCGATCTGCCTACCCCAGCCATCGGTTTCCCCGTCGAATTCAAATGAAAACTGCTGCGGGCTGCGCGCGAAATACTGCGTTGAAAACAGGCTCGAAATGCTCATTGACTGACGTCAACTCCGCTTTCTCGCCTGTTTTCGCCTTGTCTTTCCTTCGCTCGCGACGTTTCCAATTGTTGAATGATGAACGGGGCGGTGAACAATCGCCCCGTTCAAGGTGCTGCTGATCATGAACTATCAGTTGAACTTTGCCGCCGTGTGGCGCGATTTCGACACCTTGCTGGCGGGGCTCGGTCTGGGCCTCGAGCTGGCGCTGGTGTCGATCGCCATCGGCTGCGTGATTGGCCTGCTGATGGCGTTTGCCTTGCTGTCAAAGCATCGCGCGTTGCGGGTGCTGGCGTCGGTGTATGTGACGGTGATCCGTAATACGCCGATCCTGGTGTTGATTCTGTTGATTTACTTCGCCTTGCCGAGTCTCGGGATTCGTCTGGACAAGATCCCGTCGTTCATCATCACCCTGTCGCTGTATGCCGGGGCGTACCTGACGGAAGTGTTCCGTGGCGGCTTGCTGAGCATTCCCAAGGGGCAGCGCGAAGCCGGGTTGGCGATCGGTCTGGGCGAGTGGCAGGTCAAGGCCTACGTCACCGTTCCGGTGATGCTGCGCAACGTGTTGCCGGCGCTGTCGAACAACTTCATTTCGCTGTTCAAGGACACCTCGCTGGCGGCGGCGATTGCCGTGCCGGAGCTGACCTATTACGCGCGCAAGATCAATGTCGAGAGCTACCGGGTGATTGAAACCTGGATGGTGACCACGGCGCTCTATGTTGCGGCCTGTTACCTCATTGCCATGATGCTGCGTTACCTCGAGCAGCGTCTGGCGATCCGCCGATAGGAGGCCCCATGTACGAATCGCCCAGTTGGTTGCATGAATTGTGGGTTGCCCGCGAAGTGTTGTGGCAAGGCTTTTTGACCAGTGTGCAGGTGTCGGCCCTGGCGATTTTGCTGGGCACGATGGTCGGTATCGTTGCCGGTCTGGTGCTGACTTACGGCAAGTTCTGGATGCGCGCACCGTTCCGTTTCTACGTGGACATTATTCGCGGCACACCGGTGTTTGTGCTGGTGCTGGCCTGCTTCTATATGGCGCCGGCGCTGGGCTGGCAGATCAGCGCGTTCCAGGCCGGTGCCTTGGGGCTGACGCTGTTCTGCGGTTCCCACGTCGCCGAGATTGTGCGCGGTGCGCTGCAAGCGTTGCCGAGCGGACAGATGGAAGCGAGCAAGGCGATTGGCCTGACGTTTTTTCAATCCCTCGGCTACGTGCTGTTACCCCAGGCGTTGCGGCAGATCCTGCCGACCTGGGTCAACTCGTCCACCGAGATCGTCAAGGCCTCGACGCTGTTGTCGGTGATCGGTGTGGCCGAGCTGTTGCTCAGCACCCAGCAGATCATCGCCCGGACGTTCATGACCCTCGAGTTTTACCTGTTCGCCGGATTTCTGTTTTTCGTCATCAACTACGCCATCGAATTACTCGGCCGGCACATTGAAAAGCGGGTGGCCTTGCCATGACTCAACCTCAAGTTTCGAACGCGCAAAATGAGCAACCCCTGCTGGACATTCGCGGGTTGCACAAAAAATACGGCCAGCTCGAAGTGCTCAAGGGCGTCGACCTGACCATGCAGCGCGGCAACGTGGTCACGCTGATCGGTTCCAGCGGTTCGGGCAAGACCACGCTGCTGCGCTGCGTGAACATGCTCGAAGAATTCCAGGGCGGGCAGATCATGCTCGATGGCGAGTCCATCGGTTATGACGAGATCGGCGGCAAGCGCGTACGGCACCCGGAAAAAGTCATCGCCCGGCATCGGGCCATGACCGGCATGGCGTTCCAGCAGTTCAATCTGTTCCCGCACCTGACCGCGCTGCAGAACGTCACCCTCGGTCTGCTCAAGGTCAAGAAGCTGCACAAGGACGAGGCCGTAGCCCTGGCGGAAAAATGGCTGGAGCGGGTCGGCCTGCTGGAGCGGCGTGATCACTATCCGGGCCAGTTGTCCGGCGGCCAGCAGCAGCGTGTAGCGATTGCCCGGGCAATTGCGATGAACCCGAGCCTGATGCTGTTCGACGAAGTCACCTCCGCCCTCGACCCGGAACTGGTGGGCGAAGTGTTGAGCGTGATCAAGGGCCTGGCCGAAGACGGCATGACCATGCTGTTGGTGACCCACGAAATGCGCTTCGCGTTCGAGGTCTCGGACAAGATCGTTTTCATGAATCAGGGGCGGATCGAAGAGCAGGGGCCACCCAAGGAGCTGTTCGAACGCCCGCAATCGCCGCGTCTTGCCGAGTTTTTGAAAAACACGCGGTTTTAAACATCCATTTTCAAATCAGGAGAAACACTCATGAGCATTACTCGTTACGGCACCGGCAGCACCGCCGCTGGCGGTCAGCCTCGCCCTTTCGCCCGCGCCGTTGAAGCCGATGGCTGGCTGCACGTGTCCGGGCAAGTGCCGGCGCTGGATGGCGAGATCATTACTGGTGGCATCGTCGAACAGACTCACCAGACCATGAAGAACCTGATCGCGATTCTCGAAGAGGCCGGTTATGGCCTGGAAGATGTGGTGCGTGCGGGTGTGTGGCTGGAGGATCCGCGGGATTTCACCAGTTTCAACAAGGTCTTCTCCGAGTACTTCAAACCCGAACACGCACCGGCCCGGGCCTGCGTGCAGGCGAACATGATGGTGGATTGCAAGGTTGAGATCGACTGCATTGCGTACAAGAAAAAGGCTTGAACCGAGTCGCGCCCATCGCGGGCAAGCCACGCTCCCACAGGATTTGTGTTGTATGCGGAATCGGCGGCAACAACAAAACCTGTGGGAGCTGGCTTGCCAGCGATGGCGGCCTAACGGTCGCCGCAGCACTCTGGTTAAACTCCCGGCACTTTAATGGGAACCACTGAAATGACCGAAGACACCATCAAGCGCCGGGCTCGCGGTCTGGACCGGGCGTTCGATATCCTCGATTTCCTCAAGGAGATCGGCCAGCCCCTGCGCCCGAATGAAATCGCCAGCGGCATCGGCAGCCCCAAATCCACGGTCTACGAACTGGTGGCCTCGCTGCTGGAACGACGGATTCTCGAGCCCGTGGGCAAGGACGGTCACGTCTACCTCGGCCGTCAGCTGTACTTCCTCGGCCAGGCGCACTTGCGTCATTTCGACCTCACCCGCGAGGCCGATCATGCCTTGCAGGAGATCGTCAGCCAGACCCGCGAAACCGCGCAGATGTGCCTGCTCAACGGTCGCAAATACACCGTGGCCCTGATGAAAGAGGGCGAGCGGCATTTCCGCATTTCCTCGGACATCGGCGAGAATGCGCCGATCCCCTGGACCGCTTCCGGACGCCTGCTGCTGGCGCACTTGAGCGACCAGGCAATCATCGACCTGATCGACCACGACGACTTCATCCTGCCCAACGGCGAACGCCTGCCGCTGGAGCAGTTTCTCGGTGAAATCCGTCAGGCCGGTATCGATGGGTTCTTCTCCTTCGATAGCGTCGCCGACACCTTCACCCATTGCTTCGCCGCACCGGTCAAAGACCCGAACGGCATTGCCATTGCGACCCTGTGCATCGTCGCGCCACGGGCCGATGCCAAGAACAATTACAACGACTATCGCCGGGTGCTGATCGACAGCGCCAACAGCCTCGCCCGGCGTATCAACGAATAACAGCGGCTGCCTGCGGCCGCGAATGTGAGGAGTTCGACCATGTCTACTGCCCAAAATACTGCCGTCGTGGAAAAGGGCTTTGCCCGGACCGGTGCCAACCTGGTACGCGACGTCAGCCTGCCGGCGCTGGTGCTGCACCGCGAAGCGCTGGAGCACAACATTCGCTGGATGCAGACGTTCGTCAGCAACAGCGGCGCCGAACTCGCGCCCCACGGCAAAACCAGCATGACCCCGGCACTGTTTCGCCGCCAACTTGACGCCGGCGCCTGGGGCATCACCCTGGCCAGTGCCACGCAAACCCGTGCGGCGTATGCCCATGGCGTGCGTCGGGTGCTGATGGCCAACCAACTGGTTGGTACGCCGAACATGGCGCTGATCGCTGATCTGCTGGCAGACCCGACGTTCGACTTCCATTGCATGGTCGATCACCCGGACAACGTCGCGGACCTCGGCGCGTATTTCGCTTCGCGCGGCGTACGCCTCAACGTGATGATCGAGTACGGCGTGGTCGGCGGTCGTTGCGGCTGCCGCACGGAAGAGGAAGTGATCGCACTGGCCAAGGCCATCAACGCCCAGCCGGCCTTGGCGCTGACGGGCATCGAAGGCTACGAAGGCGTGATCCATGGTGATCATGCCGTCACCGGCATCCGTGAATTTGCCGCGTCGTTGGTGCGTCTGGCGGTGCAGTTGCAGGACAGCGGCGCGTTCGCCATTGCCAAGCCGATCATCACGGCGTCGGGGTCGGCCTGGTACGACCTGATCGCCGAATCCTTCGAAGCGCAGAACGCCAGCGGACGTTTCCTCAGCGTATTGCGCCCGGGCAGCTACGTGGCGCACGACCATGGCATCTACAAAGAAGCACAATGCTGCGTGCTCGACCGCCGCAGCGATTTGCACGAAGGCCTGCGCCCGGCACTGGAAGTCTGGGCTCATGTGCAGTCGTTGCCGGAGCCGGGTTTTGCGGTGATCGCCCTGGGCAAACGCGATGTGGCGTACGACGCCGGTCTGCCGGTGCCATTGCTGCGTTACAAGGCCGGTGTGGTGCCGGCGACGGGCGACGATGTGAGTGCCTGCAAGGTGACGGCGGTGATGGACCAGCATGCGTTCATGACGGTGGCGCCAGGCGTTGAGCTGCGAGTGGGCGATATCATTTCGTTCGGCACTTCGCACCCGTGCCTGACGTTCGACAAGTGGCGTACCGGGTGTCTGGTGGATGAGCAGTTGAATGTCATCGAGACCATGGAAACCTGTTTCTAAGGTTTAGACCGAGGTGCGGCCTTCGCGGGCAAGCCTCGCTCCTACAGACGATGAGATCCCGTAGGAGCGAGGCTTGCCCGCGATGAGGCCCGCCCAGACACCGCCGAACGACCTGAGACACCACAATAATGAACACCATCAACACTCTCGGCCCCAACACCCCGCGCATCGCCCTGATCGGTGAATGCATGATCGAGCTGCAGCAACGCGCCGATGGCAGTCTGCAACAGAGCTTCGGCGGCGATACCTTGAACACCGCGGTCTACCTGTCCCGCGAACTGGGCGAAGGCGGCGCGGTGGATTACGTCACTGCCTTGGGCGATGACAGTTTCAGCGACGCCATGTGCCAGAGCTGGGCCGCCGAAAACATCGGACTGGGCATGGTCCAACGCTTGCCCGGTCGTTTGCCCGGCTTGTATTGCATCCAGACCGACGCCGCCGGCGAGCGACGTTTTCTGTATTGGCGCAACGAAGCCGCGGTCCGCGATTGCTTCACCACCCCGGCGGCGGCGCCCATTCTTGCGGCGTTGCCGGACTACGATGTGCTGTATTTCAGCGGCATCACCCTGGCGGTGCTCGGCGTGCAAGGTCGGGCGAAACTGCTGGAAACCCTGATCGAAGCCCGGCAGCGGGATGCGCGGATCGTGTTCGATAACAACTACCGGCCGCGCCTGTGGGCGTCGGTCGAGGAGGCTCGGGCGGCGTATCGCAGTGTGTTGCCGTATGTCGACCTGGCGTTGCTGACGGTGGATGACGAGCAGGCGCTGTTCCATTTTTCCGATTGCGAGGCGGTGTTTGCCGCTTACGCGCAAATGGGCACGCCGGAAGTGGTGCTCAAGCGTGGCGCCGAGGCGTGTCTGATTCGTTGTGACGGCGAGTCGTTTGAGGTGCCGGCGCAGAAGGTTGAGCGGGTGGTGGACACCACGGCGGCGGGGGATTCGTTCAGTGCGGCGTACCTGGCCAGCCGGCTCAAGGGCGGCAGCCCGGTGGACGCGGCCGAAGCCGGGCATCGGTTGGCGAGTCAGGTGATTCAGGTGCCTGGGGCGTTGATTCCCAAAACCTGATGCAATCTCTGTGGTGAGGGGGGTTACCTGTGGCGAGGGGATTTATCCCCGTTGGGTCGCGCAGTGGCCCCAAAAGATGGGACTGCTGCGCAGTCCAACGGGGATAAATCCCCTCACCACAGGGCCCTCAAGCCAACCGATCAGTCCCGGTAAAACACCTGCACCAGGTGATACCCGAACTTGCTCTTGATCGGCCCATGCACCACTCGCAGCGGTTTCTTGAAGATCACTGCGTCAATCACCCCCACCATCTGCCCCGGCCGCACTTCACCCAGATCACCGCCGCGCTTGCCGGACGGGCAGGTGGAGTACTTTTTGGCCAGCACATCGAAGGCTTCGCCCTTGGCGATGCGTTGTTTGAGCTGCTCGGCTTCTTCCGAGGTTTTCACCAGAATATGGCGGGCTTGAGCTTTCATTGGGGCAGATACCTTGCAACGGTGGTGGCTATGTTGGTGCGAGCGTGGGGCGCGCGATTATGCCTCAACTCACTCGGGTTGGCCGATCATCGTGCGAATCTTGTTGGCCAGCAGGTCAATGGAAAACGGTTTGGCCACCATGTCCATGCCTTCCTCAAGGAAACCCTGGCGTTCAGTCGCCTTCTCCGCATACCCGGTCATGAACAGCACCTTAAGATCTGGCCGGTGCTGACGCGCAATTTCAGCCAACTGCCGTCCATTCATGCCCGGCAGCCCGACATCGGTCACCAGCAGATCAACGCGCAAGTCGGACTCCAGCAAGGGCAGGGCGGTCTTCGCGTCTTCGGCTTCATGGGCGTGATAACCCAGCTCGTTCAGCAAATCGAGGACCAGCATACGCACCGCTGGATCGTCTTCCACCAAGATCACGGTTTCACCGGCAATCGCCGCCGGAGCCTCGCCGCTGAAGGGCATCAGGGTGTTCTCCGGCTCAGGGAAATGCAGGCGCGGCAGGTACAGGCGAACGCAGGTGCCTTGGCCTGGAAGGCTGTCGAGTGTGACGTGACCGCCTGACTGCTGGGCAAAACCATAAATCATCGAAAGGCCAAGCCCGGTGCCCTGGCCGATGGGTTTGGTGGTAAAGAACGGGTCGAACGCTTTGGCCAATACCGACGGCGTCATGCCGGTGCCGTTATCGCTGACGGCAATCATCACGTAATCCCCTGGCTTGACGGTTTCCAGGGTGGCGATATCACTGCTGTCGAGGTAGACATTGGCCGTTTCAATCAGTAACTCGCCGCCATCGGGCATGGCATCGCGGGCGTTGATCACCAGGTTGAGCAAGGCGTTTTCCAGTTGGCTGACGTCGGTGCTGACCGGCCACACTTCATCGGCCAGTTGCAGTTTCAGCGCGATGTGATCGCCCTTGGTGCGGCTGAGCAGGTCTTCCAGGGAATGAATCAGCGCGTTGGCATCCAGCGTCTTGCGATCCAGCGACTGGCGCCGGGAGAACGCCAGCAGGCGATGGGTCAGGGCGGCCGCGCGGTTGGCCGATGACACGGCCGCCTCGGTGAATCGGCCGATCTCGGCGGCGCGCCCGTCGGCGATGTAGCGCTGCATCAGGTCGAGGCTGCCGATGATCCCGGTGAGCATGTTGTTGAAGTCATGGGCGATGCCGCCGGTGAGCTGGCCGACCGCTTCCATTTTTTGCGCATGACGCAAGGCGTCTTCGGCACGCTCGCGCTCGAACATCTCGTTTTGCAGGCGCTGGTTGGTTTCGGCCAATTGCTGGGTGCGGGCGGCAACGCGTTCTTCAAGGGTTTCGTTGAGGTTGCGCAAGGCTTCTTCGGTCTGTTTGCGCTCGGTTTCGTCGATCACGAAGATGTAGAAACCGTTCACCGCACCATCCGGTCCGTGGCGGGGCAGGTAATTCATCAAGGCCTGACGGGTGCTGCCATCCCGATGCGGCGTGCTGATGCTGAAACAGCAGGTTCTGCCCGCCAGTGCTTCGGCGATGTATTCGGCGCGCAGGGCGTAGGCCTCTTCGCCCAGCACCTCACGAATGGTCCGACCGTAAAGTTCCTGGGGCGTCAGGCCGTACCAGTCCAGGTACGCGGCGTTGTTCAGGCGAAAGCGTTCCTCGCTGTCGACGTAACTGATCAGGATCGGCATGGCGTTGATGATCAGTTGCAGCTCGGTCTGGCTCTGGCGCAAGGCCTGTTCGGTGTGTTTGCGTTCGGTCAGGTCCAGGGCGGCGCCGAGGAAGCGGATGGGCCGACCATGGTGATCCTTGTAACAACGACCCCGGGCAAACACCCAGCGCAGCTGCCCGTCGGGTTGCAGCAGGCGATATTCCTCGCCGTATTCGGTGCCGTGGGTGATGCAGTGCTTGATGCCGCGGGTGACCATCGCACGGTCTTCCGGATGCACGGCCTCGAGATAATCACTGATGGGTAACTGGCTGGCGAGCAGCGGATCGACGCCATGCAACTGGGCGAAGTGGGTATCGGCAATGAAGCGATCCTCGCTGATGTCCCAATCCCAGGTGCCGACAGCGTCGGTGGCCGCCAGCGCCAATTGCAGGCGTTCCTCGGTTTCGCGTTGGGCCTTCAGGCTGGCGGCCGAGCGCTGTTCCAGTTCAAGGGCGATGCGTCGCCGTTCGTTGGTTTCGATGGCGGTGACCAGAATTCCGGCGACCTCGGCGCTTTCATCGCGGATCGGACTGTAGGTCAAATCCAGCCAGAAGTCGGAATCATCACCGTTACGTTGTAGGGTGAAGCGCTGTTCGCTGTAGGTTCGCACCTGGCCCTGTAGGACGGCGCTGTAAATCGGGTCGGTAAAGTCTTTGAGTTCTGGCCAGATCTGGTGTGTCGGTTGTCCGAAAGCGTGTGGATGCTTGCTTCCGGCCAGCAGGGCGAAGCCGTCGTTGTAGATCTGGGTGAGTTCCGGACCCCACAGCAACAGCATCGGCATCGGTGAGTGAATCACGATGTCCACCGCCGTGCGCAGGCTCTGCGGCCATGCACTGGCGCTACCGAGCGGGGTGCTCGCCCAGTCCAGTCTGGCGATCAAGGCCTGGGCATCGCTGCCGGTGGATGTTGCGTTCATCAAGGTGTCCTGCACGTCAGTCTGTGTGTCCGCGGTCTACTATCCTAGAGCGGTAGGCGCTGCATGACCGGTTTTCGGGGTCATTTTTGTTCATTCAATGCTTCGCGGGTGCTTTTTGCCATGGAAATCGATGGGCTTCTAAAAATTCTGGCCAGCCAGGAGGGTTCCGATCTGTACCTGTCCACTGGCGCGCCTCCCTGCGCACGGTTTGACGGTGTGCTCAAGTCGCTGACCGACCAGCCGTTCAAACCAGGGGAAATCACGGCGATTGCCTCGTCCATCATGGACGCCGAGCAACGGCTGGAGTTCGATCGGGAACTGGAGATGAACCTGGCGATCTCGTTGACGGGTGTCGGGCGTTTTCGGGTCAATATTTTCAAACAGCGCAACGATGTGTCGATCGTGGTGCGTAACGTCAAACTCGACATTCCGCGTTTCGAAGACCTGCGGTTGCCCGCGGTGCTGCTGGAAACGGTCATGCTCAAACAAGGGCTGATGCTGTTCGTCGGCGCGACCGATTCGGGCAAGTCTACCTCACTGGCGGCGTTGATCGATTATCGAAACCGTCACAGCAGCGGCCACATCATCACCATCGAGGACCCGGTCGAATACATTCATCGGCACAAGAAATCGATCATCAATCAGCGCGAGGTCGGCGTGGACACCCGCAGTTTCCATGCGGCGTTGAAGAACACCCTGCGCCAGGCGCCGGACGTGGTGCTGATCGGCGAGATCCGCGACCGTGAAACCATGGAGCATGCGCTGGGGTTTGCCGATACCGGGCATCTGGTGATTTCCACTTTGCATGCCCACAACGCCCATCAGGCGCTGGACCGCATCATCAACTTCTTCCCGGAAGAACGACGCACGCAGTTGCTGCATGACCTGGGCAACAACCTGAAGGCGTTCGTTTCCCAACGGCTTGTGCGTACCCGCGATGGGCAGCGGAGGGCGGCGGTGGAGGTGATGCTCGGTTCGCCGACCATTGGTGACTTGATCCGGCACAACGAATTCGATGAGCTCAAAGGGATCATGGAGAAGTCCCCCGAACTGGGCATGCAGACGTTCGATGGCGCACTGTTCGCATTGGTTGAAGAAGGTGCGATCGATGAGGAGGAAGCGCTGAAGCACGCGGACTCGGTGAACAATCTGCGCCTGCGGCTGAAGCTGCATGCCGAAACATCACCGGGACCCCATGCGCCACCCGGCGAATGGGGATTGATGGACTGACCCAAATCCCCTGTGGGAGCGGGCTTGCTCGCGAAGACCTTGAGCGCAACGCGTTAGATCAGCAAGTACGCGTTATCGTTAACGTCTTTCGCGAGCAAGCTCGCTCCTACAGTGCAATCTGCGTGATCAATCGTTGAGCTCGGGGCGATTGCGGAACTGTTCCAGCGCCTCCGGATTGGCCAGCGCATCGGTGTTTTTCACCACCTCGCCATGCACCACATTCCGCACCGCCAGCTCGACCACTTTGCCGCTGATGGTCCGTGGAATGTCCGTCACCGCGACGATTTTCGCCGGCACATGCCGTGGCGTGGTGTTGGCGCGAATGACCTGGCGAATCTGCTGTTGCAGCGCCTCGTCGAGTTCGACGCCATCGCGCAAGCGCACGAACAACACCACCCGCACGTCATCCTGCCATTGCTGACCGATGGCCACGCTGTCGATCACCTGCGGGACTTTTTCCACCTGACGGTAGATTTCCGCGGTGCCGATGCGCACGCCGCCGGGGTTGAGCACGGCGTCCGAGCGGCCGTGAATCATCATTGCGCCGTGAGCCAGCTGTTCGGCGTAATCGCCCTGGGCCCAGACGCCGGGGAACTGGCTGAAGTAGGACGCGCGCAGCTTTTCGCCGGTCGGGTCGTTCCACAGGCCGATGGGCATTGCCGGGAAGTGCCGGGTGCAGACCAGCTCGCCTTTTTTGCCAACCACCGTCGTGCCGGCGTCGTTCCAGACTTCGACGGCCATGCCCAGGCTCTTGCCCTGGATCTCGCCGCGACGCACCGGCAGCCACGGATTGCCGTTGACGAAGCAGGAAACGATGTCGGTGCCGCCGGACATCGACGCCAGGCACAGGTCAGCCTTGAAGTCGCGGTAAACGTAGTCGTAACTTTGCGGCGACAGCGCAGAACCGGTGCACAGCAGGGTTTTCAGGCTGCCAAGATCATGACTTTTCCGAGGCGTCACGCCCGTGCTTTCCAGTGTCGCGAGGTATTTGGGGCTGGTGCCGAACACGCTGATGCGTTCGTCGTCGATCAGGTCGATCAAGCGTTCGGGGCCGGGATGAAACGGCGAGCCGTCGTACAGGACCACGGCACTGTCCACGGCCAGGGCCGAGACCAGCCAGTTCCACATCATCCAGCCGCACGTCGTGTAATAGAACAAACGGTCGCCGGGACCGAGATCACAATGCAGGCCGTGTTCCTTGACGTGTTGCAGCAGCACGCCGCCGGTACTGTGAATGATGCATTTGGGCACGCCGGTGGTGCCGCTGGAATAGAGGATGTACAGCGGGTGCGCGAAGGGCACGGCGACAAAATCCGGCTCGCCACCGGCTTCGTAGAATTCATCCCAGAGCGCCACGTCGGCACGGGTGCGGAAGTCTGCGATATGCGCCTGTGGACGTGCGTACGGCACAACGATCAACTGTTGCAACGACGGCAGGCGTTCGAGGATTTCGTTGACCTTGGCGCGCTGGTCGATGTCTTTGCCGGCATAACGGTAGCCGGCGCAGGTGATCAGCACTTTCGGTTCGATCTGGCCGAAGCGGTCGATCACGCCCTGGGTGCCGAAGTCCGGCGACGAACAGGACCAGATTGCCCCGAGGCTGGTGGTCGCGAGCATGGCCACCAGGGTTTGCCAGGTATTGGGCATGCACGCGGCGACGCGGTCGCCGAGGCCGACACCGGCGGCGATCAAACTGTTTTGAAAACCGGCGACATGCTCGGCCAGTTCGGCCCAGGTCAGCTGTTCGCGCTGTCCGTTTTCGCCGATGGCGATCACGGCCACGGCATCGTCGCGGCGACGCAGCAAGTGTTCGGCGAAGTTCAGGGTGGCGCCGGGAAACCATTGGGCGCTGGGCATGTGATCGCCTTCGATCAGCACGGCGTCGGGTTGGTCGTGGAAGCGGATATCAAAGAAATCGACGATGGCTTGCCAGAAATCGATGCGCTGATCGATGGACCATTGATGCAGATCGGCGTAGTCAGCGACGTCGAGGTGGTGACGCTGATTGATGAAGCGCCGAAAGGCCTCCATGCGGGTTTTGCCAATGCGCTCGGCGCCGGGTTGCCAGAGGATGTCGGACATGGTTTGCCTCTTCTTGTTGGCGAGTGCTACGCACTCGATCGCGGGCAAGTCACGCTCCCACAGGATTTGTGTCGAACCCAAATTCGACACCCGCCACAAACCTGTGGGAGCGTGGCTTGCCCGCGATGAACGATAACGCGGTCTAACAGTTGATCACTGCGCCAACCACCCACCATCAATATTCCACGCCGCGCCCCGCACCTGGCTGCCGGCCTCGCTGCACAGGAACAGCACCAGCTCACCCAGTTGCGGCGGTGTGACGAACTCCAGCGACGGCTGCTTCTCGGCCAGCAAATCATGCTGCGCCTGCTGCGGATCAGTCCCGGTCGCGATGCGGTCATCGATCTGCTTCTGCACCAGCGGCGTCAACACCCAGCCCGGGCAAATCGCATTGCAGGTGACATTGGTCGTGGCGGTTTCCAGGCCGACCACCTTGGTCAAGCCGATCACCCCGTGCTTGGCCGCGACGTAAGCGGCTTTGCCCACCGACCCGACCTGACCGTGCACCGAGGCGATGTTGATGATCCGTCCCCAGCCTTTCTGGCGCATGCCCGGCAGGCTCAAGCGGGTGCTATGGAACACCGACGACAGGTTGATCGCGATGATCGAGTCCCAACGCTCCACGGGAAAGTCTTCCACCGGAGCCACATGCTGGATGCCGGCGTTGTTGACCAGAATGTCCACGCCGCCGAACTCGCGTTCGGCGTATTCGATCATGTCGGCGATCTGCGCCGGGTCGCTGACATCGGCGGGGTGATGGCCGACCTTGCCGCCGAACTGTTCAACTTCGGCAATCACCTTGGAGGCATCGCCGAAACCGTTGAGGATCAGGTTGGCGCCGGCCTTGGCCAGGCTGAGCGCGATGCCCAGGCCGATGCCGCTGGTGGAACCGGTGACCAGTGCGGTCTTGCCCGAAAGAGTCGTCATGAATACCTCACACAATGCCAGTGGCGTAGAAAGTACCGATCACCACAAAGACCGCCAGGGTCTTGATCAGCGTAATACAGAAAATGTCTTTGTAGGCTTCGCGGTGGGTCAGGCCGGTGACGGCCAGCAGGGTGATGACCGCGCCGTTGTGCGGCAGGGTGTCCATGCCGCCGCTCGCCATCGCGGCGACCCGGTGCATCACTTCCAGGGGAATATTGGCGGCATGGGCTGCGGCGATGAAGTCATTGGCCATGGCTGCCAGCGCAATGCTCATGCCGCCCGACGCCGAACCGGTGATGCCGGCCAGCAGGGTGACGGTAACCGCTTCGTTGACCAGCGGATTGGGAATGCTCTTGAGCCAGTCGGCCAGGACCAGGAAGCCCGGCAAGGAAGCGATTACTGCACCAAAGCCGTATTCCGAGGCGGTGTTCATCGCCGCCAGCAACGATCCCCCGACCGCACTTCGACTGCCTTCGGCCAACTTGCCGCGAATGGCCTGGAAGCCGAACACCAGCACCATGATGATGCCGACCAGCAACGCCGCCTGAACCGCCCAGATCGCCGTGAGCTTGGCGATTTCAGTGGTCACCGGTGCAGCCATGCCCGGCAGCGCGAGGCTGTGGGTCTTGCCGTACCACTGGGGAATCCACTGGGTAAACAGCAGGTTCATGATGCCCACCGCCAGCAGTGGCGACAGTGCGATCCACGGATTGGGCAGCTTGATATCGGGAGCGGTTTCCGGCTCGTTGCGCAGTTCGGTGCCATAGCCTTCACCGGCAGCCTGAGCCTTGTTGCGCTGGCGCTGCAGAAACAGCATGCCGGCACAGACCACGAAGATCGAGCCGATCAAACCCAGCCACGGCGCCGCCCAGGCGGTGGTGTTGAAGAAGGTGCTGGGGATGATGTTCTGGATCTGCGGGGTGCCGGGCAGGGCGTCCATGGTGAACGAGAACGCACCGAGGGCGATGGTCGCCGGGATCAGGCGTTTAGGGATATTGCTCTGGCGGAACATTTCGGCAGCGAACGGGTAGACCGCAAACACCACCACGAACAGCGACACGCCGCCGTAAGTCAGCAGGGCGCAGACCAGCACGATCACCAGCATCGCCTGGCGGGTGCCGAGCAGGCGAATCGCCGCCGCGACAATGGAGCGCGAGAAACCCGACAACTCGATCAGCTTGCCGAACACCGCACCGAGCAGGAACACCGGGAAATACAGTTTGATGAAGCCGACCATCTTTTCCATGAACACCCCGGTGAAGGCGGGGGCGACAGCGGAGGGGTCGGTGAGCAGAACGGCGCCGAGGGCGGCAATCGGGGCGAAGAGGATAACGCTGTAGCCACGGTAGGCCGCGAGCATCAGCAGCGCGAGGGCTGCCAAGGCAATGATCACACTCATGGTGTGTCTCCTGGATTGTTATTTTTGTGTGGTGAAGCTGTGTGGGGAGGGGCTATAGCGAGTTTCGTGCCAGTCACGCAACATGTTGAAATATAAGTATATTTATTATTTTAATATCGAGATTTTTGATTGTCGTCTCTGTTTAGAGATTGTTGATGAGTTTGCGGACGCTTTCGCGGGCAAGCCTCGCTCCTACGGAATCATCATATAGGGTGATTTTTGTGGATGACCTCGACTGTAGGAGCGAGGCTTGCCCGCGAAGAGGCCATATCTACCAATAGAGATTAGCGTCTCTTTATTGAGACTCTACAATCCCCAACGCCACCATCTTCTTGTACAACGTCGACCGCCCAAGCCCCAACCTGGCCGCCGCTTCAATCACTTTCCCCCCGCATTGCGCCAGGGCGGATTCAATCAATTGCCGGTCAAACCGCTCCCGAGCCTCGCTGAAGGTCTCATGCACAACCGGTTCAATCATCAACGGCGCCGCGCGCTCTACCGGCGTAAACGTGCCGATCGCCGCGCGGATATCCTGCGCATTCAGCATCAGGTCGTCACTGAGTAACGCCGCCCGTTCCAGCACGTTGCGCAGTTCGCGAATATTTCCCGGCCAGGCGTGTTGTCCCAATAGCGCCAGCGCTTCACGGTTCAGTTCATGCTGGCTGCGCAGCTCCTCGAGAATCGCCTCACTGAGCGCCGGCAAATCATCGAGACGATCGCGCAACGGTGGCACCTGGATCGGCAGCACGTTGAGGCGGTAATACAGATCGGCACGAAACTCGCCGCGTTTGATCGCCGCTTCAAGGTCGGTCGAGGTCGCTGCGATCACCCGCACATCGCTCTGGATCACCTCATTGGAACCGACCGGTTCGAATTCTTTTTCCTGCAACACCCGCAGCAGTTTGCTTTGCAGGGGAAGCGGCATGTCGCCGATCTCATCGAGGAACAACGTGCCGCCCTGGGCGATCTGCAACTTGCCGGTTCGGCCCTTGCGGTCCGCTCCGGTGAACGCACCGGGGGCGGTGCCGAAGAATTCGGCTTCCAGCAGCGACTCGGGAATCGCTGCGCTGTTGATGCTGACGAAAGCTTTATGGGCACGCGGCGAGGCCCCGTGAATAGCCTGCGCCAACAGCTCTTTGCCGGTGCCGGTTTCGCCGAGCAGCAACACCGGCGAATCGGCGCTGGCACTGCGCCGGGCGCGGCGTTTGACTTCGAGGCTGGCCGCGCTGGTGCCGATGAAATGGGCGAAGTTGTACTTGGTCTGTCGTGCCCGCAGCAGCGAGCGCGTGGAGGCCAGTTCTTCCTGCATGCTCATGTAGCGCTTGAGCATCGGCGACAGGCTGCGCAACTCGTCGAACAGGGCAAAACCAATCGCACCGATCACCACGCCGGCATCGTCATGGATCGGCAGGCGCATGACCACCAGCGGTTCTTTCGGGGTGTCCTGCATGTCGAGCAGAATCGGCCGGCCGGTGCGCACCACCTCACGCAGCAGACTGCCGGGGATCACGCTTTCGCAGGCCTTGCCGATCGCCACTTCAGCCGATGCCAGACCGAAACGTCGGGCATAGCGTTCGTTCATCCAGACGATGTTGGCGTCACGATCGACGATCACCGTGCCTTCACTCGACTGCTCGATGATCTCGAACAGCGAACGGATCGCCAACAGGCGAACGCGCTGGTAGTCCTTGAGGCTTTCGGTGGTGTTCATGTGGGCTGATCCTGATTGTGTATTGCCTGTGCTGGCCTCTTCGCGGGCAAGCCTCGCTCCTACAGATGCAGGCTGATCTGTAGGAGCGAAGCTTGCTCGCGAAGGAGGCGACGCGGTCCAAAGGTTGGACACAAATTATGCCTACCGCGGATGCGCCGCCGCCAACAGCTCCTTGGTGTACGGATGCTGCGGTGACTCGAACACATCATGGCTGGCACCGCTTTCCACCACCTTGCCGTCCTTGATCACGATCATGTCATGGGCGAGGGCGCGGACCACCGCCAGGTCGTGGCTGATGAACAGGTACGTCAGGCCGTGTTTTTCCTGAAGCTGGCGAAGCAGGGCGACCACTTGTTTTTGCACCGTGCGGTCCAGCGCCGAGGTCGGTTCGTCGAGCAGGATCAGCGCCGGTTTCAGCACCAGCGCCCGGGCAATGGCGATGCGCTGGCGTTGACCGCCGGAGAATTCATGGGGGTAGCGATGACGGGTTTGCGGGTCGAGGCCGACTTCCTGCAATGCCCGAATCACCTCGGCCTTGCATTCGTCCGCCGTCAATTGGCTATGAACCTCAAGGCCTTCGCTGATGATCTGCGCCACGGACATCCGTGGGCTGAGGCTACCGAAAGGGTCCTGGAACACCACCTGCATTTTCTTGCGCCACGGCCGCAGCTGCTTTTGCGTCAAACCGTCCAGCGCTTCACCCTGAAAGCGAATACTGCCTTCGGATTCGAGCAGACGCAGGATCGCCTGGCCCAGTGTGGACTTGCCGGAACCCGATTCACCGACAATGCCCAGCGTCTTGCCGCGCTGGACGTTCAGGCTGATGCCATCCACTGCATGCAAATACGTTTTGCGCTGAAACAGTCCGCCACTGAGGGGGAAACGTACGGAAAGATTGTCCACTTCCAGGACCTTCTCGCGTTCGTCCCGGGCCAGGGCTTCGCCTTCCGGTTCGGCATTCAGCAACACGCAGCTGTACGGATGCTTCGGCTCGGTGAACAGCGTCTCGCACGGCGCCTGTTCGACGATTTCCCCAGCCTTCATCACGCACACGCGCTGGGCGATGCTGCGCACCAGGTTGAGGTCATGGCTGATCAACAGCAGCGACATGCCGAGTCGCTGTTGCAGGGATTTGAGCAGCAACAGAATTTTGCGCTGCACCGTCACGTCCAGCGCGGTGGTAGGTTCGTCGGCGATCAGCAACTCCGGTTCGCAGGCCAGGGCCATGGCGATCATCACCCGTTGCCGCTGGCCGCCGGACAGTTGATGCGGATATGCCTTGAGCCGTTCCTTGGGTTTCTGGATACCCACCAGGTGCAGCAATTCAAGAATCCGTGCCTGCGCCGGTTTGCCGGTCAAGCCTTTGTGCAACAGCAAGGTTTCGCCGATCTGTTTTTCAATGCTGTGCAGCGGGTTGAGCGAGGTCATCGGCTCCTGAAAGATCATCGCGATGCGATTGCCGCGCAACTCCCGCAGCACTTTTGAAGAGGCGCCCAGCAGTTCCTTGCCGCGATAGCGGATGCTGCCGGTGGATTCGGTGTCGGTCTCGGGCAACAGTTGCAGGATCGAGTGCGCGGTCACCGATTTGCCGGACCCCGACTCGCCAACCAGCGCCAGGCATTCACCGGGGCGGATATCCAGGCTCAGATTGCGCACCACGGTCTGGCCGCTGAAGGCCACGCTGAGGTTGCGGATTTCGATCAGGTTACTCATCTAAACGCTCGCTTCATGATCGTGAATCAGGATCGGGGATCAAAGGCATCTCGCAACGCCTCGCCGATAAACACCAGTAAAGAAAGAATCAGCGCCAGGGTGAAAAACGCCGTCAGCCCCAGCCACGGTGCTTGCAGATTCTGTTTGCCCTGACCGATCAGTTCGCCCAGTGACGCGCTGCCGGCCGGCATGCCGAAACCGAGGAAATCCAGGGCCGTGAGCGTTGAAATCGCCCCGGTCAGAATGAACGGCAGGTAACTCAGCGTCGCATTCATCGCGTTGGGCAGAATGTGCCGCACGATCACCTTGCGGTCGGTCAGGCCCAGTGCACGCGCGGCTTTGACGTATTCCAGGTTGCGTCCGCGCAGGAACTCGGCGCGCACCACGTCCACCAGCGCCAGCCAGGAAAACAACGCCATGATCCCCAGCAGCCACCAGAAGTTCGGCTCGACAAACCCCGACAGGATGATCAGCAGGTACAGCACCGGCAACCCCGACCAGACTTCCAGCAAACGCTGGCCGATCAGGTCGACCCAGCCGCCGTAGTAACCCTGCAACGCGCCGGCGGCGATGCCGATCAGCGCGCTGACAAAGGTCAGCATCAACGCAAACAGAATCGACACCCGCGCGCCGAAAATCACCCGCGCCAGCACGTCACGAGCCTGGTCGTCGGTACCCAGCCAATTGACGTTCGAGGGCGGACTCGGCGCCGGTTTGTTCAGGTCATAGTTGGGGGTGTCGTCGCTGAACGGGATTGGCGGAAACAACAGCCAGCCGCCATCCTTTTTGATCAGCTTCTGCACATAGTCGCTGCGGTAGTCAGCCTGGAACGGCAGTTGCCCGCCGAACTCCTGCTCGGTGTAGCGCTTGAAAACCGGGAAGTACAACGAACCCTGATAACTGACCACCAGCGGTTTGTCATTGGCGATCAGCTCGCCGCCCAGGCTCAACAGGAACAGGCCGATGAATAGCCACAGCGACCACCAGCCACGGCGGTTTTTCTTGAAACGTTCGAAACGGCGACGCGCCAACGGCGAAAGCTTGAACATCAGGCGTTCCTCGCGGCGAAGTCGATACGCGGGTCGACCAGGGTGTAGCAGAGGTCGCCGACCAGTTTTATCAGCAGGCCGAACAGCGTGAAGATGAACAGCGAACCGAACACCACCGGATAGTCCCGGGACACCGCGGCTTCGTAGCTCATGCGGCCCAGGCCATCGAGGGAAAAGATCACTTCGATCAGCAGCGAGCCGGCGAAAAACACACTGATGAACGCCTGGGGAATGCCCGACACCACCAACAGCATCGCGTTGCGGAACACGTGGCCATACAGCACGCGGCGCTCGCTCATGCCTTTGGCGCGGGCGGTGACCACGTATTGGCGGGTGATTTCATTGAGGAACGAGTTTTTGGTCAGGATGGTCAGGGTGGCGAAGCCGCCGATCACCAGTGACGTCACCGGCAACACAAGGTGCCAGAAATAGTCGGCGATCTTGCCCACGGTGGACAGCGATTCAAAGTTGTCCGAAACCAGGCCGCGCACCGGGAACCAGTTCAGCGACGTGCCGCCGGCAAACACCACGATCAGGAACATCGCGAACAGGAACGCCGGCATCGCATAGCCGATGATGATTGCGGTGCTGGTCCAGATATCGAAGTGGCTGCCGTGATGCACGGCTTTGCGGATGCCCAGCGGGATCGACACCAGATAGGTGATCAGCGTGGCCCAGAGCCCGAGGGAAATGGTCACCGGCATTTTTTCCAGGATCAGGTCGGTGACCGTGGCGCCGCGGAAAAAGCTTTTGCCGAAATCCAGTTGCGCATAGCTTTTGAGCATCAGCCACAGGCGTTCCGGCGCCGGTTTGTCGAAGCCGTACTGTTTTTCGATTTCCTTGATCAGTTGCGGATCGAGGCCACGGCTGGCCCGCGAACTGCCGCTCATGACTTCGCTGGAACCGCCGCCGACACTGGCGCCGCCGATGCCTTGCAGGTGCGCGATCGCCTGCTCCACCGGACCGCCCGGCGCAGCCTGAACGATGACGAAGTTGACCAGCAGAATGATCACCAGCGTCGGAATGATCAGCAGCAAACGCCGCAGAATATAAGCCCACATCAGTGCGGACCTCCGGGTTTGCCGCGCTTGATCAGCTCGGCGGTCATCTGCTGGTTGGTCAGCGGCGTGGTGCTCACTTCCCACCAACTCTCGATGGCTTCGTCATTGGCGGCTTGCACGCTGGGAATCCCGAAGCGGTTCCACCACACGGTCGAACTGCCCGGCGGATAGTAGTTGGGAATCCAGTAGTAGTTCCATTGCAGCACCCGGTCCAGGGCATGGGCATAGCGCAGCATGTCGGTCTGGGTGGTGGCGCGAACCAGGCCGTTGACCAACGTATCGACCGCCGGGTTTTTCAACACCATGTAATTGTTGGAGCCCGGATCGTTGGCCGCCGCGGAGCCAAAATAGTTGGTCAGTTCGTTGCCCGGCGAGGTGGTGACCGGGTAGCCGGTGACGATCATGTCGTAATCCCGGGACATCAGGCGATTGACGTACTGGGACGAGTCGATGCGGCGGATGTTCAGGTCGATGCCGATCTGCTTCAGCGTGCGCTTGTAGGGCAGCAGCAAACGGTCCATGCCGTTCTGGCTGACCAGGAAGGTAAAGCTCAGCGACTTGCCCTCGGCATTCACCAGTTGGTCGCCATCGGGTTTCCACCCGGCCTGTTCCAGCAAGTCCAGCGCTTGCAGTTGTTTGTCGCGGATCACGCCGCTGCCGTCGGTTTTCGGTGCCTCGAACACCTTGGTGAACACTTCGTCGGGAATCTGTCCGCGCAAGGGTTCAAGAATCGCCAGTTCGGCGGCATCCGGCAGGTTGCGGGCGGCAAGGTCGGTGTTGGAAAAGAAGCTCTGCTGGCGGATATAGAGGTCGCGCATCATCTGCCGGTTGCTCCATTCGAAATCCCAAAGCATCACCAGTGCCTGGCGTACGCGGCGATCCTGGAACAGCGGATTTTGCAGGTTGAACACGAAGCCTTGCGCCGATTGCGGCGCGTTTTGCGCCAGATGCGCCTTCTGCAGGCGACCGTCGCTGAGCGCCGGGCTGTCGTAACCAATGGAATAACCGGTGGCGGAGAATTCACGGTTGTAATCGTAGGCGCCGCCGCGCAACACCTGGCGCGCCACATCGGTATCGCCGAAGTACTCGATGCTGAAATGGTCGAAATTGTAGAGGCCGCGACTGACCGGCAGGTCCTTGCCCCACCAGTCCGGATTGCGCTCGAACGTGATGCTGCGTCCGGAGTCGACCTTGCTCACCTTGTACGGGCCGCTGCCCAATGGTGGCTCGTAACCGCCGCCGCTGGCGAAGTCGCGGGTTTTCCACCAGTGCTCGGGAAACACCGGCAAGGTCGCGATGTCGAGGGGCAGGGTGCGGTTTTCGTTGCTCTTGAAGTCGAAACGAACGGTGCGCGGCGATTCCACTTCGACGCCTTTGACGTCGGCGAACTGCGTGCGATAGCGCAGGCTGCCCTGGGTCATCAGCAGGTCGAAGGTGTAGCGCACGTCCTCGGCGGTGATCGGCTCGCCGTCGGCGAAACGAGCCTTGGGGTTGAGGTAGAAACGCAGGGACAACCCGTCATCCGAGCGCTCCATCTTCTGCGCCACCAGGCCATAAACGGTGTAAGGCTCGTCCAGCGACCGCTGGGCCAACGGCGAATAGATCAAACCGTCGATCTGCGTCACACCGATGCCTTTGTCTATATAGGGCAACACATGGTCGAAATGCCCGATCTCGATCGCCGAGCGCCGCATCGTGCCACCCTTCGGGGCTTGCGGATTGGTGTAGGCAAAATGACTGAAGCCGGCAGGATACTTCGCCGGTTCGCCGTAAACGGTCAGCGCGTGTTGGGGGGCGGCGTTCACACCGGCGGCGCCCAATAGCAGGGCCACGGCAGTGAACAACAAAGTAGGGAAAGCCAGTCGCATTGTCAGCCTTAGAGCCGGGTGGTCGATAACCGCAATTTGTACGCTAGCGGCGCGTCCCTCGCCAGTCGCAACATGCATCCGAAACACGACGGCCCACCAAAAGGCGGGCCGTTGTGGGGCATGCTTCGCGAAATGATCAGTCCTGACGGCTGGTCACTTCCAGCAGGTGGTAACCGAACTGGGTCTTGACCGGCCCTTGTACCACGTTGATCGGTGCGCTGAAGACCACGGTGTCGAATTCCTTGACCATCTGGCCTGGACCGAACGAACCCAGGTCACCGCCCTGACGGCTGGAAGGGCACGTGGAGTTGGCTTTGGCAATTTCGGCGAAATCGGCGCCAGCCTCGATTTGGGCTTTGAGTTCGTTGCACTTGTCTTCGCTGGCAACCAGGATATGACGGGCAGTGGCTTTAGGCATGGGAAAATACTCCTTTCAATGTTCAGTAAAGTGCGGAGCCTACCGGATTCAGTGGGCCATTTCTTCTCAAAGTTCCTTCGAATGCCTACAGGCCAGCCTTGCGCAGGCGTTCGGCGTGCTGCACATACAGATCAATCGGGTCGACGCCTTTGCGCACCCGACCGGCTGTCTGGTTGATGCTGTCCAGATGGTCCAGTGGATAGTCGGAGCGGATCACTTTACCCAGATGGGAACTGAAGCGTCCGACCATGCCGTCGTTCTGCTCGGCTTCGGTGGTGAAATAACGGGAAAAGGCCCGTGAGAACCCGTTCAGCGGATCGAGTGCATTGAGCCCTTCATCGACAACGGTCCCTTGCAACGTACCGCTCCAGGAATAATAGCGGACCCCGTTGACCAGCTCACGCCCCTTGCCGCCCCAGGTTTTTGGCAAGCCCTGGGGGTATTTCTCGTTAAACGCGTAGACACCTTCGGTGGTCAGCGCATTCAACGCCGCGATCGCGTTCTGCGACAAATACGGGTTGCCACTCAGCAGCGACAGGAAATCGGCGAACAAGGTGGCGACCGTTTCGGCGGCGCGTTCCGGGAGGCGTCCAGGCGTCAACGCCTTGCGCAGGAAGTCCGCCAGTTCCGAGCCGTGGTTCGGTCCGCTGACCGACGTCACCGACGCTACGACTTGCGGCGCTATCGCTGCGGCATAGCGTGCGGCCAGTGCCCCCTGGCTGTGCCCGATCAGATTGACCTTTTCAGCACCGGTACCTTCCAGCACCCGTTCGATCTGTGCCAGAAGCTGTTCACCGCGTGCTTCGTTGGTATGGGTAGCCGACAGGTGAGGTATGAACACCCTGGCGCCGTCGCTGCGCAGTGCTTGCTTGATGTCCTGGAAGAGTTCGACCGGGCCGATCCGGTCGAAACCGAACAGACCGTGAACCAGCAGGATGGGATAGAGAGTGCTTGCATTCCGTTGCATGTTCGTACCTTTTCGCGGGAGTTCGAGGATGTGCTCGGGCCTCACTCTAAAGCACTCGGGTGTGCTCGTGATGTCTGAAAAAGCCGCTGTAAATGGGTGAAAGCGGAATAGGAAATGTACGAAATCTCGTATGTGAACGAGGCTTTAATCGGAGTGTTTCGACGTCTTTTTATCTGGTTAGTAGTTGTTTTGATCGATGACCTACCACGCGGAGCGTATTTAGCCGGGCAATTCGAAGCGCTCTCCTGACATCACGGGTTTCCTTTATGAGATTGAATGGGTTCGTTCGATGCCGACCTATGGGATGGCGTCTTTTCAAAGGACTGAGATAAAGGGAATGTGCACATGTCTGACAAAGACGAAGGATTCGTTCGCGGCGAGCCGTACAACATCAAACCCTCGTTCGTTAATCCTGATCGTGAGAGGGCATTTGGGGTGGGCGGTGGCGGCGGTTACATCGGTAATGGCAGCGGTTGGGGGCTTCAGGAAGGACCGCGCAGGGGGCAGGGAGGTCCTGGCAGTATTCGAAACCTTCCGGGGCCGAATGTCATGTCTGAGTTTATGGGGGTTCAGATCGACGGCCAGATGCAGATTGATGATGAATACAACCCTAGATTCAGCACACTTACCACCGATACCGAGCGTGAGTTGGAAGAAAGAAAGCAGGCTGCCAAAGAGGGTGGAAATTTTACAGTCGCTGAATCTGCTGCGATGGACCAAAAGGTCGCACTGGATCTTATCGATACGAAGAAGTCGCAATATATCTCCACCGCGCCCGGGACTTACGCGCTTTACGGTCAGAGTCCTTACTTCTTGATGGAGGTATTACCGCGTCGCAAAATAAGTGAGGTCCTGACTTCCCCATACCATGATCCTTATGCGCTCTATAACTCGTTTGGTTTGTTCAACAATGTCTATAAGTCGGCAATGGAGCTCAAGAGGCTCTCTCTGTCGATGGACGTTCTGGCTGGAAAGCTTGCAGAGCTGGCCAGGAAAAGAAACGAGGCGGAGTCGGATACTTCCCTGGATGATGCTGCATTAGTGGCAGCACAGGACCAGCGACTTGGCACCATTGCTCTGGAACGGGATATTCATGCGCAGCAACTCCCGGAGTTTCTCCAGACAGAGTTGATTGCAGCAGCAGGCTCCTTGACGGGGCTGACACTCACTCAAACCCTGACGCACTACAAGATGACGCTTGATCGTATGGCGGCAACCAAAATCGCTGAAATGAGGCCGGTGCAGCCGACCGAGCCTCTCAGGTTTAATGGCATAACCGTCAACTTCACCCTGAACAATCCGAAAATCAACGCGCCCTTGAGCAAACCAGAGCTGGAGGCGCTGAGCGAACTGGTGTACTTGCAAAACAATACTCCGTTAGGGACCAAGTGGCTCAGTTATCACGACGCATTGTTGAAAGCTGAATCAGCTCGGCATCTGACAGCGACTTCAAATGCGTTTAGTGGTTTGGTAGAGTGTGCGGACGAAGCAGAACAGATCATCAGCGCTATCAAATTCACAGCGGACTTTTACAAGGAAGTGACTGAAAAATTTGGTGAGAAAGCTTCAGCTCTGGCGAAGGAACTTTCGGAAAATGCCAAAGGGAAGAAGATACGAAATGCCGAAGAGGCAATTAAAGCCTTTGATCAATATAAAGATGTGTTGAACAAAAAGTTTAGCGTTAAGGATAGAGAGGCGATTGCCAAGGCTATCGACTCGCTTGATAAGGACATGATGGCTAAAAGTCTTGACAAGTTCAGCAAAGGCTTCGGTCTTGCTGGTGTCGGCGTGGACGCTTTCAACATACTCACCGAAGCTCAGAAATCGATGAAGAGCGGAGATTGGAAACCGTTTTTTGTGAAGACAGAAAGCGTCATGGCTGGTCGTGCGGTTGGTGGCCTGCTGGCATTCACGTTTGGCATGACGTTAGCGACGCCTCTGGGCATCTTGGGATTCGCTTTGCTGATGGCTGTCACAAGTTCGCTCATTGATGATGCGCTCGTGAGCAAGTTCAACGATTTCATCTTGAGTCTCTGATGCTATTGGGGTGACTTCGTCACCCCATTTTTGCAGACTATGTACATCAAGTAACTGCCGCCCAATGGGATGGCTAAAACGACACAAGTGAATATAAACAATGCGTCAGTGCCAGAAATATCGCGTTCCGGGAATACTTTTCTCCAAAATTCTCGGGGTTTCATTTTGTAGGCAGTCACTGATATCAAATACCTGGAAAACGGGTACAGAAGCGTGCTTAACACCATGAAAATAACTAGGGTGTAATCCTGGTAAAAAAACTCATCACCGTTATAGAAAGCAATAATGGCAATAATCAGGAACAGAAAGCCTGTCCGTGAGTTTTTCAAAAAATACTTTTTGTCCATCCTTGACCTCATTACTACCAAATGACGACGGTGTAGCACTTGCTCGTATCAAGCCAGCGCCGCTTGCTCTCAGTCTGCTGATTTGCATCCATGCATAATCATCCAGAAGTCCCCGCGGCTCATCTGGCGGGCACTCTGTGCAGTCAGCCGCCATAATTTCAGACTTGAGGGCGCGATCAAACCTTGACGTGTCGATCTGCCCCCGAAAGCCTCCAAAAAACCGCGTCTAAACGTTTCCGGTTTTGTTTTGTGCTCGCAACCGTTCCGCCGCCTGACGCAACAACGCCTCCGTCCCATCCCATCCCAGGCAACCATCCGTCACCGAAACGCCGTATTGAAGCGTTGCACTCAACGGCTGGCAACCCTCGAACAAATGACTCTCGATCATCATTCCGATCAAAGACCGATCACCCTGCAAACGCTGCTCAAGCACATCATTGAACACCGCCGGCTGACGCAGCGGGTCTTTGCCGCTGTTGGCGTGGCTGCAATCGACCATGATCCGCGCCGGGATTTTCAGTTTGGCCAGATCGTTGTTCACCTGAGAGACGCTGGCGCGATCGTAGTTCGGGCCGCGATGGCCGCCGCGCAGTACCAGGTGCGTGTCTGCATTGCCCGGGGTCTGAATGATCGCCGGATGCCCCTGGCTGTCGACCCCGAAATGCCGATGCGGATGCGCCGCCGAGCGCATGGCGTCGCTGGCAACGCCGACGCCGCCATCGGTGCCGTTCTTGAAACCGACCGGCATGCTCAGGCCGCTGGCCATTTCCCGGTGGATCTGCGATTCGGTGGTGCGGGCGCCAATGGCCACCCAGCTGAGCAGGTCGTCGAAGTAACCGGCGGCCATCGGTTGCAGCAGTTCGGTGGCGACGGGCAAACCCAGTCGGAGCATTTCGCGCATCAGCTCACGGGACAGGGTCAGGCCGCCAGCCATGTCATCGCTGCCGTCCAGGTGCGGATCGTAGGCCAGGCCTTTCCAGCCGATCGTGGTGCGAGGTTTTTCAACGTAGGCACGCATCACCAGCAGCATTTCATCGCTGACTTCGGCGGCGAGGCGGGCGAGGCTGCTTGCGTATTCGAGGGCGGACTGGGGGTCGTGAATCGAGCAAGGGCCGACGATGACCAGCAAGCGGGAGTCTTCACCGTTGAGTATCGCGCGGACCGCGTCGCGGTGGGCGGCGACCTGGCGGGTCAGGACGTTGCTGAGGGGCAGTTGCTGTTTGAGTTGCAATGAGCTTGGCAGACGCAGGGTCAGCGCTTCATTGGCAGGATTCAGGTCAGACAGCGGCAGAGCAGAGACGGACGAGTTCATATTCGGGCTTCCTGGGCGGGCGGCGGGTTCGTTCCCGCGCGCTTGGCCCTACTGGGGTGTTCGACAATTGGCCGGATTGGCTGCGTGTGTGCTTGCCACCTGTGGGTGACCGATCGGAGGCGGCAGGCTGTCCCGAGCGGAGGCTGCTAAATCGCCAGGCGGTAAAACTGTCGTAACGGTAATAAGTGGCGTAGTTCATGTCGTGAATCCTCGAGTTGTCTGGTTATTGCTGAAAAGTGTCTGGGGCTGAAAAAACAAAACCCCCGGTCGGGAGGCCGACCGGGGGTTGAGAATTCTCTGGTGGCGACCCGTTTAAAGTGGGCGCCGTGTGGGTATCAGGCGCGCCAGTGGCTAAACCAATACCCAAAATAAAAGCTGACCGGAGCGCAAACGACGTTCACCCGGGCAGCCGCAACCGAGCGCAGGGCGCTGGCGGTAGGAAGCTGTGAGAGGGCGTTCAACATGGTCTGTCTCCGATGGATGCGCCGAGCTTACTAGAGGCTGGTACGCGGATTCAATCAGAAATTGCTATTGGTCACCGCCGGCGATTTCTATCGCTTGAGTGCGTCGAAGGTTGTGACACACTCGCCGCTTGAATAAAACACAACGTCACAAGGACGAACCATGACGCCTCTGACCATCGCCGCCGCTCAATCGATCTCTATCGCGGGAGACCTGGCCGCCAATATCGCCTGGCATCAACGCTTCATGCAGGTGGCGGCGGAGCAGGGCGTGCAGTTGCTGGTGTTTCCGGAGCTGTCGCTGACCGGGTATGAGCGCGAGCTGGCGGCTGAGCTGGCCATTGCGCCGGAGGATGCGCTGCTGCAACCGTTGCGGGATTTTGCGCAGGAAATCGGCGTAACGACCGTGGTCGGGATGCCTGTTCGTCTGTCGGAGGATTCGCCCGTGTTGATCGGCGCGCTGGTACTGGGCGCCGATGGCTCACTCGGGGTTTATAGCAAGCAGCATTTGCATCCCGGCGAGGAAGTCGCGTTTGCACCGGGCCGCGGCGGTTCGCCCCTGACAATCGGCGGCGACACGGTCGCCCTGGCGGTGTGCGCCGATTTTTCCCACGCTAGCCATGCGGCTGCAGCGGCGCGGCAGGGCGCCAACCTGTATGCCGCGGGCGTGTTGATCACCGAAAACGGCTACGCCCCGGACACTACGTTGTTGCAGGGCTATGCCGTCACGCACTCGATGGTGGTGCTGATGGCCAACCATGGCGGTGCCACGGGGGGCTGGGAGTCGGCAGGACGCAGCGCCATCTGGGCGTCGGACGGTTCGCTGATTGCCGCCGCACCCGGCACCGGCAATCTGCTGGTCGTTGCTCGCCGCACTACGGATGACTGGACGGGGCAAACAGTTGCCGTCGCGGAGGCCTGATGGGGTTCGATTTACGTCCGGCGATGTCGCAGGACCTCGACTTTGCTCGGGAGCTGACCTGTAAAACCATGCTCCGCTACTACATTCAGCACGATCTGCTCTGGCAGGACGAGGCCTTCGATGTCGCTTGGGCGGGACGGGAAAACTGGCTGATCGTGAGCGATGATGTGCGGCTGGGGTATGTGAGCCTGAGCCGGGACGCAAGGGCCTTGTACATCCGCGAATTGCACGTGCTCGAAGCCTTTCGGGGGCAGGGTGCCGGTTCCTGGGCGATCGATCAGGTATTGGCAATGGCACGCAAGGAGCGGCGTCCGGCATTGCGCTTGACGGTTTTTGAAAATAATCCGGCGAAAGCACTATATGAAAGAAAGGGCCTTGCGGTGGTCGGCAAAGACGAGTGTTTCCTGAGAATGCAGCGCGATGTCGAGGTCGCGAACCGCTGAAACACGTATAAGACAAGCCTTTCAAGATGTATTGATACTTTTTATATGACGCTTGCCGCTAGGTCTGCCAGTCGCTTTTTGCTAAGGTGTCGACAACTCAATAAGACCATATCGCGAGGTGTCTGCTTGATTAGGGTGCTAGTAGTCGATGACCATGATCTCGTTCGTACAGGCATTACACGAATGCTGGCTGACATCGATGGCCTGCAAGTGGTCGGCCAGGCTGAGTCAGGCGAAGAATCCCTGCTCAAGGCGCGTGAGTTGAAACCCGATGTGGTGCTGATGGACGTCAAGATGCCCGGTATCGGCGGTCTTGAGGCCACCCGCAAATTGTTGCGCAGTCATCCGGATATCAAAGTGGTCGCGGTCACCGTGTGCGAGGAAGATCCGTTTCCTACACGGTTGTTGCAGGCCGGTGCCGCGGGTTACCTGACCAAAGGCGCCGGGTTGCCGGAAATGGTCCAGGCCATCCGCCTGGTGTTTGCCGGGCAACGCTACATCAGCCCGCAGATTGCCCAGCAACTGGCGATCAAATCCTTTCAGCCGACCAACGATTCGCCGTTCGACGCGCTGTCGGAACGGGAAATCCAGATCGCACTGATGATTGTCGGCTGCCAGAAGGTGCAGATCATTTCCGACAAGTTGTGCCTGTCGCCCAAAACCGTGAACACCTACCGTTACCGAATTTTCGAAAAGCTTTCGATCAGCAGCGATGTCGAGTTGACGCTGTTGGCGGTTCGTCACGGCATGGTTGATGCCAGCCTCTGATAATGACTGACACCTTCGATCCAAGTGCTTTCCTGTCGACGGTCAGTGGACGCCCCGGCGTCTATCGCATGTTCGACAGTGAGGCGCGCCTGCTCTACGTCGGCAAGGCCAAGAACCTCAAGAATCGCCTGTCGAGTTACTTTCGCAAGTCCGGGCTCGCCCCGAAAACCGCTGCACTGGTGGCGCGGATTGCCCAGGTCGAAACGACGATCACGGCCAACGAAACCGAAGCCTTGCTGCTTGAACAGACGCTGATCAAGGAATGGCGCCCGCCCTACAACATCCTGCTGCGCGACGACAAATCCTACCCGTACGTGTTTCTCTCGGATGGCCAGTTCCCGCGCCTGAGCATTCATCGCGGTGCGAAGAAGGCCAAAGGCAAGTATTTCGGCCCCTATCCCAGCGCCGGTGCGATTCGCGAAAGCCTGAGCCTGCTGCAAAAGACCTTTTTTGTTCGCCAGTGCGAAGACAGCTATTACAAGAACCGCACGCGACCGTGCCTGCAGTATCAGATCAAACGCTGCAAGGCGCCCTGTGTCGGCCTGGTGGAGCCCGAGGTGTACGCCGAAGATGTGCGGCACTCGGTGATGTTCCTGGAAGGGCGTAGCAATGCGCTGACCGACGAGTTGTCGGCGGGCATGGAAGAGGCGGCGATCAACCTCGAATTCGAGCGTGCCGCAGAATTGCGCGACCAGATCTCCTTGCTGCGCCGGGTTCAGGATCAGCAGAGCATGGAAGGCGGGACCGGAGATGTCGACGTGATCGCCGCGTTCGTCAACCCGGGCGGCGCCTGCGTTCATCTGATCAGCGTGCGCGGTGGCCGGGTGCTGGGGAGCAAGAACTTTTTCCCGCAGGTGGGTATTGAAGAAGACGTTTCCGAAGTCATGGCGGCGTTTCTCGGTCAGTACTTCGTCAGCAGCCCTGAACGCGACTTGCCGAGCGAATTGATCGTCAACGTGGTGCACGAAGATTTTCCGACGCTGATCGCGGCCATTGAAGAGTTGCGCGGTCGCGAACTGACCATCAGCCACAGGGTTCGCGGAACGCGGGCACGCTGGCAGCAATTGGCCGTGACCAATGCCGAGCAGGCACTCGGCGCACGCCTGGCCAACCGCCAACACGTCGCCGCGCGTTTCGAGGCCTTGGCCGACGTGCTGAAACTGGATGAGCCGCCGCAACGCCTGGAGTGTTACGACATCAGTCACTCCAGTGGCGAAGCGACCGTGGCGTCCTGTGTGGTGTTCGGTCCCGAAGGCCCGATCAAGTCCGACTACCGCCGCTACAACATCGAAGGCGTCACGCCGGGCGATGACTACGCCGCGATGCACCAGGCCCTGACCCGACGCTTCAGCAAACTGAAGGACGGGGAGGGCAAGCTGCCGGACATCCTGCTGGTGGACGGCGGCAAGGGGCAGTTGTCCATGGCGCGCGATGTGCTCAATGAGCTGGCGGTGCCCGACCTGATTCTGCTGGGCGTGGCGAAGGGCGCGACACGCAAGGCCGGTTTCGAAACCCTGTATCTCAACGATGCGGCCCACGAATTCACCTTGCGCGGTGACTCCCCGGCATTGCATTTGATCCAGCAGATCCGCGACGAAGCCCACCGATTCGCAATTACCGGGCACCGTGCCCGTCGTGGAAAAACCCGCCGTACGTCTACACTGGAGGGCGTCGCAGGCGTCGGACCGACACGCCGGCGCGATTTGTTGAAACATTTTGGTGGATTGCAGGAGCTGTCTCGTGCCAGCATCGACGAGATCGCCAAAGCCCCCGGGATCAGTAAAAAGCTCGCAGAGTTGATTTATGCAAATCTGCACAGCGAGTAGAATGCCACCTCACCTCGTAGCCAGTTGTGCCGATGAATATCCCTAATCTGATTACCGTTCTACGCGTCCTGCTTATCCCGATCTTCATTTTACTGTTCTACCTGCCTTACCAATGGAGCTACCTCGCGTCCGCTTCGGTCTTTGCATTTGCCGCCGCCACTGACTGGCTGGATGGTTATCTGGCTCGTCGTCTGGAGCAAAGCACGCCGTTCGGGGCTTTTCTCGATCCGGTGGCCGACAAACTGATGGTCGCCGTGGCGCTGGTGTTGCTGGTGCAGGAACACGGCAACCTGTGGCTCACGCTGCCGGCCGCTGTGATCATTGGTCGCGAAATCGTCGTCTCGGCGCTGCGAGAGTGGATGGCCGAGCTCGGTGCTCGTGCTCACGTCGCCGTGTCGAACCTAGGCAAATGGAAAACCGCTGCGCAAATGCTGGCGCTGGTGATCCTGCTGGCCAATCCGTCGGACTTCACGTTCTGGGTTCTGGTGGGTTACGCGTTGCTGCTGATCTCTGCGGGCCTGACGCTGTGGTCCATGGTTCAATATTTGCGGGCTGCCTGGCCGCATCTGAAGACCGACGTGGAAAAGAAATAAACTTTTTTGAATCAAAGGGTTGACGGGGCATCTGGATTCTATAGAATGCGCCTCACCAAGACGCGGGAATAGCTCAGTTGGTAGAGCACGACCTTGCCAAGGTCGGGGTCGCGAGTTCGAGTCTCGTTTCCCGCTCCAAATACAAAAAAAGCGCCACTCAATGAGTGGCGCTTTTTTTTGCGCAGCATTTATGTCCAGCATTGAAAAAGAGAGGCTTCGGCCTCTTTTTTCGTTCCTGCGTCAAGCCTGTGGAATCACTAGCGCAACGGTGAAAAAATTGTACACGTTCTGTACTTATGGCGTAAAAACTATACATTAAGCTAGTCTTGTATAGAATTTTAAAAAAAGTCGAGGCACCGATGAACGTGGCTGTTGCCAGACGCTTTCTCGAACATCGTCTGTCGAGAGGCTGGCTGTTCGCGCTGGTACTCGCCGTACCTGCCTGGGCGGATTGGCATCCCGCGCTGCCCGATGGGCGTCTGGTGGGCAGCGGCGACTTTACCTGGTTCGGCGTGAATCTATACACCGCGCGGTTGTGGAGCGCTGGTTTGCCGCTGACCTGGGATCAGCCTTTTGCGCTCGAACTGACATATCACCGTGTGTTTTCCAGGGAAACGCTGGTGGAGGCCAGCCTCAAGGAAATGCGTCGCATGGCAGAGGCTCGTCCAGATGAGTCCACCCTCCAGCGCTGGTCCAGTGAAATGCGTGAAGCCTTCGTCGATGTTCGGCCCGGAATGCGCATCACCGGGATCTACCATCCCGGCATAGGCTGCACGTTCTTCGTCGACGGCCAACTGCGCCGGCGGGTCGAGGACCCTGCGTTCGCCCGCGCCTTTTTCGACATCTGGCTTGATCCGCGCACTCGGGACAAGCAACTGCGTCAACAACTGCTGGGGATGGACCGGGCGGCTGACTGAGGAGGTTGAGATGCGTCAAATACTGGTACTGTTCGTTAGCCTGTTGCTGGTCAGTTGTAACAACGTTGGCGTGGAGCACTACGCCCAGGAGCGACCGACGCTGGATCTCGTGGCGTTCTTCTCAAGGCCGGTAGAGGCTTGGGGTCTGTTTCAGAATCGCTCGGGTGAGGTGGTCAAGCGTTTCCATGTTCAGATCGAAAGCCGCGTCGAAGGCCAGCAGCTGATCCTCGACGAACGTTTTCTCTACAGCGATGGCACGCGTCAGCGCCGCGTCTGGACGCTGCAGCCAGCCGGTGCCGGGCGTTGGCGTGGTCGTGCGGACGACGTAGTCGGAGAGGCCAGCGGCGAGGTTGCTGGCAACGCGCTGCGCTGGCGCTATCGCCTTGACCTGCCGGTTGATGGCAGGCATTGGGAAGTGGATCTGGACGACTGGATGTACCTGATGGACGAAGACACGATGATCAATCGCTCGAGTATGAGCAAGCTTGGTGTCGAGTTGGGACAAGTGATCCTGTTCTTTCGCCGCCAGCCGGAGTCGCTTCCGTGAACCCTTGATAACCGGCCCAAGCAGAGGATGTTCACGCATTCGAAGGCAGTCGCTTCTCAGCGGGGTGCAGCGAGTCGCAGGACAAGCGGCATCCATACAGCCCACAACGGCGCGAGCAGCAGGACCGTACCCAGAGTGCCCCAAGGCAGGCCTACACCGGCCAGCGTTGCACCGGCGATGTAGGCCAGAGGTCCACCGCACATGCCCAGTAGCGCCCCGTACCAGATGGGACGTCGAGCCCAGGCCAGGCTATGCCGAAGCCCACTGGCCAGCACTAGCCACAGCAGCGCCAGCCACATAGGTAGGGGTTGCTGGGCAAAATCGAAGACTCCCAGCACACCCAGGCCGGCATCCAGTGAACAGCCTGCTATCCCCACGCAGACCAGAGTGGTTGCTTCGTCGCCCGGCCGAGGGCAAGCAGCCACATGCACCAACAGGCCGGCCACCACCGGCAGCAGCAGCCAAGGATGCCGCTCGCTCAGTACGCAAGCCCACCAGGCGGCCTGCATCCAGAGCGCGTTACTGACCAACCAGGCCCGGCTCAAATCAGCCGCCCGGCAGCGATGCACGGCGTGCGGCCGGGGCTGCCCAGAGCAGTTGCGCGACGCCGATCGCACGCTCCTCGAAACCGCCTTGGCAGTAACACAGGTAAAACTCCCAGAGACGCTGAAAGGTGTCGTCATAGCCAAGCTCGACCAATGCGGTGCGCGACTGACGCAAGTTGTCGCGCCAGTGCTGCAGTGTCCGCGCATAGTCCAGGCCGAAGTCCTCCATGTGCACCAGGTTCAACGTGGTATGGCGACTGGCGGTCTGCAGCATGACACTCAAGGAGGGCAGGGCACCGCCGGGAAAGATGTAGCGCTGGATGAAATCCACCGACCGCTGGGCTTGTTCATAGCGCTGGTCGCGGATGGTGATCGCCTGCAGCAGCATCAAGCCGTCATCCTTGAGCAGCGACGCGCAGCGGCGGAAGTAAACCGGCAGATAGCGGTGCCCGACCGCCTCGATCATCTCGATCGAGACCAGCTTGTCGAAGCGTCCGCCAAGATCGCGGTAGTCCTCGCGCAGGACGGTAATGCGTTCTTGCAGACCAAGATCGCGGACGCGTTGCAGGGTATGGGCGTACTGTGCCTCGGACAACGTGGTGGTGGTCACCCTGCACCCGTGGCGTGTGGCGGCATGGATCGCCAGGCTGCCCCATCCGGTGCCGATCTCGAGCAAATGATCGTCTGGGCATAGCGCGAGTTTGTCGCAGATACGCTCAAGCTTGTTCAGTTGGCCCTGCTCCAGGGTCTGCTCCAGACTGTCGAACATGGCTGCCGAGTACATCATGGTCGGGTCCAGCAGCCGCTCGAACAACGCATTACCCAGATCGTAATGGGCGAGAATGTTGCGTCGCGCGCCGTGCCTGCTGTTGCGATTGAGCCAATGCAGCAGGCGCAGGATCGGACGACCCAGGCGCGCCAGCCCGCCTTCAAGGGCGTCGAGCACCTCCAGGTTGGCGACGAACAGGCGGGTGACCGCGGCCAGGTCCGGACTGCGCCAGTATCCGTGAATGTAAGCTTCGCCCGCACCGATCGACCCGTTGGCAGCCACCATGCCCCAGGCTGCTTCGTCGAAGATCTCGACCTCAGCGTGCAGCGCGCTGCCAACATCGCCAAACAGCCACTGCTGGTCCTGGCAGATCAGACGCAGACGACCTTGGCGCAGGTTGCGAAGCTGATTGAGCACGGCGCTTCTGGCCAGGCCGCCGAATAACGGCGTCAGGCCCAAGGATTTGCTAACGCTCAGAGTTGGTTCGGACATGCTCGGGCTCCTCGTGGACGTGATGGCCAAGGTTTTGGCTGCTCTGACGGGTCTTGTGGGCATAGAGCGGGGTGCGCTTGAGCAACAGGCGCATGGCTTGCCAATAAATGGCGCCGAGGGTGCGCAGGCTCATCCAGGGGAAGGCCAGTACGTGGCGTCGTAGTGCTGTGGCATCCAGCGGCTGCCGCTGCAGGGCCAGGTCGGCCTCGAAGACTTTTTGCCCTTCGCGGCGGTTTTCCATGTGGATGCGCACGTGTGCGCCATCGATGTGGAAGCGCATGTGGTACTGCATGTCCATCGGCAGGAACGGCGAGACATGGAATGCCTTGGTGACCGAGAACTGCCGGGGCTGACCGGGCAGCACAGACAAAACGTAGTGAAAGCGCTCACGCCAGGGTGTGTTACGTACCTCCAGCACAATCGCTGCGAGGAGGCCGTCGCTGTCGTGACAAAAATAGAAACTGACCGGATTGAATGAAATCCCCCAACTGCGCGGTTGGGTCAGCAAATGAATGGCGCCGCACGGTGCCTGGCCAAGGGCCTTGGCCACCACTTCGCGCACCGCTTCCTTCAACGGCATACCCTGACGAGTCCAGGCTGGAAGGTAATCGGTTTCTCGCCAGCACAACGGCGCCCAGCAAGAAGCACCGAGTAACGGGGACAGGCCCAGCAGCCGTTCCTGTTCGTCCAGATCCAGGTAAAACATGCCGCTGCGATAGCGGAATCCATGGAACCGCGGTACCAGGCGCCGATGACTGACCCAACCGTAGCAAAGGCTGCTGTTCACAGGCGCTCCCCAAACCGTTGGGCGACGTCCAGTGCGCTGACCACGCCATCCTCATGGAAGCCGTTTGCCCAGTAAGCACCGCAGAAGTAGCTGTGCTGGTTTCCCTGTAGCTCACCCTGGCGCGCCTGGGCCCCCATGGCGGCAAGGCTGTATTGAGGATGTGCATAGTTGAAGCGTGCCAGCACTTGCGACGGGTCCACGCAATCGCCCTGATTGAGGCTTAGGCAAAAGGTAACCGGGGCGTCGAGGCCTTGCAGAATGTTCATGTTATAGGTCACGGCCGCCGGGGCGTGCGCGGGTCCGCCGAGGCGATAGTTCCAGCTGGCCCAGGCCTTGCGCCGGCGGGGCAGCAGGCGGGTATCGGTGTGCAGCACTACTTCATTGGCGGCATAGGTGAGGGCGCCAAGCACCTCGTGCTCGGTGCTCGTCGGGTTCTCCAGCAGCGCCAAAGCCTGGTCGCTGTGGCAGGCGAACACGACCTTGTCGAAGCGCTCGCGGCCTGCGGCGCTGGTGATGTCCACGCCTGTGTCGTCCCGGCGGACGCTCATCACCGGGCAATTGAGCCGAATGCGCTCGGCGAAGGTCTTGCACAACGGCTCCACGTAGCTGCGCGAACCACCCTCGAGCACTCGCCACTGTGGGCGCCGGCTGATAGAGAGCAGGCCATGGTTACGAAAGAAACGGACGAAGAAGTGCATCGGGAAGCGCAGCATATCGGCCCTTGATACCGACCAGATGGCCGAGCCCATGGGGACGATATAGTGATGGATGAAGCGCTGCCCGTAGCTTCTCGTGTGCAGGTAATCGCCAAGACTCATGCCCGGCTCGATGCGGTGGCCGTCAAGGTCGGCCACCGCCTGGCGGTTGAAGCGCACGATATCGCGCAACATGCCCCAGAAGCCCGGCGACAGCAGATTGCCGCGCTGGGCGAAGAGGGTGTCCAGGTTATTGCCGTTGTATTCCAGGCCGCTGTCCGGATCGTTCACGGAAAAGCTCATCTCGGTGGGGCGCGAGACGACTCCCAGGCGATCCAGCAAGCGAATGAAGTTGGGGTAGGTCCAGTCATTGAAGACGATGAAACCGGTGTCCACGGCATAGCGCTGGCCGTGCCATTCGATGTCGACAGTATGGGTATGACCGCCGATCCAGTCAGCCGCTTCGAACACGGTCACCTCATTGCGACGTGACAGCAGATAGGCACAGGTCAGCCCAGAGATCCCGCTGCCGATGATGGCGATACGCATATGACGCTATTCCTGTTCGGTTCGCGCCAGTCGACGGCCCACGGCCAGGCGCCAGCGAGCTGGGAGGGCGCCAAGCAAGCGCAGGACGAGAATGAAGAGGCGTGGAAAGTTGATCTCCAACGGTCGTCGCGTCAGGCGCGCGACGACATGTCGCGCGGCGCGGTCGGCCGTCCAGAGTTGTGGCATGGCAAAGGCGTTGCGCCGAGTCAGCGGAGTGTCGATGAACCCTGGGCTGACCAACGTTACATCAATGCCTTCGGCGTAGAGATCCAGGCGCAGGGATTCGACAAGATAACGCAGGGCCGCCTTGGAAGCGCCATAGGCTCCAGCCTGCGGCAACGCCAGCCAGGTCACCGAGCTGCCGATCACTACCAGGTGTGGTCGTTGCCCGCGGCGCAGCAGTGGCAAGGCTGCCTGCAGGCAGTAACTGACCCCCAGCAGGTTCGTGCGCATCACGCGCTCGACTGTCTCGGCCTCGAACATGCCCGGCACAAGGTATTCGCAGGTGCCAGCGTTGAGGATCACCAGGTCCAGTGCGCCCCACGCATGCTCGATGTTCTCGCACATAGCCGAGACCTGTCGTGGGTCAGTCACATCGCCGGTAGCAAGCAGGGCCCCGGGGTGGCGCAGCACGAGCGGCATAAGTGCCTCCGCCCGCCGGCCACCCAAGGCCACCGAATGGCCTTGCTCCAGCAGCAATTCGGCCAGGGCAGCACCGAGGCCGCTGCTGGCCCCAGTCAGCCAGCAGCGACTCATGCGAGCCTTCCCTTGATCCAGCCGATCATCCCGCCAAGAACCGGGACGTGCTCATAGAGCAGGGCGCCGGCATCGAAGTAGTCGTGGTGCAGGTAGACATGTTTCTGCCAGCGCAGGTGGCTGCAGCCTTGCAGACTGATCGGCTGGCCGCGGGACAGGCGCGGATGACGAAAATGCAGGTTCCAGCGCAGATAACCGTGGCCGGGGGCGGTTTCATCCACGTCAAGGAGGTCGTAGCGAATATCCTGGACGTTGGTGTATAGCTTTTCAAAGTAGGTGCGCAGTGCCGGCAAGCCATCCAGCTGATGCAAGGGATCACGAAACTGAACGTCGTTGCTATAGAGCTCGCCCAGTCGGTCCAGGCAATCAGCGTTCAGCGTTGCGAACGTGTCGGCGAAATGGTGGAGATAGGCAGACATGGCAGGCCCCGGGAAAAATTGTACAAGTTGAAAAAACTGTACAGATTTAACTGAAGCCTACGGGGAATATTGTACAAGTCAATATTCTTGTACACTTTTTTGTCGGTCGTAGCGCTACTCGTCGTTAGCCACCGAGCCTTGCCAGTTGACGGCGAAGCTCGGTCACTTCGGTCTCGAGTGACTCAATTCTTTCCAGCGCGGCAATCTTGTCGCTGACGTCGTGCTGTATGCCAATGTAGTAGGTCAACTGGTCGGCATCATTGTGCACGGGAGTGATAGACAGCTCGTTCCAGAACAGGCTGCCATCCTTGCGATAGTTGCGCAGTACCTGACGGCAAGGCTGACCGAGGCGGATGGCAGCGCGGATTGCCTCGAGGCCGGTCTGATCATGATCGTCTGCCTGCAGGAACCGGCAATCCTGGTAGAGAATGTCGTCGGCAGTGTAGCCAGTCAGGCGCTCGAAGGCAGGGTTGGCATAAATGAGAATGCTGTCATTGCCTTCCTGCTCGGCCACGACGATGCCGTCATTGGAGGCTTCGACCATAAGCTGCAGGAGTTTGGAGTCGATCATGGTCTGGGTTCGCTGTGGTTCATGGGGTTGACCCACAGCGTAGCCGTCAGCGACGGCGATGCCTAGATGGGGCGGCGCGGGGAGGCCGGATATCGATTGATGCTGGTTAAAACCGGTCTTGCCTGGTTTAGAATGCCGACACCTTAAGGATGCTACGACCTTCAATGACCGAGCCCATCGAATCCGCCTCCGACGACGTCTTGCTCCCCATGCGGGAAGTCGCCAGCCTGACCGGCGTCAACCCGATCACCCTGCGGGCCTGGGAGCGTCGCCATGGGCTGATCCGACCGGTGCGCACGGTGGGCGGGCATCGCCTGTATTCGCAACAGGACATCGAACATATCCGCAGCATCATGCTCTGGACCAGCCGGGGGCTGCCGATCAGCAAGATAGGCGCATTGCTCCTCCGCCAGCAGGACACGCCCACTCTCTCTGCATCAGACTCGACCGAAGCCCCCCTGGTCCAGTGGCAAGAGGCCGTTCATCGTGCCGCGCAGGCTTTTGATGGTGCTGAGCTTGAGCGCCTTCACGGGCAACTATTCACGATCTATCCGAAGGCTACGGTACTGGAGGCAATTCTGCTTCCGGTCTGGCGCAGCCTGGCAACCGGCAATGCTTTCGGCCGTCGCAGTCAGTGGCTGTTCCTTGACGCCTTCTTGCGTGCGCGGATGTTATTGCGCCTGCAGATGAACCAGAGCAACGGTGCCTGCGTGCTGCTGGCAGACGGTTCGGGCCATGCGCGCGAACTGGAACTGTTGAGTGCCGGTTTGTTGATGAGTAGTGACCAGCTGCGCATCGAGGTGCTGAGCACGGGCCAGCCACTGGAAGAGTTGCCGCTGCTGTGTGAGGCGATTGAGCCCGCCGCGCTGGTGCTGTTGGTCCAGGCACCACTGCAGGCGGATGCGCACAAGCGCCTGCGTGCCCTTCAAATGGGCGTTAGCTGCCCAGTGGCTTTGGTCGGCGACGCAGCTGCAGCTTCGTCTGCAGGGTTGCGTGGTTCTTCGATCGCCATTTTGGGCAGTGACGAAGCGGGTATCTTGCCCAGGCTGGAAGCCTTGGTAAGGGGGACACTGCAAATCTGAATCCAACGTCCATAGTGGACGCTTCTGGCTGATTTCTGTCTGCCGCAAAATAACTCCAAGCCGACCCATCTGAAACAGGTTTGTACCTGTTTCACCCGAAAATCCCGCTCAAGACCACCGTGTCTTTGGACGAAAATTCAAGCGATCGCCAAGGCAAACCCAAGCCCGGCGCAAGGACTTGTTTCACGCGTGCAGGCAATCTCTCTACACCGACGCAATGTTGCAGTCGACAAGTGGAGAAAAGCCATGAAGATCGTCGTCATCGGGGGCTCCGGCCTCATCGGATCGAAACTTGTAAACACCCTCCGCGAACGCGGCCATGACGCGTTCGCCGCCAGCCCCAGCACGGGCGTGAACAGCATCACCCGCGAAGGCCTGGCCGAAGCGATAGACGGGGCTGATGTGGTGGTCGACGTGGCCAACGCGCCGTCGTGGGAGGACCAGGCCGTCCTCGATTTCTTCCAGACCTCCAGTCGTAACCTGCTGGCCGCCGAAGCCGCTGCCGGGGTTCGTCATCACGTTGCCCTGTCGATTGTCGGGAGCGAACGGCTTCCAGAAAACGGGTATTTCCGGGCCAAGGTCGCACAGGAAAACCTGATCAAGGCGTCCGGCATTCCTTACACCATTTTGCGTGCCACGCAGTTCTTCGAATTTGTCGGCGGCATTGCCCAGTCGTTCACCGTCGGCGAGGAGCTTTGTGTTTCGCCGGCGTTGATCCAGCCGATCGGGTCCGACGATGTCGTGGCGGCGCTGGCCGATGTCGTGCTGGCAGCGCCCGTCAATGGCACGGTCGAAGTCGCGGGTCCCGAAGCTCTGCCGATCGACGAACTGGTCAGACGCTTTTTGCGCGCGACCCAGGACAGCCGTCGGGTCGTGCCGGACGTGCATGCGCGTTACTTCGGTTCCGTGCTCGACGATCAATCGCTGGTTCCAGGCAAAAACCCACGCCTGGGTGCAATGCGCTTCGAAGACTGGCTGGCCCGGTCGACAGCGCAGTAACGAATCGCCCCCTCACGTTTCCCTACGAATCCAGGAGAAATCCCATGGTTACCCGATTGCTAATAGCCGCTGTCTTCGCAGCGCTCTCGATCAGCTCAGCGTCCGCGGCAGAGCCGGCCGCCGGCAAGGTGACGGTCGTGTTCGACCGTCCCATTCCCAACATCCCCGGCAAGAGCATGAGAGGCGTGGTCGTCGAGTATGGGCCGGGTGCTGCGTCGCCGTCCCACACCCATCCGAAAACGGCCTTCATTTATGCGACGGTCCTGGAGGGCTCGTTTCGCATCAAAGTCAAAGGCGAGCCGGAAAAGATCTACAAGGTGGGCGAAAACTTCGTAGAAGAACCGGGCTCCGTGCACCTGGTCAGCGCCAACGCCAGTGACACCCAACCTGCGCGCCTGTTGGCGGTGTTTGTCCTCGACACCGAGGAAAAGGAGCTCGTTACACCTATCAAACCCTGAGCCGATCAGGCGCTGATGAAGGCTCGACAGCCCGGCGGCAGATCTCTGCCGCCCGTGGCTGCTGCAGTTCCAGGCATTGAACAGGAAATGAAAAAATGAACGCGCTCCAGGACAAAGCCACCATCACCGCCGACGCCAGCACCGGGGCTCCTCACGTCGTGGCGGGACGCAGCAAGCGCAAGATCATCGGCATTTTGCTGTGCGTGGCTGCCGTGGTGGTTGTGGTGGCGTGGGGCGCCATGACGTTTTCCAGCGGTGTGGCCTCGACCGACAACGCCTATGTCCGTGGTGACGTCACCTCGCTGGCCGCCAAGGTCGCCGGATACGTCACGGCGCTGGAGGTCGAGGACAGCCAGACCGTATGCGCAGGTGATGTGCTGTTCCGAATCGATGACCGCGACTATCGCGCCAAACTTGCGCAAGCCGTGGCCAATGTCAGCGCGGCCCAGGCGCGCCTGACCCATGTCGATGCACAGATCCAGCTTCAGCGTGCGTTGATTCGGCAGGCCGAAGCCCAAAGACGTTCGGCCACCGCCGACATGAACCTGGCGACCAAGACCCATGACCGCAGCCGTAAACTGATCGTCAGCAACGCGGTCAGCCAGGCCCTGGTCGATGAAACCGGCACCGCGCAATCCAGAGCCGCGGCGTCGGTATCGGCCGCTTCGGCAACGGTCGAGGCGCAACAGCAGACCATTGCCGTGTACGTGGCTGAAAGAGAGGCTGCCGTGGCTGCCGTGTTGCAAGCACAGGCCGCGCGGGATCTCGCCCAGATCGATCTCGACCACACCGTGGTGCACGCACCGGTGGAGGGTGTGGTCGGTAATCGCCAGATTCGTCTCGGCCGTTTCGTGACGCCGGGCGTTTCCCTGCTCGATATCGTGCCGGTCCACGATGTGTGGGTCGTGGCCAATTTCAAGGAAACCCAACTCGAACATATCCATCCCGGCCAACCCGTGCGCATCACGGTCGATGGCTACCCCGACACGGCATTGACTGGCGTGGTCGACAGCTTTGCACCGGGGAGTGGAGCGGCGTTCAGCTTGCTGCCGCCTGACAACGCGACCGGTAATTTTGTGCGCGTCGTGCAGCGCGTCCCCGTGAAGATCCGTCTGGCGGATAACCCGCTGCCGGGGCGCATCGTGCCAGGCCTGTCCGCCCGGGTGGAGGTGACGCAAGGGGAAGGCTCGTGAACACGCTTGCGAGCATCACGCCGGGCAGCACCCGAACCAGGACCGGCGTACTGCTGATGGTGGGCATCGTGCTGGCCACGCTGACGGAAGCGATCGCCGGCACCGTGCTGTCGCTCGGCCGCGCCGACATCATCGGCGACACCTATGCGACACCTGACGAATTCGCCTGGCTGGATGTCGGCTACATTACGCTCAAGCTGATTGGGTTCATGACCGCACCTTGGCTGTTGCAGCGTTTCAATTCGCGCACTGTGATCATCGGCGCCACCCTGATCATGGGGCTGGCGTGCGGCATGGCCGCCATCACTGCTCGTCTGGACCTGCTGATCGCACTTCGCATCATTCAAGGCTTCGCCGGCGGCGTCTTGCTGGTAGCGGGGCAGGCGATGATTTTTCGTGCCTATCCGCGTGCGCTCCAGCCGATCCTGCAAGCCCTGTTTGCCATGGGCTCCGTGGTCGCGCCCGGGACCCTCGCTCCCGCCCTGCAAGGGTGGTTGATCGACAGCCAGTCCTGGACCTGGATTTTCCTCTGCGTGGTGCCGCTGGCCCTGGCGGCAACCGGCCTTTTGCTCATCGCAGAACACCCGGTGCCTGCCAAGGTGCGGCAACGGTCCTTTGACTGGCTCGGGCTCTCACTGATTTCTGCGACCCTGTTCTGTTTTACCTATGTGCTCAGCCAGGGCAGCCGTTGGGACTGGTTCGAGGAACCTCATATCGAGTGGCTGACGATACTCGGCGCCGCCGCGCTGCTGGCCTTTCTCGGTCAGCAAGCGCTGGTCAAAAAACAGGGGCTGTTCGATTTCACGGTGTGCAAATCGAGCGATTTCACCTTTGCCTTTTGCGTCAGTTTCGTCGCTGGCGCCGCGTTGTTCGGCAGCGCGTACCTGATTCCGGCGTTCGCCCTGTCGGTGCTGGCGTTCACGCCGACCGATGCCGGCCTGCTCCTGTTGCCCAGTGGCGGCTTTTTTATCGGCTCGCTGCTCATTGCAGCGTTTCTGTTCAAGGTCCGCCACGTTCCACCGGTGGCGACCGTGCCTTTTGGCATTTTGATGATTATGGCGGCGATGTGGATGCTGTCCGGTTCCACCAGCGAAAGCGGCGCCGCCGATATGATGGCGGCCATCCAGCTGCGCGGCCTGGGCCTTGGCTTCCTGTTTCTGTCGATCACCCTGATCGCCTTCACCGACCTCAACAGCCGCAACCTCGCCTGCGGCATCGGCTTGTTCAATACGGGGCGTCAGTTGGGGGGCTTGATGGGCGTCGCAGGGTTGCAGACCCTGATCGAGCATCACATCGTCATCAATGGCAACGTCCTCGGCGCCAACGTCACCTCAGGGGGGCATGCGCTCATCGAACGGCTGACGACCACCACGTCGATGCTGGCGGGGAAGGGCATGGACCCGGTGGCGGCCGGCCGCGCCGCGACCAGCTTGCTGGGCAAGACGGTGACAGGGCAGGCTGCGGTGATTGCCTTCGATACCGCATTTTTCTCCGTCGCCCTGCTGTTTGTCGTAGCCGCCCCTCTGCTGGTCGGCATCAAGATCGGACTCTCGCGCTACGGGAAAGCGCGCGACGTGAACCGTGGCTAGAGGCTTCTCGAAAACTCAGGCATTGGTAGCTCTCGCCCGGAAACTCTGCCAGGTGACATTTGCCCTGATGAAAAATCAGAGCGAGTACCAGCCGGCCCGAAGTGGCAGGGTTGCCCTGCAACATAGAATCTCCCCACATTGGCGTTCGCCGGTGTTGTGATCGCCGCTGAATCCCTGTGGGAGCCAGCCTGCTGGCGATGACGGTGGCCCAGTCAAAAATGATTGGCTGCCCCTCCGCAATCGCCGCGCACGCCTGACGTTTCGATTGCCGTTCGCTATTGAGACACGTCCGGTGCATCCGCCGCATTCATCTTCTGGATCACCAGCCCGATGAATGCCGATACCGCGAGCGGAAGTTGTCGTCGGCTCGGATACAGCACGTTCATGCCGTAGCCGTTGGGTTGATAGTGAGGTAGCACCGGGGCGAGCACACCGGCCTGAATGTCGAGCCTGGCCATCACGGGCGGGAGCAGGGCGATGCCGAGTCCGGCCACGGCGGCCTTGCGCAGCGCCTGCGCGGTATTGCCGCTGAAGCGCCCGGCCACTTGCACTTCTTCCTCGCCATTGGGGCCGACCAGACGCCAGGTGGCGGAGCCGCCGGGATGCGCGGAGATCACGCAGTCGTGATTCACCAGGTCCTGCAACGAGCGGGGTGCGCCGCGTGCCGCGAGGTAGGAGGGACTTGCGACCATCCCGACGCTGCGGGGGTCAAGGATCTGGCGACCGACATAGCCAGAATCACGCAGCGACCCGCCGCGAAAGGCCACGTCGATCTGCTCTGCGATCAAGTCGGCCTTCGCATCGCTGAGCACGAAGTCGAGTCGCACACGTGGATGCGCGGTCAGAAATTCGGTCACCCACTCCATCTCGAAGAAGTCGAAGAAGTCGGCCGGCGCCGCCACGCGCACCAGGCCACTGGGTTCGTTGCTGCCCGTCAGCAACGCCTGTCCTGCTTCGAGCAGGCCGTCGACCGCTTCCGCGCAACGCTCATGAAAGCCTTGGCCGGCACTGGTCAGCGTGAGTTTGCGGGTGGAGCGTTGCAGCAGCCGCGTGCCGAGATGCGCTTCGAGCTGCAGGATCCGGCGACTCACGGTATTGGGCGGCATGCCCAGCCGTCGCGCCGCTTCTGCAAAGCTGCCGCTGCGCACTACCTGCACGAACATGGCGATGTCATTGAGGTCGATCATGGCGGGCGATTCCTGACGCTGGTGGACGAGTGCAATCCAATTGTATCGGCTAATCAAGCAATCGGCCTGGCCCTATTGTTCAGGTATCTGTTCTGTGAGTAATCACCATGACTATTCAGCAACAACCTGTTGGTATCGTTGCCGGTTCTACACGCGCAATCAGCTATCGCACCACCGGCAGCGGGCACGGTTCCATTGTCCGGTTGATGAGCCCTTCGGACCTGGGTCACCTGATCAAGCCTTTCGTTTTTCTCGATCTGTTTGAAGGCGAGAGCTCCTTCATTCATGGCATGCCGATGCATCCGCACTCGGGGATCGCCACCGTCACCGTCATTACCGAAGGTAATTTGCGTTTCGAGGATGCCGGGTCGGGGTCGGGGATGATTGACTATGGGGGTGTCGAATGGATGCGGGCGGGCGGCGGGGTCTGGCACGGCAAGGAGATGTCGGTCGGGACCTCGAAGCGGATCCAGGGTTTTCAGCTGTGGGTTGCACTGCCGCCCGCGTTGGAAAACGCGAGTGTCGACAGTCAATACCTGGAGTCGAGCGTGATGCCTGAAGTGGGGCCGGCGCGGGTAATTCTCGGGGCGTATGAAGGGGTCAAGAGTCCGGTCCGCGCACCTGATGGAATGAACTACCTGCTGGTCACGCTGCAAGCCGGGGAGTCCTGGACCTATGTGCCGCCCAATGACCACGAGTCACTGTGGTTGAGTGTCAGTCGAGGGGCTCTCAGTGCGCCTGGCCTGGTCAACGCCGGGGAAATGGCTGTCTTCGAACCGGGCAATGGCGCCGTTACGCTGATGGCGGTGCAAAAAGATGCAGTGTTCGTGATCGGTTCAGCGACGCCTCATCCCTATGATCTGGCGCTGGGAAGCTACTCCGTGCACACCAACCCGAAAGCCTTGCGCGCGGGAGAGGCAAAAATTGCAGAGATTGGCGTTCGGCTGCGCGAGTACCTGCAAAACCCTGACCGATCGGCTTCGGTACCGGTTTTCAAGTAACTCGAGCGGCTGGGCGACAAACTCAGCCGCAGCGAGGCCGATACGCTCAGCGTTTCACCGTGGCGTTCGACCGTGGCTGAGGTCCGCTGGTTGATATCGACAACGGCCTTTGCAAAGACGTCGCGATTGGAACGGCCCATCGTCAGCGAGTTTGTGCAGGGAGCATGACTCAGTTCTCAACTGCATCGGTCGAGTCTTGAGCAGGTTCAGCGTCCAGTTTCAATCGGTCGGCCTTGCTGATGTACTTGGGCTTTTTCGGTGCCAGTTTGACGCTGGCCTTTTTGGCTTTGGCCTTGAACAACTGCTGTAGTTTTTTCTGGCGATTCATATTTTCTACTCGGTCCGTAACTTGAGTATCGACTATCGAAGGGCATAACGAAAAGACGTTCCACGCTTGCTTCTGCCGATCAAAAAAGGGTGGAATCCTGACGTATGGATGAGGTTCAGGCAATGCCAATTCCACGCTTGCGCCGTTCATTGAGCTGATCAGCAAGCGAGGCGGAGGTCACCGTGAAGCCAATGCAGCTTCGCTGTCAGAAGCAAACATCGGCAGCCGCTGCAACATCCAGTTCAGCAACTCCTGAGCCGGGGCAGCCAGTGGTCGGCCGGACTTCACCAGCAGTTTCGCCTCCACACCCAGAAACAGCGGATGGTCGATCGACACCGCCGCCAGGCTGCCCTTGGCGATTTCCCGATAGGCCGCGAACTCGCCAAGCAACGACGCAAAATCTCCGGAGGCCACCAGGCGCTTGAGCGCTGCGAGGGAGTTGCTGACCAGCGCCGGGCGGATTTCGATCTTCTCGGCGTACTCCAGCATCTTGATCGCATGACCGATACCGAACGTGGGGGGCGTCAATACCAGTTGGCAAGTGAGGATGTCCGCGACAGTTGCCGGTCCCCCTCGCAATGCCAATGGATGATCGGGTCGAACCAGCAGCATCACCGGCTGCGATGACGTCGCGCGAAAATCGATGTGCGAATGCGGAGGAGGGCTGTAGGCAAGGCCGATGTGCGCACGGTTTTCGGCGACTTCATTCAGCACGTCGTCCACGGGCAGGATGTCCAGCCTGACATCGAGCCTGGGGTACTGTTTGCAAAACGGTGCGAGCACGTTGTCCACCAATGCATCGACATACCCTTCGCTGATCACCACTCGGACATGGCCTTGCTGCAGGCCCTTGATCGCCTGGAGCTGGTCTTCGAGCTTCTCCTGATGCGAGCGATAACCTCGCCAGAACTCCAGCAAGTGCGCCGCGGCCTCGGTGGGCTGCACGCCGCGCGCCTGGCGCTCGAACAGCTTCGCCCCCAATTCCTCTTCCAGCAGCTTGATCTGGCGCGTGATCACCGAGGGCGACGTATTGATGCTGTCCGCCGCACCGCGAATCGAGCCATGGACCAGCACTTCATGAAAATACCGCAGCCGTTGTTGGTTGATCTCGCGCATGCAGGGCCTCTCTCAAGAAGTGTGTGTTGCCTGTAGAGCAACGATACACGAACTTAGTTGCTCTTGCTGGGCCTGAGGTGCCGGTGCAACATTCCTTGGCACGAACGCAGACCAACAAGAATAATTGGAGAGTCGCATGTCAACCTTTTCAGCATCGGCAGGAAGTGATGCCATTTCCGCCCTTTACCGCAAGCTCAATTGGCGGCTGCTGCCGCTGCTGTTCATTTGCTACGTCTTTGCGTATCTGGACCGGATCAACGTCGGTTTTGCCAAGCTGCAGATGCAACATGATCTCGGACTTTCCGATGCGGCTTACGGCGCGGGTGCAGGGATTTTCTTTCTGGGGTATGTATTGTTCGAGATACCGAGCAACCTGATGTTGCCGAAGGTGGGGGCGCGAAAAACCTTCAGCCGCATTCTGGTGTGTTGGGGCATCACCTCGGCCTGCATGCTGTTCGTGCGCAACGTGCCGATGTTTTACGCCATGCGTTTTCTGCTGGGTGTATTCGAAGCCGGTTTCGCGCCGGGCATGATCTATTACCTGTCCTGCTGGTACGGGCCCAAGCGGATGGCGCGGGCCATTGCGATCGTGTTCATCGCCGGCCCCATCGGCGGCATTGTGGGCGGCCCATTGTCGGCCTGGTTGATCACCACGTTTGAAGGCGTTGGCGGCATGGCCGGGTGGCAGTGGATGTTCCTGATTGAAGGCCTGCCTTGCGTGTTCCTTGGCATTCTGACCTATTTCGTTCTTTCGAATCGGCCCTCGGAAGCCCGTTGGCTGAGTAATGAGGAGAGGACACTGTTGGAGAGCGAACTCGGTACATCGACGGGGCGGGTTCATTCGTTCCGGGCGGTGTTGCGCGACCCGAAAATCTACGTCCTGGCGTCAGCCTATTTCTGCATCATCTTCTCGATCTACGCGATGAGTTTCTGGCTGCCGGCGATCCTCAAGGCCCAGGGCGTCAACGACACCATGCAACTGGGTTGGTATGCCGCAATTCCCTACGTCGCAGCGGCCATCGGCATGTACTGGATAGGGCGCCGATCCGACCGGGTCGGGGAAAGACGCTATCACTGCGCAGTCCCCGCGGGCATTGGCGCAACCCTGTTGCTGATGTACCCCTTTGCAGACGGTCACCTGATGGCGTCGCTGGTTCTGCTGACGGTGGCAACCGCCATGATGTTCATGGCCTACACCGTGCTCTGGGCGATGCCCTCCGAACACCTCAAGGGCGATGCGGCGGCGGGCGGTATCGCTTTGATCAACACCATCGGCCTTTCCGGCGGGTTCTGGGGGCCGGCGGTGATTGGCTGGGCGAAAACGGCAACCGGCAGCGCGAATCTTGGCATTGTCGTTGTGGGCTGCGTGTTCCTGTGTGCAGCGTTCGTGATCCTTTCCACCAAACCGAAAGCCCGTGAGCGTTCGGTTTCTGAATTCAGTGCGGGTTGATCAACCGCCTCCTACTTGATCAATCGTGTTCCGAAAGGAACCTTTTTATAGAGAGAACCCACATGCTTTTACACCTATCGACCTGGGCCGAGATCGGGCAATTCCTTGAACGCAGCCGCACCATCGTGATCCCGATCGGCTCCAACGAACAACATGGCCCGACCGGGCTTTTGGGGACCGACTGGATGTGTCCCGAAATCATTGCACGCCAGGCGCAGGAATCAGCAGACATCCTGATCGCGCCGACCTTCAACATCGGCATGGCCCAGCACCATCTTGGATTCCCCGGAACCATCTCACTTCGTCCTTCGACGTTCATCGCGGCGATTGGCGACTGGGTACGTTCGCTGGCCGCTCACGGGTTCGAGAAAATCCTCTTCCTCAATGGCCACGGCGGCAACGTTGCCTCAATTGAAGCGGCGTTTTCGGAGCTCTATGCCGAAGCCAGCTTCGCCCGACGCCCTGCGGGGTTCGCGCTGAAGTTGTGTAACTGGTGGGACCTGGAAGGGGTGGGTGATCTGGCGCGAGATCAATTCCCTACCGGCCACGGCATTCATGCCACGCCGTCCGAAATTGCCGTCACCCAATGGGCTTACCCGGACGCCATCAAGTCCGCCCAGTACTCGCCGCAGATCGCGTCATGGGGGCCTATCCGCGAAGCACTCGATTTCCGCGCACGTCATCCGGATGGCCGCATGGGCTCAGATCCGTCCCTGGCCAGCCCGGATAAAGGTCGCGACCTGGTGATGTTGGCCGCACAGAGCCTGGTGCAGGAAGTCGACGCGTTCAGCCGCGAATCAATGCCCGGCTAAACAACCGGATCGAGACTTTTCAACTTGACCAACGCCCGGAAACTCCGGGCGTTGGCACATTCTGTTCGAGGAAATCCCATGATTGAACATGACGTCTATACCCGCCTGAAAGACCTCGGTATCGAGCTACCCGCCACCGGCGCTCCCGCCGCTGCGTATGTGATGAGTGCGCAGACTGGCAACGTGGTTTATCTGTCCGGCCATATTGCGAAGAAAGACGGCAAAGTCTGGGCAGGAAAACTGGGCGAAACCCTGACGACAGAGGAGGGCTATGCTGCCGCGCGTTCGACCGCCATCGATTTGCTGGCGACGCTGCAGGCGCATCTTGGGGATCTGAATCGGGTCACGCGGATCGTCAAAGTGCTGAGCCTGGTGAATTCAACGTCCAGGTTCACCGAGCAGCATCTGGTCACCAACGGCGCCTCGGAGCTGTTTGCCGAGGTGTTCGGCGATCAGGGAAAACACGCGCGCTCGGCATTCGGTGTGGCCCAGATTCCGTTGGGCGCTTGTGTCGAAATAGAGCTGACCGTTGAAGTCCGGTGAAGATCGGATAACGGTGAGAGGTGACGTGTGGGGGCGAAGCCATTCGCCCCCATCGTTCGTTTTACGAACTCAAAACAGCGTCCAGGTGTAACTGATGATCAACCGGTTCTCGTTGATATCTGTGCGGTAGTTGGAGCGCGCCGTCGCGTTGCGCACTCGTACACCGAGGCCTTTCAACGGGGCGGATTGAAAGGTGTAGCTGAGGTCCAGGTCACGCTCCCAATCTTTGCCCTCATAGCCCATCCCTGTCTTCACATTGTCGCCGGTGACATAGCGCGTGCTCGCTAGCAGCCCAGGTACACCGAGCGCCGCGAAGTCATAGTCATAACGCAATTGATAGGAGCGCTCATGGGTGGAGACGAACTCGTAGGTCGGCAGTTCGTTGCCAAGGGCGCTGACGTTGAGAAACACGCGAGGAAAAGGGCTGTCGCCGTACATGCCCTGGTAACCGGCATAGAACGTATGGCCACCGAGCTTGGCCGACAGCAGCGAGAAGAAGGCCTGGTTGTCGACCTTGCCCACCAGTTTGCGACCTTCTTCCTTGGCGTCGTAATAACCGAGATTGGCCCCCAGCACCCAACTGCCCACCGGCACACTGTGTTTCAGACCGAAGAAGTTCTGCGCGTAGATATCCTCCAGCCGGGAATGCCAGGCACTCACGGTGGTGCGATTACTGTTGAACGCGTAGTCACCGCCCACGTAGTTGAAGGCATCGCTCGACACCTGGCGTTGCGGCTTGTTGCCCAGCAAGGCCTGCAGTTTGCTCTCGCCGGCCTCATTGCGCAGGGTCGTGGAAGTCAGGTGCCCGCCTTGCAGCGTCAGGCCGGGAATTTCACTGCTGGTGATGCTTGCGCCTTGATAGGCGGGGGGGAGCAGGCGGATATCGCTGAAAACCAGCGAAGGAATATTGGGTTGCAGTTCGCCGACCTTCAGCTCGGTTTTGGAAACGCGCATCTTGGCCGCCAACCCGAGGCGAGCATAATTGTCAGCGGCACGGCCATCGTCCTTCACCGGTAACAAGCCCGAGTTGACCCGGTCCGGACTGCTGTCGAGCTTGATGCCGAACTTGGCGGTGGCATCCAGGCCAAATCCCACCAGCCCCGGCGTGTAACCGGACTTGAAGTTGAGGATGAAGCCTTGCGCCCACTCCTGGGCCATCGATTTTTCCGAGCCTCGGATGTCGGAGAAGTCCCTGCTGAAGAAATAGTTTCGGGTGGTCAGAGTGGCAGTGGACTGCTCCACGAACCCGCTGTCGGCGGCCTGGGCGAGGTTGGCTCCCGCTCCTGTGATGAACAGCGCACACAGTTTGCCTCGATCTTTTGTCATATGTTGACTCTTGTTTTTATTAGACATGACTCCGCCGTAGACGCTCTTTCGAGGGCCTTGCGAGTAGGACGGGGGAGGTAATGACAGCCGTCAGCGTGCGGTTTTGACGGTGCTGCGGTGTCGAGAGCGATGCTCGCTCCATTGACCAATGGCAGCAAGAGCAACTTAATTCAGACATCGTTGCTCTGGAGGCAACGATGATTCAAGGCGTGAGTTCCTTCTAACTTATCTCGACGCTGTCCAATGCCAGCCCCCGTGACTTGACGGACCGCAACTCCCACGCTTCACCGGTCATCTGCAAGCAATGGGTGAGCCGCAGACGCTCCAGGAAATCCTCGTCGTGAGAAGTGATCATCAACGCGCCTTTGTACTGCACAAGCATGGCCTCCAGCGCCCGCAACGAGACCTGGTCAAGATGGTTGCCAGGTTCGTCCAGCAGTAGTAATTGCACCGGTTCGTCGGCGTACAACACGCAGGCCATGGCTGCTTTCAGGCGCTCGCCACCACTGAGCGAAGCACTGGCTTGCGTGAGTTTCCCGGCGTCCAGGCCAAGGTGCGCCAGACGAATGCGCAGCTCGCTTTCGCTGACGGTGCGGTTGGCTGCCAGCAGTTGTTCGAGCACTGACAATCGCGGGTCCAGCACGCTTAGCTGCTGATCAAGAAACGCGACTGGCACCTTCACCGAGCATTCACCTGACAGCGGCTGCAATTGACCGGCCAGCACTTTCAGCAGTGTGGATTTCCCGACGCCGTTGTCACCGACAACGGCAATGCGCTGGTCACCGCCAAGGGTGAGATTCAGCGCATTGACGGAAGCCGGCCCGAATGGCAAGCGCAGCGCGACCAGCTCAGCAGCCTGGCGCCGATGCGTCGAGTCGTCGAGGGGGGAATACAATCTGATACCCACCTCATGCTCCACCTTCAGCGCGGCTTCATGGACGCGCTGGTCCATTTCCTGACGGGTTGCGGCATGCTGGGATCGAGCCTTGCCGAGACTGCTTTCGCTACGCTCCTTTTGCCTTCCCAGCAGGATCCGCGCCTGATTGCTCTCGCGTGCAGCGCTGTTGCCCTTGGCATGACGTCGTTCGAGCCGCTCGCGCTGCTGGACAAGCTCCAGCTCGCCACGCTTGCGTTCGTGTTTGCGCTGCTGCAATTGGCGCGCGGCCTCTTCACGCTCCTGCGCTTTGCACTGCTCGTAAAAATCATAATTGCCGCCGAAGCTTTGGATGCCCAGCGACGACAGTTCGACGATGCGCGACATCCGTTGCAGCAATTGGCGATCATGGCTGATGACCAGCAATCCTTTGGGCCAGAGGCTTAGATGATCGATGAAAGCCAGGCGACTGGTACGGTCAAGATGATTAGTGGGCTCATCGAGGATCAGCAGGTCAGGATCGGCCAGCCACGCACCCACCAGCGCCACGCGCATGGCTTCGCCACCACTGAGTGCATCGGCAGGATGCTCCAGCGGAAGGTGACCAAGGCCTTGAGTCTGCAACTCCGCCTCCAGGCGCCGACGGATGTCCCAGCGATCACTCACGGTATCGAAATCCGCTTGATCGACGCTACCTGCCTCGATTCGCTGCAAGGCTTGAAGTATGGGCTCGACACCGGCCAGTCCGGCAACACTGAGTGTTGGTGGATGGTCGATCTGCTGTGCCAGGTAATGCACCGAACCGTCGCGTAAACATCGGCCACTGCTCGGTTCCAGCTGCCCGGCCAGCAGTCGTGCCAGCACACTTTTGCCTGCACCATTGCGGCCAACGAGGCCCGTGGCTTGCTGGTCGAACTGAGTGGTGAGACCGGAGAAGACAACCCTGCCATCGGGCAAGGCAAAAGAAACGCTGTCCAGCGTCAGATATGCATTCGTCATACGTGTACTCAATGGATGCCACGACCACTTCCCCCAAACGAGTGGGAGAAAATGAAAACGGACCGTCAAAAAAGGACGGCGGCATCAATTGCGCATCGGACGAACACCTCATGGAGAGCGGAAAGAGCGTGGATTATCAAATCGAATCGCAGGCAGGGCAAGCATTGATTGGGTGGAAGGAAAGGGCAGGCGCTGGCGGAGCGGGGCACCAGCGCCTTCAGATCATCCGGACCCGCCAGAACGGCGGGTCCGAAAGGGGATCAGAGTTTCGGCAATTGCCCGATGCGCCCCATCATTTCAGTCACGATCTGCAGGTCCAGCAGGAACTGGTCGACGGTCTTGAACTCGTTGTCGGTATGGCCGGTGTATTTGTTCTCGGGCCGTGCCAGGCCGAACTGCACGCCATTGGGCAATTCATGAACCGAGGTGGCGCCGGCGGAGGTGCCGAACTCGTGTTTCATGCCAAGGTTTTCGCTGGCCACGGCCAACAGCGCCTTGACCCATTCACCCTCGGGGTTGCGGTACATCGGCTCGGCAATCGAGTAGTCGAACGTCGCAGCAACGTGGGACTTCTTGCTCCAGGCGCCAATCTTGTCGGCGATTTCGGCCTTGAGCGCTTCCGGCGACTTGCCCTTTGGCACGCGCAGGTTGACCGCGAGCTTGAAGGTTTTTTCATCCATCCCGACAAACGTCAGTGACGTGGTCAGCGGGCCCATGAAGGCATCAGAGAAGCCGACCCCCAATTTGCTGCCCAGGTAATCCAGCCCCCAGTTGTCGGCGGCGTAGCGGGCGGCGTCGGTGATGTGGTTGTGCTTGAGCGCGACCTTGCCGTCGAGGCTGTTGATGAAGACCAGCATCCGGGAAACCGGGTTGACGCCTGACTCTGGCTCGGAGGAGTGGGCGGAAACGCCGGTGACCGTCAGCTTGACGTCCTTACCGTCAACCTTGGCGTTCACGCTGAAATTGCCGCCATTGCGTTTGGCAAAATCGGTACCGGCCTTCTGCAGGCTGGCAGCCAACTCAGCGGGCTTGTCGCTCAGCAGAGTGACGACCGAAGCCGACGGAATCTGGTTGGTGGCCAGGCCGCCCGTCATCGAAACGATTTCAGCGCCCTTGCCGTCAGCCTTGCGCTTGGGGAAGTTGCCCATGACGGTGCCATAGCCTTTCTCGGCGATCACCACCGGGTAGCCGCCATCCAGCGCCAGGTTGTAGTTGGGTGTCGGGTTGTGTTCGAAGTAGTAGGGGATGGCGTCGCCCGAGGTTTCTTCGGTGGTGTCCACCAGCAACTTGAAATTTCTCGCCAGCGGCAGTTTTTCTTCCTTGATGACTTTCATGGCGTAGAGCGCCACCACGATGCCGTTCTTGTCATCCTCGGTGCCCCGGCCATACATGCGGTCGCCAATCAGGGTGACCTTGAACGGATCGAGTTTGGTGCCGTCTTCCAGGACCCAGTTCTCCGGCGTCACGGGCACCACGTCGGCGTGGGCGTGAATGCCGACCACTTCATCGCCAGTGCCCTCGAGGGAGATTTCGTAGACGCGGTTATCGATGTTGCGAAAGTTAAGGTTGAAGGTCTGGGCAAGGCTCTTGATCTTGTCGGCGATCTTGATGAATTCAGGGTTGTCGTGCTGGGCAACGCCGTCCACGTTGAAGGTCGGGATGGCCACAAGCTCACGCAGCGTCTCGGTGGCAGCGCTGCCGTATTTCACCCGCGCATAGAGGCCCAGCAGGCGATGGATTTCGTTCTGCTGGTCGGCGGTAAGGGTTTTGTTGTCGAGGAAGGCGCTGATGGCCGCGCCGAGGTCATCGGTTTTCGCCAGGTCGGTCTTGGCCAGGCTCGTCAGGAACTGCCTGAAATCGGTGGCCGAGGCCTCACTGAACGTCTTGAGGATGGTCGCGCTTTGTTGTGGCGTGATGTTGGCATGCGCTGCCGTGGTGAACGACGAAAAGCTGGCCAACATCAGGGTGGTCACGGCCAGTTGCTTGAATGAGAAGTCCATTGCTGGGGCATTCCTTTGCAGGGAGTGAGTTAGAAGTGTTTGATTAATGAAACAAAACGTTTCCAACCTACCACCACGGGAGCGCAATAGGGGAGTCCTGAAGCGCGATCTGTCGCACCGTCGTGCAAAAGCGGCGCAGAAACGAAAAAGAGACTCGGGGTGTTTTGTGTGGCGAGTTTTACAAAATGTGTGCAGATCAAGAATTGTCTGGAGATGTTATAGGGTAACAATATAAGGTGCCCGGCATCTGTTCTGCGGGACACGTTTATTCACCCCTTGTGTTGCGAATCTCCATGACCATTGCGCTTCCTCGTTCCTCCGCCACGGCAGTCGGCCGACTCCTTTCCATCGATGCATTGAGAGGCATGGTGATTCTGTTCATGCTGCTCGACCACGTCCGCGAGACCTTTTTCCTGCATCGACAGGTGTCCGATCCCATGGACATCGCCATGACCGAACCCGCGCTGTTTTTCAGCCGCACACTCGCCCATTTGTGCGCGCCGGTCTTCGTGCTGCTCACCGGTCTGTCGGCCTGGCTGTACGGCGAGAAATACGCCGGCAAGGCCGATGTCTGCAGTTTTCTGTTCAAACGCGGTCTGTTTCTGGTGGTGCTGGAGTTCACTCTCGTGAACGTTGCCTGGACGTTCCAGTTTCCGCCGACCGTCATCTACCTGCAGGTGATTTGGGCCATCGGCCTGAGCATGATTGCGCTGTCGTTACTGGTCTGGCTGCCACGCCCGGTGTTGCTGCTCCTGAGCCTGGCGATCATCGCCGGGCACAACCTGCTGGACGCTTTGCACTTTCCCGTCGAATCGGCGATGCACGTACCTTGGGCGATTCTCCATGATCGCGGCTGGATCGAACTGGCCGACGGCTTTCGGCTGCGCACGTCCTATCCGGTGCTGCCATGGATCGGCGTGATCGGCCTGGGTTACGCCATGGGGCCATGGTTCGGGCGAGCGGCGGACGCCAGGGGGCGTCAACGCCTGTTGCTGATCGGTGGCGTCGCCGGGCTGGCGGGATTCATTGCGTTGCGCTTGTTCAACGGTTATGGCGAAAAACCCTGGAGCGTGGGCGAGACGGCCCTGCAAACGCTGATGAGTTTTTTCAACATCACCAAATATCCACCGTCGCTGCTGTTTGTTGCACTGACTGTCAGCGCTGGATGCTTGCTGCTTCTGTGGTTTGAGCGTGTACAGACGCGCCGGTGGCTGCGTCCGTTGACGGTGTTCGGATCGGCACCGATGTTCTTCTACCTGTTGCATCTGTATGCGCTGAAGATCTTGTATCTCATCGCTGTCGCGCTGTTCGGATTGAACCAGGGCGCGTGGTTTGGTTTCACGTCGGTAGGGGGCGTCTGGATAGCGGCCATTTTGCTCGCCATTGCGCTTTACCCGCCGGTTAAATGGTTCTCCGGGTTGAAGGCCCGACGTCGAGACATTGCCTGGCTCAAGTATCTCTAGTGACGGCATTTGTGCACTTTTATAAAGCCGTGCTGCCTCTCGCTGCACTATGCGAAGGCAAGAGCCGCCTTTTTGTCGCGGTGAATTCAATGTCGAAACGTCAGAAAGCCCGCCACTGAGCGCGACTTTTGCGATCTGGCACAAACACTGCAACACACCGAACAGGCCCACCCTGAATGCAGTCGAGTTGGCAGCCCCCTCGGTCAACGACGATCGATCCGTGGGCAACATCGGTGAGTCAGGCATAGACGTCTGGTTGAACACCGCAAAAGAACAGGCAAAGACGCCTGGAACCGAAAGGTTTCAGGCGTTTTTTTTTGCTTTTTGAACCGCTTTAGCCGGGTGCTTCCTATGAATTCCAATGTTGCCGCGTTGAATAAATTGCAAACGCTGATCGTGATCGGCAATGGCATGGTCGGCCATCATTGTGTCCAGCAGTTGATCGAGCGGGGCGCGCTTGAACAGTATCGATTGCACGTGTTCAGCGAGGAGCCGGTGCGCGCCTACGACCGCGTGCATCTTTCCGAGTACTTTTCTGGCCGTGATGCTGAATCCCTGGCCCTCGGCGAAGCCTCGCTGTACCAGACGCCGGGCGTCACCCTGCATTTGGGCGTGCCGGTACTGGAAATCGACCGCGCCCGTCGTCAGGTGATCACCGCGCAAGGGTGCGTCCCTTACGACAAACTGGTCCTGGCCACCGGGTCTTATCCGTTTGTGCCGCCGATTGAGGGCGCGGAGGGCGATTCACGCCTGGTATATCGAACCCTTGGGGACCTCGACGCCATCCGCGCCGCCGCTGCCAACGCCCGACGTGGTGTCGTGGTCGGCGGTGGCTTGCTGGGCCTTGAAGCCGCCAATGCGCTGAAAAGCCTGGGCCTGGAGGCGCATGTGGTGGAATTCGCTCCACGCCTGATGCCGGTGCAGCTGGACGAGATGGGTGGCCTTGCGCTCAAATCGCAGATCGAAAGGCTCGGCGTCGGTGTGCACCTGTCCCGCGCCACACAGTCGATCAGCGTGGGCGAGGAATATCGCTACCGCATGAATTTCGCCAATGACGAGTTTCTCGAAGCCGACCTGATCGTGTTCTCCGCCGGCATCCGCGCACAAGATGCGCTGGCCCGGCATTGCGCGCTGGAGATCGGTCCACGCGGCGGCGTCGTGATTGACGACGAATGCCTGAGCAGCGATCCGGACATTTACGCCATCGGCGAGTGCGCTTCGTGGAACGGCAGTCTCTTCGGCCTGGTCGCGCCGGGCTACCAGATGGCGCGCAGCGTCGCGGCACGCTTGTGCAACGAGGTCGCCGAGCCCTTCACGGGCGCCGACATGTCGACCAAGCTCAAGCTGCTTGGCGTCGATGTCGGCTCCATCGGCGACGCCCACGGCAGCACGCCGGGTGCACGCAGCTATCAGTTCATCGACGAAACCACCGCCAGCTATCGGCGCCTGGTGCTGGACGCCTCCGGCAAGCAGGTCATCGGCGCGGTGCTGGTCGGCGACAACAGCTATTACGACACGTTGTTGCAATACATGCAGAACGCAATTGCCCTGCCTTCGGAACCGGCCAGCCTGATTCTGCCGTCCTCCGAAGGTGCACCGACCCTCGGCCCGGGCGCATTGCCCGAGTCGGCCACGGTCTGCTCGTGCCACAACGTCACCAAGGGGTCGATCTGCTCGGCCATCGACGGTGGCTGCACCGACCTCGGCCTGCTCAAGGCGCAGACCAAGGCCTGCACCGGCTGCGGGGGGTGCGCCGGTCTGCTCAAACAAGTCTTCGAGCATGAACTGATTGCCCGTGGCGTCAGCGTCGACAAAAGCCTTTGCGAACACTTCGCCTACACCCGTCAGGAACTCTATGCGCTGGTGCGGGTAGAAGGGGTGATCACCTTCGAAGAACTGCTGGCCAAACATGGCCGTGGCCACACCGGTTGCGACGTCTGCAAACCGGCCGTGGGCTCGATCCTCGCCTCGTGCTGGAACCAGCCGATCATGGATGCGTCGCTGGTGCCGTTGCAGGACACCAACGACACTTTCATGGCCAACATGCAGAAAAACGGCACCTATTCGGTGGTGCCGCGCATTCCCGGTGGCGAAATCACCGCCGACAAACTGATCGCGATCGGTGTGGTGGCGAAGAAATATGACCTCTACACCAAAATCACCGGCGGCCAGCGTATCGATCTGTTCGGCGCACAGCTGCATGAATTGCCGGACATCTGGGCCGAGTTGATTGAAGCCGGTTTCGAAACCGGGCACGCCTACGGTAAATCGACCCGCACCGTGAAGTCTTGCGTCGGCAGCACCTGGTGCCGTTATGGCGTGCAGGACAGCGTGCAAATGGCCCTGACGATCGAGGACCGCTACAAGGGTTTGCGCTCGCCGCACAAACTCAAGTTCGCGGTGTCCGGCTGCACTCGCGAGTGCGCGGAAGCCCAAAGCAAAGACGTCGGTGTGATTGCCACCGAGAAAGGCTGGAACCTCTACATCGCCGGTAACGGCGGCATGCGTCCGCGTCATGCGGAGCTGTTCGCCACCGACCTCGACGACGCCACGCTGATCCGCTACATCGACCGCTTCCTGATGTTCTACATCCGCACCGCCGACAAACTGCAGCGCACCTCGGTGTGGCGAGAAAGCCTGGAGGGCGGCCTCGACTACCTCAAGGACGTGATCATCCACGACAGCCTCGGGCTCGGCGCCGAACTCGAATCGCAGATGCAACTGGTGGTCGACCGCTATGAATGCGAATGGGCCAACGCCCTCAAAGACCCGGAAAAACTCAAGCGCTTCCGCACCTTCGTCAACGATAAACGCCCGGACCCGGACATCCACTTCGTCCAGGAACGCGGTCAGCGGCGCCCGATCATGGCGGCCGAACTCAACCTTATCCCAGTCACCGAGGAGCTTGCCTGATGAGCCAGTCCACTAACCGACGCATCGATTCTGTGGTCAACACCGGCGTCTGGCAAACCGTGTGCGCGCAGCAGGATCTGGTCCGCGACTCCGGCGTTGTCGTCTGGCTCGATGGCGCACAAGTGGCGCTGTTCTACCTGCCGGGTGCCGAGGGGAGGAGCCTCTATGCCATCGACAACCATGATCCGCAATCCGGGGCGAACGTCATCGGGCGTGGATTGGTGGGCAGCATCAAGGGTGATCTCGTTGTTGCGTCACCGATCTACAAGCAGCATTTCCGGCTGGAGGACGGCAGCTGCCTGGAATATCCGCAACAGCGGCTGCGGGTCTGGCCGGTACGCCTGAACGGCGACGTGGTGGAAGTCGGCGTGGCTTGAGGTCAAGCGTCGACAAAGAGCAACGATACCGGAGGCAACCATGAAAACAGCCGCACAGCTGCTGAAACTGAAAGTCGTGCAAAACCAGCACGTGCATAGCATCGCGCCGGACCAGATGGTGCTTGAAGCGCTGAAAATGATGGCCGAGAAAAATGTCGGCGCGCTGCCGGTCATCGAAGCGGGGCAGGTGGTCGGCGTCATCAGCGAGCGCGACTATGCGCGCAAGGTCGTTCTGCAAGGACGTTCCTCGGTCGGCACGCCGGTGCGCGACATCATGAGCTCGCCGGTGGTGACGGCCGACAGTCAGCAGAGCATCGAGCGTTGTATGGCGGTCATGACCGACAGTCACCTGCGCCATCTGCCGGTAGTGGATAGCGGTGAGTTGATCGGTTTGTTGTCGATTGGCGATCTGGTCAAAGAAGCAATTGTCGAGCAGGCCGATTTGATTCGGCAGTTGGAGCACTACATTCGTGGGCACTAAGCGGGCCGGCGGTACGCTGGGGCGGGCGGAAGAGTTCGTTGAGCGTGCGTCGAAACCTGCAAAGCCCCGGGCAAATTTTTTTTGAAATCAAGGGGTTGCCAGCCTTGGGAAATCAGTACATAATTCACGCCATCGAAAGCACTGACCGCTGAAAAAGCTCAATGTTTTCAAGGAGTTAGATCTCGAATCCAATTCCAAGTTTGTACGCGTCTGGTGTTGTGCTACATGACATCAGATGTTTGAGGCCGAGTAGCAAAATGGTTATGCAGTGGATTGCAAATCCACCTACGCCGGTTCGATTCCGACCTCGGCCTCCACTTTAAACAAGCTCCGTAGATCGATGATTTACGGAGCTTTTTTATTTGCACTGTCCTGCAAGATTTAGTCTTGAAATGGGCATTTGCAAACTTGCTTCACCGGGACGGGATGTATATATTTCGTCCTCTGTTGCACAGGCGTCAGAACTGACAGATCTTCATTTGTCAGCCTTCAGACGGCTTACCGCGCTACCGCCCGAATGGCGAAACTGGTAGACGCATGGGACTTAAAATCCCCCGCTGGTTAATTATTAAAGCATAAAGTATCTCTCTGAAACCCGCATGGCCCATGGGCTTAGCGGGTTTTTTGTTTTCCGTTTCAAAACCTCTTGGTAACAAATTGGTAACACGGCGCCATTAACAAGATTTAATGATGTGTTTTTGAACTCATTTTGGTAACAATTGGCCATCACGAAGGCCCTGGGAGGGCACATGGACGTAGAGTCTTTGACGAAGCAGATCACGCTCATCGGGGCTGTTATTGCCGCCTGTACCGGCGTCTGGAGCCTCTGGCTACAAATTCGTGGAAAACGTGACCAGTTTACTGTCCGCCCAGGAACAGTACGTCCTGAGGTTATCAGGGAAACGATGATGCATGTCGTAAGCCATAGCGATCATCCCATTCTCCTGGCGGACTACGGCTTCATAGATCCTGACTTCCGGTTTTCTTCAATTCCATTGGAGCGGGAGCTAAGTGACTTTCATGACAGCCATCTGTATCAACATGGCGAAAGTGCTCTAGAAAAGCGTAGCGATTACTTCGAAATCGGCTACATCCGTCGCGACACGCCCATTGGTGCATTTGCGAGGTCTGTCACACAAAGCAGGCCTAGAGTCGGATTTGCCTATGACACGCCTCTTTGGAAGAAGCTGTGGGTCAGATCTTTGCTTCTGATGAAAGGGCAGGGGTATCTCCGATGACCCCTTTTCCAAGGGATATCGAACATGATTTCGATGCGATGATCGAACTGATGATTCTCGTCATCAATTCGCGACATAACAGCCCTATCACTCCGGGGATGGAATTCTTAAACGACATCCAGACGCTTTCCTTGAAGCTTTTCAAGCAACTGTGCTCCACGAAGACGATTTCGAATGGCTGCGTGTTTCAAAGCAAAACAGGCTCGGCATATGAGTTCATTGACCAAGGGTCTGTTTCGATTCTTGCGAGAGCGTCCGTCGAGACGTTCCTGACATTGCATTGGCTTTTTAGTGGCGACGTGGAGCTTTCAAGATTTCGGCATCGCATATGGCAGTACGCGGGCCTACAAGACAGGGTGGAGCACACTGCGACGAGTGATGAGGGTCGAGCTAAGCAAACATCTGCACGTGAGCAGCAAGCTGAGCTATTGCCGTTAATCCAGTCATCTGAGCACCTTAAATCTTATTCGCCCAAGCAGGTCGATCAGTTGCTAAAGGGGAATTGGCGTGTTGGCTGGTCGTGGGCTGATGAGGCCGTCCGTGCAGGATTCCATCGCAAATATTTCGATAACGTTTACAGCTACCTCTGCGGTTACTCGCATAGCAATTACATCAGTGCGATGCAGATCGGTCAGGCGCAAGATCTCCCAACTCAGGCGCGGATGACTGATGCGGGACTACAGATCAGTGTCCATATAATGTCTCAATTCATCCATCTTTATGCTTCCACGTTTTCACCTGCGGCAGACATCTTGAATGCTTCGGAGTCTCGGCAAATCGCCAGGTTCTGGCACTTTAAGTCAGACGACATGAATCCAATTTACAGCCCAAGCGCAGGAGGAAGTGGCTCGTGATGTCATTCCTACTCGGTGCATTTAAATTTTTGCCAAAGTTCATATTCGATTTTCTTCTGGGCAGATACAAGGAGCAGAAGCAGAAAAAACGGACTCTCGAAAGGCTCTATCTGATTCTTACAGACGTTCGTGACCGTGCGCTTGATGGACTGCGGACGTTGGCAGCAGAGCACAATCGCCGGAATGATCCTTTTGTTAGGAACGGTCGGAAATTGAGTGAGTACGGACCAGTAGCCTCGCCATTCAAGGTCGACTTTTTCTCCCTTCGCCAATTGTTCGAGTCCCAATACGAAGACTTCACTCCAGAGCAACGCGACGGAATCACTCAGATTCTCCAGCTAGCGAATGACTACAATGCCTTGCTGGATGGGCTTCGTTTGCTGGACGGTAAAAACTACGACGAGTACGAATGGGGATTTGCCATTTCCCCTGCTGGAACGCTCGCATCAGTAATTTATCTCGCAGACAAATTGGCGCTCTTGCGAGAGCGTTTTTTCATTCCTGCGCCGGAAACCGCAACCACCGCTGTAGAGAAGGTTTTCTCCGGTTATAAAATCCAGATGCACGAGGTTGTGTTCGAAGAGATTTCTTGAGCACAAAAAAAGCGCCGATTCGAGGAAGGGCGCTTTTTTGTTTGCTTGGCTGAATTACTGAAGCCAGGACTCTACTTCTGACGAGCCGTGCTCGGTTTTCCACTCTTTCAGGAGTTTGTGGTTACCACCTTTGGTCTCAATCACTTCGCCGGTGTGAGGGTTCTTGTAGCGCTTCACAGCGCGGGCTTTGCGAACCAGCTTGGCTTCGGCTGGCTTGGCAGTGCTGCGACGTGCAGAGGGATCGAGCAAGCCGATGATTGCAGGCAGGGCAACGTTGTATTCCGCCATCAGTGCCCGAAGCTTGCCTTCGAACTCAATTTCGCGTTTCAGTCCGTCATCGTTTTTCATGGCATCGAGCTGACGCATTTGTTCTGCGAGCTGGGCTTCGAGGGCTTTGAATTCTGCAATCTTCGACATTTGTTGATCTCGATATTTTGATGTGTTGGGTGAGCCGTCCTTGGCCTAGTGTTCTATCAAACTGACTTTAGTGCATCGATTTGCCCGAGGATAGTCGCGTTGAACTCGTTCGCGAGAGCGACTTCACTTTTATATTTTTCGAGCGTCTCAAGCGTCAATTCAGACGGTGGCTTAGGAACGATTAGCTGCGATTCTAGCTGTCGAACGATCTCCAGTAGGCCTGGGCTGTACTCGCGCTGTGAGCGGATAACCTGAGTGATCAGAGGGGCTTGGACAAACGCCTTTGAAGATTGATCTTCTTCAGTCAGTTGCTGTTCGAGAGCGCTTATTTCAGTATCTAGTTTATCAATCAATGCCTGAATTGCATCGACGCTGTCAGGTTCTTTTTTCAGCCGCATGTTGAGATCGCGTCGGTCGATCCGTGCGTTGTCTAGCAGGATTTTTGTACGCTCTGCGGAAGACATTTTGGATAGCTCATCGTCAATGTCCTTCTTTATTTGCTCAATATCCCGCTGATAATAAGCAACGCGCTCGCGGGACGACATAGCAGGACGACCGAGGCCGTCATAGGCAGGCGATGAGGTCTCATCGATAGCCGCCATAGCGTCTTCCAGATGTTTTAGCTTGCGGCGCAAATGGCGAAACTTCCTGCCAATTTCGCTAATTCCTGGGCGACCTGGGCCTTTCTCGCGGAGACGTTCGCCTTTTTCAATAATGTCGGCTTCCGAGATTTCATCACGGCCAAGCTGTTTTTCGAATTCTCGCAGTTCTGCTAGTTTTTCGTTGTAAGCCACTTCGGCCCTTTGGCGCAGGGTTTTCAGAGGTACAGGAGGACGCCCCATTCGCTTATTGCCCTGGCGTTCAGCCTCGACATCATCTTCATTTTTTTCAAGAAGCTCTTGCCATTTCCAGTACAAAACGCCGCATTTATCTACGAGCTTGTCCGTCTCTGCCTTTCTCGGGCGCATTTTTGTTGCCTCCTGAAGCCTTGAATCACAGGGCTTTTGGCCAAACGCTCCACGCAACATTCGGAAGAATGGGTGTGACGTTGGGGGTTCAATACGCAAAGGTTTTACTGAAAGTGCATGCTCTTCCATCGTGTTACTCCGCTTTTTCCTATGCCAGTTCTACGTTTTCAGGCATGCACTTCACTTCTAATTTTCATGACTCATAAGGGAGGTTGGGGCTACACACCAACCTGCTGGTCCATTTCAGCGTTAGCTGGCTCAAACACGTATGTGGGAAAGAGCCGACTTTACGCTATGAAAACCATCACCTTCCTCAAAGCATAGTAGAAAGAGGATAGATTGCAAGAAAATAATTATTAAAAATTAATAAAGCTTCAAAAAAGTCAATACTAAAGTGATATAATATTTTTATTGACTCGAAATGCAAGCTATGTCTCACAGCCCCGTGATACCTCGTTCCTCGATCCACTGGGCGTTCGACGGCTTCTGCTCAAACCCTCCGGGTTCTGCGCAATTCAAATCAAAAAACTAAAAGCCAAAAATAAAAATAATAAATGGTGAGCGACATGTCGAAGGTATTGATTAAAAACAAGGGCGGGGCACCTCGTAAAGAAATCCGTCAGAGCAAGGCATTCAAGGTGTATTTAACCCAGGATGAGTTCAGTGTAATCAAAGGCGTAAGCGAGGAATTGGGTTACCCAACGATATCTGGTCTTCTTAGAGAGAAGATCCTTGAGTTTTGCAGCAAGGGTAGAATCTCAACGGCGAACAACCCCAACATCCAAGCTGCTGCTGCTTATTTAGGGGATCTGGCATTCTCAGGTCATGTATTGGTCCAGTTCTCTCAACAGTACAGCCTGCCTGAAGATGTACTGGAGTCAATTCGAGGGCTGCCTTCGAAGATAGAAACAATAGAAAGCTTCCTAACACAATAAAAATAATAAAAAGGAGCAACAAATGATTAATGAACAATTGGAATATTCAGAGACTTCGGAAAATCGGGTCTCGTACATTTTTGCGGAATTGGAAAAAGATCGGGAGAAGCGTCCGTTCGTTGAATTCTTGGGCGGAAATATAATTGCTAACGATCCATTCATTCGCAGTACGAACAGTGACGGAACTGAAACCGTCGAAGTCGATACATCTCCTATTGCGAACGAACTGAATGGTCACGCCGGAAAATACAAAGGCTCTTCGAAGCACCTATTTGCGCACTATGTTCTTTCGCTCGCTGAGGGCGAGTCACTTGGTAAAAAGGAATTGCTGGACTGCGCTAAACACTACATGCAGGCGATGGGTTACGGAAAAGGCGCGAAATGGGTTGCTAGCGTTCACAACGACACTGACAATCAACACATTCACATAGTGGCTTGTAGAGCGCAGATGATTCACGGAGATGTTGCTCCAAACGGAAAGCCTCGTCCGCCTCAATTCTCTATCGTTAGTGATAGCAACGGATATAAAAAAGGCTGGGAGGCATGCAGAGAACTTGAACTGAAATATAATTTGAAGGTCGTTGAAAATCCTGACCAGTGCTTTGGCAAAAATGGAGACCTGTTTAGAAAGGGTAGCGATCAAGCAAAAATACTCAGAGGGATTTTCGGTGACCTGTGGAAGCAAGACAAGCCAAAAACTTTTTCGGAGCTAGTACTGAAGTTAAATGAAAGGGGAGTCCTTACCCAGGTAAAAGCTGAGCCGAATAACCCTGATCACATTAAAGGAATTTTGTTCAAACTCAACCGCCCAGATGGGAGATGGATCTCTGGATCAAAGCTGAAAGCCACTCGCTTTACATTCGACCAGCTGATTCTGAAAGAAGGCATAAACTACAGCCCTACTCGTGATAACGCCTTGCTTGGCTTACCTCCCACAGCTTACACGCTCGTACAGAACGCAAAGAGCACCATGCCTACGTACCAAGAGGCTGGAGGCATGACTGCGTTACGGCGTGTCTACGTCAAGCTTCCATCCAACAACGCACGCGTACGATCATACGTAAAGAATCGGGGGCGGTTGTTTGGCCTCTATGCAGATTCAGGCTCAAGCTACCTGGGGTTCAATGCCTCGTTCCATTTGCGCCTAATAAAGAAATCCAGAAGCGAGGTTGAAATCGAAATTGAGGCCGAGCGTGTCGCAAGAATAATGAAAATGATGCTCGCTATTATCAAACGAGCGATTGATGATTTCTTTGATGGCCTTGAAGTGGAGTTCGACGAGATGGCTCCGTCGAATGAAATGCCAGATACAGCCTACCGGCTAAATGTGCCAGTCATGCTCGACCTTTCTGAGGATGACCTGGAAGATGTTATGGAGCTGGATGTTGAAGAAGAGGTTAAAAAGCAAATGAAGTATCTGACAATCCTCTGCAAGGGTCTCGATGAGCCAGATCTGAAGCTAGAGGCGTAACCAAAGCCGGGATCTTCCCGGTTTTCTTTGCCCCCAAATAAAACAAAACCCCGGAGCCCACGGAGGCTACAACGGGGTTTATCAGCGCCCAGGTATATTTAGGCAAAAGTTGTACTTCAAATTCGATGAAACGTAAGTCCGTTTTGCCGTCTTTCCGGCTGTCAGAATCATGCTTTAAAAGGATTTTTAGGACCTCCGTTTCATTCTTCTATTATAAATTCACTTAACGTTATATTCAATGTTTTTCGCAAATATATCGTTAAAGTATTGCCTCTCCATCCTTTTCAATTTATTATAACGTAGTAAGATGTCCTCCCAATAATAGTTGCCAACAATAATTGATCCAGATCCCAGAGAATTTAGCATCTCTCGGGCGTGAAGAGCTTCTAAGCTTCGCGATGGAGGTTAAAAAGCAACAGTTATTAATTAATTTTAATGAGTACAACAGACTTAAGTATTCCGCTCCTCCTGCCCCTGATGGCATCACCAAAATTCCGAAGCCGCCGATCCCATTCTCCAGCTGGTTTGAGCTGAGAATGTTTGAAACGCATCTCGTAAACCTAGAGTACGAACCGCTCACGATTGATTACACTCGCAAGCATCGATACACACCTGACTCAATTATCCCAGGCACCAACATACTTGTTGAACTCAAAGGCGCATTTGAGAAAGACGAACCCGGTAAATATGAGTCTGTGACAGAGCAGGGCGGCTTCGCATTTCTTTTTGTTTTCCAGCGCCGTGGTACGGAAATCGCCTGGAAGAAACCGAGGAAGGACGGATCTCGGTTGTTACATGAAGAGTGGGTTGCTTACCATCACAAACGCGGCATGCCTTTCTACTGCACTTTCGAAGATGAATTTGCTGATTTCAAAAAGAGCAGAGCGTTCTCAGAGATAATTAAGCGTCACAAAATAACGCAACATTGAAATTTATTAAAAATATTTACTTATTTTAATGTGTGTGCGTTAGAACCTAAATATGACGTGTTATACTGTAAGCATAAGAACAACAATAAGGAGTAACATGTTATGTATATTCGGATGACTCAAAACTGCGACAGAGTAGTTATTCTCAAATCAGTCTCTACCGCCGTTGTTGCTTTCGACGCGGACCAGAAACCCCTCAAGGGCGTCCGCAAAAGCACGACTGAGCAAGTCGCCTCATTCGATCTTATTGAGCCAATCAGCCACCCAGAAATTCCCGTTGAGAAAGCCTCCGAATTCGAATCATGGCGAGCCCTTCAGATCAGCAGAATTCACAAGGCATTCATTGAGTCAGCTGCTACCGGAAAGCTTGGCGGTACACCATTGCTGAAAACTCGGTCATCCCAAGGTGACCAATCGGCCAAAGTAGGTGAGTTCAGCGGCATCATCGAGCCGATCATAGAAGTCCAGGCAGGGTTGATAAAGGGTGCGATGACGGGGCAGAGAAGCGAACCAGCTTTCCCGAAAGGGCCAATCGATGGAGTTGATGCACAGTCCATCATTAGCTCGATTTTGGAAATCTCCTCAAGAATCCTTAGGCATCAGCATCGCACTGGGCTAAAGGGTGACGACTTGTATACCGTGGACGAGCTGCTGGATATTCGCGCCGCGTGGTCAGCCCTTGGCGCATGCATGGAAGACAACGTAACCGGGCAAGGTAAAATTGAAGGTCCACGCAATGGACGCATTGCTGCGAATGAGGGCAGAGCGATGTTCAAAGATCTCAGGAAGAGCATCACAGGTTGATCATCAAGGCCCGTTCAGAACGGGCTTTTTTACGCCTGGAACAATCTGCTTACACACGCCGGCATGTGCTACCAAATTGTTCCTGAAAATCCACTGAGAGCAGGCTCATTTGGCATTTTCAAACCTCTGAAAACGGACGCAGCGTTACGTCCCCAGGGCGTAAGAATCAGCGTGATTGCTTGATGCATCTTTGGCAAAGCTTCCACACCCAGCCATCGATCACTTCTTTGGTAGCGGGGTACTCGCCACAGCGCTGACAAATATGGCTTGTCGCTGCTTCAATGGCATAACCAAGCGTTTTAATGTGCGGAGGGGCAAAGAAGCAATCGACTCGCAAGAAGCCTTGTTCAGGTCGGCAGACGATTTCAGTGTCGCAATCTTCGCTAGCAACCCTGATCGCGTTCGCAAAGCTTTGCCAGCCTCGATAATTCTCACCAAGCCAAGCATTTTCAGATTCGATGTTGGGCAGCATGTGCCGAATTGACGCAAGCGGATCGACCGGTTTTTCTCCATCAGCACTCACGTTCAGACCCCTTGTTTGACAACAAAAAAGCTTTGGATATGGTTAGCTGCTACGAGAAATCTGGGTTTTCGCATGGCCCATAGGTCTGTTGATTTCGCATAGAGACGTTTTTGACAGGGTAGATTTATTGGATAGGGTTGTAGCGGTTTACCTGGCTTTCATTAGAGCGATCGGCACCGACCCTCAAACCCGCTGGCCAGCTTACGGCGAAGCCGTGTTAGAACTTGATGTTGTCCCAGTTGATGAAGAAGCCAAGTGGACGGATGAGACCATCGACTGCACCGGCTACGCGTTCATTCACTAGCCAATCCCTAGGCGAGTAGCTGATGGCGACCGCCAGGATCAGCTGTTCTTCCGACAGCTCTGCTGGATCAAAAGGCCAGATTTGAATTTGCGCTACATTCGTATCAGCGAAATCGTGCTCGGAGTTTTCATCCTCCAGAACGATATCCTTGCCTCGTTTGAACTCTTCGAGATCGTAGACAGAGATGGCATATGTTTTCTGTGGACCGTCAGCAAGCATCGTTCTTTCGCTGAGAAAGCTGTCGCCGACTTCGGTCAATGACACCCCATTATGCGTGCGAACCTCAGGATCAGCCTCCTCGGTTTTTTCGAAATAACCTCTTCCCATGACGACCCCACGTGGGCCGCGCACATGAAAATCTGCCAGCCTCGGTGTTGATACGTAGTCTTTGACACGCTCGATATCAATCAACCCCTCCGGCGATTTTGGGTGGTACTGCATTGCATTCAGCAGCTTTTTCAGCAGGTCAGGCTCATTGGCCATTACTCTGTTAATCATGCGTTGATCCTCATAACGTCTTCCCATCTGGTTGTGTAATTTTTGCCAAGCAACTGCTGCTTCATCTGCCAAGGCGCGACAGCTGGCTCGCTCGCGAAGCGAACAGATCCTCGCCCGTGAATCATGTTTATTCTGTCGAGCACTGTCATTAGTTGTTCGCTGTTTTTTCGCTTGGGCTGTGCGAAAAGATCGTCAGTGAACATGCCGGGGTCGAAGAATTGAGAGAGAATCACACCGGCCTTTGCATACTTTGGCCCGTCAATATAGATCTGCTGCAATCCGGCCAGTGCAGCCTCCATCAGGTCGCGAGTGTCAAAACTAGGATACGCCAGGGGAATGCTCACGGATCTGGCATAAGGCATACTGTTCGTATCGAAAGGGCTAGTCCGCACGAACACTTGAACACAGGCTGCGTACTGATTTTGTGCCCGCAGCTTCCGCGAAGCGTTGGCAACAAAGGTCGATATTGCTGAGCGAAGGCCATCTAGTGTCGTCACTCTCTGGCTAAAGCTACGCGTACACGCAATCATCTGTTTGGGCGTAACGTCTTCCTCCAGCTCGTAGCAATACTCACCAGACAACTCACGGGCCGTCTTCTCAACGTTGATATTGAAATGCCTACGCACCGTTTTTTTGTCGAATGTCGCCAGATCCCACGCCTTCGTAATGCCCATCAGCTCAAGGCGTTTATTGAGCTGTCTACCAATGCCCCAGATCTCACCAACGTCTGCGAAGCGAAGGAGCTTTTCCCGCTTAATGGGATCAACGAGATCGACCACAGCGCTGGTTTTTGTCTTCCATTTTTTGCTCGCCCAATTCGCGAGTTTGGTCAGTGATTTCGTCGTGGAGATGCCGACACCAACAGGGATTCCGACTTCGCGGTAAACGGTATCTCGGAGATGTCTGCCGAAGCTTTCCAGCTCGCGATCAGGGATGCCACTGAGGTCCAGCCACCCTTCATCGATTGAGTAAACTTCGACTTGGGGCGCCTCCCTGCGCAACACGCTCATCACTCTGTTTGACAGATCTTGGTACAGCGCGTAATTGCTCGAAACGCAGATCAAGCCTTTTCGCTCAACGAGATCGCGAAGCTCGAAATAAGGCTGGCCCATTTTCACACCAAGGGCTTTCGCTTCATCACTCCGACTCACAGCGCACCCGTCGTTATTCGAAAGCGCGACGACTGGCTTGCCCAGCAATTCAGGGCGAAACAAGCGTTCAGCGGATACGTAGAAACAGTGGCAATCAACGAGTCCAAATCTTTTCATTGGTCATCCTTGGGTTCCAGCAGGCCGAGTTGTTGATGGCAGCCCATTTCCGATTTCAGTGCATTGAGATGCTCTACACCCTGGTTATTCAGCTCAATAATTTCGTCGGCGGTGAGGGTGTTTTCTATGTAAATTTTCAACTGCTCGCTCGACCACTTCATCTGTAGAAGCTGCTGAAAAGTAATCATGCAAATGCTCCTCGCAGTGGGTGCAAGTTGAACGTCACAACGCCCCAGATCTCGACCTCTTCATCATCACCCACGCGAATAGGAGCGCACGATGGGTTTTCGGCCTGAAGCATCGGCACACCGTTCGAAATGGTGTAAGTCTTCACCGTGAATTCGCTGCCAATTCGAGCAACGATCACATCGCCCTGGGCGGGCGTCAGGGCTCGATTAATGATCAGAAAATCGCGGTCGAAAATACCTTTGCCCGTCATCGATTTTCCAGTTGCGCGGCCCACGAACATTGAGGGTGCGCGCATGCCGACAAGCTCATCGAGCGACAAAGAAGGTTCTTCGTGATCGAGCCCTGGTGAGGGAAAGCCACAGGCTAGCTGGCCGAGCTGCTGCATTAGCTCGGGTTCATCAGACGGAACAAGAGGGCGGACATCAACTGCTTTCATGGAATCACGCGCGAATACTGGACATCTATACAGTATAGGATGGATTACGCAATCGCCAAGAGCATTGAGACGAGTAACCTGATGGGCAGCGACCGTTTACTTCGATTCTTTTCCTACCGGAGGCATGGCTTCCCATTCACGGATGATTGAATCTGGTGGCGTATCAGCCAGCAGCTCATCCAGAGAGTATTTGTGGGGAGAGATGAGAAGACGACCCTCGGGATCTACTTCGATGCTGACAGCGCATCCAGCAGGAAACGCATCGCGCAGGTGTTGCGGAATTTGAATTCGGCATTCTGAATCAACCGTGACTTTGATCATGACGGCAGCCTGCGCCAGGAGGAGTACCCAAGACTATAAACCGCTGGCCAGCTTCGGCAACGCCGGGATGGGTTGTTGCCAAAAAGCCCAGGGCTCACCTAGGCGCCTCGGACCATGACTTGATCGCGAGCTTGTCAGCGTTGCACTGATCAAGCGCTGCATCGTAATCGAAGAGCCTGAAGGCTGCATCACGCCACGTTTGTATATTGGCGGTTCCTGGGCTGTCAGTGAGCTGGTAGAGCAGGGGAGAAGGCTTCAGGAGCCTTTCCTGGGGCACATACTCAACCTTGGGTGTGCTGCACGCTGCCAAACAGATCGGCAGGCACAGGATTATCCAAACACGCATCATCCTTGATCTCCATAAGATTTTTCTTCCTTTTGTCCAGCTTGGTGGCAACGGATTTGTATTGGGCATCCCGAAGCAGCAGGGCCTTCTCGCTGATATCCAATTCACGCTCCAGGCCCTCTGCGTAAAGCCTGGTTCCGCGTTCATTAAACCGCGATGCAGCCAGTTCTTCCGCTAGACCCTGAGCCTTTTTATCGCTGCGGGATGACTGCCAGAACGCGACACCGGTCAACACGAGAAGAATGGCTACAACGCCAATCAAAAAACGAGTCACACCCCGGCTCCTGGATCAGCCTTTTTATGCCATTTATCATCGAGTGTCGCGAATCCCAGGTATCCAGTAACGATGCCACCGAACGCAAAAATCAGCGTGTTCAATACGCTTGTCGATTTATCCATGTTTTCAGGCAATAAAAACGAGCCTGCGGCGATGCCAATTAGGGCAAATAAACTAATCCATGCCATTAAACGTCTTGTTTTCCATCTGGTTCTGGAACAAACATCCTTGCTTTCCATATGCTTACTCTTCTTTCCTTATAAAGTAGCCTTCCATTGTCAGCATTGGGGAGTACTTATCAACATACCAACTAGTTTCCAAGGTTCTTCCTACGCTTCTTCTGTAGAATATTATATCTAAATCTTTTCTGTTGCGTAAGTAAGGTGAGTCTAGTAATCCAGTAAAAAATGGTACGGCATCATAACGCACGCCCAGTTCGTAATCTTTTCCATATTGATAAGTTGGTTTTTGAACGCTATGGAAGAACGTGCTAAATGATCGTGATAAATATCGGGTTTCTCGATAGCCGTTCGAGTGCAAAAAGGTGTATTCGTCATAATCCCTGTAGGTGGCGAGTTTTTTGGCTATCAGATCAGTTTCGGTAATTAAATTGATACCGTTTCCGTATGTATATAGAGTTGCTGAGCCATCCAAAGCCGAGGAGTAGTCCCTGTTGTCAAGGGTGAAGTAAGTCCGGCGAACGTCAATAATATAATTACTTCCGCTGTATTTATAACCGTAGTTGATCGGTGCAAATGCGTAAAATGGACCTTTCCACGGGTCGTAAGGGATTTTTTTTCCATCTTTGTCGGTAGTTGAGATGTGCTTATCGTCAACAACGCCAACTGCGTTAAAAAATCTGCCGATAGAAATGATGTGGTATACGGTTATCTGACCAACAATTTCTCGTAGCCTAGGCTCTTGGGCAAAGCCAATAAGCGTCGGAGAATTCGTAAACGCAAAATCTAGAACAACGTGATCACCCGTCTCGAAGCTGAAAAAGGCATTGTCGCCGAAGTACTTGATAGGGACTCGGGTCCAGTTTTTCTTGTCATGGGGGAAAATCTTGATCCCACCTCGCTCGCCAAAATTACCCGATCCGTAAAGCACGACATCAGCAAACCTGTGGTCGTCGGAGAGCTTGTCGATCACACCGAACCAATACTTGGGCTTGCGAACCTGAGTCCAGCCTAGGTTGAGCTGGTTGTTCAGCCATCCCCAGGGACTGTTCTCCATGGGGCTTGCGACGGCCTCAGCTTGGCCAGAAAACGTGCCTTTCGTAATTACGAACGTAAGCAGGCGTGGATCAGACGCATGCGTGAGCACGGCCACAATGTCGCCAACATTGAAGATGTCAGCAGTGGACAGCGACCAGCAAGTTGCAGTGACGTACGCACTAAGTGAGCGGACTTCAACGACGTACCTAAATTTCGAGACCCGCTCAATGACTCTACCTGGGAGCACAGCGCACCTCCAATTCACTGGTCGAGATTTCTACGCCCATATAAATATTCATCGCTACATAATCTGTACCGTCATAGTTCACTATGTCTCCGGGTTGGAGATCTGAGTTGGTGTTCGATCTTATGGTTACTTCGTCACCATAAAACGCAACATATTTTATATTAGACAGTGAGATGGATTTTGGGGAGGCAGGTTTTGCGTACTCGTATGTGCCAGATATCGTCATTGTTGATTTGTTTGGAGAGAGCGAAGGGGTTACGTCGGTGATTTTTGCACGACTTATTTCAGTTTCGATTTCTGTTCCGTCTGTGAATTTGACAGCCCTGTACACAAACATCATCTGTCCGGCCAATACCTTCCCTTTGTAAGCTGTGCCTCCTGGGACAAAAACGACAAGGGTAGACAGAGCGTCACTACGTAGGTTGGTTTGGAAGCTCTGCATTGGAATCCGAAGGGTGCCAGCAGTTGTCGCAACGTCAACAACGTAGGTAACTCGCAACTCTCTTGCAGTGTCAATAATCGTGCGTCGATTCGACAACGCATAGGATATCTCAAGCTCACCAAAGACAAGTGCTCTCTCGTTTTTGTAACTAATGGACAGCGAGCAAGCGGTATCGATCATGGCACGGTCACGAAGTATTTGAGCTGAGCGATGTTCTCGCTGCTGCCCCTGGTGATGTTCTCAGGCACTACTCGCTTGACGTAAAACCCAGAGGCTCCGCCTGCTGGAACTGGGCCCAGCGGTAGACTGTCAGTGAGGCTCGCATAGGCCCTCATATCAGCGGCTGTCAGACCTACAAGAAATTGGTCGCCACCAGCCGACTGCTCGAAAAATACGCGAACATTCGTAACCGCTACAGAGCCAAGATTCTTGAAATAAACGAAGCGCAGATCAGTCGTGCCCACGGTAGCTTCGTCACTGCTCACGTCGTCAAACAAGGCATTTTTCGAATAGCTGAATTGCACGACGGTTGAACTTATTGAAGAGCCGAGCAGGGCAGCATCCGTGACTTGCACGTTGATGTAGCGGTTGCTTGCAAATGAGAGCGTGTACAGTCCATTGCCAATCGGGGTCACGGACGCAGCGTTGCCGGAGTAGTTTGCCGTTAGCACGTTGTTGACGAAGCTGAGCGCGATATCTGTCGCAGCCGGTATGCCAACAGCCTCAAGGATCACAAGTGCTGTGATAGCGGGCTTGCCGATGTTGTAGACAGGTAGCATCGAGAAAACCTGCTTCGCACTGATAGCACCACCAGTTGAGAGCAGGGGGGTTGTGTTCGTCGGGCCACCGGATAGGAATAGTCCGTATTCTGCTGGATTAGGCATACTGCTCCTCCACATCGAGGTTTAAGTACGACATGGTGGTGCCCTCGTTTAGCTTTTCAACGGAGCAGCGAAACAAGCCATGGATCGAAGAGACCAGTATTTGTGGATAGAGCTGAACTAGCCGACGCACAGCTGACACCGTTTCTTCAGAACCACTGAAGGTCAGACTGAAGCTGCGGTCCTGAATAGAGCTTCCTCGATCTTCGACCACATAGCCCCCATCGAGGGTCTGTACGCGAGAACGTCGCCGAGACGTTTCCCCGAAAGAAGATGTCTCGTAGTCGATGTCGAGAATTACAACTCCTTTTTCGTCAAATCCTTGTGAATGTAATGCAAGCATAATCGTCCTTGATAACTAATACGTTGTAAATTATATCGTTACTTACTAAGCCCAATCAATAAGTTTTGACCTTCCCTAGTGGCTGTAATTTGGGCCTTTTCAACTATATTGGTTAAAACCATAGCTAACGAAGGTTCGAGTCCTTCAGCGGATATCTTTATTTCAGTTTTGCGGGAGTTGGGGTTCTTGAGTTCTTCCAGTTGGATTTTGGAAAGTTCTCTTTTGATATCAGCGATTTCCCTTAAGGTCTTCGAATATGAAAGTGTCTCTTCGTTTAAGTCAGACCTCATTTTGGTCTCTTCCTTCATCGCATCAATAATATCGTCGCGAGCCCAGGTGTCACTGTCGTCCAGTTTAAGTAGAGCGTCAGTTAGGTTGTTAAGCCTATCGCCAGTTGAAGAGAATGAGCTGCTCAGACCTTCAATAGATGCTTTTGCCATTTCAGCAGAGGATTTGATGTCATCAATTCCTGAGCCCATACCTTGCTGAGACGCGCTCGCCACTCCGGCTATGGATGATTTCAGCTGATTCATTTTGGAGCCAGTAGAAGAGGCACTATCTCCAGACTTTTTAAGAGACTCCACTTGTTTGTCTGTAGCCTCTTTGTTTTTTGTAGCTGACTTAGTAGTATCGTCCTGTATGCCAAGTAACTCTTTAAAGTATTTACCAATATCGAGAAGCACCTCGCCAAACTCTACATAGAGATCGTTGCTGTCCTTCTGCATCGCAATCGTCTCAGACCGATATTCCCGCTCATCCTCGATCTGCTCTTTAAGAATTGCTGCGTTTTCTTTAGATAGATGGCCCGAGTTAACCAACAGTCCGTTGAGAGTGTTTAGACGGTCACCGATTCCATTAAACTGTCCGCCCAATGTGGCGACTACGCCAGCGGATTGGGACATCCCGTCGTTCATTTCTTTCAGGAAATCAGTAATTTTTACATCTTTGAAAAGAGACGTTTGAAGTGTCAATTCTTTAGTGCTGGATGCTGCCGTTTCGGCGCTTTTTGATGACTCATCGAGGGCTGTCTTGTTTTCTTCTAGCTTCTCAGTGGATTCCTTTGTCTTATCCCCGGATTCCTTCATCGCGGCAGCGGCTTTCAGGGTGGCTTCGGAATCTTCTTTTTTCTTGGCAATCCACGCATCAAGCTTTACTCGATGGTTTTCCATTGTGATGGTTGTATCGCCAGTTTCATTTTTGTACTTCTCGATCATGGGGGCTGCGTTTTTGAAACTGTCAGCTAGAAGCTCAGTTGCCAGTTGAGCTTCGTTTGTGTAGCCAAAATAGTTCATCACGCTGTCGCGCAAGCCATCCATGCCTTTGCGAACAACTTCAACATTTTCGTACAGCCAAATTCCTGAAGCGCCACCAGCTGCTGCCGCTGCACCAAAAATCCCGGCTTTCGTGAGCGCGTTGAGACCGCCCATTTTTCCCATCAGATCAGTCAATCCGGTGCTGAGTTTTTTGAGATTCCATTTCTCTGGATTCAGCGCATCAATGACCTTTCCACCAGCAACAGCTGCTCCGGTTCCAAGGGTGCCAAACATGTCAGCCAGACCTTTGACAGAGGCTTTGCTTTTGCCTGCGCCGTCGTTCATATCGAGCAGTTTTTTGACAACGCCCCCAAGAGCCAATGCACTGAGTCCAGTACCAATAGCCGAGAGACCATCTCCAAGACCCTCAAGAGCCTTCAACGCGGTGTTCGCTACTTTTGCTATGCCCAGGATCTCTCCGCTACTTTGCTTCGAGGCAATGTCCAAACCGTTGAAAGCTTGGATTCCCGCCTTGATTTGCGTCCAAGCGTTGCCGAATTGCTTAACCATTCCGGAGGTGACATCAACTAGAGATTCGATGCTATCCACGACGAATTGGATTGCAGACGCGACAGCTTTTGGGTCGTTGAGATCAATGCTAAAGGCAGTGCCCAACGAAGCCTGAAGATCTCTCAGGGCACGTTGAAAACCATCGAGGTTGACCATCTCGAAAGCTTTTGGAAATGAGGCTGCAAGCTTGTTGATTTCACCTGCGACGGCACCAGAGAACTCTTTAACAATGCCAAGCAGCTTGGAGAAATTGGCACCATCAACGACTGTTGAAAACGAGTTTACGAGCGACGCATTGGCCCCGATGACGCCTTTCGTCTCTTCGATGTATTTCAGGCCAATTTTGGCAGAAAGGTTGGTTAACGAAGCGCTGAAGCCGTCCAGTGCAAACGAGGCCTTCGTTTTTGCGACTGCAAATTCTTTGTCCATGCTGCCAGCAGAATTGATTGCTGCTTCATAGACCTTCGCTTTTTTGGTCACGTCAGCGAACAGTGTGCCAAAGGTCGCAAAGTGCTCAGTGCCCGCGACAACTGCATTATTTCGAAGCTGTTCGTTTTTCGTGAGCTTAGCGTTAGCCACCCCGTATTGGGCCAGAATTACGGAGCCATCTTTGAGCTTCCCATTAGAATCCGTGAAGGAAATTCCCAGTTTCTTGAATAGCTCGCTTTGCTCCTTGGTGGGGTTAGCCAGGTTTGCAATAACAGCTTTGAGCATGTTGCCGGTTTCAGAGCCGGACCTGTTTACTTCAATAATCATTGCAGCTGATGCGGCGTATTCCTCAAGGCTTAAACCAGAAGCGGAGGCAGCGCTACCAGCCTTCGCGAACGCATCCATCAGCTCGGCCATGGATGCGCCCGAGTTGTTGGAAACATTGTTTAGGATGTCCATGAACTTGCCGGTGTCTTTGACTTTGATGCCAAATCCAGCCATCGATGCGATCAGCTTTTCCGTTACATCTTTCAGCTCCATATCCCCAGCGATGGTCGCTTTCAAAGAGACCTCTGCGAGTTTTAGGGAGTCGCTGATGCTGAAACCAGCCTGACTGAAGACCCCAACAGCCCTGGTGATTTCTGCGTTAGATTTTCCAAACGTTGTACCCAATGCTTCGATCTTGCCTGAGTATTGAGATACCGAGCCTTCAGAGTCTTTGAGTTGTTTCTGCAAGTCGAACTGAGAGTCCTGAAGCTCCATGCCCTGTTTTGTCGTATAAGCAATAACTGCCACGGCGAGAGCGGACAAGGCAAAATTTAGCTTCAGGACGCCATCGGCTACACCCGCAAGTGGGCCAGTAATGGACTGACTGGTTCTCGAAAATCCAGACAGCGCATCACCGGCACTCCTTGCTGTCGGGCTTAGATTGTCGATTCCTTTAAAAGCGATTTCGATAGTTTTACTTACATCTGCCATGTCAACGTCCTGTTAATTTTGCGCTTCCTTGCGCTCTGCATAAAACAAATACCACAGCTGTCTCTCAAACTCAGTCAGGTAGCCTTCCGGAATCAGGTCCGCACGAATTTCGAAAAGGAATCGCTTTCGTCCGTCACAAAGAAACAAATCTGGTCTTAGCGAGTCATAGGCTGCAATTGCTTTTTTTTTGCAATGGTTGGCCCATCGTCAGTGAGCTGGAAAATCTTCCGACATAAAGCATCAAATTCAGTTGGGTAGAACTGAGACAGGCGAACTGCGATAGGTCGATCAATTTTCGGTGCTACGGAACACATGACTAATTGCTCGATGCATCTTCGAGTCGACTCATGGATACCATTGGTATCACCAACGAACTCTCTTATGATTTTCGCTTTGTCTTCTTCGCTACCTGCTACAGCAGCGATAGCAGTGTTCAGGAGCTTGTCTGAGTGCTTAGTTTCTTGCATGCGGCAAATTTCGGTATGCGTCATACCGCGAACGATCCAGATTGGCTTATCCTCCCCAAAGAATTGCTGAAGAGACGGAAGATGAAGCTCAGCCGTAGCATTCTCCATCTTCGCCTTATTAAACGCTGTAACGTCAAAACCCATGATCAGACCTCCACGTTTATGGAGGATTTTTCCGGGGAAATCGTAAAATCAGCTTCAACTTTAGCGCCCGGTGGGAACTTCCTTGAGCAGCCCAAAATCCCTTGTTCCAGTATGTAGTTCATGGTGTACCGGTCAGGATAAAAGCGAAACCAAATTTTCTGCCCGCGCAGTTTGATTAGCGGATCTGAAATTCCGTCATTTAGAAAAGCTTTGAAGCTAGCTCCATTCAGAGATTTTGACGTTGTACCCACGGTGCCGCCGTAATGCTGGGATGATGAAACCGAAAAAGACTCCTCACTTGGCTGGTAATCAGATGCGAGATCCACATCCGCGAAGATTGGCTCTGCATATGACGCAAAGACTTTTTTAGGCTTTCCACCGACATGAATTAGCTTCAAATCTGAAACAAAACTAACAGTGCCGTTGGAAGAGTCAACGCTGTAAACCGGAGAAGTTGCAACTTCCCGATTCAAACCAGGGCTTTGCTTTATTTCAGTGTCTTTTACTGGTGCAGCAGCAGTTGAGTTCAGTTCAATTTGGCCTACTTCAATAGAGTCAACTGGGATAAATGCAGGTCCACCGGCAGCGCCTCTGATGTCGGATCTAGCAGGCCCTGACAAGCCCGCAACGATTTCATAAACACCAGCAGCGTTAATCGTTACGGAAGCCGTAATACAAGTACCGCCAGAAGCCCGTGTAACGGTCAGTTCAGATGCTGGAACGACAATTTTAACCCCAGCGAGGTTGGCTGTAGAGGCAGTTACTTTGACCTTGTTCGAGCCAGTACCGACAGAGATCTGCCCGCCAGTCAGCATGCCATTGGGCATTACGACAGGTGCAAAGCCCGTTGCACCAGAAAACTGATCAGCCTGAGATTGAAACGTTTTGTTATCGCCGGAATTATCCAATTCACTCATTGGAAACGAATTTTGACCCGACTCGTATTGCAGTAACTGATTATCCATAAAGCGAAGCTTCCTTGATTTCGATTAGTACAGCTTTAATTCTCGTATTATAAAACGCATTCAATTGAAAGTACATATTAAAGCGTAAAGTATCAACGTAAAAGAGTGAAGGGATAACGCGCATCTACTCTATAGCGAACGGCAAGAGTGATTACACTTCCACAGTACGCAGACCTTTCGTCACCTATAGCTGGAATAGCGCTGCGAACAGTCACACTCTCCACGAGTCCACCAAGCTTTGTGCTTATGCGTTCTGGATGTGCAGGGTCTCGGTGGAGGGCGATCTTGACATCGCTTGAGAGCAGATTGGCCTTGTCGTTCAACGGCATCTCTCCGTGCCTGTCATAGAACTCAACCATTAGCTCCATCTCACGCAGCTCTACGAATCCTGTGGATTCGAGCAGTTGATCGCCGCTAGACCAATAGTTGATCGCAGGCATATCTTTGCCGCTAAAGGGCTGAAGGCCAGCTCGAACGACACGGATTTCGTCAGTGAAGAATCCTTTTGCTTTGCTGATTTGCCTCAGGCGACGTTCGATTTCATCGAGAATTTGGGTTTCTACAGGTACGTTGGTCATTCGAGTTTCAGTCCTTTGAGTCTTGAAAGTAGTGTTGGGATTTCTTTTGTAGCGGTTTCCTCAAAGCCAAGCCGGGCAGGGATTTTCACTTCCTTAACCAACCAAAACATTGCCTTGCCGTTCTGAATCACGGCGAATTTGGCTTTGCCAGTGTTCTTGATTCGAACAATGTATCCGCCAGCAGAGAACACATCTCTGGCAGACCGGCGCATGACTCCAGCGCCGGTCTGGTTAGCTTTGGAGGGGATGTTGAGATACGGGCCACCTGGAAGGCCTCGGTAAGCGCGCTTGGCCCTGATGACGCCGCCGTGTTCGTGAATGGCAGCGTAGGGGGAGGTCGTAAACGTGCTGGAGCCGATGTCACCGAGGGATGTACCGAAGCTGCTGAATTTCCAGGATCGCCCCAGCTCGCCGGTACGGGCGTTGAGTGGGCCATTCATGGAACGCTGCGCCATCTGTCTCTGAACGCTCATGGCGGTATCAGCAAAGATCTTTTTTGCGCTCAAAGCAGCTTCGCCGGGGAGCTGATTAATGAATTTTAATGCTTCGGTTAAGCCAATGAGTTTGATTGTTTCGTTCGCCATATTTCCTGCTCTAAATATTTTCTTAGTTTAATGAATATTTTCTTGAATATATACGGTTAAATGCGCGGCGAGCGTAAATAAATGGTTTTGTATGTTATAATTAATTATAATTAATGGAGAAAGAAGTCATGTGGAATTTAAAGGCAAAAATGCAAGCATATAAATCAAGAAAAGAGTTTATAGAGAAAAACGCCGGTCAGAAATTTGTTGTTGGGTTTTACGAACTGAGCGACAAAGGCGGCGGTGCGTTTGTTCGTCGTAAACGCATTAGCGGCAGGATTTACGCTGAGGGCAACATGCGTTCACCAGTTTGGATTTTCGTCATGAAAGAGGACAACGGCAGAGCCACTGCCCGCATTGCAGGAACACGACTGAAGGTCATGAACTCAATCGAGAAAATGAAGCAGTTGCTACGCGAGAACGGCATGCTCATAGAACAAGATATTGTTTGTAATTCCAGGGAAGAAACTAACAGTGTTGCTGCCTGATCGATCCAACCTGCCTGGGGGCAGAAAGCGGCCAGGGTTACCCGCCTTGAGTCCGCTGGTCCCCTTCAGCGGTAGCTGGCCAGCGATCTTACTCCTACATCGCAGCTCAAACCTTCCCACCAAATTCAAAGCGCCTGCTTTTTCCGAATTCAGCAGAAATGCGTAAGCACTCGGCAGCGGAGCGCTCGTTCAAAGCCTTGCGCTCTTCATCGCTGAGGCCTCTCAGGATTTCGATCTTCCGCGCACCGTCATCCTGCTTTTTCGCAATCAGCTCAGAAATGCTCAAGGATTCACCTGGGAGAATCTGCACGCCGCACCTCCTGCATCTGGAAACCAAGACACTAGCACCATGCCCTATATTTCGTCCGACTGGTAGGTCAGTCGCCTAGTGGTAAGACGCTCCGTGTCGCCCTTGATTTCGATGATGGCGTTGTTCTTCGAGTTGATGAATGCACCAGCAAAAATCGGGTGGAACTTGTCATGTGTGAACTCGATTTTCTCCAAGGCCAGATCGGCGATGGTCCCAGCGAGATAATCAGGTAGCCGAATTTGCTCGTTGTAGTCATGCACCCCATCCATCCCAGGCAGCGCAAAAATGAAATTTGGCAGGTTCGGGTCAAAAGGCTTGTCATGGGTGGTGCGAAGCAGCTGGAAGTAAACATATCCAAGATCAAACGCCAGCTGGTTGTAACGCTCGAAAATCGCGTCTCGGTCACTTATCCAGCGGATGTGTTTCGGGGATTTGATCAAATCGAGATGTGCAAAAACTCCAGCTGCCAAGGCTGCCGTGATGTGAACCTGGCGTGCCAAACCTGAACTGAAGTTTTTCTTCTTCATATCCTTGGCGAATTCGGCGAGAGCGGCGTCAACTCGCTTGTAATATTCTGCGTTGACTGGAGCGTTCGCTGCCCACATCGCGATCAGGTTGCGCATGTCGGGTATGAAATCAGTCATGTTCTCGTCAGAAATGTAGTGACGAAGAAGCTTGGAGTCGCGAGCAACAACATGGGTGATGCTGAAGCAGACAGGGCAGTTCAGGTACTGGATCAACCCCTCCGAAGCAGTCCGCGTGGACTTGATGTCACTAGGTGCAACGGCTGCTATGTACTCGCAGATAGCGGCATCTGTGTCGTGCTGGAGGTTGATTACGAACGAGAGGGTGTCGTTGGCTTTCTTGTTGTTGCCAATTGCATAGTCGGAGTACACGTTCCACGCCGCGCCCGATGGAATATCCCTGAACCAAGCGTCCATGTCTTTCGCGATGGTGCGGTATGAATCATTGAGAAGCTGCAAGAGCTGATACATCACGTCTCCATGTCTACGGCTTAGCTCGGTCGGGAAGGAGTCCTGGCCTGATCTACGGCTGCGCGCCATTCAATCAGAAGAGGAATCAGGGAAGTTAGAGTCAGACTTTCAGGCCCACAGATAGCGGCCAGTGTGTTCGACAGCTCGTAACCGTTCGAAGGCGCAACCTCGGCGATGTTATCGTAGGTACGTTGGCCGTTTTTCGGCACGATCCCGGCGTTCACCCACTCTGATTCATGCTTCCACCAGTTTGCTGCGGAGTTGATCAAATTGATGGATGAGATATTGGATGAGTGAGTAGGGCCGAGAGCGAATGCTGTGACTCTATCGATGCCGGTGAAGAGCAGGGTGTCTGTCAGGTACTGCTGGATGGCAACGAAGCCGACACCAATGAAGTACTCGCCTTTGTCGCACAGCCCCTCTGAATCTGGATCTGCGGAAGCAGAGATGAGTCGATGGATTTCGGACAGCTTTGTGTCGAGAATATCCAGTAGCTCAGTCAGCATGCCAAGCTCGGCGTCCGCAAATTCTTTCCCGAATCGTAGAAACAATTTAGATCCCTCTGAACGTGAGCAAAGCAAGTTTTGGATGCTACGGTCGAGGCAGCATCCTGTCCATCAAATGCCTTTCAGCTCGAAATGGACCAGATCCAAAAACTTCTCGTCTTTCGAGCTTCCATTCCCGTTCCAATCGCCACCCCAGCGAATCTTGATTCCCATCGATTCGGCGGTTTCCAGAACCACTTTGGCCAGCCGGTGAAAGCCAGGCGTGTCGCTCCAATCCAACGGATACGGTGCAATATCGACGGCGAGGGAGGGCAAAGAATTATGCTTCCCCTGAGGCCACTTCAGCTTCGATTTCCCTTCACGAAACGCCTTATCCTGGACCTCCTGTCCGCGATGACCTTCGATCACAAGAATGTCTGTGAGCTTGATCACTTCGTTCATCAATGCTTGGAGCTGTGGGTGACACGTGCTCAGCCTATCCTGACTTACTTTTGAAAATTGCGGCATTTTAGCTTCCCTGCGGTCTGTTAATCGGCGCCGGTCCTGGCACCTTGGTTGTCTCTTGCATTTCACTTAGCGCGTACCGGCCAACGAAACCAAAAATCGCTAGCAAACCTGAGATGATCAGCGCACCAGTAATTTTCTCGAACATGCGTTTTCTGCGCTCACGGCGCTCCCGCATTTCCTCCGCCATTTCGCGGATCAACGGGGCATACGGCAACAGCTCATCAAGCGCTTTATGGTGTGCAGAATGCTTCTCCTCCCAATCAGCCTGCCGACTCCCGAGGACCTCCCCCAGCTCCAGCGCAAGCAGTTTGTAATCAATTGGCCCTTGAGCCCGTTCAGGTGTCTCAAACATCACCAGCCCCCCTTTGCAAAATTGCGGTAGGGAGCGAGCAGGCGAACGACTTCCTTCAGAAGTGCGAGCTGGCCGCTGTACTCAACAGTGCCGCCAGGATCGGTAACGGAGGTCGAGCCGATATGGTCGCTGCGCTGAAATTCATGGCAAACCTGCAACACGGCTGCACGCTTAACATCAGGCGGAAGCTCATCGAAGCCGCCCTTATAGGTGATCTTGTAGACACCATCCATGTGATCCCGAAATACAATTCGATCACCCCGGATACGCCAGTTTAAAGCCTGACTTTTTCCATCAACTGAGACTGCTTTAATGGTGCTAACTGGCAGCGCCTTCAGGGGGATCTCTCGGCCCTCGAAATACTCTGATTCGACGTACTCATCGAGCAGGAAAAAGCGCTGGCAGTGATTCTCGATTGCCGCCGAAACTTGTTCCAAAATCGTAGGTAGGACAGGGTATTTATCAGCACCGCTTTTTTCTAAACGCAGCAGTGGTTTAACGTCTTCGTATTCAACAATCATGGTGCTTCATCCTTGAAGAAACCCCGGCTCGGTGGCCGGGGCTGTCCGTCACTTAATCTTCACTGGCACGAATGCTTCTGGCATCGTTACACCAGCGGCGTGGCGCGCCTTCAACAGGAAGCCAGCGGTGTCAGAGGTGTCGTAGTTACCCCCGGTCAGACGCTTAACAGCCATGCCTTCGCGGTCGTAGACTTCAAAGTGCTTGAGGTCACCGATAACGATTGGGAATTTCCCAGTTGCGATATCGTCCAGATCTTCGGCGGTGACGATGCGGATACCGTCGAAGTAGCTGATCTCTCCTTGGGTGGTGAGCAGCTTGCGGCCATCTGCGTCGCGCAACGAATCCAGGAACGCTTCGGTTTGGCTGTTGCACAGCATCACGGCGCGTCTGCGGTATTGCTTACGCAGCTTGTAGAAGGCCTTCTTGATCAACGCGATTGCATCCGCATGGGTTGCGCCCAGTTGACCAACTTCAGCGGATGTAACGGCATTAGCTTTAGTTTCTACGGAAACTACACCCATTGGCTCACCGGTGCCGGTGCCGATGGCAAAGGCGCGTCCTTCCTCTTCAGCAAGGGATTCGGAGAAGAGGTCGATCAGCTTTGAAACGAGGTCATACGCGCTGTCGCTCAGGCTGTCGTTTGGAATTACAACCAGCGATTTTGCGGTATGCACGTCGAGTGTCTGAGCGCCTGCGTGCAATTCTTCCTCAGTTGGAGTCACGTTGCCGTAGCCTGTTTTTGGGCGCGACAGGGACGGCAGATAAACACGGTTACGGCCAGTTTTTCCTACAGAACAGAGGGTGCGGATTTCGTTGAGTGTGTAAGCCTTGGTTTTGATTTCCTTCGACATGTCAGCAGGCAAAAACACAGCGCCTTCTTCATCCGTCGCTCCCGACAGGGTACGCAGTTCAGCGATGTCACCAACGCGAGCAAACTGAACGAATGCAGCAGCGCGTTTTTCTACGTCAGGATCGTTCGCTGCGGACTGAAGACCACCTGGGCGATTCAGTTTCACGGTCACGTCTTCGATAGCATTTCGCAGCTCTTCGATTTCTTTTTTCAGAGCAGCGGTCTGATCAGTGTTGTCTTTGCCACGAGCACGTAGCTCAGCTTCGGCATTCTGGATGGATGCCAGCAGTTCCTTCAATTGTTCTTCCATGATGTGAATATCTCGTAATGTTAATTAGTGGTTAAATTTTTAAGCGATACACTCAAGCTCTCAATGAGCGAGCGTGTTTCAATCGAAAGCTCGGGGGCTTTCTTCTTAACCGGAAGTGCGGGCGAGATAACTGCTGCGGCTTTGGTTAGTTCTTTGGCAACAAGTTGCCGGACCTCATCGTCGCCAATGAGTTTTGGATCGACTTCGGCTGGCACGATGCCACGGCGAAGTGATCGAATTTCTTCAAGTGTCAACCTTGAGGTTTGTGTGAATTCTTCAACTGTTTGCTCGCCAAGCATGGCCTGGACGGCTTTTGACAGGTCGTTAGCATCAGGAGCGCCACGTAACCCAGGCTCGGCCTCATACAGCTTGTTGAGCCATTCAAGGTAGGCAGTACGGCATTCATCGAAGGCAGCACCGGTAGCTTCGACTATCTCCTCGGGCAATCTGAGCTGCCAGGAAATATCTTCAAGCGTTTGGAGTAAGGCATGTCGCAGGCGATTGCCTCGTGAATACAGCTCGTTCAGGTCAATCGTTTCAGAGAAGCTGGTTGCCCGAGTCGAATCAGATTCAGAGCGTACGGAGTCGATTGTTGCTGTCTCGTTAGCTTCGAAATTGACTGGGGAAATCTCAGATAGTGCGACCTCAGTGTATTCTTTGACGCCTGCCGCGTTGAAAGCCGATTTGATCCCACGGAAGCCAAAGCTCATCGTGTCAATCGCACCATCAAGCATCAGTTGATAAGCCTCTTTGCCACGCTCTGTCGCAAGCGAAAGCTGAGCTTCGAAGTAGACACCTTTGTCATCTTCACGGATTTCGGTCACTACCCCAATTGGCATCGCTTCAAAGTCGTGATTCCAAAGCAGCTTGATCTTCGAGCCGCGCTCAGACAGGGTTTTCTTGAAAGAGCCGCGTTTGAAAGTGGTGTTATAAGAATCGATGCTGGCCCATGTGACAATATAGCCCGAGAATTTCCCAGGCGTCTCACTGTCAGCACGGACCTCTTGTGGTAAAAAACTTCTAACTTCCATGTTCATACTCTAAGTATTTCTCTCAATCTTTGAGATATTGGTTAATTGTAATTTATACATATTAAAACGTAAAGTAATTATTCAGAAAAAGATAAAGAACAACGGCAATTAACCCGGTCTTTCGTCGTTGTCGAAGAATCCAAAGGCCATCTCGGCGATCCGCCGTAATGCGCACTAAATCTGGCATCGATATCCCGCTTTTCCCCAGCTCTGGCAGCATGCCCATCACGAGCACCACCGCTGGTGTTCCAAATCTTTTTCTTCGCTCCGACTTCCTCTGCGCTAGCAATTTGGCCGAGCGAGCTGACAGCCCCTGTGAGGGTTCGAGCTATTCTCAGTGCCCGATCAGGGCTGAAGTGGCCACCACGAGTCAGCCGATCCTTGAGCTGTTGCACCGTTTCGTTCTCTTTTCTCGAATCGGTAATCAAGGCTGTGAGGATTTCGAACGAGCTGGTGTTGAGGAAGCCCAGTTCAATTTCAATAACTTGTTCGGCAGCTAGAAGGGTGGCAACACGTGTAGCAACGTTGCTGTCGTCACGGAACTGAATTGGCAACGAACGCCTTTCTTTTTTGGCAACAACAACGGCATTACCTGCGTCTATGGCAGCCTCGGTTGCAAGCTTACGAATACCGTCGATGTGTGCCTCGGAGATGGCGAGCAGTTGATCCTCCAGGCCGTCGATGGATTCGTTGTCATCAAGCAGGCCAAACACTAAATCACGCTGCTCATCGAGCATGGAACCGAAGGCTGGCTTTAGGTGCTTTTGGGCGACTTCTTCCCTGCGCTCAAGCTCTTTGTCGAGGCTTCGTAGTTCAGTAGGCATCAGCATCCAGTTCTGCTCGCCGCGCTTCTCCAGCCGCACCAGGGAGCGATCTTCGTTAGCCGTATCCGATGACGCTGCGCGGCCACCGAAAGGCTTGTCCCAGTTTTCGTACTGTGCGATCCCGAGTTCGTATCGTTCATTGATAATGGACACAGGTATGCCCATTTTGAAAAGCTTGCCTGCGCGATCCAGCTTGGCGTCCTGGCTGTCGCTCAGAGCATCGATGCCGGAGAGGTCGGGGCCAATGTAGTAACCCTCGCTCAGCTCATCGTGAAGCGAATTGTTAAACGCCTCGATGAGCTTGTTCAGCAAAGGCAGCACGGTGTTGATCCAGAATATCCGCTTGGCCTCAGCGTAATTGTTATAGCTGCTCGATTCCATCGCACCGGCAAGTTGGGATGGCACGCCGAAGATGGCGAGAATTTCGTCCCTGTTCCAACGGCGTGAAGCAAGAAAATCCATTTCTGCCGCCGTCAGACCCAGCCGGGTGATCGTCGTTTCTCCAGACAACACCAGCGGCTTTCCAGCGTTCGCAGAGCCCCTGAATTTCGACATTATCGATTTGATTACGCTTTGACGCTGGGCATCAGTCACATCGCCTTTTACGCTTATTGCGATGTCGGGATTGCCACGGTTTTGCAGCAGTGATTTGTTCCAATTCTGCATGCCAGAATCCAGATCAACCGCACGTGATGCAGCCATCAGAGGAGAAAGGCCGAGCAGGGGATTCGAAGGGTTTTGAATGGGGCAAATGCGTATCACGCTTTCACGGGTGTAGTCGATGGAAACAGATCTGCCACCGTTGATCTGGATTTCGTAACCACCGAGTAGAAAGCTGTTATCTGCCGATGCAATGGGGGCAATGCGGTCAGGGCTGATTGGCCACAATTCGCGGGTCTGATTGCGTGCGCCCGAAACTTTTCGAAGGTAGGACATGCCAGTCAGCAGCGACCAACTGGCCATCAGACTCATCAGGTCGGCGCGGGAAAAGTCAGGATGCGGCTTGCCGAACAGCTTCGTCAGCGGGTGATTCCACTCAATCTTGCCGCTGGGGTTGTAAACGACGATTGGGACACTTGAAATGGCGTCGGAAATCATCTTAATGGCGAGATACACCCAGCCACTCGCTTTTAGGCCTTCAGAAGTTGTTTTCTGGACAGTCCAGTTCGTCCACTCTGCCTGCTTCATTGCGCTCAAGTAGCTTTGTGACTGCGCCAAGTTTCTCTGCTCGAAATCCATTCGAATGCCTTATTCCATTATTTCTCCTGCATTTTGCGCGTTGTTACGTGAAAAGTAGGAAAGAGTTAGTATCTATATGTTGTACATTTTAAATATGAGCGCCATTTAAACGCAATGTATTTATTGAAACATGAACTTGTTGTCTGGATATTTTACGTTTTCTGGTAGATCGTACAGTTCAGGGCAGTTACGCAAAGCTTCTCTGTACTCAGCAAGTTTCAGGCGTCCTGAAGTCACATTTTGCCCAAGTATTTGCTTATCATTGAGAATCTTCTCGTAATTGTCAGCATCTCTGAGCAGACCATCCCGCTTAGTGCGTACTGGTGCCCAGTCAGCCGCCTTCCTTTTGATAATTCGGCTGAACAGCATCTGCGGCTCGATTAACTCGTAATTGAACTCATTCATGATGCCGTGCCTCATATTTTCGGCCTCAACATCTGTTACTTCGACAGAACGAAACTTGTCAGATCTTGTTTCAGAGATATAAAGAACTTGTAAGTCCTGGTTAACAATTGCGTATTGCGGCATATGATCCTCCATGATCACTGAACTTTTATAAAAGACTTGGCGCCCGACTGAGCGGGGATGTTCGGCATTCGCCACTTTTCCATCTCATTGAGCACAACTGAATGAAGCTTTAACTCGCGATTATTCGATCCGTTGGTCAGTGACAAGGTGCCGTTTGAGCGAGGGTGAAACTGAACGGTTTTGTACGCAGCTGAATAGTTTTGGTCGGTAAGCAACTGCATCGGCTCGAAGCTGATGAAATTCGAAGTTTTGAAGACTGCGCCGCTCTCGGTCGAAAGCAGGATGGAGTTACCAATTTGCCGAGCTGAAGCGAAGACTTGGGGCAGGGTGATCTGCTGGGAATAGCCCAGATCAAAATCATGAACAGCCGCCCTGGTGAGGTTGGTTAGGTAAACCTTGTTCTCAATGCAGAACACTTTTTCCGTCGCAACAAGGCCGATGTAGCTTATCGACGCGTTGTCTAGTGAGGCTTTATCCAAGCCATTCGCGATGAAAAGCTGTGCTCCGGCGCTCAGGCAGAATTTGCCGGAATCTGTGCGAGAGATACCGTTAGGAATGTCGTAAAGGAATGGAGCCCAAGGGGCAGCATCTGTAACGAGCACCCATACAAGACCATCAGCCGATGTATAGACCTTGCCGCCCAAAAATGCGAAGAAGGCCGCTCCGTCGTGATAAAGGCTGCCAGAGTTAATGTCCTCGCTGCCCGTGCTGAGCAGGACCATCCTGCTGAAATTCACAAGGTCATCAGTGACAGCGATTTCGAATTTGTAATCGCCATACGTGCCGAATTTATTGCTCAGAAATACATGCCGAGTGCCGCTGTGAGCGTATCCAGAGATGAATTCACCCACCGATGGATCTCCAGATACTGCTGGATAGGCGGAAAGGTTAGAAAAGATGCTCAACTCGCGCTGTGTGAACGTGGTCATATCCGCCGACATTGTGTTGAGCGCAAGGGATCGCGGCGAGAGGAAATTCAGAGCGCCAGGTGTTTCGATGAGCAACGTGTTGAGTTGAGCTGCCCATGCTTGCTCCGGAGCAATCGCTGAGCCCTGAAAATTCGTATACCAGATCGAGCCAGCGGGCACTTTCTCTAGATGTTCGCTTCCTGACAGTGCTGGATACCAGTTCATTTCGAACAGCGTTCCATCACAGGGGAGCCATGGAAATTCCTGGTCTTTCACGAACTGACTGATTTGACCTGCGACGAATCCTGAGCCACCACCGCCTCCGCCAGAGATAGGACCAGCATTCAGGAAAGAGCCATCACTCATTTCGAAAACTAGGTCGCCGGATGCCTGGATGCCAGCCCCAATCACGGAGATGCCGTTCGAGCCATTGGCGCCGTCTTGCCCCTTCACGTTTCCTAGTGGAAGTGTCGCTCCATCAGACAAGGCAACAATTAGCTGTCCGTCAGTAATCGATATATTGGCAATGCCTTTGCCATTGGCACCATCGCGACCGTCGCGTCCCGGTAGTCCCGGACCACCCTGCGGGCCGATGGCCCCAGCAGGAAGGTATCCAGCGGATAGTTGCCTTCCGTCCGTGAGCTTGAAGATGAGGTTTTTAGCTTCATTCACGAAGATCTCATCAACGCCCACACCAGCAGCGCCGGAGTCTCCTTTTTTGCCCGCGACGACGAGCACATTGCCAATCGATACCGCCATTTCCTGTGTTTTTTCTATTACTGAAACGCTATCCATGCCTTCAACCTGCTGGTCCAATTCGCCCGTCCAGGGCGGTTAAATTTGTCTTCAAACCCAACTGCTTTTTTGTCTTCAAAACTCACTCATTGCGCTCAAACAGTGACATCAGCCACCACTTCAACTCGGTCCTTCCAGTCGCTCGGAGGAGGGGCCAGCGTGGTTGTTGCCAACCCGAACGGCGTGTCCTCCAGCAATTGGATATCCCAGTAGTACTTGCCGGGCTCCAGGGTGGCTGTTTTGGTTGAAGACAAAGAAAGAATGCAGATCCCGGCCTCCAGGTTGTCGAGAGGGCCAGAGCCGACCGGGTGAACCAACTGGAGCGTCGGTAGGGCCTGATCGATGTCTGACATCATAGAAAATGTGATCGTCGAACCAGCAAGAAATGGGACGGGTACAGGGCTGCCGGAGCTGTCCGTGCCTGTGCGGCTTACGGCAATTTGCTTGGTGTCCCCTCGTCGGAAGGTGCTTATGTATTTCGACATTACGTTCTCTCTAGAATATTTGCGTATTATGATGTTATTACACGGTAATGTAAATAATCAAAAGTCATCGTCGAAGTCGTCATAACCGTCGTCATCTGGCAGCTCGATCACAAGGTTCTGTTCGAACGTGGTGGCCTTGCGGGTCCATTTCAAAAACTGGCTAAGCGCGTCCACTTGGTCATCGTGCTTCGCGAGAGGAAAATTGGTTAATTCCTGCTCAAAATCGTAGAGCCATGTCGCCTTTTCGGGCAGAAGTATCAGTCCTGCCTCAAGCAGTGGCGCCTCAGTAATCATCCGGATGACCTTGGAAACCCCACCCGGCTCCATCTTGATCACTGGCATCCCATCTTCACGCATGTTTTGGATGAGCGAAATACCACTGGCTTTGTCTTCCACGAGGGCAGCCACTGGCTTGTGAAGCTCACAGAGTGCGTACGCTGTCCGCTTCAGATTTGGATACGTAACACGCTTTCTCCATACATCTAGTAGATACCAGCGCTTGCGGAATTTACCGAGCACCAAGGCTACTGAAGGGTCGTTTATCTCTGCCTCTTTTTGCGCGGTATCAAAGGATATGACGATCTGATCGAACTCAGCAGGTTCCTCCGTGTAACGTTGAAACCAACCTAGTTCGATTACTCCACCATTCTCAGGAGTAGGGCGCTGCTGGTACTGACCGGAGAACACGTAGCCATTGGCATCACGCATCCGGATCAACTCTTCTACCGTGTGCTTAAACGGCCACAGGGCGACTAGCGTTCCGTCTTCGCACTCCCGCAGGGCCGGAAGCTCCAGGTGCTCCCATTTCTCGCCTGTAGCTCCTCCCAGCAGGAAACCGGTGGTGTCCTCTTCGTGAAGACGCTGCATTACAACGATGATCGGGGTTTTCCGGCTGTTTACGCGGCTCCCTACGGTATTGACCATCCTGCCGTTGATCGTCTTTCTAAGAGCAGCAGACTCGGCGTCAGCGGGCTTGATTGGGTCATCGACAATGATTGCTCCGTAGAATTTGCCGTCTTCTGCCTCGGTATCCAGCCATTCCAGCTCAATACCAAGAGCCTTCAGTTCCTCCAGGTGAGACTTGTCCTCGTCGGCTCCATCGGATTCTGCGGAGGTTGATCCAGCACCGAAGCCTGTAACCGCACCGCCCGAGGAGGTGGCATACACACCGCCACCGGCTGTCGTGTACCACTTTTTCTTAGATTTGGCGTCGTCCTTGAGCTGAACCTCAGGCCAAAGCTCCTTGAATTCATCTGAGAGGATTATCTCCTTCACTTTCGAGCTGTTATCGAGGGCAAGCTCATCCGAATAACTCAAATGAATGAACTTGGCTCTTGGGTTGCAAGCAATCGACCACGCCATAAACATAATTACGATCAATTCTGTCTTGCCGTAGCGGGGCGGCATGTTAACAATAAGGCGTGTGATATCTGAGACGGTACAACGCATGAGATAAGACACGATCTCATGGTGATGCTCCGCCACTATGAATTTCTTGCCTTCTCTTTTCTTGAAGAAATAACGAACAAAGAAGAGAAAGTCGGTTTCGCATTTGTATTTTGCAATGGCCCGAGCAGAGGCAGTAGCGGCAGCCGAGGCAGACACTTAATACTCCTTCTCAAAGGCTCTGCTAATGGCTGCTATTTGACGATCCGTAAGCTCGACAGTACCTTCTGTCTTAATGGCCTCTCCATTTTCACCAGTAAGCTCGGTCTTATTTGTTTCTTTCCATCCAGCTTGCGTCTTCAAATAGAAGAAAATTGACGCAGGGTGACCTGACATTACTTTCTTATAGAGCTGCCCAGCAGCCATACCGATGGCGATATTCTTGCCGTTGTCGTAATCCTCTTGGCAGTGCCGCTGGAGAGTGCGCACGTTTAGCTTCAAAGCTGATGCAATTTGCGCCCAAGTTAGGCCATATCCTGCCAGCTCTGCAACAAGCGCCCTTTGATCTGCTGTAATTTGTACCGGTAAAGTCATTATCAACTCCGTCGTCCTTGACTTGTTGATAATTATAAATTACTCGCTGATAAAGTTATAGCAATTTAAGAGCTTTTCATTCTTCGCAAGAATGCTACGGATCATTTGTGCAAATTCTGCGACGTTCAGGTTATGTTGGGGGTCAACAATGTCTCCGTTGCCTTCGTCGATGCAGAAATAGCGAACACCCAGCGAAAGGAAGCAGTAAGCTTTGAAAACATATTTATGTTCGATCTGGTTGCAAGATCCGCACTCCGAACACTCCACATCATCCTCAAAATACACATGAGGCTGACCGCCTGGAAATCCAATACGGAACTCAAAGGCAAAGCCTTCGAATGGGACAAAGACATTACAGGCCCCGTACATACCAATGTTCTTCTGAATCCATACCCTGTCTAAAGTTAGTTCATAGCACTCAAGTGGAGGCTTAAGCTTGTAATCGAATGGCACAAAGTCGAACGTCAACTCAGAATGCATGTGTCGTTCAAATTTGAATTCATGCACGCCATCAAAGATATCGGGAAACAGCTCGGCAATCTCGTCCATCTTTTTCTCCCATGAATAGACGGCAGAAAATAGCAATGATTGGAAGTTTGTCAACTGCCTATTTGGCAACAAAGAAAAGTGTAAGAGTGAAGTTGTAACAATGAGAAAAGTGTAACTATGAGATTTTGTATTGATGACAAAAACAGCAAACCCCGGCTATCGCCAGGGAAGGTGGCCAGCGGGGTCTTATGCTTTGATCTGGTGTTCTACGCTTTTGATCTCTGAATCAGAGACGCCGTGATCGCGAGCTTTTGTGCAGAGATCAATCGCGAGCTTCATGAACTGAGGATTCTTGGATTCGTATGCAGAGTAGAGAATGTCAGCCAAACGGGATGCAAATTGATTCTCGCGGAAATCGTGGAAGTTGATAATGTTGCTCATGCTGCGACTCCAGCGGTCTTGAGGCCAGGCATGACAATGGCTTCAAGGTAGCCCAGAAAGCGTGTGTTGAGCCTGTCACGGGCATCCAGCGGGTCGTTGATGCGAGATTTGGACTCTTCAGGAATCCAGGTATAGACGCCGATCAGGGAGAAATCGAGATTGAGCTTGATCGTCGTTGTGATGTTGAATTTCCGAGTGTTGAATATCAGGGCGTAGTGAGTCTCGTACTTTGCAAAGCGACTGTCTTTCAACATTTCGCTATGATTTAGGCGAAACTTCTCGACGAGTTTTGAGAGAATCAGTTCAGCACTAACGCGAATTGAGTGTTCCATCGACTTTTCCTTATTATTATCTGTCTTTGTACTTACAGTATAACATACTTAAACAGATAATAACGTAGATCAGTCAATATATCGCATTATTTCTTGACTATTTTCACAAACTTCTGAGTTCGTTCATCGATGCAGTCATTGAATGCATTGAGCAAGTACTCTTGGCGGTATTTGTACCCTTTGCCGCTGTACTTGTCTGCCTTCTGCATTTCATCAGCAAACTCATCGTGCCGTGCGATCCGCTGCTGAATGGCCAGGAATTCACCCCGGTCATACAAATTGAACGTCAGCTGAGCGACCTCCAGGCGTGCGTCACAGAACGAGACGTTTGACTGAATGTATGGGTCTACGGATGTCTCTAGGGCCTGTGCAGCCAGCGGGAGAGCGAGGAGTAGGGGGAGCAATAGCTTCATGGTGTTTCATCCTTTGTTATTATTTTTTTGGATTTGCTTCGGTGCTACTTGGTCGGGCTCTTATAGAGATGCAGACGGCCCGTGTCGTTGCGCATGCGCTTCTTGGTGCCGTTTGGGAAGGTGATGGTGGTCCAGTAGCCTTTGATCTCTGCACGGCAGCCGTACTCGATTCGGAAGTCCCTAAAGTCGTTGTACTTTCGTTTACCCTCAACCCACTCGACGCAGCAGTCTTCTCTGACTTCGTGATGATCGGCCACGCGAAGATGCGCCTGAAGCCCTCGAACAGCCTTGGGATCAGCCTCAACCCCAGGCAGCTCAATAAGCCCAAACGTAGCCAGGACGCGCTCAGGATCAAACAGATCAGCTTTGACATTACCTGTGATGGGGTTGCGCTCAAAATCTACGGGCGTGCAGAAGTGCTCAATCAAATAGACGGGTAGCTGCTTATGCTTGATGTCTTCTGCACGCACGTTCATTCGTGGAAGCCTACCTGATTTAGGAATTCGCGATGGAAAGGTGTATCGCCAATGACATCCAAGATAGACATCAAATCTACAGCCACCCGGTTGTATACGAACTCAACCGTTCTGTCGTTCATATGGCGTTTTTGCGTAATGGTATGGAACATCGTCACGAGATACTCGGTTTTCGTCGGCTTGACTACTCGCTGGGAAATGTCGCCGTTTGTGTATTTGATTTCGATGCGAACCTTTTCGATCAGTTCGCCTATATCTCTGGTGAATGCATAAGTGCAAACTGCGTACAGATCAGGATTCTTCTCAAGCTCCGCGCCATTGAAGTCCGTATATATCTTGAGGTTTTTTAGCATTTCTTGTTTGCGCCAATAAAGATTCGGTGACTACTTACATTATATCGAACTTAATTGATAAAAACAATTGACATGTTCGCAATTATTGGCTAGCAATTGGTGCTCAATGAGTTCAGGGCCAAAGTTGATGCATTCAACATAATTAAGAAAGTATTTTTGGCAACAACTCAAACAGTTGTCATCAAACACAAGCAGACGGACAAGAACCACACCCGGTGGCTGCTGGAGGGCTCCAGGCAGCGGGTGTGGACGCAAAGTGGTCCAGAGGGTGGGGGAAGGGCGGGTGTTGCTGGGAGGGGCTTTGGCCGCAAACGATGAGCTAATTAGCGTCCACCGATGATTCCTTTGGGTTCGGCTCCACCTGTTCCACCGAATCTGAACTCATTTGCGATCTCTTGATGAGCAGCTAAGGCGTATGTTTTTAAGCTGCTGAATGCGGCGCCTATCGATGCCAGCGGTAGGTTGTGTTGGCAAATATAAATCAAATACCCTAGCACAATACAGCACACATATTTGTGATTGCGATAATAAAAGGAGTCCATAGAGGACTGGTGAAGAACGTCCTCATCTACCTTATATCCAATCAATAACCCGTCAGAGTTCAGGTATAAATATATGTCGGATTCGATGTGGTTGATCTCATCATCCACGTGAACCAGTAGAGATGAGCACTTAATAACGTCGTTTAGATATTGCATATCCGAAGTTTCAGTCTTACGGTGTCGAATTTTTACGCTGTCAGCATAAATGTCTGAGCATGCAGAGAGGCAAAGCACATTCATTTCATTGCCTTCAAACTCAGTGGTTATGCCGTCACGGTCGAACATGGTAAGACTTGTATGCTCAATCGGCTCTATATATTTTTTACGCATTTGGTTCACCATAGGCCTGCTTGATAAACTCAAGTGCGAACGACTCCAGCTCAGAGCTTGTCGTTTCGCGATTGAACAAAGTTAGATTTGAGTATTCAATAAAGTCTTTATTAAGCATTTTCGTTCCTTCCTTCTTGGGCTGTAAGATATTGCTTTGCTTCCTCTACTGATTCCTGATGCACATACATTTCTGCGAACGCATACAATTGTTGTAGGGTGGTATTACCAGACGGGGTGACATCTATGAGTAAACGAGCCATGCCGTCAAGAAATATGAATTTACCTGATATTTCCTCATGATCAATGCTGCATTCAATTAGCAAGCAGTGCTCGGGATAACTTTGAATGACGCTCTCACGCACTAGACTAAAAATTTCCGGCTCTCTGATATTTAAATCCTTGTAATATAGCCAAACTGACCCAAAACGCTTCAGATAGAGGGACCACTCTTTTTCGGTACAGGAGGTTGATTCGGTCTCTGTTTGCTCAATACTGCTTACCATTTTTCGCTTCCGAGTTGATGTATTTACAGTATAACCAACCTTAACAGATTTGTCATTAATACACGGTAAACTAAATATCTAAATTTTGATGACATTCGTCCGCCAAGGCGCCGTTACCCAGGTTTCGGAAACCAAAATCCTGCTTGAGACGACTGCGGGAGTACCACTCGATGAGAGTTACCTCTTTGCCCTGGTAACGCTGCATAGCTAAACCGAACAGCGGGTGTCCATTGTTGGCAATCGCAAAGCCTTTTCGGCAGAGGTGGCGTCCCTTTTCGTAGATCTCATCAACCTCATCCATCACGGCTGCCAAGATGTTTTTGAGGCGAGACTCGACCTCGTTGACACCGCTAAGATCGATCCCAACTTCTACCAGAGCGCCTTTTACGTCGTCCAACTCCTCATTCAAGGCAAGGCGTGCGATGTCCCGCTCCCTCATCATTGAGACGTTATTGTGCAGTCGCTGATACCAAGGGCACTTGAGCTTCACCATGTCGCCATTCTTGAACTGGACCACATATCCCTCCTGGCCCTGCATGCGATCCAGAGACACCAGAGCGCGTGACAGCGATATATCGTCGTACCTGGCAACTATTGGCACATTGAAGCGTTCAATGAGCGCGTGAATGGAGTGGCCTGGATCAAGCATGACGTATTGACCCGACGTGTTATCTCTAACGTGCAACAAACGCAGAGCAGGGCGATCCTGCGCGACAACAATTTGGGCGTATGGATGCGTGATCTCGAAGATCGCTGTCATCCCGTTGCTGGCAACCTCCTGAGCGAAAGATTTGATGTGCTCATTCTCAGGCTGCTCAAGGAAAGAAATCGTCAGCAATACCACCTCCGAATCGAACGATTTCTTTGAGCGCCAATGCAGGGCTCCTTCTACCCAGGCTGTCGCGATCATGCTGCCGTCCAGCTTCTCAAAAATCGCCGCAATGTCGTCCCGCCCGACCAGCATGTTTTGGGTAAGCCATTGCTTCTCACCTATGTTGAAGAACTTATGCAGTGGTCTAGAGATGATCAGACCGTTGCGGTCAAACGCGATTCCACGGCATTCAAGTGCCTCCGCAGAATCGAAGGTGTTTGAGTCCATAAACATGTAGCAGGCGACTGTTACGCCGTTGGGTTGAGCCAAGAAGCGAATTTCTTTTTTAGCAGCTACAGACGGCTGAATATCTGAGATGTTGTTAACGTGTTTGAATTCTGTAATTCCGAAAGCCTGATTGAATTTTGGTTCTGACATTATGGGCGCTCTTAATATTGTTCTCTCACATATTATAACCACATATATATGAGTAAAGATATTATAGCGCAATGTATGTTTTTAATTGTTATTGCATAAATCTGTACTGGACAGATTTGTCACTAGAACAAAAAGAGGAAGCGGATTAGATACGTCTTCTTCGGCCAGTCTGTAGCGGTGGGGCAGCCCCCTCAAGCAGCTCAGGGTGCGCAGTGAGGTAATCCCGACACCAGGGTTGGATGTTGAATGGTACTCCCTGGAGCATGTTGAAGACGTTGGAGCTACGGTAAAGCATGTTCTTTGCGCTCAAACCACCAGCGATTCCGTCTTCCGGTTCGAAGTAGCGAGTGTTTTCGTGTTCAAGTACGTAAGGCGCTAGGTAACTCTTCTCGGCAGGCGTCAGTTCACGGAGACGTTGTTCTCGGACGAGTCGGGCGGATCGGGTCTTCCAGCCCTTGGCAATCACGTCCTTGAGCCAAAGCATCGTTGTTGCGGAAAGGTACGCAATAGAAAGAAGGAAGGCGCCGCCGATTTCTGCCTTGTGCTCTACGCGGATGGCTGCCATCCCAAGGCTTTCAATCAAAGTGTCTGGTGAGAACAGGACAAGGCCACTTGCGATGCCAATGGCGAGCATCGGTCCTGGTGCATTCTTGAGTACAGCGCTGACAACGCTTCCGAGCCATTCCATTGCCATATTTCGTCCTCCAATAATTTCAGTGAATTGAAGCATATGGAGGGGGCAATGGTTTTTCTTTTATAGGACGACAGTGTTGGAGTCTGAGGCCGTGGATTTTCTGGGTTTCTTCTTTCGCACTGTCGCTTTCTTGGGCTTCGGTTTATGCGATTCAACCAGGGCTTCTGGCGTGCTGCCGGAGAGATGTAGATGGCCATAATGCGCAAGGAGAAGGGCGTCGCTACGTCCGTCTCTTAGGCCGCCCCTGGGGCCGTATAGAGAGGCCGCAGGGTAGAGACTTTGAGCGAGGTCGGCGATTTCTTGCTTATGAATGCCCTTGTCTTTGGAGCTGGACTGGATGCCGAAGTGGCCTTGCCATGCTTGAGGTCGGATCAGCAGGTACGGAACACCGAGGGCCGCTAGGACACCTGTGATTGATCCTAAGGCGTGGCCGAACGTAAACGTTGACGTGACTCCTTGCCCAGGTCTGGACGAGACAAGCTCGCAAGTTGCGAATTCTGGTTGGTGTCTGTGTATTAATGAGGCGAGGTGCGCGCAATTTATGCGGCTTTCTGCGGCTTCGATATCAACGATTTCTACCAGCTGCCCGTCGTCCAAAATGGCTATGGCTCCACTGAGCCCTGGGTCTATTCCTAAAATTACCATAACATCTCCTTTTGTTATGTAATTATAGCGTCTTGTAAGGGTGGCGGCGACTGTTTACCTGGCTGACATTTGGACGGTGGAGTGGAGAGCTATTTTGGTGTTTTATTTTGCAAAAATTTTGGCTCGAAAATCGGCTGGAGGCCACGTGGTTAGCGGGTTTCAGCCATCGGAAAAGTAAAATAAATCTCTTAAGAAAAGATTTTGATTTTTCGAGGAAGAAAGGAGTGAAAGCAGCCCAGGCTAACGCCTGAAGGGGACCAGCGGGGGTGGTGCAGGAGGGAGGAGAGTGTTTGTTGGTGCGGGGTACGAGAATCGAACTCGTACGATCGTGGATCGTCAGATTTTAAGTCTGATGCGTCTACCAATTCCGCCAACCCCGCATGCCTTGCAGCAGCGACGGATCATACTGATTTAAAAGGGGAATGTCACCCCTATTTGCAACCGCAGCCACCCCCGCTGGCCCCTTTAGCGCTGAAAGCGCTGTAAGCCTTGATTTTCCTGGCCTTCAGAAGGAAAGAAGGGTTTTCGGAAAAATAAATTTAATAAATCTGCAAAAGAAAGGTTATTTACTTGCAAAGTAAATTACAAGACGTTATACTGTAAATGCCAACGATAAATCTATAAAAAGGAAACACCATGGAAGTCTTAACCCTTGACGGATCAATCCGTTCACCTCACGCCACCTTCACCGTTTTTTCTGATTCGGATCTGCTGCAAGAAAAGGTAGATTCTCTCGGTTCAGATCGCACCCACTTTTGCATTCACTACACCGGCGCTCGTACTGCACTTATTGCCTTGGAGTCCGGAATGGACCTCATCGGTGACGATTTGAAGACCCTAGTTTTTGAAAAAAATGCGCTTCTGATCCAGCAAAAAATAGAGAGTGTAAAAAACATTCACGAGGCAGGTAAGGCGTCGCGTCAAATATTCAGCGATCTCGACAGACTTGCCCATAAAAAAGACTTACATACATTGCTATGTATTATCGAGAATTCGAAACAAGTATATGAAATCACCTCATTATTGTCTAAAAAATACAAGAAACACGATTTAACGACGACGGCAAAAGTTAGCCGGATGATCAAACCGAACGAGGTTGAGGTCGTCGATTACAAGGGTCTAGCACTCAATAGTTCGCTGGCTCTCGTAGCTCAAATGGGAGCTGGCAAAAACGTTGAATGCATCGAGCCCTGGTTCGCAGATGCGATGCTGAACGACAAAATGCCAGTCTACTTGGCCCCATTGAAATCTTTGCTCGATAAATACGTTGGCACAGCCGAACACTATCAATCGTTAATCGACACGGATTCTCCAAGAAAAGGCCTCCGTACAACCGCTAACTCATTCGTAATGGAGCAGTACGCTGAACTCAGAAAGCATAACAAAATCCTGTTTATTGATGAGGTTGTGAGGCTTATAGAGCAGGTGAATGGCGGCGCGTTTTTGTCAGGCTCCATGCACGATAAAGTGTTTGGCTGGGAGATTATTTTTGATGCAATTAAAAGTGCAGAGACTGTTGTGCTTGCTGACGCTCAACTTGGCCAAGACTATCTCGATATCATTAAGAGTCTTACTGGGAAAAAATTTCCTGCTCTGACAACTCCGTCGAGTGATTATTCCAGTATAAAAGTTTTCATAGGTACTAAAGTTGCGGAACTTGCAGCAATCGTTAAATTGAGAAAAGCTGACGGCGTTAAATCTGCTTATTTCTTCGACGGGAAAATTGAGGACGGGAAAGCTCTTGAGGCTGCATTCATAAAAGCTGGCCTGAATGCGATTTATCTCTACAGTTCCGAAGGCAATGCCACAGCTAACGGTGTGATAGAGGTTTCAAGAAAGCCCGATTCCTTAGACTGTTACGATGTCGTAATTTGCAGTCCATATATTGGGCCTGGATGGGCATGTAACCTGCAAGATTTCAAAAACGTATTGGTGCATTGCTGCGGCACGGTTTCACCTGCAAGCGTGATTCAGAGCATCAAGAGATTTCGCGCAGTTGAAAGTGTAAACATTGCTTACGATTTGAGATTTGCGAAGAGAAATCTACCAGAAGATGAACTCAGCGTAGCATTCAACTTGGCTGCAAATGAGATACAAAACGAAGCCTTCGACGTATCAAAAACGTTAACAGCGGCTTATGATTTTGTAAAAAATCCTACCGGCAAAGCAATATGCAAAATGATCGCCTTGGAAAACTACTCTCGCAACAATTATGAGTTTTTCATCCATAAAGCAGTTCAGGCGTTGGGTTTTGACATGGAAGTCCTCAGTCATGATGCCAAGATTGCTCGCAGTGAGTCGAAACTTATTAAGAAAGAGAAGGAAATCATCTCGGAAGAAAAGATGAATTTCTTTTTAAATGACCAATTTCTTGATGAAAAGAAACTGATTGAATTAAGAGCTGTTAAAAGGAATAAGGGCGTTGTTTTGGCTGACGATTGGCTAATTGAGAAGAGTGAAGCCGCTCTGTTGATGAACACAAAAGGTGAGTTTACAGAAGCAGAACTAGATTTCATTTTGAATAAAAATGGAGTGGAGCTGATCAAAAAGTGTGAAATTTTAGCAGGTGAATCTAAACAAACTCACGCCAATTTCGTCAAGGCTGAGCTTTTCCGCGAAGTAGTAAAATTTGCGAAGAGCGGAGTTTATAATACGGAGTCGATTACAGGGTTTTTTGAGAAGTTGAAGTCTAGTAAGCTCAAATGGAACGGTGTGTCCATCAGCAAATTCACGCTATTAACCAGGACAATTTTTGAAATGAAAGGTGTCGCTGGTGGCGGATACGTAGCTGCAAAAAACATATTAAAGTTTCTCGGCTTTGTAATGTCGTCAAGCGAAAGTAAATCAGCTGGAATTTATCAGATTGATTCCTCTCTTTTTGATATGGCCAATCGATACGTTCAAAAGAATATTATTCCTGATCTGGACCTTCAGGCTAAAAATAAGCGCAAGATGAATGAATTGAAAGCTATGATTCATGAAGGAAAATCAGCGCGAGTGGCACAGCATGAGGCATTACCAGCCTGATCAGGCATCACCAGCTCCAACTCCCTGGGATAGCCTCGGCATCCCAGTATCCGGGCCGGAATTGATCACCCAGCTGCACCAGGGCTTCTCCATCAAAACCCTTCAAGCCCTTTCCCAACTCATCGAAATCGACACTCAAACTCTCGGCAAGGCCATCTCCCTGAGCAACACAACCTTGATCAGACGATTTAGGGCAGGGCGGTTCAATACCGTCGAAAGCGACTCAATCTTCCGTCTCGCTACCATTATTCTTGCTGCACTCGAACTCTTCGAAGGCGATGGGTTGTCAGCAAAAGCCTGGCTTCAAGCCCGACAGATCGGCCTCGGTGGCCGCAAGCCCCTGGACCTAGTAAGCACCCAAGTAGAGGCCAATTCGATCCTGCGGCTCATTGGGCAGATTGAGCACGGTGTTCCAAGTTAAATTGCAGGCAAAAGAAAAGGGCTCTCACCGAGAGCCCTTTATGGTCGCCAAACCAATAAATCAGAAAACACAAATCTATCTAACAGTTACTATTATGACAACGCTTTATTTACTTGTCAATATAATAACTAGACTGTTTCGTCTTTTTTGCTCGGAAGTCCAAGTTTTTTTAGTTCTTCCGGTGAAAACTCTGCCAAGAGCTTCATCAGCTCATTGAACTTGTTTGTTTCTTCCAGTTTCAGGCCAAACAGATCTTTTGTGAGACCAGCCTTTTCAAGGATGAGGTCCGTAATCTTCTGCGTTTGTTTGCGCAAGTGTTCAGGATCATCGTATGTGTAGGCGACCGTTACGTCCTTCTGCTTTGGGACGTGATCTACAAGAGCTTTCCAGTCGTGCAACGGTATTTCTGCGCTCCTGCAAAACTGCTGGAAAATATTCCTCAGTGCCTTTTTTGGATAGCGCGCTAGTCCTGCTTCATCAAAAATCAGCTTGAGATATTCACGAGCGCTGGTCTCTGCTATCGATTTGGTGGGCTCTGTAGGGGACTGAAAGAGCATAGAGTGGCTGGGATTGTACTCTCGCTCGACAAATGTCCATGCCACGTCGCTGAGCGGAATCTCGATTTCCTGCCCACTTTTCCTGACAGCTAATGCGTAGGCCCTGTCATAAACAAAACTTTTTCGATGCGTGTAAACCATTTCTAACGGCGTGGCTCTCAATTCACCTGGGCGCATTCCGGAAAAAAGTTGTAGCAGATGCAGGTTAATACAACGCTGAAGCTGATTCGTGCTCCTCATGCCTTCCGGAGGGTTGTCACGCAATTTTAGGGCTGCACGAATGAATTTACCAAGGTCGTCGTCCGTGATTTTGTACTCATTCCTTTTTTGAGGAACGTCTTTGTTGAGAGCAGCGATGATGCTCGTAAAATTGTGAAATCCTTGGTTTTTACGGGTCGCCATGGCGAACTCAGTTAAGACCGAAAGCACCACTTTCACTTTTCGAGCGGGTGAAATTCCCTTAGGAGATAGCTCATTGTATTTCTCAAGGAACTCAGCCTCTGTGATTTCTCTGAGATCGCGATCTAGCCAGTCAGGCACGTATCGATTCAGTACGCCTAGCATCTCTTTGTAATAATCGGCGGTTTTACCTTTCTCATTTTTTACGCTAAGAACACCGTACACGCCTTTCCATTTTTCAAAGGCTTGCCTAATGGTGAACTCGTCACCTTTTTGATCGAGCAGCTCTCCAGGTTCCAACGTAGAAAGCAGGCGTTTGGCCTCAATCCTTAGGTCGTCCAGATCGTAATTTTTGGGATCATGAGGAATGATTTTGTTGATCAGGTTTTTCTTGCCGACACTCCTGCGAGCGTTCACGTAAAAGCTTTTTTTAGTCACACCGATTTTCAACCTAAGGTCGCTGCCTTCGGTTGTATCTCGATAGAAAAGGGTGACGCCTTTAGCGGACAACGGAAGCTTGTCGATTTCCTTTTTCTTAAAAACCATCTCAAATGTGCTGCTGCTTCCGCTATTCTCGTTGCCCATGGCGCCTCCAATTATGATTTTAGTAACATAGTCTATTTCGTCCCTCGCGCCAAGATTGAAATTTGATAACTTTTTAGTAACGCCAACTCCGTCGTGGGATTGACAAAACTGGTTAATAAGTTATCGATTGTTTTTGTGGTTGTCGATTTCGCCCGTATTTCGCCAGCATTTTAAGTGGAACGCTCAAATCTGGTTGTTTTGTTTAAAATAAATAGAGCGTAAAGTAACCGGTTTGAGGGACTTAAAATCCCCCGCTCGTAAGGGCGTGCCGGTTCGATTCCGGCTTCGGGCACCATGAATATCAAGGGCTTGCATGAGGTTTCTCATGCAAGCCCTTAGTTTTTTCCGCAATCAAAAAAATTTTTCCCGCCATCGCATCCGCTAAATCACAGCCTGGATCGGCACCATTTTGTTCGGTTGCCTGGCGCTAGGGCAGGAAGCGTTTGGGCAGCATGCGTGTGAGGGTGTTGTCGCGCACCCAGTAGTGATGGAAAACGCCTGCGCAGGCGTGCAAGCCAATCAGCCAGTACCCGGCGGTGCCGACCCACTCATGCCAATATTTCAACTGCTTCGCCAAATCGGGGTCGACTGCGATGGGTGAGGGCAGCGTGAAAGCAAAATACGGTATCGGTTTTCCGGCTGCACTGAGCATCAGCCAGCCGAGCAGGGGTGTCGCGATCATCAGCGCATAAAGCGCAAGATGGGTCAGGTGGGCCAACGCGGTCTGCCAGGCAGGCGGGCGGGGCGAGATGGGCGGGTGTTTTTGTAAACGACCGAGTAACCGGACCCATACCAAGGAGAAGATCGCCAGTCCGAACAGCGCATGGGTGCCCAGCAACGGACCCTTCAATGGATGCTGGCGGGGGAGCCAGCCTTTGAGCTCGATACAGGCATAGACGCCAACAAACAGCCCGAGCATCAGCCAGTGCAAGGTGATCGAAAGTGCTGCGTACCGCTGTGGTACCGAGTGACTCGTCATATAGGGCCTCTTGCGGATTGTCATGGCTGGTGAGTCATTCACGTAGCCAGATGCTGGTTTGGCTGCTGAGCCAAGTGGCGAAAACTCTGCCTTCCAAGCCTTAAGGCAATCTGAAGACAGCCTCGGTCCTGACTTCAGTCCACCTTCAGATTCCGTTAAGAAATGCCTTGGATACTCCTCCCACACTTACCCGGGAGGCGTCTTCCAATGCCCGATTTCGAATGGAATATCCCTCTACCCCTGTGTTTCGGCCAAGCGGAAACGCCTCCGATGAGTCTGGCCAGAGCGTTGCCTGACACCCTGGCACGCCCGGTCTTCGAAGCCTTCATTCAGCAACGCTTTCGTAAGGCTCACGGCGCCGACATACGCCATTTCATGCCGGAACTGTTCGGCATGAGTGATGTGACAGGCACGCTCTGTGCGGTGGCCGGTGTGCGTCTGGCCAACACTGAATCGCTGTTTCTGGAACGTTATCTGGATGAGCCGATCGAGCCGCTGATCAGTGCCGCTGCCGACCGTCCCGTGGATCGCTCCGGCATCGTCGAGGTCGGCAATCTGGCCGCCAGCGACACCGGCAGTGCGCGATTGAGCATCATCGCCATCACGTACCTGCTGGCGATGGGCGGTCTGGAATGGGTGGCGTTCACCGGCAATATCGGCCTGGTGAACAGCTTTCATCGCCTGGGCCTGAAGCCCGTCACCCTGTGTGCGGCCGATCCCTCGCGGCTGGGCGATGACCGTCACAGCTGGGGCAGTTACTACGAGAGCAAACCCTGGGTGCACGTCGGTAACATTCGCGCGGGTTTCATCCATTTGCGCAACATTGGCATGTTCAATCGCCTGGGGTTGCCATTGTCCATCGAGGAATCCAGTCATGTCGCCTGAACTGCAGCGGTTCAAACAAACCCTGCGCAGCCATGCCGAGCGCAAGACCAGTGCCATTGCCTTGTGGGGCGATCACCTGAAAGTAGATTACGCCACGCTGTACGCCGAAGTGGTGTATCGCCAGCAGCGCTTGCGCGATGAACACCTCAAGGTGGTTGCCCTGGCGCTGGACAATGGCGTCGAAGCGATGCTCTGGGATCTGGCCGCGCTGTTCGAAGGCCTGACCTGCCTGACGTTGCCGCCTTTTTTCAGTCCGGCTCAACGCATCCATTGCCTGGAGCAGAGCCAGGCCGGGCTGGTGATTGCCGAGCCCGAACTGGAAGACGAACTGCAACGCGCCGGGTACGAAAAAAACGGCGAGTTCTGGCGCCGTACTTTCAGCGGCCCAAACCGCATGCCGGAAGGGACCGCCAAACTGACGTTCACCTCCGGCACCACCGGTACGCCCAAAGGCGTGTGCCTCAGTGCCGAGAGTCTGTTAACGGTCGCACGCGAACTGGATCAAGCGAGCAAACCCGCTGACCCGCAACATCACCTGGCCTTGTTGCCCTTGGCGATCCTGCTGGAAAACCTCGGTTGCTATGCCGCGCTGTATGCCGGTGCGACCTTGAGCCTGCCCAGTCAGCAAACCCTGGGCATTCAGGGCGCCAGCGGTGTTGATGTGCCACGCCTGCTCGGATGCCTGGCCATCCGTGTCCCCGAAAGCCTGATCCTGGTGCCGCAACTGCTGTTGATGCTGGTCAGTGCCGCCGAACAAAAAGCGTTCAATCCTTATCCATTACGTTTTGCCGCAGTGGGTGGGGCACGGGTCAGCGAAGAATTACTGCACCGTGCGCAACGGATCGGTCTGCCGGTGTACGAAGGTTATGGGCTGTCGGAGTGCGCCTCGGTGGTCTGCCTCAATCGGCCCGAGGCCCGCCGCCCCGGCAGTGTCGGCCAGCCACTTCCCCACGTGGAGATTCGCCTGGCACAGGATGGCGAAGTACTGGTCAAGGGCGCGAGCCTGCTCGGTTATCTGGGTGAGGTGCCACACACCGATGAATGGTGGCCGACCGGCGATCTCGGCGAATTCGACCCTGAGGGTTTTCTCTACCTGAAAGGGCGCAAGAAACACCAATTCGTCACCAGTTTCGGACGCAACGTCAATCCGGAATGGGTTGAGGCCGAATTGACCCAGCGCCGCCATATCGCCCAGGCCTTCGTCTACGGCGAAGCGATGCCGCGCAACCACGCGTTGCTCTGGCCCCATCGACCGGATTGCACCGACGAAGAACTGGCCGCCGCCGTCGCACAGGCCAACGAAGCCTTGCCCGATTACGCCCAGGTCCATCAATGGACCCGCCTGGATCAACCTTTTACCCCCGCCAATGGCCTTCTCACTGCCAATGGCCGACCGCGCCGTGACGCCATCGTCGAGCGTTACCGGGCGCAACTGACTGAATCCGCACTTTCCGAGGTGTCCGCATCATGAGTTTTTTCGACACGCTGCAAGAAGCCACGCAACAAGAACGCCATGCGTTGTTCAATCTGCCGATCATCCGCGACGCCCTTGAAGGCAAGGTCAGCCTGGAAAGCTATCGCGCGTTCCTGGCGCAAGCCTATTACCACGTGCGCCACACCGTGCCGTTGATGATGGCCTGCGGCGCCCGCCTGCCGACGCGCCTGGAATGGTTGCGCAAAGCGGTGTGCGAGTACATCGAGGACGAATACGGTCACGAACAATGGGTATTGGACGATATCGAAGCCTGCGGCGGCGACAGGAACGCGGTGCGCGACGGTCGTCCGTCCATGCCGATTGAATTGATGGTCAGCTTTCTTTACGACCTGATTGCGCGCGACAACCCGGTCGGCCTGTTCGGCATGGTCAACGTGCTGGAAGGCACCAGCATCGCCCTGGCCACCCACGCTGCCGACAGCATTCGCGAGCGGCTGAGCTTGCCGGAGAGCGCCTTCAGCTACCTCAGCTCCCATGGCTCTCTAGACATCGAACACATGCAGACCTATCGCCGGCTGATGAATACCCTCGACGATCCGGCGGATCAGGCGGCCGTGATTCACGCCTCCAAAGTGGTGTACACGCTCTACACCGATATGTTCCGCGGCCTGCCGCGCGATGGGGAGAACCGGCATGCGCCTGTCTGAAGCTCGCGTGGTATTGACCGGTGCCAGCGGTGGCATTGGCCTGGCGATCGCGTCAGCCTTGTGTGCCAGCGGTGCACACGTATTGGCGGTGGCCCGGCATCGCGAATCCCTGGAACCGTTGCTCGCGCGCTATCCGCAGCACCTGTGCTGGATCGGCGCGGACCTGACCGTTCTGTCCGACCGGCGCAAGGTGTTGGCCGCGGCGGAGGCCATTGGCGGAGTCAATCTGCTGATCAACGCCGCCGGGGTCAATCACTTCGCCATGCTTGAACAACTGGAGGACAGCGACATCCACGCCATGCTGGCGGTGAACATCGGCGCGCCGATCTGCCTGACCAGGTTACTGCTGCCGCTGCTCAAGCAAGCCCAGAGCGCGATGGTGGTGAACGTCGGTTCGACCTATGGGTCGATCGGCTACCCCGGTTACGCCAGCTATTGCGCTACCAAGTTCGCCTTGCGCGGTTTTTCCGAAGCCTTGCGCCGGGAGCTCGCGGACACCCGGGTCGGCGTTCTCTACGTTGCACCACGGGCTACCCGCACGAGCATGAACAGCCCCGCGGCGCAGGCCTTGAATGACGCTCTGAAATCCAATGTCGATGCCCCCCAGACAGTCGCCTCGGCGGTGATTCACGCGATCGCCGGCGACCGTCGTGATTTGTATCTGGGCTGGCCGGAGCGCTTTTTCGTGCGCCTGAACAGCCTGCTGCCCAATTTGGTGGACCGAGGCTTGCGCAAGCAATTGCCGCTGATCCGTCGCCTGAGTCAAAAGCCCGACAACGAGAACCTCAAGCCATGAAAAAATTTACCGTTTGCCTGCTGTTCACTGCGCTGAGCCAAAGCGTTTGGGCGTTGGACACCGCCGACCAGCAACGCCTGACCGGCATCCAGCAAAGTTGGGCGCACATTCAATACGAACTGCCTGCTGACCAACGCACCGCAGCGTTTGAAAAGCTCGCCACCCAGGCTGCTGCGTTTACCCGGGAGCGCCAATCGGTGGCCGAAGCCTGGATCTGGTCCGGTATTGTCACCAGCAGTTGGGCCGGAGCCCAAGGCGGCCTGGGTGCGTTGAGCAAGGTCAAGGACGCGAAGGTCGATCTGGAGAAAGCGCTGGCACTCGACCCCAAAGCACTGCAAGGCTCGGCCTATACCAGCCTCGGCGCCCTGTACGACCGCGTTCCCGGCTGGCCCATCGGTTTCGGTGACTCGGACCAGGCCGAGCTGTTACTCAAACAGGCCTTGCAACTCAACCCGAACGGCATCGATAGTCTGTACTTCTGGGGTGATCACCTCTACCGTCAAAAGCGCTACGGCGAAGCCCGGACAGCGCTGCAAAAAGCCCTGCAAGCGGCGCCACGTCCGGGCCGGGAGCTCGCCGATGCCGGGCGCCGCAAGGAAATCGAAACGTTGCTGGTGGACGTGAACAAGAAACTCGACTGACAGGAGTTCGTGTGCGCTTATTACTGATCGAGGATGACGTAGCGTTGGGCGAAGGCATCCATCAGGCCCTGGGTCGAGAAGGTTACACCGTTGACTGGGTGCACGACGGCAGCAGTGCCTTGCACTCGCTGCTCAGTGAAACCTTCGATCTTGCAGTGCTCGACCTTGGCTTGCCGCGCATGGACGGCCTTGAAGTGCTGCGGCGTTTGCGTGACAGCGGGTCGAACTTGCCAGTGCTGATCCTCACCGCTCGGGATGCCACCGAAGACCGTATCGCCGGACTGGATGCCGGCGCTGACGATTACCTGATCAAACCCTTTGACCTGGCCGAGCTGAAGGCGCGCCTGCGAGCGTTGTTACGGCGCAGCGCCGGTCGCGCCCAGGCGTTGATCGAACACGCGGGTATCAGCCTTAACCCCGGCACCCAGCAAGTCAGCTATCAGGGAGATCCGGTGGCGCTGACGCCCAAGGAGTATCAGTTACTCCATGAACTGCTCTCGCCTCCGGGGCGGGTCATGACCCGCGATCACTTGATGCAGTTGCTCTATGGCTGGAGCGAGGAGGCCGAGAGCAATACCCTGGAAGTGCATATCCATCACTTGCGCAAGAAATTCTCCACCGACTTGATTCGCACCATCCGTGGCGTCGGCTATCTGGTGGAGGAGCGCCGATGACTTCGATCAGGCGACGCACGCTGACGCTGATCATCGGCCTGTTGCTCGCCGGCATTGCGATGATGAGCGTGCTCAACCTGCACGACAGCAATCACGAAATCGCCGAAGTCTATGATGCTCAGCTGGCTCAGAATGCTCGACTGCTTCAGGGGGTCATGCGTATGCCCATGGCCAGCAAGGAACACGCCGATCTGTATCAGGCCTTCAACAAGGCCTTGAGTGAAGCGGAGCCGAGAGTCGACGGTCATCCCTATGAAACCAAGATTGCCTTCCAGGTCTGGAACCGCAAGGGTGAAGTGCTGGTGCATACGGCCAGTGCGCCGTCTTTCGGCACACCTCCGGCTACGCCAGGATTCAGCGATGTGGTGGACCTGAACCACCGTCACTGGCGTGCGTTCATGCTCGAAGACAAACAGAACGGCCTGCGCATCTGGGTTGGCGAGCGAGACGATGTTCGTTCGGACCTGGTGGACCGGATCGTACGCCATACGCTGGGGCCCAATATCCTGGGCAGTTTGCTGTTGGCGTCCATGATCTGGCTGGCGATTGGCTGGGGTTTGAAACCGTTGGTCGATATGGCCGCGACATTGCGGGCGAGGCATCCAGGCTCACTGGAACCCTTGCAACTGATGCCGTTACCCACTGAGCTTGAGCCCATGCAGGCGGCCCTCAACCGCATGCTCGCGCAAATCCAGGAAGTGATGGGACGGGAGCGGCGCTTTATCGCTGACGCTGCCCATGAAATGCGTACGCCATTGGCGGTGCTCAGGGTCCATGCACAGAACCTGATGGAGGCGGGGAGTGAAGAGGATCGTCGCGAGTCCCTCGAACATTTGATCGCCGGCGTCGACCGTGCCAGCCGACTGGTCAACCAACTGCTGACCATGGCTCGACTTGAACCGCAATCAGCGATTCGTACACCCCCCACCATTGATCTGGTCGCCACCGTGCGCGCGAGCCTGGTTCAGTTGACCCCCTGGTTGTTGAACAAGGGGCTCGAACTGGCTTTCGATGTCAGCGACGAAATCGGCCCGGTCAGAGTCGATTCTGCCGCCATCGATATCGCCTTGAACAATTTGGTGACCAACGCTGCAAACTTTTCCCCGAAGCACGGCTTGATCACGGTAAGACTGAATAAAAAAGCAGATCACTACGAACTGTCTGTCGAGGACGAGGGACCGGGGATTAACGAGGGGGATCGCGACAGGCTTTTCGAGCGGTTCTACAGCCGTGGCAATGATCAGGGTGCGGGCTTGGGCTTGAATATCGTTCAGGCCATCGCCGATCGCCTGGGAGGGCGGATTCGGTTAGAGAATCGTACCTCGACAGGGTTGTGCGCTACGCTGGAATTCCACTGCGTTTGATGCTGCCCGGCTAGCCCGCGCACAGAGCCAGGCTTGCCTGCCTACGCAGTAGTGAGCCCTTGTGACTGGAACGCCAGAGCCTTTATTTTTGACCATCGCTTTCCTGTTTCCCGCGTCGCTCGATGCCGGTAGGGCTTCCGACATCAATCAGTCTTCTTTCCACCAGAATATTCTGCAGTGCCTGGCGAGCTGCAGGCTCCAGCTGATGCTCTCTCTCCTTGAGCTCCAGCAAGATCGGGCTGGACCAGGTGCGGTAGGTTTTCTCCGCCATACGAATCGGTGTCATTTAATCACTCCTTGATCAGTCTCCACACTACGGTTGGCGCCTTTGCGATGCGTTAGAAATCCTAGTTGAGGAAACGGTCTATCGCCAAAAAGGGGAGCGGCTTACGACGCTATTGAATTTATAGTCAATTGGTATATCCGTCGTTTTAGATCTATCTAGTCTTAAAGCTCGATGTCCGTCTATAAAAAATAGAAAAGGTGAAGTGATGATCAAATTAATGACTGCCTTATCTGTAGCGTTATTTTTAGCGGGATGTTCTACAGGCCTTCCTAAGGATGCTCACTCTCCGGCGCCACCCAATGCGAAGCAGCTTAGCGGCGAGGAGATACGGCATGTTCTGGTCGGCCGTGAGCTGCAGAGCCGCACCGAGAAGGGGGAAAGATTCTGGCAAACCTTGAGCCCTGGCGGAGCGGCGGTGATCAAGATCGCTAATTACTCGGAAGTAAAAGGGAATTGGACGGTGGCTGGAGACGTGATCTGCGTGACTTATAAAGAGTATGGGAAGGAGTGCAATACCGTGCGCAGCGACGGTGTTTCAGTCTGGTTGATCGATGAAAACAAAAAGACCACTAATAATGTATTCAGTGTGCATTAACCGATGCACACTGAATCACTTAATGGTCGCGCGGTACGCTTCAATATCACTCTTCGCTTGCCCAGATACCTGTGGCAGAAGTGCGTCGAACATAGTCGCTGAAGTCCCGCGCCGGGCGCCCCAGCGCACGTTGTACGCCATCGGCCACCGGTGTATTGCGGCCGTCGAGTACGGTCGTGAAGAGATAAAGCACCAGATCGATCAATTCGGCGGGTAGCTGCGCCTGTTCCAGTGCCTGGCGATAGGCGTCCGGCGGTACTGCAACGAATGCAATGTCCCGATTCGTCTCACGGGCAATTTCCGCGACGGCTTCAGCGAAGGTCAATGCTCGCGGCCCCGTCAGTTCATACAGCTGGCCTGCGTGCCCCGGTTGGGTCAGTGCCTCGACCGCGACTTCGGCGATGTCTTCCACGTCGACAAAGGGTTCGGCGATGTTGCCGACCGGGAGGGCCAGTTCTCCTTGCAGAATCGGTTCGAGAAAGTGGGCTTCGCTGAAGTTCTGAAAAAACCAGCTGGCCCGCAGGATGGTCCAGTCGGCTCCGCTGTTCTGAACGACGCGTTCGGCTTGTTCCGCTTCAATTTCGCCACGCCCCGATAGCAGCACCAGTTTGCGGACGCCACTCTTGACCGCCTGATCGGTGAAGGCCTGCACGGTCTCGACGGCACCGGGCACCGCCAGGTCTGGCTGGAACGAAATGTAGGCGGCGCGAACGCCATCGAGCGCGGCGGCCCAGGTGCTTCGATCCTCCCAGTCGAAAGCAGGATCTGCCCCTCGGGAGCCCAAGCGGACAGTCACTCCCTGCGCTTGCAATCGCTGAACAATTCGCCGCCCGGTTTTGCCCGTAGCGCCGAGAATCAGGATGGTTTCATGGGTTGATTTCATCGCGTTCATCTCCATCGGTTTAATGTGAGTGATGCTCATGTTTAAAAGATGATAGATCCTCACGTTTTAACGTCAACCGGCAGAATCGATGAAACCGACGTACGGGCAGTGCTAAGGTGAGCCTATGTCATGTTATTGATCGGGAAGCGCGCCAGTGCCCAGGAAAACCACCGAAGTCGTTGAGCAGCCTGTCTCCGAGGCAGCCCGGCGCAATCCAACTCAACAACGCAGTCGCGAGCGTCAGGAGCGAATCCTGGCGGCGGCGACGCAATTGACGGCGAGCAAGGGCAGCGATCAACTCAAAATGAGTGAAATCGCCGAATGCTGCGGGATTTCGATCGGCTCGCTTTATCAGTATTTTCCTGACAAGAGCTCGGTCATACAGACCCTGGCAGAGCGCTACAACGCCGAAAGCCGTCGCTGTATCGAGGCGGCGCTGGCTGCGGTTGAAGACGCGCAAGGGTTGCAGGCAGCCTTTTCTGCGCTGCTCGACGAGTATTACGAGATCGTGTTGGCGACACCGGCGATGCGCGACATCTGGTCGGGCATGCAGGCAGACAAACACCTTATGGCGCTGGAACTACAGGAAAGCCGGATTGCCGGCGGGCTGCTGGCTGACGTGATGCTGCGGGTGTATCCAGGCAGTGACGCGGAGCAGGTTCGGGCCTCGGCATTCTTGATCTGGCACCTGGGCGAAGCGACCATGCGCCTGGCCATTTCGTGTGCACCCGAAGAAGGGCGCGGACTGGTTGAAGCGTTCAAGCGAATGGCTTTGCGTGAAATCACCGGGTTGGCGGCTGGGACGAACTGATATCGCAACCGCCAGATCTGTCTGCTAAACGAAAGGTTGACCGGTAAAACCACGAGGCAATCGTTGCAGCCCGTCCATCGCGGTAAGCCGTTCTACCCATGCTGCGCGCCAGTCATTGGCGGTGTGAGTGACCTTGGCTTTGCGTGCGGCACGGCGTGCAGCGTTTCGCTGGTCTTTGCGCGCATCCTTGAACGCATCGGTGTTTCGGCAGCTTCTGCATTTCACCCGGGTCAGTTCAGTGGTCGAGGTGAGTTTGCTTCCTTTGTGACCGCAGGCCAGATGCCCGCCAACTTTGAAGTGAGTAACCATCAGACGCCTCCTTCGTGACGTGTAATCGTTGGACCTCGCGCAAGTAGTGACGTTCGGTGACCGGGCGACAGGCAAAAAAATGGCCCGCATGCGGGCGGGCCAAGGGGTTCTTTAAAGGAGTAGGTTCACTGTACGGGGTGAGTTGTGAACGCTGTGTGAAATGGCCGGGAAAAAAAATCCCGGCGCCAGGCCGGGTTGGGTTCAGCAGTAATGATCAGGCAAGTATGCGCACGGTGACGAAAGACGTCGCCGTTCATGGGCCCTGAATCAGACCGTGCTCGCGTGTCCGGTGTCCGGATTGAATCATCTGAACCTTGGCAGCGGACGGTCGACAGGCTTGAGCGAGGACAGCGTACTGCGGATCAGTGGCGTGTCCTTCTCGATGTCGTTCAGGCGATCACGAATTCTGAGGGCGGTCGGGTGCCCGCCTTGATGATCGACCCAGTCGGCGATTTCCTTGCACGCCGCCGCCAATCGAGCCTGGCGGGAATCAAGCAGAGTGAGCAGGGTGGTGATGGACTCTTTTTCGGACATGGCAAACACCTCCGTTCAAGAAACCTGGCAGTTGGCAACAAAAAGCCCGCTTGGAGCGAGCTTTCTGCCGATGGGGTCGCTGTTCCCTCAGCCATTTTCAGTATAGACCCGGACTTCAGCCTTGTCGGGCCGTCACTTGTGATCGGGCATTGAGTTGATGGCAGGCCCGATACGCATCTTCTTCAAATTCATAGCCGTCGCCAATGAAGCCATTGGTGCGGGTATCGGCGATGCGGTACCAGCATTCAGCGTCAGGTGGCTGATGATTGGATTCCCCGTCCCGGCGACCATGAATGATGATCTTGTTGCAGCGCTTCACAACGAAAATGTCTTCCATGGCGTCACCGAAGCTAATTTCTGTCACATCAACTATAGAAGGCATTCGAGATCGTGCAAAAAATGCACGGGTCAGTTCGTCGGTTGAGACGCCTCGATCATTCGTTCCAGGTACATCGCCAGCCCGACCTCTTCGGCCCTGAGGCCCTTACGGATTCTGGGGCGCGGCAACTCGGCCAAGGCCCCCAGCAGGAAACCCTCGAGCACCGCCGGGTGGATGTAGCACTTGCGACAAACCGCCGGGGTATTGCCGAGTTGCCGGGCGACGTTCTTGACCATCTCCACCACATGGCGCTTGGCATCCGACTCCGGTTCCCACTGCAGTTCACGCAGCACCGCCAGCGCCAATGCACTGCCGGCCCAGGTGCGGTAATCCTTGGCGGTGAAGTCGGCACCGGTCAGGGTTTGCAGGTAGGCATTCACGTCGGAGGAACTGACGGTGTGCCGTTCACCGTTTTCATCCAGGTACTGAAACAGGTTTTGCCCGGGAATCTCCTGGCAGCGTTTGATGATCCGCGCCAGGCGCCGGTCTTTCACGGTGATCTGGTGTTCGACACCGCTCTTGCCACGGAACTGGAAGCGGATCGCACTGCCGTTGACCTCGACGTGACGGTTGCGCAGGGTGGTCAACCCATAGGACCGATTGTCCCGCGCATACTGCGTATTGCCGACCCGGATCAGCGTCGCATCCAGCAAGGTAATGACCGTGGCCATGACTTTGTCGCGGCTGAAGCCCGGTGCCTCCAGCAAAGTTTCAAGCTGTTTGCGCAGCTTCGGCAGGGCGAGCCCGAAGTCCCGCAACCGCGAGTATTTATCGGCATCGCGCACTTCACGCCAGCGCGGGTGGTAACGGTATTGTTTGCGCCCCCGGGCATCGCGGCCGGTGGCTTGCAGATGCCCGCGCGGGTCGGCGCAAATCCATACGTCGGTGTAGGCCGGAGGCACGGCGAGGGCGTTGATGCGCTTGATTTCATCGGCGTCAGTGATGCGCTGACCCGTGGGTTCGAAGTAGCAAAACTTGCCGCGCAATTTCTTGCGCGTGATGCCGGGCTGGGTGTCGTCGACATAGTGCAGGTCGGGCGGCAGCACGTCGGGCAGTGCGGAATCGGGCATGGCAGTAATCCTTGGCAACGAATCAGGGGCCGTTACAGCCATTGACCGCAGGCCTTTGCAGATGTGCCAGCGGATTTACGAGAGCACTGCCACTGCCTTGATTTGCGCCCAGAGTTGCTGGCCGGGGTGCACGTTCAATTGATCCCGGGAGTAACGGGTGATCCGTGCCAGCAGCGGCGTGCCCGCTGCGTCCAGGCGAATCAGCACATGGGCGGCGTTGTCCGCGCCCATTTCACTGACCACCGTCACCGGTAGACGATTGAGGATGCTGCTGTGCTCGACGCTTTGCAGACTCAGGCTGACGTCCCGCGCCTGAACCTTGCAGCGAAGTGCCTGGCCGGAATCCATCGGGGTGTGTGCCACGCGAATGTTCAGCGCGGTGCCCGGCAGTTGCAGGGTCAGTAATTGATAGTTGGCGTCATACGTACTGACATGGCCCTCGATCACGACGCCGGCGTCATCGCCCAGCGCCAGCGGCAGGTCGAGACGGGCCAGGGTTTCACCGATAGGGCCGCTGGCCAGCGCCTTGCCGTCGCTGAGCAGGACGATGTGGTCGGCCAGTCGCGCCACTTCATCCTGGGAATGACTGACGTACAGCACCGGAATGTCCAGTTCATCGTGCAAGCGTTGCAGGTAAGGCAGGATTTCGCTCTTGCGTTGGGAATCCAGTGCGGCCAGGGGTTCGTCCATCAGCAACAGCTTCGGACTGGTCAGCAGCGCGCGGGCGATGCCGACGCGCTGACGCTCGCCGCCGGAAAGGTGTTGTGGGTGACGATCCAGCAGATGGCCGATGCCCAGCAGTTCAGTCGCGTGAGCCATGTCGACCCGGCGCAGTTGTTTCGGGATTCGCCTGAGACCGAATTGCAGATTCGCCAGTACCGACAGATGCGGAAACAGACTGGCTTCCTGAAAAACATACCCCAGCGCGCGTTTGTGCGGCGCGACGAAAATCTTCCTGTGGCTGTCCTGCCAGATTTCATCGTTGATCTGGATGAAACCCTGTTCCGCCCGTTCAAGGCCGGCGATGCAGCGCAGGCAGGTGGTTTTGCCCGAGCCGGAGTGACCGTAAAGCGCGGTGACGCCACGCCCCGGCAGTTGCAGATCGACATCCAGGGCGAACCCCGAGTAGTTCAGTTTCAGGCGCATTTGAATCATCGATCAGCTCCAGCCTGCTTTGGTTTTGCGACTGGAGTAGAGCGCCAGCAACACGGCAAACGAAAACACCAGCATGGCCCCGGCCAGCCAGTGGGCCTGGGTATATTCCATGGCTTCGACGTGATCGTAGATTTGCACCGAGACCACGCGGGTCTTGTCGGGAATGTTGCCGCCGATCATCAGTACCACACCAAATTCGCCGACGGTATGGGCGAAACCGAGGATCGCCGCCGTGATGAAACCCGGTCGGGCCAGCGGCAGGATTACACTGAAAAAGGTGTCCCAGGGATTGGCGCGCAAGGTCGCGGCCACTTCCAGCGGACGGCTGCCGATGGCAGAAAAAGCGTTCTGCAGCGGCTGGACCACGAACGGCATCGAGTAGAGCACCGAACCGATCACCAGCCCCGCAAAACTGAATGTCAGGGTGCCGAGCCCCAGTGACTGGGTGAAGTGGCCGACAAAGCCGTTAGGGCCGAGTGCCAGCAACAGATAAAAACCAATCACCGTGGGCGGCAACACCAGGGGCAGGGCGACGATCGCCCCGACCGGGCCGCGCAGCCAGGACTGGGTGCGCGACAGCCATAACGCAATCGGAGTGCCGATGATCAACAGGATGACCGTCGTCAGGGACGCGAGTTTCAGGGTCAGCCAGATCGCGGAAAAGTCGGCACTCGATAGGGTCATTTAGAGTTGGTAACCGTAGGACTTGATGACAGCAGCGGCTTTCGGACCTTTGAGGTAGTCAACCAACGCCTTGGCGGCCGGGTTGTCCTTGCCTTTGTTGAGGATCACCGCGTCTTGTTTGATCGGGTCGTGCATGTCGGCCGGAACGATCCACGCCGAACCGCTGGTGACTTTGCCGTCTTTGTAGATCTGCGACAAGGCTACAAAGCCCAGTTCTGCGTTACCGGTTGAGACAAATTGATAAGCCTGGGTGATGTTCTGGCCTTCAACGAGCTTGTCTTTGACCTTGTCAGTCAGGCCCAGCTTGGCCAGCACCTGAGTGGCGGCGAGGCCATAAGGTGCGGCTTTCGGGTTGGCGATGGACAGATGCTGATACTTGTTGTCGCTGAGCACGTTGCCCTTTGCATCGACATAACCGTCTTTGGCCGACCACAACGCCAGGGTGCCGACGGCGTAGGTGAAGCGCGAGCCCTTGACCGTGTCACCTTCGGTTTCGAGTTTTTGCGGGGTGGTGTCGTCCGCCGAGAGGAACACCTCGAACGGCGCGCCATTCTTGATCTGGGTGTAGAACTGGCCGGTTGCCCCAAAGGAGGTGACCAGTTTGTGCCCGGTGTCTTTCTCGAAATCGGCAGCGATGGCCTGGATCGGCGCGGTGAAGTTGGCCGCGACAGCGACCTGGACTTCATCGGCCTGGGCAGCGCCGATGGCGAACACCGCGAGCAGGCTCGCCAGGCAGGTTGGGGCAAAACGTGAGGCACGAATGGTCATGAAACGGCTCCGTGGCAGGCTGTGCAGCGAGGGGGTGATAACGCTATATAGACAAATATATAGCGAAATGCCTGCAAACGGAATGTGTTGGACCTGGATTGCATCTGGCGCCGGAAATCATGTGGTGAGGGAGCTTGTTTGTGGCGAGGGGATTTATCCCCGTTGGGTCGCGCAGCGGCCCCGCTTTTTCGGCCGACATCCAAGTAGTTTGCGTCTGCTGCGCAGCCGAGCGGGGATAAATCCCCTCGCCACAGGTTGTGTGCCTACCGGTGTAGTAGTTTTGCCAATCCCTCTTCGGCCAAACGCCGCGTCAGCTCCGCCGTCGTCATTTCAACCCCCAACGTAAAGGCCTGCCCGGCCCAAAGGTTGCTGAAATCCGCTTCCCCCTTCGCTCGCAATGGCATCAACGCTCCCCCCGCCAGCGGGAAGGCCGGCGCTTTGTCGCTCATCGGCCCGAGCTCACGCATGACCCGGTTCAGAATTCCCCGCGCCGGGCGGCCGGTGAAAATGTTGGTGACAGCGGTCTCGCTTTCCTTGGCCGTGCGCAGTGCCTTGTGATGGGAAGAGCTGACTTTGGCTTCCGGCGTGAACAGGTACGCCGTCCCCACTTGCACCGCCGAAGCGCCCAACAGAAACGCCGCCGCGACGCCCCGTGCATCGCCAATGCCGCCGGCAGCAATCACCGGTACTTTCACCGCGTCGACAATTTGCGGCACCAGCGCGAAGAGGCCCACCTGGCTGCTCAGGTCGTTGCTGAGAAACATGCCTCGATGGCCTCCGGCTTCGTAGCCCATGGCGATGATGGCGTCGCAACCGTGTTGCTCGAGCCAGATCGCTTCTTCGACGGTCGTTGCGGAAGACAGCACTTTTGCGCCGGTGGCCTTGACGCGATCCAGCAAGGATTTTTCCGGCAGGCCAAAGTGAAAGCTCACCACGTCGGGGCGACATTCTTCAATCACTTCGCAGGTCGCGTTATCGAACGGCGCGCGATTGGACACCGGCGTCGGCGCGTCGAAATCCGCGCCCAGTTCCCGGTAGTAGGGTTCCAGCAGATTCTTCCAGTCCCGAGCACGGTGCTCATCGGCGGCCGGCGGTTGGTGGCAGAAGAAATTGACGTTGAAGGGGCGCCGGGTCTGTTGGCGGATCGTCTTCAATTCTTCGCGCAATTGTTCGGTGCTCAGCATGGCCGCAGGCATCGAGCCCAGGCCGCCGGCATTGCTCGCCGCGATCACCATGGCCGACCCTGTAGCGCCGGCCATCGGCGCCTGGATGATGGGCAGTTCGATTCCAAGCAGATCAAGAATTCGGGTGTCTGGCCATTGGCTCATTTTCAAGGTTCTCCGGTGTCACGGCAGGAACGGGTTTTGTACCAGCTATGGCGGGCGCTAGACCAATCGATTTTTGCATGGGCTGGGCAATCACATGTGATGGAGACACCCGGATTGGCTTAAAGTCGGGTAGGGCAGAATGTTGCAGTGTGATATTTCAACTGCACACAACCGAGTGAATCGATGAGGAGACGACGATGTTCCAGGGCATTTTGATCGACAAAGACGACAACGATTACCGGGCCACACTGCAAGAGATCAATGACGATCAACTGCCCGAGGGCGATGTGACAGTGCGGGTGGCGTATAGCACGCTGAATTTCAAGGACGGTCTGGCGATCACCGGCAGCAGCCCGGTGGTGCGAAAATTCCCGATGGTGCCGGGTATCGATCTGGCGGGGACTGTCGAAGTCAGCGAGCATCCGGACTACAAGGTCGGTGATCAGGTCGTACTCAATGGCTGGGGTGTCGGCGAGGGGCATTGGGGCGGATTGGCGCAGAAAGCGCGTCTGAATGGCGACTGGCTGATTCCATTGCCCCGGGAATTCACGGCTGCCCAGGCAATGGCCATCGGCACGGCCGGCTACACGGCGATGCTGAGCATTCTGGCGCTGGAGCATAACGGCGTGACGCCAGAGCAGGGCGACGTCCTGGTCACGGGCGCCAACGGCGGTGTAGGCAGTTTCGCCATCGCGTTGCTGAGCAAGCTCGGTTACCGGGTGGTCGCGTCCACTGGCCGCACCTCCGAGCACGACTACCTCAAGCAGTTGGGCGCCAGCGAAATCATCGACCGCGCTACGCTGTCCGAACCGGGCAAGCCGCTGGCCAAGGAGCGTTGGGCGGCCGTGATCGACTCGGTCGGCAGTCACACCCTGGCCAACGCCTGTGCCAGCACCAAGGCCAACGGCACGGTCGCCGCCTGTGGTCTGGCGCAAGGCATGGATTTTCCAGCTTCCGTCGCACCGTTCATTCTGCGTGGCGTAACCCTGGCCGGAATCAACAGCGTGACCCAGCCGAAAGCCAAACGGGTGTTGGCGTGGAATCGCCTGGCCAAGGATCTGGACTTCGCGTTGCTGCCACTGATCAGTCACGAGATCGGTTTGAGTGAAGCGATCGAAGCTGCGCCGCGTTTACTCGCCGGTCAGTTGCGCGGTCGAGTGGTGGTGGATGTGAATCGCTGATTACGGCGTCTCACGCTCCAGCAACTGCCGCTTGCGCTCCACCCCCCAGCGATAACCCGACAGGTTGCCGTCGCTGCGCACCACGCGGTGGCACGGGATCGCCACCGCCAGACTGTTCGCGCCGCAGGCCTGAGCCACGGCACGCACGGCTTTCGGTGCGCCGATGCGCTGGGCGATATCGGCGTAGCTGGCGGTGCTGCCCGCCGGAATCTCGCGCAACGCCTGCCAGACGCGCTCCTGAAATGCCGTGCCCTGAACGTCCAGCGGCAAATCCAGGCCGATCGCCGGGGCTTCGATAAAACCGACGACTTTGGCGATCAGTTGCTCAAACTCATGATCGGCGCCAATCAGGTTGGCCCGCCGAAATTTGTCCTGAAGATCGCACACCAATTGGTGCGGATCATCACCCAACAAAATCGCACAAACACCGCGTACGCTCTGCGCCACCAGAATCGCCCCCAACGAACACTGGCCGACGGCAAAGCGAATGTCGTTGTTCTGGCCTTCGGCGCGGTAATCACCGGGTTTCATGCCCAGCAGTTGATCCGCTGCCTCATAAAAACGGCTGTTGGAGTTGAAACCGGCGTCATACAGGGCTTCGGTCACCGAACCTCCACCGGTCAAGCGTTGACGAACCTTGCGTGAGCGGTGGGCCGTGGCATAGCCCTTGGGCGTCAGCCCGGTAACGGCCTTGAACACACGGTGAAAGTGAAAACTGCTCAGGCCCGCGACGTCGGCCAGTTCGCTCAGCGCCGGCAAATGCTCGGCCGCCTCGATCTGGCGACAAGCAGCTGCGACGGTCGCAGCATGTTGCGCGGCGACGTCACTCTGATCCTTTGCCGCTCGTTTGCTCGGCCGGTAACCCGCTGCCTGGGCCTGCTCGGCCGTGTCAAAGAACTCGACATTCTGCGGCTTCGGCAAGCGCGCCAGGCTGCTGGGGCGGCAGTAGATGCCGGTGGTTTTCACCGCATACACAAACTGCCCGTCAGCGCGGGGATCGCGGGCGACGACGGCGGCCCAGCGGGGATCGTTCTCGGTGATTGTCATGGCTTCATGTCCGTTGACCCGTTTGATTCAGATTAACCAGCCGGCAGGGGCGCTGCACTCCGGGTCTTGCGGTCAAATTCGCGGGCTCATTGTGCGGTACGAAAGGTGAAGTTGATCCGTTGCTCGCCCATGCGCGGATGCTGACCTTCCTTGATCGGCAGAACCCCGTGATAACGCAGGCGATCGACGCCGCCCCAGACCACGATATCGCCATGGAACACCGGTACCCGCTGGCTTTTGTCGCTGCGTTCAAAACCACCGAACAGGAACATCGCCGGCAGGCCCAGCGACACCGAAACGATCGGCGCTGCGTAGGACGCTTCGTCCTTGTCCTGGTGCAATGACATCTTCGCGCCAGGGATATAGCGGTTGATCAGGCAGGAATCGGGCACGAAATCGGCAAAGCCGGCTTCCAGTGCCGCAGCTTGCGCGAGCTCAAAAAAGACCGCTGGCATGTCCGGCCAGGGGGCATCGGTCCACGGGTCATGACGGGAATAGCGGTAACCGCTGCGGTCAGTGGTCCAGCCCCATGTGCCGCAACTGCTCATGGCCGCTGACATGGTAAAGCCACCGGGCGTGACCATCTGCCGAAACGGCGCGGCTGCCAGAACGGCCTCGAGCGCGGGCAGTAATCGCTCCAACCACGGCAGGGCAAAGCCTCTCAAGACGTAGGACTGTTCGCCAATCTGCTCTCGCCGAGGTGGCTGTGCGGGCTCCGAGACGGCAAACAGATCGAAAGTGGTCGGGTTCATAAAGTCATAACGCGTCGTGAAAAATGATGCCAAGGGTATGCCGTTTCCCGCTGTGCAGGCGACTCACGCCGTGGCGCAGGGTGACCCGGTAATAGCCGCGAACGCCTTTGACCGGTCGCTGCTTGACGGCAAAGATCACCGCGTCACCCTTTTTCAATCCGATAACCTGGGGGCGCGACTGCATCCGTGGGCGTTGCTCGGTCAGGACAAACTCGCCGCCGGTGAAATCTTCATCCGGTTCTGACAGAAGAATCGCCGCTTGCAGCGGAAAAACGTGTTCGCCGTACAGATCCTGATGCAGGCAGTTGTAGTCCTGTGGCCCGTATTGCAGCAACAACGGCGTGGGTCGTTCCTGACCGGCGGCATGACAGCGCTCAAGAAACGCAGCATGTCTTTCCGGGAAACGCACCGGCAGGTCCATTTGCTCGTACCAGCGATTGGCGATCGGCACCAGTCGAGGGTAGAGCGCGTTGCGCAAAGCGGCGACGATCTCTGGCAACGGATATCGGAAGTATTTGTACTCGCCACGGCCGAAGCCGTGACGCGCCATCATCACTTGCGAGCGAAACGGTTCGGGTCGGGCGTACAGCGCGCTGATGTCATCGCACGTCTCGCTGCTGATCAGCGAGCGGATGATCGCGCAGCCATCATGATCCAGTTGTCGCTCCAGCGTTGCCCAATCGAGTGCATCCAGAACGTGCTCGATCATTGCTGCGCCTCACGCGCCAGCAGTTGCCGTTTGCGCTCCAGGCCCCAACGGTAACCGCCGAGGCTGCCGTCCTGGCGCAGGACCCGATGGCAGGGCACGATGACTGCCAGCGGGTTTGCGCCGCAGGCATTGGCCACGGCCCGGAAGGCTTTGGGTTGTCCCAGTTGCCGGGCGATCTCCTGATAGCTGGCGGTTTTGCCGAGCGGTATTTGGCGCAGGGCTTCCCAGACTCGGTGCTGGAAAACGCTACCCATCAGGTCCAGTGGCAAATCGAGCACAGTCAGAGGGTTGTCGAGATAGCGAAGGGTTTGTTCCAGCGCAGGCCTCAAGCCTTCATCACGTTGAGGTGTTGGCTGACCGGGGAACCGCCGCGCAAGGTCACGTTCTAGCGTCTCCAGGTCATCGCCGAGCAGCAACGCGCACAATCCTTGCGCGCTGGAGGCCAGCAACAGGACGCCAAGGCTTGAAGTACCGCTGATGAAACGAATCGGGGAAGTAGACATGTTCTGACTCCTTAACCAAAGGTCGAGGTGGCCAGTCTAGGGAGCGTTGCCTGGGTGAACACTCCGGGGCTTGCGGTCGAATTCAACGGATGGAGCAGACATCCACATTGTCGCTCCGAATCCCGTTACAGCGCTTTGCTGACGCTGATCTCGCTGATGACGTCGTCGCCCTGGCCATGAATCGCGTCCAGCGCGGCTCTGGCTTCGGCTTCGGTGCCATTTTCAAGCTGGGCAAATTCGAAACGGCGCTCGCCGTTGAGTTTGTATTTGATGACGTACTTGGTCGTTTGGGCCACGGTCATACCTGCTTAATAGTCGTGTCGGGCATTGCTCAGCTCAGTTTCGAGGTGGAGCGGCGGATGATCTTGATCGAGTGAGTCAGGGTCGGTTTGCGGGTCACGCTGATCGGCCGACGGTTGACGGTGTCGATGGTGATGTTCCAGAAACCGGTACTCGGTGCAGTAATGCGGGCCGGGAAGGTGTCGAACGCACCGCCATGGTAAGTGTGACGGCCGCCATTCTTGAAGCTGCGGAAATTGGCGTCGTTCATCAAGCGGATGTTGCACATTTGGGAGCACTGGATGACGACGATGTCGTCTTCATTGAGGTGCTCGCGCTGGTGGATAAATTTCATGAGGCGCCTCCAGAAGGGCTTTTTCTACAAAATCAAAACGATAGCATGGGCGATTGGCGCAGTTTATCAGCCCGAACAGGTTATTATCCGGTCGTCGGGGTGTGCTTTGACAATTAAAAACAGTTATTCGGAATTCCATGAGCGATAAAAGCAGTGAGCCTCGGAGAAAACCAGCATTTGTGCTGTCGGAGGGTCTTTATCGGAGGTTTTATATGAAGTGGGGTGCGTGGGTCTTGCCGTTTGCTTTGGCGATAAGTGGTTGTGCGAGTGTCTCGGAAATCAACGAGTCGTTGCCCACCATGAACGTGATTTCCGGCAAGAAGCCCAGTGAATACGCGCAGTGCCTGACCGAAAAACTGGCCAGCAGTCGCGGTGCCCTGCAAGTCGAACCGCAGGAGAAGGAAGGCGTGCGGGTCATCGTGCCGCAGAAGTTTTCCTCTGGCCCTGCGGCCGTATTCGATATTGAAGAGCGTTCCAGCGGCAGCAGCATCAAGCTGCATGAGCGTATTTCCAATGTGCCGTTGCGCCCGATGGATGTGCGCAATGCCGCCACCGCGTGTATCTCCGGCTGATAAACTAGCGACAGTCAGCACCGATGCCGTCAAAGCAACGCTTTGGCGGCATTGTCATTTCTGGAGTCGAGCATGAAGCGAGAGCAGGTACGGGAGCGGCATGCAGAGGGTCATATCTCTGCTACCCATGTGATTCAGAATCCGGCGGACCCGGGGGAATGGATCGTGTTTTTCAAGAAAAGCGCCGGGCGCAGTTATTTTCTGGTGGATGACAACGATGAAGTCGAATCCTTCAGCCGCCTTGATGATCTGATCGAGACCGTGCGCGGTCTCGGGATCAAATTCGCTGAAATTCACATGTAGGGCACAAGTGCCTTACTTGCAGACCACCACGACGCTGCGGTTTTTGTAGTTGCCCACGTCGACGCCCAGGGTCTTGTCACTTTCCTTGGTGGAAGGTGTGCCGTCGGTGCCAACGATTCGATAGCCGGTGCCGGCGCAGGACGCTTCGGCTTTTTCATAGCAGGTGGCCCAGGAATTGGCTTCTCCCGAGCAGTCGATGCTCAGGCCTTGTTCGCCGTTGTTCAGGTAGGTGGTTTCGGAAGTTGCGCAGCCGCTCAGGGCCAATACCGCAATCAGGGGCAAGAATTTAGTCATGTTGGGGTCGTCGTCAGGATAATGGGGCTAAGCCTGTGACAGCGCCGGAATCAAAAGGTTATAGCGAAAGGCCACTTCGTCGCCGACATTCGTAAAAAAGCCCTGCGCAAGGCAGGGCTTGGGTCGAGTCAGGCGCGTCTCAGGACTTGTCCTTGCCGCGACGCTTGGGGGCCGGGTGTTCGAGCTCCAATACGGATGCCACTTCAATCGCCAACGCTTCGGTCGGGAATGGCCCGGCGATATTCTCGCCGCTGACGCTGTCTACCCACCACTGGCCGTCTTTCGCCTGATTGATCAGGAAACCGTTGACACTTTTTGCTACCGACATCTATCTGCCTCGTTGGCTGGTTCAATTGCGCAATGATAGCGCCAATTGCACTCGGCGGGTGCTGATGGGCGTATGGTAGTGCGAATCTGCGGGCGGCAGATTCGTCGGCGCCGCCCGGAATTTCTGCTATCTATAAAAGGCACTGGAACGATCTGCGGAACTATCCGCGAGAATATTTCTCTATGATGGCATCGGTTAGCCAGCGCGGGGCATTGTAAGGTGCACGCCGCCTGATTAGACTGCGCCGAAACTCGAACACACAGCCCTTTCAAGGACTTATATGATCAAGAAATGCTTGTTCCCAGCAGCCGGTTACGGTACTCGCTTCCTGCCAGCGACTAAAGCCATGCCCAAAGAAATGCTGCCGGTGGTAAACAAGCCACTGATCCAGTACGGCGTCGAAGAAGCTCTGGACGCCGGTTTGACCGAAATCTCCATCGTCACCGGTCGCGGCAAGCGCGCTCTGGAAGACCACTTCGACATCAGCTATGAGCTGGAAAATCAGATCAAGGGCACCGACAAGGAAAAATACCTGGTCGGCATCCGCAAACTGCTCGACGAGTGCTCGTTCTCCTACACTCGCCAGACCGAAATGAAAGGCCTGGGTCACGCAATCCTGACCGGTCGTCCGTTGATCGGCGACGAACCTTTCGCCGTAGTGCTGGCGGACGACCTGTGCGTCAACCTCGAAGGCGACGGCGTACTGACCCAGATGGTCAAGCTGTACGAGCAGTATCGCTGCACCATCGTCGCGATCCAGGAAGTGGATCCGCAGGAAACCAACAAGTACGGCGTGATCGCTGGCGAGTTGATCGCTGATGACCTGTACCGCGTTCGTAACATGGTCGAAAAACCGGCTCCGGAAGACGCTCCGTCGAACCTGGCGATCATCGGTCGTTACATCCTGACTCCGGACATTTTCGAGCTGATCAAGCAAACCGAGCCAGGCAAAGGTGGTGAGATCCAGATCACTGACGCCCTGATGAAGCAGGCGAAGAATGGTTGCGTGATTGCCTACAAATTCAAGGGCCAGCGTTTCGACTGTGGTGGTGCTGAAGGCTACATCGAAGCAACCAACTTCTGCTTCGAAAACTTCTACAAGACCGGCAAGGCTTACTGATAGCGCCTGACCTGCTTGTATTGAAAAGCCACCTTCGGGTGGCTTTTTCATTTTCTGGCCCCATATCGTTTGCAGCGCTTGCCCAACGGACGTCTGCGAGTATGCTGTTTGCCTGCCGAGGAGATTGAAAAATGGCCTACGATTTTGACCTTTATGTGATTGGCGCCGGTTCCGGCGGTGTGCGGGCTGCGCGTTTTGCGGCCGGGTTTGGCGCGAAAGTGGCCGTGGCCGAGAGCCGCTACCTGGGTGGCACCTGTGTGAACGTCGGCTGCGTGCCGAAGAAATTGCTGGTCTACGGCGCGCACTTCGCCGAAGACTTCGAGCAGTCTTCGGGTTTTGGCTGGACCCCGGGCGAGGCGAAGTTCGATTGGGCGACACTGATCGCCAACAAGGATCGCGAGATCAATCGCCTGAACGGCATCTATCGCAACCTGCTGGTGAGCAGCGGTGTGACCCTGCATGAAGGCCACGCCAAAATCGTCGACCCCAATACCGTCGAGATCAATGGCGAGCGTTTCACCGCCAAGAATATCCTGATTGCTACCGGCGGCTGGCCGCAGATCCCGGAGATTCCGGGGCACGAGCATGCGATCAGTTCCAACCAGGCGTTCTTCCTCAAAGAGCTGCCAAAACGCGTGCTGGTCGTGGGCGGTGGTTACATTGCCGTCGAGTTTGCCGGGATTTTCCATGGCCTGGGCGCCGAAACCACGTTGCTGTATCGCGGTGACCTGTTCCTGCGCGGCTTCGACGGTGCAGTGCGCAAGCACTTGCAGGAAGAGCTGACCAAGCGTGGCATGGACCTGCAATTCAATGCCGACATCGAGCGCATCGAAAAACTCGCCGACGGCAGTCTGAAAGCGACGCTCAAGGACGGTCGTCAGCTGGAAGCCGATTGCGTGTTCTACGCCACCGGCCGCCGTCCGATGCTGGACAATCTGGGACTGGAAAACACCGGCGTCAAACTCGACAAGAAAGGCTTCGTCGAGGTCGATGAGCAATACCAGACCGCCGAGCCGTCGATCCTGGCCCTTGGCGATGTGATTGGTCGGGTCCAGCTCACCCCGGTCGCACTGGCCGAAGGCATGGCTGTTGCGCGCCGCTTGTTCAAGCCTGAGCAGTATCGTCCGGTGGATTACAAGATGATCCCGACCGCAGTGTTCAGCTTGCCGAATATCGGCACCGTTGGCCTGAGCGAAGAAGAGGCTCGCGAAGCCGGCCACGACGTGGTGATCTATGAAAGCCGCTTCCGCCCGATGAAGCTGACCCTGACTGAATGCCAGGAGCGCACGCTGATGAAACTCGTGGTGGACGGCAAGACCGACAAGGTGCTCGGCTGTCACATGGTCGGGCCGGATGCCGGCGAGATCGTGCAGGGTCTGGCAATCGCCTTGAAGGCGGGCGCCACCAAGCGCGACTTCGACGACACCGTCGGCGTGCATCCGACCGCCGCCGAAGAGTTCGTCACCATGCGTACGCCGGTCGCAGGTTAATCGGCCTTGGCTGCGTCTGGCGCTGTCGCAATGACAGCCGCCAGGCGCACGCTTTCATCGAGGCTCGCCTGAGTCTTGAGCAATTCGACTTCCAGCGCTTTGTTGATCTGCGACTGCTCTTCCACATTCTGTTTCAGCGACTGGCTTTCCAGCATCGTTGCGCGCAAGCGTTCCTGGAGGAGGGTGCGTTCGCTGTCGATGCGGTTGACCTGTTCCAGCAACTGATCCTGGCGAGTGTGGGTCTGCTTGAGCTGTTCCTGCAGCAGGCTCAGTTCCCGCAGCGTGCCACGGTTTTCAGTCAATAAGCGTTCGTTGTCACGGTGCAGCTGGGTGATTTCGTCCTGACGCACAAGGGCACTTTGCTGGGCCTGACGCAATTCCATCTGAATCTGCTGTACCTGGCCTTCGTGGCGTCGTTGCTCCTGTTCGCGCTGCTCTTTGACGGCATTGCGATAGTGCTCCAGCGCATCCCGGGCGTGCAGGTGCTTTTCCTCGAGGGAGCGGATCTGCTCGTCCTTGTCCTGCAAGCGTAACTCGAAGTCCGCCAGTGCCTGGTTCAGCCCGGCGTTGCGGGTTTGCTCGGTCTGCAGCATGGACAGCGTGTTTTGCAGGGTGTCGGATTCCTGCGTCAGCGCCAGGGTTTGAAGCTCGTACTGTTGCTGTAGTTCGCTGTTGGCTTCTTGCGCGTCGGTCAGCTGGGTTTCCAGCTCTTTGCGTTGGTGCTCGAACTGCGCGCGAGCCTGATCGATGGGCTCCTGCGCCTGTTCCTTGAGACGTTGCGCGAGGCGTGAGACCAGCGCTGTCAACTCGTCATCGATGGGTTCGGAGGAGGGCGCGGCGGGTTCGACACCGTCGTCCAGTTCCTTCAAATACCGGTGAATAGTGGTTTTGGAGCCCGTGTTGCCCATCTCGATGCGTACAGCGTCGATGCTCGGGTGTTCGCCGCGGGCGAGGATAGCCAGGCGCGCTGTTTGTACCACTGCTTTGTTTATACCGCCACGAGCCATGTGTTCTCCTACGATTTCGTACTGTGGTACGTACCACTAAAGTGCGCAGTGTACCACGCATACTTAAAATCGAAAAAGTGTAAGTTATTGATACGGGATATACTGGTATTACCCAATGTGATGCGCATTGGAACGGCTATAGCGCCGGAAAAGCCGTACGACTTCGAGACATGAGCCCATGACCGACCTGGATCGATACCTGCAAGCCGCCACGCGTGACAACACCCGCCGGAGCTATCGAGCGGCCATCGAGCATTTCGAAGTGAGTTGGGGCGGTTTCCTGCCGGCCACCGCTGACAACGTCGCGCGTTATCTGGTGGCGTACGCCGGTGAGTTGTCGATCAACACGTTGAAGCTGCGCTTGTCAGCGCTCGCGCAGTGGCACAACAGCCAGGGTTTTGCCGACCCCACCAAGGCGCCGGTTGTGCGCAAGGTCTTCAAAGGCATTCGCGCGCTGCACCCGGCTCAGGAGAAACAGGCCGAACCGTTGCAGCTTCAGCATCTTGAGCAAGTGGTCGCCTCGCTGGAGCTGGAAGCACAAACCGCGAAATCACAAAACGATAAGCCGACTCTGTTAAGAGCCCGGCGCGATACGGCGCTGATCCTGCTGGGCTTCTGGCGCGGTTTCCGCAGCGATGAGTTGTGTCGCGTACAGATCGAACATGTGCAGGCCAGCGCGGGTTCCGGCATTTCCCTGTATTTGCCGCGGAGCAAGAGCGACCGCGAAAACCTCGGCAAGACTTACCAAACGCCGGCATTGCAGCGCCTGTGCCCGGTGCAGGCGTACATCGCCTGGATCACCGAAGCGGCACTTGTGCGCGGGCCGGTATTCCGAGGCATCGATCGTTGGGGGCATTTGAGCGAGGAGGGGTTGCACGCCAACAGCATCATTCCGTTACTGCGCCAGGCGCTTGAACGCGCCGGTATCCCGGCCGAGCAGTACACCAGTCACTCTCTGCGCCGCGGCTTCGCCACCTGGGCGCACCAAAGTGGCTGGGACTTGAAGTCGTTGATGAGTTACGTGGGCTGGAAGGACATGAAGTCGGCGATGCGCTACGTGGAGGCCAATCCTTTTCTCGGGATGACCCGGATCGCTGAAAAACCTTTTGCGCCCTAGATATCGTTTTCTTCTATTAATAAAGGTGGCTAATAGCGAAAGTCGATCAGCAGCATGAGGTTTGCCAATGAGCCATCCGTCCGTCGAGTGGGTAAAGTTCACTCCATCAACTTCTTAACCCATGACGGAGAGTCACCGATGCCTATCATCAACAGCCAAGTTAAACCGTTCAAAGCTGACGCCTTCAAAAATGGCGACTTCGTAAAAGTCTCGGACGCTGACCTGAAAGGCAAGTGGTCTGTGGTGTTCTTCTACCCAGCCGACTTCACCTTCGTTTGCCCGACCGAACTGGAAGACCTGGCTGACAACTACGACGCGTTCCAGAAACTGGGCGTCGAAATCTACAGCGTTTCCACTGACACCCACTTTGCCCACGCTGCCTGGCACAACACTTCGCCAGCCATCGGCAAAATCCAGTACACCATGATCGGCGACCCGACCCACGCTATCTCCCGCAACTTCGACGTGCTGATCGAAGAAGCTGGTCTGGCTGACCGTGGCACCTTCGTGATCAACCCTGAAGGCCAGATCAAAATCGTTGAGCTGAACGATGGCGGCGTTGGCCGTGACGCTTCCGAGCTGCTGCGCAAAATCAAGGCTGCCCAGTACGTCGCTGCTCACCCAGGCCAGGTTTGCCCAGCCAAGTGGAAAGAAGGCGAGGCCACTCTGGCTCCGTCCCTGGACCTGGTCGGCAAGATCTAAGTCTGTGACGCGCTTCATCAGGGCGGAATCCCGCACCTACTAAGTAAGCTGCACCGCCCTATAAAACGCCCGGGCGAGATTCGCTCGGGCGTTTTTTTTCGAATTCGTTTCTTTACCAAACAGCATGGAAATCGCCCGTATGTTGGACGCCAGTCTTAAAGCCCAGTTGAAATCGTACCTGGAACGGGTCACCCAGCCGATCGAGATCGTTGCATCCCTCGACGACGGTGCGAAATCCCAGGAAATGCTCGAACTGCTGAAAGACGTTGCCAGTCTTTCCACCCAGATTACCTTGCTCGACAACGGTGACGACGCACGCAAGCCATCGTTTTCGATCAACCGCCCCGGTGCCGATATCAGCCTGCGTTTCGCCGGTATCCCGATGGGCCATGAATTCACCTCGTTGGTGCTGGCCCTGCTGCAAGTCGGCGGTCACCCCTCGAAAGCCAGCGCGGAAGTGATCGAACAGATCCGCTCGCTCAAAGGCACGTTCAGCTTCGAGACTTACTTCTCGCTGTCCTGCCAGAACTGCCCGGACGTGGTCCAGGCGCTGAACCTGATGGCGGTACTGAACCCGAACATTCGCCACGTCGCTATCGACGGTGCGTTGTTCCAGGCCGAAGTCGATGATCGCAAGATCATGGCCGTGCCAAGCATTTACCTGAATGGTGAGATTTTCGGCCAGGGCCGCATGGGCCTGGAAGAAATCCTCGCCAAGATCGACACCAGTGGTGCCGAACGCCAGGCCGAGAAAATCAGCGCCAAGGAAGCCTTTGACGTGCTGGTGGTCGGTGGTGGTCCAGCCGGTGCTTCGGCAGCGATCTACGCCGCCCGTAAAGGCATTCGCACTGGCGTCGCGGCTGAGCGTTTTGGCGGGCAGGTGCTCGACACCATGGCCATCGAAAACTTCATCTCCGTGCAGGAAACCGAAGGGCCGAAACTGGCCAGCGCGCTCGAAGAACACGTCAAGCAGTACGACGTCGACATCATGAACCTGCAACGGGCCACTGCGCTGATCCCGGCGAAGAACCCTGGCGAGTTGCATGAAGTGCGCTTCGAAAGCGGTTCCAGCCTGAAAACCAAGGCGTTGATTCTCGCCACTGGCGCGCGCTGGCGTGAAATGGGCGTGCCGGGGGAGCAGGAATATAAAGCCAAAGGCGTGTGTTTCTGCCCGCACTGTGACGGCCCGCTGTTCAAAGGCAAGCGCGTCGCGGTGATTGGCGGCGGTAACTCCGGCGTTGAAGCGGCGATCGATCTGGCCGGTATTGTCAGCCATGTCACGTTGCTGGAGTTTGATAGCAAGCTGCGCGCCGACGCCGTGCTGCAACGCAAGTTGTTCAGCCTCCCGAACGTCAATGTGATCACCAGCGCGCTGACCAGTGAAGTGAAGGGCGACGGGCAGAAAGTGACTGGCCTGGTCTACAAGGATCGCGATTCGGGCGAGTTCAACACGGTCAATCTCGAAGGCATCTTCGTGCAGATCGGTTTGCTGCCGAACACCGACTGGCTCAAAGGTACCGTCGAGTTGTCGCCCCGTGGCGAGATCATCGTCGATGCGCGTGGCGAGACATCGTTGCCAGGTGTGTTTGCAGCTGGTGACGTGACGACCGTGCCGTACAAGCAGATCGTGATTGCAGTGGGCGAGGGCGCCAAGGCTTCCCTGAGTGCCTTCGATCACCTGATCCGGACGTCCGCCCCGGCATAAAACCGGATGCTGAAAACACAAAACCCCATGAGTGATCATGGGGTTTTTTTGTGCCTTGGGCATTCCCAACTGTGAGAGCGGGCTTGCTCGCGAATGCGGTGTGTCATTCAGCAATGATGTTGATTGACACACCGCATTCGCGAGCAAGCCCGCTCCCACATTAGATCTGTGTTGAATATTACAGTGGCGCTGGCTGAATGATCTCAACCCAGTAGGCGTCCGGATCCTTGATGAACGCCAGGCTCTTCATGCGGCCATCGTTCAGGCGTTTCTGGAAATCGCAGCCCAACGCTTCGAAGCGCTCGCACGCAGCGACAATGTCCGGCACCGAGATGCAAATGTGACCGAACCCGCGTGGGTCGGTGTTGCCATTGTGGTAGGCAAAATCCGCGTCGTTTTCGGTGCCGTGGTTGTGGGTCAGCTCGAGAATGCCGGGAATCGATTTCATCCACTCGGTACGGGCGGCAGCATCGGCCGGGATCTGGTCTTTGTCGACCAGTGCCAGGAAATACAGGCTGAACTCGGCTTCCGGGAAATCACGTTTTTCAACCAGCGAGAAACCCAGGATGCGCGTGTAGAAATCCAGGGACTTGGTGATGTCCTTGACCCGCAGCATGGTGTGGTTGAAGACGAATTTCTGGGTGGCGGTATCAGGTTGGGCGGTAACACCCGGGAAGGTGTTCAATTCGTGCAGGCTCATGGGCCCTCCGGACAATAAGTGGGGCTAACGATGGCGACCATGATACGCAAGGGCGCAGGCATCACCAAACCCAAACCGTCGGCTATTGCCTGACAGCCGGACGAGGCTCAGACTTTGCGGTTCAACCCGTGAGTGTTCATTGCAATGATCCGATTCTGTAAAACGCCATTCGTTCTGATGGTTCTGCTGTCAGGCTTTACTTGCGCTCATGCAGAGGCGCCGATCGTGACGTGGCCGGACGGCTGGGAAATTGAAGCGATCCCGCTGGATGATGCCAAGCCTCAGGTGTCCCGCCAGCGCGCGGTGAAGAATGATCAGGGCGGCACGCCGGTGGTGGTGATGGAGTTGACCGTGACGCCAGTGGAAAGCGGTCATCAGGTAAATTTGCAAGGCGTATTGCTGGAGATGCGCAAGTCAGTGCAGAAGGATTTCTTCCAGGGCGGCTATCAAAGCGTCTGCAATAAAATCCATCCGGCGACCTTGAGCCGGCTATCGGCACTGGAAACTACCTGCACGATCACCCAAAACGGCCGACATGTGCTGTCGCAAACATTGGTCGCGGCGGTGGATGCCGATAAGGCCTATGTTCTTTCGTACGCGGGGCAGGCCGAGGCTTATAAGGCAAGCCTGGATGAAATAGAGGTTGCTCGTAACAGCTTGAAACTTTAGTTAAAGGTTTGCGCGGTCGTGCATTTCGCAATCTTTAGATACCCAAAAGGGTTTAAGCAAAAAGTTAATCGGCAAGTAGCGAGTTGATCGATTCCAATCGTTGCATTTGGAAGATCTCCATGAAAAAAGCCCTGCACAAGGCAGGGCTTTTTTTTGTCGCCGCGAGCGCTTAGCCGCGCAGCCAGGAATCAACGGTGCCAGCACCGTATTGTTCCTTCCAGGCTTTCAGGCCGCGGTGGTTGCCGCCCTTGGTTTCAATCAGTTCACCGGTGTGCGGGTTCTGATAAACCTTGACCACGCGAGCGCGGCGGGTTTTAGGCGCAGCGGCCTGTTGCAGGCCGGATTTGGCCGGGTTCGGATCGAGGATGGCGATGATGTCGCGCAGGCTCTTGCCGTAGGTTTTCATCAGCCCCTGGAGCTTTTCTTCGAATTCGATTTCTTTCTTGAGCCCGGCATCGTTCTTCAGGGATTCCAGCTGCTTGAGCTGCTCTTGAAGGGCCTTTTCAGCTGCACGAAATTCAGCGAGTCTGGACAATATCTTTACTCCAATAGTGTGTTTGGCTGATACCAACCGCAAACAAAGCTATAAGCCAAGAGCCTTGAAGCGACTCGGTGATAAATGGCTCACCTGCCAATCTAGCGCAGGCATGAAAAATTGTAGTAGTTAATGGGCAAAGAGTAAATCCTGACTTTTTCTTCATGTAACAAGAGTAGTGTTTTGATTCAAATCGGTGCAGGGCCTCGTTGTCTTGTCGCATAACGGCGCTAGTTAATGGTGACTTAATGCATCAATGAAGTCGGCACCGGGCATCGGCCGTCCGAACAGATAACCTTGCAAGAAGTTCACACCATGAGCCGTGAGATAAGCACTTTGCTCCTCGGTTTCCACGCCTTCGGCAACAATGCCCAGATCGAGTTTGGCCGAGAGTTCGATGATGCTGTCCAGAATGTGCCGGGACAGCGCATCGGCGCCGATCATGGCGACAAAGCTCTGGTCGATCTTCAGGAAATCCACGTTGAACTGGCGCAAGTAACCCAGGCTCGAGTGACCGGTGCCAAAGTCGTCGATGGCGATCATCACGCCCAGCGCGCGAAGCTGCTCGAACAATTGCAAGGTGATGGCGGTCGGCTCGATCAGTTCACGCTCGGTCAGTTCCAGTACCAGATGGATGGAGCCCGGCGCAAATGCACCGAGAAACTCCCGGCAATCCTCGACCAGCGCCAGGTCCTTACAGTGGCTGGCGGTGATGTTGATGCCGATGTGAAACGGTTCGTCGAACGAGGAAGAGACAGGCGCCAGCCATTGCGCAGTTTGCTGCATCAGTGAGCGAGTCATCGGTACGATCAGGCCAGAGTGCTCGGCAAACGGGATGAACAGGTCAGGCCGCACCAGGCCTTCCTTCGGATGATTCCAGCGCATCAATACTTCGGTGCCGGACCACTTCTTGCTCGTGCCATGCACCACCGGCTGAAAATACGGAACGAACTCCGCTGCCTCCAGCGCACGCTGCAGTTCATGACTGGGTGACGTCGAGCGCTTTTGCAAAACATGCCCAATCAGACCGGACACGACGCCAAAAAAGATCAACAGGCTGAACAGCGGCGGATATTCGCTGCTCATGTAGCGCCAGGTCTCACCCTCAGGGAAACCAGCCGCAACGGCGAAAGCGTAACGCGAGGACAGCATTTTGCTTTCGGCGACGGGCAGGGTGGGAAGGGCGTCTTCGTGAACCTTGCCGTCAGCCGACAACCAGTTTGGGCCGACTTGCAGCAACAGCAATGTCTTGCGACCAATCAGGCGCAACACGTTACTCAAGTGATAACCGTCCAGAGTGGTCAGCGCTCCCTTTTTTCCCTCGCTGAGCCGGTACACCAACAACGCGGAATTGGGCGTGACCGGGTTGCCATTCATGAGCCATAACCTGCCTTGGGTGTAGTCCCCGGCGTTGACCTTTTCCTGATAGTCACCAAACAACGAACTGCAATAGAGGTTGTCGTCCCAGACCAGATTCGTCGAGCGCACGAACGGGCGGCGGGTGACCTGTTCGCGCAAGGCGAGTTTGACGTCGTTACAGGATTGGCCGGCCAGCGGCAATAACTCGCGCGCGGCCTGGGCGGTGTTGTCGAGCATCAATTCGAACTGGCGAACGGCTTCTTCGGCAGTCTGCTCGGTACTGTGCTTGAGCGCACGTTCAGCCTGCCAGCAAAGAATGGCGACCCCCAGCAACATCGGGAGCAAACCGCTCAACACCGTCACGGCAATCCGGGTACCGCGTTTCCGTCGGGTTTTGACTGTCAGTGGCATTCGCGAAACCTGTAACGATGGAATAGGGCTCTCAAATGCGGGCAGGACAACGGCGCGCCTCCCAAAAAGAGTTCGATCAGAGGCCATGATAGTTGGCGTTCAAGGCTTATGCCGCTCAACGGTAGTCCAGTCGAGTGGCCAGTTTGATGAAGGCCAGCGTTGCCGGCGAAGACTGACGCCGGTCGAGCACCGCCAGACCCACCTGGCGTGCGACCGTTGGCGACAGCGGTTTTTTCACGTAGCGGTCGTCGCGGCCATCGGGCAGTGAGCCTTCAGCGACCACCGTCAAGGCCTCCCCCCGGCCAACAGTGTCCAGCGTGCTCAGCAGTTGCGAGCAGCGATAGCGAATGTTCGGCGTCAGGTGCGCCGCGCTGAACATCCGTGAAACCAGCTCAGAAGAGCCGGCCTCTGTCAGCACGAAAGAGTCCTGGCACAAATCGCCCAGGCTTACGCTGTCGCGAACCGCCAGCGGATGATCGACGGGCAGCAACGCGACCATTTGGTCCTCGATCAGCGCGAAGGTGTCGAAACGCTCCTGGGGCAACACCACAAAGCCGATGTCGATGCGTCGTTCTTCCAGCCACTGGATGACCTGGCGGTCGGGTCCTTCATCAATATGGACCTCGATGCCAGGGTGAGAGGCTCGGTACTGTTGCAGGATCATCGGCAACAGCTTGATCGACGAGGTCGGGCCGAACGAGCCGATGCGCAGCGTGCCGCGCTTCATCCCGCGGGCATCGGCCGCTTCCTGGCGCAACGTGTTGGCCAGCCCGAGCATCGCCCGGGCCCGCAGCAACAGCTGTTGGCCGATATCGCTGAGTTCGACCCGGGATTGATGCCGCCGCAGCAGTTCGACACCCAGCTCCTGCTCCAGCGACTTGAGGGCGTGAGACACCGCCGATTGCGAAATCCCCAGGCGATGGGCCGCTGCCGTGAAGCCTTGGAGCTCGGCCACCAGCGAGAAGATCTCCAATTGGGTGAGGGTCATGAGTCTTTACTCATTTTACGATGACTGGGTATTAATCGAATGATACGTCATCCGTTCGACTTCTCAATCCGGGGACTTATGACTGCATATGAACACAGGGTGTCTGACCCCTCCGATGTGGCGGTGTATTTCAAGCTCGCTGCCGTCACGATGATCTGGGGTGGCACCTTCGTTGCCGGGCGTTTTCTGGCGGAAAGCGTCAGCCCGTTGTTCGCTGCAAGCCTGCGATTTTTGCTGGCGAGCGCGGCGTTGTTGCTGTTTTTGCTGGTGGCCCGAGTGCCGTTGGCACGGCCCAGCCCCAGGCAATGGCTGCAACTGACGCTGCTGGGGTTCTTCGGCATCTTCTTCTACAACCTGTGCTTCTTTTATGGTCTGCATTACATCAATGCCTCCAGGGCGTCCTTGATCGTGGCGTTGAACCCGGCGGTCATTGGATTGGCCTCGTGGCTGCTGTTCAAGGAGCGTTTGAGTCGGGTAAAGGTCGCCGGTATCGCGATCTGCATCGTTGGAGCGAGCCTGGTGATTGTCAGCCGCAACCCGCAATTGCTGGCCGGCAATGCCGACGCGTGGGTCGGTGATCTGCTGATTTTCGGCTGCGTTCTGAGCTGGGGGATTTATTCGCTGTGCGCCAAAGACCTGAACCAGACCCTGGGGCCGATGCAAACCGTGACATATTCGATCCTGCTCGGCACGGTGATGCTCTGGGTTGTCAGCTCCGTCAGGGGCGAGGTGAGCATTGCGGCGATGGTCGGCCTGGGGGCGCAGCAATGGTTAAGCTTGATGTACCTCGGTGTTTTGGGCTCGGCGCTGGCGTATATCGGCTATTACGATGGCATCCGCAAAATCGGCGCGACCCGGTCCGGCGTGTTCATTGCCCTCAACCCGCTGACTGCGGTCATCCTCGGCGCATTGCTGTTGGGCGAGCAACTGACGTTGGCGATGTGTCTGGGCGGCGGGTTGATCCTGGTGGGGATTTTCCTGTGCAACAAACCCCTTGCGCGAGCAGGGAAAAAGGGGATTTGATACAGAAGACGGACAAATCTGTTTACGCTGTGTAGAATCCGGTTACGCATATAAGAATAATCGTCTTCTGGCAGCAGAAGCCTCGCCCGTATCAGCCTTGGGTCGACAATGAAGAGTTTCGGGTTTCAATTGATCTACGGTGACTTCCTCGCCCGCAGCGTGCGAGGCATTTCCTGTGCGCCACCCGCCGGCTTCAGCATTTCTTGAAACTAACGTTACGTTAATTCTAAAAAATGATGAGGCGCCAAAATGGCAGATTTATACGAAAACCCAATGGGCCTGATGGGCTTTGAATTCATCGAATTCGCATCGCCAACCCCGAACACGCTGGAGCCGATCTTCGAGATCATGGGCTTCACCAAGGTTGCGAGCCACCGCTCCAAAGACGTGCACCTGTATCGCCAGGGCGCGATCAACCTGATCCTCAACAACGAACCCCACAGCGTCGCTTCGTACTTCGCGGCCGAGCACGGCCCGTCGGTGTGCGGCATGGCGTTCCGCGTCAAGGATTCGCAACTGGCCTACAAACGCGCGCTGGAAATCGGCGCCCAGCCGATCCACATCGAAACCGGCCCGATGGAACTGAACCTGCCAGCGATCAAAGGCATCGGCGGCGCGCCGCTGTACCTGATCGACCGTTTCGGCGAAGGCAGCTCGATCTACGACATCGACTTCGTATTCATCGAAGGTGTTGACCGCAACCCGGTTGGCGCTGGCCTGAAGATCATCGACCACCTGACCCACAACGTGTATCGCGGTCGCATGGCGTACTGGGCGAACTTCTACGAGAAGCTGTTCAACTTCCGTGAAATCCGTTACTTCGACATCAAGGGCGAATACACCGGCCTGACCTCCAAGGCGATGACCGCGCCGGACGGCATGATCCGCATCCCGTTGAACGAAGAGTCGTCCAAGGGCGCCGGGCAGATCGAAGAGTTCCTGATGCAGTTCAACGGCGAAGGCATCCAGCACGTAGCCTTCCTCAGCGATGACCTGATCAAGACCTGGGATCACCTGAAAAGCATCGGCATGCGCTTCATGACCGCGCCACCGGAAACCTATTACGAAATGCTCGAAGGGCGTTTGCCGAACCACGGCGAGCCGGTTGATCAACTGCAGGCGCGCGGCATTCTGCTCGACGGTTCGTCCGAGTCGGGCGACAAGCGTCTGCTGTTGCAGATCTTCTCGGAAACCCTGATGGGGCCGGTGTTCTTCGAGTTCATCCAGCGTAAAGGCGACGATGGCTTCGGCGAAGGCAACTTCAAGGCGTTGTTCGAATCGATTGAGCGTGATCAGGTTCGTCGTGGTGTGTTGTCTACCGACTAAACCGTTACCGCGATAAAACTGTGGGAGCGGGCTTGCTCGCGAAAGCGGTGTGTCATTCAGCAATGATGTTGACTGACACGCCGCTTTCGCGAGCAAGCCCGCTCCCACATTTGTTGGTGTGTATTTAAGGTTTGCGCTGCCGGACCAAGTGTTTGAAGCCCTCGAACACCAGCACCAGCACCGCCATCCAGATCGGAATATAGGTCAGCCATTCCCCCGCCTTGATGCTTTCCCCAAGCAGTAGCGCAACGCCCAGCAACAGCACCGGCTCGACGTAGCTCAACAACCCGAACAGGCTGAACGGCAGCAGTCGGCTGGCGATGATGTAGATCACCAGCGCCGAGGCACTGATCACGCCGAGAATCGGGATCAACAGCGACAGCCACGGATGCTGGTCAAACACACTGAAACCTTGCTCGCCGGTCTGCACGAACCAGAAGGCCACGGGCAGCGTGAGTGCCATGTCCAGCCATAGGCCGCCCAGGTTGTCCGCTGCCAGACGCTTGCGCAGGATGAAATAGGTCGGGTAGCCGACGCACACCAGCAGGGTCGCCCAGGAAAAACCACCGACCTGATACACCTCGTTGATCACCCCGAGGCAGGCGAAAAATACGGCAATCTTTTGCAGATAGGACAGGCGCTCACCGTAGGCCAGTCGCCCGGTCAGGACCATGGTCAGCGGCAGCAGGAAATAGCCCAGCGACACATCGAGGCTGTAGCCGTTGAGCGGTGCCCACATGAACAACCAGAGCTGCACGCCGAGCAGGGCGGAGGAGGCGATCAGGCCGGCGATCAGTTTCGGCTGGGCGGTGGCTCGCCGCACAATCTCGACCACGCGTTTCCATTCCCCGGACACCACCATGAACACGGTCATGCACGGCACCGTCAGCAGCATTCGCCAACCGAAAATTTCCACACCGCTCAACGGGGCGAGCAGTGAGGTGTAGTAATACATGACGGCAAACAGCACCGAGGCCGAGACCGATAGAGCGATACCTTTAGACAAACTGTCCTCGCGAAGTTGAAGGTGAAACGGGGGGGCGGAGGATACGTGGTTTCCGAAGTGAATATCGGCCGATCGATCAACACTAATCGAGTGTGGGAGCGGGCTTGCTCGCGAAAGCGGTGTATCAGTCAACATCAATGTTGAATTTGGAACCGCTTTCGCGAGCAAGCCCGCTCCCACATTGGATTGCGCTGCTTCAGGTGTTGCGGGGCTTACGGCCGGACACGAAATGGCTCACATCATTGAACCCCGGCGTCGACGCATGCCCCGGTGTCACCAGCGAGTCGATAAACGCTTCATCCTCAGCCGTGATCTTCACCGCCTGCGCCTTAGTGTAGGCGTCCCATTGTTCTTCGGTGCGCGGTCCGACAATGGCGGAGGTGACGGCGTTGTTGTTCAGCACCCAGGCAATCGCGAACTCGACGATGCCCACGCCACGACCTTGCGTGTATTGCTGGATCTGCTGGGCAATGCGCAGGGATTCCACGCGCCATTCCGTTTCCAGAATACGTTTGTCGGCGCGTCCGGCGCGGCTGTTGGCGTCCGGTTTCACATCCGGCGCGTATTTGCCACTGAGTACGCCGCGCGCCAGCGGGCTGTAAGGCACCACGCCAAGGCCGTAGTTCTGCGCCGCGGTGATCTGTTCGGTTTCAGCCTGACGGTTGACGATGTTGTACAACGGCTGGCTGATGACGGGGCGGTCAACCCCCAGTTTATCAGCGATGCGGATCACCTCGGCGATGCGCCAGCCACGGTAATTCGACAAGCCCCAATAGCGGATTTTGCCTTGGCGAATCAGGTCGCCGATGGCCGACACCGTGACGTCCAGCGGCGTGTTGTGGTCTTCGCGGTGCAGGTAATAAATGTCGACGTAGTCGGTGCCGAGGCGGGTCAGGCTGGCATCGATGCCATTGAAGATGTGCTTGCGGCTCAGACCGCTGCGGTTCGGCACGCCGTCCACCGGGCCGAAACCGACCTTGGTGGCGAGCACCCATTCGTGGCGGTTACCGGCAATCGCTTCGCCGACGATTTCCTCGGAGCGGCCGCCGGTGTAGACGTCGGCCGTGTCGATGAAATTGATGCCTTGGTCCCAGGCCTTGTCGATGATCCGCAGGGAATCTTCGGTGCTGGTCTGTTCGCCGAACATCATGGTGCCCAGGGTCAGGGTGGACACCTGCAAACCCGAATGACCCAGCGTGCGATAGCTCATGACGAAATCCTTTTACCGGAGGGAAAGGCTCAATCAAATACCAGAACAACCGCGCGGATCAAAGTGAATTATCGAACACCCCGAATCAAAATGTGGGAGCGGGCTTGCTCGCGAAGGCGTCGTATCAGGCGACTTTATGGTGACTGACACACCGCATTCGCGAGCAAGCCCGCTCCCACACTGGATTCGCTTCTATCAGACCCGCAAAGTGCACGTCATGCGCAGCGCCAGCAAGCTGCCACAGACAATCACGCCCGCCAGCAGGTACAACGCGGCGTCGGTCGAACCGGTGCTGTCCTTGACCCAGCCCACCAGGTATGGACTGAGGAACCCGGCCATCTGCCCCATGGAGTTGATCAATGCCAGCCCACCCGCCGCAGCGCCGGCACTCAGCAGCGCAGTCGGCACCGGCCAGAACATCGGCAGGCCGGTGAGGGCGCCCATGGTGGCGATCGTCAGGCCAAGAATTGCAATGGCTGGCGTGGTGGCGAAGTTAACGGCGATCAGCAGGCCGACAGCGCCCATCAGCATCGGCACCACCAAATGCCAGCGACGTTCTTTGCGCAAGTCCGCCGAGCGGCCGACCATCAGCATGAACACCGCCGCCAGCAGGTACGGAATGGCACTCAACCAGCCGATCACCAGGTTATCGCTGAAACCCAGGTTCTTGATGATCGACGGCAGCCAGAAGTTGATCGCGTAGACGCCGCTCTGGATGCAGAAGTAAATCAGCCCGAACGCCCAGATCGCCGGATTCTTGAACACCGCCAGCAGCGAATCGGTGGTGGTTTTCGGTTTGTTGGCCAGGTCTTCCGCGTGGTCGGCTTCCAGTACCGAGCGCTCGAACGGCGTGAGCCACTTGGCGTTGGCGTAACTGTCGCTGAGCAGGAAGTAGGCGAGGGCGCCGAGGATCACGGTCGGAATGCCTTGCAGCAGGAACATCCACTGCCAGCCGGCCAGACCGCCCTGGCCGGCGGCGAAGTGGTTGAGAATCCAGCCGGAAAACGGGCTGCCGAGCAGGCCGGACACAGGGATCGCCGACATGAACAACGCCATGATGCGGCCACGGCGGAAGGTCGGGAACCACTGCGAGAGGTACAGCACCACACCCGGGAAGAACCCGGCTTCGGCCGCGCCGGTGAACAGGCGCAAGGTGTAGAACTCGGTCGGGGTGGTGACGAACAGCAGGCAGGTCGACAGCGTGCCCCAGACGATCATCATCAACGCGATCCAGCGGCGCGGGCCGAACTTGGTCAACGCCAGGTTGCTCGGCACGCCGCACAGCACGTAGCCGATAAAGAAGATCCCGGCCCCGAGGCCGTACACGGTTTCGCTGAATTTCAGTGCGTCGAGCATCTGCAGCTTGGCAAATCCAACGTTCACCCGGTCGAGGTAGTTGAACAGGTAGCAGATGAAAATGAAGGGGATCAAACGCAGGGTAATGCGTTTGTAGACGGCATTTTTTTCGTCAACGATGGCCTGGGTAGCGGCGGCGCTCTGTGACATGGCGGGCTCTCTCTTTATTATGATTTTTTGCGATGCAAAGGGTAACGTTGATCGCCTTGAGAGTCTCGGCCACCCTCAGGGCTGCTGTCTTTGTGCCTGAGCACAGGGTTTGTCACCCAGCCCTGTGCGGGTGAACAACCCCGATCCATCACGCTTGCAAGGATTCCCCCTATGTTCGAACTCGATCACGACCTGGCCCAGGACATCGTCGACCGGGCGATGGCCATCCTGCCGTACAACGTCAACGTCATGGACAGCCAGGGCTTGATTCTCGGCAGCGGTGAATCGGAGCGGGTCAACACCCGGCACGAAGGCGCACAACTGGTGCTGGCCAACGGGCGCGTGGTGGAAATCGATGCGCAAACGGCGATCCATCTCAAAGGCGTGCAGCCGGGGATCAACCTGCCGCTGTTGCTCGATCAGCGCTTGATCGGCGTGCTGGGCATCACCGGTGAACCGGAACAACTGCGCACCTATGCCGAACTGGTACGCATGACCGCCGAGATGCTGGTAGGCCAGCGCAACCAGCAAGCCGAGCAGCAATGGCGGCGCCAGCGTTGCGATGACCTGCTGGCGCTGCTGCTGAGCGAAGCGGGGGAATCGCCGCGGCTGATCGATGAAGCGCAGCAGCTTGGGCTCAAACCGCAGATGACACGGGTGCCGTATCTGTTCGAGCTGGGGATGGAGCACGGGCCGGGGCAAACCGTCGACGCGCTCAGCGCCTGGCTGACCTCGCGTTACCCGGACAGTTGGTGCGTGAGTTCGGCCAAGTCGTCGTTGCTGTGGTGTCGACCGGCGAATCAGGCGATCGAGAACGAACGTCTGCTGGAAAAGCTCGACGGCCTTGGCTGGAATATCTTGCGTATCGCTGTGGGCGGGCAGGCGGATGGCTTGTCGGGCTTGCGCCGTTGCTATCGCCGGGTCGGCGACTTGCTGGCTTACGGGCGTGATGTCCTGCCGCATTCGCGCTTGCTGACACTGACCCGTTATCGTCTGCCGGTGATGCTCTGGCGACATCGCAACGACGATGCACTGGACGAACTGCTCAAGCCATTGCGCAAAGTCATCGCCAAGGATGGCAACGGCCAACTGCTGGCGACCTTGCGCAGTTGGTGCGACCACGACGGCCAGAGTCAGGCGTGTGCCGATGCGTTGGGGATTCATCGCAACAGTTTGCGTTATCGCATGGAGCGGATTGCCGAGCTCAGCGGCGTGGATCCGTTACGCCTCGATGGCATGCTGGCCCTTTACCTCGGCGTGCAACTGCTCCCACAAACCGACGCAAACCCATGATGCACACAATCCTCCTGTGGGAGCGGGCTTGCTCGCGAAAGCGGTGGATCAGCCAACATCACTGCTGAATGAAACACCGCATTCGCGAGCAAGCCCGCTCCCACATTTGATTCTGGTCGCTCACAAATTTGGTGGTCACTGAAGATCCCCTGTGGGAGCTAGCCTGCTAGCGATGAGGCCCTCACATCCAGTATCAATGCTGACTCGATCACAGGATTTGTAGAAATGAACAATAATCCTCCATGCCGCTTGTGCAGCGGACCGGCGTTATTGTTCTGACCTGCTGGCAGCATGAGGGCCTTGGAACTGGAGAATTCGCATGAAAATCGTCATTGCCCCCGATTCGTTCAAGGACAGCCTGAGTGCCCAGGGTGTGGCCGACGCCATTGCTCTGGGGCTGGCGCAAGTCTGGCCCGATGCGCAGTTGGTCAAATGCCCGATGGCCGACGGCGGGGAAGGGACGGTCGAGTCGGTGCTGGCGGCATGCGAAGGGCAACTGCGTCGCACGAATGTCCGAGGCCCGCTGGGTACAACGGTTGATGCCGCGTGGGGCTGGCTGCCACAGAGCCTGACGGCAATCATTGAAATGGCCGAGGCCAGTGGTTTGCAACTCGTGCCGCCGGGGCAGCGTGATGCCTGTATCAGCAGCACGTTCGGCACCGGCGAGCTGATCCGCGCTGCGCTCGATGCCGGGGCGCAACGGGTGATCCTGGGGATTGGCGGCAGCGCCACCAACGACGCTGGCGCCGGGGCGATGCAAGCCTTGGGCGTGAAGCTGCTGGATGCCCGGGGCGAAACCCTGGCGCCGGGCGGACTGGCGCTGGCGCAACTGGCTCGCATCGATTTGAGTGACATGGATCCGCGTTTGGCCCAGGTGCGCTTCGATATCGCCGCCGACGTCAACAATCCACTGTGCGGCCCCCACGGCGCCTCTGCGATTTTCGGCCCGCAAAAAGGCGCGACGCCTGCGCAGGTCGAACAACTGGATCACGCACTCGGGCACTTTGCCGAGTTGTGCGCCCAGGCCCTCAACAAAGACGTGCGCGACGAACCGGGGAGCGGCGCAGCGGGCGGTCTGGGATTTGGCGCCAAGGCGTTTCTCGGCGCGCAATTCAAGGCCGGCGTTGAAGTGGTCGCCGAACTGGTTGGTCTGGCCGAGGCGGTAAAAGACGCCGATCTGGTGATCACTGGCGAAGGTCGTTTCGATGCGCAGACCTTGCGCGGCAAGACTCCGTTTGGCGTTGCGCGGGTCGCTCGGCAACACGGCGTACCGGTGATCGTCATTGCCGGCACGTTGGGTGAGGGCTATCAGGCCTTGTACGAGCATGGCATCGATGCCGCGTTTGCCCTGGCGAGCGGGCCGATGACGCTGGAACAGGCGTGCACCGAGGCGCCGCGCTTGCTCAGTGAGCGAGCGAGCGATATCGCGCGGGTCTGGCAAGTAGCTGCGCGCAAACCCTGATACGCCGCGATCCCCTGTAGGAGCGAGGCTTGCTCGCGAAGGGCGTCAACGATGACGCGGGTTGCCTGGATCAACGCAGCGCCCTCACGTTCTTCGCGAGCAAGCTTCGCTCCTACAGGGGGATTGGGTGTTTCAGCGGTGAAACACTTGTGACCCCTTGAAAAATATTTCGCAAATTCCTGCAAAAATCCTCAACCCCAGCCGATACAGAGATCAGGCGCACACAAACCTATTACAACAGTGGCGCCAATCTGAACGGTGCGCCTCAAAGCCCGCCCGCCAGTGATCACGGCAAGGACGCTCGAAGCCTCTATCCCCCGAGTACCGTCCTATGTCCTTGCGTAATCTGAATATCGCGCCTCGAGCCTTCCTGGGTTTCGCCTTTATTGCCTTGCTGGTGATTGTGCTGGGTGTATTCGCGGTCAACCGCATGTCGATCATCCGCCAGTCCTCGATCGACATGGGCAGCACCCAACTGCCCAGCGTCGGCTTCCTGGGCAATGCCACCGAAAACATCCTGCGCATGCGCATTCTGTCGTTCCGCATTCTGGTCAACCGCGAGCCGGCCAGTCTGCAGGAAGCTGAAACCCGTATCGGCGTGCTGACCGACAAGGCGCGCAAGGCTCAGGCCGCCTATGCCGCATTGCCGGCAGGTCCGGACGAAGCGGCGCTGTATAAAGTGTTCAGCGCGACCCTGGACAATTACATGCAAGCCCAGCGCGAAATGTTGGACCTGTCGCGCCAGAATAAAATTGACGAGATGCGCACTCTGATCAACACACGGATCAAGGACGGCACCGACCAGATGGGCGAACAGCTCAATCGACTGGTGACGTACAACACCGAGGGCGCCAAGGCCGCCGGGGTTATCGCCGAAGACAACTACAACACCGCCGTGAATGGAATCATCGGGGTGTCGGTGGTGGCGGCGCTCATGACCGTGCTGCTGGCCTGGCTGCTGACCCGCAGCATCGTCACGCCGTTGAACCGCGCGGTGCAGGCAGCGGAAACCATCGCTGGCGGTAACCTGACCAAAGCCATTGAAGTCGATGGCAAGGACGAACCGGCCCGGTTGCTCGGCGCCTTGTCCACCATGCAAGGCAACCTGCGCAAAACCATCGAGCAGATCGCCGGTTCCGCCACGCAACTGGGCGCCGCCGCCGAAGAGCTCAGCGCCGTGACCGAAGAAGCGTCCCGCGGCCTGCAACAGCAAAACAACGAAATCGAACAGGCCGCCACCGCCGTCAATGAAATGACCGCGGCGGTGGAAGAAGTGGCGCGCAACGCGGTATCGACTTCCGAAGCCTCGAACGAGTCGACCCAGGCCGCCCGCGAAGGTCGCGACCGTGTGGTGGAAACCGTCGACGCGATCCAGACCATGACCCACGACGTGCAAAACACTTCGCTGATGATCGAAGGCCTGGCGGCGCAGGGGCGCGACATCGGCAAGGTGCTGGACGTGATCCGCGCCATCGCCGAACAAACCAACCTGCTGGCACTGAACGCAGCGATCGAAGCGGCCCGCGCCGGTGAAGCCGGGCGTGGTTTTGCAGTGGTCGCGGACGAGGTCCGCGCGCTGGCGCATCGCACGGCGCAATCGACTCAGGAAATCGAGAAGATGGTCGCCGGTATTCAAAACGGCACGGGCGAGGCGGTGTCGTCGATGCAGCAAAGCAATCAGCGCACCCAAAGCACCCTGGAAATGGCCCGTGCCGCCGGTATTGCGCTGGAGCAGATCACCCAGTCGATCCACCTGATCAACGAACGCAACCTGGTCATCGCCAGCGCGTCCGAAGAACAGGCGCAGGTGTCCCGTGAAGTCGATCGCAACCTGGTGAACATCCGCGACCTGGCGACTCAGTCCGCCGCCGGTGCCAATCAGACCAGCGCCGCCACGCACGAGTTGTCGCGCCTGGCCGTCGATTTGAATGCGATGGTGGCGCGTTTCGTGATTTGAGATAGGGTTGAGGCTAGGAACACGCGCGACTGGAGAAATACATGCGCTATTCAGCCTTGACCCAACGAATCGCCGGTGACGGCGCTGCGGCCTGGCAAATTCATTACCGAGCATTGGAGTTACGAGAGCAAGGCGTCGATGTGTTGCTGCTGTCGGTGGGCGATCCGGACTTCGATACGCCGCGACCCATCGTTCAGGCGTGCATCGACAGCCTGTTGGCCGGCGATACCCATTACGCAGAAGTGCGCGGCAGTCGTGGGCTGCGTGACAGCATCGTCAGCCGCCATCGGCGGCGCAGCGGGCAGACGGTGGATGTCGATGAAGTGATCGTGATGCCCGGCGCGCAATGCGGGGTGTATTCGGTCGTGCAATGCCTGCTCGATCCGGGCGATGAAGTGATCGTCGCCGAACCCATGTACGTGACCTATGAAGGCGTGTTCGGCGCCTGCGGAGCCAAGGTGGTGCCGGTGGCGGTGCGTCCGGAGAACGGCTTTCGGGTTGATCCGGCGGATGTCGCGGCGCTGATTACGCCGAAAACCCGCGCCATTTTGCTCAACAGTCCCAACAATCCTTCCGGCGCCAGTTTGCCGCTGCTGATCTGGCAGCAACTGGCGTCGCTGTGTATTCGGCACAACCTGTGGCTGATCAGCGACGAGGTCTACAGCGATCTGTTGTACGAAGGCGAGCACATCAGCCCGGCCAGCCTGCCGGGTATGGCCGAGCGCACCGCGACGATCGACAGCCTGTCCAAATCCCACGCCATGAGCGGCTGGCGAGTGGGCTGGGTGATCGGGCCGAAAGCCTTGATCGACCATCTGGAACACCTGTCGCTGTGCATGCTGTTCGGCATTCCGGAGTTTGTGCAAAACGCGGCGCAAGTCGCGCTGGACGGGGATCTGCCGGAAGTGGCGATGATGCGCGAGGAATATCGCCGGCGTCGCGACCTGGTGTGCGCGAGCCTGAACGCGTGTCCGGGTTTGCGAGCGGTGCGGCCAGATGGCGGGATGTTCGTGATGGTCGACGTGCGCCAGACCGGGCTGACTGCCCAGCACTTCGCCGAGCGGTTGCTGGAGGGTTACGGTGTGTCAGTGCTGGCCGGCGAAGCGTTCGGGCCCAGCGCGGCGGGGCACATTCGCATCGGTCTGGTGGTGGATCGTCCGAAACTGGCGGATGCCTGTCGGCGGATTGCGTTGTGTGCGGGTGATCTTCTTGAGGCGCGGCGGGCCTGAGGGATTTGCGTTGTCTGTGCCGGCCCCTTCGCGAGCAAGCCCGCTCCCACATTGGTGTTGTGAACGCCACAGATCTAATGTGGGAGCGGGCTTGCTCGCGAAGACTGACTGACAGGCGCTAAATCTCTTAACCCTTCCACGCCCGCTCATTCACCAGATTCTTCGGCCGCTCACCCGCCAGCGCCGCCAACAGATTGTCCACCGCACAGGTGGCCATCGCTTCCCGTGTTTCATGGGTCGCCGAGCCAATGTGCGGTGTCGCTACCACGTTGTTCAGTTGCAACAACGGCGAGTCCGGGTTCAACGGCTCACGCTCGAACACGTCCAGCCCCGCCGCGCGAATCTGCCCCGAGCGCAAGGCTTCGATCAGCGCTGGTTCGTCCACGACTTTGCCCCGTGAAATATTGATGAAGATCGTCTCCGGACCCATCAGCGCAAATTGCTCCGCGCCGATCAAGCCTTCGGTTTCAGCGGTCAGCGGCAAGGTCAGGCAGACGAAATCGGCTTGTTGCAACAGCTCCGGCAAGCTGCGGTATTGCGCATTGAAGCGCTGCTCCACCGCCGGTTTCGGCGAGTGGCTGTGATAGATCACCGGCATGCCGAAACCGAAATGCCCGCGCTGGGCCAACGCTTCGCCAATCCGCCCCATGCCGATGATGCCCAGGGTTTTACCGTGCACATCCGTGCCGAACTGCGCCGGGCCGATGTTGCGTTTCCACTGGCCGGCGCGAACCATGTTCGCCAGTTCCACCACGCGCCGGGCCGTCGCCAGGATCAGCGCGAAACCAGTGTCGGCGGTGGTTTCGGTGAGCACGTCCGGGGTGTTGCTGAGCAGGATGCGGCGCTCGGTCAGGTAGTCGATGTCGTAGTTGTCGACGCCCACCGAGACGCTGGCGATGGCTTGCAGATTTGGCGCAAGGTCGAGCAACCCAGCGTCCAGTTTCAGGCTGGCACCGAGCAGGCCTTGGGCGCGGGGCAGGGCCTCACGCAGTTGCGCGAGCCCGTCGGCGTCGAGATTGTCGATCAGCGTCACTTCCGTCTGCTCATGCAGGCGAGCCATCAGCAGCGGCGAAAGTTTCTTGTACAACACAACCTGCTTTTTCATCGTATTCATCTCTGCATCAATTCAAGGATGGGCGGCGGTCGGGCGGGTTACCGCAACCGAGGGACGCTCCCGGTCACTGGCACCGGGTTTGAGGAAAATCGTCAGCACCACCGAAAGCATCAACGCGCCGCTCATCAACAGGTAGGAGGCGCCGGGCGAACCGGTGGAGCTGTTCAGGTAACCGACCAGATAGGAACCGCCAAACGAACCCAGCGCGCCCATGCTGTTGATCAACGCCATCGCGCCGCCGGCGACGTTGGCCGGAAGGATTTCCGGAATGATCGCGAAGAACGGTCCGTACGGTGCGTACATGCAGGCGCCGGCAATCACCAGCAGGGTGTACGACCACCAGAAATGTTCGGCGCCCAGCGCGTAGGATCCGTAGAACGCAATCGAGGCGATCAACAGCGGCGGCCAGACAAAGCGCTTACGCTTCTGCAGTTTGTCCGAGCCCCAGGACACCAGCAGCATGCCAATCACCGCCGCCAGGTACGGCAGCGCGGAGAGCCAACCGGCTTCGACCATGTCCATTTGTGCGCCGGCCTTGAGGATCGACGGCAGCCACAGCACGAAACCGTAGACACCAATGCTCCAGCAGAAAAACTGCAGGGCCAGGATGATCACTTTCGGTGAACGGAAGGCTTCGGCGTAGTTCTTCACGGCCTTGATGCCGACCTGTTCGGCGGCGAGGGCGCTTTCCAGATCCTGCTTTTCCTGGTCGCTGAGCCACTTGGCCTGGGCCGGACGATCATCCGCCAGACGCCACCAGATAAACGCCCAAAGCACCGCCGGCAAGCCTTCGATGATGAACATCCAGCGCCAGCTGTAATGCTGCACCAGATAACCCGACACCACCGACATCCAGAGCATGGTCACCGGGTTGCCGAGGATCAGGAAGGTGTTGGCGCGCGAGCGTTCGGCGCGGGTGAACCAGTGGCACAGGTAGATCAGCATCGCCGGCATCACAGCGGCTTCAACCACGCCGAGCATGAAGCGTATGACGATCAGCCAGTAGGCATTGGAGACGATCCCGGTCAAGGTGGCCAGGCTGCCCCAGAGGATCAGGCTGACGAAGATCAGCTTCTTCACGCTGTGCTTTTGCGCGTAGATCGCGCCCGGCACCTGGAAGAAAAAGTAACCGAGGAAGAACAGTGCGCCGAGCATCGACGACAGGCCCGGGGTGATCATCAGGTCGGCGGCCATCCCCGAGGCGGCGGCGAAGCCGTAGTTGGCGCGGTCCAGATACGCCAGGCTGTAAGTGATGAACACGATGGGCATGATGTACCACCAGCGGCGGGCGGCGAGCGTTGCGGTTTTCATGATGATGCTCCTGAGCTTGTTGTTTTTGTCGCAGCAGGTAACGGTTTTAAATCTTCAGTGACTGTGCAGGCCTCTTCGCGAGCAAGCTTCGCTCCTACAGGTATTGCGCTAAACCTGTAGGAGCAAAGCTTGCTCGCGAATGGGGGCCTCAAATTCGACGGACATTTCGGAACGGGTCGGCAACCCCTCCATATCCCCCCGACTCTGCACCGCCCGACTGCCAATCCAGTTGGCACGCTTCACGGCGTCGGCAAAGCTGTGGTTTTCCAGCAACGCGCTGATCATGCCGACGGCAAAACCGTCGCCGGCACCTACGGTATCGACCACGGTTTCCACGGGCACGCCCGCCACGAAACCTTGATCCAGATGCGTGCGGTAAAACGCGCCGTGGGGGCCGAGCTTGATCGCCACGGCTTCGGCGCCCTGGTCGAGGTAAAACGCCGCGATGTCGGCGGGGTCTTCGTAGCCGGTCAGCAAACGGCCTTCGCTCAAACCCGGCAGCACCCAGTCGGCGAGGGCGGCGAGGCGGTTGATCTCGGTAATCATCTGTTGCGTGCTGGCCCACAGGCTCGGACGCAGGTTCGGATCGAAGGACACACTGCGCCCGGCCTCACGCATGCGTGTCATCAGTTCGAAGGACATTTGCCGCGCCGTTTCCGACAGCGCCGGAGGAATGCCGGTGGCGTGCAAGTGCCGCGCCTTGAGCAGCTCGGGGACGATCGATTGCGGCGACAAATGACTCGCCGCCGATCCGCGCCGGAAATACTCGACCATGGGGTCGTCGCCGTCGTCGGTGCGCGACTTGAGTTGAAACCCGGTCGGATGGACCGCATCGATGGCGACGTTGCTGCAATCGATGCCTTCCTTTTTCAGGGTGTCGATCACGAACCGCCCCAGCGAGTCGTCACCGACCCGGCTCAGCCACGCCACGTTGAATCCCAGTCGCGACAAGCCGATGGCGACGTTGCTGTCGGCCCCGGCAATGCGCTTGTGGAAATGGTCGACGTTGGCCAGGTCGCCGTTCTGATCAGCGACGAACATCGCCATGGTTTCACCGAACGACAGGATATCGATCTCAGGCATGAGCGTTCTCCAGGCGTGATTGACCGAGGCGGGCGAGGACGGCGACGTGCTCGGTGGTGAGTTGCACCAGATCGTCGCCTTGCAGCGGATATTCCGCGGCCCGCATTACGCCTTGGGCCATGTGTCGCAGCAGTTGTTCCCACAGATGCAGGTCGCTGGCGGCAGGCGGTATGGCAACCAGTTTGCCGTCGGTCCGACGCGAGACGGCCTTGCAGTGCACGTAACCGACGTGGCGGCCGAGCAGGCGTGCGGCGCTGCTGGCGGACTGGTCCTGCCAGTGCCAGTTGCCGATGTCGAAGGTCATCTTGATCGGCAGCTTGTGTTGCTCGACTTCCGCGAAAAAGCGCTGGAAGGGTTCAATGCGTCCGCCGTGCAAGGTCTGGTCGTTTTCCACCAGCAACTGCACGGCGCTTTTGCCGAGGATCTGGGCGAGGGTCCGCAGGTCGCTGGTGTCCGTGAAATAACCGAGGGACACCTTCAGCCATTTGGCGCCGAAAGCCTGGGCGCGTTGCAGGGCGGTGATCAATTCGGGATTGGGTTTCGACTGCCCGGCCAGCCACAGTTCCATCGGCGAGGAATAGACGCTTTCGAGGCCTTGGGCCCGGGTGGCGTCGGCCAGTTGTGCGGGGTCTTCGAGGGTCAGCAACTCTTCGCGCCATTCGATGCAGTGGGCACCGGCAGCGGCCAGCAGCTCGATGAAACTGCCCTGGCCGCGTTGGCGTACCAGATCGGCGCCGTAGCTGGAGAGGCTGATGGAGACGGGTGGTTTATTCATTGTTCTGGACCTCTGAAACCGGTTTCATTTTTGTTCAAAAAAAATGGCATGGAGATTGTGGTGATCTTTCGGGCCTCTTCGCGGGCAAGCCCGCTCCCACAAGGTTTTGTGTCGTACCCACGTGTTGTGAACACCATCAACTCCTGTGGGAGCGGGCTTGCCCGCGAAGAGGCCATCACATTCACCGGAAACGTCCCTGGGTGGACCCTCTAACAATCAACCGCGCCGAAAAATCCAGGGTCCGCACCGGCCCGTCATCCCCACGCAAACGCTTGAGCAAACATTCAAAAGCACTCGCACCAATCTCGGCCGTCGGTTGGGCGAGGGCGGTAATGCCACTGCCCACCAGCGGGTACCAATCCAGATCATCGAGGGCAATCAGACCGATCTCTTCAAACAGATCGCACTTCAACTCGCGCAGCGCATGGGTAGCGGCCAGCGCCGCAATCCCGTTCGCGCAAAACAACGCCTTCGGGCCGGGACCGGGTGAATCGAGAAAGTCCTTGAGGTTCGCCGTGAGGTCATTACCGGTTTCGATCAGCCTCCCGCGCAGCGCCGAACGCTGAGCGATCTGCGCCTTGAAGCTGCCGGCGCGTTCGATCCGCGAACTGGTGCCGTCATACGGTTCGCTCACCATCAGCACGTCGCGATAACCGCGCTCTTCAAGGTGGGCAATGGCGATCTCGACCGCTTGCGGGTTGTCCAGCCCGACCATGTCGCTTTCAAGGTGCTCGACCTTGCGGTCCACCAGCACCAGGGGCATTTCCGAATGGAGTTCCTGCAAGGCGTCGCGGTGGTGGCCGAGGGTGTTCACGATCAGCCCTTCGATGTTGTAGGAGCGCAGCAGGGCCAGGTGCTGGCATTCCTGCTCGTCATCGCGGTCGGTGTTGCACACCACCAGGCTGTAGCCGTGCTGACGACAGGCGGTTTCCACCCCGTGCATCACGGCAATCGAATAAGGGTTGCGAATGTCGGCGACCAGCATGCCGATCAGGCGGGTGCGCCCGCGTTTCAGGCCGCGGGCCATCTGGTTCGGGCGATAACCCAGTTCGGCAATCGCCTGCTCGATGCGCAACGCCGTCGCATCGGACAGCAAGGCACGATCATCGCCGATGAACCGCGACACGCTGGCCTTGGAGACTTTGGCGTGTTCGGCCACATCAAGCATGGTCACGCGGCTGCGCTGGGCGGCGGAGAAATCGTTCACGGGCTGAAACCTTCTTATTGGATTTATAAGGTTCGTGCGTTTGAGATGGCACTGAAACCGGTTTCAGAAGACACTAAAAGCCATTTCGCCGTCAAGTCCCGCATCGTCGATTGTCCGACAATGGCCGACGAATGGGATTCAGACCCAAACACTCAACCAGGCCGAACCCAACAGCAACAGGGCCATGCAGCGATTAAAGCGTTGCATCGCCCGGGGCGAGCGTAACCACCGCGTAGACCCCGCGCCGAGCAACGCCCAGACCCCAAGGCACGGCAGGGAAATCAGGAAAAACGCCAGCGACAGATACATCACGTGAACCAGACGCTGTTCTCCGCCGCTGGCAAAGACACTGACCACGGCCAGCGCCATCATCCAGGTTTTCGGGTTGATCAATTGCAGGCTGGCGGCGCCCACCAATCCGAGTCGGGCATCGGTGTCGCGGGTGGTGACGGCTTCGGCCGGGGCGCTGAAGATCTGCCAGGACAGGTAACTCAGCCAGGCCACGCCGATCCACTGCATCGCAGTTTGCAAGGCGGGTAAAGCGGTCAACGAGGAACCGGCGCCGCTGCCGACCAGCAACACAATCGTCGCTGCGCTGGCACAGGCGCCGAAGATGATCGGCACTGCCGCCGTCAGGCCGTATCGGGCGCTGTTGCTCAACACCAGAATGTTGGTCGGGCCGGGCGTGATCGACGCCACGAACGCAAACAGCAGGAAGGGTAGTAACGTCGGGAAAGAGGACAGCATCTCAGGCAAACTCCAGTGAAGATCATTGAAAAGGATCTTCACAACCCCGCCATCAACTGTCTGGAAGATTTGAGCAGCGCTTGCGATACAGCGCCGGTGTCAGGCCATAAGCCCGTACGAACCAGCGCCCCAGATGGCTTTGATCGGCAAACCCCAGTGCCATCGCCACTGCCGCCGGTTGTTCGCCACGGGCCAGCATTCGCCGCGCCGTGGCCAGGCGCAGTTGCACCAAATACGCGTGGGGTGCCATGCCGTAAGCAGCCTTGAACGCGCGGGTCAGGCGGAAGCGGTCGACGCCTGTTGCGGCGGCGAGCTGATCGAGGCCGATGTCCTCGTGAGCATGGGCGTGCAGATACTCCCGAGCTTTCTGCGCCACCAGGGGCAAACGCGGGTCCTCGCCATAACGGGCGCGCCAGTGCAGGTGAGTCGTGAGGCGTTCGAGCAAACCGTCGAGGGCGGTCTGGCGGACGATCTTCAGTTCACCCTGATGCAGCGCCTGAAACGCCAGGCTGGTGGCGTTGGCCAGTCGCACGTCGGTGGCCAGTGTCTTGGCGAAGCTCAACTGACTGTTATCGGGTGCGTTGTCGAAAACAGCGCTTAGTTCGCGTTGCAACCACTGCGGGTCGAGGTACAGCATTCGGTAGGTGAAGCCGTCGACCGTCGGTGCTTCGCCGTCATGAATATCACCCGGCTCAAGCAAGAACACTTTGCCCGGTGTGCTCTGATGCCTGGCTCGCCGACAGTTGAATTGCTGGACGCCTTGCTCGGTGACGCCCACCAGATAGCTGTCATGCCAGTGCGGGTCATAGGCGTGGCCCTCGAAATGCGCGCGCAGCGTCTCGATGCCGGTGTCGGCGTCCTGGGCCAGGTCGATCCAGTTGTGGCTTGTCATGCTGCACCTGTGAGACGGATTGCCGGGTTATTTAACGCCCGTGGCGAGGGCGATGCCTAGAACGTTTGTGCATGAATCAATTGAACAGGCCCGCAGCGATGTTGATCGAAAACCCGAGAATCGCGGTGTTGAACAGGAAACCGATCAGCGATTGCGCCAGCACAATCTTGCGCAAATCCCGGGTCGCCACGCCGACATCGGACGTCTGCACCGCCGCGCTGATGGTGAACGAGAAATACAGGAAGTCCCAGTAATTGGGGGTGGTCAGGCCTTCGGCGAAACGCAGCGCCGGGTCTTTACCGTCCCAGGTGTAGAACAGACGGGCGTAGTGCACGCTGAAAATCACCCCGATCAGCAGCCATGAACCGACCACGGTCAGCGCGGTGAAACCGTAGTGCAGCAGCTTGCGGGTGGTTTCCAGATCCCGGCTGCCGGCGAGTTCGAAGCCGATGGTCGCCAGGCTCGCAATGGCGGCGATGCACACCAGGAACAGTACCACCCCGGCGTTCTCGTCTTCGACTTCGGCGATACGCTTGACGTCGGGTGCTTTGGAGCGTGCGGTGAGCCAGAGCATCAGCAGCAGGTAGGTCCAGACACCGGCGTTCCAGCCGAAGAGGATTTTGCTGATGATCGAGTCGGCCGGAGCCAGAATGCCCACCGCGACGCCGAGCGTGGCAGCGGCGGACAGGCGAGGGTGGGTGCGGGCGAGGAGGGGCATGTGGACTCGATGGGACCAGGGTATGCAAACACCTTAGCCCAGCCCGGCCCCTTCTGACCAACGACGATCCCTGTAGGAGCGAGGCTTGCCCGCGAAGGCGGTGTATCAGTCAATATTTAATTCGACTGACACGCCGCCTTCGCGGGCAAGCCTCGCTCCTGCAAGGGCGGGCGTGGTGTGAGTTAGATTTTCTTATGGCGCTTGCGGACAAGCTTCATCACCACCACAAAAAACACCGGCACAAACACCACCGCCAGCGTCGCGGTGATCATCCCGCCAATCACTCCGGTGCCGATAGCCTGCTGGCTCGCCGAGCTCGCGCCCGTGGCAATCGCCAGCGGCACGACGCCGAGGATGAACGCCAGGGACGTCATCACAATCGGCCGCAGGCGCAGGCGCGCGGCTTGCAGCGTGGCGTCGATCAGGTCGTGGCCTTCGTCGTACAGGCTCTTGGCGAACTCGATGATCAGGATCGCGTTCTTCGCCGACAGGCCGATGATGGTGATCAGCCCGACCTTGAAGAACACGTCGTTGGGCATTCCGCGCAAGGTCACGGCCAGCACCGCGCCGAGCACGCCGAGCGGCACCACCAGCAGCACCGAGGTCGGAATCGACCAGCTTTCATACAACGCCGCGAGGCACAGGAACACGATCAGCAGCGACAAACCGAGCAGAGTCGGCGCCTGACTGCCGGACAACCGTTCCTGCAACGACAGCCCGGTCCACTCCTGACCCAGTCCTGCCGGGCCAAGCGCGACCAGCCGTTCGATTTCCGCCATGGCTTCGCCGGTGCTGTGACCCGCCGTCGGTTCACCGGAAATACTGATCGCCGGATAGCCGTTGTAACGGGTCAATTGCGCCGGTCCCTGGGTCCATTTGGCCTGGACGAAGGCCGAGAGCGGCACCATTTTCCCGCTGCTGTTGCGCACGTGGATCTTCAGCAGATCGGCGACCTGACTGCGCTGGTCGCCTTCAGCCTGGACCACCACCCGCTGCATCCGCCCCTGATTGGGGAAGTCGTTGATGTAGGCCGAACCGACGGCAGTGGACAGCACGCTGCCGATGTCGGCAAATGAAACGCCCAGCGCATTTGCCTGTTTGCGGTCCACGATCAGTTGCACCTGTGGCGCTTCGGCCAATGCGCTTTCGCGCACGTTCATCAGGATCGGACTCTTTTCGGCCGCGGCCAGCAACTCGGTGCGCGCCTGCATCAACGTGGCATGGCCGAGGCCGCCACGGTCCTGCAAGCGGAACTCGAAACCGCTGGACGTGCCGAGGCCGTCCACCGGTGGCGGCAGGACCGAGAACGCCATGGCGTCCTTGATCTGGCTGAGCGCGATGTTGGCGCGGTCGGCAATCGAACTCGCCGAGTCGTCGCTGCCGCGATCCGACCAGTCTTTCAGCGTGGTGAAGGCCAGCGCCGCGTTCTGCCCGCTGCCGGAGAAGCTGAAACCGAGAATCACCGTGCTGTCGCCGACGCCGGGTTCCTTGGCGTTGTGGGCTTCGATCTGCTCGACCACCTGCACCGTGCGGTTCTTGCTCGCGCCGGGCGGCAACTGAATGTCGGTGATGGTGTAACCCTGATCCTCCACCGGCAGGAACGAAGAGGGCAGGCGACTGAAACACAGGCCCAGGCCGATCAGCAGCACGCCGTAGATCAGCAGGTAACGACCGCTGCGTTTCAGTGCATAGGCAACCCAGCCCTGATAGCGCTCGGTCAGTTGCTCGAAGCGGCGGTTGAACCAGCCGAAGAAACCGCCCTTGGCATGATGCTCACCCTTGGCAATCGGCTTGAGCAGCGTCGCGCAGAGCGCCGGGGTCAAGGTCAGGGCGAGAAACGCCGAGAACAGGATCGACGTCGCCATCGACAACGAGAACTGCCGGTAAATCACCCCGACCGAACCCTGCATGAACGCCATCGGAATGAACACCGCCACCAGCACCAGGGTGATACCGATGATCGCGCCGGTGATCTGCTTCATTGCCTTGCGTGTCGCCTCTTTCGGCGACAGGCCTTCGGTGACCATGATCCGCTCGACGTTCTCCACCACGACGATGGCGTCGTCCACCAGAATGCCGATGGCCAGCACCATGCCGAACATGGTCAGCACGTTGATCGAGAACCCCAGCGCCAACATGGTCGCAAAGGTGCCCATCAGCGCCACCGGCACAACGAGGGTCGGAATCAGCGTGTAGCGGATGTTTTGCAGGAACAGGAACATCACCGCGAACACCAGCGCCATCGCTTCGACCAGGGTGTAAACCACTTTGGTGATCGAGACTTTGACGAAGGGCGAGGTGTCGTACGGGATCTTGTATTCGACGTTGGCCGGGAAGTAGCGCGCCAGTTCATCCATCTTCGCCCGCACCAGGGTCGCGGTGCTCAGGGCGTTGGCGCCGGGCGACAGCTGCACGCCGACGGCGGTGGACGGCTTGCCGTTCAGGCGGGTGCCGAACTGATATTCCTGGCTGCCGATCTCGACCCGCGCCACATCGCCGATGCGCACCGTGGACCCGTCGGGATTGGCCTTGAGCACGATGTCGGCAAATTCTTCCGGGGTCGACAGCTGGCCTTTGACCAGAATGGTCGCGGTGATTTCCTGGGTGGTGCGGGTTGGCAGATCGCCGATGCTGCCCGCCGAGACCTGGGCATTCTGCGCGACGATGGCCGCGTTGACGTCGGCGGGCGTCAGGTTGAAACCGATCAGCTTCTGCGGGTCGATCCAGATCCGCATGGCCCGCTCGGCGCCATATAACTGAGCCTTGCCGACACCGTCCAGACGCTTGATCTCGTTCATCACGTTACGCGCCAGGTAATCGCTGAGCGCCACGTCGTCGAGCTTGCCGTCGGTGGAAGTCAGGGTGATCAGCAGCAGGAAACCGGCGGAAACTTTTCCCACCTGCAAGCCTTGCTGGTTGACCGCTTGCGGCAGGCGCGACTCCACGACTTTCAGGCGGTTCTGCACATCCACCTGGGCCATTTCCGGGTTGGTGCCCGGCTGGAAAGTCGCCTTGATCGTGGCGCTGCCCAGGCTGCTTTGCGACTCGAAATACAACAGATGATCGGCGCCGTTGAGCTCTTCCTCGATCAGGCTGACCACGCTTTCGTCCACGGTTTGCGCCGAGGCGCCCGGGTACACGGCATAGATTTCGATCTGCGGCGGCGCGACATCGGGGTACTGCGCCACCGGCAACTGCGGAATGGCCAGGGCGCCAGCCAGCAGGATGAACAGGGCAACCACCCAGGCGAATACCGGGCGATCGATAAAGAACTGCGGCATAAAAAAGCGTCCTGCTTACTGACCAGTGACCTGGGCAAGTGGAAGAGGGGTGTCGTCGATCTGCACTTTCTCGCCAGGCTTGGCGTGTTGCAGGCCTTCGATGACGATGCGGTCGCCGGGCTTGAGGCCTGCAGTGACGATCCAGCGATCGTTTTGCACGGCGCCCAGCTCGACCGGTTGCTGGCCGACCCGTTGATCCGCGTCGAGCAACAGCACCTGAGCAACACCGGCGCTGTCTCGCTGGATAGCCCGTTGCGGCACGCTGATGCCTTGCTGATTCACCGCTTGCTCCAGGCGCACCCGCACGAAGCTGCCGGGCAGCAAATCGAGGTCCGGGTTGGGGAATTCGCTACGCAGGATGATCTGGCCGGTGCCCGGGTCGACGGTGATGTCGGTAAACAGCAGCTTGCCCGGCAACGGATAGAGGCTGCCGTCGTCCTGGATCAGCGTGGCTTTGGCCTGGCCCTGACCCACTTCCTGCAACTGGCCGGAACGGAAGGCGCGGCGCAGGTCGTTGAGTTCACGGGTCGATTGAGTCAGGTCGGCATGAATCGGGTTCAGTTGCTGAATCAATGCCAGTGGCGTGGTTTCGTTCTGCCCGACCAGGGCGCCCTCGGTGACCAGTGCACGGCCGATGCGCCCGGAAATCGGTGCGGTGACGGTGGCGTAGCCGAGGTTGAGTTTCGCCCGCTCCACGGCAGCCTTGTTGGCGGCGACCTCGGCAGCGGTTTGCCGCACGGCGGCCCGGGCGTTGTCGTAGTCCTGACCGCTGATGGCGTTGCCTTCGATCAACTGGGCATAACGCTGCTCTTGCAAGCGCGCCTGAAACGCATTGGCCTCGGCTTTTCGCAGTTCCGCTTCGGCGCTGTCCAGATCGGCCTTGAACGGTGCGGGGTCGATGCGAAACAGCACGTCGCCCTTTTTCACGTCGCTGCCTTCGCGGAAGACCCGTTGCAACACGACGCCGGCGACACGGGCGCGAACTTCGGCAATCCGTGGCGCGGCAATCCGCCCGCTAAGTTCGCTGGTGATCGACAGAGGCCGGGCGTCGAGGGTTTCGATGCGCACGGTGGCCAATGGCGCCTGTTCTTCGGCATTCGAGGACTTGTCACAAGCGCTCAGCGTCAACGCCAGTGCCAGCAGGCTGAGCTTGGCAAGCAGGTTCTTCGACATGTAAATACCCCAATAATGAACCCCGCATCCTACGGGCAGGCGACGAGGGTAGCGGTGAAGCTTTGTTGGTGCTGTGTGAAATTGTGTAAGGGTTTTACTCAGGGGCGGGTGAGGGCGTATATCCTTCACGGCTTGATTCTTTCAGCGCCTGGTCGGGCCTCTTCGCGGGCAAGCCCGCTCCCACAGTGTCCGATGGTGTTCACAAAATCTGTGTTCACAACAAATCCCTGTGGGAGCGGGCTTGCCCGCGAAGAGGCCCGACCAGGCGCCACTGCACTTTCTGGAAACACCCATGCCCAACATCCTCCTGGTCGAAGACGACACCGCGCTCTCCGAACTGATTGCCAGCTACCTGGAACGCAACGGCTACTCCGTCAGCGTGATCAGCCGTGGCGACCACGTGCGCGAGCGCGCGCGGGTCAATCCGCCGGACCTGGTGATCCTCGACCTGATGTTGCCGGGCCTCGACGGCCTGCAAGTCTGTCGCTTGCTGCGAGCGGATTCGGCCGCGCTGCCGATCCTGATGCTCACCGCCCGCGACGACAGCCACGATCAGGTGCTGGGCCTGGAAATGGGCGCCGATGACTACGTCACCAAACCCTGCGAACCCCGGGTGTTGCTGGCCCGCGTCCGTACGCTGCTGCGCCGCAGCAGCCTCAGCGAACCGCAGACCGCCAACGACCGCATTCTCATGGGCAACCTGTGCATCGACCTGTCCGAGCGTACCGTGACCTGGCGCCAGCAACCGGTCGAGCTGTCCAGCGGTGAATACAACTTGCTGGTGGTGCTGGCCCGGCATGCCGGCGAAGTGCTGAGCCGCGACCAGATCCTGCAACGCCTGCGCGGTATCGAATTCAACGGTACCGACCGCTCGGTGGACGTGGCGATCTCCAAATTGCGACGCAAATTCGACGACAACGCCGGTGAGGCGCGCAAGATCAAGACCGTGTGGGGCAAGGGTTACCTGTTCAGCCGCTCCGAGTGGGAATGCTGAGGCAATGTTCAGAATCCTCTTTCGTCTGTATCTGGTGACAATCGTCTCTTACAGCGCGGCGATCTATCTGGTGCCGGACGTGGTGATCAAGGTGTTCCAGGAGCGCTTCGTCACCTACAACCTCGATTATTCCCGCGGGCTGCAAACCCTCATCGTCAAGCAGTTCCACGCCGTGCCCGAGGCGCAATGGCCGGCATTGGCGAGCGAGATGGACAAGGAATTCGACCCGCTGCACATCGTTTTGACCGGCAATGACGATCCTGGCTTGACCCTGGCGGAGCAGAAGCGTTTGCAGCGTGGCGAGAGCGTGGTGCGCATCGGCGACTGGGGCTGGCGCACCTTGGCGGTGACCCCGTTGAACCCGCAAACCGTGGTGCAAATGGTCGTGCCGCCGGACCCGCTGGACGTCAATTTGTTGTATTGGAGCATCAACGTGCTGATCGGCGCGACGATGCTGGCGTGCCTGCTGGTATGGCTGCGTCCGCACTGGCGCGATCTGGAACGCCTCAAGGGCACCGCCGAGCGCTTCGGTAAAGGTCATTTGAGCGAGCGCACGAAAATTTCCGCCAATTCCAACATTGGTAGCCTGGCCAAGGTGTTCGACACCATGGCGGGCGATATTGAAAACCTGCTCAACCAGCAGCGGGATTTGCTCAACGCGGTCTCCCACGAGTTGCGCACGCCGCTGACACGCCTGGACTTCGGCCTGGCCCTGGCGCTGTCCGACGACTTGCCGGCCGCCAGTCGCGAACGCCTGCAAGGCCTGGTCGCGCACATCCGTGAACTCGACGAACTGGTGCTGGAGCTGCTGTCCTACAGCCGCCTGCAAAACCCCGCGCGTTTGCCGGAACAGGTCGATGTGTCGCTGGACGAATTCATCGACAGCATTCTGGGCAGTGTCGACGAGGAACTGGACTCGCCGGACATCGTGATTGACGTGCTGCTTCACGGCCAGCTCGAACGCTTCAGCCTCGATCCACGCCTGACCGCCCGCGCGATTCAGAACCTGGTGCGCAACGCCATGCGCTATTGCGAGAAACGCATTCAGATTGGTGTTCAGGTCTGTGCGAAGGGGTGTGAGATCTGGGTCGATGACGACGGGATCGGCATTCCCGATGATGAACGCGAGCGGATTTTTGAGCCGTTCTATCGCCTGGACCGCAGTCGGGATAGAGCGACTGGCGGGTTTGGCCTGGGGCTGGCGATCAGTCGTCGGGCGCTGGAGGCGCAGGGCGGCACGCTTACGGTCGAATCTTCGCCGCTGGGCGGTGCGCGGTTCCGCCTATGGCTGCCGACCCCTGCCTGACGATCGTTCCCACGCTCCGCGTCTAGGCACTAAGCCGGCCGCGCAACACCTTCGCCATCTCCTCAAGCTCCGACGCCGGGTTATGCCCGATCAGCATCCACGCATGCTCCATGTCCGCCCAATACACCACGTTCATCCCGTGTCGACGCTCGTGCGCGAAGTGCCGGCTGCCGCTGTTGGAACGGGTGATGCACAACGCCATGGGACCATGCGCGGGGTCCAGATAAGTAATCTGGGCGATGGGCATGCCGTCGTACTCGAGAATTTGCGCGCGTTTGAGTTCGAGGCGTGGCAGGGCCAGTTGCCCAGGCAAAAGGCTTAAGCCCAGGCGTTCGTCGAGGGTGCGCAATTGCGCCCGCTGAGTGGCTTCGTCGCTGGGCAGGTGTTCCAGGGTTTGTGGCACGTACAGCGCCATATAATCCGCCACCAGCCCGCGCCAGTTGTTTTTTGGCCGACTCGATTGCCAGCCGAGAAACAACCGGTCCGCCAACACACCGCTCACCACCAGACCGGCCGCCGCGGCAAGAAACCAGCGTCGACTCATCGCGGGCCGGGCAGGCGAGGGCAAGGTGTCGAGCATGGCGTGCAAGCGATCCACCGGTGCCTGTTGTGTCACTTCATCGTAGGCCTCGCGGAATGGCAGGCTGCTGCGGGCCAGCCATTGCAGGCGCAGGTTGAGCGCCGAATCTTCGGCGATGGCCGCGTCGATGCGGCTGCGCTGGTCAGTATCGAGTTGGTCGTCGAGGTAGGCCACCAGTTGCTCGTCCGATGGCTTTGCGTGATCGTTCATCGACGTTCTCCGGTGGTTGGGTTCGGCACGGCGTGCAACAACGGCGGATACTCGGCCAGTTTCGCCCGTGCAGCGGCCAGTCGGCTCATGACCGTGCCAATGGGTACGTCCAGCACTTCGGCGACTTCGCGGTAAGACAAACCTTCGACGTAGGCCAGAAATACCGTTTCGCGCTGGGCTTCGGGCAGTGCATCGACGCGCCGGATCACCTGTGTCGCGAGCACGTGGGTTTGCGCGGCGTGTTCACCGTCGAACGACAGGGCGCTATCGGCATCCACCTGCCCCTGGCCTTGACGCACCCGCCGCGCGCGCACTTCGTTGAGCCATATCGAATGCAGAATGCTCAGCAGCCAGCGGTCCATGCGGGTGCCGGGGACAAATTGTCCGGCACGCTCAAGCGCCCGCACGCAGGTGGCCTGTACCAGGTCTTCGGCGACATGCCGTTGCCGGGACAGCAGCAGGCCGTAGCGCCATAAACGCGCCAGGTGCTGGCCCAGCTCTGCCCGTATTGCCTGATCGCTGGCGATGGCGACCTCCGTCCTGTCAGGTTTTCGATGAGCCGTGGATGGCTTCGGCCAGGTCCTGGTATTCCTCGCAGGTGCTGCCGCAGATCGATTTGATCTGCTGCAACTGCTCTTGCGCGAGGTCCAGTCGGCCCTTGATCACATAAGCCTCGCCGAGGTACTCGCGGACTTGCGCGTACTGCGGATCGAGTTCAACCGATTTCAGGTAATAACCGATGCCCTCGTCGGTTCGTCCCAGTTTACGCGTGGCGTAGCCTCGATAGTTGAGCGCCTTGGCAGTGTTCGGGTTTTTCAGCGTGTCGAGCAAGGCCAGGGCTTCTTCATAACGGCCGTCCTTGGCCAGGCGGTAGGCGTAGTCGGTGCGATCGGCGTCCGGCACGAGACTGCTGGTCTGCATCACGCATTTTTGCGATTTGCTGTCCCAGACCTGGCCTTTTGGGCAGTTGGGTTTGGCCGGTTCTTCGTCATCGCCGTTGGCCAATGCCAGGGAGCTGGACAATGCAACGGCGAGCAGCAGCGGGGCGGTAAAAACAGCAAGACGGCTATTCATGGCGAAGCTCCATAGGATCATTCTGTTCAGTTCAAACCACGCCCCGGCAACATGCGGCGCAGGGTGTTATCACGCAAGCCGTAATGGTGAACCAGCGCCATCAGCGCATGCAGCCCGGCCAGAATCACGATGACCCACGCCACCTGTTCGTGCAGGCCGCCGAACACCGATTTCATGCTTTTATCGAAGCTGATCAAGGTTGGGACATCGAACAGGCCAAAAAAGTTGAACGGTTCTGCCTGGGCCCAGCGAAACAGGAAGCCCAGCACGATCTGACTCAGCAACAACGCGTAGAGCGCCAAGTGCGCGGTCTTTGCCAGAATATTCATGACACCCCGATTGGCGGGCGGCAAGCGACGGCCCCGGGACAAGCGCCAGAGCAGTCGGGTGATGACGATCACCGCGAGCAGGATGCCGCAGGAAATGTGCAACGCCTGCAACTCCTTGCGCAGTGGCGTGCCCTTGGCCAGTTGCTCCCACACCTGGGCGCTGGCGAACAGGCCGATCACCAGCACGGCGGTCAGCCAGTGCAGCGTCATGGTCAGGCGGTCGTAACGTATCGGCGAATCCGGGTTCAGGTTGTTCAAGGGCAATCCTCATGGGCGATGGCAGGTGAACACCGCAGGGTGAACAATTATTCATTTCTTTCTGGCGGTCTTTTCAAGGAAAGCGCAAATCGGGGCGCTATGCTCGACAGCGTTCGAAGTCCTTCTGGAGCTTTGTCATGAAACAGGTTCATCATTCAGCCGCCGCCGGCTACAAGACCGCTGCCGACACCTACGTTCGCGGTCGTCCGGATTACCCGCCACAAGTGGCCGACTGGCTGACAGGCACGCTGGGTTTGAATGCGGATAAGTCCGTGGTCGATCTGGGCGCCGGGACCGGCAAGTTCACCGCTCGGCTGGTGGCGACCGGAGCACAGGTGATTGCCGTGGAACCGGTGCCGCAGATGCTCGAAAAACTATCTGAAGCCTGGCCTGAGGTATTGGCGGTCAGCGGCACGGCGACGGAGCTGCCACTGCCGGACGCCTCGGTGGATGTGGTGATCTGCGCCCAGGCCTTTCACTGGTTTGCCAGCGGCGAAGCCCTGACTGAAATTGCCCGGGTGCTCAAGCCTGGCGGCAAGCTGGGGCTGGTGTGGAACCTGCGCGACACGCGCGTGAGCTGGGTGCCCGGACTGGATGCGATCGTCAATGCGCTGGAGGGCGATACCCCGCGTTTCTACACCGGAGCCTGGCGTCGGGCATTTCCGCATGCTGCGTTCGGACCGCTGCAAGAGCAGCAGTTCAGCCATGGGCATACGGGCTCGCCGGAAGATGTGATTTTCAACCGCGTGCGCTCCACCAGTTTCGTCTCGGCATTGCCGGCGGCGGAGCGGGCGAAGGTGGATGAGCAGATGCGGGCGTTGATTGATGGCGAGCCTGAACTGCGGGGCAGGGATGTGGTGACGGTGCCGTATGTGACGGCGGCGTTTGTGGCGGTGAAAGTCAGTTAGATCGATGGAGAACCCTGTGGGAGCGGGCTTGCTCGCGAAAGCGGTGTGTCATTCAACCATGATGTTGGCTGATCCACCGCTTTCGCGAGCAAGCCCGCTCCCACAGGGTAGGGTATCAGCCAAGCGCCCGAATCGGCGTTCCAGCAGACCAGGCCTGAATATCCTCGATCATCTGCGAAAAGAACTGATGGTAATTCTGCTGGCTGACGTACCCGACATGCGGCGTCGCCAGCACATTTTCCAGCGTCCTGAACGGGTGATGAGCCGGCAAGGGTTCCTGTTCGAACACATCCAGCGCTGCCCCGGCCAGGCGCTGTTTCTGCAATGCCTTGATCAACGCCGCTTCATCGACAATCGGCCCGCGTGCGGTGTTGACCAGCAGGGCTGTGGGTTTCATCCAGTCCAGCGCCTGCGCGTCGACCAACCCGCGGCTGCGCTCGCTGAGGACAAGATGCACGGACAGCACGTCGGCCTGTTCGAACAGCTCCTGTTTGCTCACATAGGTCACGCCCACTTCGGCGGCGCGTTCGGCGGTCAGGTTCTCGCTCCAGGCGATCACCCGCATGCCAAACACCTGACCGAACTGCGCGACCCGCTGGCCGATGCTGCCCAGGCCGAGAATCGCCAGGGTCTTGCCGTGCAGGTCGCCACCCAGGCCTTGTTGCCATTTTCCGGCGCGCAGGGCATTGGCTTCCACGACAAGGTTGCGGGTCGCGGCCATGATCAGCGACCAGGTCAGTTCCGGCGCGGCGTGTTTGTAGCTGTCCGTGCCGCTGACCTGAATGCCGAGGGCGGCAGCGGCTTTGAGGTCGAGCGCAGCGTTGCGCATGCCGCCGGTGACCAGCAGTTTGAGCTTCGGCAGCCGCCGCAACAGATCTTCATCGAACCGGGTGCGCTCGCGCATCACGCAGATCACTTCAAACTCAGCAAGGCGCGCTGCCAGCGTTTCGTTGTCGGCCGGGTAATCATGGATGAAATCAACCTGGCCGATGGCGTCCAGCGCCGACCAGTCCACGACACTGCGCGCCACATCCTGCCAGTCATCGATCACCGCAATCTGCACAGCCATCAGCCTTACCTCATCAACGAACGGGGTTGGTTTTGTTCAGCCAGGCGAGCAGGGCCTGGTGGAATTTTTCCGGCTCTTCCATCTGCGGCGCGTGGCCCATGCCGGGGAATTCGACCAGTGTCGACCGGGGAATCAGCTTTGCCACTTGTTTGCCGAGCACGTCGTAGTGCCCGATTTTCGCCTTGACCTCGGGTGAAGCGATGTCCTTGTTGATCGCCGTGGTATCGGCGGTGCCGATCAGCAGCAGCGTCGGCATCTTCAGGTCTTTGAATTCGTAGTACACCGGTTGGGTGAAGATCATGTCGTAAATCAGCGCCGAGTTCCACGCCACCTGAGTCTTGCCCGGGCCTTTGGCCAGACCTGCGTACATGTCCACCCAGCGGTCGAACTCGGGTTTCCAGCGACCGTCATAGTAGGTGCTGCGTTGATAGTCGTGCATGCCCTGCGCCGTCACTTTCAGCTCGCGCTCGTACCATTGATCAACCGTGCGATACGGCACGCCGAGGGCTTTCCAGTCTTCCAGGCCGATGGGGTTGACCATGGCCAGTTGTTCAACCTGATCGGGGTACTGCAACGCATAGCGGGTAGCGAGCATGCCGCCAGTGGAATGCCCGAGCAGGGTCGCTTTCTGGATGCCGAGGGCTTTGAGCAGTTGCTGGGTGTTGGTTGCCAACTGCTGGAAGCTGTACTGGTAGTTGTCCGGTTTGCTGGAGGTACAGAAGCCGATCTGGTCCGGGGCAATGACGCGGTAACCGGCGTCGCTCAAGGCCTTGATCGACGTCTCCCAGGTGGCTCCGCAGAAATTCTTGCCGTGCATGAGCACGATGCTGCGCCCGTTGGCCTTGCCATGGGCGGCGACGTCCATGTAGCCCATTTGCAGGGATTTGCCCTGGGACTGAAAGGCGAAATGCTTGACCGTGTAGGGATATTCGAAGCCTTGCAGCCCCGCTCCGTATTCCGGGCCTTCGGCCGCGACGACGGGCAGAGCGGCGGTCAGCAGCAGGCTGGGCAGCCAACGGGAGAGGGCGAGGGACATGGGTAAACTCCACAGGAAATCGGCCGATGCTGGATCGGCATGATTAGGGTGACATTAAGCACAGGCAATCGCGGCGACTGATCGTTCAACTCATCCAGCCCATTGTGGCCAGGGTCAGTGCGCCATAACGCGCGCCTTTGGCCAGCGTCACGATCAACAGGAAGCGGCCCAGCGGTTCGCGCATGACGCCGGCCACCAGGGTCAGCGGATCGCCGATGACGGGCACCCAGCTCAGCAGCAGTGACCAATGGCCGTAGCGCTGATAATGAACCCGGGCCTTTTCCAGATGCTGCGGGCTGACCGGAAACCAGCGTCGATCACGGAAACGCTCGATTCCGCGCCCCAGCCACCAGTTCAGCAGCGAACCGAGGACATTGCCCAGGGTCGCGACCGCGAGCAGCGACCACAGCCAATACTGCTCGCTGAGCAGCAGCCCCACCAACACGGCTTCGGACTGCAACGGCAACAGGGTCGCCGCACCGAACGCGGCGAAGAACAGCCCGATGTACGCACCGAACATCAATGGGCAGCGTAGTCCGCCACCACCACATCAGTGCCGTCCTTTTTCAGGCCGATCACTTGATAGCCATCGCTCATGCCGTCCATTTCCATGCCCGGCGAACCCATCGGCATGCCGGGGGCCGCCACACCCAACAGGTCATTGCGCTTGCTCAGGGCCAGCACCTGATCGGCCGGGACATGGCCTTCGACGAATTTGCCGTTGATCAAGCCGGTGTGGCAGGACGCCAGGCGCGGTGGTACGCCGTGCTGCTGCTTGAATTCGCTCATGTTGGCTTCGACGTGGTCTTCGACCTTGAAGCCGTTGGCCTCCAGGTGGCTGATCCATTTTTTGCAGCAGCCACAGTTGGCGTCGCGGTGGACTTCGATCGGGATCAGGTCGGCGGCCTGGGCCAGGGAAGAAATGAACAGGGCGCTCAAGGCGACCAGACGCAGGTGGGTTCGCATGGAGAATATCTCGACTCGGATGGCGTCAAAAAAAGAGCCATTTTGACTGCTTTAGCCATCAGCGAGGCAAGAGATTGTTTCGAAGTAATGCTGAAGTAAGCACAGAACCTGTGGGAGCGGGCTTGCCCGCGATGAGGTCAGCAAAGCCAACAATGATATCGACTGTTAAACCGTCATCGCGGGCAAGCCCGCTCCCACAGGGTTCTGCATTGGCAGCGAGATCAGCGGACTTTGAACCGGCCCATGATCGCACTGACGCGTGAATTGGCCTCCAGCAACTGCCGGGTATTCAGCTCACTGGCCTGACCGCTTTTCACCAATTCATCCACCATGTGGCGGATTTGCACCATGCTGCGGTTGATCTCTTCGGTCACTGCGCTTTGCTGCTCGGCGGCGGTGGCGATCTGGGTGCTGAGGCTGTTGATGTGGCTGACGGAACCGGCCATTTCATCCAGGCCGGTGTTGACCCGTGCCGTCGCATCGGCCGCCGATTGGCAACTGGCCTGGGTATTTTCCATGGCACTGACCGAAGAACTCACGCCTTGGGTCAGGCGTGTGAGCATCTCGTTGATTTCCGAGGTGCTGGCCTGGGTGCGGGCGGCGAGGGCGCGGACTTCATCGGCCACCACCGCAAAACCGCGTCCCTGCTCACCGGCGCGGGCCGCTTCAATCGCTGCGTTGAGCGCCAGCAGGTTGGTTTGCCCGGCGATGGCGCCGATCACCCCGAGAATCTCGGTGATGCGTTGGGCGTCCTGTTGCATGCTTTCGACTTTGTGAGTGGCGCTGGCCACTTCGTCGATCAGCGCGATCACACTGCTGGAGGCTTCGCCGACGACCACCCGCGAACGGTCGGCGTTTTCGTTGGCGCGCTGGGTGAACGCCGCGGTTTCAGCCGCATTCTGCGCAACGCTTTCGGCGGTCGAACTCATTTCGGTGATGGCGGTGACGGTCTGGTCGGTTTCCGAAGCGTGACGCACCAGAATCTGGCTGGTGTGCGCGGAGGTGCGTTGCAGGTTATCGAGGCTGGACGCCATGGCGCCGGTGGCCTGGGTGACTTCGCCGATCATGTTTTGCAGGTACGCGATGAAGGCGTTGACCGAGTGGCCGATGGCGCCCAGTTCGTCTTCGGCGCGGATGGTGATGCGTTTGGTCAGGTCGGCGTCACCGGCCGACAGCGCGTCGATATTGGCCTTCAGCGCTTTCATGCGCTGGATCAACTGGCGGATCGCGTAGATTTGCAGCAACACCAGCAGGATCACCATCGGGATCTGCAGCAGGCTCAGTGTGCTGAGTACGTCGTCGCGCTGGGCGGTGATCAGCTTGGTCGGCAGTGCGGTGGCCAGGAACCAGGGCGTGCCTTCGATTGGGCGCATGAAAAAGGTGCTGGCTTCGCCGTTGTTGTCGAATTCGACGCGCTGCGACCGATCACGGTTTTGCAGGCCCGCCTTCACTTGACCGGCGAACGGCGAGTTGCCGGCCAGTTCACTGATGTTCTTCAACACGATCGGCCCACTGATGCGCGAGCTGTTGCTGATGATCTTGCCGTCGGCCTCGACGATCAGCATTTCGGCGCCGAGGTCTTTTTCCTTGCGCGCCACCAGGTCATTGAAGAAGCCCAGGGTCACGTCGATGGTCGACACGCCGTACGCCGCGCCGTTTTTCTGGATGGCCATGGCGCAGTTGGTGCGCGGCTCGGCGCTGGCGTCATCTTTGTAGGCCGCCGCCCAGGCGCATTGTCCGCGCGGGGTTTGCATGCCGCCCTTGTACCAGGTCTGGTCGTAATAGTTGGGCGCGGCGTCGCTGTTCCAAAAGGTGTTGACCGCCAGTTTGCCCGAGGCGTCGCGGTGCCAGAAGGTGCTGAATTTGTTGCGCCCGGCTTCACGCTGGCCGGGCAGGGGCCAGATGCCGCCGCCGAAGACTTTCAGCTCCCCGTACTGATCGACCAGACCCGGTAGAACGGTGTCGATGGCGGCGCTGTCGAGCAGTGGAATGGTCTGGGTGATGCTGCGCTGTTGTGCCTGAACCTTGTTCAGTTCGCCCTGGATTTGCTCGGCGACTTCAGCGATGCGATTGAGCGCCACTTGTTCTTCGGTGTGGCGCAGTTTCGGCGCGACCAATTGGCTGATGCCAACCACGGTGAGAATCGACAGCAGCAGAATGAACAGGACCAGAAACAGTGTGTAGCGAGCCTGAATGGTGCGGAATGCGGGCATGGAGCCGGTCCTTTTTAGCAGCGTTCTTATTGGGAAGTTTCGGCGCTTCAAAGGGCTATCGGCCTGCCTATGTCGAGCTTTAGGTACGATCGTGCAAGATGGGGGCGAGGTGACGGGCGGTGGAGGTCGCTGGCCCGTTCAGGCAATCGAACGGGCCAGGCGCAGATCAACGATCCAGCAACTTCATGACTTCTTCCGGGTAACGCAAACCGGCGGTGGCATCCGCCGGGAAGATGGCTTCCAGCGCGTGCAACTCTTCGCGACTGAGTTGTACCTCCAGCGCCGCCACGTTCTCTTCCAGGTACTTACGCTGTTTGGTCCCGGGGATCGGGATCAGGTAATCCCCCTGAGCCAGCACCCACGCCAATGCGAGTTGACCCGCCGTCACGCCTTTTTCAGCCGCCAGGTCCTGAACCTGCTGCACCAGCAATAGATTTTTCGCGAAATTGTCGCCCTGGAATCGTGGGCTGAAACGACGGTAGTCGTCGGCCGCGAAATCATCCGCGCTTTTCAGTGCGCCAGTCAGAAAACCGCGGCCCAACGGGCTGTACGGGACAAAGGCAATGCCCAGCCGCTGACACGTGGCCAGACAGCCGTTTTCTTCCTGGTCACGGCTCCACAACGAGTACTCGCTTTGCAGCGCGCTGATTGGATGGACCTTGTGCGCCCGTTCCAGTGTCGCCGCCGAGGCCTCGCTCAATCCCAGGTAACGCACCTTGCCGGCCTTTACCAGTTCGGCCATGGCGCCGATGGTTTCCTCGATGGCCACTTGCGGGTCGATACGGTGCTGGTAATACAAGTCCAGGGTCTCGACACCGAGGCGCTTGAGGGTGCCCTCGATTGAGTCGCGAATGTAGTCCGGACGGCCGTTGACCCCGCGTGCGGTCGGATTCGCCGGGTCGCGCACGATGCCGAACTTGCTGGCCAGAAACACCTGATCGCGCTTGCCGACGATGGCTTTGCCGATCAGCTCTTCATTGGTATGCGGGCCGTACATGTCGGCGGTGTCGAGCAGATTGATGCCCAGTTCCAGCGCCCGGTGCAGGGTGGCCGTGGCTTCGCGGGTGTCGACGCCCGTCGTGTAGAAATCGGTCATGCCCATGCAGCCCAGACCGATTGCACTGACCTGTGGACCGTTCTTGCCCAGTTGACGTGTTTGCATGAAATCAGCTCCCTTTGAATGTGAAGCCCATTGTCGGTCTCGACAGAAATGAGATAAACCGGCTAAAACTGCTATCACTATTCATGATTTCTAAATAATCGACCGGTGCAAAAAACCATGGACCGTTTCAACGCCATGCGCGTGTTCACCCGAATCGTTGAACTGGGCGGCTTTGCCAAAGCGGCAGACAGCCTGCAAATTCCCCGTGCCTCGGTGACCATTCTGATCAAGCAGCTGGAAAGCCATCTGGGGGTGCAACTGCTGCAGCGCACCACGCGACAGATCAGCCTGACCCTCGACGGCGCCGCCTATTACCCTCGTTGCGTGCGGTTGCTGGCGGACCTGGAGGAAACCGAAGCGGTGTTCTCCGCCGCGCGACACAACCCCAAAGGTCTGTTGCGCGTGGACATGCCCGGTGGCATCGGGCGATTGGTGGTGATCCCGGCATTGCCGCAATTCACCGCGCGCTATCCCTTGATCGAACTGGAAATCGGTTTGAATGACCGGCCTGTCGACCTGATTCGCGAAGGTGTCGATTGCGTGTTGCGCGGTGGTGCGTCTCTCGATGATTCACTGGTGGCGCGGCCGCTGGTCATGCTTGATCAGGTCACCTGCGCCAGCCCCGACTACTTGCAGCGTCATGGCGCGCCACACGGTCTGGCCGATCTGGCGGGGCATCACATGGTCGAGTACGTCGCCAGCAACGGCAAACGCTATGGGCTGGAATTTGTCGTCGATGGCCAGCTGCAACCGGTCAATCTGCCCAGGCATGTCTCGGTCAACAGTGCCGATGGCTATCTGGCGGCGTGCGAGGCCGGGTATGGGTTGGTGCAGGCGCCGTACTATCACGTGGCCCGGCGTATCAAGGAGGGTGGTTTGATCGAGGTGCTGAGGGAGGTGCCGCCACCGGGGATGCCGTTGACGGCGCTTTATCCTCCTCACCGTCAGTTATCGCGGCGGGTGCGTGTGTTCGTTGACTGGATGATCGAGCTTTGCGCGCAGCCGGGAAACAACTTCTACCGGGATCCGGTTGCGCGCTGAAAAGCGCTAGCGATGCTGGTAATAACCGGGCCCGCTACGGCCGTCATAATGGTGGCCGCCGTGCCAACCGCCGTGGGGGAAAATAATGCAGCCGCTCAGGGAAAGCAGGGCAAGCAGGGGAATCAGCAGTGTGATTCGACGGAACATTTCAAAATCCTCATGGTTATCGCCGCTATGAAGCCAAAAGGCTTCATCGGCTGTAACATGAGACCCCGTTTGCAGCGCCGCATCCCCGAAAAACGGTAGGGGTTTGGCATGCATCCGGATACAAACCGGATACATTTTCCAGGTGCACGCTCAGGCTTACGCTCAAGCTTTTTGTTTAAGGAAAAGGGCAATGACCCAGTCGCAACGTTTGAAATACTCGATTCTGATCTCCCTGGTGGTGCTGGGGATCATGTTTGGCCTTTCGTATTTGCAGAATGCCGGGGTCATCAGCGAGAAGCTGTTTCAGTACATCGCCATTGGCGTGGCGGTGATCGTGGTGGTGATCAATGGCGTGATGCGCCGCAAGGTCAAACCCTGAACGACGCCAGCCGAGACGATTACTCGCCGTGCAGAACGGCGGCAGCCTGCGGATGCAGGCTGTAGCTCTTGTCCGCGTTCAGCGTAATCACGCCTTCGCTGCACAAGCGCTTCAACACTTCGCGCACACTGAGAAATGACAGGGGGATACCCAGGTCCAGCAGGTGGCTGTGCAGACCGCGCACCCCAAGACTGCGGTCGCTGTCAGCGGCGGTCAGCAAGGCGTCGATGACTTTCAGGCGGATCAGGCTGGTCCGCAGGCCAAAGCTCTTGAGCAGTGCCCGGATCCGTTCGTTGCCTTGGCGTTCGGGACGCGGGTTGAACAGGCCCGAGCCCATGGAAGTGCCCATTGGTGCAGTGCTACCGTCCGTTGGCAGTTGCGAGTTGTACATGCAAAAACTCCTTTTCAGAGCCTGAACCGGAAAATGTGTTGGGTGCTCTTACTCAATAAGACGTACGAGCTACTCAAATCATGAAGGCTCAGATGTAGAAATTTTGTCGCCATCGCGTTAGAACCGTGTAAACCCTCAGCAAATCCGCTGTCCAACGCTCTAAATTTTTCTCCCGAATTTCGTTCCCTTGTAGGAGCGTGCGGGCGGCGATCCGACTTGCCCGCGAAGACGGTGTGTCTGTCAGCACTTATGTTGGCCGGTACTCCGTCTTCGCGGGCAAGTCGGATCGCCGCCGCACGCTCCTACAAAGGGCGATTTGCGTGTTTATTCGATCAGGAGCGAGCGTGATTATTACCAGGCAATTAACCCGATTGAGCCTTGCCGGTGTATTGGTGGGCTTGAGTCTTGCGGCAACCGCGCGCAGCCAGCCGGACCAGGCGACGGCCGATATCCGCCGGACCAGCTTCGGCGTGCCGCACATTCGCGCTGAAAACGAGCGTGGTCTCGGTTATGGCATCGGCTACGCCTACGCTCAGGACAATCTGTGCCTGCTGGCCAATGAGATCACCACGGTGAACGGCGAACGCTCACGGTATTTCGGCCCGGAGCAGTTCACGGTCGAAGAGCGCGAAAACCAGGTCAGCGACGTCTTTTTCAACTGGCTGAATACACCGCAGGCCGTCTCCGCGTTCTGGCAGGCGCAAACGCCGGAAGTCCGCGACCTCATGGAAGGGTATGTGGCGGGCTACAACCGCTCGCTGGCGGAACGTCGCGCGCAAGGTTTGCCGCAGCAATGCCAGGGCGAGTGGGTGCGGGACATTACCGCACTGGACCTGGTCAAGCTGACCCGGCGCCTGCTGGTCGAAGGGGGCGTCGGGCAGTTTGCCGAAGCGCTGGCCGGCGCCACGCCTCCCAACACCGTCGCTCGAAACGCGAACGCGTCCGCGTCGTTCGAGGTCGCCGATGTGCGCCGGCAGCGCTTCGCCCTCGATCGCGGCAGCAACGCCGTCGCGGTGGGCAGCGAGCGCTCGTTCAATGGCCGCGGCATGTTGCTGGCCAATCCGCATTTCCCGTGGGTCGGCGGGATGCGCTTTTATCAGATGCACCTGACCATCCCGGGCAAACTGGACGTGATGGGCGCCGCGTTGCCTGGCCTGCCGATGATCAACATTGGCTTCAACCAACACCTGGCCTGGACCCACACCGTCGATTCGTCCAAGCATTTCACCCTGTATCGCCTGCAACTCGATCCGCAGGATCCGACCCGCTACCTGCTCGACGGCAAGTCGTTGCCGATGAAGCAGCAGACCGTCACCGTGAACGTGAAACAGCCCGACGGTCAGACCCGGGCGGTTTCGCATGTGGTCTACAGTTCGCAGTTCGGCCCGATTGTGCAATGGCCTGGAAAACTGGATTGGGATAACCAGTTCGCCTTCAGCCTGCGCGACGCCAACCTCGATAACGACCGGGTGCTGCAGCAGTGGTACGCGATGAACCGCGCGGCGAGCCTCAAGGAATTGCAGGCGTCGGTCCACAAGATCCAGGGCATCCCGTGGGTCAACACCCTGGCAGCGGACGATCAGGGCCAGACGCTGTACATGAACCTGTCGGTGGTGCCCAACGTCAATGCCGACAAACTGGCCAGGTGCAGTGATCCGCGAGCCGGACTGGAGCTGATCGTGCTCGACGGTTCCAACAGCGCCTGTGCTTGGGACATCGACCCGATGGCGGCGCAAAAAGGCATCTATGCGTCGGACAAGTTGCCGCAACTGTTGCGCAAGGACTTCGTGCAGCACTCCAACGATTCGGCGTGGATGGCCAACCCGGCGCAGCCACTGACCGGTTTTTCGCCACTGATCAGCCAGGACGGTCAGCCGTTGGGGCTGCGTTCGCGCTTTGCCCTGGATCGCCTCGGCACGCTGGGCAAGGCCGGCCCGATCGGGGCGGCGGATTTGCAGCGGATGGTGATGGACGATCAGGTGTATCAGGCGGGGCAAGTCATGCCGGACCTGCTGCAATTCTGCGCACAGGACCTGGGCGCCGACGCGCCGACGCTCACACCGCTGTGTGCCAGCCTGAAGGCCTGGGATCGCAGTGCGAATCTGGACAGCGGACTTGGGTTCGTCCATTTCCAGAACGTCATGGAATCACTGCAGGAAACGCCTGATGCCTGGCGCGTCGCGTTCGATCCGAAGGATCCGCAATACACGCCGCGTGGCCTGGCGGTTGATCGCCCTGAGGTTGCGAAGGCTCTGCGCGAAGCGATGCTGGCGTCGGTGGAACAGGTCAGCAAATCGGGACTCAAGACCGACAGCCGTTGGGGTGATATCCAGGTGGTGAGCAGTGGCGGCCAGCAAACGCCGATACACGGCGGCCCTGGCACGCTGGGCGTCTACAACGCCATCCAGAGTGTGCCGAGAACCGATGGCAAGCGCGAAGTGGTCAGCGGCACCAGCTATTTGCAGGTGGTGACCTTCGACGACAAGGGACCGCAGGCCAAAGGGCTGTTGGCGTTTTCGCTGTCCAGCGACCCAGCGTCGAAACATGCCAATGACCAGACCCTGGCCTTCTCGAAGAAACAGTTGAGTGTGTTGCCGTTCACCGAACAGCAGATCACGTCGGACCCGCAGTATCAGGCGCAGACGATCCGTGAACAGGATGAAAAAGCCGGGAAGGTGGCCAAACAGTAAAACGGTGCTTGAGCGATGAAGAAAGGCCGCACCCCGCAAGGGTGGCGGCCTTTCAGCTTTTCGGGGTTTGTTGCGGAATGGAGTTGAGGACCGGATTGCCGTCCTTGTTGCGGGTCAGGTAGACCGGCAACACCCTGGGCAGCGTCGCCACCAGGTTGTGGAGTTCCTTGATGTTGTAGATGCCGCCGAGACGAATTGCGCCGGTGCTGTTGTCAGCCACCATCACCGGGTTTTCCAGATAGCGATTGATCAAGGGCAGGGCTTCGGACAACGCCAGGTCATCGAGCACCAGTTTGCCGTGGCGCCAGGCCAGCGATGTGTCATTGGCGTAGGTCTGGCTGATTTGCGGCGTGAAGTCGCCGTGTTTGTAACGCGCCTGCATGGATGGCTCCAGACGCAAACCATCGCCCGGCAAGTCATCGTTGCTGCTGACCAGCACCGAGCCTTCAATCAGGTTCACGCGCACCTGATCCTCATACATCCAGACGTTGAACTTGGTCCCGGTGACCCGAATCCTGCCGTCCGCTGCCTTGACGATAAACGGGTGAGTGCTGTCGTGGCTGACGCTGAAAAACGCTTCGCCCTTATCCAGCGACACCCGGCGCTGATCCTTGTAATTGCTGAAGGTCAGTTCGGTGCCCAGGTTCAACTCGACCTGACTGCCATCGCTCAGGGTGATCTGACGGACCGCATTGCCGGCTTCGAAATGCTGGTACGAATTGGGCAGCAGCCCCAGGTTCCAGCCACTGTACGCCGCCAGTGGCAACGCCAGGGCGCAAACCGCAGCGGCAATGCCGAAAGTGCGCCAAGGCGTTGCAGGCTTGGCGCGGGTGATGGGTACGACGGTCTCAAGGCGCGGCAAATCTTCCGCGACTTCCCAGATCTCCAGCATCGCCTCGTACTCGAACGCATGCAACGGATGAGCGTCGCGCCACTGCTCGAAGGCTTGCCGCTCTTGCGCGGTGCAATCGGTGGCGTGCAGACGCATGCACCAATGCGCAGCGGCATCGGTGATGGCGTCATAGTCGGCTTGTGAGAGAGGGCTGTCGGTCATTGACTCATCCTGATTTCCTGCATTCTACCCTTGAGAGGAAGTCGGCGAGAACAGCCGTCATGGCATTTACCCATCAAACGGCCGTTTATTTTTACCGTAGGGCCCTCAAAAACCATCGCGCCAGGGCAGATACTATGCGACCGGATCCAGTTGCCGTCCCATTTCACAGATCAGGAACGCGATCGAATCGGCATTGCGCAATATGATGTCGATTCGGGACGTCGGTTCGTCGGGACTCAAAAACGCCTTCCGCGCATCATCCATCGTCCTGCCGTTGGTCAATTCCAGGATTTCCTTGCCCACACGATCCAGGCCTGGAATCGCGTCCAGACTGACCCACTCACTCAGTGTGTTGTTCCAGCGAGCGAAAAGCTCTTCCCTGGGTGTTTCCATCGACAGCGCGCAACGTTGAAAGTCCTGTTGTGACTGTTTCATGGCGGCGCCATAACCCGTGATGGGGCTGACGAGATCGAGGAACGGTCGTCTCGCTTCAAGCGTGGCGATGTCGAGGGCCTTTGAATAAAGGTGAGCGAACTCGTGAATCAGCGTGGCTGCCTGGCCATGACCGTCGACATTGAAAGGTTCGGAGAGACAGGACTTGTACCAATCGAGTCCCTGGTCGAAAAACCTATCGGTGAAATGCACGCTCTTGCGCCGGTCCAGATCCAGCACGAACGCCATCATGTCGTCGTCCACATACTTGTTGGAGCCCACGACAAAGCGCTCGGTATTCAGCAGGTCTTCGCCGGGATCCACCAAGGCGTTGCAGATGGGAACAATGGCCTGTTTGATTTTGTCGAGAAGGTCGTTGTCGACGCCACCAACATCGAAAAAACGCTTCAGAAAAGTATCCAGCCGCGTACCCGGCAGCAATTTCCTGAGTTGCACCAGGTTATGCAAACTGTTGAACGCATAGAAGCGCGCCATGTCGACGGCCTGCACGATCATCCGGGCTTTTTCCGGGTGATGGGTGCGTATCTCGTCCATGCCCCGCGCTTCGATGTTCAGCACTTTGCGGGCCCGGTAGTTGTTCGCATATCGATTGTGCAAGGTGGACATCGCTTTGCCGTGATGCACGGTCTGCGCGTCCGGGTCGATCACCAGTTGTCGATCGGTGGTTTTCACCAGGTACGGACCATTTTCCCGTTCAGTCAGGATTCGCCATACAGCACCTGGCTTGGCGACCCGATAGACTTTCCCGGCGATGGCGGCGAAGTGATTGGCACTGCCGGAGTCGAGGTAGGTGCCATCGGCGGCGTCCTTTTTCAGGTCCTGCAACGCGACGGTGGTCACCTCGAAACGCTGCAATGCAGTGCGCGTCGGTGCTGTCGGCTGCACGTCTGTCCATCGCGCGGCGACCACCGGGTTCTCGACCGGGGCGCCGACGGCCGCTACCGGTGCAGTGACTGGCGGCGCTTCCAGCGACAATCTGCCCAGCGACACCATTTGTGCGCCTCCGGCAATAAACGCCTTCAGCGCGCGTGTCCAGTGGTGATCCTGCAGGGCCTCGGCGGAGTCCTTGAAGTCTTTGTAGGCTTGCCACAAAAAACGGACGTAGGCGAGTTTGCCGGGCAAAAGCCCGGAGATCAGTTTGATCCCGGAGCTGAACAGCTGCTTGACCGCTTCCCAGTCCGGGCGGCCGCTGGCGTCGGACTGACTGCCGAGCATCTGCGACAGTAACCGGGTGTTGTCACTGAACAACCGGGTCAACAGATTGCCGTCGATCGCGGTGGCACCCAGGGTGATTTCACTCGGATTCCCGACGCTGGACGTGAACAGGTTGTTGAACGATGCCCGCTCGCTCTCCGGCAGACGACGAAGAATCAGCTCCTGGAGTGCGCCCGGTGTATTGATCGCCGCGACAACGGCGGCCTCGTTTGCGAATTCAGTGAACACCGAGCCCGTGTGATAGGGCGTGTACAGAATGTGTGGCCCTTGTTGCCCGGCACCCGGGCCGATCACGTACAGGCCCAGCGCCTGGACGGCTGTGGCACCGGCCGTCTTGATCAACTCCAGGGGCCTGGCGATAGCGTGAGCACCGGCAACCGTGGCCCGGGCGACAGCGTCAGGCATGTTCAGCACCTGCTCGATCAGGTCGAACGCGCTGGCGGTCAGCAGTTTTTGCAGCTTCAGCGCATGGGCGTGTTGCAGCAATTGCCACGGCAGTTGCTGGATAAATCGCAGTTTTCGGGTTTCGGCATCGCTACCTGACAAGGCGTCTGTCAGCAGTTTTCCAAAGCCTTGCTGAATGTTCAGCGAGAGCAGTAACTGTTTGACGGCGGCCTGGGTCAGTTCTTCGGGGATCGCTTGCAGGGTTCTCGAAGCGACCCGGAATCCTGTGCCTTGAGCGATGCTGATGTGGTTCAAGGCGAAATCGGTCAGGGTTTGCGCGGGTCCGGCCAGTGCCAGACGGGGCGTGATCTCGATCATGTCCGGATCAAGGGATTTGCCAGGGAATCGGGCGGTCAGCAGCGTCTTGAGTGTTTGACGACCGTACTCCTCCAGCGTTTGTAGGCCGTGCAGGTAATCCTTGTCGTCGATGACGGTGTTGCGATATTGCTCCAGCAACTCGATGTGCAACTGTTGTTCTTCGACCGGAGCTATGCCTAGCCATGCCGGCAGGGACTGTTGCTGGGTGATGGCCGAGGCGATCGAAGAGGCTCTGCGCAAGTTGCAGTCGATGGCCGTTTGCGTCAGCTGTTTGAGTGCCTTGTTTTGTTGTATTTCGCTCAGCTTCAGCGATCGCACGTACTCGCAGCGGCCCAGAAAGTGGTCAATGGCGGATTGCGCAACGTGCTGTAAAAGATTGCCCTCGATCAGTTGCAATCTGCTGAGCGAATAGCGACGGTGGAACAGGCGCTGGGCGGGGGACAGATTCTCCAGCAGCTCCAGGCGTTTTTGAGGGTCGAGCAGGCGCTGGTTCAGGTGGCTGCGTACGCGGGTGACCGAATCAAAGACCTCCAGCCCGACCGCGGGCGTCCATAGAATGGCGCGCCCGGAATGTTGGGCATCCAGCCCGCCACGCTCGGTCAACAGGATGCAATTGGCCAGGGGCAGCACGTCCTGCTGGCCGGAGCACTCAAGGACGAGGGAAAAGGCGTCCGGGCGGAATCCCTTCACGGCCAGGCGACTTTTACGATCCGCCCGATCCGGGTTGAAGACCCTGTCGACGACCCGCCAATCGTTGTTTCGCAGTGTGCCACCGAGCTCCCGGAGGGTGGCTTCACCCCGCACGCCAACGGAAAAGGCATGGGCCAGGTGGGGTTTCATGTTTTCCAGATACACCTGCTGTAACGCCTGCGTCTTGATCGGTTGCGCCGCAAATTCCGTGCGGATTGACGATTCGACATCGCGAAAGGTCTTCACGAAACCCGCCGCCGTATCGGCCAGCACCATCGACGATTGTTTGGCGGGCAAGGCGGGGCGGGTGCTCCAGCGACCTTGAGCGTCCAGCGTCAGCAGGTATTCGTCGATCATGGCGCGTATGTCCAGCGCCTTGTCGAAAAAGGCCTGGATGTCCACCGAGCCGTCGCTGTAACGGAACACCTGGAAGGCGTACTCCAGGTTTTGCAGTTGTTTGCCAATGATCGCTTCGAAGAGTGTCTCGAACACCGAGCCCGACACCACGGCCCCGGAGACTTGAGGCTGATGGAAACCGATGAAACGGGTGCGCTCCTCCAGGCTCAGGAGGTCATAGAGCTCGTCGTCGTGGCCGGCCACTGTGGATTTGTGCTCAAGGACGCGCTTCAGGTCCTGATAATCCTTCAACACCTGCAGCCCGTTGGTGGGGGTGTAGAGAAACGCGTTGGAACTGTCCTGGTTGATCATCAATGAACCGGCGAGTTCGACATAGTTGGCCTGGTACTCCCAGAGGCGCACGGTTTCCAGGGTCAGTGTCGTCGAGGTTCCCGACGTCGAGTCCATCAGCGGGTGCAAGGCGCGGCTTTGTTCCGGGGTGATGATTTCGGTCTCGCGTTTGATCAGCAGGTCGGCGCGTGCCTTTTCGCGGATGGCCCGCGAAAAGAATGCCCGGCGCGTGGCGCCATCGGTACTCGCCTCGTTCCAGTAGTTTTGCAATTGCCGGGAAAGCTGGCTGATCAAGTCGTCGGCAGCGGTCTTCACAGCTGTTTCCCAGTGTTGCCGGTCATTGCCCTGCGGCACTCTTTTCGGATGAGAAAACTCAGGGCGCTGCCCGGTCGGCCATCGCTGATGGCGGTAGTACGCCAACACCGCCTGGCTCAGGGACATGGAGTTGATCCAGCGTCGGGACGTGGAGCGGTTCGAGTCGTCGCCGGACGCGGTTTCAGCATAAAAATCGACCTGGGTTTGCCGCTGATCCAGCGCTGGAAAATTCGCGCTCAGCAACCCCTCAAGCACCGAGTCAAGCAGCGCAGTGAGCGTGGGCAGTTTCTTCAGTTCATCGAGCATCGCCTGATCGTTGGTGTGCTGGTTGGTTTCGATGTCCGTGCGCTGGTCTTCGAAGACGTCCCCGTCGATGGTCTTGAAGGTCACGTCGACATCGGTGGCCGCCGCCAGCGTTTTGCGCGCAGACAACGACATGAACAGCAGCAGGTCGTCATCTTCCTTTATGTTTTCGAGCTGGTTCTTGACGTGCTCCTTCAACGAGGCGCGGCTATCGAACTTTTTTATGCCGGCGTACGGCGTGTAGAGAATTTCGCCTTTGTCATCCGGCGTGGCGCTCAACACGAAGCAGCCTGCTAGGGGAAGGGACAGTTCGCCGCAAGTGACCAGGATTTTTTCGGCGAGCATCGGCGAGCTTTGTTGATTGCGTAATGCATGGCTGGCCAGTTTCAGGTGGCTGAACCACTCGAAATCCTTGCGCGTCAGCCCATGGGTTTTACCAAGCTCGGTCCAGCGGCCCGGCGATTTCAAGGCTTGGGGAAATAGCAGCGGGGGTGTGGATATAGACATTGTCGAATCTCATGCAGGGCGCAGCGGATAGCGCCGTCAGGTTGAGATTCGAGACTAAAAGCGGCGGGCGCATTGAAGGTGGTAGATAGTTAACGCACGTTCTGCCGATGGCTGTGAGTACAGCTTCATCCGAAGGTTGACAGGCAGCGGGTTGCGCGTGGTTAATCAGCGGGTCTTCCTACGCTGTTGCCCCCTCCAATAATTAGTCTGGAGCTTCAGATGTCTGCGCCACACGATCATGTGTCTACTGCTGTCTCGCAAAACCTGTCCCTCGATGAGTTGACGGCCTTGCTTGAGAAGATTTTCCTGCGTCACGGCACCTCGTCCGATGTCGCTCGGGTACTGGCCGAAAACTGCGCCGGCGCCGAACGCGATGGTGCCCACAGTCATGGTGTGTTTCGCATTCCCGGTTACGTGTCGACGCTGAAGAGCGGCTGGGTCAATGGTCAGGCCGTGCCGGTGGTCGAGGACGTGGCGTCGGGGTTTGTCCGGGTCGACGCCGGCAACGGTTTCGCCCAACCGGCGCTCGCCGCTGCCCGCGCCTTGCTGGTGGAAAAGGCTCGCAGTGCCGGGATTGCGGTGTTGGCGATTCGTAACTCCCACCATTTTGCGGCGTTGTGGCCGGACGTCGAACCGTTCGCCTATGAAGGGCTGGTGGCATTGAGCGTGGTCAACAGCATGACCTGCGTGGTGCCGCATGGCGCCGATCGCCCGCTGTTCGGCACCAACCCGATTGCTTTCGCCGCCCCACGGGCCGACGGTGAGCCGATTGTCTTCGACCTGGCCACCAGCGCCATTGCCCACGGCGATGTGCAGATTGCCGCGCGCAAGGGCGAACGCTTGCCGGCGGGCATGGGGGTCGACGGCCTGGGTCAGCCGACCCAGGACCCGAAAGCGATTCTGGAAGGGGGCGCGTTGCTGCCGTTCGGCGGGCATAAAGGCTCGGCGTTGTCGATGATGGTGGAGCTGTTGGCGGCGGCGCTGACCGGGGGCAATTTTTCCTTCGAGTTCGACTGGAAGAACCATCCTGGCGCCAAAACCCCATGGACCGGCCAGTTGTTGATCGTGATCGATCCGAGCAAGGCGGCCGGGCAGAGCTTTGCCGAGCGCAGCCAGGAGCTGGTGCGGCAGATGCACGGTGTGGGGCTCAAGCGGTTGCCGGGTGATCGACGTCACCATCAGCGGGCGAAATCCAGCGCGAATGGCATTCAGCTAGATGCGGATACAGTGGCGAACTTGCGGGAATTGGCCGGCGCCTAGGAATTGAAATGCGGATCTGTGGGAGCGGGCTTGCTCGCGAAGAGGGTGTGTCAGTCGACATTACCGTTGCTGACACAGCGCTTTCGCGAGCAAGCCCGCTCCCACAGGGATTGCATTTCGCTATTGAATTATTGGTTGGCGGGCTTACCGGCGACCCAGCAACAACCCGACAACCAAACCAAACCCGGCGGAAATCGCCACGGTTTGCCATGGATGCCCGCCAATGTAGGTTTCAGTGGCTTCGACCGCCGGCAGGGTCCGGTCTCGAACGCTGGTGACCGAGTCCCGTGCCTGCTGGAGTTTCTGGGCGATTTGTCCGCGAAGCGTGTCGGCTTCTTCACCGACCAGTGACGCACTGCTCTTGAGCAGTTTTTCCGACTCTTCGATCAGCGCCTGAAGTTCGCTGAAAGCCTGATCCTTGATTTGGTCTTCGGCGACTTGTGCGGCGGTTTTCCGGGCCATTGAGGTACTCCTTGCAAGTGAATAGGCAGTGAACAATGGAGTCCGCTGCGACGGAAAAAGTTGCAGTGATTTTGCGCGGGTCGGTCATCCTGTAGCAAAATCCAGCGCAGGACATTTCTTCCTACAGTGTAAGATGTCGCCAATTTACGCAGCAGGTAATTCCCCATGAGCTTCAATCTGGCCGACAAACCCCTTGCCGAGCGCGCAGCGCTTGAAGACGAGAAATCCCGTCTGTTCGAACTCTGGCAAAACAACCTGGGCAAAGCCAAGGGCGAAGCCGCACGGTTGTTCGGCGAGCGCGCCAAGCGCAAAGGCAAATGGGCCGAATGGGTCCGTTCCGAACTCGACGGCATGTCGCCCCCGGAGTTCGCGAACATGGTACGCAGTGAAGTCAATCGGTTGATGGCGGCCAAGTAAGGCTGGACCTCAGGCAAAAATCGCGACAATCGCCTCACGCACTTTCAACACCACCGGATCGAGCTGAGTGCTGGTACGCCAGCCCAGTTCGATCGGGTAACGCGGCAACGCCACAGGGCAGGGCAACAGCGCCAGACCGCTGAGCGCTGCAATGCTTCGGGCGGCATGCGCCGGAATGGTCGCCACGGCCTGACTGCCCTTGAGCAAATGCGGCAACGCCGCAAAATGCGTGGTCGAAGCGCAGACCCGCCGGCTCAGGCCCAGCGCGGCCAACCCTTCGTCGGTGATCCCGATAAAGCCACCCGACGACACCAGAATATGTTCACGGGTGACGAATTCCTCGAGGTCGATGGCTTGCTGTCCCGTGACCCGACTGATCGGGTCAACCAGACACAAATAATCGCCTTCACCCAGCACCTGACGACTCAGCAATCGCTCGGCAAACCCACCGGCCGTGATCGCCAGATCGATGCTGCGCTCCATCAACGCCTGCGCGACGATCTGACTGTGAGTCTGGCGAAAGATCAGCCGCAGCCTGGGTGCGCACCGCGCGATTTCCTCGATCAAGCGACGCCCGTAGGCGATCTCGAAATCATCCGACAAACCGACCGAGACCGAGCGGCCGTCGTAGTGATTGGCGGCCGGATCGACCATCGCCAGGCTCTGTCGGCATTTGTTCAGTGCGTCGCTGACCACCGGTTTCAACTGATTGGCCTTGAGCGTCGGCGCAAGGCCTCGTCCCGTGCGGACGAACAATTGATCGCCGTACACCTCGCGCAGTCGGCGCAACGCCGCGCTGACCGCCGATTGCGTCACACCCAGACGCAGCGCCGCACGGCTGGCGCTGGACTCTTCGTGCAAGGCTTCGAAGACTTTGAGCAGGTTGAGATCGACGGAGGCGATATTCATTTGGTTCATATCATTCAGCAGCGTTAGGGGCCTTATTGATGATCCCGTGACGCCTGAGAATGAGCAACACCTGATGTGAACGGAGTGACCGCCATGCCCAAGTCAATTGTTGCTGCACTGCAAATCGGCGCCTTGCCCGGCGGCAAGGCCGAGACGCTGGACCAGATCCTCTCGTACGAAAATGCCATTATTGAGTCAGGCGCGGCGCTGGTGGTCATGCCTGAAGCGTTGCTGGGCGGATACCCGAAAGGTGAAGGTTTTGGCACCCAACTGGGTTATCGCTTGCCGGAAGGTCGTGAAGCCTTTGCCCGTTATTTTTCCAACGCCATTGATGTGCCTGGGGCGGAAACCGAAGCGCTGGCCGGGTTGTCGGCGCGTACAGGCGCGAACCTGGTGATCGGCGTGATCGAGCGCGCTGGCAGCACGTTGTATTGCACTGCGCTGTATTTCGATCCGCAGGCCGGGCTGGTGGCGAAGCACCGCAAGCTGATGCCGACCGGTACTGAGCGGCTGATCTGGGGCAAGGGCGATGGCTCGACGTTGCCGGTGATCGACAGTCAGGTCGGGCGGATCGGCGCGGTGGTGTGTTGGGAAAATATGATGCCGCTGCTGCGCACCGCGATGTACGCCAAAGGCGTGGAAGTGTGGTGCGCGCCCACGGTGGACGAGCGGGAGATGTGGCAGGTCAGCATGCGCCACATCGCTCATGAAGGCCGTTGCTTCGTGGTCAGCGCCTGTCAGGTTCAGGACTCGCCGCAAGCGTTGGGCGTGGACATCGCCAACTGGCCGGCGGACCGGCCGTTGATTGCGGGGGGCAGCGTTATCGTCGGGCCGATGGGCGATATTCTGGCCGGGCCGCTGCGGGGAGGGCGCGGATTACTCTCCGCTGAAATCGACACTGACGACCTGATCCGCGCGCGTTACGACTACGACGTCGTCGGCCACTATGCGCGCCCGGATGTGTTCGAGTTGACGGTAGATGAGCGTGCCAAACCCGGCGTGCGGTTCAACACATAACCAAAACTGAGTGTGAGCTTTTGTGGTGAGGGGATTTAGCGAAACGTCGCACCGCCCCGTTGGGCTGCGAAGCGGGCCCAAGCTTGCAATCCCATTATGTCTGACACGCCGCATTCAATGGTTTTACGACTGCTTCGCAGCCGAACGGAGATAAATCCCCTCGCCACAGAGGCCCGCTGACACTTTAGAGTGTCAGCGTTGGTATTCACCAGGTACCGACTGTCGACCCCGGCAAACTGAGCTTGCCACTGTCCGTAAATCGCATCGTCCCAAACAATCCGCCCGCCAGTTTGCCGCGCAAGACATAAGGCAGGTTGTTCAGCGTCTGGGTCTGGCTCAGGCCCAAGGTCTGGCGCAGCACCGAGAACGCCGAAACACTCACCGGCACGGTCAGCACTGTCTCGGAAAAACGCGCAATCGAGCCCGATTGATCACTGACGCCGGAGGCGAGGGGCTGGCCGTTAACGGACAGGTCCAGCGCCACGCCGTTGTAGTTGATCGCGGATTCATTGGGATTCTGCACGCGGATTTTTACCGCGAATCGCACTTCCATGTCCTGACTCTGCAGCGGTTCGAAACCGACCACGTTGATGTTCAGCGGATCACGATCGGGCAACAGGGCGCAGGCGCTCAGGGACAGCAACAGAAGGGAAAGGACAACGGCGTGGACACTGCGCATGGACATGCTCTCTTGAAGAAAAGGCCGAACCACCGCTGTGGCTCGGCCTTGAGCCTGTCTAGCGGTTCAACTGTGCGACAACCGCAGGCGTGGCGGGTTCACCTTTGGCCGGGACATCCGGGTTTTCCATGACCTGGAGGATCGAGGCTTCCGGATCGAAATCGTCTTCTTCCAGTTCGAGGAATTCTTCGGGAAGGAAGATATTCAGCACGATAGCGCACAACGCGCCGACGGTGATCGGCGATTCGAAGATGTTGTGCAGCGCTTTCGGCAATTCGCGCAGCACCTCCGGCACGGCCGCCACACCCAGACCCATGCCGAGGGAAATCGCCACGATCAGCATGTTGCGCCGATGCAGGCCGGCTTCGGCGAGGATCTTGATGCCGGCCACCGCAACGGTGCCGAACATCACCAGTTCAGCGCCACCGAGCACCGGTTTGGGCATCAGTTGCAGCACCGCGCCGATCATTGGAAACAACCCCAGCACCACCAGCAGACCGGCAATGAAAAACGCCACGTAACGGCTGGCCACGCCGGTCAGTTGAATCACGCCGTTGTTCTGCGCGAAGGTCACCATCGGCATGCTGTTGAACACCGCCGCCATGGCCGAGTTGAGACCGTCGGCGAGCAGGCCGGACTTGATCCGGCGGATGTAGATCGGGCCTTTGACCGGCTGCCGGGAAATCATCGAGTTGGCGGTCAGATCACCGGCGGCCTCCAGGGGCGACACCAGGAAAATCACCGCTACCGGCACGAACGCCACCCAGTCGAAGTTGAACCCGTACTTGAACGGCACCGGCACGCTCATCAGTGGGACGTCGGGCATGCTGCCGAAATCCACGTGGCCCATGAGCCAGGCGACGACGTAGCCGAACGTCAGACCGATCACGATCGCCCCGAGGCGCAGGAACGGCACGTCTACCCGGTTCAAGACCACGATGGTGCCGAGCACCAGCGCTGCCAACCCCAGATGACTGGCGGCACCAAGGTCGGTCGCGCCGAAGCCACCGGCGATGTCGGTCATGGCGACTTTGATCAGCGACAGGCCCATCAGCGTGATGATCGTCCCGGTCACTACCGGCGTGATCAGCATCCGCAGCTTGCCGATGAACTGGCTCAGCGCCACTTCAATGAACGCGGCAAAAAAACACACGCCAAAGATCGTCGACAGAATTTCATCGGTGCCGCCACCGCGAGCCTTGACCATGAAACCGGCGCTGAGGATCACGCTGATGAACGAAAAACTGGTGCCTTGCAGACACAGCAAACCGGAACCGATCGGGCCGAACCGCCGCGCCTGGACGAAGGTGCCCAGGCCCGAGACGAACAGCGCCATGCTGATCAGATAGGGTATTTCGCTTTGCAGGCCGAGGGCGCTGCCCATGATCAGGGTCGGGGTGATGATGCCGACGAAACTGGCGAGTACGTGTTGCAGGGCGGCGAAGACGGTGGCGGTCAAATGCGGGCGGTCGTCGAGGCCGTAGATCAGGTCGCTGTGGCGCGGAACAGTGGCTTTTTCAGAGGCGGTCATGGTGGTTTGCGTGCCGAAAGGCGGGCCGGGTCAGAAAATGGAGGCGCAGGATGCCAGAAAGACTGGTTTGTCGAAACACAAACTCGGGTTTACACAAAACCTGTGGTGAGGGGGCTTGCCCCCGTTGGGCTGCGCAGCGGCCCCAAAACACTGTCGACGCGGTTCGTCAGATGTACCGCGTTGGATGGATTTACGTCTGCTGCGCAGCCGAACGGGGATAAATCCCCTCGCCACAGGGATCGCGGCTGGCAGGAGTCAGGCAAACGCCGACAGTAAATCCTCTTCAAACGCCTTTTGCGCATCGCCTGGCACCTGCGCACGGTGGCGAGCCAGGTGAAATGCCACGTCGAAACTCATGTCGTTGCGCCGCACGGCCCTGAGCAACCCTTTGTCCTCCCAGCTGCGGGCAAAGTGGCTGGGCAGATAGCCGACGTGCTTGCCGGACAGAATGAAGGCGAGGGTGCCTTCGACCTGTTCCGAACGTGCCGAGCACTGTTTGCCCTGGAACGGCTCATCGCTGCGCAGAAATCGGTAAGGGTGATCCACCCGGTCGCACGCCTGCAACGCGTGATCATCCGGCGCGTCGTCGGTGAACAGCGGATGGCCGGGGGCGCAATACAAGTGCTGGGTTTCGCTGAACAGTTCGCGGTAGTCAAATGCGCTCTGCACCTGTGAGAAATATCCGATCGCCAGGTCCAGCCGTTGTTGCAGCAGCAAGCGCTCCATTTCGCCGGGCATCGCGCTGATCAACTCGATGCGCACTGACTCATCGCGTTCGCGAAAACGGCGGATCGCGTCGGCCACCCGTTGCAGTACCGATTGATCCACGGCTTCGGACAGCCCCAGGCGCACCTCGCCGATCAAGCGGCCGTCTACGCCATTGGATTGATGACGGAACGCTTCGATGGACTCGAACAGTCCCCGTATCGCGATCAGCAGTTGTTCGCCTTTGGGGGTGATCCTGAATCCGCCCTTGCCGCGACTGCACAGCCGATAACCGAGCCGGGTTTCGAGCCTGGCCATTTGCTGGCTGATACTCGACTGACTCAGGCCCAGCTCACCCTGGGCCGCGCTGAAGCCGCCACATTCCACCACGCTGACGAACAGGCGCAGCAAGTGCAGATCCACATCGTGAAGCTGGCCGAGCATCAAACATTACTCCGCAATAAAGTCAGGATAATTGACTTGGTATTTTTCCAATGTATCCGACGACGCATGCTGCAGCCACTTCCTCTGGTCAGGTGTTCGTCATGGGTCCTTCATTCAAGCTGTGTTTACCCGCGTTGTTGCTTTCCATGGCGGTGTCGGCCCAGGCCGAGGAGAACGTCGTCAACCTTTACAGCTGGGCCGACTACGTGGCGCCGGACACCTTGCAGCGCTTTGAGCAGGAAACCGGCATTCACGTGCGTTACGACACCTTCGACTCCTCGGAAGTGCTGGAAACCAAGCTGCTCACCGGCGGCAGCGGCTACGACGTGGTGGTGCCGTCGTCCAGCGTGCTGGCGCGCGGGTTGGCGGCCGGCGCGCTGAAGGCGATTCCCCACGAAGGCCTCAAGGGCTACGCCAACCTCGATCCGGACTTGCTGGAAAAACTGGCCGCGGTCGATCCCGGCAACCGCTACGGCGTGCCGTACACCTGGGGGACTTTGGGGCTCGGGATGAATGTCGAGGCAGTGAAAAAACGTTTGCCGGATGTGCCGCTCAACAGCCTCGACCTGCTGTTCAAACCCGAATACGCCAGCAAGCTGAAAGATTGCGGGGTGGCGATCATCGATTCGCCGCAGGAAGTGATCGGCCTGGCGCTGCACTATCTCGGTAAAGATCCCTACAGCACTGACAAGTCTGATCTGTCAGCCGCCGAGGCGCTGTTGCATCAGCTTCAGCCAAATGTGTTGTACGTCGCCAGCGGTCGACAAATCAACGACCTGGCCAATGGCAGCGTTTGCCTGGCGTTGACCTACAACGGTGACGCCAGCATGGCGGCCGATCAGGCGCGAAAAGCCAACAAGCCCTACGAAGTGGCGTACCGGATTCCCAAGGAAGGCACGCTGGTCTGGCAGGACAACCTGGCGATTCCCAAGGATGCGCCGCACCCCGAAGCGGCCCGCGCGTTCATCGAGTTCATGCTGCGTCCCGAGTCTGTCGCGGCGCTGACTAACACGCTGTTCTTTGCCACCGCCAACCAGGCCGCTACACCGCTGGTGGATGAGACGGTGCGCACCGATCCGGACATTTACCCGCTTGCCGAGGTGCGCGAACGGCTGTACGCCGACCGCAGTATGAGCCTCAAGGACATGCGTCAGCGCACCCGGCTGTGGACCACTTTCCGTAGCCGCCAATAACTAAAACAAGGAGAAACCGATGGACGTCCCCGTGCAAAACGATCAGGCCATGACCCGCGACAGCCTTTACGGGACTGCCGCTGAAAGTACCTACGCCGGCATCACCAGTTTCATGCGTCGTCGCTACAGCCGTGACTTGCGCGGTGTCGACGTTGCCGTCAGCGGCGTGCCGTTCGATACCGCCACCAGCAACCGTCCCGGTGCGCGTTTCGGACCGCGGGGCATTCGTGCGGCCTCCACCGGGATTGCCTGGGAACGCCACTGGCCGTGGGCGTTCGATCCGTTCGATCACCTCGCCGTGATCGACTACGGCGATTGCGGCTTCGATTACGGCTCGCCTCAGTCAGTGCCGGAAAGCATTGAAGCCCACGCCGAGCGCATTCTGAATGCCGGATGCGCGATGCTGACGTTTGGTGGCGATCACTTCATCAGTTACCCGCTGCTCAAGGCCCACGCCCGTAAACACGGGGCGCTGTCGCTGATCCATTTCGATGCCCACAGCGACACCTGGCCGGACGAAGAGGGCAAGCGCGTCGACCACGGCACGATGTTCTGGCATGCGGCCAAGGAAGGTCTGGTAGACCCGTCGCGCTCGGTTCAGATCGGCTTGCGCACCACCAATGATGATCATCAGGGCTTTCAGGTTCTGGATGCGCGGCAAGTGCATCGCCGTGGCGTCGATGAAATTGTCGAAGCCATACGCGCTCGGGTCGGCGACAACCCGGTGTACCTCACGTTCGACATCGACTGCCTCGACCCGGCGTTCGCCCCGGGCACAGGAACGCCGGTGTGCGGCGGTTTGAGCACGGTGCAAGCGCTGGAAATACTCGGTGGGTTGCGCGGGATCAATCTGGTGGGGATGGACGTGGTGGAAGTGGCTCCGGCCTACGACAGTGCGGACATTACCTCACTGGCGGCGGCGACATTGGCGATGGAGATGTTGTGTTTGTATGCGGCCAAACATAAGGTCGATCGGTAATACAGATTGGCGTTGTCAGTGATGACGCCTTCGCGGGCAAGCCTCGCTCCTACAGGACTAGTGCATGACCTGTAGGAGCGAGGCTTGCCCGCGAAGCTTTTTCAGGCGACCGGAATTATCGGCAGATCCAGGGTTTCACCCCCGCTAAACCGCGCAACAGAACCGGCAATGGACTCATGTGGCACACCCATCGCCACTGCGCTGACCTCATCCAGCCGCGACAACTGTTCCCCACTCAACTGCACATTCAACGCGCCCAACGTCGCATCCAGCTGCTCACGCGTGCGCGAACCCAGGATCGGAATCAGCGCCGTTGTCGAGCGTTTGGCTTTTTCCCGCAGCCAGGCAATGGCCACGTGCGTCGGGCTGGCGCCGAGCTCCGCCGCGACAGCGAGCAAGGTGTCGAGCAGGGCGGTTTCGCGGGCACTTTTCTCGGCGTGCACCAGCATGCCCAGTTTCGCGGCGCGGTTGTTCTCGTCACTGGAGCGATATTTACCAGTCAGGAAGCCGCCACCCAACGGCGACCATAACGTCGCGGCCAGCCCTAACGCTTCGGCCATGGGCAGTTGCTCACGCTCGGCGGTGCGTTCGGCGAGGCTGTACTCGGCCTGAATGGCGGCAATCGGCGCAAAGCCGCGAACTTCGGCCAGCAGGTCGGCCCGGGCGATGCGCCACGCCGGGAAGTTCGACAGGCCGGCGTAATGAATCTTGCCGGCGCGCACCAGGTCATCGAAACCCCGCAGGATCTCTTCCATAGGCGTGACACCGTCGCTCATGTGCGCCCAGAAAAGGTCGATGTGATCGGTCTTGAGCCGTGACAGGCTTTCTTCCACGGCGCGAACCATGTTCTTGCGGTTGTTACCGGTGTGGGAAATGCCCGCAGCCGGCGTAGTCCCCAAGGTGTATTTGGTGGCGATGACCAGGCGATCGCGCTCCTGGGCGATGAACTCGCTGAGCATGGCTTCCGACTGTCCACCCTGATAACCGTTGGCGGTGTCGATGAAATTGCCGCCGGCCTCCAGGTAGCCATCAAATATGCGTTTGGCTTCATCGCGTTCGGCGCCATGGCCCCAACCCGTACCAAAGTTGCCGGCGCCGAGCGCCAGTTCCGAGACACGCAAGCCGGTTTTTCGGCCGAACACTTTGTAATGCATGGGATGACTCCTGAAAGAAAGAGGCGGCGACTGAATATAGATGTCACGAGACATGTATTAAAGATGATGCCTGTCATGTATTTCGTCAAGACGCTTTTTCAACCGCGAGAAAAGAGCCGACAACCGGGCGCATTACTACTGCCACTTTCTGACAGGGTCCTCTGCTAAGCTCCGAGCACTTTTCCGAACCGAGCCCGCCAATCGTGTCTCGCACCACGCGTTTACTGACCCTGTTGCAAGTGCTGCGCGGCAAGAGTCGCCCTGTCACGGCGGCGACCCTTGCCGGCGAACTGGAGATTTCCGAGCGTACGCTCTACCGCGACATTGCGGAACTCACCGCACTCGGCGCGCCGATCTACGGCGAGGCGGGGATCGGATACGTGCTGCGCAGCGGTTTGTTCCTGCCGCCCTTGATGCTCAACGCCGACGAAACCGAAGCCATCGTGCTGGGACTGCGCTATGTGGACCAGCGTGGTGATGAGGTGTTGAGCAAGGCGGCGGCTGATGCGCTGGCCAAGATTGCAGCGGTGCTGGCGCCCGAAGCGCTGGACGCCTTGCGCAACCCGACGGTATTGCCGGGCCCGTCCGGCTATGGCTTCGCACCCAACGCCGTGGCGTTGAATGTGTTCCGCCAGGCGATCCGTGATCAGGCCAAGTTGCACATCGACTATGCAGACGCCCAGCAGGTGCCCAGTCAACGGTTGATCTGGCCGTTGGCGCTGGGGTTTCTCAACGAGGTGCGAATCATCGTCGCCTGGTGTGAATTGCGCGGCGCCTATCGGACGTTTCGCACTGACCGGATTTCGGCGGCGAACGAGCAGGGCGAGCGTTATCCGGGGCGGCGTGGCGACCTGCTGCGCACCTGGCGCAAGCAGATGCAACTGGATGAAGCGGGGCGTTTCACTCCTGACAAGAACTGACACAGGCATGTTTTAGCATGGCTCCAGAATCAACCAACAAGGAGTTATAGACATGTCCAGTCCCGCCTCTTCGCTGGCGCCCGCCATCACTGCTTACCTGGCCGCCGCCAATGCCCGCGATACTTCGAGGGTTGCCAGTTTCTTCGCTGAGGATGCCAATGTGTTCGATGAAGGCCGGCATCAGATCGGCCCGCAGGCTATAGCCCAATGGATGCAAGACACCGCTCAGCGTTATCAGCCAAGGGTCGAAGTGCTCGACGTGCAACTGCGCACCGGCAAGGTGCTGGTGCATAACCGGGTGTCCGGCACGTTTCCCGGCAGTCCGCTGGAGTTGCGCTATATGTTCCGTCTGAACGAGCAGGGCAAGATCGCTCGACTGGACATTTCACTGTAGAGGCCGCGCCGCGATGGCATACTGCCGCGCATGAATGTCGATTCCCCGTTAAGCGCCTGGCAACACGCCATTGAACAGAAGGGCTTCGTCCAGGACGAGGCCCAGGAACATGCTGTCTGGGCGCTGCAAAAATGCTACGAAGCGCTGCATGAAGGTCGCACCCCGGTCACGGGCGTTTACCTCTGGGGGCCGGTCGGGCGTGGCAAGACCTGGTTGATGGACCAGTTCTACCAAAGCCTGCAGGTCCCGGCCCGACGCCAGCACTTTCATCACTTCATGGGTTGGGTGCATCAGCGCTCGTTTCAGCTGACCGGCACTGCCGACCCGTTGAAAGCGCTGGCCCGGGAATTGAGTGAAGAAGTGCGCGTGCTGTGTTTCGACGAGCTGTTCGTCAATGACATCGGCGACGCCATCATTCTCGGGCGCTTGTTTCAGGTGATGTTCGACCAGGGCGTGGTGGTGGTCTGCACCTCCAATCAGCCGCCGGACCTGCTGTATGCCGATGGCTTCAACCGTGACCGCTTCGTGCCGGCCATCGAGGCGATCAAGCGCCATATGCAGGTGATTGCGGTGGATGGCGGCGAAGATCATCGCCTGCATCCCGGGGCCGGTTTGCAGCGCTATTGGGTCGCCGCGCCCGGCCAGCCCGGCGCGTTGGGTGATGTGTTCAAGGCGTTGACCGCCGGCCAGACGGTTTCCGGTGAGCCGGTCAAGGTCGGCTACCGTTCACTGAATGTGGTGCAAGCTAGTGAAACCGTGCTCTGGAGCCGTTACGCCGACCTCTGCGAACAACCCTTCGCCGCCATGGATTTCATGGCCCTGTGCGACACCTACAAGGCTATTCTGTTGAGTGAAGTGCCCAACCTCAGCGCGCAGAAGCGCGAAGGGCGCATCGCCCGTGGCACCGAGGACGGTGTCGAACGGGTGGTGGCGGGCGATCGCGAATTGCCGCAATTGTCGGTACATGATGACGGTGTGCGGCGTTTCATCGCGTTGGTGGACGAATGCTACGACCGCAAAGTGCCGTTGTACCTTGAGGCGCAGGTGCCGATGGAATCGCTCTACACCGAAGGCTATCTGGAATTCCCGTTCCGTCGCACCCTCAGCCGATTACAGGAAATGCAGCTGCAACGTTTCGCCGACGCTTGAACCCAAGGAGCCGCGAACATGAATCAGCCCTTGTCCCATCATTTGCTGACCATGGCCTATCAGAACGCCTGGGCCAATCATCGACTGGCCAAGGCCTGGGGACAATTGAGTCCGCAGGACCTCACGGCGCCGCGAGTCAGTTTCTTCCCCAGCCTGCGGGCGACCCTCAATCACATCCTGACCTGCGACTGGTTTTACGTGGATGCACTGGAACGGGAGTTGCGCGGCGATGCACCGCATCCCGAGTGCGATGTGTTTTTCGCCAAAGACGAGCCCTTCACCAACGCCATTGACCTCAAGCGCGAGCAGGTCCAGGTAGATCGCCGGTTGATCGCTTACTGCGAGCAGATGCGCGACGCGGAGCTGGGCAAGATCGTGACTATCGCCCGGGACACGCCGCAACACGACAGTCGATTGCGCCTGCTGTCGCACCTGTTCGAGCACCAGATCCATCACCGTGGCCAGGTTCACGCCATGCTCAGCGGTACGTCTATCGCACCGCCGCAACTGGACGAGTTTTTCTGCGCCGGCGAGTCGGGTCTGCGGGCTGCGGATTTCACCGAACTGGGATGGACCGAAGCGCTGATCTGGGGCACCTCGGTTTAAAGATTGCAGGACGGGCAGGACTCGCGATAGGGTCGCTGGGCCCTGCGGCGCGGTCTGCGCGCCGGGGCTATTTCACGTGTGATCGAGGATGGAAATGGAATCCGCAGAAATTCTTGTGCTTCAGGCCAGCTACACCAATCCGGTGCATGCCGAGGCCTTGCGCCTTGTATTGAATCATTACGCCGAAGACCCGATGGGTGGCGGTCATTCCTTGCCGGCCGAGGTGCTGGAGCACCTGCCGGAAGAACTGGCCAAGCGTCCCCATGCGTTCAGCGTGCTGGCTTTTGTCGGCGGTGAACCGGCAGGGCTGGTCAATTGTTTTGAAGGCTTTTCGACGTTTGCCTGTCGCCCGCTGGTCAACGTGCACGACGTTGTGGTGATGAAGGCGTTTCGCGGGTTGGGCCTGAGTCAGAAGATGTTGCAAAAGGTCGAGGAGATCGCCCGTCAGCGTGGCTGCTGCAAAATCACCCTGGAAGTGCTGGAAGGCAATGCCGTGGCCCAGTCGTCCTACGCCAAATTCGGCTTTAGTGCGGGCATGTTCGATCCGGCGCATGGCCGGATGCTGTTCTGGACCAAGCCCCTGTAGGAGCACTGCTTGCCGGCGAAGGCGATTTCAAATACGCCTTCGCCGGCAAGCCTGGCTCCCACAATAGTTAGCGCTTGTAATGCTCCGTCACTTGCGCCGTCTGATCGTCCGGAACCCGGACTTCAGCGGTTTGCTGACTCTGATTCTCCTGTTGGCTAAGCCGCAGGCTCTCGTAGTAATAGCGCATGCGTTCCGCGCCGCCTTCGGCCAACGCACTGGCCGAAACGAACGTCATCAGGCCGGCAACGATCAAGGGTGTACGTTTCATGGTTCGCCTCCCACAACGGATATCGGGTGCCTTTCTTCCATGAAGCAATGTCACGCGGACATTATCTGCCGATTCTGTTAATTGGGAATTAACTGCGTATGGGGCTTTCCGTTCCAATTTGGGACGAGCAAGAAAAAGGGGCCGGAACCGGCCCCTGAAAGGTTTAATGAAGCACGACATCCCCAGGATTCGGCTTCACCTTCGGTTTGATCAGGCTGAAGTCGATCAACGCCTTCTGCTGGCGCTCATAGGGATTGCCGATCATCAGTGGACGTGGTTTGAAGCTGTCGCTGACCAGGCTCTTGCTGCGATCGAGTTCATCGAAACTCAACCCCGCCAGATCGGCCCAGGTATGGATCAGGTGCGAACTGCTGTACGGCCGCCCCAGGTCCTCGGCAAAGCTCCAGTCATGTGTCTCGCGCCATTTCGGCGAAGCCCAGGCCATGAACGGAATGGTGTACATCGGCGCCGTCGGCTTGGCCTCGTTGCGACCCAGTGTGCTGTGGCCAGGAGAGTCGAAAACGTCTTCGCCGTGGTCGGAGAGGTACAGCAGGAAACCGTTCGGATCGGACTTGGCGTAGTCCTTGATCAGGCTCGAGACCACGAAGTCGTTGTACAGCACCGCGTTGTCATAGCTGTTGTAGGTCGGCAGTTGATCGTCACGCACGCCGGCGGGAACGCCGTTGCGGTCCTTGAACTTGTCGAACGTCGACGGATAGCGGTACTGGTAGCTCATGTGCGTACCGAGCAGATGCACGACGATCAACTTGCGTGGCGCCGCATCGGCCAGGGCCTTGTTGAACGGCTCGATCACGTCGCCATCGTACTGGGCGGCATTCTGGTTGCGGTTGTTGTTCAGGTACACCTGTTCATCGGCCTGCTCGGAGAAGGTGGTGAGCATGGTGTTGCGCTTGGTCATGGTCTGCTGGTTGGTGATCCAGAAGGTTTTGTAGCCGGCCTGTTTCATCATGCTGACCAGCGATGGGGTCGACAGGTACAGGTCCGGGTTTTCTTCGTCGGCGAAGGTCAGTACCTGTTGCAATGCCTCGATGGTGTAGGGGCGCGGGGTGATGACGTTATCGAAGACCGCCAGTTGATCCTTGAGCTTGTCCAGTTCCGGCGTGGTTTCACGCGGGTAGCCGTAGAGGCTCATGCGCTGACGGTTGGTGGATTCACCGATCACCAGCACCAGGGTTGCCGGCTGGTTGGCCATCGCATCCTTGAGGTTGTTAAGCGGTGGAATCTTGCTCGCACTGTCGAGCATGTCCTGCATGCCGGCGAGGGTGTCGAGGTAACGGTGATAGGCCACCGCCATCTGCCATGGCACTGCCGGTTCGATGCGGGTTTCAAGTTTTTCGAAACCTTCGGCGAAGCTGCCGGTGCGGAGGGTCTGTTTGATCATCGGATAGCCGATCACGGCCACCAGAATCGCTGTCGCCGCTACCAGCGCGCGACCGCGGGGCATGTACACCGGGCGCAACCGCGTCCACAGGAAATACGCGAACAACGTGTGGGCGAGGAACGCCACCACCATCCACCAGGCGAAATATTGGGTCATGTACTCGCCGGCTTCAGAGATGTTCGATTCGAACATGATGAAGATGACGCTCTGGGAAAATTCCTGCTGATAGATGAAGAAGTATCCCAGGCTGGCCATGGAGCAGGCCCACAGCACCACGCCGATCAGCGCGGCCATTACACGGGTTTGTCGGGGGAACAACAGCATCGGCGCCAGCCAGATGGCGCTCATCACAAAGGCTTGGCGGAAGCCGGTGAAGCCGGAGGTGCCCGTCAACTGAATCAGCAGTTGGGTGATGCCGGAAAAATACCAGAAGAACAGGAACAACCAGAGGAATCCTGCCCAATCAAAACCTTTCGCAGACGAACTGCTGCTGCGTTGAAACAAAGCCATTGCGCGCTCCAGCCAGAATCACTTTCCACCGCCGGGACATGAAAGTCGCCGACGAACGGGCGCCGCGCGAATACCGGCGGCCATATCGGGCCGGAGTATCAACAAGGACGTGTGAAAGTTTTGTGAGCTGCGTGCAGGCGAATCGGGAGGACATTTCGGAAACAGCGCAGGGCTGCTTCCGATTCAGGCGAGGAGATCAGGCGTGGGGAGCACGCAGTGTGACAGGCTTCGGCTGGGCCTGGAGGCCTTGCGTCAACAGGCGCAATTGCTCGACTTCCTGCTTCAGCTGGTCGCGCTCGTCTTTCAACTGGCGCAATTCATCGCGACGGATCGTGACGTAAAGGGTTTGTGCTGGCCGTGCTGCTTGTACTGTGCCCATTGCTCACCTCGCAAATGGCTGTCTCAACTGTAAATTCGCCCCGACATCGGTGCTTATTTACTATCGGCGCTGATTTTGATTTCTTTTGCCCTGGAAGGGAACTTTTTTATTTTTCACGGTCGCTGTGTCTTTGGCACGATTACGGACGTTATCAGTCAGGATCGGGCACAATGCCCGGAAACTTCATGCCTCCTCGCTGGACTAAGTCGAATGAGTCGCGTTGGGCTATAACCTTTGACACACTTTATTTGTAGTAGGGAGCATCAGCACATGCAACTCGGGATTATTGGACTGGGCCGCATGGGCGGCAATATTGCGCGGCGCCTGATGCTCAACGGGCATACCACCGTTGTTTACGACCGCAATACCGCCTTCGTCGATACCCTGGCCGCCGAAGGCGCCAAAGGCGTCATCGACCTGCCGGCCCTGGTCGCTGGCCTGGCCAAACCACGAGCGGTCTGGGTCATGCTGCCGGCCGGCGCACCGACCGAAGACACCATTGACACCCTGAGCAACATGCTCGAACCCGGCGATACCATCATCGACGGCGGCAACACCTTCTATAAGGACGACATCCGCCGGGCGAAAACCCTGTCGGAAAAAGGCCTGCACTACGTCGACGTCGGCACTTCCGGCGGCGTCTGGGGCCTGGAGCGTGGTTACTGCATGATGATCGGCGGCGAAGCCGAGGTGGTTAAGCGCCTCGATCCGCTGTTCGAAAGCCTGGCACCGGGCATCGGTGATATCCCTCGCACCAAGGACCGCAAGTCGGACGACGATCGCGCCGAGCGCGGTTACATCCACGCCGGTCCTGCAGGCTCCGGCCATTTCGTGAAGATGATCCATAACGGCATCGAATACGGAATGATGCAGGCCTTCGCCGAAGGCTTCGACATCCTCAAGACCAAGGCCAGCACCAACCTGCCGGAAGATCAGCGCTTCGATCTGAATGTCGCTGACATCGCCGAAGTCTGGCGCCGTGGCAGCGTGGTCTCGTCGTGGCTGCTCGACCTGACCGCCGATGCGCTGGCCAGCGATCCGAAGCTCGACGGTTACTCGGGCTCGGTGGCTGACAGCGGTGAAGGTCGCTGGACCATCGAAGCGGCCATGGAACAATCGGTACCGGTGCCGGTGCTGTCGAACTCGCTGTTCTCCCGCTACCGTTCGCGCGGGCAGGGCACCTTTGGCGACAAGATTCTCTCGGCCCAGCGCTTCGGCTTCGGCGGCCATGTGGAGACTGCGAAAAAATGACCCGATTGATCCGCAACAAATCCAAGGCAGAACCCGCACCACCGACCACGCTGTTCCTGTTCGGTGCCCACGGTGACCTGGTCAAGCGCTTGCTGATGCCGGCGCTGTACAACCTGAGTCGCGACGGTCTGCTTGGCGATGGCTTGCGGATCATCGGCGTTGACCACAACGCAATCACCGATGAGGCCTTTGCGCAGAAGCTCGAAGATTTCATTCGCGCTGAAGTGGCGAGCAAGGTGGGCAAGGGCGATCAGGCCCTTGATCCGCAGTTGTGGGCCAAACTGGCCAAAGGCATCAGCTACGTCCAGGGCGACTTCCTGGACGACAGTACGTATCAGGCGCTGGCGGACAAAATCGCCGCCAGCGGCACTGGCAACGCGGTGTTCTATCTGGCCACCGCGCCACGTTTCTTCAGCGAAGTGGTGCGTCGTCTCGGCGCCGCCGGTTTGCTGCAAGAGTCACCGGAAGCTTTCAGAAGGGTAGTGATCGAAAAACCGTTCGGCTCGGATCTGCACACCGCCGAAGCCTTGAACGCTTGCTTGCTCAAGGTGATGACGGAAAACCAGATCTACCGGATCGATCACTATCTGGGCAAGGAGACCGTGCAGAACATTCTGATCAGCCGGTTCTCCAACAGCCTGTTCGAAGCCTTCTGGAACAACCATTACATCGACCACGTCCAGATCACCGCCGCGGAAACCGTCGGCGTGGAAACCCGTGGCAGTTTTTATGAGCACACTGGCGCCTTGCGGGACATGGTGCCCAATCACCTGTTCCAGCTATTGGCGATGGTTGCAATGGAACCCCCGGCTGCCTTCGGCGCCGATGCAGTTCGCGGCGAGAAAGCCAAAGTGGTGGGGGCGATTCGCCCTTGGTCCACCGAAGAGGCACGGGCCAATTCGGTGCGCGGTCAATACAGCGCCGGTGAAATCGACGGCAAGCCGTTGCCGGGTTACCGCCAGGAAACCAACGTATCGCCCGACAGCACGACCGAAACCTATGTGGCGCTCAAAGTCATGATCGACAACTGGCGCTGGGTCGGCGTGCCGTTCTACCTGCGTACCGGCAAGCGCATGAGCGTGCGCGACACCGAGATCGTCATCTGCTTCAAACCGGCGCCTTACGCGCAGTTCCGTGATACCGAGGTCGATGAGCTGCAACCGACCTATCTGCGGATCCAGATTCAGCCCAATGAAGGCATGTGGTTCGATCTTCTGGCCAAACGGCCAGGCCCGGCGTTGAAAATGGCCAATATCGAACTGGGGTTTGCCTACAAGGATTTCTTTGAAATGCAGCCGTCCACCGGCTACGAAACCCTGATCTACGATTGCCTGACCGGCGATCAAACGCTGTTCCAGCGTGCTGACAACATCGAAAACGGCTGGCGCGCGGTACAACCCTTCCTCGATGCCTGGCAGCAGGACGCGAGTGTGCAGACTTACGCGGCCGGTGAAGACGGACCGCCGGCGGCGGAAGACCTGCTGACTCGCGACGGTCGCGTGTGGCATGGCCTCGGATGAGTGAGATCACGCCACACACCATCCGTTTTCTGCTCAGTGACATGGACGGCACGTTGTTATTGCCGGACCACAGCCTCAGCCAGCGCACCATCGAAGCCGTCCGTTCGTTGCGCGAGGCGGGCGTGTTGTTCAGCCTTGCCACTGGCCGGCCACCGAAAGCCATGTTGCAGCAGATCGAAGCCTTGGGCGTCGATCTACCGACGGCGGCCTTCAACGGCGGCACGATCGTCCATCCTGATGGCAGTCTGCTGGTCGCGCATTACTTGCCGGCCACGGCCGCACTGACCACGTTGGCGCTGTTTGCCGATCTGCCGGACATCGAGGTGTGGGTGTTCAGCGGCGGCGACTGGCTGGTGAAAGACCCGACCGGGCCGATGGTGCCGCGGGAGCAGCATGGCCTGGGGTATCCGCCGGTGGTGGTGGACAGTTTTGAGCCGTATCTGGAACACATCGACAAGATCGTCGCGGCGAGCAACAACACGCAGTTATTGATTGAGCTGGAGGCGCAGTTGCTGCCCAGGGTCGAGGGCCAGGCACAGGTGTCGCGCTCACAGCCGATTTACCTCGACGTGACCGCGATGCAAGCCAACAAGGGCGATGCGCTGGCGACGCTGGCCGAGTTCCTCGGTGTGCCGCTCGAGCAGACGGCGGCCATGGGCGATGGCGGCAATGACCCCGCCATGTTTCACCGCGCGGGCTTGTCGATCGCCATGGGGCAGGCGGAAGAGGCGGTGAAGCGTCAGGCTGACGTGGTGACCGGGGCCAATACCGAAGACGGTGCGGCGCAGGCGATTGAGCGGTACATCCTCCCTCACTAGCGACACAAAACAAATGTGGGAGCGGGCTTGCTCGCGAAAGCGGTGTATCAGACAACTTAATGTTGAATGACACACCGCTTTCGCGAGCAAGCCCGCTCCCACATTTGACCGTGTTTACAACCAGTAACTCACCGCATACCACCCAAGAACACCCATCACTACCGTATACGGCAACGCCATCCACACCATCCGCCCATACGACAGGCGAATCAGCGGTGCAATCGCCGACGTCAGCAGAAACAGAAACGCCGCCTGACCATTGGGCGTCGCTACGCTCGGCAGGTTGGTGCCGGTGTTGATCGCGATCGCCAGGGTCTCGAAATGTTCACGGCTCATGTGGCCGGAGATGAAGGCCTGTTTCACTTCGGTGATGTAGATGGTCGCGACGAACACGTTGTCGCTGATGGCCGACAGCAAACCGTTGGCAATAAACAGCATGCCCGGTTGCTGATCTGCCGGCAGCGCCAGCACCCACTGGATCAGCGGCGTGAACAACTGCTGATCGTGAATCACCGCTACCACTGCGAAAAACACCACCAACAGCGCCGTAAACGGCATGGCATCCTTGAACGCAGTGCCGAGGCGGTGCTCGTCGGTGATGCCGGTGAAGGCGGTAATCAGCACGATCACCATCAGGCCGATCAGGCCCACTTCCGCCACGTGGAAGGCCAGGCAGCCAATCAGAATCAACGCCGCCAGCCCTTGAACAATCAACGCCGCGCGTTGGCGCGAGGTGCGTTCGGCGTCGTCTTCGGCGGCATAGTTGGCCAGCACGGCACGCACGTTGTCCGGCAGAAGCGTGCCGTAACCGAACCAGCGCAATTTCTCCAGCAGCACGCACGTCACCAGGCCCGCCACCAGCACCGGCAGCGAAACCGGGGCGACTTTCAGAAAGAATTCAGAAAAGTGCCAGCCCATTTCGTGGCCGATCAGCAGGTTCTGTGGCTCGCCGACCAGGGTGCACACGCCGCCCAATGCAGTGCCGACGGCTCCGTGCATCAGCAGGCTGCGCAGAAAGGCGCGGAACTGTTCGAGGTCCGCGTGATGGAGGGTTGGGAGGTGTTGGTCATCGCCATATTCACTGTCCTGACGCGGATCATTGCCCGAGGCGACACGGTGATACACCGAGTAGAACCCCACGGCTGCGCTGATGATCACGGCGGTCACGGTCAAGGCGTCGAGAAACGCCGAGAGAAACGCCGACAGAAAGCAGAACATCAACGCCAGCAACGCCTTGGAGCGCACCCCGAGCAGCAGGCGTGAAAACAGAAACAGCAGCAGGTCCTTCATGAAGTAGATACCCGCCACCATGAACATCAGCAGCAGGATCACCGGAAAGTTGTGTATCAGTTCGTCATACAGCGCCTGGGGCGTGGTCATCTTCAGCAGCAACGCTTCGATCAGCAGCAGGCCGCCGGGCATCAGCGGATAACACTTGAGCGCCATGGCCAGGGTAAAGATGAATTCCAGCACCAGCAGCCAACCGGCGGCTACCGGACCCACGGTCCAAAGCACCAGGGCGTTGAGAATCAGGAAACCGAGAATGCTGGCCTTGTACCAGCGAGGTGAATGCCCGAGAAAATTATGCGCGAACGCCTGGGCCATTGAACCGGACATCGGCTGCTCCTTGTATTAAGAAGCGCGCAAGTTGCCGTAAGCCGAAGGGAAGATCAAGCGCAGGAAATGTCGGGGTGCCTATCCCAGGTACCGCGTGACGAATGCCCGGTAGTTGCCATCCAGTGAATAGCCGCCTACGACAATGTTGCCATCGGCCTGCACGGCCAGCGAGGTCGCAGTATTCGGGCCGCGACTCAGGCGAGTGCGGACCCAGCCGACGCCATTGCCAAAGCTGCAATCGAGCTGTCCGCCGGGCAGATGCCGGGCCAGAATGAAATCGGCTTCGACGCCTCCGATCGTGGCGCCAACGGTTAGCACGCTGCCGTTCGCAAGGACCTGCGCGGCGGTCCACTGGCAGCCGCTGTGGCCAATTTCCAGCAATTGCGGATGGCCGCCGTTGCAGTGAATGTCCGGGCGTCCGTTGCTGTGGACCTTCAGGGTCATGCATTGCATGGGGTCGCGGGTGCTGCCAAAACATTGCAAGTCGCCGTTGTCGTGCTGGACGATCTGGCTGACCTGAGCGTAACGCTCCTGTGCCATGAAACTCATGAAGCCATCCACGGCGAAACTGTCGTCGAGGCTGCCGTCGCTGTGATAACGCGCCAGCAGGCCTTCTTCCGGGAAATTGATCGAGCCGCCGACCAGAATCCGGCCGTCAGGTTGCACCAGCAGGCTGCTCAGCCAGGTGTTCATCAGCAGGTGCCTGACCAGCACGAAGCCGCGACCGTTGAAGGTATCGTCCAGTGAGCCGTCGGGGTGAAGCCGTATCAGTACGCCGACATGATCGGCCAGTTCGAAATGATGATTGGCCAGCAAAAGGATTCGCCCGTTGTCCTGTACACGGACATCACACGCTTCGGCGCCCGGCACGCCAGGCGGCAACCAGGCATCGCGCACGCCTTGGGAAAGATTGCCCGGCAGGCGCACGACACAACGTCCGTTGTTGCCAAATGACTGGACCGGTTTGCCGTGCTGATTGAACAGTGCGAAGGCGGGCAGTGTGCGATGCGCACTTTCATAGTGCAGGCCGGCCACCAGAATGCGCCCATCGGCCAGTAGCAGGACTTTGCCGGCCATGGCCTCGAAGCCGGGTTCGAACTGGCTGATGACACAGCCTTGTTGGCCGAAGGCCAGATCCGCCGAGCCGTCCTCGAGCAGGCGCGCCAGGCCAAAGCGGCTGCCGCCCGGTGTGCCGACTTTGGCGGCAATCAGCAATCGGCCCGCGGAATCAATCGCGACGTCATTGGCCATGCTGGAGGTGCTGCCGGGGAAATACACTTGGGTTTTGCCGGAGCCGGCAAAGGACTCGTCGAGTTTTCCGGCGTCGTTCAACGCTGCGGGTAAGGCTAAAGCGGACTGGATTGACATGCACGCATCTCCTTGCGAGTCGTCTTGATCCAGGAATAGGGGGGGGCGACTGGAGAAGTATTCAACGCCTGAATGAGCGGAACCACAACTGACAGAACTAACAGGTGGAGGGTCGCTTTGTGCCAGAACAGTGTCTTTTCGAACCACTGAAAAGCCAGCCAATTAATTGGCCTTGGGAAGTTCGAACAAACGGACGTCGCAAGTGTGGTGGGCCAATAGGGCCAGCATACTTACGATCAAGGGGAGGGTGCGGATTACCGGTAGTAATCCGCAAGACGCTTTAGTGTGGCATCGACCACGATTGCAGCGCATAACCTTCCTGGCTCAGCTCTTTACGGGCTTCTTCCAGAAACTGTTCAAGTTGTGCCGGATCGGTATAGGCACTGCTTTGAATCTGTTTGCGGCCAATGCAGGTATTGGTGCGGTCGATGACGGTCAGGCTGAGTTCGCCGTTGCCGTCTTGTGGAGCCCAGGCCACGCATTGAAAAGGCTGGAATGCGCGGTCGGCAATCAAAAGAGCTTCGTTGATACGGAGCGGGGCGGTCATGGGATCTTCTCTCTGTATGCCCAATCAAATGATGTGCCGTCGGTTGGGCTTACCGTTCGGCTGGTTACTTGTACTGATGCCCGCAACCCGTGGGTGGGTCACATACAATTAAAAGAAATTTCAACTTTCTTTCATCGGTTCAGGGTACTGGCAGGCTTTGAAAGCTGGATGAAAGGTTCGACTCGTTAGGTAACTATCAAAGTTGCTTCTTATAACTGCTTACACGGCCTTCCTATAGTCAATCGATACAAGACAACGTCAAATTATTGCTAATGTTACAGTCGGGTCTGCCAAATGACTGTTTTTAATAATATTTCCTAAAATTTGGCGCCAAGGAACAGTCATGATCGAAGCGCCTGCGTTACGACGTCTGTTAGTGGTGGACCCGTGCGACGACTGCCATCGTCTCCTGCCAGGGTTGCGCGCTGTAGGTTGGGACGTTGATAGCTGTACGCTGGAAAATGCTGCCGACCGAACCTGCGATGTCGGTCTGTTGCGTTTGCAGCCGTTTCACCTGGAGCGCCCCGAGGCCGTCAAGGAACTGATCAGCCGCAGCGGCACCGAATGGATCGCCGTGCTCAACCAGGAAGTCCTGCGACTGCAAAATGTCGGGGACTTTGTCTGCGAATGGTTTTTCGACTTCCACACCCTGCCGTTCGATGTGTCCCGGGTTCAGGTGACGCTCGGCCGGGCGTTCGGCATGGCACGCCTGCGTGGCCAGGGCACGGTTCACATCGATCAGCCCGAACACGAGCTGCTCGGCGACAGCAAGCCGATTCGCGAGCTGCGCAAACTGCTGAGCAAACTGGCGCCCACCGAGTCGCCGGTGTTGATTCGTGGTGAGAGCGGGACTGGCAAAGAGCTGGTCGCCCGCACCCTCCATCGACAATCCCAGCGGCACAGCAAACCCTTTGTTGCGATCAATTGCGGCGCGATTCCCGAACACTTGATCCAGTCCGAACTGTTTGGCCACGAGAAGGGGGCCTTCACGGGCGCCCATCAACGCAAGGTCGGACGGATCGAAGCCGCCAACGGCGGAACCCTGTTTCTCGACGAAATCGGCGACCTGCCCCTGGAGCTGCAAGCCAACCTGTTGCGGTTCCTCCAGGAAAAACACATCGAGCGCGTGGGCGGCAGTCAGCCGATTCCTGTGGATGTGCGGGTATTGGCGGCAACCCATATTGACCTGGAAGCCGCCATCGAGAAGAAGCGCTTCCGCGAAGATTTGTACTACCGCCTCAACGTACTGCAAGTGGTCACCGCGCCGCTGCGTGAGCGCCATGGTGACCTGTCGATGCTGGCCAACCATTTTTCCCATTTCTACAGCCATGAAACCGGCCGTCGTCCACGCAGTTTCAGCGAAGATGCGCTGATCGCCATGGGCAAGCATGACTGGCCGGGCAATGTGCGTGAACTGGCCAACCGGGTACGCCGCGGGCTGGTTCTGGCCGAGGGGCGGCAGATCGAGGCCCGCGACCTGGGGCTGATCAGCCAGCAGACAATCGCCGCACCGATGGGCACCCTCGAAGACTACAAGACGCGCGCCGAACGCCAGGCGTTGTGCGATGTATTGAACCGCCACAGCGACAACCTGAGTGTCGCCGCCCGGGTGCTGGGCGTGTCGCGGCCAACCTTTTACCGACTATTGCACAAGCATCAGATCCGTTAGGGCGGGGCGAAACGAAAAGGCCCGCTGCGATGAACTCGCAGCGGGCCTTTTCCATTCAGGTGAAGCGGTCAGAAGTAGTACGGGAATTTCAGGCTGAAGGAGAAGTCTGGCGCGTCGTCGGTCAGGCCGATGGCCAGGTTGGGAACGATCGTCAGGTTATCGGTGGCGGCCAGGGTCATGCCGATGTTGAAGTTGGCCGCGTTGTAGTCGCTGTTGGAAATCGATTGCCAATCGCCTCCGTCCGGTTTGATCTTGCTCTTGCGGGCGAACTGATCGGTGAACGAGAACGACATACTCATCTTCTCGTTCAAGGCGAACGCGATGCCTGCGCCGACTTGCCAGGAATCGCCCAGCTTCACGTCCCCTTTGACCTTGGCGCCGACCTGAGGGCTGATGTCGCTGAAAGAATCCTCCATGTTGTAGGTGTAGGCCAGGGAGCCGAACAGCACGGCCGGGTCGAAGGTCTTGACCAGCGAGATACCCGGGGTGATCGACCAGACACCATTGCCGGTCGGCAAGTCCTCGGGGACCGCGAGGTTATCGTTGTTCGGGTCCTCGATCAGCTTGATGCCGTAAGGATCCTTGCCGGTCGGTGCCTTGATGCGCAATGTCGCCACCGCGTCGGGCAGGTTGGCCGACTCATCCAGAAACTTGTAGGCAACGCCCACGTTTACATCGCCGATGGTCGGGTCGCGGGTAACGGTTGCGTCCGACGTCACGGGCCCTGCGCCACCGGCGCCACCCGAGGAATACGTTGATTCGCGATACACCACGGGGACGTTTATGTCGAACTGCCAGCGTTGCGCCACGTTGTAGCGGGCGGTCAGGTCCAGTGTCCAGTTGTCGGCCTTGATGCGGTCGAGGTTGATGTTGCCGAGGAAAATCGAATCCAGTGCCAGGAAACCATTGAGCGTCAGCGCACGTGTATCGAAGTGCGTGTAGGTCAGACCGGTTTCGACACTGAATTTGCCGCCTCCGAAGAAACCGCTGGCTTCGTCATACAGGTTGGAAACGCTTTGCGCAGGTTCGGAATCATCCTTGAGCGATTGGCCGTATGAACTGCCCGTGGTTCCCGGCGCTCCGGCGGCCACCGTCTGGCCACCCCTGCTCGGTTCGGCAGGGGATTTGGTCAGGCGTTTGGGAGGAGGGGTCGCTGGTGTTTCTTCTACTTGTCGAACGCGCTGCTCGAGCACCATCAGCGCGTTCTGTTGTGCCTCATAACGCTGTTTCAACTCCATGAGTTCTTGTTTTAGTGCTTCAACCTGGGGGTCCGATGCTGCGTAAAGCATTGTGCCCGGGGCCAGGCTACTCAAACAAACGATAGCTCTGAGCGTTAACGATCGGTGCATGTTAGCCGTCCCTTCTGAGTGCATCTGATGAGACTGAGCGTAGATCAGAATCCTAGAGCGCGAAGACCTTTAAGTTGATCCAGGTTGCCATTCAACGAACTGGTCGACGGCAGGTTATCGCGCAGCACAACGTTGATCGACATCAGGTTGTTGACCTGATTGCCACCACCGAGCAAGGTCGCGTTTTGCATAAGCCCGCCTTGGGCAAGGCGCTGCATAGTGTTGCCCTGGTTGTTGTTGGCCATGATGTTGAGTTGCACGCCCGCGCCGGAAGAGGAAATGCTCAGCGCCCCGGCACCATTGGTGTGGGTCAAGGTTGTACCCGCGGCCAATACTTGCCCCTGATTGTTCATCTGTTGCGCCTGGCCGCCTTTCTGGACGTTGAGATTGACGTTGTTGTAAGCGCTGTTGTTGTCACCGGCAGCGCGCACAACCTGGGTGACGCCCTGGGTCGTGCCCAAGCCGTTACCGCCGCTGACGGTACCGGTGCCCTGAGAAACTGCCGAGCCATTGCCTGTTTCGTCGATCATCGACACATAGAACTGTGGCTGGATAGTCGTTTGTTGAATTTGCATCGTGGACGTTGCCCCAATCACTTGGCCGCTGGAGTTTTGCCAGGTGCTGGTCATCACAATTCCGAAACTTACGATCCGTCCCGGCATGACATAGCGGCCTCGCAGGCTCGCCAATTCCTGATCATTCAGTTCGATGGGTTTGAATAGTTGTGCCTGGGTTGGCAGGCTGGCGGCCAGGCAGACGATGGCCAACCAGATTGGAGTCTTCATTGGATGCTCCCGGAGCGTCGTGCTCCCTTGTTATTAGAAGAAGTCGCTTCGGATAAATCCGAAGTCCAACAACTCTGCGTCTTGCACCGGGCTGAAGGTGTTGATGCGGTTCTTGGCAGTCAGTGGTACGGGTGGGTCGAGCAGCGCATTGGTTTTGTCATAGCCCTGGCCAATGACGGCAAAGATGATGCCGTTCCAGCCTTTGACAAAGTCGTCGACTTTGAAACGTTTATGACCCAGTACCGGATCTCCGATATAGACCCAGCCGTTATGGACTTTCTGCAGAACTACAAAATGTTTGTAGCCACGGATGTCCATGAGCACCACGACCGGAATTCTGATATCGCTCAACGTTTCCGCCGCTACCCGGTAGCCACGGGCCCGCATGCCGATACTTTCCACGTAACGCTTCATGTCGAGCATGGAGAAGCCCTGGACGCGGACAACGTCTTGATCGGCGTGTGCCAGCATGCCTTCGATGATCTGATCTTCATCCACGTCCAGCCAATAGGCCTGGCGCAAGATGGTCGCCAGCGCTGCTGCGCCGCAACTGAAGTCGGTTTTCTGTTGCACCAGGTCGGCAAATTTGCGTTCGCGTACGCTCTGGATCGGCTTGTACACCACCGCGCCGCCAGGCAGGACGGAAAGCGGCAGTTGTGCAGCCTCGATCACACTGGCCACGCAAAGCAAAACTACCAAGGCGATAATGCGCATGGTGGGACGCCCTCTGGTCGTGTTGGAAAAAGGCCCCCGTGAGGGGGCCTCCAGAGTCAGCCATTAGAACGATTGGTTGGAAATGGCCAGCGAGTTGCTTTGTTGGTTGCCCACACCGGCAGCCACGTTCACGCCGAGGTTGCCACTGCCGCCATTCACCGAACCACTCAGGGTTGCAGTGTTGGTCACAGGGTTAGCCCAGCCATTCGGGGTCAGGATTTGATAGGAAACGGTGTTGCTCAAATCCCATGTATTGCTTTCGGTGTAGCCCTTCACTTCGTGTTTGGTAGAAGCGGACGATTTCTCGCCTGACTTCTCGAACGAAGAGTCATACGCTTTTGTGAACGAGGAATTGAACGCTTTTTCGAACGAAGAGTCGGTCGAGTTTGTGTGCTCTGTATCGACAGATGCATCGAGCGATGCGTTCAGCGATGCTTCGAACGACTTGCTGTTGGTGCGATCTCCATGGCCATAATTAACGGTAACGGATTTCGAACCATCCGCCGATGCTTCCAGGGAAGCGAGCACAGAAGCATGGCTGGTAGCGCTGTTATCGGTGCTTTTAGTACCGTTTGCATCGAAGTGATTGCTGCCGCTGGCGTCATAACTGCTGACACCGCTCTTAGCCCAGTTGCTGGAAGCGCTCTTATCAATGTTCAGCTCGGAGTTATGGCTGAAAGAGGCACTACCGGTGTTGGTGGTGGTCAGCGTCACCGTAGCCAGGGCAACGTTCTGATCCGCCCTGTTGTTCACTACCAGACCAGGACCGTTTTGTTCAGCAGAGGCGGTGGCTGTTGCATTGCCGAGCGGAGCATTGGAGTTGGCAATTGCCATGGTGTTTTTCTGTTGATTAAGGTCGCCACCAGCAATGTTGATCCCCATATTGCCGTTGCCGCCATTGCCCGACTGACTCATCACGGCAGAGGCTGTGGTGTTGTAATTGTCGACCTTGTTATTGTTGCTGTACTGCTTGACGCTGGCAGTGGCAGTGGCAACGCCGAACACGAAGGAGTTATCGAGAGCGGAGGTGGCACCAGCGTTCGCGATGGCAGCAGCGTTGTCCTGTTGGTTGCCGGCGCCTGCCGCCACGTTGATACCGACGTTACCGTCGGCGCCTGTGGCAGAGCCGCTCATCTCGGCGTTGTTAATAGTCCCTTGGTTAAGGATGCGGTTGCCGGTACTGCTCTGCTTGTCGTTGGCATTGGCAGTCGCGTAGACAGGGATTTTTGTAGGAGGAGGAGTGTGGTGACCGTTGTTGTTATGACCATTGTGGTGGTCATCGTTACGACGATCGTTGCCAGCTTGTACAGCAACAGCCATGAGCGCAGCAATTGCGAAAACCAGAGGCTTGAGTGCCATCGAAGGTTTCATGGTGATTCTCCGTACTTATTTTAGGTTAAGTGTTGTTTCCTACCTTTTTTGGGTCAGTCCGCGACCCGTACACTCAGGGTATTGGCCATTCGGTTTCCCACCCCGGCGCTCTGATTCAACTGAATCACCCCACGGCTACCGGTGAAAGCCTGGTCACTGGTAGTGACCTGGCGGAGGCCGGGTGCAGAGTCAGTTGGAACGGAGTTGTTGAGCAGCGCCACGTTCTGTTGCATGAGGACGCTGTCGTCGATACTTTGCGGTTGTTTGCTGATGCTTATCCGCAGGGCATTGGCTTGCTGGTTGCTGGCACCCGCGCTCTGGTTGACGCCCAGAACACCGTTGCCATGACTGAAAGAGTCGCCTTGAATGCTGGCCCGAGCATCCATCCTGGGGTCGACCTGCGTATTCAGTCGTTGACGAATCTGGGTGGCCGCGCTGGCTGAATCACCAATGGCGATGGCCCGTGCGTTGGCCTGTTGCTGCTGATCGCCGGCAGCCTGGTTGACCGCGAAGTTGCCTTGGTACTGGCTGCCTGAACTGTCGATCTCGGCATTGTTGATGATGGGCGGTTGAGCGAAGCTCGATGCACTGCAGAACATGGCGACAATCAGCAGCTTGCGATTCATTTCAACGGCCTCCCGTAATGACGTTCAGGCCGCTGAGGCCACGCTGGACGCTTGAATTGACCAGGTTGGAAATACCGTTGCCAGAACTTCCCCGTCCGGCGGAAGGGTTGGAAATCTGGTTCTGAGTGGTGATATTGCCGCCCAGATTGGTGTTGTTTAAATTGACCAGGCGTGTGATGCCCGCACCACTGGCGACGTTGGCAAAATCGCCGTCGTTCAGTTCGTTCGTCTGAGTGAGGATTAGCTTGGAGGGGTTGGCATTGACGGTCGTAGGGTTGGGGTCGGGAACCACCGGGGCTTGCATTGCGTTCCGCACCTGGACATCACGTTTGATAATGATGATGCCGTCGTCAGCCTGCACGGAGCAGAGGCTTGAGCCCAAGGCGATCAGCAGGAAGCTAAAGATGCTGTTATGAAATTTCCCCACGGCGGCAATTCCTTCTGTAGAGAACGCTGGCCCTTATTAGCGTTGCGAAGGAAGAGAGCAGAAGCTGTGCCGGTTTTCGTTTTTCTTTTAAAAACAATTAGTTGGATTTAATTGTCGAGATGGTCAAAAAAATTTTGTAACGCTGCTGAGACAGAGCTACGCAAATCGCCGTCCATTGCTGGCGCAATTGCTCGCTACGGGTGCTGAAAAGCAATTTGTATCATTGCCTTAACATTTTCTGAAAGGCGCGCACGGGCCGCTTTAGCCCGCGGGTTTTCGCAGGGGAGGGTGTTTCAGGAATGGACATTTGCGACGCCTGTCAGAGATTGAGCAAGCGTGTTACAGCTTCGAATGCCGCGTCCTTGCGTTGATTCCAGTCGCCTTGCACGACCTGGCAAGGTTGACGATGCAGGTCAAGCCATTGCTGGCTGGCCTGGAAAAACGCCTTTCGTTCTGCCAGCTCCGGTTGGCATCGCTGGCCGTCGTCATGCCAGGCCACCGTTTCGGGACTGAGCAACAAATGCAGGTCGTAGTGCCTGGCCAGCAATGCTTGTTCAATCCACGTCGGGCAAGCGCCAAACAGCGTGCGGCTCCAAAGCATATTGCTTAAGAGATGCGTATCGAGAATCAGCAGTCGCGGGTGTTTCGCTCGTGCTTCATCTTCCCAACGCAGCTGGCCAAGTGATATTGGCGTAATATCATCGTAGCAAGTTACACGGGCTTCGGTGTCGATAAAATGCCGAACATACTCACCGACCAAAATGCCGCCAAAGTTGGCGTGAATCTCACTCGAAAGCCAGCTCTTGCCGCTGGATTCGGGACCGGTCAGCACCAGGACTTTCATGTGCGCAACGCCGGGTCGGCACGCCATTCTCGCCAGCCTTGCGCGGCAATCACGGCGAACAGCCCATAGAGCCCGGCGGTCAGGTACATGCCCTTATAGATGAAGAGCCCGACGAAAATCACATCCAGGGTGATCCACAGCGGCCAGCATTGAACGCGCTTTTGCGCCATCCAGACCTGCGCCACCAGACTGAAGCCAGTCAGCGCCGCATCGAGCCAGGGTTGGGCGGCATCGGTCCAGTGCGCCATGGCCGCGCCAAGCAGCAGACTGCCCACGGCACCGATGGCCAGGCCTGACACGATCGATGTCCCCTTGAGCTGACTGACCAACCGCCCCTGCCGCGCGACTCCCGCGCGCGTCCATTGCCACCAGCCATAGAGCTGCAACGCGGCGTAGATCACCTGCAACAGCATGTCCGAATACAGCTTCACTTCAAAAAAGACCCAACTGTACAGCGACACCATGACCAGGCCGATCGGCCAGCACCAGGGGTTCTGTTTGACCGTCAACCAGACGGCAATGACACCGAGGGCAGCGGCAAACAGTTCAAGCCCGGACATGGAGGTTCCTTGGGGAAATCGTGGAGGGAGCGGATTGTACCGGGATTGTGGCGAGGAGGCTTCTGTGGCGAGCGAGCTTTATGGTGAGGGGGGGTTTGTGGCGAGGGGATTTATCCCCGTTCGGCTGCGAAGCAGTCGTAAAACTTCTAGGGCCGCTGCGCAGCCCAACGGGATAAATCCCCTCGCCACAGGGGTAGTGTTTGGCTTTACACGCGGAACTGCCTGAGCAACCCATTCAACTGCTCGCTCAGCTCCTTGAGACGCACACTCGCCACGCTCGACTGTTCCGCCGCCAGCGCCGTGCTGTGGGACAAGCCGGCTGCCTGGGTGACGTTCTGGTTGATGTCCTCGACCACGTGCGCCTGTTGCAGGGTGGCGCTGGCGATGGACGCGTTCAGGCCGTTGAGATTGCGCAGTGCCTGGCCAATGGCATTCAGGCTCGCACCGGCGAGGCCGGCCTGTTCGATGGTCAGCTGGGACGCGCGGCTGCTGTCGCCAATGACCTTGACCGCCGCTTCGGAGTGGCCTTGCAGGCGCTCGATCATCGACTGGATCTCGGCGGTGGACTTCTGGGTACGCTGGGCCAGCAGGCGCACCTCATCCGCCACAACGGCGAACCCGCGACCTTGCTCGCCGGCGCGGGCAGCCTCGATGGCGGCGTTGAGGGCGAGCAGGTTGGTCTGCTCGGCGATGGAGCGGATCACTTCCAGCACGCTGCCGATCTGGGTGCTTTCGGTGGCCAGGGTGCGGATGACTTCCACGGCCTGATCAATGGTGCCGGACAACTTGTCGATCTGTTGCAGGCTGCTGTCGATGTTGACCTGGCCCTGCTGCGCCTGGGATTCGGCATCGCGCATTTCGCTGGCCGCCTGCTCGGCGTTCTTTGCGACATCCTGCACGCCGTACGTCACTTCATTGATGGCCGTGGCTACCAGTTCCATTTGCTGTGATTGCTGCTGACTGCGTTGCTGGGCCTGGGCGGCGTCGTTGCCCAGTTCGCTGGACGACAGGCCCAGCGCGCTGGCGGACACCTGCAGTTCACCGATCACCCCGCGCAGTTTGGCGGTAAAGGCATTGAAGTGGCGGGCCAGTTGCGTCACTTCATCCTGGCCGTGGGTGTCGAGGCTGCGGGTCAGGTCGCTTTCGCCGCTGGCAATGTTGGCCATGGCGTTCACGGTATCCTGGAGTGGACGCACGATGCTGCGGGCAATCAGGATCACCAGCAGCGCCATGATGGCGGCAATCACCAGCCCGACGACGGTCGCTTTCCAGACCTGGGCCATGAACTCGGCCTGCATGTCATCGATGTACACGCCCGAACCGATCACCCAGCCCCAAGGCTCGAACAGTTTGACGTAGGACGTTTTTGCTACCGGGTCGCTGGCGCCCGGTTTCGGCCAGCGATAGTCGATTGCGCCGGCGCCCTTGGCTTTGGCGAGGGCGACCATTTCATTGAACACCGCAAACCCGTCCGGATCGCGGATCGCCGAGAGGTTCTGGCCATCGAGTTTCGGGTTGGCCGGGTGCATGATCATCACCGGCGTCAGGTCGTTGATCCAGAAGTAGTCGTTCTGGTCATAGCGCAGGCCGCGAACGGCGGTCAGTGCCTGTTTCTGCGCGGCTTCGCGCGTCAGCGTGCCGGCGGTTTCGAGGCCGTGGTAGTAGGTCAGTATGCCGCTGGCGGTCTGCACCACGTGCTGGGTTTTCTGCGCCTTGGCGTGATAGAGGTCTTCGTGAATCTGCTTGAGCATCAACACGCCCAACGTCAAAAGCATCATGACGGCCACGATCAAAATGAGCCACAAACGGCGGCTGATCGACATATTCCTCAAGCTGTTCATAACGCTGTCACTCCGGTTTCTTTTTCTTGTAATAAACGATCGCCAGCATCCAACCACACTTTGCCGATCGGGCATATCCGACCCAAGTCCTATAACGTGGCAGCGTTATTCAGCCTTGTCTGATAGGATTTCGGCCCCGCACGGAAAAACCTGAATCCAAGTCGATGTTTCACGGAATTTTTTCGGTTCCGTCCGGATTCTGCGCGCGCGGGCCTTTTAGCTACGCTGACTGATTTGAAAAAATATTAACGGGGCATGCCGTCGCGCATCGCTTCTTGGGGGATTGATGGATCTTTGGACCGCCTTGCAGGCATTGATACTTGGGGTTGTAGAAGGGCTGACGGAGTTTTTGCCGATTTCCAGTACCGGACACCAGATTATTGTGGCCGACTTGCTCAATTTCGGTGGTGAGCGGGCCATGGCGTTCAACATCATTATTCAGCTCGGCGCGATTCTCGCCGTGGTGTGGGAATTCCGGCGCAAGATTTTCGAGGTCGTGGTTGGCTTGCCGACGCAGCCCAGTGCCCGGCGCTTTACCGCCAACCTGCTGATCGCCTTCCTGCCGGCCGTGGTGTTGGGGGTGATCTTTGCTGACCTGATCCACCATTACCTGTTCAACCCGATTACCGTGGCCACGGCATTGGTCGTGGGCGGCATCGTGATGTTGTGGGCGGAACAGCGTCAGCATGAAGTGCACGCCGAAACCGTCGATGAGATGACCTGGAAAGATGCCTTGAAAGTAGGTTTGGCCCAGTGTCTGGCCATGATTCCGGGTACATCGCGTTCAGGCTCGACGATCATCGGCGGTTTGCTGTTCGGGCTCTCGCGCAAGACAGCCACCGAGTTTTCGTTTTTCCTCGCAATGCCGACCATGGTCGGAGCGGCGGTGTACTCGGGCTACAAGTATCGCGACCTGTTCGTGCCGGCTGATTTTCCGGTGTTCGCCATCGGCTTCGTCACCGCCTTCATCTTCGCGATGATTGCCGTCAGGGGCTTGCTCAAGTTCATCGCCAGCCACAGCTACGCGGCGTTCGCCTGGTATCGCATTGCGTTTGGTCTGGTGATTCTGGCCACCTGGCAGTTCGGCTGGGTCGACTGGACTGCGGTCAAGCCATGAATGATGCAGGCGGGCGCAACAGTTCCGGACGTAATTCCGGAGGGCAGATCCAGAACCCAAGGCTGAAACTGCTGGTGTTCGCGGCGGTGTGCGCGTTGCCGTTGCTGGGCTCGTTGTCGTTCTGGCTGCGCGGGATCTCGCTGATTCCCCTGGCGGCCTACGGCATCGTCAGCGTGTTGGCGTTCTTCCTTTATTGGAGCGACAAGCGCAAGGCCCGCACCGATAGCTGGCGTACGCCCGAGAACGTGCTGCATGCAGTTGAGCTCGCCGGCGGCTGGCCGGGCGCCTTCCTGGCTCAGCAGCTGTTCCGGCACAAGACGCGCAAAGTGTCGTTTCAACTGCTGTTCTGGATGATCGTGCTGTTGCATCAAGTGTTCTGGATTGATCAGCTGTTCCTGGGGGCAAACCTGTTGGCGCTGTTCTAAAGCAGCAATCCGACCTGCGTGCGCTTGGGCAGCTTGCTCACTACCAGTTGATGGGAGCGCTGCAACAGGCCTTGCAGTTCTTCGGCGCCCAGCGGGTAGGGCGTTTGCATGATGATCCACTGGGCCCGCGCCAGGTACGGCGCCGGATGAACGCCCGGGCGATCGCAATGCCCCAGAAACAGGTCCTTGTCGACCTTGAAGGCAAGGGATTCGCCCCGCAAGTTCTGCAGGGCGAACATCTTGTTCCCGGCAATCGAAAACACCCGCACGCCACCCCACTTGTAGTCTTCCCGCGCACCCGGCAGCGCCAGGCAGAACTGTGCGACATCCTCTTCGCTCATGCGTCCAGCCTTCATATCAGTCGGTCCCCGCAGTCATTGAATGATTCGATCAAATGGTCGAGCCAGGCGCGCACGGCCGGCATGACCCCGCGCCGATGAGGGTAGACCGCTTGCAGCCAGCCGCCAGGCAACGACCAGTCAGGGAGCAATTGCACCAGCGCGCCGCTTTCCAGTTCCTGCTCGCAATACATCATCGGCAGCATGGTAAAGCCCTGGCCGGCGAGTGTGCAGGCCTTGCGCACGATGAAGTCGTCGATGCCCAGTCGGGCTTCGAGCGCGAGTTCATGACTTTTACCCTGTTGATCGAGCATGCGGATATGCACCATGCGGTCGGCTTCAAGGGCACCGAGCACTGGTAGACCCTTGAGTTCCTCGGGATGATTGATCGTCCGCCCATGGAGAAAGTCCGGACTGGCCACCAACAGCATCTGCGCCTGACGCAGGCGTCGAGTGACCAGCAACGGGTCTTCATCACCCAATTCCCGCACGCGTAGCGCGACGTCGACGCCTTCGTTCACCAGATCGACCCGGCGGTTGAGCAGCATCACTTCCAGTTGAACCTGCGGGTATTTTTCGAGAAACCGGCTGATCACCGTCGGCAGCATTTCGTGGGCCAGCCCAACGGGGCAGGACACCCGCAAGCGCCCGCGGGGTTCGCTGGACATGCTGGCCACGGCTTCATCGGCCATCTCGGCTTCCAGCAGCATCGCCTGGCAATGCCGCAAATAGCGCTCGCCCACGGCGGTCAATTTCAGTTGCCGCGTGGTGCGTTGCAACAGGCGCGCGCCAAGGCGTTCTTCCAGCTCGGCGATCCGCCGCGACAAGCGCGACTTGGGAATACCCAGCAAACGCCCGGCCGCGGCGAAACCGCCGGCTTCGACCACCTTGGCGAAGTAATAAAGGTCGTTGAGGTCTTGCATGGTCATCACTCGACTGTTCTATCAGTGGGACGAACTATCGCATTGTTGCCGACTAATCAGCTATTGGTTTCGTCTGTAGGATTGTCTCCATCAGATCGCCCCGTGGCGATCCTCACCTGGAGATCCCACATGAAACTGCTGCATATCGATTCGAGCATTCTTGGTGACAACTCGGCTTCCCGTCAGCTGAGCACTGAAGTCGTCAAAGCCTGGCAAGTCGCCGAGCCGAGCGCCGTGGTGACTTACCGCGACCTGGCCAGCGATGCCATCAGCCATTTCTCCGCCACCACCCTGGTCGCCGCCGGCACCACCGCTGAACTGCGCAACGCCGCCCAACAGCACGAAGCCGAACTGAGTGCCTCGACCCTGGCCGAATTCCTCGCCGCCGATGCCGTGGTTATCGCCGCGCCGATGTACAACTTCACCATCCCGACCCAACTCAAGGCCTGGATCGACCGCATCGCCGTTGCCGGCCAGACCTTCCGCTACACCGAAGCCGGCCCTGAAGGCCTGTGCGGTGGCAAGAAAGTCGTGATCGTGTCGACTTCCGGTGGTCTGCATGCCGGCCAGGCGACTGGCGTTGCTCACGAAGAGTATTTGAAAGTGCTGTTCGGTTTCATCGGCATCACCGACATCGAATTCGTCCGTGCCCACGGTCTCGCTTACGGTGACGAAGTGCGCACCAAAGCCATGAGTGACGCTCACACGCAAATCAGCGAGCAACTGTTCGCCGCCGCGTAAGGCTTGCGTAAAGATGTAAATCAGCTCGGGCAACACCCCAAAAAACTCTGTATTCTGATCACGCAAGTGTCAGATGCGGAGTTTTTTGTTTCTGGCTATTTCTAGTTGTTTCTTAATTCGTTCATGTTGTGGCCCAGGTTATGCAGTCGAGGGTTAACATCCCCGTTCTGTCACGACCTTGGTGGCCGCCATTGCCGGTACAAGGCCGCTTCCTCGGTAGTCGATGGAGAACGGGCTTTCCGGTCAAGTAACAAAGGTGGGGCATCCCATGGTGCGTCTTTGTGCAACGTTACTGATTTGCCTGCTCAGCAGCCTGAATTCAGTGCACGCCGCGCCTGCGCCGCATCCTCACTGGAGCGTCGGTTTCCATGAGATGAGTTTTCTCGACCCGCTGGACCTGCAACCGATGCGCGCCATCGCGTTCTACCCCTCCAGCGACCGGGAACACACCAGCAAGCTCGAGGGCTACACCGTCGAAGCGGGCGAAGACACCCGCGTCGCCATTGGCCGTTTCCCGATGCTGATGCTGTCCCATGGCAACACCGGCACGCCGCTGGCCCTGCACGACCTCGCCACGTCGCTGGCGCGCAAGGGTTTCGTGGTGGTGGCGGTGATTCATCCCGGCGACAACTCCAAAGACCACAGCCGCCTCGGCACCTTGAGCAACCTGTACGGTCGGCCGATCCAGATTTCCGAAGCCATTACCGCGACCTTGGGCGACCGCATGCTCGCGCCGTTCGTCAACGCCAATCAGGTCGGGGTGATCGGTTACTCGGCGGGCGGGGAGACGGCACTGATTCTGTCCGGGGCGACGCCTGATCTGGATCGGTTGCGCCGCTACTGCCAGGAACGTCCGGACGACCGCGATGCCTGCAACACCCAGGGCGAGTTGATCGTCGACCGTGATGACCTGCAGCCGGTGGCGGATCCACGGGTTCACGCACTGTTGCTGATGGCGCCGCTGAGCCTGAAGTTCGGCCGTCACACCCTGGCCGACGTGCATGTGCCGGTGCTGCTTTACAGCGGCGACGGCGACAAATTGGTGGCCTTCGACAAAAACGCCGCGGCGCTGGCGCGCAAACTGCCGATCGCGCCTGACTTCAAGTTGTTGGCCGGGGCAGGGCACTTCGTGTTCATGGCGCCGTGCAACGAAGAACAGATCGCCGCCATGCCGGCGCTGTGCACCGATGCCGACGGTGTCGATCGTGAGGACATTCACCGCAACATGATTTCCGAGGCCGGGCGTTTCTTCTCCCATGCGCTGGGCGTGCCGACCCGGGCGGGGATGCAAACGGCTGATCAATAATCTGCAAGCCCTCTGAGAGCGAGCTTTTGTGGCGAGGGGATTTAGCGAAACGTCGCACCGCCCCGTTGGGCTGCGAAGCGGCCCCAGCATTTCAAAGACCAACCGCGTTCAAAGGGTTGACGACTGCTTCGCCCGAACGGGGCGGTGCGACGTTTCGCTAAATCCCCTCGCCACATTGGCTCTCCGGCACACCGGATTGCGGGTGTCAGGCCATTGCCCGGCGTTTCAGCAGCAGGGTCAAACCCAGTCCAGTGATCGACAACAACGCCGCACTGAAGAAAATCCATGAATACCCCAGATTCAACGCCACCGCGCCCATCACCGGCCCGGCGATCGCCAGCGCCAGATCAAAAAACACCGCATACGCACTCAACCCTGCACCGCGACTGGAATTGGGCACCTGTTTGATCGCCTCCACCCCCAGCGCCGGGTACACCAGCGACAAACCGAACCCGGCCAGGCCCGCACCGACCAGGGCAAAACCGGTCGAAGGCGCCAGCCACAGCAGCACCAGGCCCGCCGTTTCAATGCTCATGCAGGCAATCGCCGAGGTGAATCCACCGAAACGGCTGATGGCCGAAATAAACAGCAGTCGCGCCAGGATGAAACAGACCCCGAACACCGTCAGGCAATAGGCGGCACCGGTCCAGCCACGGCTGAGGTAATACAGGGTAATAAAGGTGGTCAACGTGCCGTAGCCGATAGACGCCAGACTCAGGCTCGCGCCAAACGGTGCAATGCGCCCGAACACCGCCCAGAACGGCAGCCGCTCACCGCGAACCACCGGCACCGAGGGTTTGTTGCGGATCAGCACCAGCGCCAGCGCGGCCAGCAATGACAGCGCGATGCCCAGACTGGCAAAGCCGTATTCCGCCACCATCACCACGCCCAGCGGCGCACCAATGGCGATGGCGCCGTAGGACGCGATGCCGTTCCATGAAATCGAGCGCGCGGTGTGTTCGGCGCCGACCTGACCCATGCACCAACTGATGGTGCCGACGCCGATCAAGCCCTGCGCGATCCCCAGCAGCAGGCGGCCGGCGATCAGGATCAACAGGCTCGTCAACGGAAAGCTTTGCAGCAGCGTCGACAACAACGTCAGCACGCCACTCAACACAATCCCCGACAACCCGTAAACAATCGCTCGCTTGGTGCCGACGCTGTCCGACATGCGCCCGGCCATCGGGCGGCTGAGCAGGGTGGCGAGGTATTGGGAGCCGATGGTCAGCCCGGCCACGACTGCACTGAAACCGAGCTGCTCGTGGACATAACCCGGCAACACCGCAATCGGCAGGCCGATGCAGAGGAAGGCAATAAAGGTATAGAAAACGATGGAGACGATCTGCAGTGTGATCGCCATGGAGCTTTGCGGTGGCAGTTGCTGCGCAGACATGAGGGCTCGTTCGCGGGCGGCGGTGGGAGAATTGCATCATGGCGCGGGTGTGAAATAAAAGAAAGCAGGCTAACTATATTCGTTGCACTTGAGGGCCTCTTTGCGGGTAAGCCTCGCTCCTACGTCGGATCGCGGTCACTTGCAGGAGCGAGGCTTGCCCGCGAAGGTGGCAGCACCAGAACATCCATCAATCCTGAAATGCAAAAAGCCCCGTCACATGGACGGGGCTTTTCAGTTGCGGCGGACGCTTAGAACACTACGCCTTGGCTACGCAGGTAATCATCGTACGTACCGCTGAAGTCAATCACGCCACTTGGGCTCAGCTCGATAATACGAGTGGCCAGCGACGATACGAACTCACGGTCGTGGCTGACGAAGATCAGCGTGCCCGGGTAGTTCTCCAGCGCCAGGTTCAGCGCCTCGATGGATTCCATGTCCAGGTGGTTGGTCGGTTCGTCCATGATCAGCACGTTCGGCTTTTGCAGGATCAGCTTGCCGAACAGCATGCGGCCTTGCTCACCACCGGAGATGACCTTGACCGACTTCAGAATCTCGTCGTTGGAGAACAGCATGCGGCCGAGGGTGCCGCGAACGATTTGCTCGCCGCCCTGGGTCCACTGGCCCATCCAGTCGAACAGGTTGCAGTCGTCTTCGAAGTCGTGCGCGTGGTCCTGGGCGTAGTAGCCCAGTTCCGCGGCGTCGGTCCACTTCACGGTGCCGGCGTCCGGGGTCAGTTCGTTGACCAACGTGCGCAGCAGGGTGGTTTTACCGATACCGTTCGGGCCGATGATCGCCACGCGCTCGCCCGCTTCAACCTGGAAGCTGAAGTCTTTGAACAGCGTCTTGCCGTCGAAGCCTTTGGCCATGCGCTCGACGATGACCGCTTGACGGTGCAGTTTCTTGGTTTGTTCGAAACGGATGAACGGGCTCACACGGCTCGAAGGCTTGACCTCGGCCAGCTGGATCTTGTCGATCGCCTTGGCGCGGGAAGTGGCCTGCTTGGCTTTCGAGGCGTTGGCCGAGAAGCGGCTGACGAACGATTGCAGCTCGGAAATCTGCGCTTTCTTCTTGGCGTTGTCCGACAGCAGTTGCTCGCGGGACTGGGTCGCCACGGTCATGTACTCGTCGTAGTTGCCCGGGAACAGGCGCAGCTCGCCGTAATCCAGGTCAGCCATGTGGGTGCACACGCTGTTCAGGAAGTGACGGTCGTGAGAGATGATGATCATCAGGCTGGAGCGCTGGGTCAGGATGTTTTCCAGCCAGCGGATGGTGTTGATGTCCAGGTGGTTGGTCGGTTCGTCGAGCAACAGCACTTCAGGATCGGAGAACAGCGCCTGGGCCAGCAATACGCGCAGCTTCCAGCCTGGGGACACTTCGCTCATCGGGCCGAAGTGTTGCTCGATGCCGATACCCAGGCCCAGCAACAGCTCGCCAGCGCGGGATTCGGCGGTGTAGCCGTCCATTTCGGCGAACTCGGTTTCCAGCTCGGCCACGGCCATGCCGTCTTCTTCGGTCATTTCCGGCAGCGAGTAGATACGGTCGCGCTCGGCCTTGACCTTCCACAGCTCTTCGTGACCCATGATCACAGTGTCGATCACGGTGAATTCTTCGTAGGCGAACTGGTCCTGGCGCAATTTACCCAGGCGAACGTTCGGCTCGAGCATGACCTGGCCGCCGGACGGCTCGAGGTCACCACCGAGGATTTTCATGAAGGTCGACTTGCCGCAGCCGTTGGCGCCGATCAGGCCGTAGCGGTTGCCCGCGCCGAATTTGACCGAAACGTTTTCGAATAGCGGCTTGGCGCCGAACTGCATCGTGATGTTAGCTGTAGAGATCAAAGGTTTTTCCTGCGAAGCATTCAGAGTAGCTTGGGTTGCGGCAGTACCGATTCAGTACCCGTTTCCGAATTCAAACCACGGGAAATGCATCCCGGTCAGAAGCGGAAGGTCCATCTGGCAATAAGTGGACAGCAGCATGTGGAGCGCTTGGCCCGAGTCGAAGTGCGCTGAGGCGGGGTTCATTCCCGTCATCAACCAAGGGGGGCGCGTAATGTTTGGCGGCGATTGTACTGGTCTGGCTCTTTAAACGATAGGGCGTTGACGCCGCACGGGTGTTTTGGTGGCACCGGCGGACAGATTTTCACATCTGAACGTTAACTATTAGTTACAAATCGTGGCTAAAATGCCATCTTTCGAACTGATGCCGACAGGCACGGACGCAGTTTGTTCACTTCTGACGTGTGACGATTTCCGTGAAACTCATCATTGCCGCTATATATGTTGTATCGATTGCGTACGTCCACCTGCGCGGTCGCGTGCGCCACAAGCTTGGCCGCCAATTGAGCGATCACTCGTCGTTTCTGGCGCCGGTCAATTGCTTCCTCTACCTGTTCTCGAAAATCCCCAACAAGCCTTACCTCGATCCGGCCGACTTCCCGGACCTGAGCCCGTTGCAGGCCCATTGGGAAGAAATTCGCGCTGAAGGCCAGAGCTTGCTCAAGGCGGGTGAGATCAAGCGTTCGAACCAGTACGACGACGTTGGCTTCAACTCGTTCTTCAAGACCGGCTGGAAGCGCTTCTACCTCAAATGGTATGGCGACAGTCATCCTTCGGCGATGAAGCTCTGCCCGCGCACCACCGAACTGGTGCAGAGCATCGGCTCGATCAAAGCCGCGATGTTCGCCGAGTTGCCACCGGGTTCGAAGCTGGTACGTCACCGCGATCCATATGCCGGTTCCTACCGATACCACCTGGGCCTGGAGACGCCGAACGACGCGGGCTGCTACATCAACGTCGATGGCGAGAATTATCACTGGCGCGACGGTGAAGCGGTGATGTTCGACGAGACCTTCATTCATTACGCGGAAAACACCACCGATCAGAACCGCATCATTCTGTTCTGCGACATCGAGCGGCCGATGAAGTACCGCTGGGCGGCGGCGTTCAACAGCTGGTTCAGCAGTAATGTGATGTCGGCGGCGGGCGCGCCGAACGATGCGGGCGACAAGACCGGTGGCATCAATCGCCTGTTCGCCAAGATCTACAAGATCCGCCTGCGCGGCAAGGCGTTGAAGAAGCGTAACCGCAAGCTGTATTACCTGGAGAAATGGGCGATTTTTGCCGGGTTGCTGGCGTTTTTTGTCTGGATCTGAATTCAGCGTTGCCGCTTATTACGCCTTCGCGAGCAAGCCCGCTCCCACATTAGATTGCGGTCAAATGTGGGAGCGGGCTTGCTCGCGAAGGGGCCATCACATTCACCGTAATACTTGATCATCCACTTGACCGCTTCGTGGCTTTTTTCGCGGGTGTTGGCTTATCGGCCGACTTCGGTTTCGCAGCAGCTTTACCGCCAGCCTTGCCCCCAAGACTGCGCTTAAGCAACTCGGTCAAATCGATCACATCCGCGGTCTTGCGCTCTTCCTCGCCCGTCGCCGTCTCGACATCCTCGATCTTCCCTTCATTCGCCTTCCTCTCGACCAGCGCCATGATCTTGTCTTCGAAACTGTCGCGATAATCGTCCGGGCTCCAGTCGCCGCTCATGTCCTGCACCAGCCGCTTGGCCATGTCCAGTTCACCCTTGGCCAGTTCCGGCTTGGTCACCTCGCTGCCCAGTTCCAGCGTGTCAAGACTGCGTACTTCCGCGGGCCAGCGGAGCATCACCAAGACCATCGCCGAATCCAGCGGCATTAACGCGGCCAGATGCTGACGGGTATGCAAAACGACATGGGCGAGGGCGACCTTGTTGGTTTTGCTCAGGGTTTCGCGCAGCAGCGCATAGACTTTGCCACCGCGTTTGTCCGGCGCGAGGTAGTAGGGCGTGTCGATGTTTTGCAGGGGAATCTGTTCGGCGTCGACAAAGGAAAAGATATCGATGGTTTGCGTGGATAACGGGTGCGCCGACTTGATCTCTTCCTCACTGAGCACCACGTAGCGACCCTTTTCGTACTGCACGCCCTTGACGATGTTCTCCTTGGTCACTTCCTTGCCGGTGACCTTGTTCACGCGCTTGTAGCCCACCGGATCCATGCTGCGGCTATCGAGCCAGTCGAAATCCACCCCTTGGGAAGACGTCGCCGAGACCAGCGCCACAGGGATATGCACCAGCCCGAAACTGATTGCGCCTTTCCAGATTGCCCGTGCCATGGTCGTCTACTCGCGAGTGATGATCAGGTGACCCGTGGCCCGGCGCAAAAGTTTCAGCGGCGTTTGGCACCGCCCTGGCAGGGCGTCAACTTCGTGTTACATCTTGTCGGGGAGGTTTTGGTTAACAAATCCGAACCCTGGGCGTAGCGTGCTATCGAAGGCTGTAATCACGTAGAGAGGCTGCCCATGAACCGATTAGCGCTTGGCATCATCGCGATGGCATTGAGTGGCGTGCTGAGCAACCTGGCCGTGGCTGACGTCGCACGGCCTTCATCGCCTTTGTTGCTGGCCCAGAGCCCGACGGGCGCTGCCGGCAATCCCTACAACAGCCCGATCCGCCGGGCCAACCCCAACAGCATGCAAGGCACACAGCCCAGCGCACCGGTCATTCGCGGCCCTAATACGGTGCCGGTTCCACGGCCGCCGACCCTGGACAAAGGAGGCATCGGCAACCGCTATCCGCAGGATCGGTCGGTGCCGGCCAGCCCGCCGAAATTCATCCCTAATCCGCCCCACCGAGACGCAGACACCAGCAACCGTTGAGCGGCAGGACGTTAATCCTGCCAGCCATCCAGACGACAAAAGGAATCGTGCATGTTGCGAACATCCCTCCTGGCCACAGTCTGTGCCAGCGCATTGATCACCGTTGCGGCGCCGGTTTTTGCCGCGTCCGTACAAGAGCTGAAAAGCGAACAGGGCACCCTTGAGGTGACGACGATCGCCAAGGGTCTGGACCATCCGTGGGCGTTGGCGTTTCTGCCTGATCGGCAAGGCATTCTGGTGACCGAACGGCCCGGCAACCTGCGCGTGGTCAGTGCCGATGGCAAACTCTCCGCGCCGCTCAGTGGCGTACCGAAAGTCTGGGCCAAGGGCCAGGGCGGTTTGCTGGATGTGGTGCTGTCGCCCGACTTCAAGCAGGACCGCACCGTTTACCTGTCCTATGCCGAAGGCGGGGGTGAGGGCGGCAAGGCCGGTACGGCGGTCGGTCGCGGGCAGTTGTCGGAAGACCTGACCGCCCTCAAGAATTTCAAAGTGATCTTCCGCCAGGAACCGAAGCTTTCGGTGGGCAATCACTTTGGCTCGCGCCTGGTGTTCGACCGCGACGGCTACCTGTTCATCACCCTAGGCGAGAACAACGACCGGCCCACGGCTCAGGATCTGGACAAGCTGCAGGGCAAGGTCGTGCGGATCTACCCGGACGGCAAGGTGCCCGACGACAACCCCTTTGTCGGTCAGGCCGGTGTCCGCCCGGAAATCTGGTCCTACGGCCAGCGCAACCCGCAAGGTGCGGCGCTCAATCCCTGGACCGGCGTGCTCTGGGAAAACGAGCACGGCCCGCTAGGGGGAGACGAAATGAATGTGATCGAGCGCGGCAAGAATTACGGCTGGCCGCTGGCGACCCATGGCATCAACTACTCCGGCCAGCCGATTCCGGAAGCCAAGGGCAAGACCGCCGAAGGCACCGTCCCGCCACGCCACGTCTGGGAAAAATCCCCTGGCCTGAGCGGCATGGCGTTCTACGACGCCGACCGCTTCAAACCCTGGCAGCACAACGTGTTTATCGGTGCGCTGGTGACACAGGAACTGATACGCCTGCAGTTCGACGGCGACAAAGTGGTCCACGAAGAGCGCTTGATGGGCGAGCTCAACAAACGCATTCGCGATGTGCGGCAGGGGCCGGACGGGTATTTGTATGTGCTCACCGATGAGGATGATGGTGTGTTGTACAAAGTCGGGCTGAAGTAGCGCACAAACCCTGTGGAGAGGGCAATATTGTTCACTTTAAGCGCGGGCACCTACATTTGTGGCGAGGGGATTTATCCCCGTTGGGTCGCGAAGCGGCCCCAGCGCCCGGCCAAACAGACTGAATTGTCCGGATTGGCGACTGCTTCGCAGCCGAACGGGGCGGTGCGACGTTTCGCTAAATCCCCTCACCACAGGTTTACTCCCGGCGATAGAGAATCACCGCCGCTCGCAACTTGCCGCGCCCGAAACTGCACATCTTCTCGAACTCCCCATGGCTCACCGGCAGATGCTGACAGTCCATGGGCTGGCGATGCTGGCTATGGTCGACGTCCGGGTCATGCAGGTAGACAAACTCTTCATCGCAATCGGTGACGATCACCCAGTGCGGCGATTTGGAGCGGGTCAGCCGATAACTGCTGATCAGCACCAGCGGCTGTCCCCCGTCGGCCAATAATCGTGGCAGGTCCAGCGGCCCGCCGAGCACCTGTTCGACGTCAGTGGCGTTCAACTGTGCCGCGAACTCATCGTGCACCAGGCGCATGACGTCTTTTTTATGCTCATCGCGCACGCCATCGAGAAACAACGGCCCCGCCATGCTCACTTGCAAGCGCACGCGAAACCCGCGCCGCGCTGCCGCCAGTGCCAACCCTTGAGGGCTGCAACCGCCGTGGCCGGAGGTCATGAACACGGTGGTCGCCTCGCGCCAGATCTGCAATTCTTCGCGGCGCTCCAGCCGGCGTTCGGCGTGCAAGGCGCCCATGGCCATCAGCAGGCACGCCGGGCCACAGGTGAAGTCGGTGGTCTGCGCATACCACGGCACCTTGATGCTGCGGGCATCGCGATGCTGAAGGATGCGTTTCTCCAGGCGCAGCGCATCGGCGTGGTCCTGGTAATAATCGTGGATCAGTGCGAAACGCCGATAACCGTTGCGCTCATACAGGGCAATCGCTGTGGGGTTGTCGATGCGCACTTCCAGCCGCAAGTAAGCGCAGTCATGCTCAAGGGCGCACGCCTCGATGCGTTCAAGCAATTGCTTGCCCAACCCGTTACCGCGAGCCTGTTCAGCGATGGCAATCGAATAGAGCCGGGCCAGCGAGGTGCCTCGATGAAACAGCACCACCGCGTAACCCAGCAATTGCCCGTCTCGTTCAGCCACCAACAGCTGCCCGTGAGCCCGGGTGATCATCCATTGAAAGCTGCGACTGGTGAGCCGGTCCGTGGTGAAGCATTGCTTTTCGAGTGCCAGCAATGCGGGTAGGTCTTCAACTACCGCCAAGCGAAAGACAGGATTCATATGACCGCCGTAAAAGTTGCGTAACGAAACGGGACTTTCGAAAAAGTTCGTGCTTAATAGGAAAGGTCTTGTTCTCCAACGGATCAATCACTATGTCAGCGGTACAGGGTCATTGGCGCGAAGTATCCGAGCAAACTTTGCCGGCGGCAACACTTTTAAATGACACGGTTAGAACTTCCAGCCAGTTGATTATCATCGTCGAACGCAAGGAAGACTGGGCGTCCTACTTTCCCAGCGAAGACATCGTCACGGCGCAGGAATACCTTGAACAGACTCGCGACAACGAGCAGGGCAAACGGGTCCAGGTCATCAACCTGTGCCGCAGCTACAAGTACCTGGGGCACGGCTATTACTGCTCGCTACTGGCTGAAGCGCGGGGGCACAAGGTCATTCCGTCGGTGCGGACCATCAGCGAGCTGACCAAAAAATCCTTGTATGGCCTGGCCCTCGACGATCTGGATAAACCGCTGGAAAAAGCCCTGAGCAATCATCTTTACAGCGATACCGAAGGCTTCACGCTGACACTTTACTTTGGCAGGACCAATATCGAACCGTTGCAGGATCTGGCGCGGCAGTTATTTGAAGTGTTTCCATGTCCGATATTACTAGTTGAGTTTCGTCGAACTAACGGCTGGCACATCGAAGGTGTCAAATCCGGTGCGCTGCACAAGTTGCGCGAAGATCAGGAAGATCAATTTGCCAACTCGCTGGACAGTTTCAGTCGCAAGATCTGGCGCATACCCCGTTCGCGGCGATTGGCCCGTTATGACCTGGCGATCCTGCACGATCCGCAGGAAGCACTGCCGCCGTCCAACCCCAAGGCCCTGGATAATTTCGTACGCGTCGGCAAGACATTGGGCATCGACGTGGAGCTGATCGAGCGCAAGGACTACGCGCGGATCGCCGAATACGACGGCCTGCTGATCCGCGAAACCACCAGTGTCGACAACCACACCTACCGCTTCGCCAAGAAAGCCGAGAGCGAAGGACTGGTGGTGATGGACGATCCGGCGTCGATCCTGCGTTGCACCAACAAGGTCTACCTGACTGACCTGCTCAAAAGCCATCAACTGGGCATGCCCGCCACCGAAATTCTCTACAAGGAGCGACCGGAAGACTTCGAGCGGGTCGGTGAGCGTCTGGGGTTTCCGTTGGTGTTGAAGATCCCCGACGGGTGTTTCTCCCGGGGTGTGATCAAGGTCGAAAGTCAGCAAGCCTTGCTCGAAGCGACGGCCGAACTGTTCGAACATTCGGTGTTGTTGCTGGCTCAGGAGTTTTTCTACACCGAGTACGACTGGCGCATCGGCGTGCTCAACCGCAAACCGATCTTTGCCTGCCAATACTTCATGTCCAAGGGCCACTGGCAGATCTACAACCACAAGGCCAAAGGTCAGGACATCAACGGCGAATGCCGCACGCTGGCGGTCCATGAAGCGCCGCGCGCGGTGGTGGAGCTGGCGGTGAAAACCGCCAACCTCATCGGCGACGGCCTCTACGGCGTCGACCTCAAGCAGTCCGGCGACAAAGTGGTGGTGATCGAGGTCAACGATAACCCGAACATGGACGCCGGCATCGAAGACGCCTACTTGCAAGACGATTTGTACTCGCTGGTACTGGAAGAATTCGTGCGCCGACTGGAACTGAAACGTCGCGGCCAGGCCTGGTGACCGGCCGATGATCAAGAGCTTTCAACTGACCCACGGTGCGCTGCAGGCGGTCGAGCGGCTGGACGCCGAGGTGATGCTGTTCAGCAACCCCGATGCGGCCGAGCGCGACTTGCTGCACAGCCATTTCAAGCTCGATGAACACGCGCTGGCCTCGGCGCTGGACCCGGACGAGGTGTCGCGCATCGAGTTTCACCCCGACAACTTGTTCCTGATCTGGAAACGACCGGAAAACTATTCCGGCGCGGGGAGCCTGGCGTTCGAAGTGTCGTCCTGCGGCTTGCTGTTTTGTGACCAGCGTTTGCTGGTGATCGCCACCGACGATTCGCCGCTGCACGGGCTTGGCACCCGGCAGAAGTTGAACACGCCACTGGATGTATTGCTCGACCTGCTGTTCAACAACATCCATCACTACCTGGGCCATCTGAAGGTAATCAAGCTGGTCGCGCGGGAGTTGCAGCAGAAATTCAACGCGTCGATGGAGAACCAGCATCTGATCCAGATGTTCAACCTCAGCGAAAGCCTGATCTATTACATCAACGCGATCCACAGCAACGGCGCGGTCCTGACCCGGCTGCGCAACCACGCGGAAAAGCAGCGTTTCAGCTCCGAAGCCATCGGCCTGATCGACGACCTGATCATCGAAAACAATCAGTGCTACAAACAGGCGGAAATCTACTCTACGGTGTTCTCCGGGCTGATCGATGCCCGGGGCAACCTGATGAACAACAGCATGAACAACCTGCTGCGCAAACTGACGCTGATCAACGTGGTGTTCCTGCCGCTGAATCTGATTGCGAGCATTGGCGGCATGTCCGAGTTCAGCATGATGACGGCGGGCACGCCGTGGTGGGTTTCGTATCCGTTGTTTCTGAGCGCGATGATGCTGGGGGCGGGGGTGATGGTGTTGGGGCTCAGGCGGTTGGCGAAATGATCTCGGCGTCAGTGATGCCGCCATCGCGGGCAAGCCAGCTCCCACAGATTTTGTGAACGCCACAGATCACTGTGGGAACTGGCTTGCCAGCGATGACAACCTCAACACCACCGCAAATCCTGAATCAGGCCACTTGTCCGGCGTCGACAGGCTTCTTTCTGTCCTGCAACCCACGAACCACGAGGTACAACAAAGGCCCAATCGACACAAAAACCACGGTGAGCAAAAGATAGGGAACAACGGACCATACCGACCGCCCACGCTTGCGCGCATCGCGGTACATCCACACCCCGGCCAGCGTCGCCAGCAGATACAAATCAATCACCACCTGCGCTGTATCAGGCCGCGACATCAGGCTGATGCCAAACTCTATCAACGACTGTTCGGCCTGGAGCATCACCGAAACGGTGTAGCCAGCGAAGGCGAGCAGGGCAATCAGGGGCAGGGCGATAGACTTCATGGTTTCCTTCCTTGGACAATGAGCAGAATCCCGAGCCTACCGAAGCCGAAGGAAATTGACCATTGACTTGCCCCCCATGCCCGGCTAATTTCCAGCCATGACTTCCACCCTATTGCGCTGCCAGCCAAGCATTATTACCGCCATTCCTCATTTGGCGGGCTAGCTCACGACTGCAGCACCCAACCCGCCCTGGAGGCGGGTTTTTACTTTCTGTCTCCTGGGTTCTGATCAACGTCAGGAGACGACCATGGATAGCACACCCGCCCAGCAGGCCTTGCTCGAGCACTACGTCAAAAAGATCCTCGCCGCGCCGGTGTACGAACTGGCGGTGCGCACGCCATTGCAAGCGGCACCGGCGCTGTCCGAAGCCTTGGGCAACCAGATCCTGTTGAAACGCGAGGATCTGCAGCCAACCTTTTCCTTCAAGATCCGCGGCGCCTACAACAAACTGGTGCAACTGAGCGATGCGCAGAAGGCCCGTGGGGTGATCACCGCTTCCGCCGGCAATCATGCACAAGGCGTGGCGCTGGCAGCGCGTGAACTGGGGATTACCGCGACCATCGTCATGCCCGCCACGACACCGGAATTGAAGGTGCTCGGGGTCCGCAGTCGGGGCGCCGATGCGCTGTTGCACGGGGAAAGTTTTCCGTTTGCCTTGGCTTACGCCTTGAACCTGGCGGAGCAGACGAGGCGTACCTTTGTCTCGCCCTTCGACGACCCGGACGTGATAGCGGGGCAGGGCACCGTCGCCATGGAAATCCTGCGCCAGCACCAGGGGCCGCTCGACGCGATCTTCGTACCGGTGGGCGGCGGCGGCCTGATCGCGGGGATCGCCGCGTACGTCAAATACCTGCGCCCTGAAATCCGCATCATCGGCGTCGAGTCGGAACATTCCGCGTGCCTGTCCGCCGCACTACAGGCCGGCGAGCGCGTTGTCCTGCCGAACGTAGGCACATTCGCCGATGGCGTCGCCGTGGCTCAGATCGGCGCTTATGGTTTCGAAGTCTGCCGGTTCTGCGTGGATGAGGTGCTGACCGTCAGCAACGACGAACTTTGCACCGCAATCAAGAATATCTACGACGATACCCGCTCGATCACCGAACCTTCCGGCGCGTTGGCCGTGGCGGGCATCAAGAAGTACGTGGCACAGACGGGCGTACGTGGCCAGACACTGGTGGCCATCGACTCCGGCGCCAACATCAATTTCGACAGTCTGCGCCATGTCGCCGAACGCGCTGCACATAGCGGTATCTCGGCGTGAGCGGGCGCAGAAGGCCAATCGGAGTAAAACTTGCACACCCAATCCCCTGTGGGAGCGAGCTTGCTCGCGATGACGGTTGTACATTCAACACGGGTGGTGCCTGAGCGTCCGCTATCGCGAGCAAGCTCGCTCCCACAGGTTTTGCATCTGCTGGTTATTCCTGAACAGCCTTCTCGACCTTGCTCGACGCCGACCAGATCCGATAACGAACTTCAACGTCCTTGGGCACATAAAGCACGATCGGCAACTTGCTGTTGTAGCGCAACATGAAACCGTCGCCGACCACCGGGACGAAGTCCTGTTTGCTTTTGCCATCCGGGCAGGCCATCAGCGTGCTCATCGGGCCGATCACTTTTTCCAGGCGGTAGAACGGATAGCCCCAGCCCTCGAGGTTTTTCTCCTCGAGCATGCCGCCCAAGCGCTGGCGGTTGCAGTCCACGGTCAGGGTCTTGCCGGCGAGAATCTCGACCTGGTAGCTGTCTTCCTGCTTCTGCGGCGCCAGGTGAATGACCTGGCGGCTGAACCCGCTTTCGGCTTTGGGGAAGGGTGCGACGTCTTCGAATTTTGCCGCCTGAGCGACGGTCGACATTCCGGCAACAATCAGCCCGACGGTAGTGATACGGGTCAATGAACCCATGATGCCTCCTTGCGTGTGAGTGGGGTCAGCAGATACTGAATGAACGGGTCGCAATTTTTACTGCCATAGGCGGCCAATGCAAACCTGGAATCACCAGGTTGCAATTTGCAGGGACGAGAACCGGGTTTCTTGCAGATTGCATGAGCCTGTTTACTTGAAGACACATTAAACCCTTGATTTGCCGATGAGCTGCACGGTGAAATCCTAGGCATGTTTTATGCTGTAGCTGGTCTTGAAGCTGACCGCGAATTTATTGAGTCGGCATTTATAGCTGATTGGCAATCTCACAATTAAGGAGAGGGTCGCCATGTTTCTTTCTGCCTTGGAACTCCGCAACATCGTAGAAAGCAGTTTTCTGCCGAAACGTTGCCAATGCACGCTTACGCCGGACCTGTTAATGACCGTCAAGGTGTATTCGGGCGCTAAAACCGATGAAGTGGAACTATTGAAGTCTGGCATCGATGCCAGCTCACTTAATGGATGCCAGGCCATAAACGACCTGATCACCACATTGCGCTCCGACATGCAGGTGCAGGCAAGCACCCAGACGCTGCACCCCGACCGGCAAGCGCTTTAACTCGCGGTCGTCACTTCCGGGTCTGGCAGTAACGCCAGACCCGCGCTCGTTGTTTCCGATCAATTCTGATAACTGCACGCATCGGACAGTTTGCGGTACGTGATCTCTGCGGGTTTGCCTGCCGCATCGATGTACTTCATGTCCGCCGTGATGACTTTGCATTCCAGGGTCGAAGGTTCGGTCAGCGCAACCACTTTGGTGACGTGCAGCGGCATGCCGTATTCATAGGGCACCGCTTGCGAAGAAGCGGTGGTGTTGGCGTGGGCCAGCCCGGCAAACCCGGTGCAGGCGAGGGCGGCGGTAACCAGCAAAGTGCGCATGTTCATGAGCGATCTCCAGTGCAGACGGAAAGTCAGCTCGACGTAACGGGCGTCGAGCCTGCCGCACTGGGCGTCAGAAGATCCTGAGGGCGTGCGGTCCAGTAAAGTTTTGGACCGCAGCGTTAAGCGATGGTTAACCGGGCTGAATGCCGCCTGTCGCGTGTAATGCTTTCACTCAAGAAAATCTTCAGGCAGGCAAGAAACCTGTGGCGAGGGGATTCAGCGAAACGTCGCACCGCCCCGTTGGGTCGCGAAGCGGCCCCAGCATTCCGGCCAAAAGGTTTCGCGACTGCTTCGCAGCCGAACGGGGATGAATCCCCTCGCCACAAATGTGGGTGCCCGCGCTTGAGTGAACAACTTTATCTGTCCTGTAGGAATACCCTGTCAGGCGATTCGTTGGGGTAAGAATCCTTGTTAGCTTCGGCTTCGTCCTACAAGGATGGATGCTTTGTCTACTTTCGGCAGATGGGGCGTAGCGATTACTGTTTGGGCTCGCTGCAAAATCAGCGAACAGGTTTGGTCACCTGATTCCATCACGCATTGTGTGCCATCATTCGCTCCGCGGACTGCTAAGTCCTCGTAGTGCGTTGCAATGGCGGCTGTGTGCTGGACGCCTTCGGGCGAGCCGATTTGATGGTGTCGGTTGACCAAGCCTGTACACAGCCGCCTCCCACCGTTTGGTCACGGTGATGGCGTTATTTGCTTACCATCGAGTGATAACTATGCCAACAATAAATCCTTTCCCCGAACGCTACCGTCCAATCAAAAGCAACGTCACCAGCACATCCCCCTTGGTCATCGACACAGAAGCCAACCCCCAAGACATCCTCGAAGCCGCCCTCCAGCGCGTCCGCGCCTCCAGTGATTTGTTGGAAACACTCCATATTCAATGTTTCAAAGACGGCGACGTGCAGGACATTCCACACATCACCCATGCGCTTTACCTGCTGACGCAGGACGGTTGCGATCTGCTGAAGGTTGCGCAGCAACGGATGCTGGGCTGGAAGGCACAAGCCTGACGTTTGATCTTTACTGACAAATCCAGCGCCCGTAGGCGCTGGATTTTTTATGGAAGGGGCGTCGCGTCAAGGCTTAGAGGCGTGCAGTTGTATCAACGACTCACCCTTCGAGGTCACTGGAAACTCGTCTAACTCTAGAAAAAGCGCATTCTTTCCGTAGCTCAAATATTTGTGCGAGCTTTCATTACCCGTATTCTCAAAAATCACCTGCGCTCCCTGCGAGGAAATTTTTACCCAGCGAGGACGGTTTCTTTCGGCGAAATCGATACGTTGGATTTTCCCATTCGTTGAATCGAAATAGAACAAAGCACCTTGCAGATAGTTAGAAGCGAATTCGCCCGATACTATTAGTACGTTTGTATTTTTTTGATCTGATGCACATTGCCATTGCACGTCGCTCCCTCGAGAGGCCTCTGCATCGTCGTATATGAACCGGGTGATTTGACCGTAGCGGGTTGTGTACATATAGGAATCGACGATTGGCGAACCACGCAGCAGCGAAATCGTGTGTTGTGATCCTGCCAGTTCACAATCAACCATCGTTTGTAGCGACGGTTGATCAGCAAACACCTGAACGCAAAAAGTGGCAAGTCCAATGCCAAACACAAAATTTTTCATTTGGTCTTGCCAGACGGACGATGAGGCCAAGCGATCGAGTGAAGTCCCATTCGCGGTCTTCGCCGGATTCAAAATGCGGCCGAGTTCGGTACGCGACTCAGAAACAGTTTCAGGCCTTGTTGATACAGCTCAGCGTCCATGGCATTGCTGTGTTTGGGGATGACATACGCCTTTCCCTTTCGATCCAGTTCGGCACAGGCAACCAAGTAGAAATCGGGCTTTTCCCTCACTCGCACAATTTGTCCCCACGCTAACCCGCTCTTGATGCCCTTGGGCCTGATCATGGTGAAACCCTGATCATCGAGTTGAAGGCGATAAGCTCCTTCAGCGGTCTTGAGGTTTGTGCGTAGCCTGGCTTCGATAAGGCGCTTATTCCATCCGCGGAAAGTTGTGCGCGGCTTGGCACGGTTGGCGACGATACGAGTACGCAAATAGCGAATCAAGCGATCAGAGCCGAACCAACAGAGTAAGACCAAAGTCACCGCGCACAGAGCTAGGGAAATGACCTTCTCGGCTGTTATCTCGCGATCGGGCAAATAGAGCGCCAGCGCACCGGCAACCAGACAGAGGGCAAACAACAAAAGCGTGAGCCAGCGGTCCTGCAAACCGTCGACGTGGTCCTGCATGTTGCTGAGCTGCTGATCATTCTTAAGCATTTCGCGCTCCAGCAGTTCAGCCAATCGGGTCTGGGTTAGTGCGGGGGTTATGGTGAAATTAAGTTCCATGAGCTGAGTTCGACGTCCGTTTCTGAAAAGGGCACTGGCTTAAATATTTGCGATTTATGGGTGACCGTTTCCGACGGGCCATAGTCCCAATCTGCCGCAATGCTTCTTCTATACAGGTTCTATTCTTCGCCCGACCAATACCAAAGTGTATCTCCCCACTTCGAGTCGCTGATGCTCGGCATGATCTCACCTTGCTGGAAGTGGCGTCTTGAGTTGGCCTGTGCCGGTGTAAACCAAAAACCCTGTTTACTGCACGGCTCACCGGCAACAATACGATTAACTTGAGAGTCCGTAACTCCTTGGTAGTTTCTAGCGTATTCGACCAAGTCCTTTGGATAAACCATATGGTCAATTTTGCTGTCGTCTATGCCGTACAAAAATGCAACCGCACCAGCTTCAAAGGCCCAGTAACCCACATAGATTCCTTCCTCTCCTTGAAGGTGAGTGTCGTGCCAAGGAGCTTGTTTGAAAGCTGGATACCATTGCTGGCAATATTTTTTCAGAAGTTTTGGCGGTTCTTCTTTTTCATCGCTGTAAATAGCTTGAATAAGTGGCGTATATACATCGTGATACCACTCGTCAACATCGTGCCGATTAGGCATTACCTTGTTCAGTAAGGCTTCGTAAAGCGTGTCGTCACCCGCATATCCTGCGTCATCCATGAGCTTGACGAAGCGTGGGAGCAAGTCAGTCCGGTGCAAAAGTATGCACAAACTGATTACCTGGACGGCTTCTTCATATTGGTTCGGCCAGTCGTCTATTGCCAATGGCGATATATTTGGGATGCCCTGATACTCGGCAAGTGTTTTTTGGCGGATTTCGTATTTTTCCACCAAATCTTCAAGGAGAGGAATAAGGGTTTCTATATTCTCACCTGCAGTGTAAGTGGCGAGTAACTTGTCTAAAGCGAGCGTCTGGAAGTATTTGGCGCGCTGGGAGGCTTCTTCTAGAGCGGAGTCAGATTTGAATTTGTTTATTTTGAAAAATTCGATTAGCTCATCATGTTCTCTGAGAAAATTCTCATAGTGTTTTTGACTAAAAAATTTCTGCCGCATGTTCATAGCTGTCATGCCTCAATCTTTAGGGTGTCCAATGCACCATATTTTTTGGTCAGGGATTTTTTGCGCTTGTTTACAAACGCTTTAACCTCTGCCTCATTGTAATGAAACGCTTTGTGAGCGTGGTGTTCGCTTTCATTTGCATTTTTTAATCTGGCCTCAGCATGCTCTTTAGGGCTGGAGCTGGGGTGGTAGAGTGGGGAATAAAATAAATGACGACTATAAGAAGTTTCTACTTGGGCGGCGAGTATTCGATTGCCGACGGCTTTTTGAAGATTAAACAGTATCCATTCCACGCTCATCTGTACGAGAACGTCTTTGGGTTTGGTGGTCCTGATTTTTGAGTTTTTGGAGGGCTGTTTTTTTGATCTGCCGGTGTTCTTGGCGCTCGGGCTTTTTTTCTCACTGGCATCTTGCTCGTTTTCGATGGGTTCAAGCAGCGTACTTGGATCGCCCAATCCTGAGACACCTAGCTTCGAGGCAACTCCAGGCTTACGCGTATTGTTCGGCTTACGCATAAATTTCGGCGCATCTTCATCTTTGCTCGCCTTCGCCTCAATAATGGCAAATTTTTCGCCGCCATTATTGGCCGGGTTCGCTCGCCAAACCGCATCTATCCCCGTTCCGTTAGCGCCATCAGATAGTTTGTAGAGAACGTGCTTCGCCTTAGGACTCCCACCCGCAGAAAGCTTCCCCGATTTACTCGCACTCGGCACACCCTCCAGCCACTTCCCATCCGCGCCCTTATCGTGGCCATCCCAATCCTTACCCCAACCAAACTCCACCGCGCAGATGTAGTCGGCAATATGCTCCCCACTAACCCCCAGTCCTTCATTCAAAATATTGGCAGGCGCCTGAAGGCCAACTTTGGAAGCTTCAACCTGGTTGGAATGGGTGCCGCTCGCACCCTCGGTTCCTTTCGCCGCAACGGCGGAGTCTTTATTGGCAGGCTTTTCCGCTTTTTTCGGGTGGCTTGACCCGGAGGAGGCCGCAGAACTATTGCGTTGCATCCCTTTCCACTTAACCAACCGCTTCTCAACAATCCCCACCATGGCCGGCATGTTGTCGCGGGAGGCGGCGAGGACGGTGACAACTGACGTTTTTGCCCAGTTTGGAAGGCTCTGGAAAGTGGATGAGCCTTTTACACCGGTGATGATCTCATCAAGCTCGGCGCGCAGTTTTCCTGCATCGAATATCTGTTTGAGCAGTTCTTCCGGGCTGGTTTTAACTCCGCACTCTTGCAGTACGAAGCGAAGCAGGTCGAACAGCACCGGGGCGTAGCGTTGCGGGTCTTTGTTGACGATTCGCAAGCTCTTCTTCAGGCCGTCACCCGGTCCAGGCACCCAACCGATGACGGCCATCAACAGGTCAAATTGTGCATCTTCCTTGCCATCCGTCGACTCTGCGTTGTAGAGGACGATGGAGGATTCGATGGTGTCGTAGGCGTCGATGGCTTGGCCCAGAAAGGGCACGGCGCCGAGCGCGATGCCTTTGGTCAATTCAACCGCTGCCTCTTGATAGGCGGCGCTACGGTCTTCGCCTCCGTCGTTTGCGCTCTCAGCTACTGCCTCGCTCATGTCAGCCTCCCTGCGGCTTTCTCCACCAATGCTTGTAAATCAACCTGGTCCGGGTCCAGACCGAGCTTGCGTAAATCTTCGTTAACCTTTTCGTCCGAGTTCTGCACCACCGTTACGCTTTCACGGTTGAACGGCCTTGGATCCTCGCCGTAGTAAACCTTGGCCGGTCCTTTCGGGACGTCCTCCAACCGGGCGAAGCCGTCGTCATCCAGCACGCCTTCACGCGTGGACCCGTCTGCAAAGTCAACGCGATACGACGCACCCGGCACCGGCTCAAGGTTGTCGTAATGCAGGTTCAATTCCAGCCAGGTCGGATTGGCCTTGGCTTGTTTCATCAGCTGCCCGGCGATATCGGCAGCGGCGAGTCCCGGAATAAGCGGAGCAAGGATTCCAATCCCGGTTCCCGCCCCCGGCGCACCGCCCGAGTTGGCCTTCACCTCAGCACCACTAATGGTCACGCCACCCGCATCAACCTTGACGAAACTCCCTCCAGCCTTCGCCGTCAGCTCCATCCCGCCTTCAACCACCACTTTGTTACCCGCGTGGTAGTGAATCTCCTCACCAGCTTCAACAAACTGCGCCGTCCCGACTTTGACGTGCTGAGTCACGCCCACCGTGAGGTGATCATCCGCCCGCGCTTCGGTCTTGCGATCCAGGTGCGTAATCCGGTGCTCTTCCACCTTGAACTCGCTGAAAACCTTCGCCTCAACCGTGTCATGCCGTTCGTTGCCGATGCGGATTTTCTGGTCGTGCTCGATGTTTTCGTCCCAATCGCGCTGGGCGTGCAGGTAGATCTGTTCCGCGCCTTTTTTGTCTTCGATGCGAAATTCGTTGTAACCCTTGCCGCCCGGCGAGCTGAGGGTTTTGAAGGTGCTGCGGGTCTTGTTGGCCGGCAGGTCGTAGGGGACGACATTTTCCTTGTGGTACAGGCAACCGGTGATCAGCGGTTGGTCGGGGTCGCCTTCGAGGAAGGTGACGAGCACTTCCATGCCGACGCGCGGGATGGCAATGCCGCCGTAGGCGCTGCCGGCCCAGCCGGTGGCGACGCGCAGCCAGCAACTGGTCTTGTCGTCGGCCTGGCCGTCGCGGTCCCAGTGGAATTGCACTTTGACGCGGCCGTACTCGTCGCAATGGATTTCTTCACCCGGCGGGCCGGTGACGATGGCGGTCTGGCCGCCGAGAACTTGCGGTTTCGGGTGCTCGAGGGCAGGGCGGTAGTGCGCGTCCCACGGCGTGGCGAGGAAGCGGTTGCGGTAGCCCTGATGGAAATCGTCTTTGTTCTGGGTGACGTCGCTGGTGACGTTTTCGCCGAGCACTTGCGGTTGCTTGCCTTCGTGGACCACTTCCAGCAGCAGCCAGAGGTCGTTCCATTCGGCGCGCGGGTGTTCGCTCAGGGCCATGAAGTGGCCGCTGAGCAGTGTCGGTTGATCGCCTTTGCCTTCCGCGAGTTTGTAGTCGCTACGGTGGCGCTCAAGCGCGCGGGTTGCCAATTGCTTGCCGCGGGCACGGTCGGTGAAGCGGCCTGGGTAGTCGTAGTCTTCCAGGTCCGGAGCGAATGCACTGGAAGCGGTGCCTTCCGGGAGGATGCGTGGTTTTTCGAAATCGTAGTCGCGGCAGCTGACGCGGGTGGTGCGGGTTTCCAGGCGCAGGTTGAAGCGCTTGATCACCGGTTTCTCTGCGGCCATGCCTGAGTCTTGCTGATAGGCCACGGGCGCCAGTTTGCGGAATACCGTCTGGTCGTCGCCGAACACCAGTTTGTGGCCGCTGCTGCTGTGCTGGAAATGGAAGTGAATGCCTTCTTCCTCGCACAGGCGCTGGATGAAATGCAGGTCGGATTCGTCGTACTGCACGCAGTAGACGCGCTCCGGGTAAATTGCGCCGAGCTGAAAGCTGTAGGCGTCGGCGAGGATGCCGCGGGCCTCGAGCACCTGAGCGATGATCTTCGGCACCGTCAAATGCTGGAAGATCTGCTGGTCATGGTTATGCCGCAGATACGCCAGTTGCGGCACCAGGCTGATGCTGTATCGGGTCAGGCTTTTGCCGGAGTCGCCTTGCTCGATGCGATAGACCAGCCCGTGAATGATGCCTTCGCCAGTGGCGCCGAACGTCAGGCTGCCACGCTTGTGCAGCAACTCTTCGAGTTTCAGATCGGGGCGGGTGCTGACCAGTTCGATGTCAAAACAGAAGGGCTGATTGAGGGCTTCGCGACCGACGAAACTGAGTACCTGAAGGTCAACGGAAACGCCTTCCAGCGTGAGGGAAATATGGGTTGCGTTTGCGTCCAGCATGCCTTGAGTTCCGTCCTTTGGATAAGCAGATGCGGATGGTGCAGGATTAAACCTGCTGGTTCAAGGCGCAAATGCCGTAGGCGGTGAGGCAGGGCGGTATCGGGGAAACCCTTAATGGCGCGGTTTCATTGAGACTGGCGGTGTGAATTAGAGCGCTTTCGCGAGCAAGCCCGCTCCCTCATTTGATGTCGGCGAACACGAAATCCGTGGTCGCTGAGATCAAATGTGGGAGCGGGCTTGCTCGCGAAGAGGCCATCAGTTTCAGCGAAGATCCAACTGCTGCCGATACGGCAAATCCGGCCCGGTCTTGCTGCACGTCAGCGCCGCTGCCTGCACCGCAAACCTCAACATCCCGTCGATCTGCTCGCGGGCCAGCGATTGCACGCCTTCCACCGAATCCAGCTGCTGCTCGGTCAGCCAGGTAATCAGCGCCGCCTGAAAGGTATCGCCAGCCCCCACGGTGTCGGCAATCTTCACCGAACAGGCCGGCACCGACCACGAACCATGAGCACGGCTGAACACCGTCGCACCCTCGCCACCACGGGTCAAAAACACCAACTGACAGCGATGCTGCAACCAGCCTTCAATCACGCGCTGCGGATCCTGCTCGGGATACAACAGGCTCAAGTCCTCGTCGCTGACTTTGATCAGGTCGGCCAGCTCGACCAACGTGGCCACCCGCGAACGCCAGAGTTCGATGTTCGGTTCAGGATTGAGCCGCACGTTGGGATCAAGGCTGATCAGGCGTTTGCCGCTTTCCCGTTGCACCAAGGCCAGCAACGTGTCGGCGATTGGCTGTACCACCAGCGAGAACGAGCCGATGTGCAAGCCGCGCACTTCCGCGCCGAGTGGCGGCAGATGTTCCGGTTTCAACTGCCGGTCCGCGCAGCCTTCGCCACGGAAGCTGTAATGCGGCGAGCCGTTGGCGCCGACCGCGACCATCGCCAGCGTGGTCGGTGCGGCGAAGTCCACCAGGTAATCCGGACGCACGCCTTCATCCTGCAGCACTTGCTGCAAACGTCGGCCAAGGTAGTCGGTCGACAGCCCGGCAAACAGCGCGGCATCTACGCCCAGGCGGCGTAAACCGACCGCGACATTGAACGGTGAGCCACCGGCAATCGCCTTGAAATTCACTTTTGAAGCCAGGCCGCTGGCGTCGTCTTCACTGAAGAAATCGAACAGCGCTTCGCCACACACCAAGTACATAGTTGCTCACTCTTTAAAGGGTTGCGACATGCTGTTGATAGCGTTCATAGGCCTGCTGACAGGCCGCCACGTTTGCCGCGATCGGCAAGGTTTCACTGGCGAGGTCGAGCTTCACGCAACGCTCGCACAGGTCCGCCAGGCTGTCTTCGTGGCCGTTTGCCCAGGACTTGCACCACGCGGCCTGAATCGCCGCACCGAGGGCGGCGGCTTCGCTTTGTTCGGTGCAGATCACCGGGGTGTTCATGATGTCGGCGACGATCTGCCGCCACACCGGGCTTTTCGAGCCGCCGCCAATCAGACAGATGCGCAGGCTTTGTAAGCCATTCTGGCGCAGCAGGTCCAGTCCGTAACGCAAACCGAAGGTCGTGCCTTCGACCACGGCGCGGCACAGGTTGGCTTGCGTCAGGTTAGTCATGGTCAAGCCCAGCAGGCTGCCGGTGGCGTGGGGCAGGGCGGGGACGCGTTCGCCGTTGAGGAACGGCAGCATGCATACGCCTTCGGCACCGATCGGGGCTTGCGCGACGAGGTCGTTGAACCGTTCGATATCCAGCTCGAACAAATCGCGAATCACCCCGGTGGCGTTGGTCAGGTTCATGGTGCAAATCAACGGCAACCAGCCACCGCTGGAGGCGCAGAACGTCGCGACCGAGGCGTCCGGGCTGACGTTCGGTTGCTCGGCGTAGGCGTAAACCGTGCCCGAGGAACCGAGGCTCATGGTGATCGCGCCGGGCCGGATGTTGCCGGTGCCGATGGCGCCCATCATGTTGTCGCCGCCACCGCTGGACACCAGCGCCTTGGGGTTGATGCCCAGGTGCTCGGCGATGCCTGGCAGGATCGTGCCGACCGCTTGGTGGGCATCGATCAGCTCCGGCAGCGCGGCTTGCAAGCGCCCGCTGGGGTCGATGTCGCGCAATAGCTGCAAATCCCACTGGCGGGTGCGCACATTGAAATAACCGGTGCCCGAGGCGTCGCCGTACTCGCTGCAACTGCGGCCGGTGAGCCAGTGGTTGAGGTAGTCGTGGGGCAACAGAATGCGTGCGATCCGGGAAAAAACCTCCGGGTGCTGTTCTTTGGTCCAGAGCAACTTTGACACCGTATAGCCTGGTGCGATGACCACGCCGAGACGCTCCAGCGAACCTTTTTCACCTCCGAGATGGGCGAGCAGGCGGTCGTTTTCCGCCGTGGTTTCGGTGTCGCACCAGAGCTTCGCGGGGCGCAGCACCTGGCTTTGATCATCGAGCAGGACCAGGCCGTGTTGCTGGCCGGAGACGCCGATGCCGAGGATCTGTTGGCCGTCGACGTTGGCCGCGATCAAGGCACGGCGAGTCGCCGAAGTGAACGCTTCAAGCCATTGCGATGTGTCTTGCTCGCGGCGGCCGTTGGCGCCGCTGATCAACGTGTGCGCGGCGGCGCCCTGGCCGAGGACCTGACCGCTGGCCGCATCGAGGACGATGGCCTTTGTGCCTTGGGTGCCGCAGTCGATGCCGAGGAATAATTGTGGGTTTGCCATGAGTGGTCCTTGGGGTGTCAGGTAGATCTCGGGTGAAGCCGTTCGCGGGCAAGCCTCGCTCCTACGGAGTTGATGTCGATCAGAAGGCTTGCGACATCCCTGTAGGGGCGAGGCTTGCCCGCGATGACGGCAGTAGTTCTACCACCGTCCTTAAGCCAGCAACCGCTCCAACGTCCGCGTCACACCCACATCCCGCAAACTGTTGCAGCACCACTCAAACGCCGCCACAAATTCCGGCGAACGCGGAATCGCTGTGCCAAAAATCTCCTCGACCCCCAGCAACCGCTGGGTGATCAACGCATCATCGGCCACCAGCGCCTGGCAAAACGCGGCGCGCGGATCGGGAATCGAGTAGGTCTCGCCATTCTCATCCACCCCCTTCAAATACAGCGCCCAGGCCGCCACCACCAGCGCCGCGCGTTTGGTCTCCTGACGATCGGCAATCAACCGATTGATCGTTGGCACGGTGAACTTCGGAAACTTCGATGAACCGTCCGAACACACACGCTCCAGCTGATCGGCAATCGCCTGATTGGAGAAACGCTCCACCAGCGTGTTCTTGTACTCGGCCAGGTCGATCCCGGGAACGGACGACAGTTGCGGTGTCACGTCCAGGTCCATGTAGGCGCGCATGTAGCGCACGAACAGTGGATCGTTCATGGTCTCGTGAACGAAGCGATATCCCTTCAGGAACCCGAGATACGTCAGTGCCAGATGACTGCCATTGAGCAGTTTGATCTTCATTTCTTCGTACGGCGTCACGTCGTCGGTGAATTGCACGCCGACCTTTTCCCAGGCCGGGCGACCGTTGACGAACTTGTCTTCCAGCACCCACTGCACAAACGGTTCACAGACCACCGGCCAGGCATCGTCGACGGCATGTTTGTCGTGCAGTTGCAGCTTGTGTTCGGTGCTGGTCATCGGCGTGATGCGGTCGACCATGGCATTCGGAAAGCTCACGTTCCCGGCGATCCAGTCGCGCAAGTCCGCATCGCGCAACGCGGCGAAGGCCAACAGCGCTTTGCGAGTCACGGCGCCGTTGTGCGGCAGGTTATCGCAGGACATCAAGGTGAATGCCGGGGTGCCGGCGGCGCGGCGTTTGGCCAAGGCGGCGCAGAGGAAGCCGAACACGGTTCTCGGCGAATCCGGGTGCGCCAGGTCGTGCTGGATCTGCGGCAGGTGCGCCATGAACTCGCCGTTGCTGTCGTCGATGCAGTAGCCGCCTTCGGTGATGGTCAGCGAGACGATGCGAATCTCCGGGCTGGCGAGTTTGTCGATCAACGCTTGCGCGCCGTCCTCGGCCAGCAGCATGTCGCGGATCGCGCCGATGACCCGGACTTCGGTGTCGTCGGTGTCGCCCAGCTCGAACAGGGTGAACAGGTAATCCTGTTCCTTCAGATCGTCCCGGGCACGACGGTCTTCGGCGCGCAGGCCGACGCCGCAAATCGCCCAGTCCAGGCCTTCGCCCATATTCATCAAGGCGTCGGTGTAATACGCCTGATGGGCGCGGTGGAAACCACCGACGCCGATGTGCGCGATGCCTTGGCGGGTGTCGCTCAGGGCGTAGGCGGGCAGGACCACCTCGGGAGCGAGGTGGTGCAGGTTGTGTTTATTCAGTTTCATCACAGGCTCTCTGAAATCAGGCCGCAGCGCGCAACGGGCGGGTCAGCGCCACGCCGTCGGCATCGAATAAATGGCAGTGTTCGGCGTCCAGATGCAGGCTCAGGGTTTCGCCATAACGGCTGGCCAGGTCGCCGCGAACGCGCATGGTCAGCGCTTCACCGGACGAGGTCAGCACGTGGCAGAAGGTGTCGCTGCCCAGGCGTTCGCTGACGTCGGCGGTGACTTGCAAGGTGCAGTCGCCGGTTTGCGCCAGTTCCAGATGTTCCGGGCGAATGCCCAGGGTCACTGCGCCGCCGACGCTCAGGTTTGCGCCGGTCAACGGCAAGGTGATGCGGGTGCCGGCATCGAGCGCCACTTCGCAGCTTTGGCTGTCGACACGGGTAACCTTGCCCTTGAGGAACCCCATTTTCGGCGTGCCGAGAAAGCCGGCGACGAACAGGTTGGCCGGTTGGTGATAGAGGTCCAGCGGCGAGCCGACCTGCTCGATCTTGCCGCCATTGAGCACGACGACTTTGTCGGCCATGGTCATGGCTTCCACCTGGTCGTGGGTCACGTAGATCATCGTCGCTTGCAGCTCCTTGTGCAGGCGCAGCAGTTCCAGGCGCATCTGAACGCGCAGGGCGGCGTCAAGGTTCGACAGCGGTTCGTCGAACAGGAAGATTTTCGGGTTGCGCACGATGGCGCGGCCGATGGCGACGCGTTGACGCTGGCCGCCCGACAGTTGTTTCGGTTTGCGCTCCAGCATCGGCCCGAGTTCGAGGATGCGTGCCGCTTCGCCGACTTTTTTCTCGACTTCGGCTTTGGGTACGCCGGCCAGATCGAGGGCGAACGACATGTTTTTGCGCACGCTCATGTGCGGGTACAGAGCATAGGTCTGGAACACCATCGCCAGGTCGCGCTTGGCCGGGCTGACTTCGGTGATGTCACGGCCATCGAGTTCGATGGTGCCGTCGCTGACTTCTTCCAGGCCGGCGATCAGCCGCAGCAGTGTGGATTTACCGCAGCCCGACGGGCCGACGAAGACCACGAATTCCTTGTCGTTCACTTCCAGGTCGATGCCCTTGATGATGGAAAAGCCTTCGAAGCCTTTTTGCAGATTCTTGATTTTCAGGTTGGCCATGGTGATGGGCCTCCGCTTGATGTTATTCGTTTACGTCGGACGGGCTTTTTGTGTAGGAGCCAGGCTTGCCGGCGAAGGCGATCTCAAGGGCGCCTTCGCCGGCAAACCTGGCTCCTACAAAGATCGTGTCCGGCGGACGTTACGGTGATTCGCGTTGGGTGGGCGATCCTCATTTCACGGCACCAAACGACAGGCCGCGGACCAGTTGTTTCTGGCTGATCCAGCCGAAGATCAGGATCGGCGCGCAGGCCAGCGTGGACACCGCCGACAACTTGGCCCAGAACAGACCTTCGGGACTTGAGTACGAAGCAATCAGCGCGGTCAGTGGCGCGGCTTTCGACGAGGTCAGGTTCAACGACCAGAACGCCTCGTTCCAGCACAGGATCAACGACAGCAACACCGTCGACGCCAGCCCGCCCTTGGCGATCGGCAGCAGCACCCGGACCATTTCCTGCCACAACGTGGCGCCGTCGAGGCGTGCGGCTTCGAGGATGTCTTTGGGGATGTCCTTGAAGTAGGTGTAAATCATCCAGACCACGATCGGCAGGTTGATCAGCGTGTAGATCACGATCAGCGCGATCCGCGTGTCGAGCAGGCCAAAGCTCTTGGCCAGCAGGTAGATCGGCATCAGCACGCCCACCGGCGGCAGCATCTTGGTGGAGAGCATCCACAGCAGCGTGCCTTTGGTGCGCTGGGTTTCGTAGAACGCCATCGAGTAGGCTGCCGGCACCGCGATCAGCAGGCACAGGGCCGTGGCGCTGAACGAAATCACCACCGAGTTCCAGGCGAAACTGAAGTAATCGCTGCGCTCGTTGATGTGCAGGTAGTTCTCCAGCGTCGGCGTGAAGATGAACTGCGGCGGCGTGGCGAACGCGTCGATTTCGGTTTTGAAACTGGTCAGCACCATCCAGAAGATCGGGAAGAAGATCAGGATCGCGATGGCCCAGGCCAGCGTGCCCAGCAGCAGGCTTTGCAGACGACGGGATTGTTGAAGGGTCATGGCGCAGGCCTCAGGCTTTGTCTGTCAGGTTTTTGCCGATCATCCGCACCAGCACGATGGCCGCGATGTTGGCGATCACCACCGCAATCAAACCGCCGGCGGACGCCATGCCGACGTCGAACTGCACCAGCGCCTGGTTGTAGATCAGGTAGGCGAGGTTGGTCGAGGCGTAGCCGGGGCCACCGTTGGTGGTGGTGAAGATTTCGGCGAATACCGAGAGCAGAAAGATGGTTTCGATCATCACCACCACGGCGATGGGACGCGCCAGGTGCGGCAGGGTCAGGTGCCAGAAAATCGCGATTGGCCCGGCACCGTCGAGGCGCGCGGCCTCTTTCTGTTCCTGGTCGAGGGACTGCATGGCGGTCATCAGGATCAGGATCGCGAACGGCAGCCATTGCCACGAGACAATGATGATGATCGACAGCAGCGGGTAGTGGGCCAGCCAGTCCACCGGTTGCGCGCCGAAGAGTTTCCAGACGTAGGCGAGAATCCCCGACACCGGGTGGAAAATCAGGTTCTTCCAGATCAGCGCACCGACGGTGGGCATGATGAAGAACGGCGAGATCAACATCACCCGCACGATGCCGCGACCGAGAAACTCACTGGCCTCCAGCAGCGCACTGATCAACACCCCGAACACCACGCTGATCAGCAACACGCTGCCCACCAGCAACAAGGTGTTGGTGGCGCCCGGCATGAACCCGGAGTCGGTCAGGAAATAGGTGAAGTTCTCCAGGCCGACGAACTCGTTTTCACCGGGGTTGAGCAGGTTGTAGCGGATCATCGAGAAGTACAGCGTCATGCCCAGCGGCACGATCATCCACAGCAGCAACAGCGCCACCGAGGGGCTGACCAGAAACCAGCCGGGATTGGCCAGCCGGCTTTTACGCACCGGTTGGGGAATGTCCATGTGAGCTTTGGCAGTTGAAATATTCATGGCGATCAGAACCGAGTCATACAGACCTGAGAAGATCCCATGTGGGAGCGGGCTTGCTCGCGAAAGCAATGTATCAGTCAACATTGATGTTGAGGCTGCCGGCCCCTTCGCGAGCAAGCCCGCTCCCACATAAGGCGAGAGCGGGAAGGCAAGGGTTACTTTGGATAACCCGCGCGCTTCATCTCACGTTCGGTGGTTTGCTGGGCGGCAGCCAAGGCCTGATCGACCGTGGTCTGACCGATCAGCGCCGCCGAGAACGACTTGCCAACCTGAGTCCCAATGCCCTGGAACTCGGGAATGGTCACCAGCTGAATGCCGATGTAAGGCACGGGTTTGAGCGTCGGTTTGCTCGGGTCCGCCGCTTTCAGCGATTCCAGAGTCACCTTGGCGAACGGTGCAGCGCTCATGTAGGCATCGCTGTAGGTCGAAGCCCGAGTGCCTGGCGGCACGTTGGCGATGCCGTCCTTTTCTGCGACCAGCGCGCCGTACTCCTTGGACGTCGCCCAGGCGCTGAAGGTTTTCGCCGCCTCCTTGGCCTTGGAACTGGTGGGAATGGCCAGCGCCCAGGAATAGAGCCAGGCCGAGCCTTTGTCGGTGGTCTGATGCGGCGCGTAGGTGAAACCGACGTGCTCGCTGACCTTGCTCTGGGTCTTGTCGGTGACGAACGAACCGGCGACGCTGGCATCGACCCAGATCGCGCATTTGCCGCTGTTGAACAGCGCCAGGTTTTCGTTGAAACCGTTGCTCGACGCACCCGGCGGACCGGATTTCTTCATGGTGTCGACGTAGAAGTTCAGCGCGTTTTTCCACTCGGGACCGGTGAATTCCGGCTGCCACTTCTCATCGAACCAGCGTGCACCATAGGCGTTGGCGACCGTGGTGATCAGCGCCATGTTCTCGCCCCAGCCGGCCTTGCCGCGCAGGCAGATGCCGTACTGTTCCTTGTCTTTGTTGGTGAGTTTGCTGGCGAACTCGCCGATCTGTTCCCAGGTCGGGCGCTCGGGCATGGTCAGCCCGGCTTCCTTGAACAGGTCGGTGCGGTAGTAGGTGATGGAGCTTTCGGCGTAGAACGGCAGGGCGTACAGCGAGCCCTTGACCGACAGGCCTTCGCGCACCGACGGGAACACGTCATCGAGCGCATAAGACGCAGGCAAATCCTTCATCGGCTCGAGCCAGCCCTTGCCGCCCCAGAGTGCAGCTTCGTACATGCCGATGGTCAACACATCGAACTGTCCGCCCTGGGTGGCGATGTCAGTGGTCAGGCGTTGGCGCAGGACGTTTTCTTCGAGCACCACCCAATTGAGCTTGATGTCCGGGTGCTCGGCTTCGAAGGTTTTCGAAAGCTTTTGCATGCGGATCATGTCGCTGTTGTTGACGGTGGCGATGGTCAGGGTCTGAGCGCCGAGACTGACGCTGCTGAGGGTCATGCAGGTGAGGGCAAGCAGAGCTTTTACCGAAGGTTGCATCGTGCACTCCTTTTCTGCACCCGGCGGGGACAGAAGGACAGTTATTGTTTTTGTGTCTTCCCGTGGGGGAAGAATGTGCACTGATTACAGCCTTCAATTGAAGATGAGACAAATCATCCATCGCACTTGAATCGATACTATTTTGCACTGGTGTTTGGAACGGTGAACGAAGGGAAGGGCTTTTCAGCGTTAAGGCGCTATCGGATACGTACAGGTTTAAGTCGCAACACGAACCCTGTGGGAGCGGGCTTGCTCGCGAAGGCGGCGTGTCAGACGCCATTTTTGCAAACTGACACGCCGCCTTCGCGAGCAAGCCCGCTCCCACATTTTGATCGTGTTTACCCTAGGTTTTGTTCAGTCAACCGCTGCACCGCCAGCCGCCGGTAATGCGAAGGGGTCATGCCTTTCAATTGCTGAAAACGCCGGTTGAAATTGGAAATATTGTTGAAGCCGGACTCGAAACACACATCGGTCACCGGTTTATCGCCATCGGCCAGCAGTTCGCAGGACTTGCTGATGCGCAGCCGGTTGACGAACTCGATGAAGCAGCGCCCGGTGGCTTGCTTGAACACACGGCTGAAGTACGTCGGCTTCATGCCCAGGTGCTCGGCGACTTCCTCCAGCGGCAGTTCACGGGCGTAGTGGGCAAAGATGTAATCCACCGCCCGGTTGGTGCGATCGATGTTGTGTTCGTCCGCCAGTTGCGGCGTCGTGGCACCGGACAGCAATTGGTAGTCGTCGGAGGCGGCGAGCAGCTCAAGCAGAATGAAAAAGTGCCCGAGCCGGGTCACGCCCTTAGTGTCGGCAATGCGCTGCATCAAGGTCATGGCCTGGCGAATGGTGCGTTTGCAGCGGAACTCGATGCCGTACTGCGCACGCTCCAGCAAGGGGGCGAGGGTCTTGAGTTCGGCGAATACCTGATGGCCACTTTCGAACAACTCATCGGTGAAATTGACCAGCATGTCGCGCTTGGGCACCACTTCGTCCTCGGCCACCTGGCTGATCCAGTTATGGGGCAGGTTGGGGCCGGTCAGGAACAGGGTTTCCGGATAGAAGTTGCCAATGTAGTCGCCAATGAACACCTTGCCGGAGCTGGCGACGATCAGGTGCAGTTCGTATTCCTTGTGGAAATGCCAGCGTACCAAGGGGCACGGGAAACCGTGCTGGCGATAGATGATCGACAACCCGTTATGGTCGTCCATCAGTTCGTAGGAAGGATCGGTGACTCTGGCAGTCCGGGTCATATCAGGGCGCTTTTTTTGTTATTGCGCCCTGATCATGCCTCTTTCCGGGCCGGCAATGCCAGCCCGGGGCATATTGAACGTGTTAGGCGCCGATGGGTCGGTGCAACGCGCTGCCATAAACCGCTTTCATGCTCGTGGCGCTCCAGCAGTAACGCACGATGTCTGACTCATCGAAAAAGTCGGTACTGATGATGCTGCAACGCGTCACCCAGTCGCGAGTTGGATTGAACCAGTCGTTGATCTGGCTTTTGATGTCCTGCGGGCCGCCCAGAAACCCGTAGCTGGTGGCGGACAACGACCAGAGAAAGGTCGAGAAAGGCGCGTGTTTCAGCGTGCTGGAAATGTGCCGTTCCAGCTCCGTTGCATCAGTGAAGGCTTCGCCGCTCCATTTGTGGGGGATGCGTGGCCAGAAGTAATCATCGTCCAGTCCTTGCACGACCTGCGCCGCGAGTACCAATCTGCGGCGTGAACTGACTCTTTTGAGCTCGCCCACCGTTTTCGTGGCATCGGAGGGTGGAATGATCCGGTGGCCGAGGCGCCTCACCAGCAGGTCATTGAGTTTTTTTGCGTCGAAAGGCTTCTGACCATCCCCAAGCTGGTGAAAATCGAAAACGATGAACTCGTCCGGGTTTCGATCAAGGAAGGCCGACACGGCATCGATCAACTCATCGATGACGCGATGGGACTGGTAGCCATTATGGTGGAAATAGAAAATGGATTGGTCGTATCCCGCGGTATAGCCGAGGCGGATATCAAATGCCCGCGCGCCGTTTTCCAACTGCCAGGCAAACGAATCGTTTTGACAGGTGGTCCAGTTGCCGATCACTACCTCATAGTTGGGCGCTTTTTTGTCCATGCCGCTGTTATGTGTACCGGGCCAGACAATATCTGTCAGTTTTATTCGGTCGATGTCGAGGGAATTAGCCATCCATCTTTGTTTGTCGAAAGTTGCTTGTGTAGAACGTGTCATGTTTACTCCTGTAATTGCTTCGTGCCGTCCGTGGTACGAAGTGCATCATTATAAAAACCGAGCATAGACGGTCGTTTCGGCATTGCCAGTGCCGGAAACATTCGCACAAATTAATGATTGTTGGCTTTGATCAGATTGGCAGTGCGGCAATGACGAACCAGATTCGACGTTTCAAAAAAGTCAGCGTTGATGATGTTGCTGTTCAGAACCCAGTCACTGAGTGCAGGATCGAACCATCGATCTAGATGTTCGCGAATATTTACCGGCCCCTCGGCGACATTGTAACTGGTCGCGGAGAGCGACCACGGCAAGGACCCGCCAGGCGGGAACTTCATGACCTTGGTGATATGAACGTTCAGTTCGCTGACACTGGCGGTCCCGATGCCGCTCCACTCGTGCTCGATGTATTCACAGAAGTAGGTCGAATCGAGCTCCGTGTGATTCTCGGCGGCCACCATCACTCGCCGGGCATGGCTGGCCTGTTTCAATTGACCGAGGGTCAGGAATACGTGTGTGGAAGGAATCAGCCGGTTACCGAGATGCGTCAGCAGCAGCCTGTTGAACTCTTTATAGTCAAAGCGCTGGTTGCCCGGATTCAACTGGTGAAAATCCAGGATGATGAACTCGTCGGGATTTTCATCCAGAAACCGGATGACGCTCATGATCAGGCTTTCCAGCGACCTGGAGGAACGGAAACCGTTATGCTGAAACCAGAAAGTACCGACGCCATCGCCGCCAACCGCATACTCCAGCCTTAAATCGAGCGCCCGTGCGCCGTGGGTCAGCTGGTAATAAAAGGAGTTGTTCTGGCAGGCGGCCCAGTGACTGATGCCCAGCGCCGTATAAGAAGCTTTCTTGTCGACGCCGGCATTATGCGCGCCGGGTAATACCAACTCTGCGAGCGATAGCGAATCAATGATGGGGATGTCGGACATCCAGTTATTGGGGTTAAAGTTTCTGGTGATATATGGGTTGTTGAGAGCGTGCTTCATTGTGCGTCCTTGCACCGTTAATAAATCGTTAGTTGGAGCGAGTTTAACGATTAGTTGTGTTCCTTAAAGCGGTTTTTCGATTCAATCCATTGCGACATGTATTGAGTGCTCTTGTGCTGGTGATGGCGCAACATGCTGCCGGTAAAGTTGTCCCTTCTTAGTGACGCCAGGTGCCGTCGGCAATACTCGAGTTTTGCAATCAAGGCCGGGCCGTGTGTTTGCAGTTGATAACGATCGGCCAGTAACGCCAGACCGACAGCCTGAGCGTGAGTCCATTGCGCCTGGTCTTTATAAAGTTGCACGGCGCAATCGGCGAACTCGCGCGCCGTGCGGGTCACCGCGCCAGGCCAGGGGCTCTCGCCGTGCATGGCTTCAGCGCCGACAGGGGTGGTGACGTTCGGCGTACCGCAGATCATCGCATCGACGATCTTGCCTTTGATCCCCGCACCGAAACGCAACGGTGCCAGACACACCCGCGCCGCCGACATCACTTGCAACGCATCTTCCGCCCAGTTCATCACATGGAAACCCTGGGCCGCATTGTGCAAGGCCGTTGCTTTTGGCGGCGTATAGGCCCCGTAGATGTGCAATTGAGCCGTGGGTAACTGCTCGCGAATCAACGGCCAGATCGTGGTTTTCAGCCAGAGCACCGCATCCCAGTTGGGCGCATGGCGGAAGTTGCCGATATGGATAAAGTGCGATCGATCTTCAAACGGTACAGGCGTGCTGTCAGGTCGATCGACCATCAAAGGGCACCAATGCAACAGGTTGCGCGGAACGTTGAACTGTTCGACCAGGAGTTCGATTTCCACTTCGGAAATCATCAGGTTCAAATCACAGCGATACAGCGCCGCGATCTCGCGTTTGGCCAGGTCGGTGTCGGCCATCAGTTCGAATTCTTCACGCAAGGCCGGCGCGAACAGATCGCTGAAGTCATTGGCATCGTCACTGGCCTTCAGGCGATCCTTGAGCCGTTGATGCCGGGCATGCCGCAGGCTTTGCAAGTCCTGGGTGCCCAGCACGCGCAAGGCATCGGGGCAGTGCTTTTCGACGCGCCAGCCGAATTGTTCTTCCATCATGAATTGTTCGAACAGCACGATATCCGGTGCCAGCTCGCTGACGAATGTGTCGAAGCTGCTGTTGTTCAGCTCGATCGGCACTTCACGGATACCCAGCACCGTCAGGTCTTCCTGATGTTCGCCAGCTCCGGCCGGGCTGCTGAATGTCACGTCCCAGCCTTGTTGCAGGAAAGTCCCGAGCAGTTGCATCACATACCCACCGGCGGCTGAAGACCGAGGCTCGGGCCAGACGTAACCGATGACCAGGACTTTGGTTGCGCGGGGTTGATTCATGCGGGGAGATTTCCTTGAAGCGGGGCAGGGGATAAAAGCGGGGTGCAATTAAACCACAGCCGAGGGCATTTCCTGAGCCCGCTCCAGCGAAGACCGGGCGTTACGCGAGAATGCTTTTCACCTTGTCCCGCAACTGATCAATCGAGAACGGCTTGCCGATCACATGCATCCCTTCAGGCACGTCAATGCTTTCGGCATATCCGCTGGCGAACAGGATCGGCAACTCGGGACGAACCATGCGTGCCTGGGTGGCCAGTTCACGACCATCCATCACCGGCAACCCGACGTCGGTCATCATCAGGTCGATGTACTGGTCTTCATCGTTGAGAAACTCCAGTGCCTGTTCGCACCCGTCAGCTTCCAGCACCTTGAATTCCAACTCCTCGAGGACATCGACGATCAGCATGCGCACGATGTCGTCGTCTTCAACGACCAGGATGATGGATTTATCGGCGGACATAATGGGGCTCTCAAAAGTTGAATTCGCGGTGGCCGGTCGATCAAAAACGCCGGGCTCTAGCATGAGTAAATGACGGAACCCGACAAGTTCCCGGCCACGCCATAAAAAAGAATAGCCGCACACAGGCCGGCGAGGATAACCGCTTGCTTGCGCTGGAGCAGCTGAATGTAGGATTTTGCGCGAAAACACGTCAGAAAAATGGATTAAATCGGCTGATTTGGGGCAAACTCCTTGGTTTTCAACAGTTCGACAAGGCCTCCCCATGACCACCGCGTCTTCGGTTGATGAGCAACGATTCCGTAAACTCCTGAGCCGCAACATCGGCCTGCCGTTGGGCGTCGGCGTGCTCAGCGCGGTGTTCTTTGTTTCGCTGATCACCTATTTGCTGTCGGTGATCCAGTGGGTCGAGCACACCGACCGGGTGATCAATAACGCCAATGAAGCGGTGAAGCTGACCGTTGATCTGGAAACCGGCATGCGTGGCTTCCTGCTCACGGGTGACGACAAATTCCTCGAACCCTACGAAACCGCCCGACCGAGAGTCGCGGTGGCGGTGAAGACGTTGCTCGAACTCACCGCGGATAACCCGGTGCAAACGGATCGACTGCAAAGGCTGCAGGCCTTGCAGGATGAGTGGGCCACCTACGCGCAGAGCATGATCGACTTGCAACACGCGGGTGGTGATTACCGCAGCGCCGTTCAGGCCGGGCGCGGCAAACGCCTGACCGATGAGATCCGCAAGCAATTCGAAGACGTGATCGACATGGAGCAGCAGTTGCGCACCACGCGCAACGAAGAAGTGCGCCGCACGACGATCTGGAGCATCAGCCTTTATCTGTTGTTCATCATCGGTATCAGCGCCATGCTGGCTTACATTGGCCGACGGGATTTGCTCAACCTGTCGCAAAGTTACAGCGGCACGCTGGCCGCGCAACAGGCCAGTGCCCTGCGCCTGGAACAGCAAGCCTGGCTGCGTAACGGTCAGACCGAGCTGGCCGAGCAAGTGCTGGGGCAATTGTCTCTTAATATGCTGGGCCGCAATATTCTGCAGTTTTGCGCGCAATACCTGGGCACGGCCGTCGCGGCTATTTATGTGCGTGAAGAACACGGCGGACTCAAGCGGGTGGCGTCCTACGGTTTTTCCCGTGAGCAGGAAGAACGCGATCAGCAGATTTACAGCGATGAAGGGATTGTTGGCCAAGTGGCGCAACAGGCGCGCCTGATCCGACTCGACCACGTTCCGAACGACTACTTCAAAGTCACCTCCGGTCTCGGTGAAGGCCTGCCGCAGAGCGTGGTGGTCGTGCCGACCAGCGATGACGATCGGGTCAACGGTGTCATCGAACTGGGCTTTCTGCGTCCGTTGGACGACCGCGACATCGAACTCCTCGAGCTGATCGCCGGCAATATCGGTACCTCGATCGAGGCGGCGCGCTATCGCCAGCGTTTGCAGGAAGTGCTGGCCGAAACCCAGCAGCTCAATGAAGAGCTGCAGGTGCAGCAGGAAGAACTCAAGACCGCCAACGAAGAGCTGGAAGAGCAGTCGCGGATTCTCAAGGAATCCCAGGCGCATCTGGAAACCCAGCAGGTCGAGCTGGAGCAGACCAACGAACAGCTCGCCGAACAGGCGCAGATCCTCGCGGACCAGCGCGATGCGATGGACCTGAAAAACACTGAACTCAATCAGGCCCAGACGCAGCTCGAAGAGCGCGCCGAAGAGTTGCAGCGCTCGAGCAAGTACAAATCCGAATTCCTCGCCAACATGTCCCACGAACTGCGCACACCGCTGAACAGTTCGTTGATCCTGGCCAAGCTGCTGGCGGAAAACCCGCAGGAAAACCTCAGTGGCGAGCAGGTCAAGTTCGCCGAGTCGATCTATTCGGCCGGTAACGATCTGCTGAACCTGATCAACGACATCCTCGACATTTCCAAGGTCGAAGCCGGCAAGCTCGAGGTGCGTCCGGAGAACACCAGCGTCGCCCGTCTGGTCGACGGTTTGCGCGGGATGTTCCAACCAATGGCCACGGACAAGAAGCTGGATTTCCAGGTCGATCTGCAACCCGGTGCGCCGATGATGATCTTCACCGACCGTCAGCGTCTGGAGCAGGTGATCAAGAATCTGCTGTCCAACGCGGTGAAGTTCACCGAGCGAGGTTCGGTCAGCCTGACGGTGGCCAGTCAGCCAAACGCAGGCATCGCATTCATCGTCCGCGACTCCGGGATCGGCATTGCTGCGGATCAGCAGGAAAGTATCTTCGAAGCGTTCCGCCAGGCCGATGGCACCACCAATCGTCGTTATGGCGGCACGGGCCTGGGCCTGTCGATTTCCCGTGACCTGGCGGCCTTGCTTGGCGGTTCCATCAGCGTCACCAGCGAGCCGGGGCAGGGCAGTGTGTTCACCCTGGTCCTGCCGCAGCAATACGTTGAACCGGGTGACACGCCGAACGAGCCGATGAAAGCTTCACCGGTGGCCATGACGCCGAAAGTAGCGCCCGCTGCACTTGTACCGCTGATTGCCGACGTCGAGATCCCGCGCTTCAACGATGACCGCACGAATGCACCGTTCACGACGCGCTGCATTCTGGTGGTCGAGGACGAGCCGAACTTCGCGCGCATTCTCTACGACCTGGCGCATGAACTGGGTTATCAGTGCCTGGTGGCCCATGGTGCCGACGAAGGCTACGACCTGGCCAGGGAATACATTCCCGACGCGATCCTGCTGGACATGCGCCTGCCGGACCACTCCGGCCTGACCGTGCTGCAACGCCTGAAGGAACATGCGGATACCCGGCACATCCCGGTGCACGTCATCTCGGTCGAAGACCGCGTCGAAGCCGCCATGCACATGGGCGCGATCGGTTACGCGGTCAAGCCGACCACCCGCGAAGAGCTCAAGGACGTGTTCGCCCGCCTCGAAGCCAAGCTGACCCAGAAGGTCAAGCGCGTGCTGCTGGTCGAGGACGACGACCTGCAGCGCGACAGCATTGCCCGGTTGATCGGTGACGAAGACATCGAAATCACCGCCGTTGGCCTGGCGCAGGATGCGCTGGACCTGCTGCGCACGACGATTTTCGACTGCATGATCATCGACCTGAAATTGCCGGACATGCTCGGCAACGACCTGCTCAAGCGCATGTCTACCGAGGATATCTGTTCGTTCCCGCCGGTGATCGTCTACACCGGGCGCAACCTGACCCGCGACGAAGAGGCCGAGCTGCGCAAGTATTCGCGCTCGATCATCATCAAGGGCGCGCGCTCGCCGGAGCGTTTGCTGGATGAGGTCACACTCTTTCTGCACAAAGTCGAATCGCGGTTGTCCCATGAACGGCAGACGATGCTCAAGACCGCGCGCAGTCGCGACAAGGTCTTTGAGGGTCGCAAGGTGCTGCTGGTGGACGACGATGTACGCAACATCTTCGCCCTCACCAGCGCGCTGGAGCAAAAGGGTGCAATCGTGATCATTGGCCGGAACGGTCGTGAAGCGATTGAAAAATTGAATGAAGTGGAGGACATCGATCTGGTGTTGATGGACGTGATGATGCCGGAGATGGACGGTTTCGAGGCGACCAGCCTGATCCGTCAGGACCCGCGCTGGCGCAAGCTGCCGATCATTGCGGTGACAGCCAAAGCCATGAAGGACGATCAGGAGCGCTGCCTGCAGGCCGGCTCCAATGATTACCTGGCCAAGCCCATCGACCTGGATCGCCTGTTCTCGCTGATTCGCGTGTGGTTACCGAAGATGGAACGCATTTAGTGGAACGAATTGATTCAGTGGCGCGAAGTAGCGAAATCGAATTGCGGTTGTTGATCGAGGCGATTTACCTCAAGTACAGCTACGACTTTCGCGATTATTCCAACGCGTCGATCAAACGCCGCGTTCATCACGCGTTGAACCAGTTCGAGTGCGCGACCATTTCGGCGCTGCAAGAAAAGGTGCTGCACGATCCAATGGCGTTCATGCAGCTGCTGCAATTGCTGACGATTCCGGTCAGCGAGATGTTCCGCGATCCTTCGCACTTCCTGGCCATTCGCCAGGAAGTGGTGCCGCTGCTCAAGACCTATCCCTCGATCAAGATCTGGATCGCCGGTTGCAGCACGGGTGAAGAGGTCTATTCGATGGCGATCCTGCTGCGCGAAGAAGGCTTGCTCGACCGCACCATCATCTACGCCACCGACATCAACCCGCGCTCGCTGGACAAAGCCAAGCAGGGGATTTTCTCCATGGAGAATGTCCGTGCCTACACTCATAACTACCAGCAGGCAGGTGGCCAGCGTTCGTTTGCCGACTACTACACCGCAGCGTACGGCTATGCGATTTTCGACAAGAGTCTGTGTGAGAACGTGACCTTCGCCGACCACAGCCTGGCGACCGACAGCGTCTTTTCAGAAACCCAGTTGATTTCGTGCCGTAATGTTTTGATTTATTTCAACAAGAAGCTCCAGGACAGAGCGTTCGGATTATTCCACGAGTCCCTGTGCCATCGTGGTTTTCTGGTGCTGGGCAGCAAGGAAACCCCGGAGTTTTCGGCCTTCGGCAACCAGTTCGAGCCGCTGGTCAAACAAGAACGGATTTACCGCAAATCATGAACAATGCAGCGGAGTTGCCTTCTGTGGAGGCTATTGTGATCGGTGCTTCGGCCGGTGGAGTGGAGGCATTGCTGAGTATCCTCAGCCCTCTGCGTGAAGGCTTCGTGCTGCCGATCATTGTGGTGCTGCACTTGCCCGACGAGCGTCGCAGCCACCTGGCGGACGTATTTGCCCGGCGCGTGAACATGCCTGTCCAGGAAGCCCATGACAAAACGCCGATCGAAGCGGGAACGCTGTATTTCGCGATGCCCGGCTATCACTTGTCGGTGGAGCGAGATCGCACCTTTTCCCTGAGCCTGGAAGACCGCGTGCATTATTCGCGGCCAGCCATCGACTTTTTGTTCGAGTCAGCTGCCGATGCTTATGGCCCGACCCTGGCCGCGGTTCTATTGACGGGCGCCAACCGTGATGGCGCGAGCGGAATGGCTCAGATCAAGCATCATGGCGGCCTGACGATCGTGCAGGACCCGGACGAAGCCCAGGTCGCGACCATGCCCCAGGCGGCGCTGGATACCCACAAGCCTGACCATATTCTCCCCATACGCGGCATCGGCCGTCTGATTGTCGAGCTGGAACGAATAGCATGCTAAGTAACATCCAAGCCAAACTGCTGATCGTCGACGATCTGCCGGAAAACCTGTTGGCGCTTGAAGCGCTGATCAAGCGTGAAGACCGCATGGTCTACAAGGCCTTGTCCGCCGACGAAGCCTTGTCGCTGCTGCTGCAGCACGAATTCGCCATGGCCATTCTCGACGTGCAGATGCCCGGCATGAACGGCTTCGAACTCGCCGAATTGATGCGCGGTACCGAGAAGACCAAGAACATCCCGATTGTGTTCGTCAGTGCCGCCGGCCGTGAACTGAACTATGCGTTCAAAGGCTATGAAAGCGGCGCCGTCGACTTCCTGCACAAGCCGCTGGATATCCACGCGGTCAAGAGCAAGGTCAACGTGTTCGTCGATCTGTACCGCCAGAGCAAGGCCATGAAGCAACAGGTCGAAGCGCTGGAGCAGAGCCGCCGGGAACAGGAAGCACTGCTTGCGAAATTGCAGAGCACCCAGCTGGAACTGGAGCAGGCCGTGCGCATGCGCGATGACTTCATGTCCATCGTCGCCCACGAAGTGCGTACGCCGCTCAACGGTCTGATCCTCGAAACCCAATTGCGAAAAATGCACCTGGCCCGGGACAACGCCGCGGCGTTCACCCTCGACAAGATGCACGCGATGGTCGACCGCGACGAACGGCAAATCAAAAGCCTGATCCGCCTGATCGAGGACATGCTGGATGTGTCGCGCATTCGCACCGGCAAGTTGTCGATCCGCCCGACACGCTTCGATCTGTCGGGGCTGGTGCGCAATTTGTTACAGAATTTCGCCCCGCAGATCGATGCCGCCGAATCCTCGGTCACGCTCGACGCCGAGCATCCGGTGCAGGGCAACTGGGATGAATTTCGCATTGAACAGGTGATTTCCAACCTGCTGACCAATGCATTGCGTTACGGCGCCAAGAGCCCGATCAGCGTGAAGGTGTACAGTGAGAGCGATCAGGCGCTGGTGGAAGTGCGCGATCAGGGGATCGGCATCGATCAGGAAAACCAGAAGCGTATCTTCCAGCAGTTCGAGCGCGTTACGGCCAGGCATGCCGTTGCCGGGCTGGGCCTGGGATTGTTTATTTCAGAACAGATTGTGACCGCCCATGGCGGTTCCATCACCGTCGAGAGCCGGATTGGCGAAGGCGCCTTGTTTCGCGTTTGTCTGCCGCTGTAGGAAAACAGCCGGATAAACGCAACCTCTGATCGACCCCGGGGTCGTATCAGCAGCTATTGACCGAACAAAGGCTTCCCATGAGTGAAGATGCACAAGACGTCGTATTGATCGTCGAAGATGACCCCTCGATTCTGATGGTGCTGTCAGCCTATCTGTCGGGCGAGGGCTATCGGGTGTTGCAGGCCGAAAACGGCGAGCAAGCCTTCGAAATCCTGGCGAGCAAGCCGCACCTGGACATGATGATCACCGATTTTCGCCTGCCGGGCGGGATCTCCGGGGTGCAGATCGCCGAACCTGCCGTGAAACTGCGACCGGAACTCAAGGTGATCTTCATCAGCGGTTACCCGCAGGAAATCCGCGAGACCGACAGCCCGATCACCCGCAAGGCGCCGATTCTGGGCAAGCCGTTTGATCTGGATGTGTTGCAGGAGTTGATGCAGGACATGCTGTCGTAAGCATTCCGCCGAACCTGTGGGAGCGAGGCTTGCCCGCGAAGAACGATAACGCGGGGTGTCAGAATTTACGCCTTCGCGGGCAAGCCTCGCTCCTACGTGGGGCGGAGCTGCGTCAGATCCGGATCATCTCCCGCACCTTCGCCGTCAACAGGTCGAAGGTAAACGGCTTGGTGATCATCTGCATGCCAGGATCGAGGAACCCGCCGCGCACCGCCGCGTGTTCGGCATAACCGGTGATGAACAACACCTTGAGATCGGGCCGATACTGCCGGCCGATTTCCGCCAGTTGCCGACCGTTCATGCCGGGTAGCCCGACGTCGCTGATCATCAGGTCGATACGCTGCCCGGAATCCAGGATCGGTACCGCGCTGTCGGCATCCCCGGCCTCGACGAAGGCATAACCCAGGTCACTCAGCACTGTACTCACCAGCACCCGCACCGCCGGATCATCCTCGACGATCAGCACCGTTTCGCCGTTCTGCGCGAACAGGGCGTGCTGCACGTCCGAGGGGCTGTCCTGAGGCAAGTCACCACTGAAACGCGGCAGAAACAGACTCACCGTAGTGCCTTCGCCCACTTCACTTTGAATGGCGACGTGCCCGCGTGATTGTTTGCTGAAACCGTAGATCATCGACAAGCCAAGGCCCGTGCCCTGACCGATCGGCTTGGTGGTGAAAAACGGATCGAACGCGCGGTTGATCGTGCTTTGCGGCATCCCGCAGCCGGTGTCTGCCACCTTGAGCACCACATAGTCGCCGGGTTCGAGGTTGATGTGGGCTTCGGTGAAATCGCCGTCCAGATACTGATTGGCGGTGCTGACCACCAGGTTTCCACCGCCGGGCATGGCATCCCGCGCATTGATGACCAGGTTGAGCAGGGCGCTTTCCAGTTGATTGGGATCGGCCTCTGCCACCCACAATGGCTCGCTGAGCTGCATGTCCAGGTGAATGCTTTCATTGATGCTGCGCTGCAGTAGTTCGCCCATGGACACCACCAGCGTGTTCATCGCCACGGGTTTGGAGTCCAGCGACTGACGGCGGGAGAACGCCAGCAAGCGATGAGTCAGGCCCGCCGCACGGTTGGCGGACGTCACGCCGAGGTCGATCAGACTGTCCAGATCCTCGGTGCGTCCGCGTGCCAGGCGCCGGCGCAAGAGTTCCAGACTGCCGATGATGCCGGTCAGCATGTTGTTGAAGTCGTGGGCGATGCCGCCGGTGAGCTGGCCGACCGCTTCCATTTTCTGCGATTGACGCAGGGCTTCTTCATTGTGACGCAACTGCGCAGTGCGTTCCTCGACCTGCTGTTCCAGGGTTTCGAGAGTGGTTTGCAGGCGCAACTCGCTTTGACTCAGATCGATCAGCCGATCCCTGGCCTCATACTGTCGTCGGCGCCCGCGCAACGCGGTGGTCACCAGACTGATCAGCGTCACCGGATGAAAAGGGCGTTCAAGGAAGGTGACATTGCCCAATTGCGGGCCGAATCGCGACGCGGGGTTTTGTTCGGGACCACCATGATAGGTCATCAGCACGATGGGCAGGTCGGACCATGCCGGCTGTTGCTCGATCAGTCCGAACAACGGTTCCACATCACTGCCCAGCAGGGCCTCGGAGGAGATCAGCAACAACCCGGCGCCATGCTCCAGTTCGGCGCAAAGGCCGATCAGGTCGCAGGTGATGACGCCGTCGTAACCCGCTTCATTGAGCATCATCAGGGCAATCTGGCTGTCACGTCCCAGTGGCGCGAGAATGATCGCGCGCTCGGACGTTGCTTGCTGAACCGTCACGGGGTTTCATCCCCGAGCAATGGATTGCTCGCACCCAGATATGTCGGTACCCCGCGCAATACACCCTGGAATGCGTCCAGTGGCTCGCCGATGGTCATGCCCTGCGAGCTGATGCGATATTCGCGAATGGTCGACTCATGGCTGCCGGTGCGTTTCTTGATGATCGAGATCGCCCGGCGGACCTTGCCCAGCGCTTCGAAGTAGCGCAGCAAAATGACCGTATCGGCGAGGTAGGTAATGTCCACGGGCGCTTGCATGTCACCGACCAGCCCATGCTGGGCCACGGTCATGAAAGTCGCTGCGCCTCGGCGATTGAGGTACAGCAACAACTCGTGCATGTGCAGCACCAGGGCGTTCTCTTCGGGCATGGCGGCTTGATAGCCGTTGATGCTGTCGATCACCACGGTTTTGATGTCGCGCTCATCGACGCAGCGACGAACCCGGTAGGAAAATTCGCCAGGGGACAATTCGGCGGCATCCACTTGTTCAATCAAAAGGTTGCCAGTGTCTTGCAGGGCCTTGAGGTCGATCCCCATGTTTTTCATGCGTTCAAACAGCAGGCCCAGTTCTTCATCGAAAATGAACAGCGCGGCTTTCTCGCCCCGGGCCACGGCTGCCGCGGCGAAGATCATCGAGATCAGCGATTTGCCGGTGCCGGCGGGGCCAAGGATCAATGTGCTTGAGCCGGTTTCTATACCGCCGCCGAGCAGGGCGTCCATTTCCCTGATGCCGCTGGTCAACTGCTGGCGGATATACCCTCCACGGTGTTCGGCGGCCACCAGGCGCGGGAACACATGCACGCCGTCGCCCATGATGGTGAAGTCATGGAAGCCGCCACGGTATTTCTGGCCGCGGTATTTCACCACGCGAATGCGTCGACGCTCGGCGCCATAGTTGGGGGTCAGTTCTTCGAGGCGAATCACGCCGTGCGCCACACTGTGCACGGTCTTGTCGAGGGACTCTGTGGTCAGGTCGTCCAGCAGCACCACCGTGGCGTCATAGCGCACGAAGTAGTGTTTGATCGCGAGGATCTGGCGACGGTAACGCAGGGAGCTTTGCGCCAGCAGTCGGATCTCGGACAGGCTGTCGAGCACGACGCGAGTCGGCTTGACCCGCTCGACCACTTCGAAAATCTGCTTGGTGGCTTCACCCAGCTCTAGGTCCGAGGAGTACAAAAGACTCTGCTGATGCTCGGCATTGAGCAGGCTTTCCGGCGGCGTCAGCTCGAAGATGTGGATGTTTTCATCCAGCTCCCAGCCATGGGACAAGGCCCCTTGGCGCAGTTCGCGTTCGGTTTCGGACAGGGTGATGTACAACGAGCGCTCGCCGGCTCTGGCGCCGGCCAACAGAAAATGCAAGGCGACGGTGGTTTTGCCGGTTCCGGGTTCACCCTCCAGCAAAAACACATGACCGCGGGACAGCCCACCGGCCAGGATGTCATCCAGACCATCGATGCCGGTGGCGGCTTTTGCACTGAACAACTCGTTAGATGTAGACAAAAAATGCCCTCTCATGACTAGGGGAAGCGAGGCAGCAGGCCTGAAGTGCCTGAGTGGACTGCCTGTTCACTTGACCGTTTGCCGTGATGGGGGTTCCAACATTTTGCGTAGATCTTGCGGGCCTCTCCGCTGGCAAGCCAGGCTCCTACAGGATCGGGGGCCATCAAGTCTGGTGAACAAAACCACATTGTAGGAGCATGGCTTGCCAGCGAAGACGGCCTGAAGAACCACGAAGTTTTAAAGACCTTGTTGCAATGCCGGGTCGTCGGGGTTGAGTTGTTCAAGTTGCGCCAACAGGATCTGCACGTTCTGCAACTGCCCGCTTTCTTTCCAGTAGTTGATCAGCAGGACCCGTGCCTTGCGGTCGGCGGGGTGGCGCTGGACGATTTCCTGCAACTGTTTCTGCGCCGCTTCAAGCTCTTGCTCGCCATGCAGCGTCGTCGCCAGGTCGTAGCGGTAATCCTTGTTGTCCGGTTCAAGTTCCACAGCCTTGGACAAGCCGAGCAGGGCGAACTCACTCTGGCCATGGTGCAGCAACCACATCCCCAGGGCATGTTGCAGGTAAGCGGAATCGGGTTGGGCCTTCAGCTGTTTGGCCAACAGCAGCCGGGCGGCTTCGCTTTGTCCTTGCCGGTCCAGCACTTCGATCTGCATCACCAGTGCGGGCAGATTGGCGGGGGCCAGGCGCAGGGTATTTTCAAGCGCCTGTTGTGCCGCTTTGAATTCACCGTTGTGCAGGTGCAACCGGGCCAACTGATACTGGTTGTCCGCGCTTTCAGGCGCTTGCGTGAGCACCTGTTCCCAGGCATCGATGGCCTGCTGCAACGGTCCGAAATACAAACCCAGGTCGTCCGGCGACAAGCCCAGCAATGCGTTGACCGCGGCAAACCGGACTGGTTGTTCGCTGTCATCGAGCAACGGGCCCAACAGCAGGCTGCGCTGACCACTGGGGACCAGTCCGCTGATGCTTCTGATGGCGGCGATACGCACATCGGCCGAGGGATGTTGCAGGTCGGCGTCCGCCAGTTTCAGGGCTACGGAACTGGGGTAGTTGGGCAGTTCGGCATGCAGCCAGACGCGGCGCTTGGGTGAGATATCGGTACGAGCCAATTGCTGATACAGAACCCGCGCCGCGCCCGGTTGACCTGCCCGGGCTTGCGTCAGCGCTTCACTGTAACCGCGCCTGATCGCTTCCGGCACCACGGGGGTCGTGCTGCGCAGAAAGACCCACGCAAGGCCGATGGCAAACAGGACGCTGAGGCTGATGATCAGGTAGCGGCGGGACTTGGGCATGCAGGAATCCGGGAACTGGCGAGCTTTTGCAAGGTTGCCAGCTTCGGTCAGGTGGGGCCGCGAGTCAAACCCTGAGGCCATTCGGCAGCGGATCGTCAGTATTTTTCCTACAGGTCCTGTCGACACTGAAACCCCGTCGAGGCACCGAACCAGTGACTACGCTTGCAGGAGATGACTCGAAGAGCACTCCCATGCAACCGCTGCTTCAATACTTCAAGGCAATATTCAACCCCGGGCCGGGGGTCGTGCTGTTCGCCTTGAGAACCATCGCGGCCGGGCTGTTGACGCTGTACCTGGCATTTCTGTTTGACCTCGACCAGCCCAAGTGGTCGATCATGGCGGTGGTCATCGTCAGCCAGCCCTTGGGGGGAATGGCGCTGGCTCGCAGCTTCGGCCAAATCATCGGCACTACCCTGGGCGCGGTGGTGGCGGTGGTGATCATGGCGATATTCCCTCAAGCGCCACTGCCTTTCCTTATTACGCTGTCCCTGTGGCTGGCGCTGTGTACCGCCGGTGGCACCTTGTTGCGCTACACCAGCTCCCAGGCCTTTGTGCTCAGCGGTTATACCGCGGTGGTGGTGGGACTGCTGGCGGTCCCCGATCAGGACGGCACCTTTCTGTTGGCCGTGACCCGCGTGACGGAGACGTTGCTGGCGGTGGCGTGCGTGTGTGTCGTCAGCCTCCTGACCGCGCGCCCGGAAGCCGTGGCCAAGGATTACTTCGCCAGGATCGATCAGGTGATCAAACTGCTGGCGACCCATGCCAGCGCCGCGATTCATACCGAGGAAAGCGAGGCCGATTTCCACCTTCGGCAAATGCAGCTGCTCAGCCAGATCAGCGCACTGGAGGGAGTACGCCGGCATCTGTATTACGACGCGCCGCGCTTGCGCAGTGCCGATGACCTGGTGCAGTTGCTCGGCAATCAACTGATGCTGCTGACCGCGCGGCTCACCGCGTTGCGCCATCAGCGGCAGTTGTTGCTCGAGCGTCTGGACGGCGAGATTCCCCAGGAGATCCAGCGTTTGCTCGCCGAAGAAGTACTGTTTCTCGATCAACTGGCGCAGCTGGGACGTGCGATGCCCAATGAACAACGGCGCCAATTCGCAACGTTGCAGAAGCGTTTCGATGCTCTGGCTTATCGTTCGGAGCAACTCATCGAACCTTTTTCGGCGACCTTGCGCTCGCTGTCGTGGTCGTTGCGCTGGGAGCAGGCGCGTCTGTTGCAGCAGTTTGAAACGATTCTGGAGTTGAGCGATGCGATCCAGAGCGGGCGCAAAGCCAGCAGTCTCCATCGCGGGCAGAAAAACCCGCTGCACATGGACTACACGCTGGCGGCGATGAACGCGATTCGCGCCTTTTGCGCACTGATGGTGGCCGGTCTGATCTGGATCGAAACCGGCTGGGACGGCGCTCGGGGTGGGATGATCGTTGCCGGGATTCTCTGCTCGCTGATGGCCACCTTTCCGCGGCCGCTGCTGGCCGCCCAAAGCTTCGCCCGAGGCCTGGGCCTTGCGCTGGTGGTCTCGGCGGTTCTGCAATTCGCGCTGGTGCCGATGATCAGCAGCTTCGAACTGTTGGCGCTGTTGCTGGCGCCCTTGCTTTACGCGGTCGCGGTGGGGTTATCCAGCCCGCCCACTACGGGGACGGGGATTGGGCTCGGGTTGTCGACCTTTCTGTTGCTGGGCCCGCAAAACACTGGATTGGGACAGAACACCGCGACCCAGTGGTTCGAATTCGCCGGCTCGTATGTCTGCGCCGCTGCACTGGCGTTGAGTGTGTACGCCTTGATTTTCCCCTTCAGGCCAGTACTGCGTATTCGTCGGCTGCACCAGGAAAATTGCGAGCAGGTCTACGCCTTGCTGAAAACCCCGGCCACCGATGAAAACCAGTTTGCCTTCGAGAGCCGTATGGTCGATCGCCTGACCATGATGCTGGGACTGTTGCCGTCCATCCAGGACAAGTCAGCGCGTGACCTGTTCGACGTCAGCCTCGGTTGCATGGCGTTGGGCATTGCGTTGAACCAGCTGAGGCAACAGGGGCAGGACAACACGTTACTGAGCCCGGAACTGCAAAGCCGGCTGTTCGCTACGGTTCGGGAAACCGGGCGACTGGTCGCCGGTCGGGCTGACGTTGAAGTGGATCGTGTGCTCGACAACTTGCACGCCCTGGGCGATGAGCTGGATGCGCTGCATTCCAGTGTGCATGAGCATCTGTGGTCGGTGTTCCGCATGCGTGTGGCGCTATTGATCGTGGTGTCGTTCCTCGAGCGTCACCGTGGCCACTTTGAACCTGCAACGCCACAAGAAGGAGTACCCGCGATTGCCCATTGATCTGGAAATAGGCGGTGTCTACCTGCCGCCGATTGCGCAGGCGCTGCTGCTGGGCTTGCCGGTTTTCCTGCTGCTGGACTGGATTCTGCGGCGCCTCGGCGTGTTGCAGTTCGTGTGGCATGAAGCCTTGTTCGAGGGCGCGTTGTACGCCTGCGTGTGTGCCACGTTGATTCTGCTGATGGGAGCCTGATGCATTGAAGAAGATCCTCGCCCGATTCACGACAGTGGTCGTGGTAGTGCTGGCCTTTGTGCTCGGCTGGTTCGCCTGGGAGTATTACACCCGCGCCCCCTGGACCCGGGACGCGCGGGTGCGTGCCGATGTGGTGACCTTGTCCGCCGATGTCGCAGGGCGCATCGTCAACCTCGGCGTGCAGGACAACCAGCACGTGGAGAAGGGGCAGTTGCTGCTGGAAATCGATCCCTCGCGCTACGCCCTGGCGGTGGAACATGCCAAGCGTTCGGTGGAAGTGGCGAAGGCTTCACTCGGGCAATCCGAAGCAACCATCGTCGCCAGCCAGGCGCTGCTCAAACAGCGTCAGAGCGAGGAGCGTCGCCGCCGTACACTCAAGGAGCGCGCGGCGATTTCCGGTGAAGAGTGGGAAAAATCCAGCACCGATGTCTCGGTGGCCCAGGCCGATTTGCTGCGCAACCAGGCCAATCTGGGTTTCGCCCAGGCCAACGTGCATCTGGCCATAGCCGCATTGGCCGAGGCCGAGCACGACCTGGAGCGCACTCGGGTCGTATCGCCGGTCAGTGGCTACGTCACCAATCTACTGACCCGACAGGGCGACTATGCGACATCGGGTGGTCCGTTAGTGGCGCTGGTGGACAGCGAATCCTTTTACATCAGCGGCTATTTTGAAGAAACCAAACTGCCGCGAATCGGTGAGGGTGACCGGGTCGACATTGAATTGATGAGTGGCGAGCGTTTTGGCGGCACGGTGCAAAGCATCGCCTTCGCCATCGCCGACCGGGAAAACCTGCCCGGCAGCCGCCTGCTCGCCAACATCAACCCCAGTTACACCTGGGTCAAACTGGCACAGCGAGTGCCGGTGCGGATCAAGATCGATGGCGACTATGCCGGCAAAGACAAACTGCGGGCGGGGACGACGGCGACAGTGACCGTCCAGGAAACCCACAAATCCCAAGACCAACACTGAACCCTTGTGGGAGCGGGCTTGCTCGCGAATGCGGTGTGTAAGGCAACATAGATGGCGACTGAAACACCGCCTTCGCGAGCAAGCCCGCTCCCACATTGGATTAGTGGTGGATTCAACATTGTAAGCAGACAAAAAAAAGCCCCGCGACCGAATGAGGCGCGGGGCAAAAAAATCTGGTTGGCTGCGGCCAACCAAAAGAGCTCTGTTACTTGCTGGCGACCGTCTCTGGTTGCCAGCCGCCGCCAAGGGCCTTGTAGATCGCGACGATGCCGCGATACAGATCGACTTCAGCCTGGGCCTGGGTGTCTTCCGCTGCCAGACGCTCGCGCTGGGCATCGAGCAGGACGAGGAAGTCCGACGAGCCTTCGCGGTAGCGAATTTCCGCCAGGTCGGCGGCCGCGCGGCTGGATTCACTCTGACGAATCAGCGAAATCAGGCGTTGCTGGCGTTTGCCGTAATCACTGAAAGCGTTTTCCGATTCTTCCAGGGCCAGCAGTACTTGCTGCTCGTAGGTCGCCAGAGCACCTTCGGCTTCCGCGTCGGCACCGCGCAAACGCGCTCGAACACTGCCCAGGTCAAACGCTGCCCAGGTGATGCTTGGGCCCAGTGCCCAGGCATTGGCCGCCGAGGAACCGATCTGCGAACCGCGCCCGGCGGTAAAGCCGAGGAAGCCGCTGAGGCTGACCCGAGGGAACAGATCCGCCTTGGCCACACCGATACGTGCCGTGGCCGAAGCCAGTTGACGTTCGGCGCTGAGAATGTCCGGGCGACGTTGCAGCAGTTCGCCCGGGTCACCGATCGGCAATGCCTTGGCGATGGCCGGCAAGTCCTTAGGACTCAGGTCGACGGTCAGTTTGTCCGGACGTTCACCCAGCAAGGTGGCGATACGGTTTTTCTGTCGAACCTGTTCAGCCTGCAACTGCGGCACGCTGGCTTCGACGGCCGCCAGGCGTGCATCGGCGCGGACCACATCGAGCTGATCGCCGACGCCGGCATCACGCAGGCTCTCGGTGATCTTGCGCGATTCCTGCTGGTTGTTCAGGTTGGCCAGGGCAATCTTTTCCCGCAGTTGTGCGCCGCGCAGTTGACCGTAGGCGTCCACCAGTTCGGCAATCATGCTGACTTGCAGTTGGTACAGATCGGCTTCAGCCGCTTGCTGCTCGGCGTCGCTGGATTCCAGGTTGCGCTGGATGCGACCGAACAGATCCAGTTCCCAGGCCATGTCCAGACCCAGGTCATAGCGTTCGCTGTTGACCCGTTTGGTGGTCTGGCCCGGAATCTGGCCTTTGCCCAGATCACTGCTGGCGCGGCTGGTGATGGTCGGCATAGCGTCATTGCTGGCGTCGTCACGAATCGCCCGGGCCGCTTTCCAGCGTGCAAAGGCCACGCGCAAATCGCGGTTGCCTTGCAGAGATTGCGTCACCAACTGGTTGAGGGTCGGGTCTTCGAACTGCTGCCACCAGATACCTTCGAAACGCGAACGGTCGAAGTTTTTCTGGCCGGCAGCGCCATCGGTAGCGGTCGTGATGTTGGCCGGCTCGGTGGCTGGGGTCTTGTAGTCCGGGCCCACGGCACAGGCACTCAGGGCCAGTACCAGCAGGCTCGGCAGGAAGGCTTTCAGGCTCATTGTTGCGCCTCCAGTTTCAGGGCCTTGGCCGCTTTGCGTTTCTCACCGCGCTCCACAAAGTTACGAATCAATACGTAGAACACCGGCGTCAGCAACAGACCGAAGAAGGTCACCCCGAGCATCCCGGAGAACACCGCCACACCCATGGCATGACGCATTTCGGCACCGGCACCGCTGGAGAACACCAGTGGCACCACACCCATGATGAACGCGAAGGAGGTCATCAGGATCGGCCGCAGACGCAGACGGCACGCTTCGAGCACCGCAGCCAGCGGGCTCATGCCTTCGTCCTGCTGTTTATCCTTGGCAAACTCGACGATCAGAATCGCGTTCTTGCACGCAAGTCCCACCAGTACGATCAAGCCGATCTGGGTGAAGATGTTGTTGTCGCCTCCCGAAGCAATCACACCAGCGATGGCCGACAGCAGGGTCATCGGTACGATCAGGATCACCGCCAGTGGCAGGCTCCAGCTTTCGTACTGCGCCGCGAGCACCAGGAACGCCAGCAATACGCAGAGCGGGAACACGAACAGCGCGGTGTTGCCGGACAGAATCTGCTGGTAGGTCAGGTCGGTCCATTCGTAGGTCATGCCGTTCGGCAGTTCTTCCTTGAGCAGTTTCTCGATGGCCACCTGAGCCTGGCCGGAGCTGTAGCCGGGGGCTGCCGCACCGTTGATTTCAGCGGTGATGAAGCCGTTGTAGTGCATCACACGGTCCGGGCCCGAGGTGTCGCTGACCTTGATGAAGGTCGCCAGCGGGATCATCTCGCCTTTGTTGTTACGCACTTTCAGCTGACCGATCTGGTCCGGCTCGAGGCGGAACTGCTGTTCGGCTTGAACGTTGACCTGATAGGTACGACCGAAGCGGTTGAAGTCGTTGGCATACAGCGAACCCAGGTAGATCTGCAGGGTGTCGAAGATGTCGCTGACAGCCACGCCGTGGGTCTTGGCTTTTTCACGGTCGATGGCGGCATCGACCTGCGGCACGTTCACGGTGTAGCTGGTGAACAGCGCGGCCAGTTCCGGCACGTTGTGGCTCTTGGTGATGATGTTCATGGTTTCTTTGTACAGCTCGTCGTAGCCCAGGTTGCCCCGGTCTTCGATCTGCAGGCGGAAACCACCGATGGTGCCCAGGCCTTGTACCGGCGGCGGCGGGAAGATCGCCATGTAGGCTTCCTGAATCCCGGCGAACTGACCGTTCAATGCACCGGCAATCGCACCGGCGGACATGCTCGGGTCTTTACGCTCGTCGAACGGTTTCAGGGTCACGAACACGATGCCGGCGTTCGGGCTGTTGGTGAATCCATTGATCGACAGGCCGGGGAAGGCCACCGCACTTTCCACGCCAGGCTGTTTCAGCGCCAGGTCGGACATGCGTTTGATCACGTCTTCGGTGCGGTCCAGACTCGAAGCGTCCGGCAGTTGCGCGAAAGCCACCAGGTATTGCTTGTCCTGGCCGGGTACGAAACCGGTCGGGGTGTGGGCGAAACCGAAGAAGGTCAGCACCATCAGGCCTGCGTACAACAGCAGGGCAATACCGCTGCTGCGGATGACCCTGGCTACGGTGCCGACATAGCCATGGCTGGCGCGTTCGAAGAACCGGTTGAACGGACGGAACAGCCAGCCGCCCAATAGTTTATCGAGCACTTTGGTAAAGCGATCTTTCGGCGCATGGTGGCTCTTGAGCAGCACGGCGGCCAGGGCAGGGGACAGTGTCAGCGAGTTGAACGCCGAGATCACGGTCGAGATGGCAATGGTCAGGGCAAACTGTTTGTAGAACTGGCCGGTGAGTCCGGAAATGAACGCCGCCGGGATAAATACCGCACACAGCACCAGCGCCGTCGCGATGATCGGCCCGGTCACCTCTCGCATGGCTTTCTTGGTGGCTTCTACGGGCGTTTCTCCCAGCTCGATGTGCCTTTCCACGTTCTCCACCACCACAATCGCATCGTCGACCACGATGCCGATGGCCAGCACCAGACCGAACAGCGACAAGGCGTTCAGCGAGAAGCCGAACAGGTGCATCACCGCAAAGGTACCGATCAACGATACGGGCACCGCCACCAACGGAATGATCGAGGCGCGCCAGGTCTGCAGGAACAGGATCACCACCAGAACAACGAGGATCAGTGCTTCGAAGAGGGTGTGAACCACCGCTTCGATGGAGCCGCGCACGAAGATCGTCGGGTCATAGACGATGCTGAAGTCCATGCCTTCCGGGAAGCTCTTCTTCAGCTCTGCCATCTTGTCGCGCACTTCGTTGGAGATTTCGATCGCGTTGGAACCCGGGCGCTGGAAGATCGGGATCGCCACCGCCGGTTGGTTGTTCAGCAAGGAACGCAGGGCGTATTGGCTGGAACCGAGCTCAACGCGCGCGATGTCTTTTAGACGAGTGATTTCACCGTTGTCGCCGGAGCGAATGATGATGTTCTCGAACTCTTCTTCAGAAACCAGACGGCCCTGGGTGTTGACCGACAACTGGAACGCCGTGGCATTCGGTGCAGGCGGGGCGCCCAGGGCACCGGCCGCCACCTGACGGTTCTGCTCACGAATCGCGGTCACCACATCGGTGGCGGTCAGGTTGCGCGAGGCAGTCTTGTTCGGGTCAAGCCATACACGCAGCGAGTAATCGCCCATGCCGAACAGTTGCACATCACCGACACCGCCCAGACGCGCCAGCTCATCCTTGATGTTGAGCAAGGCGTAGTTGGACAGGTAGAGCATGTCGTAGCGTTTGTCCGGCGAGGTCAAGTGCACGACCATGGTCAGGTCGGGCGATGCCTTGTCCACGGTGATACCGATGCGCGTCACTTCTTCTGGAAGTTTCGGCTCGGTCCGGGTCACGCGGTTCTGCACCTGTACCTGCGCGTTGTCCAGGTCAGTGCCCAGCGCAAAGGTGATGGTCAGGGTGATCTTGCCGTCAGCGGTGGACTGCGAGGACATGTACAGCATGTTCTCGACGCCGGTGATGGCTTGCTCCAGTGGAGCGGCCACGGTTTCACCGATGACTTTTGGGTTGGCGCCCGGGAAGTTGGCACGGACCACAACGGTCGGCGGCACCACTTCCGGGTATTCGCTGATCGGCAACTGGAACAGCGAGATGGCACCGGCGATCAGGATCAGCAGCGACAGCACCGCTGCAAAGATCGGCCGAGAAATGAAGAATTGGGAAAAATTCATCGGAGTTGTTGTCCCTTAACCGCGTGGAGTCGCAGCAGCCAGTTTCACAACCGAACCCGGCGCGGCCTTCGCAGGCGCGACTTGGGGCAGGTTGCTGGCTTCCAGCGCTTGTCGTTGTTGTGCGAGTGCCGCGAGGGTTTGCTCGCTGGCCATCGGGATCACTTCAGGGGTGACTGGCGAACCGGGACGTACCCGCTGCAGGCCCTTGACGATGATCGTGTCGTCCTTGTTCAGGCCGTTGCGCACGATGCGCAGGCCTTCGATTTTTGGTCCCAGCTCGACCGCGCGGTAGGCGGTTTTGTTGTCCGCATCCATCACCAGCACGAACTTTTTACCGAGGTCGGTGCCGACGGCTTCGTCGTTGATCAGCACGGCGGAGTAGGTGCCGCTGCCGACCAGTTTCAGCCGCGCATACAGGCCTGGGGTGTAGGTGCCATCGGTATTGTCGAACACCGCGCGACCACGGATGGTGCCGGTTTTCGGGTTGACCTGGTTGTCGACGAAGTTCATCACGCCCTGGTGCGGGTTGCCGTCTTCGTTGGACAGGCCGAGGTACACCGGGGTGGTGGCGCCGCGTTTGCCCTGGCGAGCGAGCTGGGTGTACTTGAGGAACACACGCTCATCGGCGTCGAAGTAGGCGTAGACCTTGTCGGTGGACACCACGCTGGTCAGCGGGGTGGTATCGGCGGTCACCAGGTTGCCGGCGGTGATTTCCGCACGGCTGACGCGGCCGCTGATTGGCGCGGTGACGCGGGTGAAGCTCAGGTTCAGTTTGGCCAAGTCCAGTTGCGCTTGAAGCGCACCGACAGCGGCGCGAGCTTCTTGTGCCGCGCTGGTGCGCGAATCGGCCAGTTCGGCGGAAATCGCGTTGCTGGTGCGCAGGCGTTCACCGCGCTGGGCTTCATTTTCGCTACGGGTGGCATTGGCGCGGGATTGAGCAACCAGCGCTTCGAGCCGGCGGACCTCAGCCTGGAAAGGGCGTGGGTCGATCTGGAACAGCAGGTCACCTTTCTTGACCAGCGCGCCTTCGGTGAAGGCCACGTCATCGATCTGGCCGGAGACCCGTGGACGAATCTCTACCGTTTCCGGCGCTTCAAGGCGCCCGGTGAATTCGTCCCACTCGTTGACCGGTTGTTCCAGCACCTTGGCGACGCTGACTTTCGCCGCAGGCATGGTCGCGGCAGACTCCGGAGCCTTGCCGCAAGCGCTCATCACCAGCACGGCCAACATGGCCAAGGGGAAGCGCAAATGTTTGAGTGACTGTTCCATGGATGCATCCGCCAATGTATTGAGATGGGCGGATGATGCTCGGCGAGGTGGTATGGCACGAATCGAATGAAGCGAAGGTAACTATCATTCGGAATGATATAAGTTCAAAGCGAGCCCTCTAGCATGCGCCTGCGGTAGCAAGGCGATCAATGTGCTTGACGGCAATTCTGTGTTGCCAGTAATGCAAGGAATCGGCGTGAGAGCGAGTCGCTCCCTTCGCGGGCAAGCCTCGCTCCTACAGGGATGCGATCAACTGTAGGAGCGAGGCTTGCCCGCGAAGAGACCGTCGGCCCCAACAAGACTTCAGGATCAGGCCAGGCTATCCGGATCCCCAAAGAACATTTTGACTGGGCTCTAAAACGGTGGTTTCAGGTCGTTAAAAACTAACGATGCCCCCATATTTGCCCCCAATGGCGCGAGATGCGCGAGCGATTGCGAACGGCGATCTTTCAACTAAGCGTATGAGTGGAGGAGGTTACCTTCGATCGGATGTGGTCGCGCCCCTACCACAATCCTGCCTAATGGCCCTTCTAGGAAAGCCGCAAAACACTCCTTGATTCATATGCCGAGGTATCACTGATCCGGTCAGCCTCTTGCTAGCCACTATCTTTGCTGATCCTGGTGTGGCCACTTTTCTAAGATATCAAAAGCGCCCCTCTGTCTGTTGTACTGACGGGGCAGCAGAGCTTTTACGTATAGTCAGTTCAAAAGGCAGGATCACATGCTGCTGAAGATTGGTTTTTTTTTCGATCAGGTTGATCAGCATCTCCACGGCTCTGCGCCCAAAGCCTTCGGCGGGCTGGGCAATGGTGGTCAGCGGTGGATCACAGTAATGCGCCAACGGAATATCATCGAATCCCACCAAAGAGATATCTTCAGGCACGCGTAGGCCTGCTTCCTTGATGCGCTTGAGCGCGCCAATGGCCATCTCGTCGTTCTCGCAAAACAGCGCAGTGGGACGATCGGGTAGCGTCAGCAGGGTGGCAGCACCGTCATAGCCGGCGCGCAAGCTGAAGTCGCCATGGCAAATAATCGCCGGGTCGCTGGTGAGGCCTGCCTGAGCCAATGCCGCCTGGTAGCCCGCCACTCGATCCTGGGTCAGTGGGCTGCTTTGAGGGCCCTTGATCAAGCCAATCCGACGATGCCCCAAACCGATCAGGTGTTCGGTCATCGCTTTGGCGGCTGCCTGGTTGTCGAGGCTGATGGTGGGATGGCGTCCGTCCTTGATCACTTCGCAGGCGTTGATCATCGGCGGCGTGTCTGCGCGGTCTGCCGGAAAAGGATCGTAGGCACGCAACTGAATCACGCCATCGGCCTGATGGGCGTCAACCAGTTCGGCAAACTCGCGCTCGATGTCTTCGCGGCCCTGGGTGTCGCAGAGCAACAGTCGATAACCCGCGGCCTGGGCGGCCTGTTGTGCGCCGCTTATCACGCGCGCAAAAAACGTGTTGGCAATTTTCGGGACGAGGATGACCAGGTTGGCGGTGCGCCGAGAGCGAAACTGGACTGCCATCAAGTTGGGGCGATAACCCGCCTGTTCGACGGCAGCGTTGACCTTGTCCCGCGTGGCCTGACGTACGCGGTCGGGTGATGTCAGGGTGCGCGATACGGTAGCCACCGAAACGCCGGCGAGCCGGGCGACTTCACGAATATTGGACAAAATCACCTCATGTTTGAACTGAGCGTCGGGCGAGCTTACAGCAGGTCTGCCTGCGCTTGAATCCTCGCGACCGTGGATTATCGATTTGACAGCTTACTCTCCAGCGCATAAATTCCAGTTGAAATGTAACCGGTTACATTTTTATGGAAACAGCTTTCAACCGAGCCGGACAGAGAAGGTCAGCGATGAACACAGTGATACCCAAAATAAGAATGGGCTTTGTCGGTGGGGGGGAGGGTTCGTTTATCGCCCAGGCTCATCACCAGGCCGCGGGGCTCGATGGGCGCTTTGAGCTGGTTTGCGGTGCGTTCAGTCGCGACGCGCAGAACAACCTGCGTACGGGCAGCCACCTGGGCCTGGCGCAATCACGCTGCTACAGCACATGGCAATCAATGCTGGAGGCCGAGCGCGCGCTGCCGGCCGAACAGCGCATGGAACTGCTGGTGATTGTCACCCCCAATCATCTTCACGCACCGGTGGCCAGCGAAGCGCTGGCCGCCGGTTTCCATGTGTTCTGCGAGAAGCCCGCGGCCTTGAACCTGGCTGAGCTGCAGGCCCTGAAAACCCGTTTGCACAGCAGCGTTGGGCTCTATGGCCTGGCCCACACCTACCTCGGTTACCCCATGGTCTGGCAAGCGCGGGAAATGGTGCGCAGTGGCTTGATTGGCGTGGTGCGAAAGGTCCTGGTGGAGTATCCCCAGGGCTGGCTCAGCCAGGATGTGGCCGGGCAGGGCAACAAGCAGGCCGAGTGGCGTGGGCAGCCGGAACTGTCCGGAGTGGGCGGCTGCATCGCCGATATCGGCACCCATGCTTTTTCCCTGGCGGAGTTTGTGGCTGATCAAACCGTCACCCACCTGTGTGCCAGTCTGGGTGTGCACGTCGAGGGCCGTCAGTTGGATGACGACGCCGCGATGCTGCTGAAGATGGAGCAGGGCGCCAGTGGCGTGCTGATCGCCAGCCAGGTCTGCGCGGGGGAAGAGAACCCGCTGAGTATTCGTGTCTACGGTGACAAGGGCGGCCTTGAATGGCGCCAGGAACAACCCGCCAGCCTGATTCATCGTTCATTGGAGCAACCGATGCGCGTCTTGCGCTCCGGCACCGGGCAGCCGTGGTTGTGCGAGGCGGCGACCCAGCGTATGCGCTTGCCCGCTGGTCATCCCGAAGGTTACCTGGAAGCCATGGCCAATCTGTATGGCGATTTTGCCCAGGCTATTCGCGGCGAGGTTGAAGGCCACACCGCGCCGGGTGTGCCGGGGATCGAGGTGGGCCTGCGTGGCATGGCCTTTATCGAAGCGGCCATCGCCAGCCACACCAGCGATGCCAAGTGGACCCCGCTGGAGTGCAGCCGATGAAACCGCAGACGGCTGCCGTGCCCCCGAATGCCCTTGCCCCTCAAGGCCTGCGTGGCCCCGGGATATTCCTGGCGCAGTTCATCACCGATGAAGCGCCTTTCGACTCTCTGGCCAATATCGCCCAATGGGCAGCGTCCCAGGGCTACACAGCCATTCAACTACCGACCCTGGGCACGCGCTACATCGACCTTGAACGCGCAGCCGAAAGCCAGAGCTATTGCGATGATCTGAAGGCCGTCTGCGCCAGCGCCGGGGTTGAAATCAGCGAACTGTCCACCCACCTGCAAGGGCAGTTGGTGGCCGTGCACCCGGCGTTCGATGCGCTGTTCGATGACTTCGCGCCGGCGCATCTGCGTGGCCAACCCCAGGCGCGTACCGAGTGGGCGATCGAGCAATTGAAGCTGGCAGCACGGGCCAGCCAGCGTCTGGGCCTGACGGCACACGCAACGTTTTCCGGGGCCTTGCTCTGGCCCTATATGTACCCCTGGCCACAGCGCCCGGCCGGTTTGGTGGAGCAAGGTTTTGCCGAACTGGCCAAGCGCTGGCTGCCGATCCTCGACTGTTTTGATCAGGCCGGCGTCGACCTATGCTACGAAATTCACCCGGGTGAAGACCTGCACGACGGCGCCTCATTCGAGCGTTTCCTCGAGGCGGTCAATCATCATCCCCGTGCGGCCATCCTCTATGACCCCAGCCACCTATTGCTTCAGCAAATGGACTACCTGGGGTTTATCGACCGTTATCACTCACGCATCCGCATGTTCCACGTCAAGGACGCGGAGTTCCGTCCCGATGCGCGCTCCGGTGTCTATGGCGGTTACCAGGGTTGGGTCGAGCGCCCCGGGCGTTTCCGCTCGTTGGGTGATGGCCAGATCGACTTCAAGTCGATCTTCAGCAAGCTGACCCAATACGGCTTCACCGGTTGGGCCGTGCTGGAGTGGGAGTGCTGCCTCAAAGACTCCGCCCAAGGCGCTGCCGAAGGCGCGGGGTTCATCCGTGACCACATGATTAGCCGAAGCCAAAAGGCCTTTGACGATTTTGTCAGCGTGGCCAGCGATGCGGCTTCCAACAGACGTTTGTTGGGCTTGCCTGACGCCTGAGTTTCACCAGTTTCTTTCAATAACAATAAGACGGTGACTGTTATGACGTGGATGACTGCGCGCTTGAGCGCCATGATGTTTCTGCAGTTCTTTATCTGGGGTGGCTGGTTCGTCACCCTGGGCACTTTTCTGTCCAGCCAGTTGGGCGCCAGCGGCGGGCAGATTGGCATGGCGTTCTCGACCCAGTCCTGGGGCGCGATCATTGCCCCGTTCGTGATCGGGCTGATCGCTGACCGCTTCTTCAATGCCGAACGCATCCTGGCGGTGCTGCACCTGGTGGGGGCTGTGTTGCTCTATCAGCTATACCGAGCGCCGGACTTCGGCGCGTTCTATCCCTACGTGCTGGCCTACATGATGATCTATATGCCGACCCTGGCACTGGTCAACTCCGTGGCTTTTCGCCAGATGCGCGATCCGGCGCTGGAGTTCTCGCGTATTCGGGTGTGGGGCACCGTGGGCTGGATTGTCGCGGGTGTGATGATCAGTTTTGTGTTTGCCTGGGACTCGAAAGCCGCGATTGCTTCCGGTGGCCTGCGCAACACCTTCCTGATGGCGGCGCTGGCGTCGCTGGTGCTGGGCGTCTACAGCTTCACGCTGCCCAGTACGGCGCCGCTGAAAGCCGAAACAACGCGAACCGGTGTTAAACAGATCCTCGGCCTAGATGCCTTGGGTCTCCTGAAAGACCGCAGCTACCTGGTGTTCTTCATTGCCTCGATCCTGATCTGTATCCCGCTGGCGTTCTATTACCAGAATGCCAATCCGTTCCTCGCCGACATAGGCATGACCAATCCCACGGCGAAGATGGCCATCGGGCAGGTCTCCGAAGTCCTGTTCATGCTGCTGCTGCCCCTGTTCATTCACCGTTTCGGCATCAAGATCGCGTTACTGATGGGCATGCTGGCCTGGGCCTTGCGATACGTGCTGTTCGCCTACGGCAATAACGCCGACCTGGCCTTTATGCTGTTCACCGGCATTGCTCTGCACGGCATCTGCTACGACTTTTTCTTTGTGTCCGGGCAGATCTATACCGACGCGAAAACCCCTGAGCGTTTCAGAAGCTCGGCCCAGGGCCTGATTACCCTGGCCACCTACGGCGTTGGCATGCTGATCGGTTTCTGGGTCGCGGGCCATGTCTCTGATTACTACGCCACCCCTGCGGGTCACCAGTGGCAGAGCATCTGGTTGTTCCCGGCGTTCTTTTCCCTGGGTGTGGTGCTGGTGTTCATGTTTGCCTTTCGCGATGCGCGGCGGTCTGAGTTGGCACCTGCCAAGGCTTGAGCGGTTATGACTTGATAACAACCCACCTTGAAATGGCGATGCGCGGGGCAGGCAAAAACTGAATGGCGAACCGAATGCCTTTCAGAGCCCCGCGTTGGACAGTGCGATATCAGTCGTGAGCGAGTGACACCGAGAGATCACGCCACGCCGCCAGTTCCTCATGACGTTTCTGAAGTTCGTCTTCAAAATAGCCGATAGCGTCGCTGCCAGCGGTGAAGCGCAGTGGACGCTTTTCAGTGTGGGCCAAGATAATCAAGGCCTGCGCCAGCTTCTTCGGATCATTGGCTTGCTTGCCATGTACCGCCAGGACCGCTTCACGCGAGCCGGCTGGATTCTTTGCGTAATCTTCAATGCTGTGCCTGCGGGCCTGATTGCACAATCCGAGCAAATAATTGCCCAATCATTGACCTTGCTGTGCGCTGAGCTGCACCGGGTCGGTTTCGATAAGCGTTCTGGACACGATCATCGACTTTGTCGTTTTCACGTATTTCTGAAAATGGGCAGATGCGATATGGCTTTTGTAGGCCACTTCGTTTGCATAGATTTCGAAGAAGTGAAGGCGGTTCGGGTGGTCCTTTTCCGCCACCGAATAAATCGCGAGCACGCCTGGCTCAAGCCGAACAGAGTCAGCCATTTCCTCCTTGACCGCCGTTTGGTAAGCCGCCAATTGAGCAGGGTCTATCACGAGTTGTGCAATCCGCACGACTTTTTCGGTCGGCTCCGCTGCCAACACCGAACCTACCCAAATGCATCCAACTACAACAGCTATACGCAGTACCGACATGTGCATTTATTCCAGATAGCCACTGATGGGGCATTCTCGGGACGTTGAGCAAACCCTGGGGGCATACTTTTCAAACTATCCAAAGAATGCCCCTAGATGTGCCCCCAATGTAGCAATCCACTGGAAGTGAATGGATCTCCATGGCCTATGAAAAGCCAGAAATGATCAGCTAAACAGCCTACCCGACGACGCCTAAAGACTCTCAGGATCGCCAAAGAACATCTGAATCCGCGACCGCAACCAACGCTCCCCCGGGTCATTATCCTGGGACCCACGCCACGCCATGTGCAATTCAAAGGTACGCACCGGCAACGGCGGTTCTTCAGCCCGCAAACCGCCGCCCGCCGTCAACGCGTCCGCGGTGTAGTCAGGCACCGTCGCGACGATATCGGTCCCGCTGATGAGCGTGTTGAGCCCGTTGAACTGCGGCACCGCGAGCACCACATGACGTTTGCGCCCGAGCTTTTCCAGTTCTTCATCTATAAAGCCGCTCAGGTCACCGGCATAGGAGACCAGCGCATGGGGTCGGGCGCAGAAGTCATCCAGGCTCAACGGCCCCGGTACGCTGTCGGCGCGTAACAGTTTGGGCATGCTGCGGCGCAGCACTTTGCGCTTGGCGTTGGCTGGCAGGTCGGTGGTGTAGCTGACGCCGATTGAAATCTCGCCCGAGGCCAGCAGGCTCGGCATCAGGATGTAGTTGGCCCGACGCACCACCAATACGATCCCCGGCGACTCCGCACGCAAACGCTTGAGCAGTAACGGCAGCAGCGCGAACTCGGCATCGTCCGACAGGCCAATGCGGAACACCGCCGTACTGGTCGCCGGATCGAATTCTGCCGCACGGCTGACAGCGGTGGAAATCGAATCCAGGGCTGGAGAGAGCAGGGCGAAGATTTCCACCGCACGGGCGGAAGGCTCCATGCTGCGCCCGGTTCGCACGAACAACGGGTCATCGAACAGCCCGCGCAGGCGTGAGAGCGCCGCACTGATGGCCGGCTGGCCGAGGAACAATTTCTCCGCGGCGCGGGTCACACTGCGTTCGTGCATCAATGTTTCGAAAACGATTAACAGGTTCAGGTCGACACGACGCAGGTCATTACGATTCATCTGGAGTCCTGGAAGAGTCATCAAGCTTGACGAGAGCGGCCATATGAGAACAATGGCCGGCATGAATCTTACGGGGAAAGGCTGCTACTCTGCACCGAATAATTCAGTTTCCCTGGAATGGCTACTCTGGATTTTACGATAACCGTTGATCCTGTGGATGCTGCGGAATCAATGACAGGCATGTCGACTATTAATAGCCACTGATAGTCTTGGGTAGAAAGCCCAGATAGAGTTCAGGGCATTAGAGGTTTCTTTGGCGAGGTTTGCGATGTCACGCACGATCCGTTTTCACAAGTTTGGTCCAGCCGAGGTGCTCAAATGCGAAGAGCATGCGGCCGCTCTCCCTGCGCCGGGCGAAGTGCAGGTGCGCGTCGAGGCGATTGGCATCAGCTGGTACGACATTCTCTGGCGCCAGAACCTGGCCTCGTCCCACGCTCGTCTGCCTTCAGGCCTCGGCCATGAAATGTCTGGCGTCGTGACGGCGGTAGGCGAGGGCGTCGATGATCTGGCTGTCGGTGACAAGGTCGCCAGCTTCCCGGCTGAAAGCCCGAACGACTATCCCGTTTATGGCGAGCAGATCGTTCTGCCGCGCTCGGCACTGACCCGTTATCCGGACGTGCTCAGCCCGATTGAAGCGGCGGTGCATTACACGCCGCTGTTGATTGCCTACTTCGCGTATGCCGATCTGGCACGGGTCAAGCCTGGTCAGTTCGCCCTGGTCACCGACGCCAGTCACTGTGCCGGTCCTTCCTTTGTACAGTTGGGCAAGGCTTTAGGTGTACGGGTGATTGCCGCCACGAAGACAGCTGAAGAGCGTGAATACCTGCTGTCGCTGGGTGCCGAAAAAGTCATCGTCACCGAGGAAGAAGATCTGCTCATGCGGATCAACAAAATCACCGACAACCGCGGTGTCGACGTGGTGTTCGATGGCCTCGGCGGCCCGCAGATGTCACTGCTCGGCGATGTGCTCGCGCCTCGTGGCAGCCTGGTGCTGTATGGCCTGCAAGGCGGTAATCAGACGCCGTTCCCGGCCTGCGCGGCGTTTCAGAAGAACATTCAGTTCTTCGTTCACTGCATCGGCAACTTCACCGGCAAGCCGGAGTTGGGCATCATCCAGGACCAGGTGGCACTGCAACGTGCCTTGCGCGACATCAACCAGCTGACCGCTGACCGCGTGCTGCTGCCACTCAAGACTCGGGTCTTCCCGTTTTCCGAGTTTGTCGAAGCACACCGCTACATGGACGAATGCCCATGCCGCGAACGGGTCGCCTTGCAGGTCGAACCTGCGTAACACACGCTGAAAAAAAGTCCGTGCCTGCACGGACTTTTTTTTGTCTTCTGAAAACGTGAGACGCCCATCTGTCGATGGAGTCAGTTCCGCAACTGAACTGGTTTTTGCTCTCGATCTGTATCTTCTAATCGTCATTTAAGCCCTGATAATTGAATGATTACTTTCATCTCAAGGAAAGAGTCATGGCTGGGTATCGGTTTGATACTTTTCAACAAACATCTTTAATACATTTCCGACAAACTGTTGATCGTTGTGCAGTTGCCAAACAAGCGTGTGCGACTTCTTTCTTTATTTCTTGTGCTAAATGTCTGTGGGGCGTTGTCGGATATTTCCTAGGACCTCTCTCGCAGCCCGAGAGCCCAGGTTTTACGGGGCTTTCCGGCGGACTGGCTTTGGCCGGAACTGTTGCGCTATCGAGTCATGTCAAATAATTACTCAAGGTTTGAGTGTTAGTATTTGAATAACGTCCAGCTCTTCATGCGTGGCAGACAATTCGTCTGCGCATTGCATAGTGTTGTTTGCGCACTATTGAACTATCAGGTAAATAAAGATGACCCTCATCCATGACCAGGCGATGAATTATGTTTATCAGCAAATGCTGCAACGTTTGCTGAGTTTCTTTTCCCGGGCCGAACGCACGGCATTGCAGCTGCTGATTCAGCGGTTGGTGGTCACCGCCGGTGGCATGGAGCGCATTGGCGAGTACAAGGTGCTGGCCATCCAGTCCGGTTCCCGGGACAGCTGCTACACCCTGGCGCTGCTGCGGGCCGCACAGCTGAGTATTGCCGGCAGGGCGCCTGCCACGTTCCAGTTGCGCGTGGCTTCACTGCGCATGAACGGCGTCAGTTCGACGGTTCAAGACAACATTCATCGCAGCTACAGCGCCTTGTTTCTCTATGATGATCCTCGGGTCGAAGTATTGATGGCCGATAATCGGGAGGTTTTGCCGTTCAGGCACCTGGCACCGATTTCGGAGGCGGGCCGCGAAACCAATCGACTCAACCTGCTGATGGTGGGGCACCGCCAGCCCCTGGACGGGCCGATCAGTCTGTGGGACGACGGGTATCTGGCTATTGGCGAATTCGTGGGGCAGATCGCCCGGTGGAACAGCGGCGTCGATGCATTGGTCTGCAGCGACGCACCGCGTCAGCAGAAACAGTTTATCGATGGCCTGAAGCGGGCAGCCGCGAAGGCCGGGATCGAGACGTCGAATCATTCCGGAACAGGCTTTGATGTGCTGTTTGCGGTGCTCGACGAACTCGGCAGCGATTGTTACCGCGCCTTTTATGACGGGCAGGGGCAAGCCCAATGGCGCCCGGCCGAACAGTTTGAAGCCTGCCGTCGCACCACGTTCATCGACATCCACGACATGCTGGTCAGCAACCGGGAAGAGCGGTGGCCGCTGCTCACCGAGTTCCTGGGTTTTCAACCTGACGAACTCACCGCACAGCTCAGCGACAACGAATACGTCAGCCCTTCGATTTCTGCCCATGTCCGGGGTTTGCAAGCGTGCTTCATGCACGGTCACAGCTATGAGTCAGGCATCGCCGAATATTTGCAGCGCGCCTTGGTGATGATGCGCCGCAAGCATCTGCCGGAACGTCTGTGCGAGCAAGCCGTGGAGGTCTTTGGCAACCCGGCGAGGCAGTCCGAACAGCGCGCACTGGCAGCGGCCGAGGCGCAGAAAAGCCTCGGGTTGAGCGAAGCGCAGTTGGTGTGCCTGCTCTTCGCACCTTTTGTCGACAACGGCGCTGGGCTCGAGCGTTTCCTGCGCCAGTGCCACCCGGGCATGCTGGTCGCGATGCCTGACTTGCACCGGGCGATGCAGGGCAACCCGGTGCCGGAGCAGATTGTGCAATGGATGGTCGACGTCAGCGGGCTGCCTGTCAGCCTGATCGGCAAGCTGTACCGCATGGGGCCGGTGCCTGGGGTCGAGGGCAGCGCGGCTGACGGGGAGCTCGAAGACGCGGACGGGCAATCCGAAGCCGGCGACCATGATGCAGCGGTGGCGGGTGAATGGTCAGCGGGACGTTGAAAGGACCTCGCGAGACCGACTTTGCCTATCAGGCGGTGTACCGATACTTGACCCACCTGATCAACGAGCCGGTCAGCGACACGAGTGTGCGCTTGCCATCGTTGCGTCAGCTGGCCAATCGTCTGAGCGTGTCGATCTCGACGATTCAGTACGCTTATTCCCTGCTGGAGAAAGAAGGCCGTGTCTACTCGGTGGCCAAGTCCGGCTACTACGCGTTGCCAGTGTCCTCGATCAATATGCCCGGCACTGCAACGACCTGCTCGAAACCGTCTATGTCAGCGCCAGGCGTCCGGGCATGCTGGTCTTCAGCGCCGATGAGCCAGCGCTGCTGCAGCCCCTCGACAGTCCGTTGTTGCTGCTGGAACGTGAACTGCTGCGTCAGTACCCGCGTCTGCCGCAACCACCTTCACAACCGTGCGGCGAGCTCGAACTGCGCACCGCGCTCGCCGCACGTTACACCACGTCGCCGGTGCGCTGCTGGCATGCCGATGACGTCTATGTCGGCGCGGATTTGCGCGGCGTCCTGGAAATATTGATCGCTGTGCTGGGTCTCAAAGAGGCGGCGGTGGTCGTCGAGTCGCCGTGTGACTGGACGATTCTGCGCCTGCTTCAGGCGGCGGACGTTCAAGTGATCGAATGGCCGATGCAAGCCAATGGCAGCCTGGACGTCGAGCGACTCAAGGAACTGCTGGAAACCCGGCCGGTGCGGCTGGTGATGCTGTCGTCGGGGGTGAGTGTGCCGCGGGGTAGCCTGCCGCCCGATGACAATCGACAAGCCGTTGCGCAGTTGCTGGAACAGCACGGCAGTTGGGTGCTGGAAAACGACTGTTACGGCGAGCTCGAATTCGAGCCCGGCGGTCTGCGATTCCGCGACCTGCTCGACCCCGACCGACTGATCGTGTTCTCCACGTTCGAGAAAATCATCGGTCCGGAAGCGCCCTACGGCTATCTGCTGTCGCGGCATTTCAGCGAGCAGTTGCAGCGGCACTTTCTGCTACGCTCATTTCGCCTGTCACCGATTCGCCAGAAAGCCATTGCCCGTTTGTACGGCAGTGGCCGGATCGATCAGCACCTTCATGTGTTGCGCAGGTTGCTCAAGGATCGCAAGGTGCAGATGACGCAGATATTGCAGGAGCGTCTGGGCGACGCCCTGCAGGTCGTCGATCCTCAGGGCGGGGCGACGATCTGGGCACGCTCACTGCGTCAGGTCGATATGCGTCGAGTGTTCCAGCGCTTACTCAAACATCATGTGGTGATTGCGCCGGGGGAGCTCTTCAGTCTGCAGGGCCTGCACACGCAGCACTTGCGCTTGAATCATGCGTTTGGCGGCGATCATGACATCGCTGCTGTACTGAGCCTGCTGGGGGATGCCTTGCGGTTGGAGTCGATGGACTGACGCGACTGAAAACAACCTGGGACCCGTGGGATCGATCCCATCGCGTTGCGGTCAAACTGCCAGTAAACTGCGATCCAATTCCTGAACCACTCTATTCCAGAGGTTTTGCATGACACTCAGTCCTTTTGCGGGCAAACCGGCACCGGCAGAATTGTTGGTCGACATCCCGCGACTGGTCACGGCCTATTACACCGGCCAGCCCGATGCCGCCATCTCCACCCAGCGCGTCGCCTTCGGCACATCAGGGCACCGGGGTAGCTCGTTCGACCTGAGTTTCAACGAATGGCACGTTCTGGCGATCAGCCAGGCGATCTGCCTGTACCGCGAAGCCCAGGGCATCGACGGGCCGCTGTTCGTCGGCATCGATACCCACGCGCTGTCCACCCCGGCCGGCGCCAGCGCCCTCGAAGTCCTGGCGGCCAACGGCGTGACGGTGATGATTGCCGAGGGTGATGAATACACCCCGACACCGGCGATTTCCCACGCCATCCTCTGCTACAACCGCGGTCGCACCTCCGGGCTGGCGGACGGTATCGTCATCACGCCGTCCCACAACCCGCCGCAAAGCGGTGGCTACAAATACAACCCTACCAACGGCGGCCCGGCCGATACCCACATCACCAAGTGGATCGAAGCCAAGGCCAACGAGCTGCTGGGCAACAAGCTCGCCGGCGTAAAACGCATCAGCTACGAACAGGCGCTGAAGGCCGGCACCACCCGTCGTCATGATTACCTCAACACCTATGTGGCCGATCTGATCAACGTGATCGACTTCGATGCCATTCGCGATGCCAAGCTGCGTCTGGGCGTTGATCCGCTGGGCGGAGCAGGGGTGCGCTACTGGTCGGCGATTGCCGAACATTACAAGCTGGATCTGGAGGTGGTGAACAAGCAGGTCGATCCGACGTTCCGCTTCATGACGGTCGACTGGGATGGCCAGATCCGCATGGACCCGTCTTCCAGCCACGCCATGCAAGGCCTGATCGGTCTGAAAGAGCGTTTCGACGTGGCGTTCGCCTGCGATCCGGACCACGACCGCCATGGCATCGTGACCCCGTCGGGTGGATTGCTTGCGCCGAACAGCTACCTGGCGGTATCCATCGACTACCTGTTCCAGAACCGTCCGCAATGGCGCGCCGATGCAGCCGTGGGTAAAACCGTGGTCAGCAGCGGCTTGATCGATCGCGTGGCCAAGCGTTTGGGCCGTCGCCTGTACGAAGTACCGGTCGGGTTCAAATGGTTTGCCGACGGTCTGTTCGACGGCTCGCTGGGTTTTGGCGGCGAAGAAAGCGCTGGCGCGTCGTTCCTGCGCAAGAACGGCGGTGTCTGGAGTACCGACAAGGATGGTTTGATCCCGGCGCTGCTGGCGGCAGAAATGACCGCTCGTACCGGTCGTGACCCAAGCCAGGCTTACCGCGCATTGACCGACGAACTGGGCGAACCGTTCTCGGTGCGCGTCGATGCCAAGGCCAATCCTGAACAGAAAGCGCTGCTGAGCAAGTTGTCGCCGGACCAGGTCACCTCGACCCAGCTGGCGGGCGAAGCGATCCAGAGCATCCTCAGCCATGCGCCGGGCAACGACCAGGCCATCGGCGGTCTGAAAGTCATGACCGAGAACGGCTGGTTCGCGGCGCGTCCGTCGGGTACCGAGGACATCTACAAGATTTACGCCGAGAGTTTCGTCAGCGACGAACACCTGAAGCAGTTGGTGGCTGAAGCCCAAACGCTGGTGGACGGCGCAATTTCCGCGAAATAGTTGAGGGCCTCTTCGCGGGCAAGCCTCGCTCCTACAAGGATTGCGCAACCCCCTGTAGGAGCGAGGCTTGCCCGCGAAGGCGTCGGAACAGCCAGCCAAAAAAAATGGGGCGACCATCAACGGTCGCCCCATTTTTTTGCCCTGCATTTACCCAATCAAGCCAGGTCCACCAGAACTATCTCACTGTCCTCAATGGCCGTCACCCGCAACACCTGCTCATCGGCCACTGCAACACCGTCTCGAGCTTGTGCGCGCAACCCATTGACTTCAATGACGCCCGTGGCCGGCACCAGGTAAGCACGACGGCCGCTGTCCAGCCGATATTCGGCAGACTCGCCGGCCTTCAGGTTCGCTGCCACCAGCCGCGCATCCGCACGAATCCGCAGGCTTTGGTCGTCGCCGCTCTTGCCGCTCGCCAGGGTCACAAATCCTTCGCGCTGGCCTTTAGGGAACGGCTTGGCGCCCCACGAAGGTGCCAGGCCGGTTTCGTTCGGGATGATCCAGATCTGGAAGATTCTGGTTTCGGTGGCTTCCAGGTTGTATTCGCTGTGCGCAATCCCGGTGCCGGCACTCATGACCTGAACGTCGCCCGCTTCGGTGCGGCCCTTGTTGCCGAGGTTGTCCTCGTGAGTAATCGCGCCTTCACGAACGTAAGTAATGATCTCCATGTCCCGGTGGGGGTGTTTCGGGAAGCCGGTGCCGGAGGCGATCACGTCATCGTTCCACACCCGCAGGTTGCCCCAGTTCATGCGTTTTGGGTCGTGGTACTCGGCGAACGAAAAGTGGTGATGAGCATCCAACCAGCCATGGTGGGCGCCGCCCAGGGAGTTGAAAGGTCTGAGTTCGAGCATGATCGTCTCCTGAAATGGGTTTTGATGGCGAGCATCATCCATCAGGCACTGATCGATAAAAAGCGTAAAAAATGCCTCAATACCATCGAATTAGTTGATATCAAATAACCTCGAAACATTCTCACCCAGCCTTCACTTCATCGCATAAGCCAATGACCTGTAAGCATTTCACTAGAACTGAACGGCAAATGCAGACACCATAGCCTTCAACAGCCTCACACCCTGGAGTCAGCCCGCGTGCCGCAACACACCCCCGATCTTCCTCCTGAACTTCGTCCCCTGGCCGAGATGCCGCTGCTCAAGCGTCTTGCCGCCCGGTTCTTCGGCCATGGCCTGACCCGGCTGCGCGCGCAGCACCGAGCGTCATGGCTGCATGGCCAGGCCGACGGCTTTCGCAGTGGTCACAGCGCCGGAGTGGATTACGGCTATAAGGAAGGCAAGCTCGAAGGGTTGGAGGAAGGTCGGCAGGTGTTGCTGATTCGTGACTCGCGCTCGACCGAACACCGCCCACCCAACGTCGACGACAACCTGTTCGATGATTGGCGCCTGCCATTGAGTGCAGACCTGAAAAAACGCATGAAGGCCGACGTCGCCCGGTTGCTGCCACCCCATGCCCAGCCCAGTGCCGCGCAGTGGAAGATGATTTTCAGCGACACGCCATCGACGTCGGTGATTGCCGGTGCGGGTGCGGGCAAGTCCACCACGCTGGTGTTGCGGATATTGCTGTTAACTCACTATCTGGGCTTCGAGCTCGATTCGATGACGGTGGTTACGTTCACGCGTGAGTCGCGCAAGGACTTCATCAATAAGCTGATCGAGCTGTTTGCGCTCTGGGGCCGAGCACTCAGCTTCAAAGAAGCGCGGGACCTGGTGCGGACCTTCCATTCGCGAATCCTGCCGATGGTGCGCAGTCTGCCGGGTTTCGAGCGGTTGCAAGCCTTCGAAAACCTCAGCCACCGCCCGCAAAATGGCGATGAGGAAGCCGACAGCAACCCGTTCGACCTGCGCATCAATGACGCCCAGCGCCAGCAACTGAACGCCTGTTATCACAGCCTTTACACCCGCGATGAACGTTTTCGCGAGCTGATCACGCCGCTATCCCGCCATGCCTTGCAGCTCAAGGAGCTGGAGCGCGATCACCCGGACGTGCAAAAGCGCATGGCCGTGACCGAACTGGCCGCCAAGCGTGATGAAGAACTGTGCGATTTCATCGAAGATCTGTGGTTTCGCGCCGGTGCCTGGCCGATCAAGGGCATCGAGCCTAACCGTCAGTCGTTCGATATCAACGGCTCGACGTTTCACTGCCATGGCTATATTCCGGGCCTGGACGCCTGGGTGGTACTGGGGTTCGACCCGCGGGAAAACCCGCAGGTCAGCCGCCCGAATGCCAAGCTCAGCGTTCGCGCCGAGTGGGCTGTAAAGCGAACCCTGTTTCAAGCTTTCTGTCGTAAGCCGTTGATATGGCTTGATAGTTATGAATCATCAAAACGGGTTTTGGCCTCGTTGGCAGGGGATGCCAGTGCGGGTCCGGGGTTCGATTACAAGGTCAAGGGCGAACTCGGTTCCGCGCCGTTGCTCGACTGTTTCGTCGCCGCGGCGGGGTTTATCGAGAACCTCGGCCTCGATGTTCCGAAAGCGGTTGGCCAGATGAGTTTCGCCAAGGACGACCCGGACCGTTTTTTCTTCGAGGCCCTGAGCCTTTACTGGCGTGCCCTGGAAGATCATCTGCTGGATCAGAAACCACCGGTGATGACCTACAACCGCATGTTTGCTTTGTTCAGCGAGCACTCCCCGGAGAATCAGAAGCTGTTGAGCGACGAATTGCTACGACCCTTGTCGCACCTGATGATCGACGAATTTCAGGATGTGTCGCCGCAGATCGTTTCCTGGATTCGTGCCAGCCTGGCCGAAATTCGCAGTCGTGGCCCGGCCATGCACGTCGGGCGCGGTGCCCAGCGTTCGTCGCTGCTGTGCGTGGGCGATGACTGGCAGTCCATTTATGGATGGCGCGGCAGTTCACCCACGTACTTCATGGAGTTCAACAAGGAATTCCCGTCGCCGGGCACCACCAGGGTCATGCTCAGTGACAACTATCGCAGCCATCAGCACATCATCGATGCTGCGGAACATATCGTGCGCGCAGCACCGGCCATTGCCGGGAAAAAGGCCAGGGCCAGCGGCGAGCCCAAGTCGTTGCTTCCGGTCAATGTGCTGGATCGCGACGATCAGGGCATGGCGAAACGCCTGATGGAGCACTATAGAAAGGGTGACTCAATCTTGATGCTTTATCGAAAAAGTAGCGATAAGTCACTGATAGAAGAGCATATTCAGTCTGTAGTTAATGTGGATTCTAGCTTGCCGCACGAATCGCGAAGGCTGAAGCAACTGACCTATCACAGCGCCAAAGGCCTTCAGGCCGATGCGGTGTTCCTGCTCGGAGACTGTCAGCACCTGACCAGTTCGCCGTACAAGAATCAGGTCTACCGTATGGCAGGTCTGGGCAAGGCTGGCGACAACGAAGCTTACGATAGCGCGCAGAAATACGAGATCCTGCGACTGGCTTATGTCGGCATCACCCGGGCGGTGAGCCATTGCTATTGGTATGTCGATGGTCAGGACACCCAGGCAGCGAACATGCCCAAGGCTTCCGACCGGATCGGCAAGGGCAAAGCATTCTTTGCCGATCATCGACAGGGCAAGACATCGGCGTAAACCTGCCTCATAAAAAAAGCCCACAAAATGTGGGCTTTTTAGTGCCAATGCGTTTCAACCTTCAGGCATAACTCCTGAGGGCCGCCGGTGGAATGAAAGACTCCAGCTCATCCTCCACCGCTTCGATTATTCGTTCCACATCCGCGGCATTCATGACGGTTGCGCACGGAATACCGGCGATGGCGATCATGGTCTCGCCGCTGGCGCGGTCAAACAGACGGGCAATCATGCTGCCCGGGGCGTCCATGCTCGCCTCAAAACCCATGGGATGAAAATGCCAGCGCATCAGCTGGCAGGCGTTTGGAAAGGTGACCTTACTGAACCCTTTATTCATATGTTGCCCGCCTTCTTCATCGAGCGCTTCCGTTAGCTCATGTTAGGAGGGAAGAGCCTTCATTGGCTCAACCGGTGACTGCCTTTAAAAGTAGCATCCGGATGTGAAAATAATGTGGATTTTTCAGGCCGTTTAGCGATTGGTTCAGTTTTTTTTGATTCAGATCACAGCGCCACCGTTAACAGGCAAAAGGCCAGCGCTGAATCCACGTTGATGCCGGGGCTGAATTTCGGCAAGCTCGCTTTTTTCTCATCGAGACCTTTATGCCCGCCGATGATGATGGTCCGCTGCAAACCCAGGCCACGAGCGAGACGGTCATGCGTTATCACCTGCGCTGGAAACACCGCGACCTCGACGGGGTCATGGCGCTGTATCACCCGGATGTTCAGTACAGCGACTTTTTCCAGAACCGTGTGATGGGGCTCGGCGAGTTGCGCGAATACGTGCGCAGCAGCATGCCGCGCGATCCCGATGAAGCGCTGGAGCACTCGGACCGCATTCGACTGGACGGCAACACGGCGTTCATCCAATACCGCATTACCTTGCGCGGCGGTGAAGGGTTGGTGTCATTTCGCGCCAGTGAGGCGATTACCGTGCGCGACGGGCTGATCTGGCGGGTCAACGAATACGCTTCGTTGGTGCATGAGCAACCCGTCAACAAAACCGCCAACAATCAGCGTCCGGCCGCCAGCCGGCTCGGGCTGTCGCCGCGTCAGCTGAGTTTCATGGCGGAAGATTTGCAACAGTATTTCCAGCGTCAGCAGCCCTATCTGGATCCCGAGCTCGACTTGCAGCGGGTGGCGAAGGAGTGCGGTTACAGTCGCAATCAGATTTCCTATCTGCTGAATCAGGTGCTGGGCCAGAGTTTCTATCGCTACGTTAACCAGGCACGGTTGCAGCATCTGCTCGCCGCGCTGGACACTGCCACGCCGCCACTGCGGATCGATGAGCTGGCATTTGCCGCCGGCTTCAATTCGCTGTCGGCGTTCTACAGCTGTTTCCGTCAGCACACCGGCCTCTCGCCGAAGGCCTACGCCAAACAAATTTCTTTGCGTGCACGCGCGCAAGACAGCCTCTGAGCTCACGCACTAGGATCGACGCCATCGAAGTTTGAGTGGCGGAGTCTTGCATGCCGGCGTGGCGCACTATCAGTTTGTGGATGGACCAGCTCGACGAGCCCCTGTTGGCGCGCCCAGCGCTGGAGCAGGATCTGGACGTCGATGTCGCCATCATTGGCGCGGGGTACACCGGACTCTGGACCGCGTACTACCTCAAGCGCCTGGCGCCGGGGCTGAACATTGCCATCGTAGAAGCGCAGACCGCCGGTTTTGGCGCATCGGGACGCAACGGCGGCTGGCTGATGGGCAATATCCTCGGCGAAGATCGCTTGCTGGCGAATCTGTCGGCCGAACAGCGCCGCGCCTCGTATGATCTCCTGCACAGTATTCCGGATGAAGTGGAGATTGTCCTCGAACGTGAAGGTATCGACTGCGATTACCGTAAAGGTGGCGCGCTGTATTGCGCCGCGCGCTATCCCGAGCAGGAAGCCAGCCTGCGGCACTATCTGGACAAGCTGTACCAGCAAGGCCTGACCGAAAGCGATTACCGCTGGCTCAGCCCCGAGCAGTTGGCCCAACAGATCAGAATGGCCAAGCCTTATGGCGCAATCTATGCCCCGCACGTCGCGACCCTTCACCCGGCGAAGCTGGTTCGAGGCCTGGCCCGGACAGTGGAACGCATGGGCGTCAGGATTTACGAAAACAGCCCGGTCACTCACTGGCAGTCGGGGAGCCTGCGCACGGCAAAAGCCACCGTGCGCAGCCGCTGGATCGTTCCTGCGGTTGAAGGTTACGCGACCACCTTGCCGCCGTTGAGTCGTTACCAGTTGCCGGTGCAAAGCTTGATTGTGGCGACAGAACCCCTGTCCGCGGCGACTTGGGACGAAATCGGCCTAAGTCGCGGCCAGGCGTTTGGCGAAAGCAGCCGGCAGGTCACTTACGGTCAGCGTACGGCGGATAACCGTCTGGTCTTCGGTGCGCGGGGCGGCTATCAGTTCGCCGGCAAACTGCGCCATGACTTCGATCTGACCACCAGCGAAGTAGAGCTGCGCCGTTACCTCTTTGGCGAGCTGTTCCCGCAACTCAAGAACGTTCGGATCACTCACGGCTGGGGTGGCAACCTGGGCATGTCCCGGCGGTTCAAGCCGCACATGTTGTGCGATCAGGCGAGCGGCATTGCGATTTCCGGCGGTTATGGCGGGGAGGGCGTTGGCGCCAGCAACCTGGGCGGGCGAACCCTGGCCGATCTGATCCTGCAACGCGATACCGAGCTGGTTCATCAGCCGTGGGTCATCCCTCAAGGCGGTCTCGATGCGCTCAAAGCCTGGGAGCCGGAGCCCTGCCGCTGGCTTGGCTACAACGCGATCATCCGCAGCTTCGTCCACGAAGACCAGGTCCTGGCCAACCCGGCGACCGCACCCTGGCGGCGCAAGCTCGCCAGCGGGGTTGCCGGGTTCATGGAAGGTTTCATGCAGTAAACGGCGCTCTCTCCATTGAAAGGTATTCCCATGAGCATCACGCAATTCAAGAACACCGCCACCCTGGCGCTGGACGAATCGAACCCGGTTGCCGTGCCGCTGGGCACCCCCGTAGCGGTGGCGTCCAGCACCAGCGTCGAACGCGACGATGGCGTCGAAACCGGCGTCTGGGAATGCACCCCCGGCCGCTGGCGCCGGCAGATCGTGGCCCAGGAATTCTGTCATTTCATCCAGGGACGCTGCACCTTCACCCCGGACGACGGTGAAACCCTCTACATAGAAGCTGGCGATGCACTGATGTTGCCAGCCAACAGCCTCGGGATCTGGGACATCCAGGAAACCGTGCGCAAGACCTACGTTCTGATTTTTTGATCCTCTGATTGCCTGCCAACAACAATAACCCACACAGGAATCCACTCATGATCCGAAAGACCCTGGCACTGGCCCCACTGGCGCTCGTCGTGTCCGTCAGCCACGCGGCCGAAACCGTCAAGATCTACAACTGGTCGGACTACATCGCACCGGACACCACGAAAAACTTCCAGGCAGAAACCGGCATCGGCTTCAGCTACGACGTCTACGACAGCAACGAAACCCTCGACGGCAAGTTGATGACCGGTAAATCCGGCTACGACGTGGTGTTCCCGTCCAACCATTTCATGGCCCGGCAGATTCAGGGCGGGGCGCTGAAGAAACTCGACAAGAGCCAGTTGCCGAACTGGAAGAACCTGAACCCGGTCTTGCTCAAGGCGTTGCAGACCAACGACCCGGGCAACGAGCACGGCTTCCCGTATCTATGGGGCAGCACCGGCATCGGCTATAACATCGCCAAGGTCAAAGCCGTATTGGGCGACAACGCGCCGGTGGATTCCTGGGACCTGATCTTCAAGCCCGAGAACATGGCGAAGCTGCAGAAGTGCGGCGTGGCGATCCTCGACAATGGCCCGGAATTGCTCCCGGCGGCGCTGAATTACCTGGGTCTGCCGCATCACAGCAAGAACCCGGAGGACTACAAAAAGGCAGAAGCGCTGCTGATGAAAGTCCGGCCTTACGTCAGCTACTTCCATTCATCCAAGTACACCAGCGACCTGGCCAACGGTGACATCTGCGTGGCGGTCGGTTTCTCCGGCGACATCCTGCAAGCCGAAACCCGCGCCAAGGAAGCCAAGAACGGCGTGGACATCGGTTATGCGATTCCCAAGGAAGGCGCGGCGATCTGGTTCGACATGGTTGCCATGCCCGTCGATGCCCCGGATGAAAAAGCCGGTTACGCCTTCATGAACTACCTGCTGCGCCCGGACGTCATGGCCAGTATCAGCAACTACGTGCATTACGCCAACGGTAACGAGAAGGCTGACAGCCTGATCGACCCGGCGATCAAGAACGACACCAAGGTCTACCCGAGCCCGGAAATGATGGGGAAATTGTTTGCGCTGGAAGCGATGCCGCTGAATATCGACCGGATTCGGACGCGGGTGTGGAACAAGATTCGCACCGGAAGCTGATACGCCAGATAAGGCCAACGGGACAGGATGTCCCGTTGCGCGATCAGGTAGTCGGCTCAACCGTACAACTCATTCGCCCCGAGCCCGGTATCTGGAAAAATGCTTCGTTTTCGTCCTGCCAGAAGCTGTAGCTACCCCGGTTGTCCTTGGCGTTGTATTGGGTAGCGGAATCATTCGGCACCTGGATCAGGGTGACAGCGGTATTCGCCCATTTCAGGTACACCACACGCGGTTCGACATTGAAGAAAGTGGCGGCAATCAATGCGTTCAGCCCTGCGCAATGCAAGGCTATGGGGCCATCGGTGAGCCTGCTCGGATCCTTGGTTCGTGCAATCGCCGAACCCTGACGAAGCTGATGCGCACGCTCGGCATAACTGCGGATCGTGCATGCCTTGGGCTCTGCTGCGGAAGCACACTGATTGCGGGCGTCGGCCCAGAACCGCTGTTCGACCTCGACTTTGTCGGGAAGCGGCACCGAATGAACGTCCGTGAGCACCAGGCGATAGAGACGCGTCAGTTCAATATCCATCTGCTTCAGTTGCGGGTCGCGACAGATAAGCTTCTCGATGGTTGCGCTGGCCTTGGCGCAATCGAAGCTGGTCGCCAGGACCGTAGAAGTCCCGGCGCTTGCGCAAAAACTCGTCGCCGCGCACGCGCTGGCGGCAATGAGCGTGGCCAAAAAGGGCGTGACCATTTTCATGTCGGCTTCACCCGGATCATTTCGTAAGCCCGCGAAGAACGATAACTCGGTATTTCAGTGTGGTCACATTCCTCGAAAAGTCTAATTTTCACTGATCGAAGTGTACGAGCCAACACATGAATAGTCAGACGATTCCCGTCCCGATAACTTACCTTTATTTAATATTTAAATTGCCGATTGTCAGACAATAACTTCAGCTGATTATTTTCACATTCATTCTTTTCCCAGTGCGCCTATTGTTTCCGGGCGCTTTGCGGAATACACAAACTTGACGCCAAAAAAGTAGTGGACGTTTGATTTCAAATTGTGTCAGTTTTCTTTCGCCTTCATTGGGCGAGTGATAGGACGATCTCGCCAGGGATTGTCGCTATCTGACTAAAACTGTTCCATGGCAATACAAGGAAGTGTGTTTATGTCGAAAGTAAAAGTTAACGCTATTGAGATTGCTGAACTGGCCTTCCAGCCTTTGCAGGCATTGGCGGCCCCCAGTTCTGCATTCAATCAGATCAATAGTTTCAGCCATCAATACGACCGTGGCGGTAACCTCACGGTCAATGGCAAACCCTCGTTCTCCGTCGACCAGGCAGCCACCCAATTGCTGCGCGACGGCGCTGCCTACCAGGACAAGGACGGCAGCGGCAAAATCGAACTGACCTACACGTTCCTGACCTCGGCCTCGTCGAGCACCATGAACAAGCACGGGATCACCGGCTTCAGCCAATTCAGTGCCCAGCAAAAAGGCCAGGCCGTGCTCGCCATGCAATCCTGGGCCGACGTGGCCAACGTCACCTTCACGGACAAGGCCAGCGGCGGCGACGCTCACATGACCTTCGGCAACTACAGCGGCGGTCAGGACGGTGCGGCGGCATTCGCTTACTTGCCTGGCACGGGCGCGGGGTATGACGGGACTTCCTGGTACCTGATCAACAGCGGCTACACGGCCAACAAGACACCGGAACTGAACAATTACGGGCGTCAAACCCTCACTCACGAAATCGGCCACTCCCTGGGCCTGGCGCATCCTGGTGACTACAACGCCGGCGAAGGCGCACCGACCTACAACGACGCGTCCTACGGGCAAGACACCCGCGGCTACAGCGTCATGAGCTACTGGAGTGAAAGCAACACCAGCCAGAACTTCAGCAAGGGCGGTGTCGAAGCCTACTCGTCGGGCCCGTTGATGGACGATATCGCAGCCATCCAGAAGCTCTACGGCGCCAACACCACCACCCGTACCGGTGACACCACCTACGGCTTCAACTCCAATGCCGGCCGCGACTTCCTGAGCGCGTCTTCATCGTCGGACAAGGTCGTGTTTTCGGTGTGGGATGCGGGCGGCAAGGACACCCTGGATTTCTCCGGGTTTACCCAAAACCAGAAGATCAACCTCAATGAGGCCTCGTTCTCCGACGTTGGCGGCCTGGTGGGTAATGTGTCCATCGCCAAGGGCGTTAGCGTCGAAAACGCCATCGGCGGTTCGGGCAATGATTTGCTGATCGGTAACGGCGTAGCCAACGAGCTGAAGGGCGGTGCCGGCAACGACATCCTTTACGGCGCGGGCGGTGGGGACAAATTGTGGGGCGGCGTTGGTTCGGACACCTTTGTGTTCGCGGCCAGCAGCGACTCCAAGCCGGGTGCGGTCGACCAGATCCTCGATTTTGTCAGCGGTCTCGACAAGATCGACCTGACCGGCATCACCAACGGCGCAGGCCTGCATTTTGTGAGCGCATTCACGGGGGCGGCCGGCGATGCAGTGCTGACCACCTCCGGTGGCAACAGCCTGTTGTCGGTGGACTTCTCCGGGCATGGCGTGGCTGATTTCCTCGTCAGCACCGTAGGCCAGGCGGCGTTCTCGGACATCGTGGCCTGATTCAAGGCAAAAGGAGGGCGGCGCCGCAAGCGCCGCTCTTTGCCCCTTGAGCCACAATCCTGAGTAAAACGCCCTATGATCCCTGACGCTTTTACCTACAAAGCAACCGCGTGGCTGTTCGCGACGCTCATGATGTTTTTTGGAGATGTAGCCATGGCAAGCAGCCTGAAGTTGGCAGACCCGTCGGAACTGGCGGGGAAATGGCGGGTGACGCAACAGGACAATCCGTCGAACGTTTGCCCCTTGGAATTCAAAGCTAACCAGACCTTGGGCGACGGCACCGAGTGCCTCGCTGGATGGTTGGGAGAGCAGCCGATCGGTTGGTTTCCCGAGCCCGACGGCATCGCGCTCACCGGTAAGGAAGGGTCGAAGATTGTGTTTTTCAGTCGTCAGCGTGACGGACTGTATCGAGGCACTTCGAAGACCGGGCTGGTCATTACACTTGAGCACCCGCTGTATTAATCGAAACCCTACTAGTTGTGATTAAAGTGTAAGTAACAACCTCGCCAGGCAGGCGAGGGATAACACCTCAGGAAGAGCGCATGAAGATCGCAAAGAATCCAGTCGCCGCGCCGTTAATTATGGCGCTGGGTGACTACAAGAGCATTTTGATCAGCGTCGGCTGTTTTACGGCGCTGATCAACATTCTGATGTTAGTGCCCTCTATCTACATGCTTCAGGTTTATGACCGGGTATTGTCTTCGCAAAATGAAACCACACTGGCGATGTTGTCACTCATGGTCGTCGGGTTCTTTGCGTTTATCGGTTTGCTGGAGATTATCCGCAGTTTCATCGTCATTCGTATCGGCAGCCAACTGGAGCGACGCTTCAACCTGCGGGTGTATCAAGCGGCGTTCGAGCGCAACCTGTTCAGGGGCGAGGGCAACGCCGGGCAGTCGCTGGGGGATCTGACCCACATTCGCCAGTTCGTGACCGGCCCGGCGTTGTTTGCCTTCTTCGACGCGCCGTGGTTTCCGGTGTACCTGTTGGTGATTTACCTGTTCAACGTCTGGCTCGGCGTGTTTGCCACGGCGGGCGCGGTGTTGCTGATCGGGCTGGCGTGTCTCAATGAGGCGATGACCAAAAAACCGCTGGGTGGCGCGGCGGTGTTTTCCCAGAAGTCCAGCCAGATGGCCACCAGTCACCTGCGTAACGCGCAAACCATTCAGGCCATGGGCATGCTCGGTGCCTTGCGCCATCGCTGGTTCCAGGTGCATTCGCGATTCCTCGGCCTGCAGAACCAGGCGAGTGATACCGGCGCGGTCATCAGTTCCCTGAGCAAAACCCTGCGCCTGTGCCTGCAATCACTCGTGTTGGGACTTGGCGCATTGCTGGTGATCAAGGGCGATATGACGGCGGGGATGATGATCGCCGGCTCGATCCTGATGGGACGTGTGCTGAGCCCCATCGATCAGTTGATCGCCGTGTGGAAACAGTGGAGTGGCGCGAAACTCGCCTACCGGCGTCTCGACGAACTGCTGCAAGCCTTTCCTCCAAGCGACGACGCCATGGCGTTGCCGGCGCCGAAAGGGCAGATCACGTTCGAACAGGTCAGTGCCGGCCCACCCGGACAACGGGGCGCCACCTTGCATATGCTCAGTTTCCAGCTCGGTGCCGGCGAAGTGCTGGGCGTGCTGGGGGCTTCCGGTTCCGGCAAATCGACGCTGGCCCGAGTGTTGGTCGGTGTGTGGCCGACGCTTGGCGGCACTGTGCGGCTCGACGGTGCCGACATCCATCGCTGGAACCGCGACGAACTCGGCCCCTACATCGGTTACTTGCCCCAGGACATCGAATTGTTCAGTGGCAGCATCGCGCAAAACATCGCCCGGTTCCGTGAGGCCGATCCGCAAAAAGTCGTGGAAGCGGCGCATCAGGCCGGCGTCCATGACTTGATCCTGCGCCTGCCTCAGGGCTACGACACGGTTCTTGGTGAGGATGGTGGCGGCTTGTCCGGCGGTCAAAAACAGCGCGTGGCGCTTGCGCGAGCCCTGTACGGCAAACCGAGCCTGGTGGTGCTGGATGAGCCGAATTCCAACCTCGACACCGTCGGCGAAGCCGCATTGGCCGGCGCGATTGCGCAAATGAAAGCCCAGGGCACCAGCGTGATTCTAGTGACTCACCGTTCTTCGGCGCTGGCCCAGGCCGACAAATTGCTGGTGCTCAATGATGGACGCTTGCAGGCGTTCGGCCCGAGCCAGGACGTGCTCAAGGCCCTCGCCGGCGCTCAGGAACACAAGCCCGCCACGGCACCGGGCGGGCTGAGCATGAGCCGGCAATACCAGCCCTCGACAAGGAATTCGAGTGTATGAGCAACAACAGCGAAGCCACCCTGGAACACGATTACCTCACCGAACGCCCGGAGCGCGACGCAAGGTTTTTTGCGCGCATGGGCTGGTTGCTGGCGATCGTCGGCGCCGGCAGTTTCTTTCTCTGGGCCAGCCTTGCGCCACTCGATCAGGGCATTCCCGTGCAAGGCACGGTCGTGGTCTCCGGTAAGCGCAAAGCCGTGCAATCGATGAGCAGCGGCGTGGTCAGCCAGATTCTGGTGCGCGAAGGCCAGGTGGTGAAGCAGGGCCAGCCATTGTTCCAGCTCGACCGCACGCAAGTCACCGCCGACGTGCAATCCCTGCGCGCCCAATACCGCATGGCCTGGGCCAGCCTGGCGCGCTGGCAAAGCGAACGGGACAACCTCAAACAGGTGAATTTTCCTGCCGAACTGAGCAACGATCCCGACCCACGCCTGGCACTGGTCCTAGAAGGTCAACGGCAATTGTTCAGCAGTCGCCGCGAAGCGTTTTCCCGTGAACAGGCCGCCTTGCGCGCCAGCATCGAAGGCGCCGGGGCGCAACTGGCCGGCATGCGCCGCGCCCGTTCGGATCTGACCGCCCAGGCCAGTTCGCTGCAGCAACAACTGGGCAATCTTCAGCCGCTGGCGGACAACGGCTACATCCCGCGCAACCGGCTGATGGAGTACCAGCGCCAGTTGTCGCAAGTCCAACAACAATTGGCAGAAAACAGCGGTGAAAGCGGTCGGGTGGAGCAGGGCATCCTCGAATCGCGCCTGAAGCTGCAACAACACATCGAGGAATACCAGAAAGAAGTCCGCACCCAACTGGCCGATGCGCAACTCAAAAGCGTGACCCTCGAAGAGCAACTGACCTCTGCCGGATTCGACCTGCAACACAGCGAGATCATCGCCACCGCCGACGGCATCGCGGTCAACCTCGGGGTGCACACCGAAGGCGCCGTGGTGCGTCAGGGCGAAACCCTGCTGGAGATCGTCCCGCAAGGCGCACATCTGGAAGTCGAGGGGCACCTGCCGATCAACCTGATCGACAAGGTCGGCACGCATCTGTCGGTGGACATCCTGTTCACCGCGTTCAACCAGAGCCGTACGCCGCGTGTGCCCGGTGAAGTCAGCCTGATTTCCGCCGACCAGATGGTCGATGAAAAAACCGGCGTGCCGTATTACGTGCTGCGCAGCAGTGTCAGCGATCAGGCCATGGAAAAACTCAACGGCCTGGTGATCAAGCCCGGCATGCCCGCGGAAATGTTCGTGCGCACCGGCGAGCGCTCGCTCCTCAACTATCTGTTCAAACCGCTGCTCGACCGCGCAAGTTCCGCGTTGACCGAGGAATAAGGATGTTCCGCAGTATGAATAAGCTTTCCCTTTTCGCGGCGAGTCTCGCGTTGCTGACCTGCAACGCGTCAATGGCCATGGGCCCGTTCGACATTTACGAACAAGCGTTGCGCAATGATCCGGTGTTTCTCGGCGCCATCAAGGAACGCGATGCCGGCCTGGAAAACCGTGCCATCGGCCGCGCCGGGCTGCTGCCACACCTGGGTTACACCTACAACAAGGGCCGCAACACCTCCAAGGTCACCTACCTCAACGAGCGCGGGGAAAACCAGCGTGATGATCGCAACTACAGCAGTTACGGCTCGACCCTGACGCTGCAACAACCGTTGATCGATTACGAAGCCTATGCCGCGTACCGCAAAGGTGTGGCGCAGTCACTGTTCGCCGATGAAACCTTCCGCGGCAAGAGCCAGGAATTGCTGGTGCGGGTGCTGGAAAGCTACACCCAGGCGCTGTTCGCTCAAGACCAGATCGATATTGCACAAGCGAAAAAGAAGGCTTTCGAACAACAGTTCCAGCAGAACGAACACATGTTCCGCCAGGGCGAAGGCACGCGCACCGATATTCTCGAGGCCGAATCCCGTTACGAACTGGCGACCGCCGAAGAGATCGAGGCGCGCAACGAGCAGGATGCGTCCCTGCGAGAGCTCGGTGCATTGATCGGCGTGTCGGCCATTGACATCGGGGATCTGGCGCCGCTGGATCAGAACTTTCAGACCTTCACCCTGCAACCCGCCCGATACGACACTTGGCACGAGATGGCCGTGGCGAACAACCCGAACCTGGCGTCGCAGCGCCAGGCCGTGGAAGTGGCGCGCTACGAAGTCGAACGCAATCGCGCCGGGCACCTGCCGAAAGTCAGTGCGTATGCGTCGGTGCGGCAGAACGAATCGGAAAGCGGCAACACCTACAACCAGCGCTACGACACCAACACCATCGGCATCGAAGTCAACGTGCCGCTGTATGCCGGCGGCGGGGTTTCCGCCTCGACGCGCCAGGCCAGCCGGGCCATGGAGCAGGCGGAGTACCAGCTGGATGGTCAGACCCGGGAGACGCTGATCGAGCTGCGTCGGCAGTTCAGCGCCTGCCAGTCGGGGGTGAGCAAACTGCGGGCCTATCAGAAAGCCCTGACGTCCGCCGAAGCCCTGGTGGTCTCGACGAAGCAGAGCATCCTCGGCGGTGAACGGGTCAACCTCGATGCGCTCAACGCCGAACAACAGCTCTACACCACACGCCGCGACCTGGCCCAGACCCGGTACGACTATTTGATGGCCTGGATCAAGCTGCATTACTACGCCGGCACCCTGAACGAGCAGGACCTGGCCAAAGTGGGTGAGGCGTTTGGGCAAGGCCCGCCGTCACGCCGCGAAGATCTCTGAAACATCCACCAGTGGAATACCGGCAGGCACTCACAACTGTGGCGAGGGGCCCCGCTTAGGTGAACAGCATTCCAACAAAAAGAGAGGCTTTACCATGGGTGTGTACGACTACAAAAACTTCGGTACAGCAGACTCAAAGGCGTTGTTCACCGACGCCATGGCGATCACGCTGTATTCCTATCACAACCTCGATAACGGTTTTGCCACCGGTTACCAGCACAACGGCTTTGGCCTTGGCTTGCCGGCGACGTTGGTGACTGCGCTGATTGGCGGCACTGACTCCCAGGGTGTAATCCCCGGCGTGCCGTGGAATCCGGATTCGGAAAAAGCCGCGCTCGACGCGGTGCACAAGGCTGGCTGGACGCCCATTACCGCGACTCAACTGGGCTATGACGGCAAGGTCGATGCCCGCGGAACCTTTTTCGGCGAAAAGGCCGGATACACCAGCGCTCAGGTGGAAATCCTCGGCAAGTACGACGCCCAGGGCCATCTCAGCGAAGTCGGCATCGCCTTTCGCGGCACCAGTGGGCCACGGGAAAGCCTGATCAGCGACTCGATCGCTGACGGGATCAACGATCTGCTCGCCGCATTGGGGCCGAAGGATTACGCCAGGAACTACGTGGGCGAAGCGTTTGGCGACTTGCTGGGCGATGTCGCGGCATTTGCCCGGGCCAACGGTCTGTCGGGCAAGGACGTGCTGGTCAGCGGCCACAGCCTCGGCGGTCTGGCGGTAAACAGCCTGGCAGACCTGAGCAACGACAAGTGGGCCGGGTTCTACAAGGACGCCAACTACATCGCCTACGCGTCGCCCACCCAAAGCAGCACCGATAAAGTGCTCAACGTCGGTTATGAGAACGACCCGGTATTTCGCGCGCTCGACGGCTCATCCTTCAACCTGTCTTCAGTGGGCGTGCACGATGCCCATCAGGATTCGGCGACCAACAACATCGTCAGCTTCAACGATCATTACGCGTCGACGGCGTGGAATGTGCTGCCGTTTTCCATCCTCAATATCCCTACCTGGATTTCCCACCTGCCGACGGCGTATGGCGATGGCATGTCCCGGGTGCTGGAGTCGCAGTTCTATGACCTCACCAGCAAGGACTCGACCGTCATCGTCGCCAACCTGTCCGATCCGGCGCGCGGCAACACCTGGGTCCAGGACCTCAATCGCAATGCCGAGACCCACAAGGGCAGCACCTTCATCATCGGCAGCGACGGCAACGACCTGATCCAGGGCGGCAAGGGCAACGACTACCTGGAAGGCCGCGATGGCAATGACACCTTCCGCGACGGTGGTGGCTACAACATCGTGCTGGGTGGCAAGGGCAGCAACGTGCTGGACTTGCAGCAGTCGGTGAAAACCTTCGATTTCGCCAATGACGGCGCCGGCAACCTGTACATCCGCGATGCGCAGGGCGGCATCAGCATCACTCGCGACATTGGCAGCCTTGTCACCAAGGAGCCGGGGTTTCTCTGGGGGGTGTTCAAGGATGACGTGAGCCACAGCGTTACGGCCAACGGTCTGGCGGCAGGAAACAACCTGACCCAATACGCCTCGACACTGAAGGGCGGAGCGGGCGCCGATACGCTAAAGGCTCACGTCAGCGGTGATTGGTTGTTTGGCCTGGAGGGCAACGACCATTTGATCGGCGGCCAAGGCAACGACGTGTTCGTCGGTGGCGCGGGGAATGACCTGATGGAGTCGGGCGGCGGGATCGACACGTTCCTGTTCAGTGGCGCGTTCGGCCATGACCGGGTGGTGGGCTATCAGGCGAATGACAAGCTGGTGTTTCTTGGAGTTCAGGGGGTGTCGCCCAATGACGATTATCGGGCTCATGCCACGGCAGTCGGGAACGACACGGTGCTGACGTTTGGCGGTGATTCGGTGACGTTGGTCGGGGTTGGGCTGGATAGCCTGGGCGGCGTTGTTATTGCCTGAAAATGATGTGGCGTCTGCAAGAGCCTCTTCGCGGGCAAGCCTCGCTCCTGCAGGGATCATCGTCGAGCACAAATTGTGCGTAGATCCTGTAGGAGCGAGGCTTGCCCGCGAAGAACGATAACGCGGTCTTCAGTCTTCCTTGCGAACCGTTGCCACCTCATCAACCTTGACCTTCACCTTCGTTCCGGAAATATCTTCAAATTCGTAAAAGCCTTCCTTGTTGTTGGCTTTCGGCATGTCCTTGGTCAAATACTGGGTGCCGTTCTGCAGGGTCACCACCGTTGGCGTCGAGCAACCGGCGAGGGTCAGCAGAGCCGCCATGGCCAGTGGCAAACCCAGAGTCTTGATATTCATAACCACCTCTCATCCTCCAATAAACAGCGCGACCGCTTCGAATCCTCCAATCGTCACTGTACCTCTAACGCGGTTGGTACGATGGATCGCGGGAAAGTTCGACAGACAGCCGAAATATTCCTGATCGCGCCGCCGCTTATCCTTTTCCGTTTGCACCGGACAGGGCGTTGCTGGTATCTGTACGCATAACCAGTACTCGTTCCCTATGGCCCTGTTTTCCTGTGACCCAGAATCCGCTCGACGATCCGTTCTATTACTTGAACAACTTCATGCAAGTGCTTGATTGGCTTGAGCATCGCTATGCCGATGTGCTGACGATCGAGGAGCAAACCTTCATCCGTGAATTCAACCGGCTGCCCCGCGAGTCCAGGGCGTTGCTGGTGCGGATGGTGATGCGCAAGGGAATTCACTTCCGGGCGAGCAAACTGCATTACCTCGAGATTGGCGACATCGCCAGCGCCGCGAAGCCATTGCTGGAACTGGGCTGGATCGATGAGCAGGCGCCGCTGTCACTCGACACGTTGTTCGACGTGTTGCTCAAGGCGGAAATCGTGCAGTGCTTCGGCACCGCCATTGATCAGCCCAAAGGCAAAAAGAACGAGTGGCTTGCGACCCTGAGCGAACGGTTTCCCGAAGCGCTCAGCTTTAGCCATTGGTGCGCGCCACTGCAGGACCGGTTGTTCAGCCTGACCATCATGGGCCTGTGTGATCGCCTGCGCCTGATGTTCTTCGGCAATCTTTATCAGGACTGGTCAGAGTTTGTGCTGGCCGACCTCGGCATCTTTACCTACGAAAAAGTCGAGTTCTGCGCCGAATCCCGAGGCCTGCGCAATCGCGAGGATGTGGATGCCTGTTTCTTCCTTCACGAATGCCAGCAGCGTTTGGAAGCGGGTGAGGCGGTGGCGGAGATCGTCGAGCAGATCAACGGGCTGACACTGACCAATCCCTGGTTGCAGAAACGGCGCGGCAAGCTGTTGTTCCAGATCGGCCAGCATTGCGAACGCATGGCGGATTTCGCCAATGCGCTGGGCATTTATCGCGACTGTGCCTGGCCCGGTGCGAGGTCGCGTTTGATTCGTGTACTGGAGCGCTGCGGCGAGTACCAACTGGCCATGGACCTGGCCACGGTTGCCGGCCAATCACCGGAAAGTGCTGCCGAACAACAGCACCTACTGCGTGTAGTGCCCCGGCTGCGACGCAAGCTCGGCGGGCCGCCCGCAAAACGTTCGTCCCCAAGGGAGATGCTGCGCCTGGACCTGCAACTGCCCAGAATCGATCCCGTGCTGTCGGTGGAATTTTACGTACAGGCGCATCTGGCCGAGGACTCGGCACCGGTGCATTACGTCGAAAACAGCCTGATCAACTCGTTGTTCGGCTTGCTGTGCTGGCCCGCGATCTTCGCACCGTTGCCGGGGGCGTTTTTCCATCCGTTCCAGCGTGGGCCGGTGGATCTGCTCAATGAAGACTTCCATGCACGGCGTGCGGATCTGTTCCAGGCCTGCCTCGCCGAACTCGATGACGGGCGTTACCTGCAGACGATCCGGGAACGGTATGCCGCCAAATGGGGCGTGCAATCGCCGTTCGTGTTCTGGGGCGCGTTAAACGAAGATCTGCTCGATCAGGCGCTTGATTGCCTGCCGGCCGAGCATCTCAAACACTGGTTCAACCGCTTGCTGCTGGACATCAAGGCCAACCGTGCCGGGATGCCTGACCTGATCCAGTTCTGGCCGCAGCACAAGACCTACCGCATGATCGAAGTCAAAGGCCCTGGCGATCGCCTGCAAGACAATCAGTTGCGCTGGCTCGAGTTCTGCCATGAACACCAGATGCCCATTGCCGTCTGCTACGTGCAATGGGCGGAGCAGAGCGCTTGAGCTACAGCATCGCGGTGCGGGCGTTGTGCGAGTTCACCGCCAAGGTCGGCGACCTCGACTTGCGCTTCACGCCATCGCCGACTGCGCTGGAAGGCATCGTCGGCCACCGGACGGTGGCGTCCCGGCGCAGCGACGGTTATCAGAGTGAAGTCGCGCTTGAAGGCCTGTATCAAACGTTGAAGGTCAAGGGCAGGGCGGACGGCTACGACCCGGTGCAAAACTGCCTGGAAGAAGTCAAAACCTACCGGGGCGACCTGAGCAAGCAACCGGCCAACCATCGCCAGCTGCACTGGGCTCAGGCCAAGGTCTACGGCTGGTTGATATGCCAGAAACTGGACCTGGCGCAGATCAACCTGGCGCTGGTGTACTTCGACATCGTCAGCGAAAAGGAGACCTGCCTCGTCGAAGCGTTCAGCGCTGAAGAACTGAAAGTATTCTTCGAACATCATTGCCAGCTGTTCTTGCGCTGGGCCGAACAGGAAATGGCCCATCGCGAAGCACGCAACGCTGCGGCGCAGCAACTGGCGTTTCCCCATGCCGGTTTTCGTCCGGGGCAACGGCATCTGGCTGAATCGGTGTTCAAGGCCGTCAGCACTGGCCGTTGCCTGATGGCCCAGGCCCCGACCGGAATCGGCAAGACCGTCGGCACGCTGTTTCCAATGCTCAAGGCCCTGGCGCCGCAGCAACTGGACAAGGTGTTTTTCCTCACGGCGAAAACCCCCGGGCGCAAACTGGCGCTCGATGCGGCGCAGGTCATTCTCGACAGCGCGGCGGCGCCACCGTTGCGTGTCCTGGAAATGATCGCCCGGGACAAGGCTTGCGAGCATCCGGACAAGGCCTGCCACGGCGAATCCTGCCCGTTGGCCCAGGGTTTCTATGATCGGTTGCCGGCCGCGCGCCAGGCCGCCAGCGAACTGTCACTGTTGAATCAGAGTGCCTTGCGCGAAGTGGCCTCGAAGCACGATGTCTGCCCTTATTACCTGAGCCAGGAAATGGCCCGTTGGTCCGACGTGGTGGTCGCTGACTACAACTACTATTTCGATTTCAGCGCGTTGCTGTTCGGGCTGGCCCAGGCCAACAACTGGAACGTCGCGGTGCTGGTGGACGAAGCCCACAACCTGGTGGAGCGCGGGCGACAGATGTACAGCGCCAGCCTTGACCAGTCGACGCTCAACGGTGTGCGCAAAACGGCTCCCGAGCCCCTGAAGAAAGCCCTGCAGCGGGTCAATCGCGAGTGGAACGCCCTGCATAACCTGCAACTCGCGCCGTACCAGGCCTACGATAAACCCCCGGAGAAACTGCTCCAGGCATTGTCGTCATGCAGCGCAAGCATCGGCGATTACCTCAACGATCATCCCCAGGGCCTGGACAGCGCCTTGCAGAATTTCTACTTCGACATGCTGCAGTTCTGCCGCGTCGCCGAGCTCTTCGATGAACAGTTCCTGTTCGACATCAGCAAGCGCGACCTCGACCGCCCGCGCAACCTGTCGCAATTGTGCCTGCGCAACGTGGTGCCTGCCGGTTTCATCCGCCCGCGCCTGACGGCGGCACGCAGTACCGTGCTGTTTTCCGCGACGTTGAGCCCTCGTCATTACTACGCCGATTTACTCGGAACGCCGGCGGACACCGTCTGGATCGACGTCGAATCGCCGTTTCACGCTGACCAGTTGAAGGTCCATATCGTCAGCGAGATTTCCACGCGGTTTGTCCATCGACAGTCTTCCCTGGCGCCGATCGTCGAGTTGATCGCCAGGCAGTTCGCCCAACGTCCCGGCAACTACCTGGCTTTTTTCAGCAGCTTCGATTACTTGCAGCAAGTGGCACAGCTCCTGGCCGAGACACATCCACACATCAATCTCTGGGCGCAATCCCGGGGCATGGGGGAAGGGCAGCGTCAGGACTTTCTCGATCAGTTCACCGAGCACAGTCAGGGCATCGGTTTCGCGGTGCTGGGCGGGGCGTTTGGCGAGGGCATCGACTTGCCCGGTGCACGGTTGATCGGCGCATTCATCGCCACCCTCGGACTGGCGCAACTCAACCCGGTCAATGAACAGTTGAAACATCGGATGGCAGCTATTTTCGGTGCCGGTTATGACTACACCTACCTGTTTCCCGGCGTGCAGAAAGTGGTTCAGGCCGCAGGACGCGTGATCCGTACCCAACAGGACCAAGGGGTGGTGATGTTGATCGATGACCGGTTTGGCGACAGTAAGGTCAAACAGCTGCTACCGCGTTGGTGGTCGGTTGCTCCGACGATTTTGCTCTCTGCCGAGTAGGAACTTTTTCCCTTAGAAAACATCGACATATCTTGAAAGCTAACGGCGTTTGAAGAAACGGTGAGTGCACGCTTTATTGAGAGGGCAAGGCATCACGTTCAAGCCCGTCTTTGATAAGGAAATCAAGGCATGTCAGAAGCTTCGAAATACACGTACACCTCTGCCGAGGTCACAGAGGCATACGATGAAATAAAAGTGACCCTGTTCAACGGCATCACTGCCGAGGCGACGCCAAAAATACTGGTGGTTGCCGGGCTACAGGCCTCGGGCAAAACGTATCTGCTGGAAAAGACCCTTTTGCCGTCAACGCGCTACGACAACTACGTTCGTTTGTACCTGCCCAAGTACCGGGAAAAACACCCTCAATACGCAGAGATGATCAAACTCGGCGTTTTGCATGCGTACGAGCATACAGAGGCATTTGTGCGGGAAGTCTGCGCGAAGATCTTTAACCAGGCTTTCGCCGGCAAATACAACATCATCATGGAGTGCGCGTTCGATAGCATCGATTTCGCCGCCTTTCCGCCGATGGCAACCGCCGCGGGCTATCAGTTCGAGACCCATATCGTCGGCTGTACTCAAGAGTTCGCTCACATTTCGAGCATCCAGAGAGCACTAAAAAGCCTTGAAAAATCGGAAATGGAAAGATTTCTGACAAAATCAACGCTGGCCGCCAGTATGGGATATGCACAAGCGATCATCCTGGCTTTCGAGACGGCTTCAAAAGCGATCAGCGGTTCGCAAATCACCGTGTACGAACGCGGGTTTGGCGCGTTGAACGAGCGAGCGATGCGGGCTCAGAGCACTTATGCCAAAGCGGCCGACGGCTCCGTGAGCAAAACGACAACCTTGAGGCATTTTGAGTACGCCGTTTACTCCCGGATCATCGATAACCATGCCTTTGCGGTAAATGGTCACCACGAAATCATCAAGGAGTGCCATCTGGCGCTGCTCGAGACAGCCGGTCATACCCAGTACGTACCCGGTTTCGTCTACAACGATCTGTACGCCTGCATCATCAGGTACGCAGACCGATAACACTTTGCATCAGTGCCGCTTTTCGGCTTTCCAAAATCCCGGTTTATCGCATACTCCAGAAAACATACCTGACGTGAGGGCTCAATGAACGAAGGTCGAACCAAGGCCAGCACTATCGAGGACGGGCGTTTTCGCCTGTTGATCGATGCGGTGATTGACTACGCGATCTACATGATTGATCCCGACGGCATCATCACGAGCTGGAATGCCGGCGCCAAGCGCTTTAAAGGGTATGAGGAAGCCGAGATTCTCGGCCAGCATTTCTCGCGTTTCTACACCGAAGAGGATCGTCTCAAAGGGATGCCCCAACGGGCGCTGGACACGGCGATCCGTGAGGGGCGTTTCGAGGGGGAAGGCTGGCGGGTTCGCAAGGACGGTTCGCATTTCTGGTGCCACGTGGTGATCGATCCGATTTTCGACGCAACGGGCACCTTGTTGGGTTTTGCCAAGATCACCCGGGACCTGACCGACCGCAAGATGGCCGAAGAAGTGCTCAAACAAAGTGAGCAGCAGTTTCGGCTATTGGTCCAAAGCGTCACGGACTATGCCATCTACATGCTCGACGCTGATGGGCGCCTGACCAACTGGAACCCTGGTGCCCAGCGCATCAAGGGTTACCGGCCCGAAGAAGTGATCGGCCAGCATTTTTCGATGTTCTATACCCCGGAAGATCGCGAAGCCGGCGAACCGAAACGCACGCTGGACGTTGCGGTTCGCGAGGGGCGATTCGAAAACAAGGGCTGGCGCCTGCGCAAGGACGGCACACGGTTCCTGGCGCATGTCGTGGTCGATCCGATCTGGGGCGACACCGGCACATTGCTCGGTTTCGCCAAGATCACCCGGGATATCACTGAAGCGACCCATGCCCAGCAGGCCCTTGAGCAAACCCGCGAGGCGCTGTTTCAGGCGCAGAAAATGCAGGCCATCGGGCAACTCAGCGGAGGCATCGCCCATGACTTCAATAACCTGCTGACAGTGATCCTCGGCAATCTGGAAATCGTCCGCAAGCGGGTGGGGGAGGATTCGAAAATCACTCGGTTGCTGGATAACGCCGTTCAGGGCGCCTTGCGCGGCGTCTCGCTGACCCAGCGCATGCTGGCCTTCGCCAGGCGCCAGGAACTGAAGACCGAGCCTGTGGAAATACCGAAGCTGGTAGAGGGCATTACCGGTCTGTTGCGCAGTTCCCTCGGGCCTTCCGTGGTGCTCGAAACCCGTTTTCCGCAGGAAATCGAGCCGGTGGTGGCAGACATTAACCAGCTCGAACTGGCGGTCCTGAACCTGGTGACCAACGCGCGCGATGCAATGCCCCATGGTGGGAAAATCCTTATCAGCACCAAGTCTGAAGAAGCCGCGGATCACGCCTCGCTTTCGCCAAAGTCAGGTCGTTTTGTCTGCCTGAGCGTCAGTGATTCGGGGGAGGGCATGGACGACGTCACCCTCGCCTCAGCGATGGACCCGTTTTTCACCACCAAGGGGGTGGGCAAGGGCACGGGGTTGGGATTGTCGATGGTTCATGGCTTCATCGAACAATTGGGCGGGCGATTCATTCTGAAAAGCCAAAAGGACAAGGGAACAACGGCCGAACTGTGGATACCCGTCGCCACAAACGGTTTGGCCGACAAGCTTGCCCCGGAGGAGGCCGCGCCGCCGGTGCCGCGCCTGTGCGTGCTGGTGGTGGACGACGACAGTCTGGTGCTGACCAGTACCTGCCTGTTGCTCGAAGATTTGGGTCACCGCGTGATCAGTGCGGTGTCCGGAGCTCAAGCGCTGAAAGTGTTCGACAGCGAGCAGGCCGTCGATCTGGTCATTACCGACATGGCCATGCCGCAAATGGATGGCGCGCAACTGGCGCAGGCGATCCGAGGCATCAAGCCGGACCTGCCGATCATCCTCGCCACCGGTTACGCCGAGCGCCTGGAAGGCTTTGCGACAAGACTCCCGCGCCTGTCCAAGCCTTTCACTCAACTCAATCTGGTGGAAATCATTGCCTCGACGATGAAATGACTCATTGTTCGGCCGCGGAACCTGCATTCTTTTTGAACCCGCGCAGGTTCATGGCGCACAGGCAAAACTGCAACACGATCAAGGCGTAGGCCTGGGAGTGATACCCCCAGATCACCCATAGAATGTTGCTGAGGATAAAGCACATGAACCCCCAGACCCGGCGCCTGGGGGTTCGTGAACCGATCAGCCAGGCCGCCAGCACCGTCACCAGCATCGCTGGCCATTGCACCCAATCAAGATCGTCCATTGCAGGCCCCTTGCAGTGTTAATCCGGCTGAACTTGTCCGCAGGCGTTTCTTCTAAACGTTTTCCATCCTGTGCGTGACTCCCTTGCCAAGAATACTGACTGAACCGTCTGCCGAAGAAGCCCTGACCGAACACAACGCCAAGATGTTCGGCTCGCCCAAGGAGCGCCTGGATTTCTATCGCCGGGAAATCCAGTACGAAACCAGCATTCTGGCCAATCGCACCGACGCCTACCTCGCGGCGCAATCGTTTCTGGTGATTGCCTTCGCATCGTGCATGGCCAACCTTAATCCCGAGTGGGGCAAACTGTTCACCCTGGTGGTCCCGCCGTTTCTGGCGTTGCTGGGGCTGCTCAGTTCTCTCAACGCCTGGCCGGGCATTCGCGCGGCGTACGACATCATCGATCACTGGCACTTCAAGCAGAGTGAATTGCTGCGCAGCGAGCCCCTCATGGGACTGGCCTACGACGAGTCGCCACTGTTCAGCGAGATGGAGTCGTCCCACAAGGGCTACCGCAAATCGCTATTGTTCTCGGTGCGAACACCCTGGATCTTCGCCACGTTCTGGGTCGTGCTAGGCAGTTACGCGGTTTATATCCAGGTGACCAATCCCGGGGCGTGAGACGAAATGCAAAAAAGCCCGGCAAAACGCCGGGCCTTTTATTGCCTGTCACGGTAATCAGGCCGCCATATTGGCCGCACTCATTTCTTTCTTGTACTGGGCTTTGAGGCTTTCCATTTGCGCACCCAATTCTTCGAGGGTGGCTTTGCCCAGCAGCTTTTTAGCCTGAGGGAACATCTCCGTTTCTTCCTCTTCGATGTGGTGCTCCAGCAATTCCTTGACCACTTTCACCCGCCCGGCGAACTCCACGGAGGACGGGTCGGTGACTTTCAGGTCAGGCAGCACCAGCGAGTCGACGGTGCGGTGTTCTTCCTTGGCTTCGTAATACATGACGTCCTGTTCCTTGCCGCCCGCTTTTTTATACGCCGGGTACAAGACTTCCTCTTCGAGGCGGGTATGGATGGTGATCTCCATTTCAAGCTTGGCCAGCAGCTCGGTGCGTTTTTTAACGCCACGTTCAGTGGATTCGCTCAGCTGGGTCAGGATGCCCTTTACGCGTTCATGGTCGGCTTGCAGCAGGTCAATGGCGTTCATGGTCAAGTCTCTCGAATAGTCACGGGGATGAGCGCGAACGGTCTCAAGGCCGAAGGTCGCTCATAGTCCTTGAGCATTTGTCGTGCCGGATAACCTGTTGAAGTAAGTCCATTTAAAATCAAAGGGTTGCAGTGGCTGATGGCGAACTGAAGTCATGCAGGCTGCATGAGTCCGGATTTTGACTCATGCAGTTCGCGGCTTCGTTTTTCAACGCGCCATACACCCGGTTTTTCACGCGCAACCATTGATCAGATTCGCCACTGATGCGACTGAACTCGCAGTGAACCCTCGCTCCCTTAATACAGACACCGATGCCTTTATTGAACCGCGAGGATGCAGCCATGCGTGCAATGACATACCACGGAGCCCATGACGTCAAAATCGAAACCGTGCCCGATCCCGTCATCGAAGCCCCCGACGACATTATCCTGCGAGTGACGGCCACTGCCATTTGTGGATCGGACCTGCATTTGTATCGAGGGAAAATCCCCACCGTGGAGCATGGCGACATTTTCGGCCATGAGTTCATGGGCATCGTCGAAGAAACCGGCCCTGCCGTCACCGCCGTGCAACGGGGTGACCGGGTGGTGATTCCGTTCGTAATCGCCTGTGGCGAGTGCTTTTTTTGCCAGCAGGACCTGTTTGCCAGCTGTGAAACCACCAACACCGGGCCTGGTGCGATCATCAACAAAAAGGCGATTCCACCACCTGCCGCGCTGTTCGGTTTCAGCCGTTTGTATGGGGGTATCCCGGGCGGGCAGGCCGAACTGGTCAGAGTGCCCAAGGCCAATACCGGGCCGTTCAAAGTGCCGGGGACGCTGGCCGACGAGAAGGTGCTGTTTCTATCTGACATCCTGCCGACGGCCTGGCAAGCCGTGCTGAATACCGGGATCGGTCCGGGTTCAAGCATTGCGATCTATGGTGCCGGGCCGGTGGGGTTGTTGAGTGCGGCCTGCGCCAGAATGCTCGGTGCCGAGCAAATCTTCATGGTGGATCATCACGCTTATCGACTGGCTTATGCCCAGCGTACCTACGGTGTGATACCGATCAATTTTGATGAAGATGATGACCCGGCCGACACGATCATCCGCCAGACGGCGGGCAGTCGCGGGGTGGACGGGGTCGTCGATGCGGTCGGTTTCGAAGCCAAGGGCAGCACCACGGAGACGGTGCTCGCCACCCTGAAGCTGGAAGGCAGCAGCGGCAAGGCGTTACGTCAGTGCATTGCGGCCGTGCGTCGCGGCGGCGTGGTGAGTGTGCCGGGCGTTTACTCCGGATTCATCCACGGTTTTCTGTTCGGTGATGCGTTCGATAAAGGCCTGACCTTCAAAATGGGCCAGACCCACGTGCAGCGGTATTTGCCGGAACTGCTGGGGCACATTGAAACCGGCCGCCTGCAACCGGAAGCCATCATCACTCACCGGATGTCGCTGGAGCAGGTGGCTGAGGGCTACAGGATTTTCGATAAAAAGCAGGAGGAGTGCCGCAAGGTCATTCTGACACCCGGCTCCAGTGATATACCGCTGACCGAGAATCTGGAAACCGCCCCGATACCAGCGTTATAGGTGCGATCCCTTGTGGGAGCGGGCTTGTTCGCGAATGCGGTGTTTCAGAATCAGAGAAGTCGACTGACACGGCGCATTCGCGAGCAAGCCCGCTCCCACATTCTTTGGGGAGATGGCTGATTTCCGGTTGATAAATACCGACGTAAATTCACAGCCATCAAATCAAGTCTTTTGTTTTTTGCGCTGCTCATACCAAGCCAGCATCGGTTGCGTGCTGATGCCATGGACGAGAATGCTCAGCGCAACCACCGACAACGTCAGGTCGGTGCAAAGCGCCGCGATCGAAGGCGCGAGCCCATGGTTCAGGGCATAGAAAAGGTAATACAGGCTACCGATCCCGCGAATGCCGAACCAGCCGATCAACAGGCGCTGACGACCGTCCAGCAAGCCGCGCCAGGGCAGGGCGACGACACTCAGCGGGCGAATCAGGCAAAACAACACGCCACCGATCAGCAGCGCTCGCCAGTCCCAGTGCCCAATCAGCACGACACCGAGCAGGGTCACCAGAAACACTTCCATGGCGCGCTCGACCAGACCGCCAAACGCGAGCATGTCGCCCATCATGATGCCGGCGGCAACCTGCGTTTCTTCAAGACCTGCGGTATCGCCATGCACGGCCTGGTGCGGTTCGACGTTCTGATGGCCGACGACCGGCTGTACCAGGTGCTCGGCCGGCAGTTCGTCGTCGCCGGTGGATTTGACTTCGACATGGCGCAGGCCCAGGCCCGCTGCGAACACGGACAAAAAGCCGTAGCCATGAATCGATTCGGCAGCGACGTACGCCAGGGCGATCAGCGCGAGGGCCAGGTAATCGTTAGGGGAAACGGTGCTGTCTTCATTTCTGATCCGCAGCGCCAACGTCAGGCGGCCAATGCCTCGTGCCATCGCATAACCGGTGAGCAAACCGGCCGGGACCGCCCAGAGCAGGCTGTGCAACGCCCAGTCGCCCAGCCAGCCGGGGTTGCCTTCGTGTTGCAGCAACAGCAGCCCGAGGATCACGAATGGAAAGGCAATCCCGTCGTTGAGTCCCGCTTCACCGGAGAGGCCGAAACGCACGCTGTCGTCATCCCGGGCGTCGTTGACTTGCACCAGCGCCGCGAGTACCGGGTCGGTGGGTGCCAGTATCGATCCAATCAACACGGCGGTGCCCCAGGACAGTTCGAACCCGTAGTGCAGCAGCAGGGAAACGCCGGTAATGGTCAACACCATCACCGGGCCAGCCAGGCCAACGGCGATGCGCCAGTTCTTGTCCTTGAAGGGCGAGCGCAACTTCAGCCCGCACACAAACAGCGAAAAGAGCACCGCAACTTCCGTCAGGTGCTCCATCCAGGTGGAGGCGTCGTTCATGTCCAGCTTCAACAGGCCGAGCGCCGCCGGCCCGATGGCGATACCGAGGATCAGGCACACCGCTGATGTCGTCACCGGCATCCAGCGCAGGTACGACGACGTCAACGCCAGTGTCAGCAACACCGCACCCAACACCGACACCCAGAGAATGAAGCTCATGCGCTGTACTCGCCGGGCAGGTGTTGCGATGTTGGGGCGTTGGTGATCAACCGACCGTCGCGCGCAGGTATTCCGGCGTCAGTACGTTGAACCACACCAGGATCATTTCCACCAGGATGGTGACCAGCACCAACAGCCCGACACCCCAGACGCAGGCCGCATTCAGCAACCCTTGCTCCTTGCGTTCATGCATGAAGGTCGGCATGCCGATGAACAGCAAAAACGTCGAGTAGATCGAGGCTGCACCGAGCACGGTGATCGCCAGCCAGCGACTCGGGTACAGACCGGCAAAGCCTGCAAGGAAAAACGGGGTGACGGTATACGCGGCAAAACCGATGCACTGGTTGACCGTCGGCCGCGCATCGAACGTGCGAGACATCCAGCGGATGAACAGCCCCATCAACGCCACGCCAGCGACAATGGTCACGTAAAGCAGTACGCATAATTGCAGCGCGCTACTGCTGCTGAGCTTCACGGTTTCGTTTTCGGCCAGGCTCCAGCCGACATAGGTGGTGCCGATAAACAGGCACACGGCCGGGATCAAGGCGAGCACCAGCAAATGAGCGAGGTAGTGGCGGGGGTGGGCTTCCTCTTCCTTACGGATATCCGTCCACGCGAAGTTCGGTTGGGTAAACAGCTTGACGATAGGTGCGGACATGACGACCTCCTGATCTGGAGCGGCCCCGTGACAGGGGCACCTAAACGTATTGAGGGGCGAGCATTGTCAGGGGTTCACTTTTTATCGCCGTCGCCGGACGTGGTCCGATAGAGGGAATGTTTACCGGCGGGGAAGGTCAACCGAGCAGCTCTGTGTCGGGAGAATTGCCATGAGCGTCAGCCAGTCCGTGGTCGAGTACCTGCGTCAGAACGATTTGCTGCTGACCACTGCAGAATCGTGTACCGCCGGAAAAATCGTCACCCTGCTGGCGGAGGTGCCGCACAGCGGTGAGTTGATCGAGAGCGGCTACGTGGTCTATTCCCCCGAAGCGAAGCAACGCTTGCTCAACGTCAGCCCTTCGACGATCGAAACGTTCAACCTGACCAGTTGCGAAGTCGCCCGGGAAATGGCGGAAGGGGCGCTGCGCGACAGCACGGCCAACGTTGCCGTGGCGACCACCGGCATCCTTGGGCCGGAAGACGTCGATGGCATTCCGGCCGGCACCATTTGTTTTGCCTGGGCCTATCAGACGCGTCACGGGCGCAGTGTTTTCAGTCGGCAGGAACGGTTTTTCGGCACCCGGAGTCAGGTGCAGCTGATGGCCGCAGAGCATGCCTTGAAGTTGCTGCCGGATTTCCATCAGCGTGCGTTGGCCGGCGAGTCAGGCCAGGGAGAAGCGCGTGAGCGATGAGTCCAGTCAACGCGATTACCAGAGTCGCGACTATCCCGTGAAGGAGGACATGGCGTACCAGGTTAAAGTCTGGCGATTCGAGCGCGTGGGCTGGTACGCCCTGGTGGTATTGGTTTTGCTGGCGCTGCTCGGTCTGTTTTCCCACGGGCCGTTGAGCACCCGTGACGTTTCCGGTGGCGATGGCAAGGTGCGTGTGCAGTACGAGATGTTCCACCGAAATGGGTCGACCAACGCCATGCAGATCAGCGTGATCGGTGCGCCGCAGGCCCCGGTCGAGCTGGAACTGTCGGCGGCGCTGCTGGACGGATTCAGCATCGAAACCCTGCAACCGCAACCCGTTCGCGCCCTGAGTGCCGGGCAGGGCATGAAGGTGTGGCTGCAAACCGATGCGCAGGGGCAGGCCAATCTCTACCTGACGTTACGCGGTGACGGGCTGGGGTTGTTTCGCAGCCGCATCACATCCCCCGGCGCCATGCCGGTCGAGCTGGATCAATTCATTTTCCCTTAGGTGACTTATGGATTCGGTATTGCGCGCGGCGGTCATGTATCTGGCGCTGATGGTGCTGTTCAAGATTGCGGGGCGGCGCTCGCTGGCCGAACTGACGACGTTCGATTTCGTGCTGCTGATGATCATCGGTGAGGCGACGCAACAGGCGTTGCTGGGCGATGACTTTTCCTTGACCAATTCGATGCTGGTCATCGTTACGCTGATTGCGATTGACGTTGGCCTTTCGTTGCTCAAGCAGCGCTCGCACTGGGTGTCCCAGCTGATCGATGGCGAGCCGACGATCATCGTCGAGAACGGCAAGGTGTTGCACAAGCGACTGCGCCACGCACGGTTGATCGAGGCCGATATCATGGAGGCGGCCCGTTCGAGTCAGGGCATCGAAACCCTGGACCAGATCAAGTTTGCGATCCTTGAACGAAACGGCAAGATTTCAGTGATCGCTCAAGAATCGCGATGATCCGCTGTTGTGGCGAGCAAGCTCGCTCGCCACAGGGCGTTCCTTCAAAGCATCGGTTTTCCGCCGGTAATCCCGTAGCGCTGACCAGTGATGTAGCTGGCTTCATCCGAGGCCAGCAGCACATAAATCGGCGCCACTTCGACCGGTTGTCCCGGCCGTCCCAGCGGTGTCTGCCCGCCAAAATTCTGCACTTCCTCATCCGGCATGGTCGAGACGATCAGCGGCGTCCAGATCGGGCCCGGCGCCACGCAGTTCACCCGGATGTTTTTCGGGCCCAGCATCTGCGCCAGACCGGCGGTGAAGTTGGCAATCGCGCCTTTGGTCGTGGCATAGGGCAGGAGCGTCGGCTTGGGCATGTCCGAATTGACCGAGCTGGTGTTGATGATCGAACTGCCGGGTTTCATGTGTTTCAGCGCTGCCTGGCAGATCCGGAAGATGGCGGTGATGTTGACGTCGAAGGTCATCACCCATTCTTCGTCCGGGATGTCCTCGAAATTTTCGTGGGTCATCTGGAACGCGGCGTTGTTGACCAGAATGTCGATCCGGCCAAAGCGTTCGACGGTCTTGTCGACCAGCGCCTGGCATTGCGCTTTGTGCGCGATGTCACCGGGCAGCAACACGCACTGGCGCCCGGCCTGTTCGACCCAGCGTGCGGTTTCCTGCGCGTCTTCATGTTCATTGAGGTAGGCGACGGCGACGTCCGCACCTTCACGGGCGAAGGCGATCGCGACTGCGCGGCCGATACCGCTGTCGGCGCCGGTGATCAGGGCGATCTTGCCGTCCAGACGGCCGGAGCCTTTGTAGCTCTGCTCGCCACAATCCGGATACGGGTCCATTTTTTTCTGGGAGCCGGGAACGGGCTGGCCCTGTTTCTTGAAGGGTGGTTTTGGATAGTCAGTCATCGGGAAATCTCCGTTCTCAAGGCAGAAGAGTCAAAGGGTGGACCCTGCTCTTTTGTCCTGAGTTCGGTTGGATTTCTCGGTCGTGTGACCAACGCAAATGCCCAGTAGGAACGAACCTGTGGGGAGGGATTTTGTGGCGAGGGGATTTATCCCCGTTCGGCTGCGAAGCAGTCGTCAACCCTTTACACGCGGTTGATCTTTGAAATACCGGGGCTGCTTCGCAGCCCAACGGGGATAAATCCCCCCGCCACAAAATCCCCTCACTACTGGCTCGCTCACACAGGGGGGGATTGCCTTTGGCTTGAGATCGGATCAGGTGTTGAGATTGAGCAAACTGCGCTCCATCCGGGCGATGCCTTCCTCCAGCAACGCGCGCGGGCAGCCGAAATTCAGGCGGACGAACTGTTTGCAGTCATCGCCAAAATCCAGGCCCGGGCTGAGCCCGACTTTTGCGTGTTCAAGGAAGAACTGCTGCGGATTCTCCAGGCCCAGTGCCGAGCAATCGAGCCACGCCAGGTACGTGCTCTGCGGTACGTTCATGGTGACGCCCGGCAGCCGGGTGCGCACCGCATCAACCAGAAAGTCGCGGTTCCCTTGCAGGTAACCCACCAGCTCGGACAGCCACGGCCCGGCTTCGCTGTAGGCAATGCGTGTCGCTTCCATGCCCAGCGGGTTGACGCTGTCGACCATGCCGCAACGGGCGTGGTTGACCCGCTCACGCAAGGCCCGGTCCTGAATGATCATGAACGAGGTCTTAAGGCCGGCGATGTTGTAGGCCTTGCTCGCCGACATCAGGGTGATGGTGCGCCGGGCGATTTCCGGGCTCAACGACGCGGTGGGAATGTGCTTGCGCCCGTCGAAGCACAGTTCGGCGTGGATTTCGTCGGAGATGATCCAGGCGTCCTGTTCCCGGCAGATGTCGGCCACCGCTTGCAGTTCCTCCCTCGGGAACGCCTTGCCCAGCGGGTTGTGCGGATTGCTCAGCAGCAACGCGCCGCCACCGGCCAGCGACTGGCGCAAGGTGTCGAGCGGCGTGGCGTAGGTACCGTCAGCCCGTGTGTCGAAACTCAGTTCAACCTTGTTCAGGCCCCAATGACCGGGGGCATGCCGCAGCGGCGGATAGTTGGGCACCTGGACCACGACATTCTGTTGCGGTTGCACCAGTGCGTTCAGGGCCATGTTGAAACCCGATTCCACGCCCGGCAGGAAAATCAGTTCCTGCGGCTCGACGCGCCAGGAGTATTTACTCCAGAGGTCGGCAACGATGGCATCGCGCAAGTCGTCCTGCGCCACACTGTAGCCGAGCAACGGATGCTCCAGACGTTTTTGCAAGGCCTGGATGATGACCGGCGGCGCGGCGAAATCCATGTCGGCGACCCACATCGGCAATACCTCGGCCGGGTAGCGGCTCCACTTGGTACTGCCGGTGTTGTGGCGGTCGAACACCTGATCAAAATCGAAAGTCATGCTCATCTCATAAGGGCCGGGATTAATTCGGCAGACATGATAAGCGCCAAGCGGTGTGGGAGCGAGCCTGTGTAGTGAGGGAATGTTGTGGTGAGGTGTTTTGTGGCGAGGGGATTTATCCCCGTTCGGCGGCGAAGCCGTCGTAGATCCTGACAACCCGGTATGACTGAAAGAATGCAGGGGGCCGCTTCGCAGCCCAACGGGGATAAATCCCCTCGCCACTAAGGTTCGGACTCTACAGGCAGTGATGTCCAAATCTTGTCCGGCGGTCGGTTTTCACACAGTCTGCAACGGCATTGTCTACAGTTTGAAGTGTCGGTAGCCACGCTGCCGCCACCGTGATTGTCCAGAAAAACCCGGCACAAGTACCGGGTCTCCACCTGATCAGGAGTGCACGATGGATCTCAACCGTCGTCAGTTCTTCAAGGTTGCCGGTATCGGCCTTGCAGGCTCGAGCCTGGGCGCGCTGGGCATGGCCCCGGCGCCGGCCTTCGCCGAGCAGGTGCGCCACTTCAAGCTCGCCCACACCCATGAAACCCGCAATACCTGTCCGTACTGCTCGGTAGGCTGCGGCTTGATCATGTACAGCCAGGGCGATGCCGCCAAGAACGTCGCGCAAAACATCATCCATATCGAAGGCGATGCCGACCACCCGGTCAATCGCGGCACCCTGTGCCCGAAAGGCGCGGGCCTGCTGGATTTCATTCACAGCCCCGGCCGCCTGCAATACCCGCAAGTGCGCAAGCCGGGCAGCAGCGAATGGACGCGGGTGTCCTGGGATGAAGCGCTGGATCGCGTCGCCGACTTGATGAAGGCCGACCGCGACGCCAACTTCATCGAGAAGAACGAACAGGGCCAAACGGTGAACCGCTGGCTGACCACCGGTTTCCTGGCGGCCTCGGCGGCGTCCAACGAAGCGGGCTACATCACCCACAAGGTCATTCGCAGTCTCGGCATGCTGGGGTTCGATAACCAGGCGCGTGTCTGACACGGCCCGACGGTGGCAAGTCTTGCCCCGACGTTTGGCCGTGGTGCCATGACCAATACCTGGACCGATATCGCCAACGCGAATCTGATCCTGGTGATGGGTGGTAACGCCGCAGAAGCGCACCCGTGCGGTTTCAAATGGGTGACCGAAGCCAAGGCTCACAACGCCGCGAGGCTGATCGTGGTCGATCCGCGATTCACCCGCACCGCGTCCGTGGCCGACTATTACGCGCCGATTCGCACCGGCACCGACATCGCCTTCATGGGCGGGTTGATCAATTACCTGCTGACCGAGGACAAGATCCAGCACGAGTACGTGCGCAATTACACTGACGTTTCGTTCATCGTCAAAGCCGGGTATGGCTTCGAGGACGGCATCTTCAGCGGATACGACGTGGCCAAGCGTGCATATACCGACAAGTCCGGCTGGGGTTATGAACTCGGTGAAGACGGCTTCGTCAAGGTCGACCCGACCCTGCAAGACCCGCACTGTGTCTACCAACTGATGAAGCAGCATTACAGCCGCTACAACATCGAGCTGGCCAGCCAGATTTGCGGCATGCCCGTGGACGCCATGCAAAAGATCTGGGAAGAGATCGCCACTTGCTCGCAACCGGGCAAGACCATGACGATCCTGTATGCCCTGGGCTGGACGCAGCATTCGATCGGCTCGCAAATCATCCGCAGCGCCGCCATGGTGCAGTTGCTGCTGGGCAACGTCGGCATGCCGGGCGGCGGCGTCAATGCCTTGCGCGGGCACTCCAACATTCAGGGCCTGACCGACCTCGGGCTGTTGTCCAACGCACTGCCGGGCTACCTGACCCTGCCGGTAGACGCCGAGCAGGACTACAACGCCTACATCACCAAACGCACGCAGAAACCGTTGCGGCCGGGGCAATTGTCCTACTGGCAGAACTACAGCAAATTCCACGTCAGCCTGATGAAAGCCTGGTACGCCGGCAACGCCACCGCCGAGAACAACTGGGCTTACGACTACTTGCCGAAACTGGACATTTCCCAGTACGACATCCTCAAGGTGTTCGACCTGATGGGGCAGGGCAAGGTCAACGGCTACATGTGCCAGGGCTTCAACCCGATTGCCGCGTTGCCCGACAAAAACCGGGTGATGGCGGCGCTGGCCAAGTTGAAATGGCTGGTGGTGATGGACCCGCTGTCCACCGAAACCTCGGAGTTCTGGCGCAATGTCGGGCCGTACAACGATGTGGAAACCGCCGGCATCCAGACCGAAGTGATCCGCCTGCCCACCACCTGTTTCGCCGAGGAAGACGGCTCGCTGGTCAACAGCAGTCGCTGGCTGCAATGGCACTGGAAAGGCGCCGACGGCCCTGGCGAAGCGCGCACCGACGTGCAGATCATGAGCGAGCTGTTCCTGCGCCTGCGTCAACGCTATCAAGCCAAGGGCGGCACGTATCCCGACCCGATCCTCAAACTGTCATGGCCCTACAAGATCGCTGACGAACCGACGCCAGAAGAGCTGGCCAGGGAAATCAACGGTTACGCCACCACCGACTTTACCGATGCGACAGGCGTGGCGATCAAGGGCAGTGCGCAACTGGCCGGCTTCGGCCAACTCAAGGATGACGGCAGCACCGCATCAGGCTGCTGGATTTTCTGCGGCAGCTGGACCGAGACCGGTAACCAGATGGCCCGGCGCGACAACAGCGACCCGTACGGCATGAAGCAAAACCAGGGCTGGGCCTGGGCCTGGCCGGCAAACCGGCGGATTCTCTACAACCGCGCCTCAAGCGACCCGCAAGGCAAACCGTGGGACCAGAAAAAACGTCTGGTGTGGTGGAACGGCAAAGCCTGGGGCGGCACCGATGTGCCGGACTTCAAGGCCGACTCGCCACCGGAAGCCGGGATGAACCCGTTCATCATGAATCCCGAAGGTGTGGCGCGGTTCTTTGCCGTCGACAAGATGAATGAAGGCCCGTTCCCGGAACACTACGAGCCGTTCGAGACGCCCATCGGCATCAACCCGCTGCACCCGGACAACAAGAAAGCCACCAGCAACCCGGCGGCCCGGATCTTCGATTCGGTGTGGGATTCCCTCGGCGTGGCCAAGGATTACCCGTACGCCGCCACCAGCTACCGCCTGACCGAACATTTCCACTTCTGGAGCAAGCATTGCAAGCTCAACGCGATTTCCCAGCCGGAGCAGTTCGTCGAGATCGGCGAGGTGCTGGCCAAGGAAAAAGGCATCGTTGCCGGTGACCGGGTGCGGGTCAGCAGCAAGCGCGGGCATATCGAAGCGGTGGCGGTGGTGACCAAGCGGATACGTCCGCTGCAGGTCAACAATCAGGTGGTGCACCAGATCGGCATTCCGTTGCACTGGGGATTCACCGGGCTCACGCGTCACGGATACCTGACCAATACGCTGGTGCCGTTCCTCGGCGATGGCAACACCCAGACCCCGGAATCCAAGTCATTCCTGGTCAACGTGGAGAAAGTCTAAATGGCCAGCCAAGACATTATTGCCCGTTCGGCCACCACGACGGTTTCGCCTTCGGTGCGCAATCAGGAGGAAGTGGCCAAGCTGATCGACACCACCAAGTGCATCGGCTGCAAGGCCTGCCAGGTCGCCTGTTCGGAATGGAACGAACTGCGCGACGACGTCGGTCACAACCTCGGCACCTACGACAATCCCCAGGACCTGAGCGCCGAAACCTGGACCCTGATGCGCTTTACCGAGCACGAGACCGATGCCGGCAACCTCGAATGGCTGATCCGCAAGGACGGCTGCATGCATTGTGCCGAGCCCGGCTGCCTTGCGGCGTGCCCGAGTCCGGGGGCGATCATCAAGCACGCCAACGGTATCGTCGATTTCGATCAGGACCATTGCATCGGTTGCGGTTATTGCATCACCGGCTGCCCGTTCAACATTCCGCGGATCTCGCAGAAAGATCACAAGGCCTACAAGTGCACGCTGTGCTCGGACCGGGTCGCGGTGGGCCTTGAACCGGCCTGCGTGAAAACCTGTCCGACCGGGGCGATAGTGTTCGGCACCAAGGACGACATGAAGGAACACGCCGCCGAACGCATCGTCGACCTCAAGAGCCGCGGCTTCGCCAACGCAGGTCTGTACGACCCCGAAGGCGTGGGCGGTACGCACGTCATGTACGTGTTGCATCACGCCGACACGCCGGTGCTGTACGCCGGATTGCCGAACAGTCCGACGATCAGTCCCCTGGTGGAGTTGTGGAAAGGCGTGAGCAAACCCTTGGGCTTGCTGGCCATGGGACTGGCGGTACTGGCCGGGTTCTTCCACTACGTGCGCGTTGGCCCGCAGATCGTCGAGGAAGACGAACTTCCGATTCTCAAAGACCCTGCGGTGCATGAAGTCGATCCGGCGGTGCACACCTTCGATCCGCGCGGGGAGGACAGACCATGATCCGCAGACAGATCCTGCGCTACACCTCGAACCAGCGCACCAATCACTGGCTGGTGGCGATCTTCTTCTTCATGGCGGCATTGTCGGGGCTGGCGCTGTTTCATCCGGCGCTGTTCTGGCTCAGCAACCTGTTCGGCGGCGGGCCGTGGACGCGCATCCTGCATCCGTTCATGGGCGTGGTGATGTTCGTGCTGTTCCTGGGGCTGGTGATTCAATTCTTTCGGGCGAACTTTTTTATCAGCAATGACCGCCTGTGGCTGCGCCGCGTCGGGCGGGTGATCCAGAACGAGGAGGAGGGCGTTCCGCCGATCGGCAAGTACAACCCGGGGCAGAAGCTGCTGTTCTGGACGTTGTTGCTGTGCATGCTGGTGTTGTTGTTCAGCGGGCTGGTGATCTGGCGTGCGTATTTCGGCGAGTATTTCGGCATCACCTCGATTCGCTGGGCGATGCTGCTGCATGCCTTGGCGGGATTTGTCTTGGTGTTGAGCATCATCGTGCACATCTACGCCGGCATCTGGATCAAGGGCTCGGTCAGCGCCATGGTGCATGGATGGGTCAGCCGTGCCTGGGCGAGTAAGCACCATGAACTCTGGTACCGGGAAGTGACGCGCGACGAACATCCAGAACGGCCGGTCAGTAAAAAAGGATAAGCACCTTGGCGACGATTCTTGAGCCTGGCGAGATCGAAGCGGCGGCGAGTTCACCGCCGTTTCTGCACCTGCCGCCGAACAACCTGTTTGCCTTGCGCGCGCGGCGACTGGAACGGTTGGCTGAGGGGCATCCTTTGGCTGGTTACCTGCTTTTGGTGGCTGGTCTGTGTGATGTTCAGCAGCAGTTGATGGATGATCCGCCCGTCATTGCGTTGCCGGATTCCGAACGCTTGCGGGTTTGCCTGCAGCATGGCCTGCCACCGTTCGCTGCCGACAGTCTGGTGCGCGAGGACGATTGGTTGCCTTGGCTCGAGGCGTTGTTGCAGCGTTATCTGCCACCGTCGCAATGGGAAGTCGAGAGCGCGATTACCCGCTTGCGCAATGCCAGTGTCGGCCAACTCAAAGCGTGGGCAATTGCTTTGGTCAGTGGCCAGTTTGCGATGCTGCCCGCGGCGTTGGTGCCGTTCCTGGGCGCTGCATTGCAGGCCGTGTGGAGCCATTGGTTGCTGAACACGCCTGGTCTGGTCTTGAAACCCGGCGACAGTCTCAGCCAGTGCCCGGCGTGCGGTTCGCCGGCGATGGCTGGGGTGATCCGGCATCGCGGCAAGCACAACGGCTTGCGTTATCTGGTGTGTTCGTTGTGTGCCTGTGAATGGCACGTGGTGCGGGTTAAATGCGTGTATTGCGAGCAGAGCAAGGGCCTTGAGTACGTCAGTCTCGATGATGATCGCCATGCTGCCAATCAGGCGCCGTTGCGGGCTGAAGTTTGTCCCGGTTGTCGCAGTTATCTGAAGTTGTTGTATCTGGAGAATGATGCTGATGCTGAAGCGCTGTCGGGGGATTTGACCAGTCTGATGCTGGATATGCGGCTGGAGCAGGAAGGGTATCAGCGGGTGGCGCCTAATCTTTTGTTTGCGCCTGGGGGGGACTGACGCTGTCTTGGTGTGGGGGGGTATATCCGTTTTTTCGGTAACGGCTGATATTGGTTCCGCCCTTACGGCGGGTCACTTGGAAAAGCGCCAAGTAACCAAGCGCTTTTGCCCCTTTCGTTCGGTGGCTCGCTAAGACTCGCCATGCCCTCGTTCCGGTCCTGCTCCGTGGGCCCGCCGCCATCGGCCATCCATGGCCGGGGGCGGCTACCGCGGCATCCTTGCCGCGGTGCCCACTGCGCAGAACCTCCACTCGGCCTCTCGAGGGGGCGACCACCGCCACAGCACCGCGAGGCGGCCTTCGGGCCGACCTGGGCGTCAAGCGGGCGCGCTTCGCTGACTTGATCGTTCCCCCCCTCTTGAGCAACCCCGATTAAATGTGGGAGCGGGCTTGCTCGCGAATGAGGCCGTGTCAGTCAACATCAATGCTGAATGCCAGTCCGCATTCGCGAGCAAGCCCGCTCCCACAGGGTATTTTTGGTGGGCATGAGATTGGTGTTCGTCGCCGATGACTTTGACGGAAAACAGGCCGGTTATCAGGCCGCCTCGCTTTGTTTTTGATCTTGATCTGCCCCGTCGGAGCGAGCCACCGTACGTCAGGGGCGCTGGGCGCTTGGTTACTTGGCGCTTTTCCAAGTGACCCGCCGTCAGGGCGGAACCCATAGCCGCCGTTACCGAAAAAATGGATATGTACACCATCAAAACTTAGGTCAACTGACACACCGCTATCGCTGGCAAGCCAGCTCCCACAGGGTTCCGTGAACATCCGCAAGAACAGGTTGGCTGTCACGCGAAGAAGCTCGGCCGACTACACTCAGGCGGTCAGCCGTTTACGGGAGCCCCTGATGTCCTCCAGATCCGCCACCCCGGCCTTGCGGCTACCTTCCATCGACAGTTTGCTACGCCATCCAGCCTGTCAGCCCCTGGCCGAGCGCTACGGGCGCGAGGCGCTGCTGGCCAGTCTGCGGCAACTGCTCGACGACCTGCGTGAACCGGTCATTTCAGGACAACTCGACGCTATCGAAATCACCCCCGAAACCTTGGCGGGCAGGGCGGGCGAGCGCCTTGCCCGGCAGCATCGCAGCCATGTCCGCCGCGTATTCAATCTCACCGGCACCGTGCTGCACACCAACCTCGGCCGCGCGTTGTTGCCGCAGGAAGCGATCGATGCCGTGCAGATGGCCGCCCGTTATCCGCTCAACCTGGAATTCGACCTGCACAGCGGCAAGCGCGGCGATCGCGATGACTTGATCGAAGGCCTGATCCGCGAACTGACCGGCGCCGAAGCCGTGACCGTGGTCAACAACAACGCGGCCGCCGTGCTGCTGACGCTCAATAGCCTGGGCGCGCGCAAGGAAGGGATCATTTCCCGGGGTGAACTGATCGAAATCGGCGGTGCGTTCCGCATTCCCGACATCATGGCGCGGGCCGGGGTGAAGCTGCATGAAGTCGGCACCACCAATCGCACCCACGCCAAGGATTACGAAGCTGCCATCGGTCCGCGCAGCGGCCTGGTGATGCGCGTGCACGCCAGCAACTACAGCATTCAGGGCTTCACCACGAGTGTGCCGACCGCCGAGTTGGCAGAGCTGGCGCACAAGCACGGTTTACCGCTGCTTGAAGACCTCGGCAGCGGCAGTCTGCTCGACTTGACGCGCTGGGGCTTGCCCGCCGAACCGACGGTGCGCCAGGCATTGCTCGACGGTGCAGACATTGTCACCTTCAGCGGCGACAAACTGCTCGGTGGGCCGCAGGCCGGGCTGATCGTCGGGCGCAAAGAGCTGATCGCGAAGATCAAGAAGAACCCGCTCAAACGAGCGTTGCGCGTCGATAAGCTGACCCTGGCCGCCCTCGAAGCCGTGCTGGGTCTGTACCGCGATCCGGATCGCCTGGCCGAACGCCTGCCGAGTTTGCGCCTGCTCACCCGGCCTCAGCCTGACATCCTCGCCCAGGCCGAGCGCCTGCAACCCTCACTGGCCAGGGTGATGAGTGATGGCTGGAACGTCAGCGCAGTGCCGTCGCTGGGCATGATCGGCAGCGGCAGCCAACCGGTGGCGCGCTTGCCGAGTGCGGCGTTGTGCCTGCGACCGGAGGTCAGCAAGCGCCTGCGCGGTCGGCGGTTGCTTGATCTGGAAGCGGCCTTCAGAACACTGGACATTCCCGTGCTCGGCCGCCTCGATGACGATGCGCTGTGGCTGGATCTGCGGCAACTGGACGACGAGCCGGCGTGGCTGGCGCAACTCGATCAACTGCAGGTGCCCGGGTGATCGTCGGCACCGCCGGGCACATCGACCACGGCAAGACGTCCTTGCTGCAGGCCTTGACCGGCCAGGCGGGCGACCGTCGCCGGGAAGAGCGTGAGCGGGGCATGACCATCGACCTGGGCTATCTGTATTCGGCGCTCGAACCGGGCGCGGCCCTGACCGGTTTTATCGACGTGCCCGGTCATGAACGCTTCACCCATAACATGCTGGCCGGGGCGCAGGGCATTGATCTGGTGTTGCTGGTGGTTGCCGCCGATGACGGCGTCATGCCGCAGACCCGCGAACACCTGGCCATCGCCGAACTGCTGGGCATTCCCCGGGCGCTGATCGCGATTACCAAATGCGACCGGGTCGATCCCTCCAGGGTGCAGGCCGTACGCGAACAGATCGTCACCTTGCTGGCGCCCGGCCCTTATGCCGGTGCGCCGCAGATGGCAGTGTCGAACACGACCGGCGAGGGCATCGAAACCCTGCGTCAGGCGTTGCTGGATGCGCAAAAAAATGTGCTCCAGCGCAGTACTCGCGGCGGGTTTCGCCTGGCAATCGATCGGGCTTTCAACGTTGCCGGTGCGGGAATTGTGGTGACCGGCACGGCGCTGTCCGGACAGGTCACGGTTGGCGACACGCTGTTGCTCGGCCCACAGGGCAAACCGGTGCGGGTGCGCGGCCTGCATGCGCAGAATCAGGCTGCCAACCGCGCAACCGCAGGCCAGCGCGTGGCGTTGAACCTGAGCGCCGAACGCCTGGCACTGGAGCAGATTCATCGGGGGCACTGGTTGTTGGCCGAGTGGCTGTATGCGCCGACGCAGCGACTGGACATCGACTTGCACCTGTTGGCCAGCGAAGCCAGGGCATTCGAACATTTTCAACCGGTGCACGTGCACCTCGGGACTCAGGACGTCACAGGGCGAGTGGCATTGCTGGAAGGCTCCAGCCTGGCGCCGGGTGAGCGAATGTTCGCGCAACTCCTGCTCAATGCCCCTGTGCAAGCGGTTCACGGCGACCCGTTGATCCTGCGCGATCAAAGCGCTCAACGCACCCTCGGCGGTGGCCGGGTGCTGGACCCGTTCGCGCCGTCCCGACAGCGCCGCAGCCCGGAGCGACTGGCGCAGTTGCAGGCACTGGCCACGACGACACATCTGGAAGCCGTCTTGCCGGCATTGCTGGCCAACAGCGACACCGGACTCGATCCGCAGCGACTGGAACGCCAGTTCAACCGTCCGCGCAGCACCTGGGATTTGCCTGATGATATGCGCCTGATCAACACGCGGCAGGGACAGCTGCTGTTCAGTACGCTGCGTTGGGACACGCAAAAAGCCCGGTTGCTGGAACACTTGGCGCGTTTTCATCAACTGGAGCCGGACCAGATGGGCCCGGACCGGGATCGTCTGCGTCGGTTCACCGGCACGGCGCTGGACCGTGCGACGTTCATCAGCCTGATCGACGAACTGTTGGCAAGTGGCGCCATCGCTGCCAGCGGACCGTGGCTGCATTTGCCCGGCCATCAGGTGCGTTTGAGCGAGGAAGACGAAGCCCTGTGGCAACACTTGCAACCGCTGTTCGATCAGGCCGGATTCGAACCGCCGTGGGTACGTGATCTGGGCGGCGATGAAGTGGCGGTGCGCTTGCTGCTGCGCAAGATGGCGCGGCTGGGCCTGGTGCATCAAGTGGTCCGCGACCTGTTTTATACAGACGCCATGCTGCGTCGTATGGCGTCTATGCTCTTGCAACTGGCGGCGCAAAACGAGGTGATTCAAGTCACGGCGTTTCGCGATGCGGTGGGCCTGGGGCGCAAGCGCAGCATCCAGATTCTCGAATACTTCGACCGCCTCGGCCTGACCCGACGCTTTGGTGACAAGCGCCATGTGCGCCTGGACAGCGCACTGGCCCGGCCAACAGAGCACTGAGTTCATGGAAGGCAATCGCGCCCGGTGGCGCGGCCGGGCTTCAAACCCGGTTGGGGACGGCATCCGTTCCCGGGCGAGTTCGACTCCCGCTGCCTTCCGCCATTTCCCTCAGAAGCGCCCGAAGTTCAACGGGTACTCGATGACCACGTAAACCCGGTCGATATCATCACCGGCCTGGGCGCTGTTGGCCCGGTGCGAGACATGGGACAGTTGCAGTGACAAGCCCTTGGCCGAGCCGGACTGCACGATGTAGCGCAAGTCGATATCGCGCTCCCAATGCCGTCCGCCATCGCCTTGCTGCGGCACGTTCGTGCCGACCGATTCATCGAACGGGTTGTAAGCGCCGCCCTGGGGGGCATGGGTGCCGTCAATCTGGCTGCCCCTGACGTAACGGGTCATGAATTTCAGACCGGGAATGCCATAGGCGCCCAGATCCAGGTCGTAACGCGCTTGCCAGGATTGTTCGTGGGCGCCGTTGAAGTCGGCGTATTTGATCGAGTTGGCGAGGTAGATGGAGTCGCCACCGACGAAGTCGAACGGTGTATTGCCGTTGACCTTCTGGTAGGCCAGGGTAAAGGCATGGGCATCGACGGTGTATTTGCCCGACAGGCTGAACGCAGTGTTATCGATGGCGCCGGCCAACGCTCGGCCGGTGTCCCGGGTGTGATAAAGATTGGCGTCGAGGAACCAGCCGGACTGTTTCAGGTGCAGATTGCCGTAGTACTGATGCCAGGTGTCGGTCAATTCCGATGTGTACAGGGCGGCGCCAATAGGACTTTGCGTAAACAGGTCGGCACCCAGCAATGAAATGCCGCCTGCCTCGGTGTTCGCGCCATAACCATAAAAGTTGCCCTTGCCCGAAGAATTGTCCTGGTTCTTGAACGCCGTAAAGTGGCCCGCGACCAGGTTCATCCCGTCGATCTCGCGACTGTTCAACAGAAAACCGCTGGCGTACTCCGGTTGCAGACGTTTGTCGGCGGTGTCGAACACCGGGGTTTCGACCATCATTTCGCCGTAGGCCAACGTGGTTTTCGAGGCCTTGATCTTCAAGGCGCCGCCACCACTGGAGTAGTGGTCTTCGCTGTTGCCGTCACTGTCCAACGGCAATAATCCGGTCCCGGAATGGCCCTTGCCGCCATCCAGTTTCATCCCCAGAAACCCGTGGGCATCGAGGCCGAATCCCAGGGTGCCGGGTGTGAACCCCGATTCGAACGAGGCGATAAAACCCTGGGCCCATTCCGCCTTGTAGCTCTTGCCGGCGGGCGAGGGCGAGCGGTAGTCGCTGTTGAGGTAGAAGTTACGGCTCAACACCTCGAGCTTTGAATCCTCGACAAAGCCTTGCGTCGATTCATCGGCCCGGACGACGCCGCTGGTGCTGGCTAAAACTACGGACAAGCACAAGGGCAGCCTGACCCGCAGGTCTTGCGAGGAATAAGTCATCGATCAATCACCGCGAGGGAACGCGACTCCGCCTTACGCGGAGCCGCTGGCATTGCTTAGTGACCTTCGGAAGCACCAAACATGGTCTTGGCGTAGATCAGCCCCAGACCGTAGGAACCACCGTTGGCAATCGAGGTTTTCACGGTTTCGTCATAGGTTTCGGTGCGTGCCCAGTCGCGTTGCAACTCAAGCAGGTATTGCAACGACGTCATCGGCCGCGCGCCGATCTGAATCATGCGCTGCATCGCCATTTCGTGAGCTTCGGTGGAGACGTCGCCACAGGCGTCGGCAATCACGTAGACCTCAAAACCCTGGTCGATGGCCGACAGCGCCGGGCCGACGATGCACACGGAGGTCCACAGGCCGGCGAGGACGATTTTCTGTTTGCCGATCTTGTTGACTTCGACGGCGATGCGCTCGTCTTCCCAGGTGTTCATGCTGGTGCGGTCGATGACGTTGTGTTCCGGGAACACCGATTTGATTTCGTCGAAGATCGGGCCGGAGAAGCTCTTCTCGGCAACCGTGGTAAGGATGGTCGAGACCTTGAAGCCACGCGCAGCCTTGGCCACCAGCGCAGCGTTGTTGCGCAGGGTCACGGCGTCGATCGACTTGGTCGCAAAGGACATTTGTGACTGGTGGTCGATCATGATCAGCGTGTGATCGGTCGGGGTCAGCAGGGTTTTGCCGGGAACTGCTTTTGCGATAGCCATGGCGATGTCCTTACGGGTGAGTGAGGAGGCCATGGTTGCTCAGATTCGGACGGAGATATTGAACCGGTGTGCTGTGTTTTGACTTTCTTGCGGGGCAAGATCACCGCGCCGCCCCGCGCCATAAAAGCTATCGCGCGGGGCCGTCCATCATTGCATCACGTAACGACCGGGTGCCGATTCAAGTGCCGGGTACTGCGCGTTGCCGGTGTGCAGCGCAGAAGGCTGGCGTTCACCGGCGTGTTCGGCCAGCCAGGCGAACCAGTCGTTCCACCAGCTGCCGGGGTGTTGCTCGGCATTGGTGAACCAGGTATCGGGGTTTTCCGTGACCCGGTTGTTGGTCCAGTAATGGCGCTTTTCCTTGGCGGGCGGGTTGATGACCCCGGCGATATGCCCCGAAGCGCCCAGCACGAAGCGCTTGGTGCCGGACAGCAGTTCGGTGCTGGCGTAGGCGCTTCGCCACGGCACGATGTGATCGTCATGAGTGGCGAGGATGTACGCCGGCGCGTTGATGGCGCGCAGGTCGAGCTTGACCCCGCAGCAGTCCAGTCCGCCGGATTTCAGGTCGTTCTGCAGATAGGTGTGGCGCAGGTACCAGCAATACATCGGGCCGGGAAGGTTGGTGCTGTCGTTGTTCCAGAACAACAAGTCCAACGGAATAGGCTTCTGACCCTTGAGGTACTTGTCGACGTTGTAGTTCCACCACAAATCATTGGGGCGCAACAGCGAGAAGGTGTTGCCCATGTCCTCACCCTTGAACAGGCCGATGGGGCCGTCGATGCCGCCGATGGTGCGCTCGCGGTAAGCCACCAGTTGCTCGTCGACGAAGATGTCGATGGGGCCGGTGTCGAGGTAGTCGAGGAACGTGGTCAGCAGGCTCACGCTGCCGATTTCGCGATCACCACGGGCCGCCAGCACCGCCAGCGCGGTGCTCAGCAGCGTGCCGCCGATGCAGAAACCGACGCAGTTGGGCCGTTGCTCGCCGCTGATTTCGCGGGTCACTTGCAGGCCTTTGATGATGCCGGTTTCGATCAGGTCATCCCAGGTGGTGCCGGCGTGTGCCTGATCGAAGTTGCGCCACGACATCAGAAACACCGGATGACCTTGTTGCAACAGATGGCGAACCATCGAGTTGTCCGGGCGCAGGTCGAGGATGTAGTACTTGTTGATCGACGGCGGGACGATGAACACCGGGCGCCGGTACTGGGTTTCGCTTTGCGGGTAGTACTGGATCAGCTGGAACAGTTCATTCTCGAACACCACTTCGCCAGGGGTGTTGGCCAGATCGACGCCGACCTTGAAGGCGCCGCTGTCGCACTGGCGCATCTTGCCTTCCTGCAGGTCGCTGGCCAGGTGCAGCAGGCCAGTGAGGAGGCTGCCGCCCTGAGTGTCCGCCGCCCGCTGCAGGGCATCGGGATTGCTCACCAGAAAATTGCTCGGCGCACCCGCGGCAATGGCTTGCTCCACGAGGTACAGCAGGCGCTGGCGGGGCTTCTTTTCCTTGATCAGCAGTTTGTCGAGCAGTTTGAGCAGGAATCCGGCGTTGAGCAGGTAAAACGCGGCGAGGGAGCCAAACAGCGGCTCGCTCCAGTTGCCACTGGCAAAACGTCGATCCTCAAAAGTGAAGGGCTGGCCGCTCATCACCCGGTGCCCGAGGTCCGCCCATTGCAGTTGATAGTCCGATTGAAGGCTATCGAGCGTGCCGCGCGGCAAGTCGAACCACTCGTTGTATTCCTGCCCGGTAAACCACGGATTGGTGCTGACCCATAACCGTAATTGTTGCACTGCAAAGGAGGCAATGAACGGAACCTGGCCGGACCAGAAGGTATTGAAGGTGTGCGCGTTAGTGTCCATGGAACTCCTTGCCCACATCCGTAAACCGGGCAGAAAAAAACCGCGGTGCCGGAATTCGGCACCGCGTCAGCAGTCAAGCAAGCAGTCCTGTGTTTCTTCTTAGCGTTCGATGACCAGGCTGACGCCTTGGCCGCCACCGATGCACAACGTGGCCAGGCCTTTTTTGCCGTCTCGGCGAATCAGTTCGTGCACCAGCGACACCAGAATCCGCGCGCCCGACGCGCCGATCGGATGACCCAGCGCAATCGCGCCTCCGTTGACATTGACCTTGCGAGTGTCCCAGCCCAGTTCTTTGCCCACCGCCAGTGATTGCGCGGCAAACGCTTCGTTGGCTTCGATCAGGTCGAGGTCGTCCAGGCTCCAGCCGGCTTTCTCCAGCACCAGACGGGTGGCCGGGACCGGACCGATGCCCATGATCGACGGGTCGACGCCCGCGCTGGCGTAAGCCTTGATGCGTGCCAGAACCGGCAAGCCCAGGGCCTGGGCCGTGGCGGCGTTGGCCAGCAGCAACACGGCGGCGCCATCGTTGAGGGTCGACGAGTTGCCGGCGGTCACGCTGCCGTCTTTCTGGAACGCCGGTTTCAGGTTGCTCATGGCTTGCAGCGTGCCGCCCGGGCGCGGTTGCTCATCCGTATCGAACACCAGCGGATCGCCCTTGCGCTGAGGGATCAGGATCGGCGTGATTTCACGCTTGAAGTAGCCCGCTTCGATGGCGGCGGCCGCTTTCTGTTGCGAGGCGGCAGCGAAGGCGTCCTGATCTTCGCGGCTGAGGCTGTACTTCGTGGCCAGATTCTCCGCGGTGATGCCCATGTGGTAGTCGTTGAAGGCGTCCCACAAACCGTCCTGAATCACGCTGTCTTGCAATTGCGCATGACCCAGGCGCAGGCCGGTGCGTGCCTTGGGCAGCACATAAGGCGCCAGGCTCATGTTTTCCTGACCGCCGGCAATCACCAGTTCGGCGTCGCCGCAACGGATCGCCTGGACAGCCAGTTGCACGGCCTTGAGGCCCGAGCCGCAGACCTTGTTCAGGGTCATGGCCGGGGTGGTAAAGGGCAGGCCGGCCTTGATAGCCGTCTGGCGTGCCGGGTTTTGTCCCGAGCCTGCGGTGAGGACCTGGCCGAGGATCACTTCATCGATCTGCGCGCCGTCCAGACCGGTCTCTTCCAGCAGGCGGCGAATCACTGTGGCACCCAGTTCGGTGGCTGGAATCGCGGACAAGGCACCTTGAAAACTGCCAATGGCGGTACGAGTAGCGGCAACGATTACGACTTCGTTCATGCGTGACCTCATTAAGATTTTGTCCAGCGGGAGCAGGGCGTCCGTGCCCTGATCGGTCTACTGCATGTTCATGCCGCCGTTCACCGAGAAGTCGGCGCCGGTGCTGTAGCCCGATTCATCGGAAGCCAGCCAGGCCACGATCGAAGCGATTTCTTCGGGTTGGCCGAGGCGCCCGACCGGGGTGGCGGCAATCATGGAGTCGAGGATGTCCGGGCGGATGGCCGCGGTCATGCTGGTCTGGATGTAACCCGGCGAGACGGTGTTGACGGTCACGCCCTTGCCGGACACTTCCCGCGCCATTGCCATGGTGAAACCGTGGATGCCGGCTTTGGCCGCGCTGTAGTTGGTCTGGCCGAACTGGCCGCGCTGACCGTTGATCGAGGAGATATTGATCACGCGTCCCCAGCCTTTGGCCAACATCCCTTCAATCACCTGCTTGGTGGTGTTGAACACGCCGCTCAGGTTGGTGCCGATGACCGCGTTCCAGTCCTCGTGCGTCAGCTTGCGAAAAGAGGCATCGCGCGTGATGCCGGCGTTGTTGACCAGCACATCGATCGGGCCGAATTGTTCCCGCGCCATCTCGAAGGCCTTGCGCGTCGACTCCCAATCGGTGATGTCGCCGTAGACGCACTCGAACTGATAACCCGCCGCCAGCTGAGTGGCAATCCAGTCATTCTTGCGGGCGGAATCGGCGCTGCAACCGACGATGACCTTGAATCCTTCCTTGTACAGGCGCTGGCTTATCGCCGTGCCAATCCCACCCATACCACCCGTGACCAACGCAATACGACCAAGCGACTTCATAAGCTCCAATCCTTTTTTGTTTTTGCGCTGCAAGATGGGCGATTGTTCGGTATTGGCGGGGGATGCGGAAGTGTTGGGAAGTGACGGTGTGGTGTCCAACGGTGCCATGCGCGGTTTGGCAGCTCCGATGCGACGAATGGCCTGAATCACTGGCTAAAAGTGAGGGCTACCTATACTGGGATCAATATTGGCAACGAAACAGCCCGTTAGAATCTTGATTCATCGCAGATCAGTCATGGCTCCGGACAGGATGTCCGGTTCCACAGGTCATTGAGGACGCCATGTATAGAATGAGTTCAGGCTATGCCAGCGTGCTGGTAAATACGCTCTCGGCTCAAGGACTGGAGGTTGCCAGTCTGTGTCGGGAGGCTGGACTAGACATTAATCTCGCAAACAAACCAGGAGCGTTCTGCGAGCGAAAGGCCATCTATCGACTCTGGGAACTGGCCGCCGAGGCCTCGGGCGATCCAGACATTGGCTTACGGGCCTATGGCAGTTTCCACCCCGGCAGCTTTCAGATCGTCGGCTACACCATGATGTCCAGCCTGAACCTGAAAAAAGCCCTTGAACGCCTGGTCCGTTTCTGTCCGTTGATTGGCACCGGGTTCAGCCTTTTCTTCACTTCGGAACAGCAACATTATCGTTTGTCCGGGCTCGACCATCAGCAACAGGGTTCGGTCAAACCACGCCAATACACCGATGCCGGGCTCGCTTCATTGCTGGGTTTCTGTCGCAAGCTGTCGGGTGGCAACACACCGCAACCCTTGAGCGTCGAGTTCACTTATCCCGAGCCCGAAGACATCTCCGAGCATCGACGGCTGTTTGGCTGCAATCTGCATTTCGACGCACCTTACGACAGCATTCTGTTTGACGGCGAGGAGTTGATGCGGCCGTTGAGCATGGCCAACGAAGCGTTGGCGGTGCTGCATGACAGCTTTGCCGAGGCGCAACTGGACCTGCTGTTTGGTTTTTGCATTGTCGGCCGGATTCGCGCGCTGATTACCGAGCGCTTGAGTCAGGGGCAGGGGCAGTGCGACATGGAGTCGATCGCGGCGGCCTTGAACATCAGCAAGCGAACGCTGCAACGTGCGCTGGAAAAGGAAGGGACACAATTCAAGGACGTGCTGAACGCGGTGCGTCGACAACTGGCCGATTTCTACCTGCGTCATTCTCACTTCAACATGAAACATGTCGCGTATCTCCTTGGTTTTCATGACCACAGCAGCTTCAACAAAGCCTGTAGCCGCTGGTTCGGCATGACACCGGGGCAGTACCGTTCCGACGAATCGTTTGAGATTGAGGAAGCCGCGCCGGTGTGACTTTCCCTGTGGGAGATTCTATGTTTGGGGGCTTGCCCCCCCTACCTGGCGACCCGATTACTCACTCACACCGCATGGGCAGGTTTCGCGGCTGCTTCGCAGCCGAACGGGGCGGTGCGACGTTTCGCTAAATCCCCTCGCCACACAAGCTCGCTCCCACCGGTTGCTCATCACGGCGCAGCAGGTTTCTTCGCGCCTTTTTTGCCCTTTACGGGTTTGCGCGTTTTTGTCGGCGTTACCGGGGCGATCGGTTCAGGGGTGACCACCGCAACTTGATCGGCTTCACTTGGAGGTTGAGCCAGGCTGAACCCCGGCAGCGGCACATCGAGCAGCGTGTGCAATTCACACCAGAACGGGTTGTCTGCACCGCTGGTCAGCAGTTCCGGCAACAAATTGGCGACGGCCGCCAGTACTTGTTGGCGTTCTTCGCGCTCGACCAGCATCAGGGGCAAGCTGTGCAGGCTTTCCTGCGGGTGGGTGGCGACCAGCAGTTTTTGCAGGCGAAGGGTTTCGCGCAAGTCCAGCGGCTCGGCACTGTAGTCCTGCAGCAGCACCTGCAATTGCACGATCAGTTTCTCGACGCTTTGCTTGCCCGGCTCATCGCTGTCGCGGCCCAGCAGGAACAGGATCCGGATCAGGGCTTCCATCAAACCGCCAAGGGGCAGGGCGTCCTGAAGGCGTTCGGTCAGGACTTTATCGTGCTGCCTGGCATGCGCCTGCAGATCTCGCCCCGGGGTATTGCCGGCGAGGCTGTTGAGGACGCCATACACGCCGTAAAAACTCATCTCCTGAGCGGCATCACGCAGGTCCCGATAACCATTCAAGGCGTCCTGTACCTGGTTGGAAAACAGTGCCTGCCAGGCCAGCAACGGATTGGACGGGCTGGCGGGATGTCGATCCTTGCTCACTTGAGCGGCACTGCCTGCCAGCCACCAGAGCGCCGGGTTCAGACTGTTCCACATGACCTGTTGCTGGTGGAACGGATGTGCCTTGCGCATCATTTCGGCGGTCGGCTCGTTGATCAACTGACGCAACCACGGCCGTACAAATCCGTCATACAGCGTGTTGTTGAAATCAGAGGTACGTTCGACCAGCGCGAATTCGCGATCGTCGTCACGGGACGGCTGCACTGTGCCGTGGATGTCGGCGATACGCCGTGGCTCGAAACGCACGGCGTACGGCGTATCCGGATTTTCCGGCAGGTCATCGATGAGCATTTCATAGAGTCCGCCTGGCAATTCATTGATCGCGTCGACCGCGCCCAGCAACTCTCGGTGTTCACGCCGCGCCACTTCGCCCGAGACGAAGATGCCCAGATGACCGATGCTCGCGTGCCGCAGGTAAACAATGGTGCGTCCGGCATTTTGCAGGGCGAGATCGCTGGGATAGACGTCGGTGATCCAGTCCAGCGCCTGCTGCGGCGAGGTGATGTTGTCGCCATAGGAACAGAACACCACCACCGGCACTTCGATGCGTTTGAGGTCGAGCCCGCTGCTCTTGCGCCCGAGACCGCCGGACAGCTGATTGCCGATGAACAGATCGTCGACAATCATCTCGATCTCTTCACCATTGAGCAGGGTCGGGCTGCCCCACCAGCGTTCGAAATCGAGAAAGCGCGGGGCTTCGCTGTCGACTTCGCTGAACAGGTGGTAGTACTTGCCCCACCAGGTGTTGGCCGGGTCGAGGCTTTCGAAATTGCTCACCAGCCAGGTGCCGTCGAAACGGTCATTGCCCAGGTCGCTGCCCAGGCGCGCCATCCAGCCGCCACCGAGCAAACCGCCGGTGTAGCGCATCGGATTGCGCCCATTGACGCCGGCCCAGTACGACAAAGGCGCGCCATTGACGATGATCAGTCCCGGCAGCTCCGGGCGGGTCGCCGCCAGGCCCATCAATGCCCAGCCGGCCTGGCAGTTGCCGATCACCACGGGTTTGGCGCTGGCGGGATGTCGCGCGCTGACCTCTTCGAGGAACCGCGCCTGGGCTTCAACGATGTCCGCCAGGGTTTGCCCCGGGCGTGGGGAATGGCTGAACGAGATGAAATAGGTCGGATGGCCGGCGCGCAGGCTTTCGCCGATGACCGAATCCTGTTTGAAACCGCCAATCCCCGAGCCGTGGCCGCCGCGCGGGTCAATGATGATCACCGGCTGTTTTTTGCTGTCGAGCCGTTGTCCGGGGCCTGCGAGGATCTGCAGCAACGAGTAGTTGACCGGGCGAAGCAGGTCTTCGCCGGCAATCAGGGTTTCATGATTGAACTTGAGCAGCAGTGGGTACCCGGCGCGTTCGTGGGCCAGGGTGTTGTCACCACGCTGACGCAAGGTGTCCCAGAACAGCACGCTGCGTTGGCCCAGGTCGATGACGTATTCCTGCCAGTCAGCGGCGTTCGGCGGTGTGAGTAGCCCAAGGCTTGAAGGCGCGTAGGTTTTGGCCTGGCGCTGCTGCGCGGCGTCGAGAACGTTGAGGGTGTTGAGGCGCTGGAGATGGTTCAGGTGCTCGAACAAACCGGACGGGGCCGAAAGCTCTTCATCTTGCAGCGCAATATTTTCTTCCTGACCCATCGTGAACTCCTGACGCCATGCGTGGGAATGTCGCCCTGACTCATAGAAGCCAAGCCGGCCATTCGATTTTCACGAGTGTATAGGGAATATCAGTCGAGGAAGCGAACTTTATTGTGCGCTGCACAAAATAGCCGTTGCCAAATGGTTTTGTGCACTGCAATATCAACTCAGCGCGATGACTGGCAGGATCGCTATCGTGTCCTCAGGCCCATCCGGGCCTTCCCGTACCAGGAGATTCAAGCATGTCTTTTTTCAACCCGGAAAATCTGCAAACCGCTCAGAAAGCCAACCTCGACCTGCTGCAGCAAATCAGCGGCAAAGTGTTCGCCAGCGTTGAGCAACTGAGCCAGTTGCAGTTCAAGGCACTGCGCGACTCCACCGAAGAGCATTTCGAAGGCGTGCGCAAATTGCTCGCCGTGCGCGATGCCCAAGGCTTCGCTGACTTGCAGGCGTCGTTCACCCAGCCGAGCGCGCAAAGCGAACGCCTGGCCGAGTTCAATCGTCAGGTTCAGGCGCTGATCGTGGGCACGCAGTCGGACATCGCCAAACTGACGTCGAGTCAGGTCGAGGCGGGCACCCAGCAGGTGAATGAGTTCGTTGAATCGATCAGCAAGAATGCACCGGCCGGCTCCGAGCCTGTTGTGGCGGCGTTCAAGTCGGGTCTGGCGAATGCCGGTACGGTGTTTGAAAGCGCACAGAAAGCCGTGAAACAGGCTTCCGATGTGGCTCAGAGCAATTTTGACGCCGCCACTGCCGCTGCCGCCAAAGCAGCGCCAGAAGCCAGCGCCAAGGCCACCAACGGTAACAAATAAGTCAAATCAGGCCGGCAGCACCGATGGCGACGGGTTTACTCCCCGTCGCCATTTTTTTTCGGGCCGTTTTCGCTTTCAGGTTTGCCGGTGAACAGGCCGAACATGTTTTGCGTGTTCAGGTAGAGCGCCTTGGACTGATCGACATACTGGCGCATCAGGTCCTGCATGACCGGGGCCTGCTGGTGCATGAAGGTGCTCCAGGCTTCGGACGACTGCGCGCCGGTCTGTGACTGGATGTCGATGACGGTCTGGATGCTTTTGTCGAGGTAGCTGCCCAGCACACCCTGGTACGGGCCGTAGAACTGGATAATCCCCATCAGCATGTCGCTGGTGAAGATCGGTTCGCCGCCGCTTTCCGCTTCCAGAATCACCTGCAGCAGGATGCTGCGCGTCAGATCCTCGCCAGACTTGGCATCGACCACCTGGAACGCAATCTTGTCGACGACCAACTGGCGTATGTCCGCGAGCGTCAGGTGACTGCTGGTGTGGGTGTCATACAGTCGGCGATTGGGATATTTCTTGATCAGGCGGGGGGTGTTCCGACTGTTATCTGGCATGCGGGGCGTCTCGTGGCGAGCCTGGTTTGCAGGCATCTTAACCTACTATGGGTACTGCCGCGGGATGGTGTCGGGGGGAGGGATGCCAGGTTCAACATCTTCAGTGCTTCTGAAGCCGTCTTCGCGAGCAAGCCCGCTCCCACAGGGGACTTGCGAACACTGAAGATCCAATGTGGGAGCGGGCTTGCTCGCGAAGAGGCCCGCAATCACAGCGAAAATCCGGAAAAAAAAGGACTGCGCCGCCAAGCGAGTCCCCTTTTGTGAAACCAGAATCGGGTTACCAGATCGGCAATGTGTAACTCACAATCAAACGGTTCTCATCAAGATCGCTGCCAAAATTCGTCGAGCGTACTGTCGCATTACGCCATTTCACCCCTACGTTCTTTAGTGGCCCGCTCTGCACGACATAGCCGATATCGGTATCACGCTCCCATTCCTTGCCTTCCGGGCGGTTGCCGCCCAGGTCGATATTGTCACCGGTGATGTAGCGGGTCATGAACGTCAGACCGGGGATGCCGAGGGCGGCAAAGTTGTAGTCGTAACGGGCCTGCCAGGATTTTTCGTCCTTGCTGGCGAAGTCGCCGATCTGCACGAAGTTCACCAGGAACGCATCGGTGCCATTGACGTAAGCATACCCGGTGTCGCCGCTCATGCCCTGATAACCCAGGCCGAACGCATGCCCGCCGAGGCTGTAAGTGAACATCGCACCAATCGCGTTGTTGTCGACATTGCTGCCGCCATCATCGGTGGAACGGGCGAAACGCAGATCTGTCTTCAACGACTGGCCGGTGGTGACCGGCAACACGTAGGTCAGGTTGACCAGGTGCTGGCTGTAGAAATTGTCGAGGTGACCGTAGCTGTAGCCGGTGGCGAGGTTACTGGTCCATTTGTAGTTGAGGCTGGCGAAATCGAAGCTGTCGCTGTCCAGATGACGGCTCGTAATGCCCTTGGCGCCGGTGCGCGTGATGCCCATGTCCTCGTAGTCCGAGGAGTCGCGCTGGTTGACTTGCGTCAGGCGCCCGGCATCCACGCTCAGGCCTTCGATCTCCAGGGAGGTCAACTGACCGCCCTTGAACGTTTGCGGCAACAGCCGTGAATCGTTGGCCAGCACCGTCGGTAGTTTTGGCAGCAGCGTACCGAGTTTCAGGGTGCTTTTGGAGGCGCGCACTTTGGCGGTCAGGCCCAGTTCACCGTACTCGTCCTGAGCACCTTTGCGCGTGTCGCGATGGCGCTGAAGCACACCGGAACCGGCGCGATCCGGGCTGGAGTCGAGTTTGACGCCCAGCAGGCCAATGGTATCGAAACCGACCCCGATCAAACCCTCGGTAAAGCCGGATTCGTAGCGCAGCAGGAAACCCTGCGCCCATTCCTCTTGTTTGGATTGCGCAGCGTTATCCTGGCGATAATCACGATTGAAATAGAAGTTACGCAGCTCGAGGCTGGCCTTGCTGTCCTTGATAAAGTCAGCAGCGGCGGGGGCCGAGAGGCTGATGATACCGCCGGCCAGCAACAGTCGGGTAGCGAGAATACGGGTGTTGCAATCCATGTGAAGCCCCTTTGTTTTTATTATGGAATGACGGCTTATGCAGCCCTCGCCAATCGGGCGAGGGCTTATCAATAAAAAACGCGGACGCCGAAACGAGAGGAGCGTGGCGCCGCGTGCGGTTCAATCGTTAGAACTGCTCGGCGCTCAGACCGAACAACGAGGCACTGCCGGCGCGAATCGACTGTTCGAGGCTCAAGATGCGCGGCAGCAAGCGATGGATGTAGAAGTCGGCGGTGGCGATCTTCGCCCCGTAGAACCCTTCGTCTTCGCCGCGTTTTTTCTGCGCAACCTGTGCCATGCGCGCCCACAGCCAGGCGTAGGCGACGTAACCGAACAGGTGCAGAAACTCCACGGAAGCGGCACCGACTTCGTTGCGATTGGTCGCCGCCCGGTCCTGCAACCAGTCGCTCAGGTCTTCCAGGCGCTGCACGGCATCGAACAGTTGTGCGGAGTAGGGCGCGTCGGGCTGGTGGGCGAAATGGCGGATCTCGCCGGTGAACTGACGCAGCGCGACGCCGTTGTCAGCCAGCACTTTGCGCCCGAGCAGGTCCAGCGCCTGGATGCCGTTGGTGCCTTCGTAAATCTGTGCGATGCGCACGTCGCGGACCAACTGTTCCTGGCCCCATTCGCGGATATAGCCATGGCCGCCGAACACTTGCTGGCCGTTGATGCAGCTTTCCAGGCCGGTGTCGGTGAAGAAGGCCTTGGCAATCGGTGTCAGCAGGGCGACCAGGGTTTGCGCGGTGTCGCGTTCTTGCGCGTCATCGGAGAACTTCGCCAGATCGAGCTGCTGCCCGACATAGCTGGCGAACGCGCGGCCACCCTCGGTCATGGCTTTCATGCTGAGGAGCATGCGGCGCACGTCGGGGTGAACGATGATCGGATCGGCGACTTTGTCCGGGGCCATGGCGCCGGTCGGGGAGCGACTCTGAGTACGTTCACGGGCGTACGCCACGGCGCTCTGGTAGGACGCTTCGGCACAGCCAATGCCCTGAATGCCGATGGACAGGCGTTCGTAGTTCATCATGGTGAACATCGCCGCGAGGCCTTTGTTGGCTTCGCCCACCAGCCAGCCACTGGCACCGTCGAAATTCATCACGCAGGTGGCCGAGGCCTTGATGCCCATCTTGTGTTCGATCGAACCGCAACTCACGGCGTTGGCGTCACCGAGGGAACCGTCGGTATTGACCAGCACCTTGGGCACCACAAACAGCGAGATGCCTTTCGGCCCGGCCGGTGCGTCCGGCAGTTTGGCCAGCACCAGATGGACGATGTTTTCGGTCAGGTCCTGATCGCCACCGGTAATGAAGATCTTGCTGCCGGTGATGCTGAAACTGCCGTCGGCCCGGGGTTCGGCGCGGGTACGGATAAGCCCCAGGTCGGTGCCGGCATGGGCTTCGGTCAGGCACATGGAACCGGCCCAGCGACCTTCATACATCGGCGGCAGGTACAGGTCTTTCAAGCTGTCGCTGGCGTGAGCATCCAGTGCCAGGCAGGCACCGGAGCTCAACGCCGAGTACAGCGCGAAGCTTGAATTGGCGCCGTAGAGCATCTCTTCAAACTGTACGGCCAGCATTTTCGGCATGCCCATCCCGCCATACTCGGCATTGCCGGACAGACCGACCCAGCCACCTTCGATGTACGTGGCATAAGCCTGTTTGAAGCCGATCGGCGTCGTGACCTGGCCTTCATGCCACTGCGCGCCTTCCTCGTCGCCGCTGCGGTTCAAGGGTGCGATCAGGTGCGCGGTGACTTTTCCCGCTTCCTCAAGGATCGCGTCGGCGATGTCGGCATCGATGTTGTCCGCCAGGGCCGGCAGGCGCGCCCACAGGGCAGGGGCGTCGAACACTTCATGCAGGACGAAGCGCATGTCGCGCAGGGGGGCTTTGAATTCGGGCATAACGTGAACCTCGACGGGACGGTTGTGCACGGCGCCACAACGGGGCGCCGTGCCTTTCAATCAATGACTGGAAGCGGCGGCAGCACCCAGGCCGGTCTGCGCGCGCACGAACTGGTCGGCGTAGGCATCGCGTTCCTTGTCGGCCCGCACGCTGCGGTCGAGGCGGGACACGACGACAATCACCAGGAACGCCAGCGGCATGGAAAACAGCGCCGGGTGGTCGTACGGGAAGATCGCGTGGGCATGGCCGAGCACGGTCACCCACACGGCCGGGGACAGGATCACCAGCACCAGGGCGCAGATCAGGCCGGCAAAACCGCCGATGATCGCGCCTTTGGTGGTCAGGCCTTTCCAGTACATGGCCATGATCAGCACCGGGAAGTTGGTCGAGGCGGCGATGCCAAAGGTCAGGCCGACCAGGAACGCAACGTTCATCTTCTCGAACAGAATGCCCAGCAGAATCGCAATGATGCCCAGGCCCACGGTGGCCAGGCGGGTCACGCGCATTTCCTGTTTCTGGGTGGCTTTACCTTTCTTGAACACCGTGGCGTAGAGATCGTGGGAAATCGCCGACGCACCGGCCAGGGCCAGCCCGGAAACCACCGCAAGGATGGTGGCGAAGGCCACGGCCGAGAGAAAACCGAAGAACAGGTTGCCGCCCACGGCTTTAGCCAGGTGCATCGCGACCATGTTGCCGCCGCCGATCAAGGCACCACCGACTTCGCCGTTGACGTAGTACTGCGGATCGGTGCCGATGATCACCATCGCGGCGAAGCCCAGGGTGCAGACCACGAGGAAGAAGAAACCGATGAAACCAGTGGCGTAGAACACCGATTTACGCGCTTCCTTGGCGTTGGGCACGGTGAAGAAACGCATCAGGATGTGCGGCAGGCCGGCGATGCCGAAGACCAGGCCGAGCGACATCGACGCCGTGTTGATCGGGTCGGCGAGCATCGAGCCAGGGCCCATGATGTTCCAGCCGCTGGCATGCGCCTCGACCGCTTTGGTGGCGAGGGTTTCGTAGCTGAAACCGAATTGCGACATGGCCATGACCGCGAGGGTCGTGCCGCCGGCGAGCAGCAACACGGCTTTGATGATCTGCACCCAGGTGGTGGCGATCATCCCGCCGAAAATCACATACACCAGCATCAACGCACCGACGATCATCACCGCTACCGGGTAGTCGAGGCCGAACAGCAATTTGATCAACTGACCGGCACCGACCATCTGCACGATCAGGTAGCAGCACACCACCGTCAACGAACCGAAGGCGGCGAAGATCCGTACTTTGTTCTGGTCCAGTCGATAGGAAACGATGTCGGCAAAGGTGTAGCGCCCCAGATTGCGCAAGCGCTCGGCCATCAGGAAGGTGATGATCGGCCAGCCGACAAAGAAGCCGATGGTGTAGATGAAACCGTCGTAACCCTTGGCGAACACCAGGCTCGACAGCCCCAGCAGTGTGGCGGCGGACATGTAGTCACCGGCAATCGCCAGGCCGTTCTGAAAACCGGTGATGCCACCGCCGGCGGTGTAGAAGTCGGACGTGGATTTGGTCTGGCGCGCAGCCCACCAGGTGATCGCCAGCGTGCCGAGGACGAACAGGAAAAACATGCCGATGGCATGCAGGTTCAGCGGTTGTTTTTCTATGGCGCCCAACGCGGGAGCGGCGAATACAGCGGAGGCCGGCAGCAGGCACGCTGCCGCGAGGATGAGTTTACGCATCACTTGCTCTCCTCGAGAATGGCGGCGCCCAGTGCATCGAAGCGCGTGTTGGCGCTGTAGACATACCAGCCGGTCAGCAGCCAGGAAAAAATGATGATCGCCGCGCCAACCGGCATGCCCAGGGTCAACATCCGATGCTCGCCGAGCGGTGCGTGCAGCCACTGCGGGGCAAACGCCACCACGAGCATGAACAGGTAATAAGTGCCCAGCACGGCAGCACTCAATGACCAGGCCAGGCGCGAACGGCTGCTGACCAATTGAAGGAATTTCGGGTTGCTCCGAATACGTTCACAGCGTTGGGTATCGGTTGCATGGATGTCGATCATGGTGCGCTCCACATTGTTGTTGTTATCGGTGTGAGGGGGCAGCGCAGGCCGAATCCGGCGTGCACGATCCCGAAGCGGCAGGTAAGACACCTGCCGCCTGATAGGTAAAACGTGGGTGAGGGTTAGAGGGCCTTGGCCCTGTCGCGCAGCACGTACTTCTGGATCTTGCCGGTGGAGGTCTTCGGCAACAGGGTGAAAATCACCGTGCGCGGGACTTTGAAACCGGCCAGGTGTTCGCGGCAGAAACTGATGATGTCGGCTTCGCGAACGTCCTGGTGATCAGCCTTCAAGGTGATGAAGGCGCAGGGCGTTTCGCCCCATTTTTCATCGGGACGGGCGACCACTGCGGCCTCCATCACACCCGGATGGCGGTAGAGCACGCCTTCGAGTTCGATGGTGGAAATGTTCTCGCCACCGGAAATGATGATGTCTTTGAGGCGGTCCTTGATCTCGACATAACCGTCGGGGTGACACACCGCCAGGTCGCCGGTATGGAACCAGCCACCCTCGAACGCTTCAGCGGTGGCCGTCGGGTTTTTCAGGTAGCCCTTCATCACGGTGTTGCCGCGCATGAACACTTCACCGATGGTCTGACCGTCGCGCGGCGTCGGTTCCAGGGTCTTCGAATCGCCGACCATCACGCCTTCGAGCGTCGGGTAGCGCACACCCTGGCGGGACTTGATCTGCGCCCGTTCTTCCAGCGGCAGTTCATCCCATTCGGCATGCCAGGCGCACAGCGTCACCGGGCCATAGGTTTCGGTCAGGCCGTAGACGTGGGTGACCTTGATGCCCATTTCTTCCACGGCGCCAATGACTTTGGCCGGCGGTGCAGCACCGGCGACCATGGCGTTGACCGGGTGATCGATGGCGGCTTTCGCCGATTCCGGCATGTTGACCAGCGCATTGAGCACGATTGGCGCGCCGCACAAGTGAGTGACCTGGTGTTCGCGGATCAGCGTGAGGATTTTCTGTGGATCGACGCGACGCAGGAACACGTGCACACCGGCCAGCGCGGTGATGGTCCACGGGTAGCACCAGCCGTTGCAATGGAACATCGGCAGGGTCCAGAGGTAGACGGGATGGTTGCCCATCGCCCAGGTCATCTGGTTGCCCAAGGCATTCAGATAAGCGCCGCGGTGGTGATAGACCACGCCTTTCGGATTGCCGGTGGTGCCGGAGGTGTAGTTCAGCGAGATGGCCTGCCACTCGTTGGACGGCCATTGCCAGGCGAATGCCGGGTCGCCTTCCGCCAGCAACGCTTCATAGTCCAGATCGCTGACGGCCTTGCCTTCGCCGTACTCCGGGTCGTTGACATCGATGACCAGCGGCGGGTGATCGAGCATGCCGATGGCGGCGTGAATCACGTCATGGAACTCGCGGTCGGTGATCAGCACCTTGGCCTCGCCATGCTGCAGCATGAAAGCAATGGCTTCGGCATCCAGGCGCACGTTGAGCGGGTTGAGCACGGCACCGATCATCGGCACGCCGAAATGCACTTCGAGCATCTCGGGGATGTTGGGCAGCATCACCGCCACGGTGTCGTTCTTGCCAATACCGCGACCGGCCAGCGCCGAAGCCAGACGTCGGCAACGGGTATAGGTCTGTGCCCAGGTACGACGAATCGAGCCGTGGATAACGGCGGGGTAGTCGGGGTAAACGTTGGCCGTGCGCTCGAGGAAGCTGAGCGGAGACAGGGCGATGTGATTGACAGCCGAAGGGCCTAGCCCTTGTTCATAGATCGACATGTTCAGGTACTCGGTGGCTGATTGTTAGCTCTATCGGTGGCCTTTCAGCGTAGCCGCTGAGGTCACCTTTTATGTCCGGTCTGCTTTATATAACAATTATCCACAAATATGGAAGTACAACCTATAGCGTATAGGATATGTACTATATTTGATTCTTGCTCATCTAAATGACTGCAGTCATATCGCCAAGGCCGGTATATCCTTGGTTTCCCCAACGAAGCGGAACCGTGATGACCCTGACTCCCGTTCGATTGCACAGCTGGTTGCGTCTGCAGCGCGAGGGCGTTTCCCTGGCTGCCCGGGCCGACGCGTTGTGCCGGGCGCTGCAGGATTGCCCCGAGGTGCGTCGCGCGGTTTACCTGAGCTGGCAACCTCAGGCGCGGATCTACAGCCACGAAGGCGCCGCCCAGCATTTTCCACCGGGCCAGGGCGACCCTTCGCAGGCCAGCGACCAGTTGTTGTTCGAGCGTCTACTGGAAGCGGGGCGCCTCGATCTCGCGCAGGTACGGCAACTGGATTGCTGGTTGGCCGGCCGACTGCGCCGCGCCGCCATCAGCCATGGTCAGGTGTTTGATCTGGCGTTGCAGCCGGGACAGGCGGGCCTGTTGCTGGTGGAAGTCTGCGAGGGCGTGAGTTTCGATTGGCTGGGTTGGGTGCAGGATCTGCTGACGACCTTGCTCAGCAGCGTCAACGGCATGCTGCGCGGCTCGCCGTTGCTGGGTCACGATCCACAGCCCAGCCTGTTGCTCGATGCCCAGGGCCGGCCGCAGGAATTCAACGCAGCGTTGCTGGCGCTGCTGGCCGAAAAGCCGCTGACCGACGTGCTGGGATTTCTGCCGGTCAATCATCGCGTGCTGGTACGCGCCTGCCTGGACCAGCAACGCGCCATTGAAGGGGTCGAAGCCCAGTTTGAAGCGCAGATCCTGATCTGGACGTTCATTCCCGATCCCCAGGACAACCGCGTGCTCGCCCGTTGCCGCGACGCCACCGTGCAAGTGCTGGCCGAGCGCGAAGCGACCCAGGCGCGGCGGCTGTACCGGTTGATCATCGAGAACACCACCGACCTGATTTCCCGGCACACACCGGACGGCTGTTTTCTCGATGCTTCGCCCGCCTCGTGGACATTGCTCGGTTACTGGCCGGAAGAGTTGCGCGGGCAAATGGCCCAGGGGCTGTTCCATGGTCAGGACCTGGCCAGCCTGGTGCAACGTGCCCGGGATGCGCTGGAGCAGGACGGTTATCACACGATGACGTATCGCATTCGCCATCGGGACGGGCATTACCTGTGGTTCGAAACCGCCAGCCGGGCGATTCGTGAGACCTACACCGGCACGGTGGTCGAGGTGGTCAGCGTTTCCCGGGACATTACTGCGCGGGTTCAGGCGGAAGAGAACAAGCGGCGCCTGGCCGAAGTCGTCGAGGCCAACATCGACCCGGTTCTGTTTATCGACCCCGAGGGCCAAGTCACCTACCTCAACCCGGCGGCACGGCGCATTCTCGGGATCGGCGAGCAACAGCCGATGCCGACCCTGGCGGAACTGTTCGCCAGCGCTGACCTGACGCGTCTGCAGCGTGACGGCTGGAGCGGCGCCGAACGCCACGGCGTCTGGAGCACCGATGCACGCTTGCAACCACCGGGCGGTGGCGCGTCGGTGCCGGTGTCGTTGGTGCTGTTGGCGCACCGTTCGGCGGGCGGCGAACGCTACTATTCCCTGGTGGCGCGTGACATGACCGAACGTGAACTGCGCGAAGTGCAACAGCGCCGCCATCAGGATGAACTGGCGCATACCGCGCGTCTGGTCACCCTCGGTGAACTGGCGTCGGGCATTGCCCACGAAATCAATCAGCCGCTGGCCGCTGTGGTCAATTACGCCAATGCCAGCCAGCGCTATTTGCAGACCGTGGATTCCAATCCCCAGGCCGCCGCCCGGGTGGCACAAGGCCTGGAACGCATCACCCACCATGCCACTCACGCGTCGGAAGTGATCCGTCGTTTGCGCGCGTTTCTACGCAAAGGCCAGCGCCGCATGCAGGCACTGAATGTCACCGATGTCGCCCGCGAAGCCGTGCGTTTGTGCGACTGGGAGGCGAGCAATTGCCAAGTGACAATCGAGGATCGACTGCCGGATAATCTGCCGCCCGTTTATGCCGACCGGGTGTTGCTGGAGCAGGTCCTGCTCAATCTGTTGCGCAATGCCATCGATGCCAACCGCGAACAACATCCCGGCCAGCCTTCGCTGATCGTGATGACTGCAGGGCAGGGCAGTGCCGCCAGCGTGGATATCAATGTGCAAGACCAGGGCCCCGGCGTGAGCGAGCCGGAACTGGAGCAGATCTTTACCCCGTTCTACACCAGCAAGGCCGATGGCCTGGGGCTCGGTTTGTCCATGAGCCGCAGCATCATTGAAGGTTTCGGCGGCGAACTGCAGGCCCGCCGCCAACCGGTCGGGCTGCTGATGTGCTGTCGCTTGCCGCTGGCCGGCCCAACAAAACAACAACAGGAATAATGCAATGGCGGGTGTGACGGAGCACGTGGTGTATGTGGTCGATGACGATCAGGGCATGCTCGATTCAACGGTCTGGTTATTGGAATCGGTCGGCCTGAAAGCATTGCCGTTTACCAGTGGCGTCGAGTTCCTCGATGCCTGCGATGCCAGCCTGGCGGCCTGCGTCCTGCTGGACGTGCGCATGCCTGGCATGGGCGGCTTGAACGTGCAGGAAGAAATGCGTGTGCGCGAACTGAACCTGCCGATCATCTTCGTCAGCGGTCACGCCGATGTGCCGATCGTGGTGCGTGCGTTCAAGGCCGGCGCTCACGACTTCATTGAAAAACCCTACAACGAACAATTGCTGCTGGACAGCGTGCAACAGGCCCTCAGCAACTGCGCGACCCACCGTTCGGGCAATCAAGGGCATGAAGCGTTGCAGGCCCGCTTGCTCACGCTGACCCCGCGGGAGCGTGACGTCCTGCTGCCGCTGGTACAGGGTTACATCACCCGGGAAATCGCCGAGCAATTGGGGGTCAGCGCGAAAACGGTCGACCTCTACCGCTCACGGGTGATGAAACGCATGCAGGCTAATACTCTGCCGGACCTGGTCGGCATGGCCATTGCCGCGGGACTGGTTGATCCATTGAAACTGCGTTGAACCTTCGTGTTTTTCGCCGAACGTCTATGCTGGGCTAACCGATCCCGTTGCAGCGATCAGGGAGGCATTCATGGAGCCCACGTCCTTATCCGAAAAAACGTTGACGCGCACACTGCTCGACGTCTTTATCCGTGCCGGGTTGATCACCGTACTGGTGCTGTTCTGCTTCGAGATCTTCAGCCCGTTCCGCGACCTCATGCTGTGGTCGCTGATCCTGGCGATCACCCTTTATCCGTTGCAAGAGCGACTCAAAGGACCGCTGGGGCAAAAGGAAGGGCGCATTGCGACGCTGATCGTACTGGTCGCCATCCTTATCCTGATGGTGCCGATTTATCTGATGGGCACCTCGATTGCCGACTCGGTCGAGCACGCCATCGGCGTGATCAAGAGCGGTGGTTTCCACATTCCGCCACCCGCTGATTCAGTCGCCGAATGGCCATTGGTGGGTAAGCCGCTGTCGGCCCTTTGGCTACAGGCTTCCACCGATCTTCCCGGCCTTACAGAGAAGTACATTCCGCAGATCAAAGACGTCAGCCTGAACCTGTTGAGCAAACTCGCCGGTGTCGGCATGGGTTTCCTGATGTTCATTTTCGCCTTGATCATCGCCGGGATCTTCATGGCCTATGGTGAAAACGGTTACCGCAGTTCGGTCCAGATCGCATCCCGCATCAGCGGCCCGGAAAAGGGCGCGAAAATCGCCGGGCTGTGCACCGCAACGATTCGTGCGGTCGCACTGGGGGTGGTCGGCATCGCTTTCATCCAGATGCTGCTGGTAGGCCTGGGTTTCGTGTTCAAGGGTGTTCCTGCTGCCGGGTTGCTGGCCCTGGGGGTACTGCTGCTCGGAATCATGCAGTTGCCGGCGACGCTGATTACGCTCCCCGTGATTGCCTATGTGTTCGCCACGGAAGGTGCCAGCACGGGGACGATTGTGTTTGCTGTCTATGTCTTCGTTGCCGGCCTGGTGGATAACGTACTCAAGCCCTTGCTGCTGGGGCGCGGTGTCGATGTGCCGATGCCGGTGATCCTGATCGGCGCTCTGGGCGGCATGGTCACTGGCGGTATTCTCGGGCTGTTCATCGGTCCGGTCGTGCTGGCGGTCGGGTATCAATTATTCTGGCAATGGGTACAGGATCGGCATCCGGAAAGTGGAGGGCCGCCACCATGAGTGCACCGAGTCATGAACTGCTGGACCAGGTACTGATCGCCCACGGTGGCCTGGACCGCTGGAACAGCTTCAATCAGGTTCGCGCGACCATCGTGACCGGTGGCTCGCTCTGGGCCATGAAAGGGCTGACCCAGGACAGCGCGCCCCGGCAGATGACCGTGTGGCTGCATGAACAGCGGGCCTCGGTGACGCCCTTTGGCGGGGCCGATCAATTCACCGCCTACACCCCGGACCGAATCGCCATCGAAAATACCGCCGGCAAGGTGATTGCCGAGCGAGCAGCACCGAGGGAGTCCTTCCGCGACCATGGGGAAAACAGTCCATGGGATCCGCTGCATCGCGCGTATTTCAACGGTTACGCACTCTGGTCCTACCTGACCATGCCTTTCCAGTTCACCTGGCCGGGTGTCGTGACCGAGGAAGTCGAGCCCTGGCACGAGGGTTCACACATCTGGCGACGCTTGCGAGTGACCTTTCCCGAAAACGTCGCCACGCACTGCGCCGTGCAGGATTTCTACTTCGGTGATGACTTTCTGCTGCGTCGACACGATTACAACGTGGACGTCAGCGGTGGCCTGGCTGCCGCCCAGTACGTGCATGGCTATGTGGAAGCTGATGGGTTGCGCATGCCCGGCAAGCGGCGCGCTTATCGACGCAAGGCCGACGGTCAGGCGGACAAGGATGCCTTGCTGGTGGCCATCGATCTCAGCGACATCGGCTATTCGTAATGCACGGTGGAGGAATGAATCATGAACGTACATTCCTGGGAAAAACTCTATGTCGATGACTTGCGCGTGGGTCAGGAATTTGAAAGCGACCCTGTTCGCGTCGATCGGGACGCGATGCTGGCGTTTGCTCGCGAATACGACCCGCAACCTTTCCACTTGAGCGCCGAAGAAGCCGAATTGAGCCTGTTCGGCGGTTTGGCGGCCAGCGGCTGGAACACCGCGGCACTGACCATGAAGCTGCTGGTGGCCAGCGTGCCGTTGGCAGACGGCATCATCGGCCTGGGCATCGAGCTGAGCTGGCCTACACCGACCTATCCGGATGACGTTCTGCGACTGTTCAGCACCGTGCAGGCCATCGACCCGTCCGCTTCCAAACCGGATCGGGGCGTGGTGACGATGTTCATGGAAACGCTGAATCAGAACGACAAGGTGGTACAGCGCGCGACCGGCAAGTTGCTAGTGTTCAGAAGGCCGGCGGAGGACTGAAGTCGTTGAGCCTGGCTTCAGGTTTCGAGGGCGACAGCCACTAGTGGCCTGCGTGATCGAGAACCTGAGGGGGTGGGGGGGCAGATAGAACAATCAGTACCGCCCCCGTCATAACCTTCAAACTGCCGTTGATGGTTTGACGGGGGCGCCAGGTCTTTTAGAAACTGAACCGCTGCAGAATGACGCCCAGTCCGTCGGACATTGCCTTGAGTTCCTGAGTCGTGCGAACGATCCCGCCTTGGGCGGTGGCGTTCTCTTCCACGCTTTGCGCCACTCTTTCGACGTTGCAGGCGACCTGCTCACTGGCGGCGCGTTGTTCCTGGAGCGACAACGAAATGAAACTGACGGCCGCAACGGATTCGTCCAGTGCGCCCTTGATCCTGCCCATGGAAAGGCCTGCGCTCTCGACCAGTTTCTGGCCATGGGTCACGCGCTCACAGCCAGCGGCCATGCTGTCTTTGGCTTTGACCATGCCGCTTTGTATGGCATTGACCAAGGCAACGATTTCGGTGGTGGATTGGGCTGTGCGTGCAGCCAGGCTGCGTACTTCATCCGCGACCACGGCGAAGCCGCGACCTTGCTCGCCGGCCCGCGCCGCTTCGATAGCGGCATTGAGGGCAAGGAGATTGGTCTGTTCGGCGATGCCCCGTATCACACCGACAATCAGACTGATGTCGTTGGACTGTATCGCCAGCTGATCGATGTCCGAAGAACTTTGTGCAACCAGATCGGCAATCAGGCCCATCTCCTCGATGGACGCCTGCATGACCGCCATGCCTTCACTGGTGATTTCGCCCGCTTTCTGCGCGGTGCTCTGGGCCTGTCGGGCATTGTCGGCGATGTGAGTGATGCTGACGGAAAGCTCTTCTACCGTGGCCGCCATGGAGGAGGCTGTCTCGCTTTGCATGGCCGCGCTGCTCAAACCTTGCTCGGAGGACGCAGACAGTTGCAGCGTGGCGCCTTCGATCTGCTCGGAGGCCTGGCTGATCTTGCCGATCATATCGCTCAGGCTGAGGCGCATCGCCTGGACGGAGTGCAGCACACCTGTCGACTGTTGTTGCTGATCAAACTGCGAAGCGGCGAGCTTTCCCTCGGCGATGTTCGAACTGATGGCGGCAAGTTCTGCCGGTTCGGCACCGAGCTGGCGACCCAACAGGCGGGAGAACAGGAATGTGTAGGCCGCGCCCGCGATCAGTGCCAATGCCAGAATCAACAGGCTCAACCGGAGACTGTCGTTATAGGCGATCTGGTTCTGCTCGAACTGGCTCTTGGCCTCAGTCAGTTGAACCTCGATCAACTCGGAAAACTTGGCTGACAAGGGATCGATCAGTGGATACAACTGATCTGTCGCGAAACGTGCGAGCCCGGCGTTATCGTTCTGGCGCAGTATGCCCTGCAAGTTTTGCAATGGCCCGCGGGTGGCTTCCATCAACGGGTTGATCTGCGCGATTAAACCGGTTTCAGCGGGGATCAGTTGCGTCGATTTGTACGCTTGCCACGTCTGATCGATTTCCCGCTGTGCTTGCTCTATCCGGGTCAACGATTCAGCGTTGGTGAAGTTGCCATTGCGAGCCTTGTGGGTTGCATCGACGATGTCCACGGCGTACAGGTCAGCGATTTTTTTCAAGTCCCGCAGCGGCACGACTCGATCGAGGTACACGGTCTCCAGACTGTGTACAGCAGATTGCATTCCCAAGAGCCCAAGCCCGCCGACACACAATAAACCCAGCAGCAAAGTACTGGTGAGCACAAGCAGATGAGTCCTGATTTTCCAGCGTTCCATAGTCCGTTATTCCTGAGTCAGCTAATCGATGGGCGATCGAGAGGATAGCGTCAGTTGCAATGAGGGCACGTTGCCATCATGTGCTGGGACTATGGAGAAAGACATCGTTTGACCGGCGAGTATTTATGAATTTGCGACGTCTGACTGCGCCCCCGACGCCGTCAGACTGGCAACCCCGGTTATTTGCGCACGTTCTGGTACAGCATCAGCCTTGAAGTTTCATGCATGCCACGGGTCAGCTCCACCAGGCGTTTGAACTCTTCAGGGTTTTGCCCCGCCACGTTATCCAGTGGCGTCGCAGAGGCCAGGTCGTGCAGCGTTGGCGAGCTGCCGTCGTGCTGCATCTGCACCATGTAGTGTTGAGTGACGCCCGCAATCAACGGGAATGTGCCTTCACGCAGCACCAACGGCACTGCACGCTCACCCTCGGGCGAAGGCTGTTGAATATCACGCCCCATGCCACTGTTGCGAAACTCGAGGCCGGCCATGCCCGCCACGGTTGGCAGCAAGTCGACCAGGCCGACGGCTTCCTTGACGGTCCGCGTGCCGAGCAGGCCCGGCGCGTGGATGATCATGGGCACCGCGTTGCTTTCCAGACCCAGCTGCTCATAAGCCGGTGCCAGGAACGGGATCTGGGCGATACGGGTGTTATGGTCGCCAAACAGTACGAAAATGGTGTTGTCGTAGTACCCACCTTCCTTGGCAATTTCCATCAAGCGTCCGATGTTGAAGTCCAGCAGGCGCACGGCATTGTACTGCTCGACACTGCGCGACCCTGCGGCCTGAACTTCCGCCAGGGTAGGGTGCTTGACCTCGAATCCGTCATTGCTCTTGGGAATCGTGAAGGGGCGATGGTTGCCGGCCGTCTGCACGTAGGCAAAGAACGGTTTGTCCTTGGGCAGCGCCTGCAGGATCTTGTCGGTTTCCTTGAACAGATCCAGGTCTGAAATCCCCCAGACATCCACGACCGGTGATTCCCAGTCCCGCTCTTCGAGCAAACGAACCCCGTCGATACTTTGTCGAATCAGGGCGTTCATGTTGGCCCAACCGGAGTTGCCGCCAATGGTGTAGATCTTCTCGTAACCGGTGAAGGCATTGATCAATGTGTGCTGTTTGGTGATCAGCGGATTACGGGTCGCGGTTTCCTGTCGAGTGACGTCCGGAACCCCGCTGATGCTGGCCCAAACGGTTTTTGCGGTGCCGGTGACCGGCACGTAGAAGTGCTCGAAGAACCAGCTCTGCGTGGCCAGGCGGTCGATATTGGGCGTCGGATTGATCGGGTTGCCGTAGGCGCCGACGGCGCTGGTGCCCAGCGACTCAAGCATGACAAACATCACGTTCGGCGGTCGCGAGCTGGAAACCTTGTAGGGTTGCGGCCCTTGATGACGGACGAAATTCAGGGTTTGCGCATCGGGCTGGTCAACGCCCAGGTACTTGGCAATCACGGGATAGTGTTCACGCACCTGCGCTTCGTCATAGCGCGACTGACCGACCTTGACCGTGTCGTAGAGGAAAATCACCGGGTTCAGGCCCAGCGCAGCGACCTGGTTATTGCCGGAGAAAAACGCATCGCTCCAGCGCAATGGCACAGGGTTTTCAAGGTTCATGTTCTCGACACGGCCCAAGATACCCAGCAGCACCAGCACCACCATCAATGCGCTACCCCATGTGGCGGAGAGCGGGTGAATGGCTTTGCGTGGACGGTCCAGTGTCACGCGTTCGAGACGTATCAGGGCCAGCGTGACCAATACGACCGTTATCAGCCACCCCAGTGAAATCCAGATAACCGGGTAGGTTTGCCAGACCATGTCTCGGGATATTTGCGCGTCTTCGATGAAGCGCAGCACGGTGGCGTTGATCCTCACGCCCAGGTAGGCGTAATGGCCAAAATCGACGATATAGATCAGCAGCAGGGCGCCCATGGCGACAAACACATACACACGGGCCAAGCGGCGAAGCAGGCGGCTGCTGACGAGATTCCAGCGCGGAATCCAGGCCAGCAGCGCCAGTGGCAACATGACCAGGATGGCCAGGCGCAGGTCGAAACGAAAGCCGATGCCCAGGGTTTCCAGGACTGCACCTTCGCCGCTCAATGCTCTGGCGTCGAAACCGGAAAAACCGAAATAGAACACCACTCGTAGCAATGCAAACAGCACAAACGCAACCGCTGTTGCGCCTAGCCAATAATGCAAACGTCTCGATTGCAGCCAACCCATCCCTGTTCCCCTGTTAAAAAGTCGTTGAATCTCAAATGGATCTGGAGTCTTTCACTGAGCCACGCAATGTGTTCAGCCAGCCATACGTCCGGCGCACCGCAAGCATCAGTAATGCCACGCAGCAATACAGGCCCAGCAGTGGATCAACCAGGTAATCCCAATAGTTTTGCGAAGGTTTTATCCCGGCGATGAAAGCCAGGGTCGCACTCGCCAGCAGCACGACGGCCAAGTAGTTGCGCAGGTAAAACAGACCTGCCGTGAGCAGGCCGACGAAGATCAGCATCGGACGCGGACTGAAGCCAAACCGGTAAGGGTCCAGATAACTCAAACCCAGCGTTGCCGGATAGAGCACCAGCGCCATCGCGGCGAAGATGATTAATACGCTGGTCGCACCGTGCTGCGCAGACGGGAGGAAACCCAGTCGACGCAAACAGCCCCACGCCATGAACACCAGGGTCGTGACCGCGAGATCATCAATGTGGCTGCGCAAGTACGCCGCCAACGACAAGCCATCCAGCGGTATGAAGCTGACTGCCAGCAATGCGGCCAACAGGGCGATCCGCGAAGCCCGGCTCAAGCCAAAAGAAGGCAGCAACAGGAAAATGATCATTGTGAAGCTGACATGGGCTTGCCACAGGTTGATCATTTGACACGCTCCGACAGCCATGCATCGTTGAAGCTAACGTGCTTGATGAAGGTGTTGTTCCAGGAATAAACCAGGTGATACATACCGTCGGGGCTTCGGATGAAGTACGGATATTCATATTCGAAACTGCAGACCTGGTCTTTGCAGACCCGGCCGTCAAGGTTGTTCAGGAACTGCGCCTCCAGCGGTTGGCGAAGTGCACCACTGGATCCGCGGAACTCTTTACCGATGATTTCCTTGAACGCCTCGGGTGAAAACGTATCGCCCTCTGGATCAGGTGATTTGTCGAGGTCCCGCAGCGAGTGCCAATCGTCCATTTTTGCGTCAGTGCCATAGAGGCTCAGTTTGAAGCGCCCGTCCTGCAAATCATTGAGTGCCACCAGCAACCCATGTTCGGGGGTCGCGACAGCCGCCAACGAGGAATTGGGATTCGATGGGTCGAGCGGATAAGGCTCGCTCCAGGTTTGCCCGGCGTCTTCAGTGCGGGTCGCCAGGACACGGTGGTGGGTGTTGCCGGCATAGCGCAGCAAGGCGATACCGCGCTGGCCATCCAGCGGAACGACCGTGGGTTGCAATGAATTAGTGCCATGGCTGATGCGAAATTTATCGATCACTTCACCGTCTGCGCTCAGGTACAGGTACTCGGCAAATTTGCCCAGGAATTCGTGGTAGACCGGTAAGCCGATGGAACCGTCAGCGTGAAACACCGGGGCCGAACGTACCAGGGTGCTGATATTCAGAAAGGGGGAGGTGATCAATTGGCGTGGTTCGGACCACTGGCGACCATAGTCGTCAGAGACCATCACGTTGACCGCACTACCGGCCCAGCCACCCATGGACACCGAGACGTAAAACAGCCAGAGGCGGTTGTCCGGTGCGAGCGCAATGACCGGGTTGCCCAGTTTGCGGATATATTTTCCGGTGCCCTGTTGGGTCGAATCCCGAGTCGCCAATACTTGTTCCGCACCCCATTCGCCGGTTTTCGTGTCGAAACGGGCAGAGCGCACCTGCACATCGGATGCACCTTCGCGAGTACCGGCAAACCAGACCGACATCAGGCTGCCGTCCGGTAGCGCGGTGACCGCCGAGGAATGCACGAAGTCCACCAGCCCGGATGAGGCAAAACGGCTGGTATAGATGGGTTTGGCGACTTGATCAGCCACAGCCCTCACCGGACTCATCAGGGCAAAGGATGAATGCACGGGGGCAGGGTGGGTGAACCATGCGGTCGCAAACAGGCAAGCCAGGGCAACATAAGCCCCGAAGGCAGGGAGGGTGCAGAGGTGGATGCGCATCATTGTGGCTGTGCATCTCATGGCCAGATCAGGCAGCTCAACCTATCACTTGTAGCTACAGACCCGGTGTTTAGCGAGCTGCTGGTTTGTAACCAAATGTTTGTAGTCTGTCGTTTCAATCGACGCCTTATAAAAACGACTTGTATATCAATGATTTAAAAAATCCATCAGGCGCCAGACCGTTAATCGAAAATCCGGACGCAACAGTGAATAACCAGACTGACGCCTTGGTACTTGAAGTGCGCATTTTGCGGCAATACGACCCATTGATTGTTCACTACAACGAACAATCAATTCAGGTTATTGCCGTAGTCAGGGCGATAACCGCTGCCTACTGTAGAGGTGAAATTCAAATTCATTCACCGCAGCGAGCCTCGTCATGACCCACGTTAGCGACAACAAAGAAATTGCCCAGTACATCCACGGCGCCCATGTCGTCGGCAGCGGTGTGCGCACTCAACCCGTTTACAATCCGGCCACTGGCGCTGTCAGTAACCATGTGCGCCTGGGCACCTCGCAGGACATAGACGCCGCAGTGGCCTCCGCCCAGGCTGCCTTTCCCGCCTGGTCGAACACGCCGCCGATCCGCCGGGCCCGGGTATTGTTCAAGTTTCTGGAACTGTTGAACCAGAACAAAGACGCACTGGCGCATTTGATCACTGCCGAACATGGCAAGGTCTTCACCGATTCTCAGGGTGAAGTGGCCCGGGGTATCGACATCGTTGAATTCTCTTGCGGCATTCCGCAATTGCTCAAGGGCGACTTCTCCGATCAGGTGTCCACCAACATGGACAACTGGACGCTGCGCCAACCCCTGGGTGTCGTCGCCGGCATCACGCCGTTCAACTTTCCGGTAATGGTACCGATGTGGATGTTCCCGGTGGCGATCGCGGCGGGCAACACGTTCATTCTCAAGCCAAGCCCGACCGATCCCAGCGCCAGTCTGTTCATGGCTGATTTGCTCAAGCAGGCCGGTTTGCCTGACGGCGTGTTCAACGTGGTGCAAGGCGACAAAGAGGCCGTCGATGCGTTGCTGGTTCATCCGGATGTGAAAGCAGTGTCCTTCGTCGGCTCCACGCCAATCGCCAATTACATCTACGAAACCGGTGCTCGCCATGGCAAACGCGTGCAAGCACTGGGCGGTGCGAAGAACCACATGGTGGTCATGCCTGACGCGGACGTCGATCAGGTGGTCGATGCACTGATCGGCGCGGGCTATGGCTCGGCGGGCGAACGCTGCATGGCAATTTCGGTCGCCGTACTGGTCGGCGACGTGGCTGACAAAGTCATGCCAAAACTGCTGGAGCGTACCAAGGCGCTGAAGGTCCTCAACGGCAGCAACCTGGCGGCGGAAATGGGGCCGATCGTCACCCCGGCTGCTCATGCCCGTATTACCGGCTACATCGAGCAAGGCATCAACGAAGGTGCGCAATTGCTGGTCGATGGCCGCAACTTCAACAGCGCGGACGCCGGCGAAGGTTGCGAGGAAGGCTTCTGGATGGGCGGCACACTGTTCGACCACGTCACCCCGGACATGCGCATCTACAAAGAAGAAATCTTCGGCCCGGTGCTGGCCTGCATGCGCGTGCCTGATTTCGCCACCGCAGTGCAGTTGGTCAACGACCACGAATTCGGCAACGGCGTGGCCTGCTTCACCCGCGATGGCAACGTGGCGCGTGAATTCAGTCGTCGCATCCAGGTCGGCATGGTTGGCATCAACGTACCGATCCCGGTACCCATGGCCTGGCACGGCTTTGGCGGCTGGAAAAAGAGCCTGTTTGGTGACATGCATGCTTATGGAGAGGAGGGCGTGCGCTTCTACACCAAGCAAAAGTCCATCATGCAGCGCTGGCCGGAAAGCATCGGCAAAGGCGCTGAATTTGCGATGCCGACTGCGAAGTAAGGCTGCGGTTTCTGGCCGAAGGCCTGCTGCATTCGCGACCGATGGACAGAAGGAGGCGTTTCTCGCCAAAGCGAGCTCCGGTTTTCCGTCATCGTTGAAGAGGGGGCAGGGGAACAATGATTGAATCTGTTCCCCTGCAAAACCGCATGCGGGTTAGAGCTCGCCAGTCAGGAACTGTGCCCGTCCATGGCCGAAACTCCAGTCGGCATCGTCATTGATCACAATGGAAACCATCACGTCGCTTGGCTGGATATTGCAATGGGTCTGCAGTTCCTGAGTCAGCAGCTCGTAGAATTTGATCTTCGAGGCTTCACTGCGCGGCCTGCTGGTGACACTGACAATGATCACGTCCTTCGTTCTCGGGATATCCAGACCGGTATCTTCGACGATCATACGGCTGGGGCGGTGTTCATTGACGATCTGATAACGATCGCGCTCGGGCACTTCAAAAGCTACGACCATCGCACGATGCGCAGCATCCAGTAATGCTTTGAGCTGCGCATCATCGCGACCTTCTACAACATCGAATTTCATCAGAGGCATGTGGGTAATCTCGAGTAGGGATGGGATGCCTGCATCGCAGGTCTTGATGCCCACACTAAGCCGTTGCTTTGTTCATGACGAGGCGCAAAAATAGAATTAATTGTTTCTACAGGAGAACAATCAAATCATGCTGAAAGTGGAAGTCGAAAGGCTCTGGACCCATCTTCACTGGTTGGCGATCCTTGCAGAGCAGGGCACGTATACCGCTGCGGCGATCAGACTGGGGGTGAGCAAGTCAGCGGTGAGTCAGCGAATTGCCGAACTGGAAAAAGCCACGGGGCTGAGCCTGGTGTTGCGCACGACGCGCAGTGTGCGGCTGACCGATGCGGGAAACGCTTTGGTACGGGACGTGCGCAGCGCTTATGAGCACATTGCCCAAAGTTTTTCCGATGTTCGAGACTCGGCAGGTGTGGCGCGAGGACTCATCCGGCTGACGGCTCCGGTCGCGTTTGCACGCCAGCATTTGATTCCGGAACTCGCCGGGTTCTTCAAGAAATATCCCGAAGTCAAAGTGCAGCTTGACGTTTCCGATCAAATTTCCTCCATCGCTTCGGAGGGTTTTGATCTGGCGGTTCGACACAGCAATCAGATCCCGGATACCCATGTCGCCTGGAAGTTGTGCGCGACTCGCTCGGTGCTGGTTGCCACCCGCAGCTATCTGGAGAAATTCGGCGAACCGCAACGTCCGGAGGATCTCGTCGAACACAACTGCCTGTTCTACCCGCGAGGCAACGATACGCCTGCCTGGGCTTTTGAGGGCGACGCCGCCGTGCAGGGAGAAGAGAAACGGTTGACTGTTCCTATCAGCGGCAGCTTTGCAACCAATAATAGCGAAGCGTTGCGTGATGCGGCCTTGACTGATTTGGGCATAGCGTTGTTGCCCGACTTCAGCGCCCAAGCCGGCCTCAAGAGCGGCGGATTGGTTCAGGTGTTGCCAACGTGGAGAGTCGTTGGAGCTTTCCCTGAGGACATTTATCTGGTGCGGCCTTATTCCGCCCATGTGCCCAGAGCCGTGAGTGTTTTTGTCGACTACCTGCGCGGGCGGTTTACGACCGGATTTATCTGAGAGCCTTTTGTAGGCTTTATGGCATCGCGCTTGATACAGGATTTTTATGGGCGACGTCAGGTGCGAAGCAATCGGGCTGTCGCGCTGACAAAAACCAGCAGAACACTCACGCAGCCAAGCGCGAATGACAAGGTGCTCAGATGGGCGACCACCCCGATGAATACGGGGCCTATCAGTATCCCCGCGTAGCCCATCGAGATGACAGCGGGGATGGCTACCGCCTGTGGCATTCGTTGCTGGCGGCCTACAGCGGTAAAGAGCACAGGGACGATGTTTGAGCATCCAGCACCCACCAGCGCGTAGCCAATCAGGGACGCGGCCCAGCCATCGATTCCAAGCGATACGATCATGCCCGCGGCTGCGCAGAGTCCGCCAAGCGCAACGACGCGCACGCCGCCCAGTTTGCTGACGATGGCATCTCCTGTCAGACGGCCCACTGTCATCGCAGCGGCGAAGGAGGCGTAGCCCAAGCCGGCGATGCTCGGCTCTAACCCTCGGCTCGAGACAAGAAAAACCGCGCTCCAGTCGAGCATTGCGCCTTCAGTGAGGAAGACGATGAAACAGAGCGCCCCTAAAAACAGCACGATCCCCCTGGGCACCGCGAACAATGGCCCGCCCCGTTCAGTGCCATAAGTCAGCAAAGCAGGCGCTGCCTTGTAGAGCGCTCCCAAAACGACGGCAACGATGCAGAGCGCAGCAATCAACGGATGCAGGCCCAAGGTCAGCAAAGCGGTCATCGCCCCGGCGCCCAATATGCCTCCGACGCTGTAAAGGCCATGGAAGCCGGACTGAAGTGCCTGCCCGCTGTTTTTCTCGACGATGACGGACTGTATGTTCATGGCGCAATCAAGCATGCCCATGCTGGCCCCGAAAACAACGACAGCGATGACCAGGCCAGGCAGCCACGCCACGGTGCTCAACAGTGGAAAAACGGCGCACAAGACAATCGTCGCCCAGATTACGACCGGGCGGCATCCATAGTGTGCAGTGAGATATCCGGCGAAGGGCATGGCCACAATAGAGCCACCGCCCAGGCCAAGCAGCAGCAACCCCAGGCCACCATCGTCCAGGCCAGCGCGGGTTTTAACCAATGGGACCATTGGCGCCCATGCGGACATGAGTAAACCCGCGATCAGGAAGGCGATGCGTGTAGACATCCGCTCGCTGTGGTTAGCCGTGGGTATCAACACCGGCGATGGCGCATTCATAATTCTCGGTAATCCTTATCGATGATGCTCGCCATCGTTTGCTCGGCCTGGACAGTGCGGGAAAACCTGGCGCCTGCGCTCATACGTTGCTCTATAGCTGCTTGGCGCGACGCCAAAGAAATCACGGAAGCGCATATGGAAGTTGGCGAAACTGCAGAAGCCGGTCGCAATCGCGATATCGGTGATCGGCCGATTGCTCTGCAGAATAAGTTGCCGCGCTCGAGTCAAGCGCAGCTCAAGGTAGTAACGCGTGGGCGTGGCGCCCACGAAACGGCAGAAGCGACGTTCCAGTTGTCGTCGGGAAATGTTCACACACTCAGCCAGTTCGTCGATCGATAGCGGCTCTTCGATGTTCTTTTGCATCAGTTCCAAAGCGAGCTTCAGGGTTTGGGGCAAGGTGGGGTCAGCGTCAACTATGACCGTCGATATCCCGGAGACTTCAGAGGTTTGATCGCAACTGAGTATTTCCTCGACAGCATGGGTCAGCGACACGCCTTGTCTGGCGGTGATGAGCTCCAGCATCATGCGTAACGAGCTGCTGGCGCCAGCGCACGTGATACGGTTTCGATCGATTACGTGCGTTCGACAAGAGACCAGCACCTTGGGGAAGACATCCTCCATCATCGCTCGTCCGTCAGGATGGAAGGCACACTCGACGCCGTCCATCAGCTGAGCTTCTGCCAGGAAAAATGCCCCGTTCCACAAACCGCCCATGGTCGCGCCAAGGGAGGCGGCGTTACGCAGCTTGCGCCGTAATAGCGGGTCGCTGATCAGCTTCACTCGCAACCCGCCGGCGACGATGAGAACGTCGATCCGGTCCGGAAGTTGGGATAGCTCCAGGTCTGCTGAAATCGCAATTCCCAGATCGCTCATCACCAGTCGGCTCCTGATGCCGACAGTCAACACCTCAAACGCCGGTGTCTCGCTCATCAGGTTGGCGGTCACCAGCGCATCGATAGCGCCGGTAAACGACATCATCGAGAAGTTGTTCAAAAGTACGAACGCTACACGAGTCACCGCCTGCGGCTTTACCGGTTTCTGCGCCGTACAGGAGTAGCCCCTGTTTTTGTCTTTGAGCACGCTCTCGAATACGAATGGCATAAATCCTCTTTGACACCTGAACGAATAGCCAGGAAACCGTTGCGCAATCTAGGCAGCGGTTTTCGGAGCGGACAGCAACAAATCAAAGAACGATTGGCAGTCATCACTGCCGGGCAATGCTTCAACACTGTTCTTGATGGCATTGCTGAGTGTGGTGCCCAAGCTGTCATCAGCCAGGAGATGGTATTTAGCGGCAAGTTCGTCACTCGACATAGGGTTGCCGGGGTCACCCTTGGCCGTCGCGGTCGGGCTCGTAAGACGCGTGCCGTCTTTCAGCGTAACCGTGACGCGGGACAGAATTTCCTCCGGGAACCGGGCGGACAGGTCAGGCGCCTCATGAAGGGTTATTTTCGCGCTGACACTCAAGATGTCTGGCGCATGAATGGAATCCCCGGTGACCTCTTTAGGGCCCAGCTTCCCGCGAACGATCAAGGCAGCCAAGGGAAACGCCAGCGCATACTGGGCCTCGTCCGCATTCTTCGGAAAATGCCCCTGCAAGCACACAGACTCGTGGAACGTTTCGACATCAATGGTCTCGATCAACGCTGCAGTGATGACCGGATGTGCCCGCATCAAATCAGTCATGGCCGTGAGCGCCGGTTGCGCCCAGCGACATACCGGCCACGGTTTGAAATATTGCTCGTCGATCTCCCAACGGGTTCCGATGTCTTGCCAGAAAGTGGAAATCTCCAAAGGTTCAACGGTCGCGGCTGGAGCGCCAGTGACACCGAGCTGTGCCATCAGCAGTGCGTTCAGTCCGGCATACGCCCCGGCACCGTGGGCATCACGCAACATCGTCGGGAAGCTCACCAAGCGCATCATCGGGCACCTCGGGCCAAAGTATTCCGCGATACCCAGCGCATGACGGAACGTCGTTTCATCAAGCTTCAGCAGGCGGGCGCCAGCGCAAACCACGCCGATTCCGGAAAAGGCACCTGAGGCATGATATTCAGGGGCGGTGGCCATCAATGCCTGGCCCGCCCGTAACGCGGTTTCATAACCGATGCACAGTGCGCTGAGGAATTCTTCGCCGCTGATGTCTTTGCCCTGACCGAGATACGCGTCGACCAACGCAACAATAGCCGGGACTACGGTTGCACCCGCATGCCCCTTGGAGGTGAAGTGACCTTCATGTGCATCCAGGCTATCGACGCAGAAACCGCCTGCATACGCGGCGCCCAATGGATGTACGGCTCTGCCGTCGAACCAGAGGCGGCTGGACAACTTGTTGGCAGAGTAATGGGTGTCAGCGTAGGTTTTGAGCATCACGCTGGTTTGATTGTCGCGAGCACCGGCGGCCACACCAATGATGTCGAGCAGGCAGGTTTTAACCAGCTCGCGTGTATGCAGGGGCGCATCCTTGTAACTGAAATTCTGGACGAACGAATACAACTGCATTTCATGATTCCTGAATGATGAACACCGAAACGGATGAAAAAGTTGCCCGGGGAAGGGCAACCTTTTATGCAGATTTAAATGAAGGGACTAGTTTTTTGCGGTGGCAGTGTTAGCCGCGGCGCGAGCATCTGCCAGCCAGATGTCGTATTTCGCGCGATGGGCCGCGATCCATTCCTTGGCGTGACGAGTAATGTCAGCTGCACTTTTTTCGCCATTGTGCATTTTCAGGTTTTGCGCGCTTTCATCGTCGGTAGTGATCTGCATTTCAGACAGGAACTTCACGGCCGCCGGATTTTTCTCGGCGAACTCTTTATTGATAACCGCTCTGACACTGTCTACCGCGAAGCCAAGGTTTTTACCATTGAAGGTCGTGTTGACATCGTTTTTGCCACCTGGAAGATCCGTACGCGGCACGGTCAACCACACAACATCTTTACCTTCGACCAGAACACCGGAGATCCACTGAGGTACCCAGGTGTAATAGAGAATCGGCTTACCCTGTTTGTAACGAGCGATGGTGTCCGCCATCAAGGCAAAATAGGAGCCCTGGTTATTGGAAACGGTCTTCATCAAATCATAGGCTTTCATGTGGTGCGCAATGATGAGCTCACAGCCCCAACCCGGGTTGCAACCCGTGAGGTCGGCTTTACCGTCACCATTGGCATCGAACAGTTTGGCAATTTCCGGCTTCTGCAAATCTGCGAGCGAGGTGATGTGATGCTCGTCGGCCGTTTTTTTGTCAATCATGTAGCCCTGCAACACGCCCGGCATGATAGCGCCGGTTTTCACCATCACCTCATCGCCGCCAGCCTTCTCGTAGAAAGACTTGTGCAGTTCCTCCCACAGATGCACCGAGAAATCCGCGTCACCATTGGCAATCGCAACCATCATGGTGGAGTACTCGGTTTCCTTTGGTGTTTCAACGTCGTAGCCCAATTCCTTGAGGCCCGCCATTGCAATCTCTCCACGAAACCGCTCTTCGGCGATCGACGGAAAGATCGGGGTGATGGAGACCCCTTTTCCGGGCTCCTGCGCCGTGGCGGCCGATGCGAATACAGGTGATACCGCTAAAACTAAAAGCGCCACAGAATGAATGAATTTCTGTTTTATTCCGAAGGTTGTGAAGTTCATTATCGTTTACCTTGGCTGGTTAAGAAGTTGGCATTTCTTTTGGTTCACAACGCGCCGCTAAGCGAATTAACTTTCTTTGGGACTAACTTCTATCTTTGTAATGGTGTTCTTTCTTTTCAGACGGTAAACGACACCCGCAGGGCCGGTCTGATACCAGTGTTCGCCTTTGGTTGCCCTGTTACTGCGTTCGCCCATGGCCTGGGTCAGGCGGTCGAGGAAAATCGCCAGCAGTACCAGGCCCAGTCCACCGACGGTTGCCAAGCCCATATCAAGGCGGCCAATCCCGCGAAGTACCATCATCCCCAAGCCTCCCACCGAAATCATTGATGCGATCACGACCATGGAAAGTGACAACATCAATGCCTGATTCAGACCGGCCATGATCGTCGGTGCCGCCAAAGGAAGTTGAACCCGCCTCAGCATCTGGCGAGGGGTGCATCCAAAAGCCCGGGCCGCCTCGATCTTGTCTTCCGGTACCTGGCGAATGCCCAGATTGGTAAGCCTGACCAGTGGTGCTACCGAAAAGATGATCGTGACCAGCACCCCCGGTACGTTGCCGATACCAAACAGCATCACCACGGGTACCAGGTAAACAAATGCGGGCAGTGTTTGCATGGCATCGAGCACCGGCCGCAGAAGCATCTCCAGTCGGTCACTCCGGGCACACAGGACTCCCAGCGGTATGCCAATAACTGCACAGAAGAACAGTGAAGTGAGCACCAGGGCGAGGGTGACCATCGCGTCACTCCATACGCCGATCACTCCCAGGAGGGTGAGGGTGACGAAACAAAGGATTCCAATCTTTCTCCCTCCTACCTGCCAGCCCAGGAGCGTCGCAAAAATAATGAATATCGACGGAGGAATAGCCAACAACCCGAACTGAATTCCATTAAGTACCTGATCGATTGGCCATCTAATCGAACGGAATACCTCGCGGAAATTATGAACCAGATAATTCAGGGCAACTTCTACCCATTGGCCCAAAGGGACGTTGAGGGATTGAAACGGGTCTAGAAAACTGAATTCGTTCATGTCATCACCTGAATATCCGAGCCTGGCAAGCCAGCAAATAGAGACTATTAGTGCCGGCTCATTGTCTGAAGCAGTAGGCTCTTGGAGATCGTGCCTTTGAACACACCCTGGCGATCCAGCACAGCAACTGGATTAACGGCATCAGCAACAATGTGAAAGACGTCCTGCAGGAGTACATCGTCGCGCAGCGTAGGCGTGGATTGATCCATGGCGTACGGATGCTCTGCACAGATCTTGGCAACGTCGCCAGCCTTGAGGATCTTCGAGGCATCAAAGCCTTTGAAGAAAGCTCTGACGTAATCGTTCGCAGGGTTGCAAAGCAGCTCTTGCGGGGTACCGATCTGTACCACCCGGCCACCCTCCATGATTGCAATGCGATGGCCGATGCGAATCGCCTCCTCAATGTCATGGGAGATGAAGATGATGGTGCGATGCTGTTCTGCCTGCAGGCGGATCAGTTCGCCCTGCATTTCGTGGCGAATCAACGGATCGAGTGCCGAGAAGGCTTCGTCCATCAGCAGGATGGCGGGGTCGTTGGCCAGCGCTCGGGCCAGGCCTACCCGCTGTTGCATACCGCCGGACAGTTGGTGCGGATAGCTGTAGGCGTGGCCATCGAGCCCCACCTGTTTGAGTGCCTCGAGTGCACGCTTATGCCGTTCACTTTCCTCGACGCCCGAGATTTCCAGGCCGAAAGCAACGTTGTCGATCACACTCATGTGGGGCATCAGGGCAAACGACTGAAACACCATGCTCATGTCTTTGCGGCGAACGCTGAGGAGATCAGCATCCGACAGGCCGGTGATTTCCTGGCCGTTGAGGTGGATGGTTCCGGAGGTCGGCTCGATCAATCGATTGAACAACCGCACCATCGTCGACTTCCCGGACCCGGAAAGCCCCATGATGACGAAAATCTCTCCACGTTTTACGGAGAAACTGGCATCAAAAACGCCAACGACTTGACCGGTTTTGCTGAAAATTTCACTTTTATCAGCACCGCGAGCCAGCATCTCCATCGCGAGCTTTGGCTGAGTACCAAAGACTTTGTAAATGTTTTTTACCGAGAGTATCTCATCACCAAGACTCATAACCCCTCCTGCTGCAAATACGACGTAAGATCAAGAATTTGGATATACGTATCTTGATCAGTGAAGACGGTGCTTATGGGGGCAGTCAAGCTGGGAGAAAGGTTGCGAGTTAGTCATTGTGACCATCCTCTTTATTATGTGATGTTTATTATTCTTGTTTTATCGGCGCTGTATTAATCGCTGCCTTGAGACCCAAGTTATTACCTTATAGAGTCAGCGTCTAACAACATTTCTTCCCGCCAATCAATAACGTCATGTTATCAATAAATGAATCGTGTCAATTTGCGACTACGAAAGTGCTGTTTGCGAAGGCGACTACTGCTGGCCCTGTCTTAGACCCTCTGTTTCAGCTACGCTCCGGCGTAGGCTCTAGGTGGAACCTTCTCGCCGATCTCATCGCTAACGGCCCTCCAAACGGCCCCGAACCGGATATTCAATACTCTAGGTTATGGTTAAGCACATCGATCCAGACATGACGCTGCTGAAAATGCCGTCCCTGAAAGCAGTGAAGTCATTCGTAGCCGCTGCCAAATACCAAAGCTTTACGCGTGCGGCTGAAGCGCTGTGCGTTACGCAAGCGGCAATCAGTCGTCAGATTCGGGAGCTTGAAACGTACCTTGGGGTGGATCTCTTCAAGAGGGTGGGGCGAGCAGTCGAGTTGACGGAAGCCGGATCGATCTTTTTTGATGCGGCACAATTATCTTTCGTCAACATTTCCCAGGCGGCGGAGCGCATTCGCACCAACAATGCAGGCAAGCGCACGTTGACACTTTGCTGTTCTCCCGCGTTCTCAGCCCTCTGGCTCGCAGCGAAGTTGCCGGGTTTTTTTACCAGGAACACAGACATCGACCTCAATCTGGTCACCACTCAAAACTTCCTGTCGATGGAACCGGGTGTCACTCCAGACATCTTCATCACCAAAATGGCCAGGATTCAGGATGGCTACCGCAGTTATCCGTTGTTTCACGACGTCATCTATCCGGTGTGCACACCTCGTTACAAAGAGGAGCACCCTGAGCTGTCCAGCCTGGAAGGATTACGCGACGGGGTTTTGCTTAACCTAAGCCCCTATGGCAGATCCCAGGTGGCGGAGCACGTTGATTGGGGCGTTTGGCTGGCTTATCACGATGTTGATATCGAAAAACGCCCCCACGACAGCCCTCACGTTTTCAACGCCAACGACTACAACCTGGTCATCAGCATGGTACTGACCCATCAGGGCGTAGCCCTCGGATGGAATCACCTGGTTGCAACCCTGGTTGAAAACGGCACGCTGATTCGGCCGATCGAAGAGGAAGTGGTTCTCCATGAAAGTCAGCACTATCTGACATTTCGTGAAGACCGGATCAATGACGACGCCTGTTGCCGGCTACGCGACTGGATTCTGGCCCAGTTCTCCTGAGCCGCCTGGAAGAATGGAACACGAACAAGGGGATTGAAGGTGTGAATCAAGATACCGGTGGTGATCATTCGTGGTTCTCACCACCGGCAGTGCTGCACTTAGCCGACAGATCTTAACGGGATCGTGTCATTGAGCTGCTCAAGCATCGTTTTGCAGTACCAGTCATCAAACTGGCACACACCGATTTCGCTGGCCACCGACAAAGGGCCTGGCTCGAAAGCTGGAGAGCTGACACCCACCTGTGCGCCCTCAACCAAAGTGCGGTCCTGGTCATTGGTTGCTAGCCAAACCTTGGTCAGGCGATCGATGTCGTAGTCGACACCTTCCTGCGCGTCTTTCTTGACGAGCCATTTTGTAGTTACCATCGTCTCGCCTGGACCGATGGGCAGAACGCGGAAGCTCAGCGCGTGATCGCCCAGAAAGTGGTTCCAGGTGGATGGATAGTTGAAGTAAAGCAGCGCACCGATGTTGGCTTCACCGGTTGTATCCAAGCGACCGGCAACCGCAGGCTTGCCATCCATGGTGTAGCTGACGGCCCCGGAAAACAGGGGGATGCGCGTCATACGGAAACGACCGTCATCATCCATGACCAATCGGCTAGGCAAACCTGCCGCCTCGCAGCGATCCCAATGCTCTTTGAGTTCGAGATCTTCATCGCCTCCGGCGCCGCCCACTGATGGGTTGTCCACGAATGAGTGCATCAGTTCCGGGTGAGTAAAATCGCAGTGGTAGCACTCGCGGTTGTTCTCGAAAACCAGTTTCCAGTTGCCTTTCTCGATGATGTTCGACTCAAACGCGACTTTGCAGTCGTCCAGGTTATGCGGCGCAACGAAAGGGGTGACGGATTTTCTGAACGACGAAAAGTCTGGGGCGATATCTGCCACGCACACGTAGATATACGTTTCGACCACCTCACAGTGCACGGGCTTCAACCCATGCTGAGACTTGTCGAAATCGTCCGCCATGTTCCCGGCGAACAGCAGGCGACCATCCAGTTCGAATGTCCATTTGTGGTAAGGGCACACCAGCTTGGCGACCTTGCCGCTGGCTTCCGGGCACACCTTGGAACCGCGATGGCGACAGGCATTGTGGAAGGCACGAATCTGCTTGTCTGCGCCGCGCACGATAGCGACAGGGTAATCGCCGATTTGCAGCGACAGGTATTGACCCGACTTCTCCAGCTCAAATGTGTGCCCTGCGAAGATCCAGCTTTTGTGCCAGATCTGTTCCAGATCCTGCCTGTAAACGTCGGGATCGCTATAAAGGGCACCTGGCAGCGCGTGGTCAGGCTTGCGCTGCGCGATTAGATTTGAAACTGCCGATTTAGTGCTCACGGTCAACACACTCCAAAATACCAAGGGGGCGACACATTCAGCCTGCTCAGCGAGATGAGGCCAAACGGTCTTGAGTTCGCAGTACCGCCTGTGGATGCAAGCCCATCAAACCGTGCTGCTTCTATCCGCGAACCGGAACGTTTTGCCACGTCCAGGAAGCGTCTTACGCAAAATGTGCCTTCTTGGATGGTGGTGCCATCCGTGCACTCATTTCGTTCGAGTCCTTATTAAGGCAGACAATGTTGCTACAGCACCTTATTCGACCCCGAACAAACAGTTTCCAACTAATGGAACGAATGTACGAGAAATTCTATTTTCCAATTCGTCAGTAGAATATCGCTGTTGTAAGGCTACGACGGCAATCATGCATCAACAAGAAACATTTACTCTTATCAATGCATAATCAAATGTTATCGATTGACGTCTTGGCATCGGCAAGGAAATTTCAAACTATTGAAAACAAAGGAAAAGATATTTTCAAGGGTGTGTGAAGCATCCATCTGAAAATGTATATGCGGGAAATACACTCTATTGACCGACTTCTTGGCCCATGCCAGTCTGGATTCAACAGTTAAGCAAAGTGCCGCAATTGATCTCGTGTTTGAGCAGGGGGAACCGTCCCGTGAAAACATGAAGATTCTTGTCGCGCCTCAAGGCATCAAAGCTGACGCGTTCGTTGATCTCCTACCTAACTCGCATTCGGAGCATTTATCTTGAAATTTGAAGGTATCTATACGCCAGCAGTAACTCCTTATAACTCTGATGGGGAGATTGACTGGAACGTGTACTCGGAAGTTTTGGAGTCGCTGATCGAGGCGAAGGTGCATGGCATTATTATCGGTGGGTCGACCGGCGAGTATTATGCGCAGACTGCGGAAGAACGCACCGAGTTGGCAGCCTACGCCAAAGATGTGATCGGCACACGGGTGCAACTGATCGTCAGTACCGGGGCGATTCGCACCGAAGATGCGGTTCAGTACGCCAAGGATGCCAAATCGATCAAAGCGGACGCCATTCTCGTCACCAGCCCGCCGTATGCGCTGCCGACCTCCCAGGAAAACGCGATCCACGCATTGACGATTGATCGCGCCGCCGACCTGCCGATCATGCTTTACAACTATCCGGGGCGCATGTGCGTTTCGATGGACGAAGAATATTTCACGCGTGTCAGCCAATCGAAAAACGTCGTCGCCATCAAGGAAAGTTCCGGCGACATGGGTCAGGTGCATATGCTGGCCCGGCAGTTCCCCAACATCGCCTTGTCCTGCGGATGGGACGACCAGGCCCTCGAGTTTTTTGCCTGGGGCGCCCGCAGTTGGGTGTGCGCAGGTTCCAACTTCCTGCCCAGGGAACACGTTGCGCTGTATGAAGCCTGCGTGATCGAAAAGAACTTCGATAAAAGCCGTCAAATCATGTCGGCAATGATGCCGCTGATGAATGCCCTGGACGGTGGCAAGTTCGTGCAGTCGATCAAGTACGGCTGCGAAGTTGCCGGATTGAACGTCGGTAACGTGCGCCTGCCATTGCAGCCACTGGAAGCGGACGAAAAGCAGAGCTTCGCGTCGGTCATTACTGAACTCAAACGTAACGTAGCCAATATTTCTTCGGGAGCCAGCCATGGGTGATCTTCTGAGCAAGGCCGAATATGCCGCGCTGGCCAAAGACATTGCGTTGCCGTCCAAGGCGTTCATCAATGGCGCATTCAAGCCTGCGATCTCTGGCAAAACCTTCGCCACGAACAACCCGGCGACCGGTGACTTTTTGACCGACGTCGCAGCGTGTTCGTCCGAGGATGTCGACTTCGCGGTGAGCAATGCCAAGGAGGCCTTTGAGGATGGGCGCTGGAGATCCGTTTCTCCGCGGGAGCGCAAAGCGGTCCTGTTGAAATTCGCAAACCTGCTTGAAAGCCATCAACATGAACTGGCCGTCCTCGAAAGCCTCGATAGCGGCAAACCGGTCAGTGAATGCCAGTTGGTCGACATCCCGGACACCATCCACACGATCCGCTGGCACGCAGAACTGATTGACAAGATTTACGACAACACCGCTCCGGTGGGCAGCGACGCGCTGACCATGGTAGTTCGGGAGCCAATCGGCGTGGTGGGCTGCGTATTGCCCTGGAACTTCCCGCTGCTGATGCTGGCCTGGAAAATCGGCCCGGCGCTCGCTGCAGGCTGTTCGGTCATCGTCAAACCTGCTGAGCAAACCTCGCTGACCACGTTGCGTGTCGCGCAGCTGGCGTTCGAAGCCGGCGTACCTGCCGGCGTACTCAACATTGTCACCGGCACGGGCAAGGACGTCGGTGAACCGATTGGTTTGCATAACGATGTCGACATGGTCAGCTTCACCGGCTCCACCGCGACCGGCCGTCGTTTCCTGCATTACGCCGCCGATTCGAACCTGAAACGCATCGTCCTCGAGTGCGGCGGAAAAAATCCGGCCGTGGTGATGGACGATGCCCAAGACCTGGATCTCGTCGCTCAGCACGTGGTCAATGGCGCGTTCTGGAACATGGGCGAAAACTGCTCCGCAACTTCTCGTCTGATCGTCCATGCATCGGTTAAGGACGAGCTGCTGAAGCGCATGGGCGCCTACATCCGCGAATGGAAAATGGGCGATCCACTCGATCCGGAAAACCGCGTAGGGTCGCTGGTCAGCCCTGAGCATTTTGCCAAAGTGAAGTCGTACCTTGAGCACGCCGCCGCCGGAAAGCTTGAAGTGGTTTACGGTGGCGCGACCAAAGACGGCGCCTTTGTAGAGCCGACGGTGATTGACGGTGTCGGTCGAGACAACCGGCTGTTCCAGGAAGAGATCTTCGGCCCGATTCTCTCGGTCACCACCTTCAACACGATCTCCGAAGCCATTGCCCTGGCCAATGACACGGTCTACGGACTCGCGGCCTCGGTATATACCGGCAGCCTGCGGCGGGCAATCAAGTTGTCGCGGGAAATTCGCGCGGGCATCGTCACCGTGAACTGCTTTGGTGAGGGCGACGCATCGACACCCTTCGGTGGCTACAAGGAGTCGGGCTTCGGCGGTCGGGACAAATCCATTTTCGCCCATGACCAGTACACCGAAATCAAAACCATCTGGATCGATGTGTCTGATCGGTCGGATGAAGAGACCGAAAAATGAGCACCCATACCATCAAGCGCCTGCCGGTAGATACCGGGGTTTCAGGTTGGGAGGCGATTTCCGAACGCACTGCGCCTGTCCGCATGCTTGATGGAAACGTGACGGCGGACTGGCTGATTATCGGGGCCGGTTTTGCCGGCCTGTCCGCCGCTCGCAGACTTTCACAGCTGCACCCCGGTGACAGCATTGTCGTGGTCGATGCTCATGAAGTCGCCAAGGGGCCGGCGGGCAGAAACTCTGGTTTCATGATCGATGTGCCGCACAGTCTGTCGTCCGGGGAATACTCGGTGGCGAGTGAGTCTGCAACGGCGCTGGAAATTGCGCAGAACCGCTTTGCGATTGCTTTTGCCGCTGCCGCTGCGCGGGAGTACGGCATGTCTGCCGACACGTTCGACCCTTCCGGGAAGATCAACGCGGCCGCCACTGAGCGGGGATTGAAACTGAACGTCAATTACGCTCAATCCCTTGAACGCATTGGCGAGAAGTTCCAGATGTTCGATGCCGCGCAAATGCGCGAAATCACCGGGTCTACCTATTATCACGGTGGGATCTACACGCCCGGCGCCGTGATGATTCAACCCGCGCAATACATTAGAGACCTGGCAGCAGGGCTCGAAGGGAAAATCACGCTGTTCGAACGCTCTCCGATTGTTGAGTTGACCAGGCAGGGTAGCGGTTGGAGCGCTCGATCTCATAACGGGACGGTGCATGCACCCAAGGTCATCCTGGGGGTTAACGGGCACATTGAAGACTTTGGCCATTATCAAGGACGACTGTTGCACGTCTTCACTTATGCCTCCATGACCGCCGCGTACAGTGATAATGAGCTCAGGAAAGACGTACCCGGCAAAGCTAAATGGGCCTTGTTGCCGGCGGACCCAATGGGCGCGACCGTCCGCAAGATCTCTTCAGACGGTCTCTCGCGTATCGTCATCCGGACCAAGTTCACCTATGACCCGAGTATCCAGGTCACTCCAGAGCGGGTAGCGGCGGTGGCCAAAGAACAGCGACACTCCCTGGATGCGCGCTTTCCCGAATTGAAATCCACTGCGTTGGAATTCAGTTGGGCCGGCCGCCTGTGTCTGAGTCGTAACAGCGCCGCTGCATTTGGCGAGATTGAAGAAAACCTGTACTCGGCTTGCTGCGAAAACGGACTGGGTACTGTGAAAAGCACCCTGGCCGGTGTGATGGCTGCGGAGTTGGCCTCGGGTACGCGTTCGGAGTTTCTCGATAGCTTCAGTCACGCACCAGGCCCCAGCAAGCTACCCCCCAGGATAATAACGAAACTGGGCGTCAGTTCGGTTATTCGCTGGCATGAGTTTTGGGCCGGGCGAGAAGGCTGACAAGTTCAAGTCGTCGGCTATCTACCGACTTCAAAGTCTGATCGGAACGTTCTACGAAGGAAAGGTTGATTGAATAGCGACCGAACAAAAAATATTGCGCATTTAACGACGCCCACCGCTGCTGCTAATCCCGGGATCGCGAGGCCCCAACTCGGGATTTTCCTCTGCCTGCTTTCAATGCTGATTTTCGCCAGCCAGGACGGCGTAACCAAGGTGCTGGTCAAAGACTTCCCGGTTGCCCAACTGGTCATGGTGCGTTATTGGGTGTTTGTCGTTTTTGCTCTCGGATATGCCGCTTACCTAGGCAGGGGCCAGGCGACGTTTCGCAGTAAGCACCCTTGGCTGCAAATCATTCGAGCGCTGTTAGCCGTGGGTGAAACCCTGCTGTTTGCGGTGGGGCTACGATATTTGGGCCTGGCCGAAATGCACGCACTTTATGCCGTATTTCCGCTGATGACACTGGCCTTGGCGGGGACCGTGCTTGGGGAGTTCATAGGTCTGCGGCGCTGGATTGCAGCGGCCATAGGGTTCACCGGCACACTGGTCATCCTCCGGCCAGGCGCGGGAGTTTTTGAACTCGCGGCGCTGATCCCGCTGCTGGCTGCTTTGGCGTTCGCGGTATTCAACGTACTGACGCGTCGAATCAGCCAGCACGACTCCTTTGCTACGAACATGCTCTTCATGGCGTGTGTGGGGGCCCTGACGGTCACATTTGCGGGGCTGCCTGCATGGGTTTCTCCGACTCCGATCCAGGGCCTCTTGATGGGGATCCTGGCATTGACGGGAGTCGTCGCACAGATTCTCTTCATTCAAGCACTGAAATACGCGACGGCTTCAACCTTGCAGCCTTTCAACTATGCGCTTCTGGTGTTCGCCACGTTGATTGGTGTAATCGTTTTTGCCGAGCAACCGGATACCTGGGTGGTTGTCGGCGCAGCGTTGGTGATCATCGGTGGGCTGTATGCGATCAAAGCGAAGGCGTGAGCATTCAACCGGACAGCCATGGGCTCAGGGATTAAACCCCGCCAAAGAATCTTGCAGCGGAGGAGGGCAAGTCCCTCCCTCCGTCGCAACTCGGGCGGATTCGATCAAAACGGCAGTGGCAGTTTCGCCGTGCGCCCCCCATCCACCACCAGTACCTGTCCGGTAATGAAGGCCGATGATTCGGAAGCCAGGAAAACGACTGTCCCGCCCACATCCGCCGGCAATCCGGTACGTCCGACCGGGTGAAGGCGCAGGAGTGCCTGGCGCGCCGCACGCGGATCCGCTTGAGCAGAGAGGTATGCATCACTCAGCTCGGAGTTTATCCACCCCGGAGCAATGGCGTTGCAGCGAATGCCATCGCGGCCGAGATCGATTGCCAAGGCTCGGGTCAGCCCATGGATGCCGGCCTTGGAGGCACAGTACGCGGCATGTTCCGGGTTGGCGCCTATCCCTTCGATCGACCCGATGTTGATGATGCTGCCACCGCCTCGCTGACGCATCTGTGGGACCAACGCCTTACACAAGAACGCTGGAGCCCGCAGATTGACAGCCATCATGCGATCCCAGTCCTGCTCGGTCATATCATCGATGGACTTCTCGAACATGAACCCGGCGTTGTTGACCAATACATCGATTCCGCCAAGCTGCTCCTGAGCGAAGTGGGCGATCAAATTCGGTGACTCCATCGAAGCGAGATCAGCTTCGACGAAATAGACCTGCGGATGGTTCTGCAAGTCGGCGTCCAGTGCCTGACGCTGAGCGATCAACACAGAAGCTCCCGCCTCCAGCAGTTGTTCGGTGATGCCTCGGCCAATCCCTCTGCCGCCCCCGGTCACCACTGCATTTTTACCTTTGAGCATCGCTACTCTCCTTAGCCGGATACCGGCTTGGCGCCTGTGACTTCTACCGTTTCACCGGCGATGTACCTGGCCTCGTCGGACGCCAGAAATGCGATGACATCCGCAATGTCTTCAGGCTCGGCGATACGGCCCAATGGCACGCTCTTGTTCAGTTCCTGCACGGCTTTATCCGGATCCAGGCCTCGACGCTCAAAGCCGCTGCGTATCATCGGGGTATTGATTTCGTGCGGGCACACGGCGTTGACACGGATGCCCAAAGGGGCGCAATCGCGGCCCAGATTCTCGGTTAACGCCGCGACGGCCCCTTTGCTTGTGCAATACGCCACGTGGGCGGGGCCGGGATAGATACCCCACACAGATGATGTGTTGACGATGGCGGCGCCCGGGCGATTTTTCATGTGCGGTATCGCGGCACGGCAGATGAAGAACACCGCATTCAGGTTTACGCCCATGGCGTCAAACCACATGTCGTCAGTGGTTTCCTCAATCGTGCCGCGGGGAATGATGCCCGCATTGTTCAATACGATGTCGATTCCCGAAAAAACATCGACGGCAGTCTGGACAATCGCTTCGCAATATTCTTTTCGGCGTAAATCGCCTGCCACGTAGTGCACTTCGGCGCCAAGTTCACGAACTTTGGCGGAAATTGATTTGCAACCAGCTTCATCAAGATCAGACAAAACAAGCTTTGCGCCTTCTCGGGCGAACAGTAATGCTAACGCCTGTCCGACGCCCCCGGCAGCGCCGGTGATGATCACCACTTTATTATTAAACTTCATGGCACCTACCTATTATTGTTTTTTGGTAGAACCATTATTTGGTTTTATTGGTTCTCATCGTCTAGCAACTTTTTTATAGGGGCAAAGATAACCTTTTGTTATCTGAAAGATGGAATCGACAGCGCCGATCATAAGTTACCAGTCGCCCGGCTCGGGCGGTATCCAGTGTGGCAGTTCGTTGTGAGATCGAATGCGGATCAGTGTCTAAAAAATGTACGCCGCTGTACATGCCGTGTACGCCACCGGCCTGGGGAGTGTACAGTGGGGCTGAATTTTTAATTAAAGGTGCAACCTGAATGTCACAGACAGGAAGGGCGAAAACCAAAGCGCAGGATGCAGGCTGGCGAGGCTCCGTCGATGGTTGGCTGGACGCAGCCTACGATGCCCTTAAAGAGTCGGGTGTGGATGCTGTGCGGGTAATGCCGCTGGCCAAACGCTTGAATTTGTCTCGCACCAGCTTCTATTGGTTCTATGAAGATCGGGAACAGCTGCTCGCGGCGCTCCTCGCTCGATGGCGGGACAAGAACACTGGCGGTATGGTCAGCCAATGTGAGAGTTATGCGGAAAGTATTTCCGAAGCGATTCTCAACGTCTTCGAGTGCTGGGTGAACCCCGAGCTGTTCGATTCACAGTTCGAATTTGCAGTGCGCAGTTGGGCGCTGCAATCGGACGAAGTCAAAGCTGAAATCGCTCTGGCCGATGAGGCACGAATGAATGCCCTGGCCGCGATGTTCCGACGGTTTGGCTACGACGGCGAGGGGGCCGATGTTCGGGCCAGGACGATCTACCTCACGCAGATCGGCTACATCTCCATGAAAACCAATGAAGATATCGTCATTCGATTTCGACGGATTCCTCAGTACGTGAGCGTGTTTACCGGCAAAGTTCCGAAGCGGCGCGAGCTGGACCGCTTTTATGGAAAGTTTGGCTACGCAGAAAAAGAGCCCGGCGTTTTCGTCCCCTTGGTCGAAACATTCGAGGAGTCCACTGCCGATGGCGAATAGAACGCTGGGCGTCATTGGTGGCACCGGCTGGTTGGGGCGTGCAATTGCCGAGGCGCTCCTTGAAAGCGGTTTCATCGAGCCCGGCCATTTGTTGATCTCGAACCGCTCCGGCGTCAGTACCTTCGAGCCAGGTGTGAAGTTGCTCGCCGACAACCAGCAGTTGGTGGACCTCAGCGATATTGTCGTGCTGTCCATCCGGCCGGAGCAGTTTCGTGAACTGCAGATCAATGCTCGCGGCAAGCCAGTGATTTCTTTGATGGCCGGCGTTCCGGCGGCAGCCATCAGCGCGGCCACCGGTGCGGATGTAATAGTGCGGGCCATGCCGAATGCGGCCGTGGAAATCAGGCAGTCGTTCACACCTTGGTACTGTGTCGGAAACCTTGTTGAACGTGACCGCCAGTGGGTGCAGCGACTGTTCGAGTGCGTAGGTTCGGCGGATGAAGTGCCTGATGAAGACTGCATTGATTATCTCAGCGCGTTATCCGGGACTGGCCCGGCCTTTCCGGCAATGCTGCAATTGGCACTGACTAATCAGGCGGTGGCTGCCGGAATTCCTCTTGCTATCGCACAACGCGCTGCACAAGGCGTCGTGGTGGGGGGCGGCCAGATGCTTGCCAACCGCGATCCGCGGCAAATGATTGAATCGTTGATGGCTTACCGTGGCGTGACGGCGGCAGCGCTGCAGTCGATGGCCGATCAGAACATCGAGTCCATTGTCGGGCGGGCAATAAAGGCAGGCGCTGAGGTTGCGCGGCGGGGAATGTAGCCAGGGCAGGGGACATGCAGTGAAGGCCCGTTGAAGGGCCTTCGCTTTTGGGTTCAGATGTCTTTCATCAGGCGCAAAGCGTCGTAGATGGCCGCGTGGGTGTTGCGAGCAGACACGGCGTCGCCGATCCGGAACAGCTGGAAGCGTCCTTCGGGATGGGTGACGATGTTCTGTGCCGTGCCGGCGATCAGGTCGTGCTGCTCTACCGCACCGCCATTGGTGGAGAGAGGACGCAGCTCGAAGTACAAGTCGTCCAGAGGAAGGGTGCCGTGGTTGACGACCACCTGATCGACCACTCGCTGCTTGTGAACCTTGCCGTAATCGCTGCCAAAGGTTGCAACGAGCCCGCCATCACGTTTTTCCACTGTATCGACCCGATAGGTGACGGTGAAGGTGACGTCCAGGTCCTGAAGGCTGCGCATGTAGGGCACCAGGTTCATGGCCATGACTTCAGGTGCAAACGAGCGGTCAGGGGTGACGATTTCGACTCTCGCACCGCTTTGCGCGATGACCTCGGCAGCTTGCAGAGCAGCATGATCCCCCGCATCGTCGAAGATCAGTACGTTGCGGCCGGGCTTGATGTCGCCGGAAATGATGTCCCAGGTTGAAACCACGAGTTCGTTGCCTTCGCGGAGCACCTCGGTATCAGGCAGGCCGCCGGTCGCAACGATGACCACGTCAGGCTCGAAGGCTTGCACGGTGTCGGCTTCGGCCCAGGTGTTGAAGTGAAACTTCACCCCCAGCCGCTCGCATTGCGCCATGCGCCAATCAATGATGCTGATCATCTCGCGACGACGCTCGCTCAATGCAGTCAGACGAATCTGCCCGCCAGGTTGGTCAGCCGCCTCAAGCACTGTCACATCATGGCCGCGCTCACCGGCTACCCGCGCCGCTTCCAGCCCGGCAGGGCCGGTACCGACCACCAGCACCTTGCGCTTGACCGCGGCTTTGGGAATGTCGTGAGGCATGGTGGTTTCCCGCCCCGTCGCTGCGTTGTGGATGCAGTAGGCCGCGCCGCCCTGGTAGATGCGATCCAGACAGTAGTTGGCGCCCACGCACGGGCGAATGTCTTCTTCGCGCTTCTCGATGATTTTGCGCACGATGTGCGGATCGGTCATGTGCGCGCGGGTCATGCCCACCATGTCCACTTTGCCCGAGGCAATCGCGTAGCGCGCGGTGGCGACATCGGGAATCTTCGCCGCGTGGAAGGTCGGAAAGCCTGTCGACGAGCGGATCTCACCAGCGAAGTCGAGATGGGGCGAGTTGCGCATACCCTGAATCGGGATGACATCGGTCAGCCCTGCGTCCGTATCGATGTGACCACGCACGACGTTCAGGAAGTCGACCAGTCCGCTGTCCTTGAGCATGTGAGAAACCTGCATGCCCTCGCTGGCAGTAAAGCCACCGGGCAATTCTTCATCACCGGTGTAGCGAACGCCCAGCAGAAAATCTTCGCCTACTCGCTGGCGGATGCCACGCAAGACGTCGAAGGTAAAGCGCATGCGGTTTTCCAGCGACCCGCCGTAAGGGCCGTCGAGGTCATTGGTCAACGGTGACCAGAACTGGTCCATCAAATGCCCGTATGCCTGAAGCTCCAGGCCATCGAGACCTGCGGCCTTCATGCGTTCCGCAGCGTCCACATAGTCCTTGATGATCCGCTCGATGTCCCATTCCTCCATTTTCTTCGGGAAGGAGCGGTGTGAAGCCTCGCGACGGTGTGACGGCGACACCACCGGTAACCAGTCGGCCTTGTCCCAGCGGGTGCGACGGCCCAGGTGAGTCAACTGGATCATCACAGCCGCGCCATGTTCGTGGCATTCATCGGTCAGATCCTTCAACCATCCGACGACTTCGTCCTTGTAGGCGAGCACATTGTTGAACACCGGCGGGCTGTCTCGGGATACGGCAGCGGAACCGGCAGTCATGGTCAGGGCGACACCGGCCTTGGCGCGCTCCACGTGGTAGGCGCGATAGAGATCCTTGGGCATGCCGTCCACAGGGTAGGCCGGTTCATGGGAGGTGGTCATGATCCGGTTTCTGAGGGTCAGATTCTTGATTTTATAGGGTTGCAGCAAGGGATCGCTGGACATCGTGGTGCGCTCCAAAGTGGGCTTCATCAGGCTCGGCCACTTGAAATTAGGACAAATGTACACCTGTGTCAACGATTGATGACACAGGTGTACATTTTGCTTGCGTGCCAAAAAATCCAGGCTTAACATCCGTCAAAACCAAGACAGACTTGTTTGGAAAGGGGAGCACACGTGACAGAGTTCTTTGATATTCGCCTGGCTAGCAAACAAACAGCTTTTACTGAAATTCCAGTCATAGATATATCGTCGCTCATACACGGCGAAAATCCGCTGAAGGTGGCAAGCCAAATAGGTGATGCATGCGAAAAGGTGGGGTTTTTTTATATAAAAAACCATGGCATTGACCAGCAGCTGATAGATGAGATGTACACGCTGACCAAAAGGTTTTTCGAACTTCCGTATGAGGAGAAAAACAAGCTCAATGTCGTAAATTCCGGACTTACGCTACGTGGTTATATACCGATGTACGCGGAGAACGTCGATCCAGCCAATACCCGCGATTTCAAAGAGTGCTTTGATTGCGGAGCTCATTACGATGAGGTCTCTCCATTTTTTGGCCCTAATCAAATGCCGTCTGCACTGCCGCAATTCGAGAAGGTTGCCGAAGCGTATCACTCCGCTGTATTGGCCCTCGCGAGAAAACTCATCGGCGGGATAGCGCTGAGTTTGGGGTTGCCACAAGATTACTTTGAACATCTTCAACGCAAGCCCATCACTATTCAGCGAATTTTGCACTATCCGCCCCAGATCGGAAGGGTTTCCCAGGAAGAGATTGGTATCGGGGCACACACGGACTACGGTTTCCTGACCGTCCTGTCTCAAGACGCAGTTGGTGGTTTGCAAGTCAGGAACCGTGCAGGGGAGTGGGTTACTGCCCCACCCGTTGAAGGTACTTTTATCGTCAATATTGGTGATCTGGTTCAAACACTCACCAACGATCGCTACACCTCGACAATGCATCGCGTCATAAATACTAGCGGTCTAGAGCGCTATTCAATACCTTTCTTTATTGATTTGGATTTCGATGCGGTTGTTGAGCCTGTGCCAACTTGCGTAAGTGAGGCCTTGCCCGCGAAGTATGAAGCGTACACTTGCGGCAAACACAAATTTAAGCGTTTCGTTGATAGCTATGCGCATCTGAAAGTCGTATAGGGAGTTTTCAATGACAAGATTTGCCAGGTGCTCATGTTGTGAGCGATAGGTCCTTGGGCTAAATGGAGGGTGCATTCGATTCAAGCCGTTCGCACCCACCACCGCGATCTAGTCAGCTTGCGGGCCTAACCCTGGATTTTGAGACCCTTTAGCCAGAAACCAAGTTAGAGTGTTCATCGGTGTCTGTTCAAAAGATCCCTCCACTCGATTCGCGTAGTCGCGCCAAGCGGTCCCAGCGAACGAACCGGGCAAAACAACCGTATCTCAATCGTTATGTGAAGAATGAATCGTCCGCTGTTTGTTACTCTGGATGGGCCCAAGGGAGCCGGCAAAACCACACTGTTGGAAGCCGTGACGAAAGCACTTCGGGCAGACAACAAAAAGGTTATCCGGCTTTGCGAGAAGAAAAGCGATCCCTATCGGGGTGAAACAATGACCCTCGTTAACAAGCTCGTCCGAAATCCCACCCGGGATCTGGAACTGAGGGTTTGCGAGCGCTTTGCTGATAGCCGTAGCTGGATTTCCCGGCACGTGCTGACTAAACAGCCACCAGACAGCATCATCCTGATCGATCGCTGGTACCCGTCTGATGCCGCGTTTCGCCGGTTAGTCCCGTTTGCAGAGATTCTACAGTTGAACATTGATCGAAACGTGCAAGTGCCAGACCTGCATGTCGGGGTTGTCACCGATCCTGATATTTCGTGGGCAAGGGCTGCGGCACGAGGGCGTGGGCTAGGCAGTACTGTGATCCATAAGCTGGAAGAACATGTCGCTTGTACAAAGGCGTTCGAGCAAGCAATTGCAGATCACGGCTGGGTTTTATGCCGTAACGAAGGAACGATCGAAGACGCAACGATGCAGGTGGTTTCCGAGATCTATAGAGTCCTTCGGTGCCAGTAGGCGAAGCTCGCTGCGTCGGCCTTGATCAAACGAATCAAACGCCAGTTTTCCGGAACAGATCCAAGCTGAATCGGATGGTCCATGAACGGTCCCGTCCGCATCCATTTGACCGAAATTGGCATACTTGACTCGTGGCCTACCAAAAGGTAGCGTCCGGCCATGACTAACTACTCAAACACCTTTTACGAAATTCTCAACTGTGCCCGCACGCTTATTATCGCCGGCGGGTACAACGGTTTCAGCTATGCGGATATAGCCGAGTTTGTGGGTATTCGGAAAGCCAGTATTCACCACCACTTTCCTACCAAGGTGGATCTTGTACGCACGCTTGTTATGCGGTATCGAGAGGAAGCAGAAGTAGGAATGGGCGAAATAGAACGCCACTGTCCAGCCCCGGAAGAGCAACTGCGCGCCTATATGGGTTATTGGCAATCCTGCATAGGCGATGCAACAAAGGGCTACTGCGTCTGCGCATTACTGGCGACTCAGATCCCGGTATTACCGCAAGAGGTGGTGATAGAAGTGCGGACCCACTTTCGAGCGCTTTCCGCCTGGCTGACTTCCGTTCTTGAGCGGGGATCACAGCAAGGTAGTTTCATGTTGTCCGGCGATGCTCGCGCCGAGGCAGAGGCTTTCATGGCGACCGTTCATGGCGCGATGCTCTCGGCTCGTGCATACGGCGATCCCCAGATGTTTGGCGTGATTACGCTTCCGCTCATCGACAGGTTTCTTATCAAGGAATAATTAATCGCTTGATGCTGAGTTGCCGGTTCAATCAAGCCCGCCAAAAAGCCGAAAGGTTCAAGCGTCCTTTGATGAATCGTCAGCCTCGGGTAAATAGCTTGCCGAAAATCTGCGCGCCGCAATAAGAACCGGAAGAAGCTGGCGCCCCATTTCCGACATCTGATACTCGACACGCAGAGGTTTTTCACCGAAGTCGACTCGCTCGATCAAGCCATCCCTGGCCAGTTCGCGCAGATGGGCCGTCAGCATCTTCTGGGAAACGCCTGGCAGATCGCGCTTCAATTGCAGCGTGCGGATCGATGGGTCGGCGTAGAGCCTGAACAGAATCGGTAGTTTCCATCGACTCTGGATCATTTTGATCACCCGAGCCACGTGCCAGGCCGAACCCTCAGGCCCAAGACAAATCTCACGTTGTTCCTGACTGATAGGCACATAAAAGTGCGTACTGGTTTCATCCATCATCTCTATTTACCTTTCGACGTTGACAACAGTTGAACAGGGGTTGGGTACATGGACTTGGAATTAAGCGGTAAGACTGCGTTGGTCACCGGCAGCAGCAAAGGCATTGGCGAAGCGATCGCCCGAAAACTCGCTTTTGAGAACGCAGTCGTCGTCGTTCACGGGCGCGATAAAGCTCAGGCAGAACGGGTGGCCAAAGACATTATCATGCTGGGCGGCAGTGCCTTTGTGGTCTTGGTGATCTGACGGACGATGACCAGGTCCGGCAACTTGTCGACACCGCGGAAGCGCTTGCGGGTCCTATCGACATCGTGGTCAATAATGCCGGCGGCTCAGGGACGACGAAAGACAGCTGGAGTCTCACACAGCCTGAGACCTGGGCGGCTGCCTACGATCGAAATGTGCTCGCAGCCCTGCGTGTTACCACGCGCCTTCTGCCCAGGATGCAGGAAGCGCGATGGGGGCGAGTCATCAACATCTCCAGTCTGGCCGCCACGATGCCGCCACCCTCTGCGCCTGACTATTCCGCGGCCAAAGCCGCCATGAATGCAATGACCGCTTCCATGGCAAAAGCTGTAGCCGCAGAGGGGATAACGGTCAACGCCATCTCTCCCGGCACGATACACAGTGCCACACTTGATGCTCGGTTTCGTGAGGTCGCCGAGGTGCATGGCTTGGCGAGCAAAGACGCGCCATGGGAAGAAATCGAGCGCACGGTCCTGCCGATGTTTGCTCAGGTTCCTCTTGGCAGAGTCGGTCGTCTCGACGAGATCGCGGCCGCCGTCGCGTTTCTGGCAAGTCCGGTTGCCGGATACATTACCGGCGTCAATTTACGTATTGATGGTGGTCTTTCTCCGGTTATCTGAGATGTTGCCCTGAGTATCCACTACGGTTAGGCTGCGCCGGAGCTCAGGGAACCCGCGCACATGGTCATTGAAAAGAAGATAAACACCGCATCGGTCAGCATGAAGTCGCTGCATCCACTCGATCATGCGCTTGAGTTGCTGCATTTCGGATTTCGCGGGCTGACCATCAAGGCCGATCAGTTTCTGGCGACGCGCGACTTGTCTCGCGTGCATCACCGAATTCTCTACATCATCGCCCGGGCAGATGAGATCAATGTCGGTGATATGGCGATGACATTAGGCATCAGCAAGCAAGCGTTGCATCGACCTCTCAAACACTTGATCGATCAGGAACTGGTGTGTTTCAGCCGCTCCCCGGAGCGCCATCGTTTCAAGCTGCTGGCGCTCACGGAAGCGGGTAGGGCCGTGGAGCAGACCGCCACTGAACTGGAGCGACAGACTCTGGATCAAGCCTTTCGCAAAGTAGGGATTGAAGGGCAGGAGGCCTGGACGTCCGTCATGGCGTCACTGGCAGACAATCTGAACTGAAATCAGGTGATGCACTCTCGCACCATGATGCACTTGGCGAGAGGTTGAAGCAGCGCTTCGGTTGCCTCATCGGGCGAGACCACGGTAGGGCTTACCATCAGAGGATCGCAGCGCCCGCTGCTGACGAGGTCGAACACCTTGGGAATGTGTGGGCGTACATTGCACAGCCCCACCGACAGAGTGACGTCGCGCAAGTACATGCCGAAAAGGGGAATCTTCGGATCGTCGAAGATGATTCCGATGCACGAGCAATGTCCGCCCGGCGCCAGTGCCAACAGCCCACGGTGCAGCGACTCATGATCACGGGTGGCGGACACGACAACGTCGTAACGCTCGTCAAGTATCGTGGGCAGTTCGACGCTGGCACCGCTACGCAGAGCGAGATCCCGACGATATTCATTGTCGTCCAGATAATCGACGCTACCCGCTCCAGCGGCGACGGCCATTTGTACAGCAAGCACGCCGAGGCTTTCGGTGCCTCCCACTACAAGAACGCGGGCGTCCGGCCTGGTGCTGATCGGCCGGCTGGTGGCTACCCAGGCATCCGTGAGGTTGTCACTGGCGCTTGCCACCGCCAGCGGGTTGAGACCGGCGGGCAAAGGGACAAGCATCGCGTCGGCAAATGGCACGTCTACCACTTCCGAAAACAGCCCGCCCCAATGGCCGCCTGCCGGGACACCGTAAGCCGCGTGGCGCGGCACTGTCGTGCATGCGGTGGCACGCCCGGCAAGGCACTGAGGGCAGGTTCCACACGCGATCTTCCACGGAACGGAAACGAGGTCGCCGCGGCGGACGGTCAGCACGGCCTCACCGACTTTCAACACCTCCGCGACACATTCGTGGCCTAAAGCAAAGGGCGGTTTGAAGGGGGTACTACCGGCAATCAGTCGCCGGTCCAGGTCACAGGAAGCGGAAGCTATAGGGCGGACCAGCGCACTGTGGGCGCTGGAAAGCTTCGGTGACGGAGCCTCGATCCAGGCCAATCGGCCAGCACTTTGAACATTCAATACTTTCATTGGATCAGCCCCCAGACACTGCAAACGTGGTGGTGGCCTTGGCGAATAGCTTGCCCGCCTCATCGACCACTTGCGCATCGCAAATCGCCAGGCTCCGAGTACGCTCCACGACCCAACCTTCGACGCGGTAGATCTGGCCGGCGCGCAGCGGCCGCACGTATTTGACGTTGAGGTCGATCGTTGAATGGGGAGTGGACGTTTCCAGTGTTGAGAACAACGCCAACGCCGCCGCGCCATCGAGGCACGTTGCAGAAAAACCGCCATGCACGGCACCTGCCGGGTTCAGGTGACGATCGTCTGGCCGAGCCTCCAGAGTAATTCTGCCAGGGCTTACCGCTACAGCGGTCAGGCCCATCGTCTGGCCGATAGAAGAGGAGGGGACCTCCCCGCGAATCAGCGCACGCAGCGCTTGCAACCCAGAGATCTCGTGTTCGGTCATGTGATTTCCTGTGTGGCCGGCCCTCGTGCGTTGAGCCCGTTGCCACTTTTGCGCCAGTTATTGTTGGAATACTTGTAGGGAGCGAGGAACGCCTTTGGTCGCTGTACGCGATGCAAGAGTGCACAGCCCGCCGACAACCTATACGCTGCGAAGACCTTAAGTCAACATGGTTGATATGAGAGGGGAGTTGGCTTGACAGTGCAGACTACCTACTAGTAGGCTGAGCCACACTTGAAAAATATTTCGAGTGAAATCGAGGCTTTTGCAGGCCCTCTGCAGGCAGCCCTATCCATACATAGGGTCGTCGGTAATCGATCAGTTCAACACGGCATCGGAGCGTATCGATGCCTGACCCGTCATCGCCGCAAGTGTGGCGCCGATCTTATTTTTCCCTGAGAGATACCCATGACGCATCCCTTATCGTTTGTAGGCATCATCCACACGGTGATCAGCCTGGTTCCCGTCATCGCGGGCATCTACAGTTTTGCCCGCTACAGCAAGATCGATAAAAAGACTCGCTCCGGAAAAGTCTATCTGGTGGGGTTGGTGTTAGCGGTTATCACGTCTTTTGGAGTGTCCAGCACCGGAGGGTTAAACGCAGGGCATGCGTTTGGCATCGTGGTCCTGCTGGCTGCTTTGGGTGGTGTGCTCGTGGAGCGATTCACCTTTTTCGGGACGCTTCGTCCTTATCTGTCTGCTTTTGGACTGTCGTTCAGTTTTTTCCTGTCGTTGGTGCCCGCAATCAACGAAACGCTCACTCGACTGCCACCTTCCCAGCCTTTGGCCGCGGGCCCTGCTGCGAGCGTGGTGAAGATCACCTTGCTGGTCCTGTTCTGCTTGTTCGTCGCGGGATTTATTGCGCAATGCCGGCTCGTGTATTTGCAGAATCGGGTCCTGCTCCGGACATAAAAACCGGCGTCATCTGCGCTGCCTTTGCGAAATTAATACGTACGACTGGGTGAGCTCAACCGCTCAACGGGTTTCAGGCAACGGCCACGTGGATTGCGCCACGCGCAGGAAATTCTCGCCGTAGATGTTGTGAACATCCGACTCGCTGTAGCCCAGCCGTTTCAACTCCCGAGCTACCTGATCGAGGGCTGCTGGCTGTAATTGGCGATGGCCGTTCATGTGCCCGTAATGCTGCTCTGGCCACCAATCGTTCTCGTCCACGCCCGCAGGCAGGTCTCGGTGATCGGGCTGCAGTTCGGTGTCCAGGCCGAGGCCGATGTGCCGGGTCCCGACTCGCTCGGCCAGGTAATCGATTTGCCGAATGAAGGCGGCGACCGAAGCGTCGGGGTCGCCCAGAAAAATCCCCAGGCCTGTGAGGCCGATCACGCCATCCTGGGCAGCACACGCGAGGATCTGTTCGTCGTCGATCGTGCGCGGGTGGTCGTGGATGGCCTTCACATTGGTATGGGAGAAGATCACCGGCCGCTGCGAGAGCTCCATGACCTCCAGGCTTGAACGTTTGCTGGCGTGGGAGCAATCCATGACGATGCCGGACCTGTTGATTTCGCTCACCACCTCGCGGCCCAGAGGGGTCAAACCGCCGCCCGCGCCATGACATCCACCGGCGCAGCTGTTATCGCGATTGTAGGCCAGCAACATTTGGCGAACACCCAGTCTGGCGAACAACCCGACCATAGCGACGTCCTGTTGCAGCATGTTCGAACCTTCGAGATCGAAAGAGACCGCCAGCTTGCGCTGGTCACGGGCGCGCTGGATATCCGCGACCGTACCCGCCAGAAGATAGTCGTCTTCGTGTTGCGCCAGCCAGTGCCGGAAGCCGGCGAGCACTCGGATCACGTCAGGAAACGGCGTCATGTCCATCCCCACGTTGACTGAAACGTGATGAAAGCCGGCATCGCGGTAACGCCCCAAGCCAGACATGTCCTGCCCGGGAAGCAACGGCAGGCAAGCGTGAGCTTCCCATTGGATTGGCTCGAAGATATCTGTTTGTGCGTGCGTGGGTTTCATATGGGAGTTGGCTCCAGCAATATTTCGCGGATTAAGGCCCTACGTGCCGATCATTTCGCCAGCGAGATTCGCAAGGGCGCGCAGCCTGTCCATCTGCCTCATGTCGTGGTGATACCCCATCCAGATATCACGTCCTGGCGGCTCACTGCCGACGTCTACCCGTCTCAGGGCGGTCAATTGATCGCCTAACGCGCGTGGCAGAACCGCTACACCCAATCCGCGAGCGCACATCTGCGCCTGCACGGTACGGCTGCTGCTGGTAAGCACAGTATTGGCGCGAGGAAACATCTCCTTTAGCCAGAGCACGTCGGGATAGTGAGCCTGTGCTGTGCTCATGAGGATCAACCCGAGGCCTTCTCCGCTCCGGGAAGGTGAGAAAGGCAGGTCTGCCGCGGCGTAGAGCCCATAGCTGAGTGTCGTGAGTCGACGTTGAACGATGTCCGGTTCGGTGAACGGCACGATGCGAAAGGCGATATCCGCATCACGGCGAGTCAGATCGAACAGGCGATGTCCGGCGATGACCTCTGGAACAATCAATGGGTACCGTCGAGACAGCTCGCTGAGTACTGGAGCCAGCACATGGCAGGCGAACCAGTCAGCCGATGAAATCCGCAACAGCCCCTCAGGTTGATCGCTGTCGCCCGCCAGGTGTCGCTCAATGGAAAGAGCGTTTCGCTCCATTTCCTCGGCCAGCCCCAGAATTTTTTCACCGCTGTCCGTCAATACCAGGCCTTGCCCGGTGCGGCGGAAAAAAACCTGTCCACTGTGCTGCTCAAGAACGTGAAGCCGCCGCCCTACGGTGGGATGACTAACACCAAGTTGCTTCGCAGCAGCGCCCAGCGAGCCGGTACGGACTATCGCCAGAAAGACGCGTAAGTCGTCCCAGTCCATCGCTCACCTCTAACGAAAATGAACGGCGAAGATGCAGCAATGACAGTCCCGTTGCAACCCGTCTCCCCGGACAATTGACCCATCCGCGTTACGCGGCAAGCAAGAGGGGCTCCACATGAATATCGGGTTTGTAGGTGTCGGAAGCATGGGGCAAGCCATGATTCCGTTGCTCGTGCAGGCGGGACATCGGGTAAGCGCATGGAATCGCAGTGCCGACGCGCTTTCCGGGTTAAGTGAAATCGATGTGCTTGCGTCTGCGGTGACCGCATTTCAAGAGCCGGTGGTCATCAGCATGCTTGCCGATGACACGGCAGTGCGCGAGGTCTTGCTGGCGTCAGCGGCATTGAAAACTGCCTGCGACGGCTGCATCCATATCGTCATGTCGACGCTGTCGCCAGCGTTGATGGAGCAGCTGCAGAAAGAACATGACGAGGCGGGTCTGGTGTTCATTGCCGCGCCGGTTTTCGGCATACCTGCTGTCGCGGCCAAGGGTCAACTGAACATTCTGGCGGCCGGACCTGATGCAGCCATTGAGCGCGTTCAGCCACTGTTTGATGTGCTCGGCAAAAAGACCTGGAGGCTGGGTGATCAGCCCGTGCAGGCCTGCATCGCAAAAATCGCGGGCAACATGATGATCGCCCAGGCCATCGAATCGTTGGCTGAAGCGAGCTTGCTCGCTGAGCAATATGGCCTTGGCGCGTCAGTATTCATCGAATTCGTCACCCAGACACTGTTCGCTTGCCCCAGCTACCAGCGCTATGGGCAAAACATAGTCAGCGATCGCTACGAACCAGGTTTCAAGCTGTCCCTTGGTTTGAAGGACGTGAATCTTGCATTGCAGGCAGCCGAGGGGAGGGGGCTCAGCCTGCCCGCCGCGGGTGTGGTGCGTTCGAGAATGGACGCCGCCGAAGCGAGCGGACTGGGTAGCAAGGACTGGTCGGTGTTTGCGACCATGGCTAAACGTCCTCAAGCGGCTGCGCCAACGTCAGAGCCGTGGCACACGAATCCGCTCAAGCGTTCTCGTCGGGGAAATTTCTGGATCACCGGCGAGCGGGTCGTCAAAGAGGGCAAGCGATTCCAGTGCGGCCCGATGTACGTGGAGTGGGAGTCCCCAGAGCTGGTTACCCAACCGTATCCCGTGGTGCTGATACATGGCGGCACCCTGCAGTCCACTGAATGGTTCGATACACCGGACGGCCGCCCCGGCTGGGCGCAGCGTTTCGTTGAGTCCGGTTACGTCGTGTTTTGTGTCGACAGGCCTGGCCACGGGCGTTCCCCGTATCACTCGGAAATACTAGGACCGATGGGGCCGGCGTTTTCTTATGAGCGTGCCCGAGAGGTCTATTTTCCGGAGGGCGGCAGTGAGACCCAATGGCCCTTTGCTGCGGACGACGACAGCACCTTTGATGCCTTCATCGCAGGATATGGCCCTATGCCCGCCGACCTTGCGGCCTCCCAGACCATGGATGCCGATCGCTTGGCTCAACTGCTGGATCGAATCGGCAAGGCAATCATCGTCACCCATTCGGCTTCCGGCCCAGATGGCTGGTTATTGGCAGATCGCAGGCCTGGGCTGATTGCAGCCATTGTCGCTGTTGAGCCGATGGGGCCAGTCTTCGGCGATACGCCCGGCATCGGCGCTCTTGACTGGGGGCTGACAGCTGCTTCGATCACGTTCGATCCTCCACGCGCCTCGGCGCAGGAAGTGCAAGCAGCCGACCCCTCGACGCTGCAGATACCCGCACTCAAAGGAATACCTGTCGCGCTGCTGACGGGCGAGACGTCGAAATTCGCCACATTCGCCACCACCATTGTGCCGTTCCTGCGAACCGCCGGAGCCTGTGTCGACCACTTGGATCTGCCTGCTTTCGGGATTCACGGTAATGGCCACGGTTTGATCTACGAACGCAATTCGGATGAGGCGCTCGGGGTGGTTTTGCGCTGGTTGAGCCATTCACTCCAGCGGGTCAATCAAGCGCAGCCAGATTCAGTCGAATAGGAAAAAATCATGAACATCAAAGCACTGGCCGCACGACTGGATCGTCTTGAAAGTCGTCTGGCGATCGAAACGCTCATTTCTGCTTATGCGAATGCGTTCGACCGTTTGAATGCCGATCTATTGCAGCAGATCTGGCATGAGGATTCGACCCTGGACCTGCCCGGATTCGGAGCTGCGGGGAGTCGGAGCGACATCATTTCAATGGCTGAACAGAGCTGGCGACAGATGCCGCATATGCATCATTGGATGGCCAACCCTCTGATTGAGATTGAGGGCGACATCGCCGTTGGGACAGTGGCAGCCAATTGCCTGTTTCACGATATCGAGAAAGGTCCGGTGCAGGTCAGTGGCCTTTATCACGATAGGTTCGAACGTCGTGACGGCCAGTGGAAGTTTGTATCCCGGCGCTTCGAGTTGCACTACCTCACGCCACTCGATGAATGGGTTCCCATTGCAGGGAGCGAGCATTTCAAGCCAGCTTTTAACCTATGAGGCAGGCAGGCGAGTTGGTTGAAAGAACACATAACTCTTTTTGGCCAATTCCGGTCCCCTTACAAATATGCACGCGAAATGTGCATCTCTGGCAGTGCCGCGGCGGCTGGCTGACGTCCAGAATCGTCCCAACGACCTCGATGCGTACGCAGTGTCTTTCTGGAGTTGCCTAATGACATCCAAACAGGATTCTCCACCAGCAGCCGATTCTCGGCGATGGTTTGCTTTCGCTGTTCTTTTGATCGGCGCTTTTCTCCCGCCGCTGGACTTTTTCATTGTCAATGTTGCATTGCCATCAATTCGCAGCGGCCTGGCTATTACACCAGCGCAAGTCCAATGGGTCATTTCGGGCTATGCCGCGAGCTATGCCGTTTTCCTCATCACTGGAGGTCGATTGGGCGACCTGCTGGGCCGCCGCCGAGTGTTCTTGGCAGGCATCGCCGGGTTCGGCGTTTCGTCCCTGATTTGCGGACTTGCCAGCTCGTCGACGATGTTGATCAGCGGGCGCGTGTTGCAAGGATTAAGCGCTGCGGCAATGGCACCGCAAGGACTGGCGTCTATTCACACTCTATTTCCGGAACACGAACGTTCGCGTGCGTTAGCCGTATATGGCGCGACGATTGGCTTCGCGGCGGTGGTAGCCCAGGCGCTTGGGGGACTGCTGATTTCTGCAAATGTTTTCGACCTGCAATGGCGAGCGATTTTTTTGATTAACCTGCCTATTGTCGTAGCTGTATTTATTGGCGGAGTACCACTGCTTCCCGATTCCAGAAGTAAAACTCCGGCACCGTTAGATCGCATTGGCGTAGTCCTGTGTGCGCTGGCGGTCGGGCTGCTAGTGCTGCCGTTAGTTGAGGGCAGGGAAGCAGGGTGGCCTTGGTGGCTTTGCCTGATGCTAATGAGCTCGCCCATCGTCGCCGCTGGCTTTTGGCGCTACGAAACTTTGCTGGAGCGTCGAGGCGGCACACCACTGGTGAGTCCACAACTCAGCCGCGCACCTGGCTTGGTCGCCGGGCTGACGGGCGTCCTGTTCTTCTACGTGATATCAGCGTTTTTCTTAACGTTTTCGATTTACCTGCAAGATGCGCTAGGTGCAACGCCCCTATTCTGCGGCTTGATGTTCGTTCCCTTTGGCGTGGGCTTTCTGATCGGCCCTCTGACAACGCCCTTTGCAATCCGCTTGTTCGGCCGTTTTGTACCTGCCATAGGAATGCTGCTTGAGGTGCTCGGTTGTCTGATTCTGAGCGCTGCCGTTGCGACCGCGCCGACAGGCAAAAGCCCCGGCCTGGCGTTTGTGATTCTGGCCGTGGGGTTGCTCGGTTTCGGTCAGGGTTGGGCACTGCCAACACTCATTCGCACTGTTATAGATCGTGCGCCCCCAGGCGGATCGGGAATGATCTCCGGCGTCGTCAATTCGGCACTGCAGATCAGCGCCGCGCTGGGTGTGGCGGTCCTCGGGGGCGTTTTCTACGCACTGGCCGCTCCCGCACAGAGCCCTTCGTCGCTTGCTGACGGTTTCATCGCCACCCTGCTGGGCATCGCTGTTTGCCTGGTCTTTTCAGCGCTGTTGTCCGTCCATGCATCGATGCCCCGCTCACCAATAGCGACTGCTCTTTCCGGTGTCTTCGGTCAGCCCAAACCTTGACTGGTGCCAGCGCCGTGCAGCTGCCAATTTTTCCAATACCTATAAATGCGTTACTTAGGAGTCAAGACATGTCTGGTAAATTTATCAATCAAGTAGCGGTCGTCACGGGCGGTTCGACTGGAATCGGCTTTGCGATTGCCAAAGCTCTGTTGGTCGAGGGCGCTAAACGCGTCTATATCACCGGACGCTCGGCGGCAACGTTGGACGCTGCGGTTACCGCACTGGGCGATAAAGCCGTGGCGGTAGTGTCTGATGTCGCTCGGCAGGCCGATCTCGATTCGCTCAAGGCATTGATCGAAGGACGGGACGGTCAACTCGACGCAGTGTTTGCCAATGCCGGTATATGCGAAAAAAACCCCGTGGGCGAAACGACTGAAGCCGCTTACTACAACATGTTCGATATTAACGTTAAGGGCGTATTTTTCACTGTTCAGACGCTGTTGCCGTTGATGAAGGATGGCTCGTCAATCGTTCTGACCGCTTCCATTTGTTCCAGTAACGGGATGGAAGGTCTGAGTCTTTACAATGCGTCAAAGGCTGCGGTGCGTTCATTTGCACGCACTTGGGCCAATGAGCTCAAAGGCCGAAAAATTCGCGCGAACGTGCTCAGCCCTGGCTTTACCAGAACACCGTTGATGGACAACGGACTGAAGATGGATGAAAGCCAGATCGAAGCACTCAAAAATCACGTAGGACAAATCGTGCCGCTAGGCTACATGGCCCAACCGGAACAAATAGCGTCGTCCGCACTTTTCCTTGCATCCGCTGACGCCAGTTATGTCAACGGCGTGGAACTGATGGTGGACGGTGGCCTCTCGCAAATCTAAGGGCATGCCTGTCAAGTCACCCATGATTGTTGTCGACATCCGAACCGGACTGATCAGGGGGCTGGCCCTCGACTGAATGAGGCTTGCGCCGGCGCCAAATTCGAATACGGGGCGATTGCAGTGGCGCTCGAACGGTTTCGAACGGTGTCCAAATGAGGGTGCTTCCGGACAGCGCCACAGCAATTACTGCAGCATTAAGTCCGCCCCCGCAAGGAAATTCCGCGATGAAATCGCTCCCACAGGAATCGGCGCGCCACGCGGCCGGATCTTCAATAGGCTCTGGACACAGAACGGTACTGTGCTCGTCAGCGGGAGTTAGGTTGATCATCTCAGCGCCAGCCCCAGGCACCGATCGAGCAATCTTGCTCGGGACATTGAACGTGTTCTTCCGCCATGCCAGCAATTGAAGCATCGCTTCCACGTCCGGCCGGCGCGACAGATTCGCGGTCGACTCCGAAAGCACCTGCGCGCTTGACGGACTGGGTGGTAACAGAGGGGGCTTAGACTGATCCTTCAATTGGGACTGAAAATCCGGGCTAGTGGTCAGCGCTCGTAGGTTGTTTTCGGCCTCTGCAGCATTCGGCAAGACAGAAGTAACTGGTGGCAGGGCAGAGATGCTGGTCATAAGAGAGCCTCATGTTTAGAGGCTGACTTACGATACGTAACTCCCGTCTTCCTGATAGCGGTAAACGCCAAGGGTTGCGAGGTAATTATGAGCGCCGCGCTGGTTCGGTCGAGAGTGGGCAATTTGAGCAGGTCCATCAGTCTCTCCCGTGCGGGGGGGGGCACGTCTGAAGGGTACGAAGTCCATCGTTCAAGCGACCATAGTCTATCAACTAGTAGGTTTGTTCAATGGCACGCCGTCCCTTAATGGCGACAGGCTATACGAGACCGACAAACGACAGGATGACTAGGACGATCACCACTGCCCCAACGATGTAGATAATATTGTTCATGAGAACTACCTCTTTATCTGAACTGGATTGTCGACACGAAGGTGTCTAATACAAACGACACCTCCGCAGGCAATTCCGTTCCGCAAACCAGATAGCGATGCCGCGCTGGGTGACGACGTGGCGGCGGCGTACGCCGTATGCGAAGAGATCCTCGAATGGGGAGGGGTGTTGAATCCCGCTTCCGTCACATTCCTTCAAAGCCTGGCGGCAAGCGGCGAGCTGCCTGGTTATCTGATCGACGTTGAGGCTTTGCTGCGCCTGGATAGCAGCAATCGGATATCCCATTCTCAGCCCACAATATATGGGGACCTATTGATTGAATCGCGGTAAACCACGCGAATGGGCAGCCCGCCAGCTTCAGCCAGGTTGGATTATCCGGCACTTGCTGGAAACCCATATTGAGATTTTTCCGGCGCGGGCAATTGAAGAGCGCTGCCATCGGTTCGAGGCTGGGCTTTTCATGATGGGGTATGACCTAAGGTCAATTGTCCCAAATGGTTGGGATATTCCTGAACCACCGGCTCTGGCTAGGAAGCGTAAGACTCAAGCTGATTGGAGAAAACGTAACCGAGCAGCGAAAGCAGATTGCTGAATAGCTTCAGGAATGATGAACCTATCTGACATAACACATCATTTAACAAGTGGGCCATGTCATATGTTCATAGGCAGGCCGTTACTATGTTCTGCGGCACGTCCGAAGGCTAATGGCATGGAAATGTTCATGGGTCCAAGTTCATGGAAACCGGGCTGCAGCTTCCGAACTGTCCGGCCCAGCAGAACGGAGCACCCCGACCATTCCAGCCAAACGGCGGCAATCTGATACCGTTTTTTATGTTGGATCTGAGCCTTTTTTTTGCGGGTCGGTGCTCTATAGAGTGCGCGTCCGACGCACTAGTGGACAGTGATCGGCCGCCCACTGTTTCAGGCTCTCTGAAGACCGGACGACCTCGAGAGTCTTCAGGAACCACCATGAATACTCGTCCGAGCTTTCACAGCAAGACCTTCCCCGAGTCGCAACGTGACATTCTCGGCATGATCGCGACCGACCATCATCTGGGCGACATACTCTGCGCCATCTGTCAGATGCACGACGCACAGACCCCCGAAACCTTCTGCTCTATCCTGCTCACTGATGCCGAGGGCAAACACTTGCTAAGCGGCGCGGCGCCCGGGCTGCCGGCCGAGTACAGCGAGGCGATTCATGGAATGGCCATTGGTCCACAGGAAGGAACCTGCGGTACCGCAGCATTCCGGCGCGAGCTTGTGGTCACCGAAGACATCGCCCAGGACCCAAACTGGGAGCGTTTCCGCAGCCTGGCGCTGGGGCATAACCTGCGTTCCTGCTGGTCGGTGCCGTTGCTCTCCCATCAAGGAAACGTGTTGGGTACATTTGCCCTGTACCAGAACCGCGCCCATGCGCCGGACGAGGCGCAGATTCAACGATTGGCCTTTGCAGCCCAACTGGCAGTCATTGCGATCCGCCGCGAACGTGACGGCCAACGTCTGGAGGAAAGCGAACAACGTTTTCGATCATTGTTCACCTACAATCCCAACCCGGTGTTCGCCCTCGATCTGGCCGGCAACATCCAGAGTGTGAATCCGGCAGGCCTGAAGCTGAAACCGCACACCGCAACCGATTTCCTCGGTCATCACTTTTCCCGCCTGTTGCTCGAAGAAGACCTGGAACGGGTCAGTCAGCATTTTTCCGCAGCCCGCGCTGGAGAGCCTCAACGCTTCGAGGCACGGCTTCTCGACGAGAGTGATAAATTGCTGACCATGGACATTTCCAACCTGCCGATCATGGTCAACGGAGAGATCGTCGGGGTATTTGGCATAGCCCGAGACATCAGCGAGCAGAAGCATTTCGAGCGCCAATTGAGCTTCAATGCCAGCCATGACCGGCTGACCGGTTTGCTTAACCGTGTTTCGCTTGAAGACCGGCTTATGCTGGATTGTCACATCAGTCGTCGGCGCAAGCGTCGTCTGGCGGTGATGTGCATTGACCTGGATGGATTCAAATCCATCAACGATTCGATCGGGCATTACTTCGGCGATCAGGTGCTGATTGAGGTGGCGCAGCGTATGACCCGGCAGGTTCGTCCCGGTGACACCATCGTGCGCATGGGCGGTGACGAATTTATCGTGCTGCTGCCGAACCTGCTTCGTGATGAGGACGTTGTACCGGTGGTCGAGCGCTTGATGGCCAGCATTGCCAGACCCTACTGCATCCAAGGCATTGACCTGCACGTGAGTGCAAGTATTGGCATCACCCTGAGCGATGGTCACATCGAGCAGCCGATGCAGCTGATCCAGCAGGCTGACATGGCCATGTACAAAGCCAAGCAGCAAGGGCGCAACAACTTTCAGTGGTACACCAGCGATCTCAATCAGCGCGTTTGCGAGCACGCGAGCCTGCGCAATGACCTGCAAAAGGCTATCGAAACTCAATCGTTCAAGCTGCATTATCAACCGCAGATAGAGGCGCGCACGGGGCGGGTGGTCGGGATCGAAGCGTTGCTGCGCTGGGAGCATCCTGAAAAAGGATTTATCTCACCCGCTGTGTTTGTGCCGGTGGCAGAGGACAGTGGTCAGATCATCCCGCTGAGCCTTTGGGTACTCGATACGGCCTGCGCGCACTTGCGCCAGTTAGGCGAGCAGGGCATCACTGGCATCTCGATGGCGGTGAATATTTCGCCGATGCATTTTCAGCGTGGCCATTTCGTCCAGTATGTACAAGCCACCCTGGAGAAACACGGACTCTGTGGTGAGCAACTGGAGTTGGAGATCACCGAGTCGCTTCTGTTGCATAACGCTGAACAGGCGATCGACACGTTGCACCGGCTCAAGGCGTTGGGGGTTTGCATTGCGCTCGATGATTTCGGCACCGGTTTTTCCAGCCTCAGCTACCTCAAGCGTTTGCCCATCGACAAGATCAAGATTGACCGCTCGTTCATCCAGGAAATCGCCACCGACCATCACGATGCTGCGATCACCCAAGGCATAATTTCCATGGCCCATCACCTCAGCCTGACGGTGGTCGCCGAAGGTGTGGAAACGGCGTCTCAGGTGGATTTCCTGAAGGGCAGCCGCTGCGATGTTTTTCAGGGGTATTACTTTGCCAAACCAATGCCCTATGCAGACATCGAAGCTTTCCTGAGCCATCCCGCGTCCCATCCCTGACCGCCAATTCTGTCTGGACCCAGACCTGAAAATCAGACGCTAAGGCAAATTTTCAGACCCCAGCGCAGAACTCCCTCTCCCCAGGCAAGGCGCTCCCTGCGCCTTTCTCACACACTCGGCTCTAACGCTATCGCGCTGCACAACAACAAGAGCCGCGAAAAAAATGACTAGTTTCCAGCCTGCTACCGAAAGCCAGACCGGCCACATCGGCGCCCGTCAGACCCGTGTCGAGGACGCCGCATTGTTGCGCGGCCTCGGCTGTTATGCCGATGACGCTGCGATCCCTCCGGGAACGCTACACGCGGCGATCATCCGTTCACCCCACGCTCATGCGCGGATCACCTCGGTGGACTTTTCCAGTGCGCTGCTGATGAAAGGCGTGCACGGCGTGCTGGTCGGCGAAGACGTCAAACGCTGGGCGCTGCCGTTCCCGGTGGGTGTGCGGCAGCCGATGGAGCACTGGTGCGTCGCCGTCGACAAGGTACGTTACGTCGGAGAGCCGGTGGCCGTAGTGATCGCTGAGAGCCGCTATCTGGCCGAGGACGCCATCGAAGGTGTGCGCGTTGAATACGAGCCGCTGCCACCGATCATCGATCCCGAACGGGCCACCGCCGAACAGGCGCCGATCCTGCACGAAGCGGTCGGCAGCAACGTGGTCAACGAACGGCGCTTTCGTTATGGCGAGCCGGAGCAGGCCTTCGAGCAGGCGCCGCACAAGGTCTCGCTCAAAGTGAATTTTCCGCGCAGTTCCTGCACGCCCATCGAATGCTATGTGGTGCTGGCTCAGTTCGAGCGCGCCACCGGCATTTATGACGTGCTGGCCAATTTTCAGGGTCCCTATGCGTTGCACACGGTCATGGCCCGGGCACTGAATGTACCCGGCAACCGCCTCCGTTTGCGTACACCGAAAGATTCCGGCGGCAGCTTTGGCATCAAGCAAGGGGTTTTCCCTTACGTGGTAATGATGGGGCTGGCGTCACGCAAGGTCGGTGCACCGGTGAAGTGGGTCGAGGACCGTCTGGAACATCTTCAGGGGGCTTCTTCGGCGACCAATCGGGTGACCGAAATTGAAGCAGCGGTAGAAGCGGATGGCCGTATCACCGCTTTGCGTTATGACCAGATCGACGATTGTGGTGCCTACCTGAGAGCGCCTGAACCGGCGACTTTCTACCGCATGCACGGCAACCTGACGGGTGCCTACGCGATCCGCAATTTGCAAGTGCGCAACCGAGTGGTGCTGACCAACAAAACCCCTTCCGGCCTGAACCGTGGTTTCGGTGGCCCACAGGTGTATTTCGCCCTTGAACGGTTGCTGCAACACATCGCCGTGCAATTGAAGCTTGATCCGTTGGACGTGATCCGCCGCAACCTGGTGCCGGCCGATGCCTTCCCTTATCGCGCGGCCGCCGGTGCGTTGCTCGATTCCGGCAATTACCAGGCAGGCATTGCCTTGGCGGCGGCTGACGGTGGACTCGACGAGTTGCTCGAACGTCGTGATCAGGCGCGTGCCGAAGGCCGGATCTACGGCATCGGTTATGCCGCCGTCATCGAGCCTTCGATTTCCAACATGGGATACATCACCACCGCGATGACACCCGAAGAGCGGCGCAAGGCCGGTCCGAAAAACGGCGCTGTCGCCACCGCCACCATCAACGTCGGCCCATTGGGTGACGTCAGTGTGCACGTGTCCTCGGCACCCCAAGGGCAGGGCCATCAAACCACCGTCGCTCAGGTCGTCGCCGAAGTGCTTGGGGTTGCGCTGGAATCCATCGTGGTCAACGTCGAGCTGGATACCCAGAAGGACGCTTGGTCGATTGCCTCGGGCAACTATTCCAGCCGCTTCGCCGGCGCTGTGGCCGGTGCCGTCTACAAGGCGGCGCTGAAGATCCGCGATCGCCTCGCCGCGATTGCCGCCGAGCAATTGCAGGCCAGCCCCGAAGATATTCGTTTCGCCGGCGGCAAGATTTTTGTGGTCAATGGCGGAGCGGTCGCGCCATTCCATCGGATTGCCGGTGCGACCCACTGGTCGCCGGGCCTGCTGCCGGAAGGTGAAAGTGGCGGACTGCGCGAAACCGCGTTCTGGAGCCCGCCGCAATTGGTGGCCCCGGACGACCAGGATCAGGTCAACAGCTCGCTGTGCTACGGCTTTGTCTTCGACATCTGTGGTCTGGAAATCGACCGCATGACCGGCGAGATCCACATCGATCGCTACGTCACCTGCCATGACGCCGGCCGCCTGCTCAACCCGGCGCTGGTCGATGGCCAGATTCGTGGTGGCTTCACCCAAGGCCTCGGCGCGGCGCTGATGGAAGAGTTCGCCTATGGCGAGGACGGCAGTTTCCTCTCAGGGACCTTCGCCGATTATCTGGTGCCGACCGCACCGGAAGTGATCGAACCGGTGATCCTGCACATGGAAACGCCATCGCCATTCACCCCACTGGGCGCCAAGGGTGTGGGCGAGGGAAACAATATGAGCACGCCGGTGTGCATCGCCAACGCGGTGGCTGACGCCCTTGGCCGCTCGGACATCCGTCTGCCACTGACGCCATCGAAAGTACGCACGCTCATCGGGATCGACGAGCCGCCACGGCCCGCCGGTATGGAGCCCGATGAAAACCTGGACGCGGCCGCTGCCGGTGGACCGGCACTGCGGGCCAACGACTCGGTGGTGATTCCTGCTGCGCCGCAACAGGTCTTCGATACCTTGCTCGACCCGCAGACGCTGGCGGCAATCATTCCCGGTTGCCACGACCTCGTGCTTGAAGGCGAAAACCGTTACCGCGCAGACGTCACCGTCGGCGTCGGCATGATCCGTGCGCGCTTCGAGGCCAAGGTTGCCCTGAGTGATCTGGACCCGCCGCATTCATTGCGTCTGTCCGGTTCCGGCAGCAGCTCGATGGGTTCGGCCCAGGGTCAGGCCAAGGTGCGTTTCGTCCAACTGGAAAATGGCCACACACGTCTGGAATACCAATACCAGGTGGCGGTCAGCGGCAAAGTCGCCGCGGTCGGCGGCCGAATGTTGCAAGGGGCCTCGAAAGTGATCATCGGACAAATCTTTACTCGCCTGTCGCAACGGGTCAGCGGCCAAGCCATCTCCACCGGCTGGTGGGCGCGACTGCGGGCCTCGCTTGGCGCGCTGTTTGGCAAGGGAGGTGCGCAATGAAACCGGCTGCTTTCGATTACGTTCGGGCTGACACCCGTCGTCAGGTGGTTGAGTTGCTCGCCGAGTACGGCCAGGAAGCTCGCATCATCGCCGGTGGCCAATCGCTGATGGCGGTGCTGAACATGCGCCTGGCTCAACCCAAGTTACTCATCGATATCAATCATGTGGCTGAACTGGCCTATATCGAACTGCGCAAGGATTGCCTGGCGGTAGGTGCCGGGGTACGACAGGCGCAGTTGCTGGCGCGTTCGACCCTGATGGACGAGGTGCCTTTATTGGCACTGGCGATGCCCTGGATCGGTCACTTCCAGACGCGTAATCGCGGCACCGTCTGCGGTTCGGTGGCTCACGCCGACCCCAGCGCCGAGTTGCCACTGTGCCTGGTGACGCTGGGCGGCGAGATCGTTCTGGAGTCGAAAAAGGGCAAGCGCATCGTCAAGGCTGTCGACTTCTTCCAGGGCATTCTCACCACCGACAAGCGTGCGGATGAACTGGTCGTCGAGGTGCGTTTTCCGCTTAAGCGCGAAGGCATCACCTATCGCTTCCGCGAAATCGCCATGCGCCACGGCGACTTTGCGATTGTCTCCCTGGCCGCAGCCATCGGCGCGGATCAGGTCGAGCTTGGCATCGGCGGGGTCGCTGACCGTCCGCAACGTCGCAGTCTGCCTCGTGGTGCGGGGCTGCCGGACGCGCTCAATCAAACTGCCTGGTCGCTCGACGCACAAGACGATGTGCAGGCCAGCGCTGCCTATCGCCGCCAACTGATTCGCGAGCTGGGTCATCAGCTGATCGAAGGAGTCTGAACATGCGTGTAACTGCCGACCAAACCTTTCCGATTCGCCTGGAACTCAATGGCCGCTCCCGCGAAGCCCTGGCTGAACCGCGAACCCAACTCTGCGACTTCCTTCGCCACGACCTCGGTGCCACCGGTGTCCATGTCGGATGCGAACACGGTGTCTGCGGTGCCTGCACGGTGCTGGTGGACGGAGTCGCCATGCGCTCCTGCCTGATGCTCGCGGTACAGGGGCACGAGCGGCGTATCGAGACCGTCGAGTCCTTGGCCGACGACGACACACTGAGCGACCTGCAACAAGCCTTTCGCCGTCATCACGCCTTGCAGTGCGGCTTTTGCACTGCGGGCATTCTCATGTCCTGCGTGGATTTCCTGGAACGGGTACCCAACCCGGACGAGACACAGGTACGCGACATGCTTTCGGGGCATCTATGTCGCTGCACGGGCTACACCGGCATCGTCCAGGCCGTGCTCGAAGTCGCTGCCCAGCGCCAAACGAACGAAGGGGTATAACAACAATGTTCGATCTCGGACGCAGTTTCCTCGCTGCCGTTGAACGCCGGCCGCACGCCGTGGCGGTCAGTGACGGTGCGTTGAAGAAAACCTATGAAGACTGGTTCGTCGATATCCAGAGTGCCGCTTGGGGCTTGCAATGCCTTGGGCTGCAACGCGGTGATCGACTGCTGGTAGTGATGCAGAACCGCTGGCAGATGGCGACCCTGCATTGGGCCTGTCAGTTTGCGGGCATCGTCATGACCCCGTTGAACTGGCGTTCGACCGCCGATGAACTGGGCTACTGCATCGAAGATGCGCAAATCCGTGCAGTGGCTTACGACGATGCTACCGTGACCGCCGTGGCCGGTTGCAGTGCCGCCACAAGGCTGCCACGGATCGCCACAGGTCTGCGTGCTGCCAACACCGACCTGAGTTTCCAGGAACTGTGTTCGCAGACCCCCTCCGGCATCATTTTGCAGGCCGACGCCGAAGACTTTTCACTGCTGCTGTACACCTCCGGAACCACCAGCAAGCCCAAGGGCGTGCCCCGTCGGCACCGTTGCGAACGTGCCGCGGCGGTGGCCCACGTCGCGCAAAACCTTTACCGCCAGGGCGAGTGCACGCTGGGTGTCATGCCGCTTTACCACACCATGGGCGTGCGTTCGTTGCTGTCCATGGCGCTGATCGACGGACATTTCGTCTGTGTGCCGAAGTTCGACGTGGAAGCGACGTTGCAGGCCATCGAGCGGGAAAAGGTCAGCAACCTGTACCTGGTGCCGACGCTCTACCACATGCTCATCGAACACCCGGCCTTTACCCGCGAGCGAGTCGCCAGTGTCGAAAAAATCGGCTTTGCCGGTGCGCCGATGAGCGACGGTTTGATGCGTCGCGTCGAGCAGGCGTTCCAGCCGCAATTGTTCGTCAATCATTACGGCAGCTCGGAGATCTACACCTTCACCATCGACCAGCAAGCCAGCCGCAAACCCGGTTCGTCAGGGCGCAGTGCAATGAACCAGCGCGTGCGCGTGGTGCCGATCGATGCTGAAACGGCAGACGTGCAGGTCAACCCATTGGAGGAGGGCCAGATCATCGCCGACCTGGCGAGTGACGAGGCGTTCGAAGGCTACCTGAACCGCCCCGAAGCGACCGCCAAGGCATTACGTGACGGATGGTATTTCACCGGTGACATCGGCTACTTCGATCGGGAGGGCGATCTGTTCGTCACGGGGCGTGTCGATGACTTGATCATCACCGGCGGCGAAAACGTCAGCCCGGCAGAAATCGAAAACATGCTTTCTCTGCACCCGGCAGTGGAAGAAGTGGTGGTGGTCGGTCTGCCCGACGAGCAGTGGGGCAAAATCATTGCAGCTTTTATCAAGCTGCGCGCCGAGGTCTCGGAAAGCGAGCTCGATGCCCATTGCATCGCTTCGGGCCTGGCCAAATTCAAGCGGCCACGGCGTTACCAGTTCATCGATCAGATTCCCAAATCTCCAGTGGGCAAGGTGCTGCGGCGCGTGCTGCTCGCCGAATTTCAGGAACAGGCCTTGAAGGCCATCAGCTAATCATCCAGAGGACACTCTCATGCAACAACAAGCGATCCAGCAATTTCTCGACACTCAGTTCGATGGCTTCCAGGTTGAAGTCGATGTGTCCCGCGAGCGCGCTGATATCATCCTCAACCGGGCACCGTTGAATGTCATTTCCATGGGGCAGCGCGATCAACTGCGCCTGGTCTTCGAAGCCCTCGATGCACACAAAGATGTGCGTGTCATCGTGCTGCGTTCGGTGGGTGAACATTTCTCCAGCGGCGGCGACATCAAGGGTTTCCTCGAAGCATCGCCAGAGCACGTTTCGAAGCTGGCCTGGAATGTCGCGGCACCGGCACGTTGCGAAAAACCGGTGATCGTTGCCAACCGTGGCTACACCTTCGGCGTCGGTTTCGAACTCTCCCTGGCCTGCGATTTCCGCATTGCTTCACAAACCACTCGCTACGCCTTGCCTGAGCAGAACCTGGGTCAGATCCCGGGCTCGGGTGGCTCCGCACGCCTGCAGAAAATCATCGGCATCACCCGCACCAAGCACATGGTGATGCGCGCCAAACGCATTACCGGCGACCAGGCCTACGCCTGGGGTATCGCGACCGAGGTCGTGCCGGATACCGAACTGGAAAGCACCGTCGATGCGTTGGTCGATGAACTGCGTCGCTTCTCGCCGCTGGCTCAGCGCACGGCGAAAAAACTGATCAATGACAACGAAGATGCGCCGCTGACCGTCGCGATCGAAATGGAAGGTCACTGCTACAGCCGTCTGCGTAGCTCCAAGGACTTCAAGGAAGGCGTTGAAGCGTTTCACAGCAAGCGTGCGGCCGTGTTTATCGGCGAGTAAATCGTACCGGCGAGCAGGCCCGGGAGTATGTCGGTAACGGCGTACGTCCCTACGGAGCAGGGCCTGCCGCCCCATCAATGCAACTTAAAGGGCACATCAAGGCATCACCGCTGACCTGCTGATTACCCGCAACCCGCGCACCGGGATGCAGAACGTTTCGATTGACCGTTTGTGTGAGGCAACCATGACTACGACAACAACAATAACTGCATCACCCGCCAGCGCCGCTACCGATACACCGCAGATTCCACCGGGCAAGGCCTTGCTCGCGGCATTTGCCTCGACATTCGGCTGGGCGCTGGATTTGTTCGACCTGTTCATTCTGCTCTACGTGGCGCCCATCATCGGCCGCCTGTTCTTCCCCTCGGAGACCCCGACCCTGTCGCTGGCCGCGGTATATGCTTCGTTCGCCGTGGCCTTGCTGGTGCGTCCGCTGGGCTCGGCGATCTTCGGCGCGTATGCCGATAAACACGGCCGCAAGCGTGCGTTGATGGTGTCGATGGTCGGCGTCGGTATTTCCACAGCGCTGTTTGGCGCGTTGCCGACTATTCACCAGGTCGGGGTGTTGGCTCCGATACTGTTCCTGGTATTACGGGTGATTCAGGGCATTTTCGTTGGCGGCATCGTTGCCTCCACTCACACCATCGGGACCGAATCCATCTCGCCACGCTATCGCGGCTTGATGTCCGGATTGATCGGTGGCGCCGGGGCCGGCATGGGCGCGCTGTTGGCGTCAGTCACTTATCTGGTGCTATCGGAGATCTTTCCCGGGGATGAATTTGACGTCTGGGGCTGGCGCTTCATGTTCTTCTGCGGCTTGCTCAGCACCGTTTTCGGTTTGGTGATGTTCCGTTACCTGGAAGAAACCCCGGTCTGGCAGCAACTGCAACAAGCCCGCAAAACCAAGGGGCCGGCAATAGTGGTGGTGTCGCCACTCAAGCGTCTGTTTGGTCGCGAGTACCGCGGCGTGATGCTGGTCAATCTGCTGATTACGTTCGGCGGCGGAGCCACCTATTACCTGGCCTGCGGTTATCTGCCGACATTGCTCAACGTGGTCGCCAAAGTGCCCCACACGCAGACTTCGCAGCTGCTGATGTACGGGTCGGTGGCAACCATTGTCGGCGCACTGGCCTTCGGTTACCTGAGCGACCTGATCGGTCGCAAGAAGACTTTCCTGCTGCTGGGTGTGATCAACCTGGTGAGCCTGCCCATGATGTTCCTTGGCGTCGCCGAACCGGGTTCGCTGACCCGCACTGCGCTGTATTGCGTGGGCATAGGCTTCATGGGCGGGGCGATCATCGCGCCGATCCTGATCTTCCTCAACGAACGCTTTGCCACCGAGCTGCGAGCCAGCGGCACCGGGTTGTCCTGGAACATCGGTTTCGCCCTCGGCGGCACCATGCCGACCTTTGTGTCCCTGGTCAGCAGCAGCCCGGCGCAGATCCCCATGGTGCTGGCGATTTTCGCCGCCGGTCTGTCGGTGATCTACCTGATCGGCAGCGTGGTGATTCCGGAAACCCAAGGCAATTTCAAATAAAGGCGGGGAGGCGCTCCAGGAATTCGCAGATCAGCTGCAAGGTGCGCTCGGTCGCTTCGGTCTGGGGAAAGTGTCCGCAGTTGTCCAGCAACACACAGCGGCACGGCCCAGGCACCTGTCGCTGGATGACCACCAGTTGCTCGGGCGTGGCGTAGTGGTCTTCGCGACCCTGAATGACCAGCAACGGCTTTTCGATATAAGCCAACTGCGCTTCGAGATCGTCCAGGGCAAAGTCCGGGTGCAACCAACTGTCGCTCCAACCGTGAAAAGCGCCGTCGACATTGGCCCCATGGTGGCGTGCCAGGCGTTCGCGCAATTGGCCCTTATGCCAAACCTCAGTGGTATGGCGAATGCCATCGAGGCTCTCGGTCTCGACAATCACGTGAGGCGCCAGTGCAATGCTGCCCAATACGCGGGGATCATTGGCGGCGGCATAGGCGAGGACAATGGAGGCGCCGTCACTGTGACCGAGCAAAACCACTTGCGGCAGTTGCAAGGCATCGAGCAATTGCCGCAGTTCACGAGGGCCGTCGCTGCTCAGGTAGTTCAGCGGACGCGGCAGGGTTACCGGGCTCGATTGCCCATAACCCTGACGACTGTAGGTGACCACACCGCAACCGCTGGCTTGGGCCAGGCGCTGGGGGAAGTCTTTCCATTGGTCGGCGCTGCCGAGGCCTTCGTGCAACAGCACAAGCGTCGGTCGCGATGGGTCAGCCGCAGGGATTTGGCGATATTCCAGGCGCAGCGGCCCCAGTTGCAAAAATTGTTGTGGCGACATGTTGAATCAACGATTGAACAAGGTTGCTCGCAGGTTACCGTAAACGTAACCCGGCATGCAGTACCACGGTTTGCTTGAGGTATAGAAAACATGCGCCATCTCGATGTTCAGGTGATCGACCAGGCACTGCAATGGGCTCGCGCCGGGCAGGCCCAGTGGCTGTGTACGGTGCTCTCCACCTATGGCTCGGCGCCGCGTGCGCCGGGGGCGATGCTGGTGACCAATGGCTCGGGCGAACACGTCGGCTCGCTATCGGGTGGCTGCGTCGAGGAGGAGTTTCTCGAAAGCCTGGCGCGCGGTGAATTACGCGAACCGGCGCAGATCGTCAGTTATGGCGACAGCGTCGAGCAACGCCACCGTCTAAGACTGCCCTGTGGTGGTGTGCTGATCGTGCTGGTCGAGCACCGCGCTGCGAGTCCCGAATGGATCGCGCACCTGGAGAGTCTGCAAGCGGCGTTAATGGGTCAGCGGCGTCTGCTGCGTCATGTCGAGTTGAGCAGCGGAGCCTTGCGCCTGGACGCAGACATCGGACACGGCAGCGAGCGGGTGCAAGTCGTCGACGAGACGGTGCGCATCAGTGTTGGCCCTGCGTTGCGACTGATTCTGGCCGGGCTGTCGCCGGTCGCGGAAGTCTGCGCCAGTTTTGCCCGCGCCATCGGCTGCGAAGTCATCGCCTGCGACCCCCGGGATGAGATGCAGCATGTGCAGCTCGAAGGCGTGGAGATGCAACGCGTGCTGCCCTCGATGTTCATCGCCGCTGGTGGTTGCCATGCGGCGACTGCGGTGGTGGCGCTGACTCACGATCCTCGAATCGATGATCTGGCGCTGATGGAAGCGGTGCACACTCCGGCGTTTTACATCGGTGCCATGGGTTCTCAGGCAACCTCGGCCAAGCGCGCCGAGCGGCTCAAGCGCATCGGTGGTCTGACGGATGAACAGATTGCCCGTTTGCACATGCCCATCGGCCTCGATCTGGGCAGCAAGGCCCCGGCGGAGATCGCTCTGGCGGTGGTGGCCGATATCCTGCGCGTTTATCACGGGAAAGAGCGCCATGCCTTGTAAGCCGGTTTTTCCGACGAACGTGAGGGCTGCGAAAGTCGAGGTAGACCCTCAAGCCTTTGCGCGCGATAGTAGCCAGCCATGTGTTGCTGAACCATCGAGTGACCGCCGGGGTTGAGAAATAGATAGACGCCCCGATGATATGCATTGTGGTCGGTAACAATATCGCTTCTAGCGAGCGGAGGAATCTGATGTCGATTGCCCAACGGGTTTTCCATGGCAGGTTTGGCCGGGTCGCCTTGCTGAATATGGATCGTTCGCTGGTCACCCACACCCATTCCGAATGCCATGTGCTGGTCAAAGTGTCCGGCGAGGACACTTACTTCAACGTCAACGGTCGGCGGGTTCCGCTCAGCGATCGCACGGCGGTGCTGGTCAATGCCTGGGAGCCGCATTTCTACGATCCGCAGCCGGGTGCCGGTGCAACCGTCATCTTGGCGCTCTACATCGAGCCCGCCTGGCTGGCCACTGCCCAGCAGTCGCTTGCGCTCAGCGGTCGGCCGGACTTTTTTGCCCAGCCGTGCATCGAGCTGTCGAGTCGTAATCGCACCTTGGCCGACATCCTGGTCGCCGAAGCGCATGGCTGCGGGATCGTGCCGAAAGAGCGCATGGAATTCATGCTGTTCGACTTCCTGATCGAACTGATCGAGGACTTTTCCAGCTGGCGGCATTTATCGCGACTGGGCGCGCCGAACTCAGCTGAGTTCCGGGACGCACGCGTGCGCCGTGGCACCGCATGGTTGCTTGAGCACCTCGATGATCCGAACCCGATCGACAATGCCGCGCGGGCTTGTGGTCTGTCGCGGGCGCACTTCTTTGCGCTGTTCAAGAAAGATACCGGCATGACGCCGACCCTGTTGCTGAACGACGCGCGCATGCGCCGGGCTTTTGCCTGGCTTGAGCGTGAGCGCAGTGGAACGTTGGGCCTGTTGTCGGAGAACCTCGGGTTCTCCGAGCAAGGCCATTTCACACGGTTTTTCCGTCAGCACATTGGAGCTTCACCCAGCCAGTATCGGCGTGTAGTGGATTGTTATGCGACAGTTTGAACCGAGAGGAGGGCGGGGGTATTGGGCAATACTCCCGCCGATGAAGTTAGTCCTTTATCTTGAAACGAGCGGCTTTTATAGGCTGCGAAATTTGTAGAGTTTATTAATTGTCCAGAAAGTCATAAATCTCTTTCATGCGTTCTTCGCGCATCAACTCAAGTTCTTCCTTGGTTTCGGCTACCCACTGCAGCATGAAGTCCCAGCAATCGCAGTCGTGAGCATCCGCTTCTGCTTCAAATGCTTCTTTCAGAAATTTAAGGCGATATTCTTCTGGCGAGAGCCCGCAGTTTTCAGCGAGGCTGTAGTTCAGCTCGCTGAGTTCAAGTTGGATCCATAAGTTAGCGTCCAGGAATTTCTTCAGGGCGAGTTCGGCTCTAAGTTCTTTTGCGATCATGAATACACTCTCGTGTCATAAAACAGGTAGACATTTTTTTCGAGATCAGTAGCGCTACACAGGATTATGTCAATTTCCCGCCATCATCCATCCTCTAACACCATGACTTTCACTCAACTCTTTCACGACTCGAGCCGCGTCCTGCTTTTGTTTATACGGGCCAATGACGACAAAGTTGTTTTCTTTACGCGCTACCGGCAACTCGAACTGCTGAATGGCTTTTACTGCACGATGGCGGCTAGGTGTATTCAATGCAATTTCGACCACCCATAGGCCGGATGAAGGCGTGATTGAAGCTTCTTTTTTAGTGTGGAAAATGTAGCCGCCGCATGTCAAACACGGGCGTTCCAGCGTGATCAGCGAGCCTGGTACTGTGCGAAAGACATGCCATTGCGGATCAATGGTTTTTTTGCGAGCGAAGAGTGCCAGGAGCAGGCCGATAAAAGTAATCAGACCGCTGAGAATAATTGTCCATTTGTGTGCCTGTGTGGGCAATGAAGTCAGCGTGAGTCCGGGTGTTTCGTCTGGCTTTTCGAGCCAAAACTGTACGGCGTCAGCCTCCGTTGAGTCGGGTTTGCGGGATTCGTTTTTCGTAAGGTGTGCGAGCCCGTCAGAATGTATCGTACCGAGCTCTGTCGCAACTTTATTAGCGGTGTCATCGAGTAGTTGTTCGAACTTTGTCACTTTTTGCTGGATGTATGAGTTGTCGACGTTATTTTGACAAATGGGTCCTGTGGACGTGTAGGTCCATAGTAGTGCTGATAGTTGCCCAAAAACGCCAGTTAACAGGAAGCCCAAGCCAAGCTTTCGCACAGCGGCCGTCTCCAAAGCAAGTGAATAGTTGTCTGCCCCGTTTATTTCTGATAAACAGGGTTCTTTTGTTGATCCTGGGATTGTCTAAATTCTTGAGCGCGTCAGTGTGCTCAAGCGCCAAAACTAGTTGGCTGCTTTATTGTTGTTGAAAGAACATCGGCCTTGCACTTTATAGACTGTTGGCTGACGAAAAAGTCTCAGGTTGTCGAAAAAAAACCGTATCAGATGGATTGCAGAGCGATCCATTAATTACTTGTATTTAAGGTGAATATCGTGGCCAAAGTTGCCTTGTTCAAGATTCAAGCCATGCCTACTCGCTTGGTATAAATGAAAGGATTGTCAGCCGGCCCTTTCCGGTACGGACAGGGAGAAGCTACTGAATTTTTTGTCACCCTTTCAAACGATGCCGGTGTCTGCACTACACTTCAGGTGTCATTCCTACCCCTGGAGAGTTCCTGGTGAACCCTCCAGATATTGTGCTTGGTCCTGAAAAAATTGCGGGACTGAGCGCTGAGCTTTAAAGCTCTACTCGACACGCCTGGCCGTGGACGCATTACCGGTCCTGATGTGGGATGAGGGTCAATGCCATGGCTGTTGAAGGCAATGCAGGTCAATTATTTGCTGTCGTCACTTTGCTTGCCGCCGCCGTGGTGGCAGTGCCGCTGCTCAAACGCATCGGGCTCGGCTCAGTGGTCGGTTACCTGGCGCCGGGGCTGATCATTGGCCCCTTCGGGCTGCAACTGATCCATAACCCCCTCACCATCATTGAGGTGGCCGAGCTGGGTGTGACGATGTTTCTTTTTGTGATTGGACTGGAGATGAAACCCTCGCACCTATGGGATCTGCGTCGGCAGATCTTTGGGCTGGGCAGCCTGCAGGTGGTGGTCTGTGCTGTTCTGCTCACTTTTGTCGGCATGGCTTTTGGATTCCCTTGGCAGGTGTCATTTGTCTGCGCAGCGGGTTTTGTACTCACCTCCACGGCCCTGGTTATGCAAGTTCTCTCGGAACGCGGTGACATTACCGAGCCGAGAGGGCAGCACGTCGTGTCCATTTTGCTGTTTGAAGACCTGTTGATAGCCCCTTTGCTGGCGGTGGTGGCTTTTCTGGCGCCCACTGAGTTGGCGAATGGACCCACGTCACCCCTTTGGCAACGCATAGGTACCGCAGCGCTGTCCCTGGGGGCATTGGTGGCCATCGGATTGTGGCTGCTCGATCCCCTGTTTCGAGTATTGGCCAATGCCAAAGCGCGCGAGGTAATGACTGCGGCTGCGCTGCTGGTTGTGTTGGGAGCAGCGCTGCTGATGGAAATCGGCGGTCTTTCAATGGCGATGGGTGCTTTCGTTGCCGGTGTGCTGCTGTCGGAATCCACATTTCGCCACCAGTTGGAGGCCGACATAGAACCGTTTCGTGGCCTGCTGCTGGGGCTGTTTTTCCTCGGTGTCGGCATGTCGCTGGATCTGCAAACGATGGTCAGCGCGTAGAGGCTCATCATCTCTGGTGTGCTGGCACTGATGCTGGTCAAGGCCCTGTGTATTTATGCAGTTGCGCGTCTGGCGAAAAGCGGTCATCGCGACGCGCTGGATCGCGCCGTGCTGATGGCGCAGGGTGGCGAATTTGCTTTTGTGCTTTTTGCCGAAGCGCTCAAACTCAGGGTCATCGGTCCTGAAGTCAACGCCAACATGACGGCTATCGTGGTGCTCTCCATGGCGCTTACACCGGTGACCTTATTGCTGTGCAAACGGTTTACTCGCCCACAGCCCGTGTCCATGGACGGTGTGGAAGCCGCACACAATCTGCAATGCAATGTACTCATCATCGGTTTTGGCCGTGTGGGGCAGATTGCCTGCCAGGTGCCGCTCGCTCAGGGAGCAAAAATTTCTATCATCGATATAAATCCGGAGGTCATCCGCGCCGTGACACCCTACGGTTTCAAGGTCTATTACGGCGACGGCGCCCGCCATGAAATATTGCACGCTGCCGGTGCCCATCACGCCCGCGCCATCATTATTTGTGTGGATGATAAAAAAGCCGCGACACGCATTGTCGAAAGTACGCGGCACTACTGCCCGCAGGTGAAAGTGCTGGTGCGCGCTTTTGACCGCGAACACGCGCTGGAACTGGTCGAACACGATGCCGACTACATAGTGCGGGAGACCTTTGAGGCCGCCCTGCTGCTCGGCCGTCAGGCCGTGGTGACGCTGGGTGCGTCTGAGCACGAAGCCGACGCGGTGATCGACGAAGTGCGCAAACGCGATGCCGAACGTTTTGCCTTGGAAACAGCGGGCGGCCTGTTTGCCGGACGAGCGTTGGTATTGGGGAATATTGAGCGCATTGATCCGCCGAACAATGAAGCGCGGGATGCTCAGTGAGCATCAATCGCCGTCATTCGGTTCACGGTGCTCCAGCGCAGAAAACTGACCACTCAACCACGTATAAAGCTGGGAAACCGCAGGGCTGATCTGCTTGCGATGCGGGCACACCAGACTCAACGGCGAAGCTTCGCCAGGAAAATCCGGCAGCAGCACAAGCAGACGCTCAGCGGCGATATCGGCACTGACATCCAGCCAGGATTTGTAGGCGATACCTTCACCGTCCAACGACCAGCGTCGCACGACATCGGCGTCATCGCTGAACAGTGGCCCCGAAACCTGCACGGTTTGCCCGCCCAGGTTCCACTTGTCGTAGACCCGGCCATTTTGCAGATAGAGCAGGCAGTGATGCTTGCTCAAGTCATCCGGCGTTTGGGGAGAACCGCAGCGTTGCACATACTCCGGTGAGGCAACAAGCACCCGCTGGTTCCACGGTGCAAGCGGCAGTGCCACGTAGTTGGCGTCTTCATTCGGGCCGTATCGAATCGCCACGTCCACCGGGTCGCGAAACAGATTGGCCATCTGGTCCGACAGGAAAAAACGCAACGTCAATTCTGGATGCTGACGGCGGAACAGTGTCAGCCACGGCAGCAGTATGTTGCGCCCCAGATCGGACGGCGCTGTCACTTGCAGTACGCCCCGCAGCGTGGCGTTCTCACCACGCAGGTTTTCCTTGCCTTGCTTCAGGGTCTCAAGCACTGAGTGGGCGGTGGGCAGATATTGCTCGCCCTCGGCAGTCAATCGCAGGCTGCGAGTGGTGCGGGCGAACAGGCGTACGTCCAGCTCGCGCTCCAGACGTTTGATGGCGGCGGCGACCTGACCAGGCAATAGATCAGCCTCCAGCGCCGCTGCGGTGAAACTGCCCAGTGCGGCGCTGCGGATGAATAAACCAAGATCATCGATGCGGATCATTTTCACTCCTACAGTGAAAGTGTTGGCGCATTCTGCTTGTTTTTCTTTGTACTTGGGAAGTCGAAGATGGCTGCAAACGAGTGCATCACCCTTCAGACAGCGAGTGTCCATGAAAGCCATCACCTTTACCGAACACGCTTTGCCCATCGACAATCCACACGCATTGATCGACATCAGCCTCCCGGTGCCCACGCCTGGTCCACGGGATCTGCTGGTCGAAGTTCGCGCGGTGTCAGTGAATCCGGTCGATACCAAGGTGCGCGCCGGAACTTTCACAAAAGAACCGAAAATCCTCGGCTGGGATGCCACAGGTATTGTCCGCGAGATCGGCTCTGAAGTGACGCTGTTTCAGCCGGGCGATGAAGTGTTCTATGCCGGCTCGATTGCCCGCACCGGCAGCTACAGCGAATTCCATCTGGTCGATGAGCGGATCGTCGGGCACAAGCCTCGGTCATTGAGTGCCGCCGATACGGCAGCGTTGCCGTTGACCTCGATCACTGCCTGGGAATTGTTGTTTGACCGGCTCGGTGTCGTCGAGGGTTCGGGGGAGGGCAAGTACCTGTTGATCACCGGAGCGGCTGGCGGCGTCGGTTCGATGCTGGTGCAACTGGCCCGACAGTTGACCCGCCTTACCGTCATCGGAACTGCCTCACGCCAGGAAACCGCTGATTGGGTGCGGCAGTTGGGCGCGCATCAGGTGATCGATCACGCCCAGCCACTGCTCGCACAATTACAAGCGCTCGGCGTGCCGGAGATCGACTATGTCGCCAGCCTCACTCACACCGAACAGCACTTTGCACAACTGATCGACGTGCTCAAGCCGCAAGGGCGTCTGGGTGTGATTGACGATCCGGACAGCCTCGATGTGATGCCGCTCAAGCGCAAGTCGCTGTCGTTGCATTGGGAGCTGATGTTCACCCGCTCGCTGTATGAAACCCCGGACATGATCAACCAGCATCACCTGCTCAATCGGGTCAGCGCTCTGATTGACCAAGGTGTTCTGCAAACCACTGTGGGCGAGCACTTCGGTGCGATCAATGCGGCAAACATGCGTCGTGCCCATGCGCTGGTCGAGAGCGGCAAGGCCCGGGGCAAGATCGTTCTCGAAGGTTTCTGATTTCACTTCAGGCGGGTCGCTTGCGGGCCCGCTGAACCGCCTGCGGCATCACTTGCCATTTTTTTAATGTTGGAGCGTTGACGATGAATTCGTCCAGTAACGTGTTGGTATCGATTGCCGTGCTCAAGGCCAAGGCAGGCAAAGAACTGGCATTGAAACAAGAACTGCTGGCGCTGGTAGAGCCGACCCGAGCAGAGCCGGGCAATCTCGATTATGTGTTGTTCAAGCTGCGCGACGAGCAGGACACGTTCTACATGCGCGAGGCTTTCAGGGATCAGACGGCGCTGGATGCGCATTTTTCGATGCCTTACTTTCAGCGCTTTGTCGCCACGGCAGATGACCTGCTCGAAGAGCCGTTGCAACTGATATTCCTTGAGCAGGTATCTGCCTGATGATTCAACCAGTTGAACCGCACCACCTCGGCCGGCGTGGAGGCGGCCGGCGGATCAATTCGCTTCAGGACGCGGCTGTACTCCGAATTGCGGAACGATGTGAGTCCCCAGCTCCTCAATGACTTGCGCAGCAGGGCGCTTTCCGTATTTGAGATTCAGGATAACGTGGTCCACTCCGATTTCCTCAAGCGACTCCAGCAAAAAACGGAGATGGTAGTGTCCAAGTTTGAACCCCAAATGAATGCGAGTGGGCGGCGTGGACGGGTTCTCATCGAGGTCGATGTAAAGCGACTGAGTGAAGGGCTTATAGACGGAACCACATTGCTTCATGACCTCCAGCCGCCAATCTTCCACGATCAGTCGCTGCATGTTCGGTGGGCGTGGATAGTTGATCCATCCGACGCTTTCGCGCGCGATCCAATCCAGTGACTGGCGGCTATTGCCGGTCACGAACATTGGAATGACTTGGGTTGTGGGTTTCGGAATGAGGTCTGCACCCTGCATCTCACCACCGCTCCAGCGAATGGGCTCAAAGCTGGTGCTGTGGGCTTGGCGAATCACCTCGTAGTGCTCTCGAAAGATGTCTCCGCGCCTTTCGGGATCGACGCCAAAAGCCGAAAACTCCACTGGGCGATCGCCGGAAGCTACACCCAGAATCAAGCGACCTGCGCTCAACTGATCGACGCTGGCTGATGCCTTGGCCGTGTGCAGAGGATGGTGTAACGGGATGGCAATGGATGCGGTACCAAGCGCTATCTCCGACGTATGAGCGGCCATATAGCCCAGGTAAACCCAGGGGTCGAAGACTTGGCCGACATCACCGAAATTAGGGTCCCGAAGAGGCACATCGCGAAACCAGAGCGCGCAGAAGCCCAGCGCCTCTGCTCGTTTGGCCAATGCGACCTGGTTGAGCATGTTCGGCGTGTCCCCATCGAAGGCCTCCAAAGGAAAGAACAATCCCAGGCTCAAATGACCCGGAGTGAAGGTTCGGCTGAACCCTCGATGCTCCTGATAAGGAATCGCGCTCGGCCGATACATACTCATCTTCCTCAATGGGAGAACGTGAACAGCGCCCCTGTTTCCAGAGGCGCTGCGGCATCGGTCGCTTGGGAACGACAGGTGGGGTAGTGGGTGCAATCTTTGCCCGTAGCGCCGTACATGCTGGTCGGGTCGACCGGAGTGAGGGGCCAGTTGCAGGCAGTACTCGCGGGCAGTTCCGGATTGGCGATGAGCGGACGGTCAAAATAAATCAGGTCTCTTCAGCCCGATACATCGCCTGAGCAAAAGCAGGGGATCATCCAACAAGCGTAGGCGGCTTTGCGCGGAACCGCCATGTCCGTCGTCCGTCTCGGTACCAGTCGCAAATGGCTACACCGCAGTCTGGGCCTTGGGCGTCGTGATCGGCGCGCCTCGGGTTGCTATTTTTGCTGCATGCTGGAGCGATGGTCACATCGAGCAGCCGGTGCAACTGATCCAGCAGGCTGAGTGGCTATGTACAAAGCCAAGCAGCAAGGGCGCAACATCTTTTCAGTGTGCGCTGGGAGCATCCGGATAAAGGATTATCTCACCCGGTATTTGTACCCGCGGCAGAGGACAGTCGTCAGGTCAGCCCGCTGAGCCTTTGGGTACTCGACCGGCAATTGTGTCCGGCCCCAGTCCTGAAATTCAGACGATAAGATAAATTTTCAGACCCCAACGCAGAACTCCATCTCCCCAGGCAAGGCACTCTCTGCGCCTTTCTCACACACTCGGCACTAATGCTATCGCGCTGCATAACAACAAGAGCCGCGAAAAAATGAGTAGCGCTGAGACTCCGCTTCGAGGCATGACTTCAATGCAATAACAAACCGCTCAGGCCGCTAGCTTATTTATCTAAATATACCTGAACACTATCTACCGTTCCTTCGTGTGCATTGCGTTGGCCTGGAAGATTTTGCGTTGCTTCTATTACTTCAAAATAACAAATGGAGCGCCATATAAATGAGTGGAAAAACAATAACTGCAAGTTCGGTGTTTCTTAGTATCACCCTGAGTGTCCAGGCGCATGCTGACTTCCTGAGTGATAGCAAAGCCACCTTGGGAATGAGAAACTTCTACTTCAATAACGACAACCGCGATGGCGTTGCCGCCCCTACCAAAACCGAAGAATGGGCGCAGGGTTTCATGCTGGACTTCAAATCGGGCTATACCGACGGCATGGTTGGCTTTGGTGTCGATGGCCTGGGGTTGCTGGGGGTTAACCTGGACAGCGGCAAAGGACGGCATGTCGGCAGCAGCATGATGCCTTCTGACAGTGACAACCGTGCGGTCGACGAGTGGAGCAGGCTGGGGCTGACCGGAAAAGTCAAAATGTCGAAAACTGAACTTCGCTACGGCACCTTGATTCCGAAACTCCCAATTCTGGTCGCCAACGATGGGCGCGTGCTTCCGCAAACCTTCGAGGGCGTTCAAATCACCTCAAGCGAGCTCAATCGCCTGACCTTGACTGGAGGTCGGATTGAACATGCAACAGGACGTGGTTCGAGCGATCAGACGGGGCTGGCCGTTACTGGTGGTACGCGTGAAAGCAATCAGTTTGACTTCGCCGGGGGCGATTGGAAAGTCACCAAGGATCTGACAGCTCAGTACTACTACGCCGGCCTCGATAACTACTATACGCAGCATTTTTTGGGATTGATTCACACCCTTGCCATCTCGGACAATCAGTCCCTCAAAACCGACCTGCGCTACTTCAAAACTGACTCGTCAGGTGCAAATAGCTCCGGTACGTCAGGCTACAGAATGAGTGGCTACACCAAAAACGGTGATGGAGAAATCGATAACCGTACCTGGAGTGCCGCGTTGATTTACACACTGGGTGGCCACGCGATTACTGCGGGGTACCAAAGTGTGTCGGATGGCAGCAACTTCACTCAACTCAGTCAGGGTAGCCTGCCAGACAAGGGCGCCGGTGGAGCAAGCCTGTATCTGTATACAGACCGCTTTATCCAAACTTTCACCCGCGCAGGCGAGCGAACAGCTTTCGGCCAGTATGCTTACGACTTCGCCGCTCTGGGCGTCCCTGGCCTAAAAGGCTCGGTCATGTACCTCTCTGGCGATAACATTAAAACGACGTCAGGCGCCAACCAAAAGGAATGGGAAAGAGACATTAGCCTGGACTACGTCCTTCAGTCGGGAGCGCTAAAAGGCGTCGGGTTCGGCTGGCGTAACGGCAAGTCCAACAGCGAAGCATCTCGTAACGTCGATCAGAATCGTATTTTTGTCACCTATAGCATTCCGCTTCTCTAGATAGCGGTGCGGGAAGTTTAGGGATATCGGATGCTCATGATCGGCGCAGACCCGCAGTGCGACACGCCAGTCATGGTCAAGCTGGTCGTCGATGCCGAGGTTAGAGAGGTCCTTTTCTATCGGTCGTGTGCCGTGCACCTCGGGCTGCATTTGATAGTGTCCGTTCGAAGGCATACGATCGAGATTGAAGGTGTCTACATGCAAGTTACAGCGCCGCCACGGTGACACTACGCCGGATGCGCTCAGCAGACCGGGAGGTGTTACTTGAAGTGCACAACTGATATGCCCGCTAACGTCATCACAAAACTCACCTACCTGGTCAAGCACGATGCGAAGCCCTATGTGCATACCGAGGCTCTGACCGGTAACAGTGAACCACACTACTTTGCTGAGCAGGAGGAGCGCGAGGTCACGATACACAACGGTCGTCCGTTGGCAGACAGCCTTTCTCTGGACAAGCAGGGGTTTGAACTCCATCGGCGGGATACGGTGGTCGACGATCTCTACGACGATACCTCAGTGGAAAGCGTCTACTATGACGAGGTCAAGGCCTTGATCAAGGAGTTGACGGGCGCGAGCCGGGTCGTCATCTTCGACCACACCAGGCGCAGCGACGCCGAGCGGCGGGATATTCGCGGGCCAGCCAGCCGTGTGCATAATGACTACACCGACCGCTCGGGGCCTGAACGTATTCGCGACGTGCTGGGCCAGGATCAGGCCGCCGCACGGGTCTCGGTGGCCCAGATTAACCTCTGGCGCCCGATGAGCGGCCCCGTCAAGCGCTCACCGCTGGCGGTGCTGGACGCCTCGACGCTCAACCCCAATGACCTGCTGGCCACCGATTTGGTCTATCCGGATCGTATCGGTGAGATCTACCACCTGGCCTACAATCCGCAACAGCGCTGGTACTATTTTCCGGACATGCGCCGTGACGAAGTCTTGCTGATCAAGGGGTATGACTCACGTCACGACGACCGTGCCCGCTTCACGCCCCATACCGCCTTCAAGGACCCCAATACGCCGCCGGGAGCCCCGCCGCGCGAGAGTATCGAAGTTCGCACCCTGGCCTTCTTTGATTAGGTTTTTGCCGCTTGGCGCGGGCCTCCCGCAGCGCTGTGTTTGCCCCCGTGCTTTCCAGGCGAACACCCGCTTTGGTTGGTAGGGATGTATGGATGTGCGCGGATAGCTGATCCACCCGTGATATGGCCCAACTTTAAAGATTCAACGATACCTGAAGTTTAGTAAAACATAACAGATCATGGTTGCTGTCAGGCCGACCAATATGTACTCGACGCGGGGTAGGAATATAACCAAACCACCTAGAGAAAACACGATCAAGGTGTTTTGTAGTATGTATTTCCTTATTTTAGGTACCGCTATGAAGTAGCCATATTGCTTGCCTAAGAAAAATAAGGCCATGCCGATGATTGACGTAATCTGGAAATCGCGCATCGCAATGTCATTCAGGATCGCATGCCTGATCAAATTTGCGAGAAGTGCTAGCCCCATAAATAGAAAAAGGTGCGAGTAGATTAAGGAGTGTCCACTCATACTACTTTCATTTTTGCTCAACAAGTAAAAGCTATCAAAATATATCCACCAGATACTGCAAATCATGATAAATCCGGTGATTGCCGCCATCACATTATAACGATCCCATTGAATGTCAGATAACCCTCCAGAAAGGCTAATTACCGACTCGCCCAATAAGATGAGGGTGAGTAAACCTAGTCGTTCAACCAAGTGTTCTGTATGTGCGGGCAATGGCTTTAGCTTACCCCAAGAAAATAAAGGGAGCAGAATATCAAGAAAAATCCCAATGTAAGCGACAAGGTAACGCATAGGTGGGTCAAAAAGAATGGATGAAAGACTAACAGCTGCGCTAACTAACAGGGCGAAGCCAAGCCTGGAGGAGAATTCACTACGATGATCGAATTTATTTATGGACGAAATGTACATAATACTGATGATGGCACGTATACCAAAATAGCAGGTAATAACAAGCGCATAGTTTACTTCCAATTCTTCCCCAATCCGTGCAGACAGCACAATGAGCAGCAACATTAAAAATAAAGTTGCCAAGCGGTGAAGGTTACTGTCTGTATCAAACCTATTTGAGTAAATCGTGTGGCTGGACCAGATCCACCATAATGGAACAAAAAGCAGTAAAAATGTCCATAATTGCTCCTGTTCAAAATGGCCGTGATGAAGATGTCCGAGAGTATGCGTAACCTTGCCAATTGCAACAACAAAAATCAGGTCAAAAAACAACTCTAACCATGTGGCGTGTCGATTCTTTTCATAATACTTCAAAGATTTCATTCGCTGCTGGCTCCGTGTGCACCTCTTTAATCCACCACCACGTCTGTTAGTACGGTCAATACAGAATCCAGCGTGCCATCGGGCCGATAGCAACATTGCGCACGGGCGGACCTTAGCGGGCAACTGGGCTGCTGTTCCGCCAACCATTCATTCAGCGCCTCGACCAGGACATGGGCCTCGACTATGGAATCTTCCGAACTGTCAAAAATTAACATCGCCATTTTTTATGTCCTCGGTTCGCTGGGCTGATATTTTCGTGCCGCTGCTTTATGAGCGATGCTTGTCGCTGGCAGCACCGTGGATTCTTCAATCTCCCGTATTGAAATATCATCGAATGCAAACCTGGTGCGCTGCGCAATGGGGCACGTTCGCCCTCGGCTACGGTGTGGGTGATGCCAAGCGATTTCACTATCTAGCGATTTCGTCAACTCATTAACGAAAGCTCAATCATCTGACTCATCTCGGTGAACTCTGGAGCCCCGTCATAGCGAATCCCGTCAATGTAAAACGCTGGGGTGCCATTCACGCCGCTCCGTACGCCGCCATTAAAATCGGATTTTATTTTGGGTACGTAGGTACCGTCTTGCATGGCAAGATAGAGTTCTTCGTCGGGGAGGCCATGTTTTAGAGCGATGGCCCGAAACAGCGGCAGGCCTAATCGATCCTGATTTTCATACAATTCGTCGTGAGCCTCCCAGAAGAATCCTCGACTCCCGGCAAACTCAGCGGTGACAGCTGCAGCCATCGCATGCGGGTGAGCAGTGGTCAGTGGAAAATTACGGAACACGAACAGCAAATCATCGCGAAAATGCTGTTGCAGATTCTTGACTATCCAATACGCTTCAGCGCAATAGGGACATTGATAGTCGCCAAATTCCACCAGTGTGACCTTGGCATGCGCACTTCCCTGGCGATGGTCGCTGGCACTTACCGGGACTTTGAGAGTGGCCATGGGATCACCTGTTAATTTTAGGTTGGCGTGCTTTGTGATGAATTCGCCAGAGCATCCAGCGCATCCAGAATGCCGTCCGCCCCCGGATTGATTGCCATCGGGGAGACGTAGCTCCAGGCGACCACCCCCTCCTTGTCAATCACGAACAGCGCCCGCTTACAAACCCCCAGGTGGGACTCGTAGGCTCCATACTGCCGCGCCACAGCCCCTTTGGGCTCGAAATCGGCCAGCAGGCTGAAGTGAAAATTTCGATCTTTGGCAAAGGCCTGATGACACCAGGCGCTGTCAACTGAGATACCCAGTAGCGTCGCACCGTATTCTCTGAATGTGGGTAGCAACTGGTTGTACAAAGTCAGTTGGTCGCCACAAACCGAAGTCCAGTCTGCGGGATAAAACGCCAGTATCACGGGATTTCCCTTTAGCTCGCGTAGCGACAACTGCTGATCAGGGGTTGCGTACAGAGTGAAGTCGGGCGCGACAGTGCCGGCCGGCAGCGGCCCCTGAACCAGGTCGCCATTCGTTTCTTTCGCATCATCCAATTCTGAAGTGTGCATGGCTTGAGCCCTTATAGATGGGCGGTTGGGGTCTGCTCAGCGGGATACGACTTGCCCGGGGGGATAACTCCATCCACCGCCAAGTGATTTACAAATGGCGACGATGCCTCGATACACCTCGTTTGAGGCCTGAGCCTGAGTGTCTTCGGTTGCGAGACGTTCACTATCCGCATCAAGAAGCACGAGGAGATCCGCCGTGCCTTCGCGGTATTGGATTGAGGCCAGGTTGGCAGCGGAAAGGCTGGATTCGCTCTGACGCACCATTGACTATAGTCGTTGTTGGCGCTTGCCGTAATCGCTGAACGCGTTCTACGTTTCCTCCAATGCCGGCAAGACCTCGCGCGCTCGTTCTTTTGCTGTCATTTTCGGCGGCTTTTTATCCGATGGTTTTGGTGCGAACCGCAATCATGTCCTTGCTGATCGATTCGCCCCTGCGAATTCCGACATCGAAGCGTTGCTCGATCACGCTGGTGATTCCATAGCCTCATTTGCTGATGAGTAGGTGGTTTACGACTGGCGGTATTTTTTTGCACAAATTTATCAGACGTCGTTCGTCGGTATCCTGGGTCGCCCATAGCGTGTTTTGATGAGATCCGACTATCGTTATTGGATGGCGTCGTCAGCCGAGACTGCCATTCCCTCCAACGTAATCGTCTTCCTGAGCAATCTCAGCGTATTGCGGATCTCATGCCCCTGTTGCTTGAGCATCGTTTACGGGGCCGTAGACCCATCTGAATGAGTCCGTGTTATCCATCTTTGGAGACAACTCATCATGGCTACTCTCTGTGAAATATGTAATGCGAGACCCGCTGTAGCGCGAGTGACCGTATCGCAAAATGGCCAAGCCAGGACAATGTCCATTTGCGACCACGATTACCGTCAACTCTTACGCCATCAAAGCATGTTGAATCCATTCGACTCTCTGCTGGGCGGGGGTGTGTCCCGCTTTTTCGACAGCATGGGCGGAGCAAAGGATCAAGCGGGTGATGACTTCAGGCTCTCTGCGCAAGTGCCTCGAGAATCTGTCGATGCAACCGATGCATTCAGTTCCCAGACGCTGGAAATCCTGCAACGCGCGGGTGAGAAAGCCCATGAACTCAACCGTAGCGAGCTCGATACTGAGCATTTGTTGTATGTGCTTGCGGATACCGATGTGGGTACGGCGTTGCTTAAGGAGCTGAAGCTTTCTCCGGACGAGATCAAAGGCTACATCGATCAACATGCTCAGAGGGGCACAGCGGAGGCCCAGGCCCCGGTGGACCAGATGAGCATTTCGCCACGGTTAAAGAAAGTTTTCAATTTTGCGTTCCAGGCATCTCGTGATTTAGGACATTCGTACGTTGGCCCAGAGCATTTGTTGATAGGGCTTGCCTCCGTACCAGAAAGTATCGCCGGGACATTGCTCAAAAAATACGGCGTAACGCCTGAAGCCTTGCGGCAGAAGGTGGTAAAGGTGGTGGGTAAGGGGGCTGAGGATGGGCGAGTCGACACCCCGACGGGAACACCGACACTCGACAAGTTCGGTCGCGACCTGACGTCACTGGCTCGTGAGGGCAAACTGGATCCCGTACTGGGGCGCGCGCAGGAAATCGAAAATACCATCGAGGTGCTGGCGCGGCGCAGAAAGAACAATCCGGTTCTTATCGGCGAACCTGGCGTCGGTAAAACAGCCATCGTTGAAGGGCTTGCACAACGAATAGTAAAAGGCGATGTCCCTGAGATTCTGCGTGGCAGGCGGCTTGTTGAAATCAATCTGAACTCAATGGTTGCGGGCTCTAAATATCGTGGTGAATTCGAGGAGCGAGCCAAGCAACTACTTGATGAAGTCGCCGCAAAAAGCTCGGAGCTTATTCTGTTCATTGACGAGTTGCACACGATCGTTGGCGCGGGGCAGGGTGGTGAGGAGGGCGGCCTGGATATTGCCAACGTACTGAAACCCGCATTGGCACGCGGGGAGCTTAGTTTGATCGGTGCGACGACACTCAATGAGTATCAAAAGCACATCGAAAAAGACGCAGCGCTTGAACGACGTTTTCAGCCTGTGCTGATATCCGAGCCCACCGTCGAACAGACCATCATTATCTTGCGTGGGCTGCGCGATAAGCTTGAGGCTCATCACCAGGTCACATTCGCCGATGAAGCATTTGTGGCGGCAGCTGAGCTGTCGGATCGTTACATCACCTCGCGCTATCTACCGGATAAAGCCATTGACCTGATCGATCAGGCCGCGGCCCGTGTTCGAATCAGTTCCTCCTCAAGGCCGGCTGGCATCCAGGAGCTGGAAGCCGAAATCACGCAACTTAAACGTGAACAGGACTATGCATCTTCCCGTAAACGTTTTGATGAATCCAAAGGCTTCGAAGAACGCATTGGTCAAAAACAAGCGCAACTGGGAGAGGAAACAGAAGCCTGGCAGCGCAAGACAGGTTCCGAAACCCTTGAGGTGACCCTGGAATCAATTGCCGAGGTGCTGTCCCGTCTCACCGGTATTCCTGTGACCGAGCTTACGCAGGAAGAGCGTCAAAAACTGTTGAATATGGAAGACACGTTGCGTGAGCGGCTGGTTGGACAGGAAGACGCTGTTCTCGCGGTCAGCGATGCCGTTCGTTTGTCTCGAGCCGGCCTTGGTCAGGCGAACAGACCTATTGCCACGTTTCTCTTTCTTGGCCCTACGGGCGTTGGCAAAACTGAACTTGCCAAAGCGTTGGCGGAAACGGTGTTTGGTGACGAGCAATCGATCATTCGTATTGATATGTCGGAGTACATGGAGCGGCATGCGGTTGCTCGTTTGATCGGCGCGCCACCCGGTTATGTGGGATATGACGAAGGCGGTCAGTTGACAGAGCGTGTCCGCCGCAAGCCCTACAGTGTGATTCTGCTCGACGAGATCGAAAAGGCGCATCCCGATGTGAGCAACGTATTGCTGCAGGTATTCGACGATGGGCGTCTCACGGACGGCAAGGGACGTGTCGTGGACTTCAGCAACACGATCATCATTGCCACCAGCAACTTGGGCTCTCCCGTGATCATGGAGAATCTTGAGCGCCCCGAAGATGAACGCCTTACGGATAAAGCGTTACGTGATGAATTAATGGGCGTCCTGAAAGGGCATTTTCGTCCCGAATTCCTGAACCGTATTGATGACATCATCGTGTTCCATGCCCTTACCCGTGACAACATCCGATCGATTGTGAGCATTCAGCTTGATCGGGTCATTCGAACTGCAGCGGCACAGAACATCACCGTGAAAATTGATGGTTCACTCATCGATCATCTGGCGGATGTTGGTTATCAGCCTGAGTTTGGCGCGCGCGAGTTGAAACGTCAGATTCGCCAGGCCGTCGAAACGCGGCTTGCGAAGGAAATGCTCGCTGGCAAGCTGCAAGCCTGCGACAGTGTTGAGTTGGGTTACGACACGGAACGTAGGGAAGTGGTCTTCAATAAAGTGGAGGTGGATGCGCCAAAGACCTCCGGAAAGAGTAGTCCGCCAGACCAGCCAGATGATCTGGCACCTACTGCGGAGACCGGGACTTAGCCCCAGCACACTCACGTAACCTGGGAGCAGGCCTGTTGATCACGACGTGCAGTGGTGTACTGAATCCTCAAATGCCTGGACGAGCCCGGCGGACTGAAGACGCAAGTGTGGAGGGTTATCGTGTCAAAGCCTGATTCTGAAAGGCGTGAGCGCAACTCGACGCTGAAAAATTTCAGACTTCAGTGGACGCTGATGAATGCTTACGAACGTTTCGAACAATTGGTTGTTATAGCGCTCAGTCTCATTATCGCGTCTGTGATTTTGATGGCGCTACTGCAGCTCTGTCGCAGGGTTGTGCCGTTGGTGATCGGTGGTGCGATTGACCCTCTAGATCACGATGTTTTCCAGGCCCTCTTTGGCTCAATCTTCACCGTGCTGATAGCCCTGGAGTTTAAGCATTCGATTGTGCGCCCGGCCCTACGACGCAACAGCATCGTTCAGGTTCGCACAGTGCTGTTGATCGCCTTGCTGGCGCTCAGCCGGAAGTTCGTTATTCTCGATTCTGCCGCTACGCCTGCGCTCACCATTGCCGCACTAGGATTTGCCACCTTGGTGCTCGGCATCGTCTGCTGGCTCTTACGGGAGCGTGATAAGGATGACTTACGAGAGTGTGATAAGGATGAATAGCTACGAGGGCTTCGCAATGCCAACAATTTTCCACCGAGAGAACATCAAGGCCAGCGGGGTGATCAACTTTGCTTCGCTAGCCGGGGTCGTCGGCATGCCGGGCTATGTGCTGTTTCTCGCCAGCAAGGATGGGCAATTTTTGACGGGGTATAGCCTCTAGAGGCAGACAGGCAGACCTACGCGCGTGTCACCGCTAATGACTGTGCCAGATCGAAAGCAATACGGGCACGCCAAAACCCGGCGCCCTGGTTGTCGGCCTGTATCAACGCTTGATTCAGCAGTTCATTCACATAGTTGCGTGATGACGGTGTAGCGTCTTTGAGCAGCAGTTGTCCCTTGACTCTCAGCAGTTCCGGTAGAAACCATCGTTCATCACGTGACGAGGCAATACGTATGGTTTCATCGATCGTCTCCAGGGCCTGCTGGTTCAAGCCCAGCATCGCCATCCCTTGCACACCTTCGCAACGCAGCAGGCTATAAAACGGACTGGCGCCTTGCTGGTCCATTTCGCTCATTGTTTCACTCAGCCGGCGCAAACCCACCTCTGGTTCATCCTGGCGAATCAGAAGAATGCTTTCGAAGCATCGGGTGAGTTGGCGCCAGATCGGCAAGTCATGCAGTGCGATGCTTTTTTGCATTGTGGCGAGATGACTATGAACCTTGGGTAAGTCGCCCGCGATCAGCGCCAACACTCACAGTTCTGTTCCCAGTTGTTGAATGTTTGGAGATACGACGGCGAGGAACTTGTCCCTTGAGCGTCGTGCGATCCAGACCGCTATTGTCCAGCTGACTTTGTGTCGACGCGCTCAGGGCGTGGTGAAATGCCGCCCGGGCTGGTAGTTCTCCAGTTGGGTGCGACGCCTCAAACTTCGAATGCTATGAACGGCGGCGCTGAAGGGCGTGATAGCTACCGCTGATATTGAGGATCACCCGGTACCAGGTCGAAACTGTTACGAGTTCTGGGAGGCGTGCCTGTCGCCCAGCCTGTGCGGTACGTTTGCCACATCACAGCGTTACTCTGCGGAGCCGGTGCCGAAGGCTGCGCTGGCACCGTCATTCGCAGCACATAGGCTGCGCCGGGGGTTGCTCTAAGCGGTGAGGCAGGAGACAGTAACGCATCATTGGATCTCGAGCTTTTTATGGACGAATTGGCCAGCTTCAACACTACGTTAAACCACCGGCATTATGGCGAGGGGGCTTATGAACATAGAAAGCAGCGCTCGTCCCTCACTGATCTAAAGATCATCACTTACGGCGCAGCGACTGGTTTGCAATCACTGTTCCGGTATGTAGACCAAGAATATCTAAAGCGCGCCGCAGGCTCACCTGCCAAGATCCTGCTCGGTCTGGCTGGGGTAGCTGAGCTGGATGACACGCAAGCAGGGGTAATGACCGAGACGGTCATGGCAATCGCTCGCCAACTGCCGACGTCAGACCTCTATCTCCATGCTGCGTGCCACATCAAATTATTGAGCCACGATGGCATCGCCTATCTGGGGTCGCAAAACCTTTCCAACGGTGCCGAGCCGTATTTCGAGGGCGCAAACTCGTCGAAAAAATACTTCAACCGTTTCCACGAGGTCATCCTTAAGGTTGAAGACACGGATTTGGCGTGGGTCAATACCTTGTTGTGCAAGGTGCTCGCTGATCATCAACTTTGCGTCCGAATTACCTCGGAGCATCAAGACCGAACACTGGCGTAAGAGCTTATCAAGCGGTTTGTGCACAACGCAAAACTTGCACGGATCATTGAAAACATCACGACGGGCAGCCTACTGGAAGCATTTCTCCAGCAAAAACCTTCACTCATGGCGGTCGAGTTCAATGAGACGTCTGCCGCTGAGACTTGCAAACTAGTGGCTGCTATCGTGCAGGAGCGGGCCCCTAAGCTACGCTTGGACGAATTGAAGGAACTGCTGCTGCCTGAAACAGATTTTTCCTGGTTCAAACAGGCAAATCCGCTCGCGGAACTAAAACGCATCATCTCAAGGCTGGGAGAGGATTTTCCTGGCAAAGTCGCCTTGCAACGTAAACTGGACGATGAGCAGCCCTTAGTGCTACCCGACGGCAGCGACGAGTGCCTCATTGAAGGTATTCGGAAAGTCGCACGCAGCCATGACCTAGAGTCATTGGACGAGTTCGTGCAAAAACAACGAAATAACATAATTCATTCCATTATCCAGTCACCGGATTATTCGCAACACTACATGTTTGGCGCGATCGACAATGACGGTAACGTAAATGAAGAATTACTGAATAATCGCTTCTCGGACAGCGACGTTGAGTGGGATGAAGACGAGGAGGGCAACCTCCACCGTCATGAGCGCGATGCCATGTCTTTGGATGAAAAACTAGACCAGATTGATATCACTTCGCTGCGTGTAGACTTGGACGCAGTGTTCAGTAAGGAAATCAATAAGCTTTGGGCTGATGAGGTGCTGAAACTGTCGAGCGCTCTATCGATAGAGCTACAGACGCTATACCAACGAGAGTTGGATAACCGTGATTTTATGGCATTCGTCAATCAGGTGCGGGCAGGTCAGTCCGGCAAATGGTCCGATCGATGGAGTAGCTAAGCGGCCTGCCAGCCAATGATGCTATAGCCATCTTGGACGCTGAAAATAGGGACAGTCATAGGGGAATCGGATTCGCATGCTCGAGAAAATCGTCTGTATCGATAACGTCGGTGTTATCAAAAAAGGGATCACTAAGCCCATAGATTTGGAAAAAGTCAGCCTTATTTACGCCGATAACGCCCGTGGAAAGTCGACACTGTCATCGATCCTGCTGGCGTGTTCTACCTTCGACGCTCAGGATCTGATCGACCGCAAAACAATTGGCGCACTGACCTCACAGAAAGTCCATTTCCGATTCCGTACCGGGGGCGGATCACCTCCCTTCAGCACTGAATTCGATGGTGCCTCCTGGAAGGGGCAGCAACCGAACCTTCACGTGTTCAACCAGGCTTTCGTAGATCGCAATGTATACGCAACTGCTGGTGTTCTTCCTGAGCAACGGGAGGCGCTACTCAATCTGGCCCTTGGCGACGCGGCTGTAGCCCAACGGACGAAATTCGACACCGAGTCCGCGACAGTGCGGGACTGTACTGCGAAAGTCGCCGCCGCCGAGGGGGCATTGCAGGGGTACAGAGGTAATTTCTCGGTCAGCCAATTTACCAAGCTCAAGCCAATTAAAGATGTCGACGCCCAGATTGTTGAGACCGACAGGCAACTGAACGAAGCTCGGGCATCCCAACAGATAATGAGCCGTCCAGCATTCAAGATGGTGGATATACCAGCGTTTAATTTTGAAGGTCTGCCCAGCCTTCTGGAAGGCTCCTTCGAGAGTATTTCAGTCAACGCAGAACAAACAGCAAAAGCCCATTTTACCAAACACAAGGGGCCAGCAACCGAGCGGTGGGTTGCCGAGGGGCTCCAGCACCTTCCAGAAGATGAATGTCCGTTTTGCGGCCAGGAAACGAATGAGCTGAGTTTGCTCAAGGCTTACAAATTGTACTTCGACGGCTCCTACTCCGAATACCAGCGCCGCATTGCCGCGCTTCGTCAGACTGTGCTGCAGAGGTTGGGTGATAAGAAGCTTGGAGGGTGGAGTGCTGCCAACGAATATAATCAGGGCCTTCGAAGCGTGTGGGCCGAAAGCCTAGGAATCGCCGATATTCCTGTTCTCGACAATGTGGCTGCTTGGCAAGTGCTCGGCGAGGTTGAGGCAGACTTGCTTGCAATTGTCAGTCAAAAGGAAGGCGATCCGCTAACTGCACTCGATTCCGCGCCGTTCCTGAAAGTGGTAGAGCGTTTGAATGAACTTGCCCAGATTGCAACTGACTTCAACCAGCAAATAGTCAAGCTCAATGATGAGATTGCTGAATATAAGGCGAAGCTGGCTAAACCCGATATTTCGGGACTTGAGGCATCTCGATCCTCGCTCATGCTCGGCAGGACAAGGTTTGATACTCCGGTTGTAGCTCTTGTTGCAGAGCTGGCCACTGCAAAGACGAAGCTGAAATCCGCAGAGGCCGCAAGAGATACTTCTCGTACTGAGCTAGACAGGTTGATGGGGCAAACGCTGAAGGATTTTCAAATATCCATTAACAATTGGCTTCGTAAATTCGCGGCCCCTTTCGAGATCCAGGCATTGGCCCCCACCTATAGAGGTGGGGGCTTGCGCTCTGAATATGCGCTGAAGGTGAGAGGCGCCACTGTCATCGTTGGCCCCGGCGTAGGAGGGGACTTGTCGTTCCATTCGGCTTTGAGCGAAGGGGACAAAAGGACGTTGGCGTTTGCTTTCTTCCTTGCCCGACTGTTCGCCGACGCCAATCGATCCGGTGCTACGGTAGTACTTGACGACGTTTTTACCAGCTTGGATAAGCATCGCCGTCATAACACGGTTGAAGCAGTGCTACAGATGGTCAACCAATGCTCACAGGTCATCGCTTTGGGCCACGATGCGCACTTTCTACGTGAGGTCAAACGGCGTGTAGCGCGTAAAAAGCTTGGAAAGATAGGAGAGCTTTCCCTTCATCGGGATGCGGATGATTACAGTCGACTGGATGATTTCGATCTAGATGACTATTGCTCCTCGGAATACTACAAGCATTACCAACTCGTTGAGCGATTCATCGATGGAGATACTACCGTCAGCTTGCTCGAAGTGGCCAAAGCCTTGCGTTTACTGGTTGAGGGGCACCTGCATCGATGTTTTCCAAAAAAGTTCGCTGAAGGGCAGACGGTGGGCGACATGCTGGGCCAGGTCAAAGGGGCGGTCGCCCCAAATCCCCTGGCACTGTTGCATCCTCTTCATGCTGAGTTGGTCAGCTTTAACGAGTTCGCTGCGGCATTTCACCATGACACCTCTGGGGGCTATACCAGAGTGGAGATCAATGCTGCGGAGCTACTGCCATTTGCCAAGGGCGCGTTGGGGTTTATCCAGATGAGAAAATTCAGCTAAGTGGAGTTTCTGAGGTTCTCTTCAGCGGCCGGCCCAAGAATCTGTTCCTTACTCGGGCCACCGTAACAGGGCCTCTACTTGGCCATTGGCTTTCAACGGCTGTAACCCCATCTGGGGTTGGGACAAGCGACCATATGCGTGCCTCGATCCCATCGCCTATCGGGCGAACTCTGGTGGGGGAATGCGTTGACGGCGCGATGCAGCAGGTTTTTTCATGGCTTCTTTCAAACGCTGAGCAGGCGCTTCTAACTCAGACGGCGACGCAAGGCTAACAGCAAGCATTAACGCATCACGGCGTTTCTGCTTGCCTTCCAAAATCTCAGAGAGGCTATTTTCCGGCTGAACTGGGTGCTCCATCGTTGCTGACCTCGATCTTCGGATCAAATTGGATGCTAGCACAAGCCTTACAATCCACAGTCTTCCGTTGATCCCCTTTGCTTATGAAACTTGATCCATAAGATGTTCATTGCATCTCGCTTGGCAGTTCCGTTCGAATTAGGGAAAACAGTTCGTCGAGGGTGATCGGATTGTCCTGAATCAGATAACAGCCTACGAGTATGGTCAGCGGATGAACGCCCATTACAGTTGCCAGATCATCTACCTTCTCGATCGTAGGGCTCTTCAGACCGCGCTCTAGGGTGCTGAGATAGGTACGACTACTGACGTCAGAGAAATCTTCCTGGGAAAGCTTCCTCTCCGATCGCAGCTTTTTCAGGGCCGCGCCAAATGCCTGTTTCAGTTCCATATTGCCGACCTCGCAAAAGGAACGATGAAGCCTTTTTGAGCTCTATAGGGCTACAATCTATAGTGTTCACTTTTGGAATGGCGCTATGTTCATCACTCACAAACCAGCAGAGATTTTCCTCGACGCGTACTTGGGTGATGAGTCTACCCAGTACTGGCAGTACGTTGAGCAGACCACTCATTGCCCCTGGTTTTACGTCAGAGTAGGTCGACAACAAAGCAGTGAAGCATTGACTTGCATGGTTATGCTTCCCAGCATTTCAGCGCTTGAGCAGTTACTTAATGAACAAGGATCAGACATCTGGCTGTTGGATATCCAGTTGGTTTCACCGGCTTATCTCAACCGAAGTGATGGGTGGAAGATGGAGAGGCTGTTAGAGGTGCGCGAAATGGTGGATGACCTCAGTGAGGAGGCGGCCTACGTGTATAGTCTGGAGGGAGGGCATATCTACACTGAGGCCTTGGGGTCCAGCACATCCGATTTGCAAAATCCTCGTATCATTTTTTCGGCTACACCGGCATCTCGGCGAGCATGAGACCAACACGCTCGAAAGGTTAACTGCATCTTCGACGCGCTAGCGGTTAGGCAATCTTGCCTGCCCGCTGCGTCAGTTGGCGGCTTTGGCAACCTTTCTGCCACTTACCGCTTTCGCAATGGAGTCAGTATGTTTTCGACATCCAATCCTTTCAGCAGGCAGTTGTGCGCAATTGCCGACAGTGCTTCATAGAGCTGGTCTCGCTGCTTTATCAAGTCGGCATTCTCCGCCTGCAGATTAGCAATACGTTCTTCGAGGCTTCTTCGGCGGCGGGCACCGTCTGGATCTCTCCCACTCTCCTTGAGTTGTACGATACGGGCGGACTCGATTCGCCTCCCACGGTCCCCCACTAAGGTAGCTCGGCTAGTCAGGCCCAATCGACGCTGCACTTCGGGGCGTGAAATAGGCGCGTTCTCTAGTCCTAAGCTAATCATTTGGGCGAGGAGGGCGTCGATCGCCTCATCCAAGGTCCCGCCTCTCAAGGTCTGTCGATGAGCCATGGTCACCTCTAATCATCTGAAACAGAGCTGTGCCGTTTGTCCGTGTCCGCAATCGTCATTGGATGCCCCTTCGGAAATACGCGTTGCACACCTACATTGGTATCGCGTGCGAGGACGGATTTTAAATTGTTGAGCTTGTCTTCCTGGTCCATCAGCCATACATCGCTACCTGCCTCTCCGGCGCCGGCATCGCGCATGATGGTGATTGCCGTGGTCAAATTCTCGGCTTGTTTCTCAAGGTTGGCCCGCTCCGATGGAGTGCCCATCAGATGGAGATGCGAGCAGCCATTCCAGCACTGAAGATGCTTAGGGCAGGGCGCTTGGGAGAAATCGTGAATGCAACCTCCGAAGGGTGTTACGTGTAGCGCCGTGGCGTGTACGGTGAGGAATGCTTCTGCAGTTGTCGTGCCTTTATCTGACAGCAACGCATGGTAACTGTCGGTTAACGCGCCCTGAATGCGTTTATCTCTTATGCCTGTATGCAGAAAATCGATGCGCTCGTGATGGCTATTGAACGCCAAGAACTCGTGATGCGCAGCAGTGTTTTCCTCAATGCTTGTGTGTTGGTAGTAGACATTCTGGTCGAGGCGTTTTCGCCCTAAGGCCAATGCTTGCTGAACATCACTCATACCGGTCAGATGGTAGATAGTGTTTCGCCAATGTCGAGGTTGGTGACTGGTTAACCGAATCGGATTTCCATCGGGCTCAACGAATGATCGGCGGGAGAAGATTGATGGATATGCTGGGTCAGCACCAAGCGCCCGATTGATATCCTCCAGAGTAACTCGGCGCGGAACTGCGCGAAAAACATTCGCCTCACGGCCGCCGCAGCGAAATTGACCGTCGAAGGCAATGGCCAATGTTTCGCTAGTCCTAAGTATCACTTTTTGCCCAAGGCTTTCAGCTGCTGCTAAGGCCACATGATTCCTGAGTTTTGGCACAATGAGTGATTCAATCTCTCCGGCAGAATAACAGCAATATTCTTCATCACCTTCATCCGACCAACCCACGGGATGCACTCCGTTGCGATCCAAGTAAAGTCCCAGGTTTCTGAAGTTGAGAAAGCCTAACCACTTCATGACTTCATTTTCTGGCAAAATTGTATTTGGCAAGTGCTCCCAAATACGACCTGGATTTTTTCTTGCCACAGCGCTATCTGGCGTTGGTCGATAGTTAAGGCTTTTAACCGTTCAACAGCGCGCCTCGCCAATGGAATGTCAGTTTCAGCGAGCCAATGAACACGGGATTGAAATTGCTTTTCCGCAAAGTACCTAATTCCGCATTCGACCAGAGGTTTACCGTTGGCATCTACAACGGCTTCTCCTGTGCTCCCTTTGATCGGCCTCTCGACCCAACAATCATAGGGGATGACTGCTACTTCGTTACCTCGTTGTCCAGTCGCAATCAATAAATCGATCACGCGCAGCAAAATTTCTTCGCCGTCGCTGAGCGGGTTATTCGAACATAGGGCATATGCTTCCATCGCCTCACGAGAGGGCAATCTACGATCTGATTTACGCTGTTTTACCGCACGATCAGGATCGTGCAATGAGATGTACTCGTTGCGGCTACTTTCTGGTTTTACATCATGTACAAAGTGGATGGCGGTCTCGGTTAATTGCAGTTTATCGATCGTATCCGCTATCACCTGAAGATGAGAGATCGCGTCGTAAAGGTTCTTGTAGCCACTTTCGCGAAGAAATCCTACGACGCGGTCAAAATCCCCCCGCGTCAACTGTGTAGGGTCGGATACGCGTCGTTCAAACAACGGATTATAAAGCCGGCGTATTGCAATATTGTAGGCCGCGACCATCGAAAACTTCAGGCTCCGGGTGCGTTGCAGATATACGATTAATGCCTTGCAAAAATCCTGAAAATCCAACGGGAGGGCAGCTTTAGGAGGAACAGAATAGCCATTCTTTTCAAGCGATTGTCGGTGAGTTTCAAAGGTTATGGACTGTTGCTTCACGCGTTGAGGCAACCAGCGCTCGACCGACCATAGCGTTGACCCCCACGACGTTGTAATTGGCAATGTATGAAATATCGCTTGTTCCTGGTTAATGAAGCTTTTGAGACTTTGCCTTGCCTTAGAGGGCGTCATCTGCGGCGTCCTCCGTGTGCTGCCGGCAGCGCTCGATCGTAGCGCTTACCGCCAGGATGGTCGTCTGATGCTGGGCGAGGGGCCGGTTGTGAATGAGGTCACCGACTTGTTCTGCCATATCAATGAACCGTTGCGCTTCCCGTTGCAACGCCTCTTTCACTTGCTCATGGCGACCGTCAGCAAAGGGGTGAAATTTCTTGCAGGTGTAGCAGGCGAAGACGGGATTGTAGGGGCAGTGCGTGTGAACCGGCAGTGCACAGGCACCAATCTCTCCTATGTACTGCGTATCGATGACGCCGCGTATGGCCCTTTCCGGCACAGTATCGCGGCGTTGGACGATTTCGCCAGTTAATAAGCTGCGCATGATGCGTTGATAGGCCGGGCTCTTTCCCAGTGCTTTCTCTTTGATCCGGGCAATGTTGGGGGTTGCCGTTACGTAGGCACGCGCAGCAACAGTGCTATTGTGGCCGAGCAGTTCGGCAATCATGTCTGCTGGCGTTCCTTGGTCCGCCAGACCTTGGCCGAGGTGATGACGCAGCAGCATCGTTACCTGGTTTGGTTTATCTATTCCTGCTTCACGGAGCTCCTGTTTAAGGCACGCAATTATTTCGGACACCGAGAGGCGCCTTCCTTTGAGGTTTACAAATAATGGTTTACAGCCCCTGCCAAAGCGTCGTTGAACTATAGAAATATGCTCTGAAATTTTTTCACCCAGTCTCGTGGTTAGTTTACGAGGTCGTCGTTCAGGTCTGCGTTGACCGACCTTTTTGGCCATGGGTAGCCAGAGGGTGTAGTACTTCTCAAAATCAGCGCTTTCAATGAACTCAAAATCTTCAATGTCGAGCGAGTGAAGTTGGATCGAGCGAGGGCCCAACTCGAAACATAAGTTAAGCATTATGTTTAGCTGGAATTCATTCCAGTTTTGCACTTGAATATCACGCTCAATTCGCTTGAGTAATCGAACCTCTTCATCAAGGTCTAATCCGGACTGCGAGAGAAAAATTCGCGCATGCGGGTCAACTCGATCTGATTTCACATCCTTGATTTTTAAGTAGGTGATTGGATCGAAGCCATTGATTCCTCTATCCATTGCCCATCGGTAAAGCCTTCGAAATCCTATAAGTACTGCCCTCGTTTTTTTGAGTTCCTCGAGAGCAGTGACCAGCTGATGGGTGTCCCAAGGAAGTCCGGTCGCGAGATTTGTACTAGATAAAAAGCGTAGGGTATCTGCGAACATTACCGCGGTTCGAGGAGCATATTTCTCAAGTGCATAGGCCATAAAACCTTTGCCTATTTCTATTAGCTCCGAATTCAATTGGAGTGCAGCCCAATCGATTTTCATCGCGAGTCCACCGTCGTACCACGTCCACACCGGCAGCCGGGTATCGACGTATCGTGGCTGGTCAGTGGTGCGAGTTCGAATCGCAACCTGAGCCGGGCCCTCGAACGCGTAGGTCGGAAAAGAGGAGGAGGGTGAAGCGTGTTCTTGATCGGCTGATTTGGTCACGGCGAACCTCCTTAACTGTCAAGTCGGCTCCAGGCTGCCGAAGCACGCTGGGCGTTGTGGAGGTTAGCCGACTCGGCTAGATAACGACTTGCATAACGGCGTGGCATCGTCGAAGTGTCGGACCAACCGCAGACTCGCCGGAGTTCGTCTGTGGCCCGCTCGAGGTCATACCCACGCTTCTCGACAAGGTAAGCCAAAAACCGATCGGCAAAGGTGTGGCGAAAGTCATGCGCGGAAAGTGTAGGCAACAACCCCGGATGAGCCAGTTCAATGGTCAGAAACAGCCGATCAAGGACGTTAGACAACGCGCGGATCGACAGCGGGCGACCTCGGTCAGAGATGAACAAATAGTGGTACAGCAATTTCATTGGTTTGCCATTACGCAGGGGGCGTCGCTCGCCCTGGATATAACGCTCGTAGACCTCATACAACTGCGCCGAGATACCTACTGTCCGTCCGTGTGTTTTCAGCGCAGGCTCTTCAGCGCGCGGGTCGCCGGGATCATGTTCGCGGTCATTGATGCTGACATAGGCATGCTGAGAACCCTCATTGACATCGGTGGTGTAGAGCTTGAGAAGCTCCCCTCGGCGCATACCGGTCTCCAGTAGTAATTCAATCATTAGCCAATTGCGCAGCTGCAGCCTTTCCGGGAACGGATTCTCCGTAGCGCCGGGGCGAATCAATGTGCGAATGATCTGGAGTTGCGTATCCGTCAGGCTGCGGTAACGAGCGCGGTCCTGCCGAACGTTGGTGATATGGCTCTCAAAGCGCCGCTCAATGACGTCGGCGACATCTGCAAATACAACCTCGATGTTAGCCAGGGTGGTTGAATTTTGACGAGCGCGCGGGATGTATCGGGTGACACACCAGGACAGGTATAGCTTCAGCAAACGCAGGTACTGGTCACGAGTACGCGGATCGATATACGGAAAAGGTGCAGTTTCAGCTTTGCCGATTCGGGCGACCAGGTTGTCGGCTTGACGGCCGCTTTGGAGCCAAATGGCGTAACCGTCCAGTAAAGCCAAAATCGATTCGAATTGGCAGGCCAAGATGGCGTCATCAATATTGAGGTCACGGCTTTTAGCATAGATATAGAAAGCCTGGATCGCGCGCAGATGTGCCGCCGCCGTATTGTAAGCCCGGTGCCTGAGTCTGAGTTGGACGTAGATGAACGGAACGAGTATGGGCAACGGCTCCGCGTTACCAGCGTTCACGAGCAGCGGAACACGCTGACCTGAAGAGAAACGGCATTGAATCAGCTTCATCGGCAGCCACCACATTGAATGACTCGCCATGAACACGAAGGACATGGCCCGTTGAGAGAGTGGACGTCAGAAACGGATTTGTCGAATCAGCGGCTTAGACAGCTCATGAACATCTATGACATGACCTGTCGTTTAACATAATATACATTACACGTAACAAGGTATTTCAAGGTTAGCCCCGTTGCACGCGGATTTGGCGCAGCTGATTTCTCCCTTCAGCTGCTCAATCAATGTCGAATGCTCAGGAAACGCCTCGCACAGCTTTTGTCTGTCACCCATCTGCATATCTGCAAAATCAAACCCTGGCGATACGGCCTCACTGATCAAACCAAATCCCGCTGAGCCATTCACAAGCTGCGAAGCTTTCCAGATGCCACCCGGTGCGTGCAGCTGCAGCAATTCTCCAGCGATGACGTTGCTGCCCATCACGACAGTTCTCAGTTCGCCGTCCGGAAAAATCAGGCTGTACTGAATGGCGTCGCCCAGATGGTAGTAATGCATGATGTCCGATTGGTTAAAGTGAAACTGGCCGATCGGTGAATCTGTGGTCAACAGGTAATAGATGGACGTCATCGCATACCGTGGACCGCCGAGCGTCTCGACCAGAGGTTGCTGGTCAGCCTGAAAAGTTCTGCGGTAGTAGCCACCTTCGACGTGTGGTTCCAGGTTAAGCGCCGTCACTATTGCTTCACTGTTTAGCCGCAATTGTTGCTCCAGATATCATGATGGCAAATAGCTATACTAAATAGCCCTTTAGTTAAGTTAATCAATAATCACACTGCGCTTGTGTTCACGACCCTCGCCGTCCGAATGAACAACGCACGCACTTTTTCCCAGAAATTTCCCCCCAGTACAAAAAAGCTGCCGATCAACATCAGGTCGCCCAACAACTGCAGCTGCCAGATATTCGGCCGAAGTCCCGGCCAGATACTGTCCACATAAGGCTCGAGAAAAGCCGAGAACAGCGGCAAACAAAACATCACGACGCCGATCCGATGGCGCCACGGCCCAACTTCGGTGTCGGTTGTCGGTGCCAGTGCAGACACGTAGCCAAACAAGCTGCTTTTGAGCTGCTGAAACCCCGCCTTGCCCATGACCGCGATGACGATAATCAGCAGCACCTTGTTACTGATAAACAGAACGCCTGTCAGCGCCGCGATCCTCGAACCCGACATGCCCGCTGCCGCCACGATGGGCACCATCAGCCATGAGCCGAGCATCAGGCATATGATCGCGATGCCCAGTTTGAAGCGCCATCCAGCGGTGTGCGGTGCATTCATGGCTGTCGTTCCTTTTTGACGGGTCATATTGAATGTGATGACGCTTGAAAAGCTTAGCAGTCAGTTGATCATCAGGGCGTCTATGCTCCTGTGAACTTAATGGACTGGAAAACATGCATGCATTTGACGCGATCAAGCCAACTGCTCCTGCTGGGTGTGCTCGGCTTGAGTGGCTGCGTGCGCCTGGGGCCGGATTTTCAGTCACCGAAGCAAGCATGGATTGACCACTGGAACTCCCCTGCCCTTGAGCAATCCAGCCAGCGCGACCTGCATCCTGATCTGCGGCAGTGGTGGCAAGTCTTCGGCGATCCGGTGCTCGATCGTCTGATCGCCGAGGCGGATGCCCACAATTCAGATCTGAGGATTGCCGGTCTGCGCGTGATGGAGGCCCGGGCCCAACTGGGGATCGCTCAAAGCGGACGCTACCCGCAATTGCAGCAAGCCAGCGTCGACAGTCTGTACTTCAACCGCAGGCAGTCCGGTGGGAGCAATCCGCAGGACAGCCATTTCTGGCAACACAGCGCAGCGTTCGACATTGGCTGGGAGCTGGATTTCTGGGGGCGCTTCAGTCGTGCCATCGAATCCGCCGATGCCGGTTACTTCGCCGCGCAAGCCAACTATGAAGATGTGCTCGTCCTGCTGCGTGCCCAAGTGGCGGACACCTACTTTTCGTTGCGTACCACCGAGGCGCGTTTGCGCGTTGCGAGGGAAAACGCCAAACAGCAACAGCGTAATTTCGAGATCACCGAAAAGCTGTTCAACAGCGGCCAGCAAGCCGAACTCGACCTGCAACAGGCCAAGACTCAATACCTGGGCACCCTGAGCACCATTCCCAACTTCGAAGACCAGGTGCTGCGTACCCGCAATGCGCTGGCTGTGTTGATCGGCCAGCCACCCGGCGCGCTGCCGCAGTTGCTTGAGAATGAAGGTTTGATCCCGTTGGTAGACCGCGCCGTGCTGCAGGATGTGCCCGCCAATCTACTGCTGCGTCGGCCCGACGTGCGCGCGGCCGAACTCAATGTCGCGGCCCAATCGGCGCTGATCGGCGTCGCCGAAACCGATTTCTACCCGTCGTTGACCTTGCTCGGCAGCATCGTCTGGTCGGCCGACACGCTGAACGGCACCTCCAGAAGCCTCGACTTCATCGGCGGCCCCAGCCTGCGCTGGAACCTGTTCGACCATGGCCAGATCAGCAACAACGTGCGTATCCAGGATGCGCGGTTGCAGCAGTTGATCGAGGCTTACCGCGACAAGGTTCGCCAGGCGGCGCGCGAGGCCGATGACGCTGCCAGTGGATTGGTCAAATCCCTGGAACGCGAACGCATCCTGCGTGAGGCCGAAGTCGCCGCCAAACGCTCGCTGGTGTTGGCCAGCGCGCAATATCGTGAGGGTTACTCAGACTTCCAGCGGGTGCTGGATGCGCAACGCGCCTTGCTCGAGCAACAGGACAATTACCTGGTCAGCCGCAGCAATGCCGTGAGCAATGTGATCGCCCTGTACAAAGCCCTGGGCGGTGGCTGGTATAGCGCGCTGCCGAAAATCGATGCGGCGACGCGCCGGCAAATGGAGCAACGCACGGACTGGGGCGATCTGCTGGATGAGCCCTCAGCTGCGCAAGCCAAAAAGGTAAACGACCATGAGTGAAGCCGCCCCGCCCTCCCCCAAAACGCCCGAGCCGCCTGCGGACCCCGCGAAAAAAGGCATCAAATGGGTGTTGCTGGTCATCGTCCTGAGCCTGGCCTGGTACCTGGCGGCTGACCGGTTCACGCCTTACACCCAGCAGGCCCGGGTGGGTGCCTTTGTCATTCCGGTGGCTGCGGAAGTGGCCGGTCGGGTCATTCGCGTCAACGTGCGCAACAACCAGGACGTCAAGGCCGGCGACGTTCTGTTCGAGGTGGATCCCCAGCCGTTTCAAATCGCCGTCGACCGTGCCCGCGCAGACCTCGAATCGACACGCCGACAGATCGGCGCCAGCACCGCCGGCATTGCCTCGGCACAAGCCAATTTGCGCGCTGCACAAGCCAATGAGCTCAAGGCGCGCCAGGACAATCAGCGCCTTGAGGGGCTGTATCGCGATGACCCCGGAACCATTTCCGTGCGCCTGCTCGAAGTGTCTCGCGCCAACCGCGAACAAGCCGTCAGTCAGGTCGCCGCCGCCCGTGCCGAAGTCCAGCGCGCGCGTGAGCAGGAAGGTGGCAGCGACGAAGATAACGCTCTGCTGCGTAGCGCCGCCACGGCGTTGTCGAAAGCCGAACTGGACCTGGCCAATACGCAGATTCGCGCACGTTCGGCAGGCTTGATCACCGACTTGCGCACCGATGCCGGGCAGTTCGCCGCCGTCGGCAGTCCGGTCATGACCCTGATCGCCATCCACGATGTGTGGATCAGTGCCGACATGACCGAAAACAACCTCGGTCTGGTCAGGCTCGATACACCGGTGGCGATCGTTCTGGATGCGCTGCCGGGCGAAGTGTTCGACGGGCGCGTGCGCAGTGTCGGCTACGGCGTCAGTGTCGGTCAGACGCCGGCACCCGGCACGCTGCCCAGTGTGCAGAACAGCCGCGACTGGTTGCGTCCGGCCCAGCGATTTCCGGTGATCATCGAGTTCTCCGAGGAATCCAAAGCGCGGCTACGCGACAGCCGTGCGATGCGTGCCGGCGGCCAGGCTGAAGTCATGGCTTTCCCGACCCAAGGCAATCCGTTGAACCCGCTCGGCCGTCTGTTTCTCGGCCTGATGAGCTGGCTGTCGTATGCCTACTAAGCGCACGCCCCGGGAGCAGCGCGCACTGCGTCTGGCCATGGGCACCGCGTTGTGTCTCGCCGCCAGTTTCGGTCTGGCATTGCCGATTCCGTTTATTGCGCCGGTGTTGGCGCTGTTGCTCCTCGCCTCTGTCAATCGCCCGCTACCGCTCAAGGCGGGATTGGTGCTGGCCGTGGCTGCGATGCTGACCACCGGCGTCGGCCTGTTGTTGATTCCGCTCCTGCGTTATTACCCGGTCAGCGGCGTGCTGCTGATCGGCGTCTGTCTGTTCCTGGTGTTTCGCTTTGGATTGCGCGGCGGCAACAACCTGATCGTCACCTTCCTGGTGATCGGCCTGACCATGATTTCTTCGGCCGGTGTCGCGGAGTTCGACCTCGCGGCAATGGTTATCGGTGCGTTGGTCAAAGGATTGCTCCTCGCCGTGATGATGGTGACGGTGAGTCACTGGCTGTTTCCCGACCCGCCCAACGCGCCGTCGCCACCCGCTCCCCCTCTATTACCGGCGGAAGAAGTCAGCCGGGTTGCGCTGCGTGCAACCCTGATCGTGCTGCCGGCGTTTTTGCTGGCACTGATCGATCCGGCGAGCTACCTGCCGATCATCCTGAAGGCGGTCGGCCTGGGTCAGCAGAGTTCCACGACTGCCCGCAACGCCGGTCGCGAACTGGTCGGTTCGACCCTGCTGGCCGGCGTGCTGGCGGTGATGTTCTGGAGTGCGCTCAGCCTGTTTGTGCACCTGTGGATGTTTTTCCTGTGGATGCTGCTGTTCGGTCTGATCCTGGCACGCAAGCTCTACGCTCTGAGCCCTACCCGCTTGAGCCCGGGATTCTGGCTGAACACCCTGATCACGATGATTATCCTGCTCGGTCAGTCGGTGCAGGACAGCCTCGCGGGCAAGGACGTCTACACGGCTTTCGCCGTGCGCATGGGGCTGTTTATTCTGGTGACACTGTATGCGTGCCTGATGGTTTATCTGCTGGATCAGCGACCACCAAAACGTGTTCAGGGATTAACCTGATACCCCTTGCCTTGCAGGCAACTGGTATAGGCCGTCGAACTGGTGGACGCGGCGGTTTTCTGCTGCGCCCGGCGTTCCTGGCGTTGACGCGATGCACCCACCACCGCACCCGCGGCGGCCGTCTCTTTCGCGCGGTTCTGCCGATAATCCTGCTTCACGTCGTCATCCACACGGTCATAAAACTCATCGTGCTGACGCCCGCGAACCTGAGCCCCAGCGGCTCCGGCAGCGGCACCGACTGCCGCACCTTTCAGGCGCCCACCGGATGCCGGCGGCGTCGTTGAAGTCTGGCTGGCGGCGACGTTGTGGCAGGCGTCGATATCCAGCTGGGTTTGTTGCGACGTCTGGCCCTGCATCGGGACCACCGTTTCGGCCCACGCCGGCGTGGCGGCAATCGACAGCGCGGCGCACAGACCAAGGGAAGACAAGCTGTTCATGATGACCTCCGTGCAATGCTCAGCCATCAAAAGTGTAGATCACCCCCGCTCGCCCTCCCCCGACTTATGACTGACGGCCCTCAATAAACGGCGATATGCGCATCCGTTCTCGGCTCGGTGCCTCCACATAACACGCCGGTTTCGGGATCGCGCAGGATAATCTGCCCGCGCCCGTAGCTGGTCAGGTCGCACGCCACCTGCACCTCATGTCCGCGCCGTGCCAGTGCTGCGGCCATATCCCGCGAAGCGCTTTGCTCGATGCCGACTTTCAAGCCGCCCAGCCATTGCCAGCGAGGTGCATCCAGCGCTGCTTGCGGGTTGAGGCCGAAATCCACGAGGTTCATGACCATCTGCACATGTCCCTGGGGTTGCATGTAGCCGCCCATCACGCCGAACGGCCCCATGGCTACGCCGTCCTTGCTCAGGAAGCCCGGGATGATGGTGTGGAAGGTTTTCTTGCCGGGTGCCAGGCAGTTGGAATGTGCGGGATCAAGGCTGAACTCTTCACCACGGTTTTGCAGGGCGATGCCGCTGTCGGGCAACACTACGCCGGAGCCGAAGCCGTGATAGTTACTCTGGATGAACGAGACCATGTTGCCCTCGGCATCGGCGGTGGCCAGGTACACCGTGCCACTGGCGTGAGGATCGCCCGGCTGAGGCGCCACGGCCTGCTCACCGATTTGCCCGCGACGGTGCGCGCAATAGTGATCGCTGAGCAGATCGTCCACCGCGACCCGCATGTGCTCCGGATCGGTGATGTAGTGCAGGCCGTCGCTGTAAGCGAGTTTCATCGCCTCGAGCTGCCGGTGCCAGGTCTGTTGACTGTCGCGGTGATCGAAGTCGAAGCCTTCCAGGATTTTCAGGGTCATCAAGGCTACGAGGCCCTGGCCGCTGGGTGGAATCTCCCAGACATCTACTCCCCTGTAGTTGACCTTGATCGGGTCGACCCATTGCGCGCGGTAATCCTGCAAGTCACTGGCACGCAGATAACCACCCGTGGCCCGGGAATGCGCATCCAGCCGTTGCGCCAGCGGGCCGCGATAGAGACTCTCGCACTCGGTGGCCGCCAACTCCGACAACGTCCGGGCTTGCGCCGGGTTGCGGAACATTTCCCCGGCGCGGGGTGCGCGTCCATCGATCAGAAAGGTCTCGAACCAGCTATCGAGTACTTCGTCGCGATCCGGGGTGAAGTCATCCAGCGCCGCTTGCCATTGCAGGGCGACCACGGGGGACACCGGAAAACCATCGCGCGCCAGGCTGATCGCCGGTTGCAGCAGGTCGGCAAATGGCAGGCGTCCGAATCGTTTGGACAGCTCGGCCCAGGCCGACGGGCAACCCGGCACGGTCACTGGCGTCCAGCCATGCAGCGGCATTTTTTCATGCCCGGCGGCTTTCACCGCCTCGATGCTCAGACCTTGTGGCGCAGCGCCGTTGGCGTTCAAACCGTGCAATTTGTTCTGAGTCCAGACCAATGCGAAGGCATCGCCACCGATACCGCAACCGGTTGGCTCAACCACCGTCAACGCAGCGGCCGTAGCAATCGCCGCGTCAATGGCATTGCCACCGCGACGCATGATTTCAATGCCGGCTTCGGCGGCCAGCGGTTGTGAGGCGGCGACCATGCCGCGTTTGGCGAAAACGCTTTGACGCTGCGAGGCGTAGGGATACTCATGGGCAGAGAATTTGAACATGGCAGAACTCACAAAAAAGTAAGGGTACGGGCTCACAGCACCCGACTGAGAAAGGCACGGGTACGGGCGTGCTTCGGCTGGCTGAAGATCTGTTCGGGTGGGCCCTGTTCGATCAACTCGCCTTGATCGAGCACCACCACCCGGTCAGCCACTTCGCGGGCAAACCCCATTTCGTGGGTGACAACCACCATGGTCATGCCCTCCTCCGCGAGTTCCTTCATCACTTGCAGCACTTCGCCCACTGTCTCCGGATCAAGGGCGCTGGTCGGTTCGTCGAACAGCATTGCCTGGGGTTTCATCGCCAGCGCACGGGCGATGGCCACCCGTTGCTGCTGGCCGCCGGACAACATCGACGGGTAGTGATCGGCTTTTTCCGCCAACCCTACGCGCTTGAGCAGCGCCCTCGCCTGCTCCACTGCCGCCGCGCGCGACACGCCCAGCACCTGGATCGGCGCTTCGATGATGTTTTCCAGCGCGGTCATGTGCGGGAACAGATTGAAGCGCTGGAACACCATGCCGATGTCCCGGCGCTGGCGAGCGATGTTGCGTTCCGAATCCTTCACCTGCTTGCCGTTGGCCTTGGTGCGATAGCCCATCGGCTGGCCACTGACGCGGATCTGCCCAGACTGAATGTCTTCCAGCAGATTGATGCAGCGGATGAACGTGGTTTTGCCGGAACCGGACGCGCCGATCAGCACCACCACTTCGCCCCGTCGCACTTGCAGCGAGATGCCCTTGAGAATCTCCAGGTCGCCGAAGGACTTGTGAATATCCAGCGCTTCGATGACCAGTTCTTCACTCATGTGCGCCATTTCAACGCCCCCTCAGCAGTTTCATGGTGTTGCGCCCGAACATGCGACTGGCGGCGGGCGCCGGCCGGTCAGACTGGCCGAACCGCGTCTCGAGCCAGCGCTGGAAAAAGCCCCAGAGCGTGGTCAAGGCCAGGAAGTAGATCGCGACCACCAGGTACAACTCGAACACACGGAAGGTGGCGGACGTGACCATTTGCGTACTGAGCAGCAGTTCCTGCACGCCGATGACGCTGACCAGCGTGGTGTTTTTCAGCATCACGTTGAACTCGTTGCCCAGCGGCGGCACGATCACCCGGAAGGCCTGGGGCAGCACGATGCGGCGCATCAGTTTGGGAAAGGTCATGCCCAGCGAACGCCCGGCTTCGTATTGACCCTTGTCCACTGCGCCGATCCCGGCACGGATGATTTCGGCCATGTAGGCGCCTTCGTTTAGGCCCAGGGCAATGATCGCCGCCTGGATATTGCCCGGCACGATGAACCAGCCGAGGTCGAGGTCTTCGAAGCGAAAGATCCCGCCGGCCGCCAGCGCCGTGTACAGAAAAACGATCTGCACCAGCAATGGTGTGCCACGCATCAGCCACACATAAAAGCGCACCGGGTACTGCAACAGCGGATTGCGTGACAGCTTCATCAAAGCGCCAATCAGCCCCAGTACACAACCGAGCAACATGGCCGACACGCTGATGAGGCAGGTCAGCCACAACCCCGTCAGGTAGACGTCGCTGGGCTGCAGCAGGTACTGCCAGAACACATCCCAATTGAAGTTCATTGCGTACGTCCTCAGTCCAGTTTGTCGCCTTCGACATGCCATTTACCGAGGAGCGCGGCGTAACTGCCGTCGGCGCGCATGCCTTGCAGGACTTCGGTCAGGGCGACGGTCAGTTGCGGGTCGCTTTTGCGCACGCCAAAGCCAGTGAGGATGCGGTTGAATGCAGGCACGGCGGACTGGAACAGATCCGGGGCGAGCTGCTGATAGTGCCCGGCGGATTCCACTGTGGTGCCGAAGGCGTCTACCTGGTTGATACGCAGCGCCTGGAAGGCATCGGCGTCGACGTTGTAGACCACCAGTTTCATCGGTGCCTTGCCGGCCGCTTCGAGCTTTTCGTTTTCCTTGCCCAGCAGCATGCGGATGGTCGAACCGTTGCTCACCGCAACTTTGAGGCCAGACAGGTCTTCCAGCGTGTTCACCGACTTCGGGTTGCCCTTGGGCACCACGATGGACTGGCTGGAATACATGAAGTTGACGATGTCGATCACCTCGCGGCGCTCGGGTTTGTCGAACAGCTGGTCAACGATCATGTCGCATTGCTGCGCCAGCAGTGCCGGGATCAGCCCGGCGAAAGGCGAGATCCGCCATTCGACTTTCTTGTCTCGCAGGCGCTTGGCAATCGCTTCCCCCATATCGACCTGCAGCCCGACGGGCTTTTGCTTCAGGTCAAACGACACCAGCGGTGGCGAGTCCATGCCGGAGCAATAGACGATCTTTTCGCTCTTGCTCAATCGCTCCGGCAATTCGGGGGCGGCGAACGCCGACAGGGAACATAGGCTCATGGTCAATACGGCAACTAACGCGCAAGGCTTGTGCATGGCAAGACTCCAGGTGTGCTGCAACGAATGTTCCGTGTAGGCGCTGGTGTACCTACAGGAAGGATTTGGGTTTTGGGCTATTGGTGAGCTTCGAGGAACTGGATCAGTCGCGGGATCGTGCCTTCGATGTGTTCGCACACCACTTGCGCCGCTTTGTCCGGGTCACCGGAACGCAGCGCGGCAATAATCGAGGCGTGTTCGTCACGGGCACTGCGGGGTTTGTCGGCGTGTTGCAGCCACAGACGCATGTGCGGCTCGATCACCGAGTACAACGCGCTGATCTGCCGCATCAGCCGCGGGCGTTCGCTGAGGCTGCACAGGTATTCATGGAAGGCGCGATGGCGACTGACCCATTCGGCGCCGTCTTCGCGGTAGTCATCCATCTCGTCGAGCAACCGCTCGAGGTGACTGAAATGACGCTCTGTCAGTTTCTCCACCGCCACCCGGATCGCCAGGCCTTCGAGCGCGCTGCGCATTTCGAAGACTTCGCGCATTTCGTCGATGTTCAAGCCGCGGACGATAGCCCCGCGATTGGGCCGTAAGGTCACCAGCCCATCCGCATCAAGACGCCGAAAGGCTTCGCGCACCGGCATCCGGCTCATGCCGATTTCACCGGCGATGTCCTCGGCAATCAGCCGCTCGCCGGTGCGGTAACGCCCTTTGCAAATGGCTTCGAGCAGGAAGTTGTAGGCCTCCTCTTCGGCGGTGATGGGCTGACGTTCTGTGTAGACAGGGGCGAATTTCATCGCGAGCACCTTTTGTATTTTTGTATCCAATTATCCATAAAGCCAAAAAAGCACATTGCGTGCCAGATAGCGCGAACAGTTTTCAGGTGGTTGATTTGATTGATTTAATGAAGGAGTGCGGGTTTTGACTGAGTTATTTTTGAGGAGAAATGCGAGTTGAAATGCCCCAGGTTTTGACCTGGTGCTTCGGAAAAGTGCACGCAAGTAACACAGACGTGTTTCTTCTGCTACCTCGGACTGCAGGAGCCGCTACCGCCTTAGCGTCTCACTCGGCAGCTCTTTGAACAGCGCGCGATAACTGCTGGAAAACCGTCCCAAATGCCAGAACGACCACTGCATCGCCACTTCGGCCACGGTGGTTTCCATGGGCGAGCGGCTGAGCAATTCGCGGTGGGCGCTGTTGAGGCGGCGCAGGCGCAACCAGTGGGTCGGCGTCATGCCGGTATAGGCCTTGAACGCGTGCTGCAACTGACGCAATGAAACCCCGGCGACCTGGGACAGCTCCAGCAGATTCAGGGTTTCTTCCGGGGAATCGGCCGCCCATTCGCCGATGCGTTTCATCACCGCCCGCTCTTCGGTGCGACGCTGCAAACCGCTGCGATCGAGGCAGACACAGGCGTTGTCGAGGATGTACAGACAGTCTTCCAGCAACTGCTGGGTCAACGCCTCTTTGCTCGGCGGATCGAGGGTCTGCGCCAAGCGGGTCAAGGTCCCGCTGAGCCAGCGACTGAACAGTGCGTTCTGCTGCGAATTCAGCGGCGCCATGAACAGCCCTTCGAGCCTGGCGACATTCAGGCCGTGGCGCTGAACGAATTCAGGCCCGAACACCACGGCGATTTCCTGATAGTTCTCCGGGGTGATCCAGATGTTGCGGCTTTCTTCATTCAACACGTACAGCGCGTTGTCGCTGCGATCGAAACAGAACGCCAGCGAACCCTCGGGCGCGCTGAAATTCTGCTCGACCCGGGTGTTCATGTGTTCCTCGTAAATCTCTACGCCCTGCAGGTCGAGGTAACGCACCCGCCCGGCGAAATGCCCCGGCGACATCTGCTGGTAATGCTGGACCCAACCCGGTGTGGCGCGGATCTGCTCGGCGACATCGGCGGTGTTGAACGCTTGGACCTGTAATGGATTGCACGCTGTCATGGGTGACCTTACGCACTCGTTTGGTGCGTTTTGGTGCTGCTGAAAGTGGATAGATGGAACGTCAAGGCTCGCCCAAGATAGTCGTCAACGCGTCCCAGGGGAAGTGTGTGGCGGATGAAACCACCCTCCCCGGCGTTAATAAAACCAATAACGAGGTCTTTATGAATGTCCCTTTCGATCAGCTGCTCACGTGGCTGAAAGATCACAAGATTACCGAAGTCGAGTGCGTCGTCAGCGACCTGACCGGCATTGCACGCGGCAAGATTGCACCCACCAACAAGTTCCTGCATGAGCGAGGCATGCGCCTGCCGGAAAGTGTGCTTTTGCAAACGGTAACCGGGGACTTTGTCGACGACGACATCTACTACGACCTGCTCGACCCGGCCGACATCGACATGGTGTGCAAGCCGGTTTCCGATGCGGTCTACGTGATTCCATGGGCCATCGAGCCTACCGCGATCGTGATCCACGACACCTTCGACAAGTTCGGCAACCCGATTGAACTGTCACCACGCAACGTGCTGAAGAAAGTCCTGCAGCTGTACACCGACAAAGGCTGGAAGCCGATTGTCGCGCCGGAAATGGAGTTCTACCTGACCCAGCGCTGCGAAGACCCGGACCTGCCGCTCAAAGCGCCGCTGGGCCGTTCGGGCCGGGCGGAAAGTGGGCGCCAGTCATTTTCCATCGACGCTGCCAACGAATTCGACCCGCTGTTTGAAGACGTCTACGACTGGTGCGAACTGCAGGGCCTGGACCTCGACACGCTGATCCACGAAGACGGCCCGGCGCAGATGGAAATCAACTTCCGTCACGGCGACGCGCTGGACCTGGCCGACCAGATCACCGTGTTCAAACGCACCATGCGCGAGGCAGCGCTCAAGCACAACGTTGCGGCGACGTTCATGGCCAAGCCGATTGGTGATGAGCCGGGCAGCGCCATGCACATCCACCAGAGTGTGGTGGACATCGCCACCGGCAAGCCGATATTCGCCAATGCCGACGGGCAAATGAGCGAGCTGTTCCTGCACTACATTGGCGGCCTGCAGAAATACATCCCCAAAGTGCTGCCGATGTTCGCGCCCAACGTGAACTCGTTCCGCCGCTTCCTGCCCGACACCTCCGCACCGGTGAACGTCGAATGGGGTGAGGAAAACCGCACCGTGGGCCTGCGTGTACCGACCTCCAGCCCCGAGGCGATGCGCGTGGAAAACCGCTTGCCGGGCGCAGATGCCAACCCGTATCTGGCCATCGCTGCCAGCCTGTTGTGCGGCTATCTCGGCATGGTCGAACGCATCGAGCCGAGCGCCGCGGTGCAGGGCCGGGCCTACGAGCGACGCAACCTGCGGCTGCCGATCACCATCGAAGACGCGCTGACGCAGATGGAAGAATGCGAAACCATCGGGCGTTACCTGGGCGACAAGTTTGTCCGCGGTTACGTGGCAGTCAAGCGAGCGGAACACGAGAACTTCAAGCGGGTGATCAGTTCCTGGGAGCGGGAGTTTTTGCTTCTTAGTGTCTAAACCTCGCTCCCACATGAGATCACATTCCCTGTGGGAGCGGGCTTGCTCGCGAAAGCGGTATATCAGTCAACGGTAATGTTGAATGTGCTGGCCTCTTCGCGAGCAAGCCCGCTCCCACAAGGAAAATGCCAACGCCTGCAAAATCCAATAAATCCAAGAGGTGTCGTTATGCGTCTGTTGAAAACCATGGTTCCCGCCGCTCTGGCGCTGTTGTGCAGTGTGGGGGCCCATGCTCAACCACAGGTCAGCGTCTACAACTGGACCGACTACATCGGCGAAACCACCCTCGCCGACTTCCAGGCGAAAACCGGGATCAAGGTGATCTACGACGTCTTCGATTCCAACGAAACCCTCGAGGGCAAACTGCTCGCCGGCCGCACCGGGTATGACGTGGTGGTGCCGTCCAACCACTTCCTCGCTCGCCAGGTGAAGGCCGGTGCGTTCCTCAAGCTCGATCGCGCGCAGTTGCCGAACTTCAAGAACCTCGACCCGAAACTGCTGGCACTGCTGGAGAAGAACGATCCGGGCAACGAACATTCCGTTCCGTACCTGTGGGGCACCAACGGCATCGGTTACAACGTCGACAAGGTCAAGCAAGTGCTGGGCATCGATCACATCGATTCCTGGGCCGTGTTGTTCGAACCGGAAAACATCAAGAAACTCAGTCAGTGCGGCGTGTCGATGATGGACTCGGCGGACGAAGTGTTCCCCGCCATCCTCAACTACATGGGCATGGACCCACGCAGCGAGAACCCGGAAGACTTCAAAAAAGCCGAAGCCAAGCTGCTGAGCATCCGGCCCTATATCACCTACTTCCACTCGTCCAAGTACGTGTCGGACCTGGCCAACGGCGACATCTGCGTGGCCTTCGGTTACTCCGGCGACGTATTCCAGGCGGCCAACCGCGCCAAGGAAGCCAAGAACGGCGTGAACATCGCTTACGCCATCCCGAAGGAAGGCAGTAATCTGTGGTTCGATTTGCTGGCGGTTCCTTCCGATGCGAGCAACCCGAAAGAGGCTCACGCCTTCATCAATTACCTGCTGGACCCGCAAGTGATCGCCAAGGTCAGCGCCTCGGTCGGTTACGCCAACCCGAACCCCGCCGCCAAGCAATACATGGACGCTGAACTGGTGAACAATCCCGAGGTTTACCCGCCTCAAACCGTTCTCGACAAGCTCTACATCTCGACCACCCCGCCCCAGGCGATCATGCGTTTGATGACCCGTTCCTGGAGCAAAGTGAAGTCCAACAAATGAACCAGTACAGCAACCAACATGCGCGTTCCTATTACGCCGCGTCGGCCAATACGCTCGCGCCCTTCCCCGCGCTGGCCGAAGACCTCGTGGCCGATGTCTGCGTGATCGGCGGCGGATTTACCGGGATCAACACTGCGATCGAACTGGCGCAGCGCGGGCTCTCGGTGATTCTGCTGGAGGCCCGACGGATCGGCTGGGGCGCCAGCGGGCGCAACGGCGGTCAGTTGATTCGCGGCATCGGGCATGACGTCAGTGGATTCACCAAGCATGTCGGTCACGAAGGCGTGCGTTACCTTGAGCGCGCCGGGATTGAATCGGTGGAGCTCGTGGGCAAGCGCATCCGTGAGCACAACATCGATTGCGACCTGCGCTGGGGTTTTTGCGAACTGGCGAACACCAAGGCGCAGTTCGCGGCGTTCATGGCTGAGCAGGAAAGCCTTGTCGAGTCGGGTTACGCCCATGAAACCCGGCTGGTCGGGCCGGAGCAGATCCGCGAGCAAGTGGTGAATTCGGGCGTGTATGCCGGTGGCCTGGTCGACATGGGTTCGGGGCACTTGCACCCGCTGAATCTGGTGCTCGGTGAAGCGCGGCTGGCGCAATCGCTTGGGGTGCAGATCTTTGAGCAGAGCCCGGTGCTGGAACTGATCCATGGCAGCACGGTTCAGGTTCGTTGTGCCGGCGGCACGGTGCGTGCCGGCAGTCTGGTACTGGCGTGTAATGCGCATCTGGACGAACTGGAACCGAAACTCAACGGCAAGGTGCTTCCAGCGGGCAGTTACATCATCGCCACCGAGCCATTGGCGCCTGAGGTTGCCGCGCAATTGATCCCGCACAACCTGGCGCTGTGCGACCAGAAAGTCGGCCTGGATTATTACCGGCTCTCGGCGGACCGGCGCTTGCTGTTCGGCGGCGCCTGTCATTATTCCGGGCGCGATCCGGCGGACATTGCCGCCTACATGCGCCCGCAGATGCTCAAGGTCTTCCCGCAGCTGGCGGACGTGCGCATTGATTATCAGTGGGGCGGCAAGATCGGCATCACGGCCAATCGGTTTCCGCAGGTCGGCCGCTTGCGCCAGCACCCGAACGTGTTTTATGCCCAGGGTTACTCCGGCCATGGGCTGAACGTGACCCACTGGTGCGCAAAACTGCTGGGCGAAGCGATTCATGCCGGACACAGCCAAGGCTTCGACGTGTTCAGCGCCGTGCCGCACATGACCTTTCCCGGTGGACCGATGCTGCGTTCGCCGTTGCTGGCGCTGGGCATGTTCTGGTACCGGCTGCGTGAGTTGCTCGGCTGAAGCGCAGCGATGTTTGACCTACCGCTTTCGCGGGCAAGCCCGCTCCCACAGGACCTTCAGCGAACACAGCATTTGTGAGCGACGATGATTCTTGTGGAAGTGCTCGGCTGGAGCGCAGCGATGTTTGACCTGCCGCTTTCGCGGGCAAGCCCCCCACAGGACCTTCAGCGAACACAGCATTTGTGAGCGACGAAGATCCCTGTGGGAGCGGGCTTGCCCGCGAAGAACGATGACACGGACTATCAGTCGTTTGAGCCTTTCGATTTGCTCATTCGCAAGGCACTTCTATATTGAGGAGGTGCTCTGACTTTCCTGTCTCCTGGCGAGTGCGGCCTATGGCTACGACTGACCAACTGATCATCTGCGAGCACTGCGACTGCGTGTATCAAAAAGTCACGCTCGCCAAACATCAGAAAACCCTGTGTACGCGCTGCGGCGGCGTGCTCCAGCGCTATAACGGCCTGTCGGTGGAGCAGCGGCTGGCGCTGACCGTCACGGCATTGATGCTGTGGATTTTCGCCAATTTCTACCCGGTCATGAGCATCAGCCTCCAAGGCTTGAAAAACAGCGCAACGCTGTGGGATTCCGTGATGGCCCTGACGCTGGGCCCGATTACCTTCATCGCCCTGGTGGCGGCCATCTCGATGATCATCGCGCCGATTTTCCAGTTGCTGCTGTTGATCTGGGTCCTGAGTTTCGCCCTCGTTTCCCGTCGCTCGCCGGGCTTCAGATTCTGCATGCGCTGGCTGGAAACCCTGCGGCCCTGGAGCATGCTGGAAGTCTGCCTGCTGGGGGCAATGGTTGCCGTGATCAAACTCGCCGGGCTGCTCGACGTGCTGCCCGGTATCGGTCTGTTTGCCCTGGCCATTCTCAGCCTGATGATGATCCGCATTGCCGGACGCGATGTCCGTGAACTGTGGGATGTTTTATGACCACGCCTCCGGTCGCCAGCGAACTCAACCTGTGCCTTTGCCACAGCTGCGGCCTGGCCTGTGACATGACCGGCGAACCCCACGAATGCGAGCGTTGCGGGGCACCGCTGCATCGGCGCAAAACCAACGCGCTGACCCGGACCTGGGCCTACCTGCTCACTTCGCTGGTGTTCTACATCCCGGCCAACGTGTTGCCGGTGATGAACACCAAAATGGTCGGTAACGGTGCCGACAGCACCATCATGGGCGGTGTGCTGGATTTCTGGCAGCACGGCGCCTGGGACATTGCCCTGATCATTTTCATCGCCAGCATCGCGGTGCCGGGCATCAAGTTCGTCGCCCTGACGCTCCTGCTGGTGACCGTTCAACGCAACAGCCAATGGGCGCGCAAGGAGCGGTCAAAAATGTACCGTTTCGTCGAGCTCATCGGTTATTGGTCGATGCTCGACGTGATCGTGGTGGCCCTGGTGGCTTCACTGGTGAAGTTTCAAGCCCTGGCCGACATCGAACCGCGCGCGGGCATTCTGTTTTTTGGTCTGGTCGTGGTGTTTACCATGCTCTCGGCGATGAGCTTCGACCCGCGTCTGATCTGGGACCAACACCATTCGAATAACGAGGAGGTCATGGATGAAGTCGCAAGCCACTGACGGGCCGCAAGCCCCTGGGGAGGCCCCGATCAAGACCCGCCGTTTCAGCGTTTCATTGGTATGGATCGTGCCGATCGTGGCGGTGCTGGTGGGTATTTCGCTGGTGGTGCACAGCATCCTGCAGGAAGGCCCGACCATCACCGTGACCTTCAAGACCGGCAGCGGCCTGACGGCCAACAAGACCGAAGTCAAATACCGCAACGTGGTGATCGGGCATGTGTCCGACGTCGAACTGAGCAACGACCAGAAGAGCGTCAACGCCACGATCAAACTGGCCAAGCAGGCGGAAAGCTTCACCCGTGAAGACTCGCAGTTCTGGGTCGTGCGACCACGCATCGGTGCCGGCGGCGTGTCGGGCATCGATACCCTGCTCTCCGGGGACTACATCGGTGCCGATATCGGCCAGTCCAATGCCCGGGCGAAGAATTTCACCGGCCTGGAAAACCCGCCGCCCATCACCTATGGCGAGCCCGGCAAGCGCTTCACGCTGAACGCTCCGGACCTGGGTTCGCTGGACATCGGTTCGCCGGTTTACTACCGCAAGATTCCCGTCGGCCAGGTCGTCGCTTACGCCCTGAATGCCGACGGCAAAGGGGTGAACATTGAAGTGTTCATTCATTCGCCCAACGATGCCTACGTCACCGAAAACACCCGCTTCTGGAACGCCAGCGGGATCGACGTGAATGTCGGCGCCAACGGTTTTGCGGTGAAGACCGAGTCGCTGTCCTCCATCCTGGTGGGCGGCATTGCCTTCCGCGCTCCGGAATACAGCCCCAACGATACACCAGCCATCGAGGATAAAGCCTTCGAACTGTTCGAAGACCAGCAAACCGCACTCGCCCCGCCCAACGGCAAGGCGCAATACCTGAGCTTGCGTTTCGACCAGGCCTTGCGCGGGCTCAAGGTCGGTGCACCGGTGGAATTCCTCGGCATCGAGTTCGGCAGAGTGGTGTCGGTCAATCTGGATTTCGATCCGAAAAAACGCAGTTTCCCGGTCAATGTCGGCATCGTGATCTACCCGCAACGGCTGGGTCAGGCGCACATCAAAATGCTCGAGGCCTTGAAGCATGACCCCAATGACGAAGCGGCGGGCGTACGACTGATGGGCACGTTCATCGAAAACGGCCTGCGGGCCCAGGCCCGAAGCGGCAATCTGTTGACCGGCCAGCTCTACATCGCGCTCGACTTCTACCCCAAAGCGGAGAAAGTCGTGTTCGACCCCACTGCCCGTCCCGTGTCCATTCCGACCATTCCCGGCAGCCTGGAACAGTTGCAGGAAAAACTCGAAGGCATGGTCAACAAGATCAATCAGCTGCCGATCGAGCGCATTGCCGGCAACCTCGACAGCAACCTCGTCGAGCTGCGCAAGGGCCTCGCGCAATTCAACGCCAAGACCCTGCCCGGCGTGCAAACCACCCTGGCGGATGTCAGCAAGACCCTGCAATCGGCCAGCTCGACCCTCGCCGAAGATTCGCCGCAACGGGAGCAATTGACCCAGACCCTGGACGAACTCGGGCGCATGTCGCGTTCCTTGCGTGAGCTCTCGGATTACCTGGGCCGACATCCGGAGTCGCTGATTCGCGGTCGCCCCGAAAACGCCGCGCCGCTGGACTTGAAGGCGCCACCGCGCAACTGACCACAGGAGCAACACCCATGGTTTCTTCGCTGAAGATGACGTTGGTCACTGCGCTCATGCTGCTCGCCGCGTGCCGCAGTGAGCCGATCCAGTTCCATACCCTGACGCCGGCGCAATTGAGCGGGACCGCACGCGGCAACGGCGGGGAAATCCTCATCGAAGGTATCAGCGTACCGCCGCAGGTCGATCGTCCGCAGATCGTCATTCGCCAGGGCAATAGCGGCCTGGCGATTCTCGAGACCGAATGGTGGGCAGCGAGCCTGGTGGATGAGTTGCGCAGCGCCTTGGTCGATCAACTGGCCAACAGCAGTCCCCAGCGCAAAGTCTCGGTGCGCGTCGAGGTTCAGCGTTTTGATTCGGTTCCCGGTCAATACGCGCTGATGGACGTCAAATGGCGCCTGCGCAGTCCCGGGGCTGGTGACACCACGCTGGTCAGCTGCCGAAGTACGTTGCAAACACCGTCAGGACCGTCCATCGATGACCTGGTCATTGCCCAGCAGAACAACGTCAAACGCCTGGCTGCGTTGATCAGTCAAGCTGCAAGCGGAACGCAAAGAGGTTGCCCGGTATCGCAATGAATTGACGGTTTTTCTGATCCAGCCCCTTACATTCGGCGCCGCTCAAGCCTGCAAATGATTCGTATTGACCTACAATCATTGTCGACCCTTACGGTCTGTCAGCGTGCACGATTCTAAAAACAACAGGAGCCGCCAACGCATGAACCGCCCTATTCCCGCTTTCCTGAGAATCGCCGTGCTGACCACTGCCCTGCTGAGTGCCGGTCACGTTTACTCCGCCGATGCCGACGGCATCGTGGTCTACAACGCCCAGCATGAAAGCCTGACAAAAGCCTGGACCGAGGGCTTTACCAAGGAGACCGGAATCAAGGTCACGGTGCGCAACGGCGACGACACCGAAATGGGTAACCAGATCGTGCAGGAAGGCGCCGCCTCCCCCGCTGACGTGTTCCTGACCGAAAACTCCCCGGCCATGGTGCTGGTCGATAGTGCGGGGCTGTTTGCACCCGTAGCGCCGACCACGCTGGAACAAGTCGATGCGGCTTACCGTCCGGCACATGGCAAGTGGGTGGGCATCGCTGCGCGCTCCACGGTGTTTGTCTACAACCCGGGCAAACTGCCCGAAGCCGAATTGCCGAAATCGCTGATGGACCTCGCCGATCCGAAATGGAAAGGTCGCTGGGCGGCATCACCGGCCGGCGCCGACTTCCAGGCTATTGTCGCCGCGGTACTGGAACTCAAGGGCGAAGCCGCCACCCTTGAGTGGCTCAAAGGGATGGAAGCCAACTTCACCGCGTACCGGGGCAACAGTTCCGTGTTGAAAGCGGTGAATGCCGGGCAGATCGACAGCGGTGTGATCTACCACTATTACCGCTTCGGCGATCAGGCCCGGACCGGCGAAAACAGCAAGAACACCGCCCTGCACTACTTCAAGCACAAGGACCCGGGTGCTTTTGTCAGCATTTCCGGTGGCGGCGTCCTGGCGTCCAGCCAACACAAGGAACAGGCCCAGGCGTTCCTGAAATGGGTCACCGGCAAGGACGGCCAGGCCATCCTCAAGACGGGTAAATCGTTCGAATATTCCGTGGGCAAAAACGCGGAATCCAACCCGAAACTGGTGCCTCTGCAACAGCTCGACGCGCCGAAGGTCGATGCGTCAAAACTCGACAGTAAAAAAGCCGTGGAGCTGATGACTCAGGCCGGACTGCTCTGAATTGATGCCTGAAACGCTACCGGTGGATGTCGCTGCGGCGATACCCGCACATTTACGCCGTCGCTCCCGGGGATTGTTCGCCGGGCGCGGCGGTGCGTGGGTGATCGGTTTGTCGGTGCTGATTTCATTGCTGGCGCTGCTGCCGATTGCTTTCGTCATCGGCGTTTCCGTGCAGACCGGTTGGGCCACCCTGGCAACGCTGGTGTTCCGGCCACGGGTCGGCGAGTTATTGATCAACACGGTATTGCTGGTCGCGATCACGATTCCCTTGTGCATCCTGCTGGGCGTGACGCTGGCCTGGCTGACCGAGCGCAGCGACCTGCCCGGGCGGCGCTGGTGGTCCTTGTTGTCGATCGCGCCACTGGCGGTCCCGGCCTTCGTTCACAGTTATGCCTGGGTCAGCCTGGTGCCACCGATTCATGGTCTGTTTGCCGGGGTTCTGGTGTCGGTCATTGCTTATTTCCCCTTCCTTTACTTGCCGATTGCGGCGACCTTGCGCCGGCTCGATCCGGCGATTGAAGATGTCGCGGAATCAATGGGGCTCAAGCCTTGGGCGGTATTTTTCCGGGTGGTGCTGCCGCAGCTGCGCCTGGCCATCTGTGGCGGAGCCTTGCTGGTCGGGCTGCACTTGCTGGCCGAGTATGGCCTGTACGCGATGATCCGCTTCGACACCTTCACCACGGCGATCTTCGATCAGTTCAAGTCCACTTTCAACGGCCCCGCCGCCAACATGCTGGCCGGCGTGCTCGCCCTGTGCTGCCTGGGAATGCTGACCGTCGAATCGGCGGCGCGTGGCCATGCGCGCTATGCCCGGGTCGGCTCGGGAAGTGCCCGCGAATACCGCATCGTGCGCTTGAAAACCGCTTCGACCGTACTCGCGCTGACCTTGCTGATGATGACCTGCGCCCTGACGCTGGGAGTGCCGCTAATCACCTTGGGCAAATGGTTGATCGCGGGGGGCGCGAATGTCTGGCAGATGGACGAGCTGATGCCCGCGCTGCAACAAACACTGCTGCTCGGCGTTGCCGGGGCGGTGCTCACTACCTGCGCCGCCATCCCGATTGCGTGGTTGTCGATTCGCTCGCCAGGCCGGCTGCAGCGGATCCTCGAAAGCTGCAATTACATCACCAGTTCGTTGCCGGGCATTGTCGTCGCGCTGGCCCTGGTGACGGTCACGGTGCATTTCGCCCGACCGATTTATCAAACCACTATCACCGTTCTGCTGGCGTACCTGCTGATGTTCTTGCCCCGCGCCTTGGTGAGCTTGCGTGCCGGCATCGCCCAGGCGCCGGTTGAACTGGAGAACATCGCCCGCAGCCTCGGTCGCTCGCCCGGCCGGGTGTTGTGGCTGATCACCTTGCGGCTGGCCGCGCCTGGCGCTGCCGCGGGCGCCGCGCTGGTGTTTCTCGCGATCAGCAATGAATTGACCGCCACGCTGCTGCTGGCCCCGAACGGCACGCGCACGCTGGCGACCGGGTTCTGGGCGTTGACCAGCGAAATCGACTACGCCGCCGCTGCGCCCTATGCCTTGCTGATGATTCTGCTGTCGCTTCCGTTGACCGGGCTCCTTTACCACCAATCCAAACGAACGGCTGGCCGATGAACACGCTTGAACTGCACTCGATCTGCAAATCCTACGGTCAACAAACGGCCCTGGATGACATCAGCCTGTCAGTGCCGACGGGCAGCCGCACGGTGATCGTCGGCCCGTCCGGTTCCGGCAAATCCACCCTGCTGCGCATGATCGCCGGTTTCGAACTGCCGGACTCCGGGCGCCTGACGCTGAATGGTCAGACGCTGGTCGACCCCACCCATGAAGTGCCCGCTCACCAACGACAGATCGGCTATGTGCCTCAGGACGGTGCCTTGTTCCCGCACATGACCGTGGCCGCCAACATCGGCTTCGGATTGTCGATCAGGGGCCACGAAAAACGCGAGCGTATCGCCCAGTTGATGGACAGCGTTGCCCTGGAGGCGAACATGGCCGACCGCTGGCCCCATGAACTGTCTGGCGGTCAGCAACAACGGGTGGCACTGGCCAGGGCGTTGGCGCAACAGCCGCGTTTGATGTTGCTGGATGAACCGTTTTCCGCGCTCGATACCGGCCTGCGCGTGGCCATGCGCAAACTCGTTGCCCGGTTGCTGCAGGACGCGGGCGTCACCACCATCCTGGTCACCCATGACCAGAGTGAAGCGCTGTCGTTTGCCGATCAGTTGGCCGTCATGCGCGAGGGGCGGCTGGTTCAGTCCGGTCATCCGCTGGACCTGTACCGCTATCCCGGCGACGAGCAAACCGCGATGTTCCTCGGTGATGCCGTGGTCATGCCGGCCCGGATCGAAGCCGGCTGGGCCCATTGCGATCTGGGGCGGATCCCGGTCAACAATCATCGCAACAACCGTTGTGCGCAGATCATGCTACGGCCTGAGCAGTTGCAACTGGTCGGTATCGTGTCCAGCGCCGTCGAGGTCTCCGGTTGTCGCGCCGTGGTGACCGAGCGGGATTTCAGCGGCAATACCTGCACGCTGACCGTGGAACTGGAGCCGTTGCCATCTGCGGACCAGCCCGGTCGATCATTGATGGTGCGCAGTTCGGGCCTGTACGCGCCACCCACCGGCAGCGCGGTTCACGTCTCGACCATCGGCCACGCCCATGTGCTGAACGACACCTAAAGATCAAAGCGGTCGACCGCCCGCCGTCGTTCGTTGTCATCGCGCACGTCGTAGTTGGCCGTCGTCTGGATATTGCTGTGATGGGCGAGTTTCTGCGCGATCGACAAGTCATGTTCCTCGATCACCCGGGTAATGAAAGAACGCCGAAAGTCATGGGGCATGATTTTCACCCCGACCTGCGCGCCGCGTTGCCGGGCGATGTAATAGATCGCGTGTTTGGTGATGCGCTCACGGGTGATGTGGCTGCCGCGGCGGATGCGGTTGAACAGGAACGGATCGTCCACCTCGCCTTCCTTGAGTTGCGAGCGGCGCAGCTCCAGCCAGGCATCCAGTTTGGCGAAGGCCCAGGCCGGCGCGTATTTGATCAGTTGCTTGTTGCCTTTGGCGGTCACCCGCAGGCTGCGTTCGGTGAAATCCACCTGATCGAGGTCGAGGTTCACCGACTCTGATTTACGCATGCCCGAGCCATACAGAATCCCGATGATCGCCGCGTCCCGCAGGCCTTGTGGCCGAGGATCGGCCGCACAGACCGCCATCATTTCCTGGATCAGCGAGCGCCGAAGATTGCGTCCCTGGGACAGACGCGTTCCGGCAATGCCCTTGACCGAGCGCATTTTCAGCAAGTGTTCCTGGCTGATCAGGCTCATGCGCCACGCTTCATTCATCACCCCGCGCACGGCGTTGACGTACAGCGAAGACGTGTTGGGCGCGTAGCCGTCCGCGCGCAACGCCGCCACCAGCGCGATCACATCCTCGGGCTGCAACTGGTGCCAGGGAATCTCCTCGACGTTCATGTCCTCGAAGCCCAGGCGGTCGGCGGCATCCTGCAATACATAGCGCATCGTCAGTTGGCTGGACGGCGCCAGTCGCGCCAGATACAGGGGCATCGGATTGGTCTTTGCAGCAGAATCAGTAACAGGTAAGTCAATCAAAACAAAACGGCCTTGAGTGGAAACAGATCAATAAAACAACTAAGGATTGAAACATTCTTTATATAAAGCGGGACACTTCCGTAGGACGTTTCTACTAAAGAGTGCGATGAACGGCAGAAGTCTGAACATTGGCTTAATAACGTTGAGATAAACGATCCCACCACCGGGTTTTGATGTTCCTTTGACAAAAACCGGCCTAACCTCATCTCTACCCGGTGAGCCTCGATGGGCTCCCAACCTGCCGTCCATGGCGGCAAAAGTCAAATAAGGCTCGTGCCCGACAGGTCACTAAACCGTTGAAATCCCGTTTATTTCGGCACTCTTGCCGAAGGACGGCCTACGCCCCGAGGTTTTCCATGAGTGAGGCTTTTCTCCCATTCTCCCGCCCCAGTATCGGCGATGAAGAAATAGCCGCCGTAGAGCAAGTATTGCGCTCCGGCTGGATCACTACCGGGCCGAAAAACCAGCAACTCGAAGAACACTTCGCCAACTATGTTGGATGCCGCCATGCCGTGGCACTGTCCTCGGCCACCGGCGCCATGCATGTCACGTTACTGGCCTTGGGCATCGGTCCGGGCGACGAAGTCATCACGCCGTCCCAGACCTGGGTCTCCACCGCCAACATGATCTGTTTGCTGGGCGCGACGCCGGTGTTTGTCGACGTCGACCGCGACACGTTGATGAGCAGCATCGAGCACATCGAAGCGGCCATCACCCCGCGCACCCGGGCAATTATTCCGGTGCATTACGCCGGCGCGGCGTTCGATCTCGATCCGCTCTACGCGCTAGCCCACAATCACGGCATCCCGGTGATCGAAGACGCCGCCCATGCGGCAGGCACCCGCTACAAAAACCGCCACGTCGGCGCCGAAGGCACGGCGATTTTCTCGTTTCACGCGATCAAGAACATGACCTGCGCCGAGGGCGCGATGTTCGTCAGTGGCGATGAAACGCTCGCCAACCGGGTGCGCATGCTCAAGTTTCATGGCCTCGGTGTGGATGCCTACGACCGCATGACCCACGGCCGCAAACCCCAGGCCCAGGTGATCGAGCCGGGTTTCAAATACAACCTGGCCGACATCAATGCCGCCATCGCCCTGGCGCAACTGGAACGCCTGGATGAGATCAACGCCAAGCGTACGGCGCTGGCCAGAAGCTATTTACAGCGTCTGGAAGGCTCGCCGGTTCAACCGCTGGCCATTCCGCTTTACCCGCAACAGCATGCCTGGCACCTGTTCATCCTGCGCATCGACGTCGAGCGCTGCGGGCTCGACCGTGAAGCGTTCATGAAAGCCCTGCAGGCGCAGAACATCGGCACCGGCATCCACTTCATCGCCACCCACCTGCACACGTACTACCGCCAGCGCTTCCCCAACATCTACCTGCCCAACACGGAATGGAACTCGGCACGCCTGTGCTCGATCCCGTTGTTCCCCGACATGAGCAACGATGACGTCGACCGTGTCGTCAGCGCCATTGAACTCACACTGGACGCACGCCTGTGAAACCTTATCCGATCCGCTGCGTGTCGATCGTCATCCCGGTCTACAACGAGCAAGACAGCCTGCCCGAGTTGCTCAGGCGCACCGAAGCGGCGTGCCAGCAATTGCACCATGACTACGAAATCGTGTTGGTCGATGACGGCAGTCGCGACCATTCCGCGCAGATCCTCGAAGAGGCCGCCAGTCGCGAATGCAGCCCGGTGGTGGCGGTCATTCTCAATCGCAATTACGGCCAGCACGCGGCAATCATGGCCGGTTTCGAGCAGTGCAAGGGCGATGTTGTCATCACCCTCGACGCCGATCTGCAGAACCCGCCCGAAGAGATTCCACGCCTGGTGGCCCAGGCTGAGCTTGGCTATGACGTGGTCGCTACCGTGCGCAACAACCGTCAGGATTCAGTCCTGCGCCGTTGGCCGTCGAAGCTGATCAACCTCGCCGTGCAACGCTCCACCGGCGTGGCCATGAGCGATTACGGCTGCATGCTCCGCGCTTACCGCCGATCCATTGTCGACGCGATGCTCGCCTGCCGCGAACGCAGCACCTTCATCCCGATCCTCGCCAACGGTTTCGCCCGGCACACCACCGAAATCCTGGTGACCCACGCCGAACGCGAACACGGCGAATCGAAGTACAGCCCGATGCGCCTGGTCAACCTGATGTTCGACCTGATCACCTGCATGACCACCACGCCGCTGCGCTTGTTGAGCATCGTCGGCTTCGCCATGGCCGGGCTTGGCGTCGCGTTCGCTGTCGCGCTGATCGTCCTGCGGCTGGTGTTCGGCGCCAGTTGGGCCGGTGACGGGATGTTCGTGCTGTTCGCCGTGCTGTTCGTGTTCACCGGCGGCCAGTTCATCGGCATGGGCCTGCTGGGCGAATACCTGGGGCGGATGTACAGCGATGTCCGGGCGCGCCCGCGGTTTTTTATCGAAAAAGTCCTGCGCAGCCAGCCCGCCACACCCGTACCCATGGTCACCGTTGACGGCCTCACTTCCATTTCTTCAGATCAGGTTCTCTCATGAGCGCAAAAGCGGTTGTTTTCGCCTATCACGATATTGGCTGTGCCGGCATCGAAACCCTGCTCGACAGCGGCTACGAGATTGCGGCCGTGTTCACCCACGCCGATGATCCCAAGGAGAACGCGTTCTACGCCTCCGTTGCACAACTGTGCGCGCGCCGGGGCATCCCGGTGCACGCCCCGGAAGACGTCAACCATCCGCTGTGGATCGAACGCATCAGCCAGCTCAACCCCGATTACCTGTTCTCGTTCTACTACCGCCATCTGCTGAGCGAGCCGCTGCTGGCCACAGCCCGCAAAGGCGCGTTCAACCTCCACGGCTCGTTGCTGCCGCGCTATCGCGGGCGGGCGCCGGCCAATTGGGTGCTGGTCAACGGCGAAAGCGAAACCGGCGTGACCCTGCACCGCATGGTCAAGCGCGCCGATGCCGGTGCGATCCTTGTCCAGAAAAAGGTTGGAATCGAGCGCAGCGACACCGCTCTGAGCCTACACGGCAAACTACGGGTGGCCGCGACCGACCTGTTGCGTGACACCTTGCCAGCGTTGTTGGCTGGCAAGGTCAGTGAAACGCCGCAGGACGAGTCCCAAGCCACGACATTCGGTCGCCGCACACCCGCCGACGGCAAGCTGATCTGGCAAAAACCGGCTGAAGAACTGTTCAACCTGGTGCGCGCAGTGACCCAGCCCTACCCCGGCGCGTTCTGCGCCGTGGGCGAACACAAGCTGATTGTCTGGCGCGCCGAAGTCGTCAAGGGCAACGACGGCCAGGCACCGGGCCGGGTTATCAGCGTCGATCCGCTGCGCATTGCCTGCGGCGAAGATTCGCTGGTGATCAGCGCCGGTCAGCGCAACGACAACGGCTTGTACCTGAGCGGCCCGCAACTGGCCGGTGAGCTCGGTCTGGTCGACGGTTCCGTACTGCGCGGTGCCGAATCCGCACGCACGCAACGCCGCACCCGCGTGCTGATCCTCGGCGTCAACGGCTTCATCGGCAATCACTTGTCCGAGCGCCTGCTGCGTGACGACCGATACGAGGTGTACGGCCTGGACATTGGCTCGGACGCCATCGAACGTTTGCGCAGCCATCCGCATTTCCATTTCGTCGAAGGCGACATCAGCATCCACTCCGAATGGATCGAATACCACATCAAGAAATGCGACGTGATCCTGCCGCTGGTGGCGATCGCCACGCCCATCGAGTACACCCGCAACCCCCTGCGCGTGTTCGAACTGGATTTCGAAGAGAACCTGAAACTGGTTCGCTACTGCGTCAAATACAACAAACGGGTGATCTTCCCGTCGACCTCGGAAGTCTATGGCATGTGCCAGGACGACAAATTCGACGAGGACACGTCCAACCTCGTGGTCGGGCCGATCAACAAGCAACGCTGGATCTACTCGACCTCCAAGCAACTGCTCGACCGGGTGATCTGGGCTTACGGCCAGAAAGGCCTGAAGTTCACCCTGTTCCGCCCCTTCAACTGGATGGGCCCGCGCCTGGACCGTCTGGATTCGGCACGCATCGGCAGCTCCCGGGCGATCACGCAACTGATCCTCAATCTGGTGGAAGGCACGCCGATTCGCCTGTTCGATGGCGGTGAGCAAAAACGCTGCTTCACCGACATTGCCGATGGCGTGGAAGCGCTGGCGCGAATCATCGACAACCGCAACGACGCCTGCGATGGCCAGATCATCAACATCGGCAACCCGGACAACGAAGCCAGCATCCGCCAGTTGGGCGAGGAGCTGCTGCGTCAGTTCGAAGCGCACCCGCTGCGCCACAACTTCCCGCCGTTCGCCGGGTTCCGCGAGGTCGAAAGCAAGGCGTTCTACGGTGCGGGTTATCAGGACGTATCCCACCGCAAACCGAGCATCGACAACGCCAAGCGATTGCTGGACTGGACGCCGACCGTGGAGATGAGTGAAACCATCGGCAACACGCTGGATTTCTTCTTGCGTGAAGCCATGCTCGAAATCGCGGACAACGCTTGATGCACGCGGGTCTCAGGATTGATGTCGACACTTACCGTGGCACCCGCGAGGGCGTGCCACGGCTGCTGGAAATGCTCGATGAAGCCCAGGTCAAAGCCACGTTTTTCTTCAGCGTCGGGCCGGACAACATGGGGCGGCACCTGTGGCGCCTGATCCGCCCGCAGTTTCTCTGGAAGATGCTGCGCTCCAACGCGGCCAGCCTGTACGGCTGGGACATTCTGCTGGCCGGCACCGCGTGGCCGGGCAAGCCGATTGGTCGTGATCTCGGGCATTTGATGCGGCAAACCCGGGCGGCCGGGCATGAAGTCGGCCTGCACGCCTGGGATCACCATGGCTGGCAGGCCAACGCCGGGCGCTGGAGCGACGCGCAACTGATCGAGCAGATTCGTCAGGGCGTGGACACGCTGAGCGACATCCTCGGACAGAAAATCGACTGCTCGGCGGCCGCCGGTTGGCGGGCGGACGAGCGTGTGATCGAAGCCAAGCAGCGATTCGGTTTTCGCTACAACAGCGATTGTCGTGGCCGCAGTCTGTTCCGACCGACTTTGGCCGATGGCGATCTGGGCGCGCCACAGGTCCCGGTGGACCTGCCCACCTTCGATGAAGTGGTCGGCCCGACCGTCGCGGCCAAGGATTTCAACACGTTCATCCTTGACCGGTTCACCCCGCAAAACCTCAACGTCTACACGGTCCACGCGGAAGTGGAAGGGATTCTGATGGCCGACGATTTCCGTCAACTGCTGGCCGATGCGCGTCAGCGCGATATTCGTTTTCAGCCCTTGGGCGATTTGCTGCCCGAAACACTGGACGCCTTGCCCAGTGGCCGGGTGGTGCGCGGAACGCTCGACGGTCGTGAAGGCTGGCTGGGAGTGCAAGGCGTATGAGCCAACGCTGGGCATTGCCGTTATTGCTTGGCTTTTGTCTGGTGGCCTATCTGCTGCCGATGGGCAGCCACGGTTTGTGGATTCCGGACGAAACCCGTTACGCGCAAATCAGCCAGGGCATGCTCTTGAGCGGCGACTGGGTATCGCCGCATTTCATGGGCCTGCGCTACTTCGAAAAACCGGCGGCCGGTTACTGGATGATCGCCCTCGGTCAGGCGGTGTTTGGAGACAATCTGTTCGGCGTGCGGTTCGCTTCGGCACTCAGCACCGGGCTCAGCGTGATGCTGTGTTACTTGATCTCCCGCCGGCTCTGGAACGAGCCGCGCAAGAGTTTTGCCTGCGCGCTGCTGTACATGAGTTTTACCGTGGTGGCCGGGCAAGCGGGTTACGCCAACCTCGATCCGCAATTCACCTTTTGGGTCAACCTGAGTCTGGTGGCTCTGTGGTTTGCGCTGGACAGCGTCAGCCGTGGCCAACGCCTGATCGCTTGGGCGTTGCTGGGCCTGGCGTGTGGCATGGGGTTCATGACCAAGGGATTTCTGGCCTGGCTGTTGCCGGTGCTGATCGCCCTGCCCTGGGTGATCTGGCAAAAACGCTGGCGCGAGTTGCTGATTTACGGCCCGGTGGCGATTGCCGTGGCCATCGCCGTGAGCCTGCCCTGGGCCTTGGCGGTGCACGCGCGGGAGCCCGATTACTGGCGGTTCTTCTTCTGGCACGAACACATACGCCGTTTCGCCGGTGACGATGCGCAGCATGACGCGCCGTGGTGGTTCTATCTGCCGTTGCTGGTGGCGTTCAGTCTGCCGTGGGCCGCGTTATTGCCGTCGGCATTGAAGCAGGCGTGGCAATCACGTCGTCAGGCCAACATCGGCTTTCTGCTGCTATGGATGCTGATGCCACTGCTGTTTTTCAGCCTCAGCAACGGCAAATTGCCGACCTACATCCTGCCGTGCCTGCTGCCTCTGGCGTTGTTGCTGGGCCATGCGCTGGCCGATCGCTTGCGGCTGGAGCAAGGTCGGGCGCTGGGCCTCAATGGCTTGCTTAACCTGCTTCTGGGCCTGACCACCCTGCTCGCCCTGGTCTACCTGCAACTGAAAAAACCGCTGTACGACCACGAACTGCATAGCCTGGTGCTGGTGTTCATCGGCCTGATCGGCTGGATCATGGCCAACCTGTTGCAAGCGTTCCGGCCGCTGCAATGCTGGGCGGCGCCGGCCTTTGGCAGCCTGCTGCTGATCGGCGTCCTGCCGGCGGCGATGCCCGAGGCGGTGGTGGCGAACAAGATGCCCGACCAGTTCGTCCTTGAACATGCACAGGAACTTGGCCAGACCGAAACGCTGCTCAGCAATGATCTGGGCGCCGCTTCGGCCCTGGCCTGGCGCCTGAAACGCCCGGACGTGGCGTTGTACAACACGATAGGCGAACTGAAATATGGCCTCGCTTATCCTGACGGCGCGCCGCAGCGCGTCGACCCCGATCACGTGCAGCAGTGGATGCGCGACGCCCGCCGGAACGGTTCGGTGGGCGTGCTGATGCGGGTCAAAGGGGAGGACGAGCTGCGTGAAATCGAACGCCTGCCCAAGGATGGCAAACGCTATGAACAAGGCAACCTTGTGATCCTGATTTTTCCTCAGGGTGGGTCATGAGCCTGTTGCTGGTGTTGGCCGCCTGCCTGCTCACCTGCCTGGGCCAGATCGCCCAGAAATACGCCGTGGAGAACTGGCGCGTCCAGCCGTCAGGCTGGGGCGCAAAACTGCGCTCGCCATGGTTGTGGCTGGCAATCGCTGCGTTGGGCGCGGGCTTGCTGGTGTGGCTGCTGGTGTTGCAGCGCCTTGAAGTCGGCGTCGCCTACCCGATGTTGAGCCTGAATTTCGTGCTGATCACCCTGATCGCCCGCTTCGTCTTCCTCGAAACCATCGACCGCCGTCACTGGCTGGGCGTGGCGCTGGTGATGGGCGGCGTGATGTTGCTGGGACTGCACACATGAGCCTGCGCCGTGGCCTGACCTTCGCCCTCGGCAGCGTGCTGCTGGGAAGCGCCGCGCAACTGGGCATGCGCTGGAGCATGACGCGCCTGCCGTCCCCCGAACACTGGCTGACCGCCCCGATTGATCCGACCGCCGTGGTCGTGGTGCTGACCGCCATCCTCGCCTACACCCTGTCGATGTTCAGTTGGCTCGCCGCCCTGCGCGATGTGCCGCTGGGCCGGGCTTATTCGCTGTTGAGCATCAGCTACGCGCTGGTGTACCTGCTCGCCGCCGCGCTGCCGATGTTCAACGAAGATTTCAGTCCTTCCAAAAGCCTCGGGGTGACCCTGGTCATCCTCGGCGTCATCACCATCAACTCTCGACCTGCTCATGCGTCCAACCTCAGGAGTGACCTATGAAAATCAGTGTATTTGGTAGCGGTTACGTGGGCCTGGTGCAGGCCGCTGTGCTGGCTGAAGTCGGCCACGACGTGGTCTGCATGGACATCGACGAGAAAAAAGTCGAGTTGCTACAACAGGGCCACGTGAGCATTTTCGAACCGGGGCTCGCCAGTCTGGTGCGTGAAAGCCTCGAAGCCAAGCGACTGCAGTTCACCACCGATGAAAAATTCGCGGTGCAACACGGCCAGGTGCTGTTCATCGCGGTAGGTACCCCGTCCCGGGACGATGGCTCGGCGGACTTGCGCTACGTGTTGTCGGTGGGCGAAGCGGTGGCCCGCCATCGCGAACACCCGGTGATTCTGGTGGAGAAATCCACCGTTCCCGTGGGCACCGGCGATACCTTGCGCGCGCACATCGACAAGTGCCTGATCAAGGTCGGGCGGTTGTTGCAGTTCGAGATCGTCTCCAACCCGGAGTTTTTGAAAGAAGGCTCGGCCGTGGCCGATTGCCGGCGCCCGGACCGTATCGTCATCGGCTGCGAAAGCGATGACGTGCGCGACGTGATGCGCGATCTCTATGCGCCGTTCAACCGCAACCATGACCGGATCATGTTCATGGACCTGCGCAGTGCCGAACTGACCAAGTACGCCGCCAACTGCATGCTGGCGACCAAGATCAGCTTCATCAACCAGATCGCCGAACTGGCCGAACACCTGGGCGCCGACATCGAATCGGTGCGCCTGGGCATCGGCGCGGATTCGCGCATCGGCTACCACTTCATCTACCCCGGTTGCGGTTACGGCGGTTCGTGTTTCCCCAAAGACATGCGCGCCCTGATCCACAGCGCCGAAGAAGCGCATTGTTCCAGTGACCTGCTGCAAGCGGTGGAAGCGATCAACCAGCGGCAGAAACACAAATTGTTCGAGCGCATCAACGCGTTCTACAAGGGCGATCTGCGCGGTAAAACCTTCGCCGTGTGGGGCCTGGCGTTCAAACCCAACACCGATGACATGCGCGACGCACCGAGCCGGGTGCTGCTTGAATCACTGTGGGCCGCCGGCGCCAGTGTGCGCGCGTTCGATCCGGAAGCGATGCAGGAAACCCAGCATTTGTACCCCGACGAAGCCAAACTGATGCTCATGGGCACCCCGGAATCGGTGCTGGCCGGTGCCGATGCGTTGATCATCTGCACCGAGTGGCAACAGTTCAAGGCGCCGGATTTCAACCTGATCCAACAGCGTCTCAAAGCCCCGGTGATCTTCGACGGACGCAACCTGTACGATGCCGATCGTCTGGCGCGCAACGGGTTCATGTACTACCCGATGGGGCGCGGCGACTCGCGCAAGCTGCCGATTCCGTATCAGCAATGGCCGGCGGCTTCGGATGTAGCCTGATCCCCCAGCACACACAACCCTTGTAGGAGCTGCCGAAGGCTGCGATCTTTTGCCCTTGAATCAAAAGATCGCAGCCTTCGGCTGCTCCTGCACGTGACAGAAACATGACGATTATTGTGCGCGGCGCCGTGGTTACCGACGCCCCTTTCCTCCCCGACATCGAACGTTGCGCAGCAGAACGGTTTCGCGACGACCCTTCATTGGCCTGGCTGGCCGACAGCCCTGTGCCCGATGCCGAACACCATCGACAGGCAATCGAGACCGGGCAGGTTTGGGTGGCGCAATCGGCGCAAGGTGCACTTGCGGGGTTTCTCAGCGCGGTGGAAATCGACAACCAACTGCATATTCAGGAACTGTCCGTCAGCCAGCCTTTTCAGGGCCGGGGCATCGGTCGAAAGTTGCTGTTAGCCGCAGTTTCATACGCTCACGGACAAGAACTCGCCGGTCTGACTTTGACCACGTTTCGCGACTTGCCCTGGAATGAACTGTTTTACCGGCGCATGGGTTTCGCAACATTGAGCCCTGCTGAAACAGGCCCGCGATTAACGCGGGTATTAAACGACGAAGTCGCCCACGGTTTACCCGGTGAGCGCCGTTGTGCGATGCGTTTCAGCCTTGAACCGGGGCCTTCAAATCAACCCCCAATGCCTGGGCGAACGCCTTGACCAGCGGACTGCGCACGGTGTTGTGCCGCAGGATCAGATTGAACGGCGTGCTGATGTGAATCAGGTCGGGCCGCACCGCGCGCAATTGCCCCTGGGCGACCATCGAAGCGGCGTAGTGCTGCGGTAGAAAACCCACGAAACGCCCGGTCTTGATCAGCAGCGCTACGGCTTCCACTTGGGTGGCCGAGGCCGAAAAGCTGTCGTACCGGGCAAAATTCAGTTTGTCGCGGTGGATCGCGTAGCGGTGGTTGATGCACTCGTAATTCTTGAGCACGTCGCTGTCGATTTCCGCTTCCGGAACCGCAAACAACGGGTGACCAACCGCGCAGTAAACCTCCGAGCGTTCTTCATACAGCGCGTAATAATCGAACTCTTCACGTTTCTGATAAACCGGCACGATACCGGCCACTAACCGCCCCTCTACGACGCCTCTTTCCACTTCATCCAGTTGCGACGCCTGAAGTTGAAACCTTACTTTCGGTGATGTCTCGTTTATTCGTTTAAGCGCTGCAACTAACGGTGAATTAGCGTCGGAAATAGTATTATCAATAACGCCTACGCCAAGGTCGCCGATAAGTTCATTTTGCGCTGAACTAAGCCGATCACGAAAGTTGTCGACCGAGGCAAACAGATCAATCGACGCCTGATACACCAGACGGCCTTCTTCGGTCAGATGAAAGCCCTCGCGGCCTCGGGTGCACAGGCGCATGCCGATGCGAATCTCGAGGTCGGAGATCTGTTTGCTGATGGCGGCCAGCCCCACATTCAGCTCGTTCTGCGCCGCACTGAAACCGCCCGCCTCGACCACGGCCTTGAATACTTTGAGCAGTTTGAAATCCAGCCCGCTGAGGGCCAACGGTGCCCGTTGCACCGTTTTTGGCGCGGGGTTTCCGGAATTGGAAAGTGGGGTTTCCATAATGCTTATTTACCTCTGGCGCGCTATTCAACAACCTGTGCCCAACAACAAAAACATAGCTGGCCAATAATAATGAACACAGAAAACCAGGCTTGGCAACCGCTATTAATCCCCGTACTTCAGTGCCAACTCACTGATTTCGAACCATTAAAAGCTGACACTTCGATCAGCTCTCGCAACGACGCAACTGCGCTTTTCCCCTGCCCTTGAATATTGAATAGGCCTGGCCACGCCCAATTGATTTGCGGCGTGCGTTTGCGGCCCGGCACACCGATTTCAGTTCGCTTTACCGACGAGGAAAACAACAATGTCTCAAACCACCGACCGTCTCTGGGGTGCACGCTTCAAAAGCGGCCCGTCCGAAGCCCTGGCGGCCCTGTCCCGTTGCCCCGAGCGCTACTTTCGCCTCACCCCGTACGACCTCGCCGGTTCCAAGGCCCATGCCCGTGAACTGCAACGCGCCGGGCTGTTGAGCGAGCAGGAAACCCTGACCATGCTCGCCGCGCTGGAAGGTATCGGTGCTGACTTCAACGCCGGCAGCATCGCGCCAACCCTCGACGACGAAGACGTCCACACCTTTATCGAACGCCTGCTGACCGAACGCCTCGGCGCCCTGGGTGGCAAGTTGCGCGCCGGCCGTTCGCGCAACGACCAGACCGCCAACGACCTGCGTCTGTTCCTGCGTGACCACGTGCGCACCCTCGCCGTTGAAGTACTGGCCCTGCAACAAGCGCTGGTGGATCAGGCCGAACAACACATCGAAAGCATTTGCCCGGGCTTCACCCACTTGCAGCAAGCGCAGCCGATCGTCTTCGCTCACCACTTGCTGGCCCACGCCCAATCGATGCTGCGTGACGTCCAACGTCTGGTGGACTGGGACGTTCGCACCTCGCTGTCGCCACTGGGTGCCGCCGCCATGGCAGGCTCCGCCATCGCACGCCTGCCGCAACAGTCGGCCAAGGAAATGGGCTACAGCGGCGTCTGCGAAAACTCCATCGACGCCGTGGCCAGCCGCGATCACGTCGCCGAGTTCCTGTTTATCGCCAGCATGCTGGGCATCAACATTTCCCGCCTCGCCGAAGAATTCTGCCTGTGGTCGTCGCGGCAATTTCGCTGGGTCGCACTGGATGATGCCTACGCCACCGGCAGTTCGATCATGCCGCAGAAGAAAAACCCGGACATTGCCGAACTGGCACGGGGCAAGGCGGGTCGCCTGATCGGCAACCTCACCGGCCTGCTCTCTACGTTGAAGTCCTTGCCACTGTCGTACAACCGTGACTTGAGCGAAGACAAGAACGGCGTGCTCGACAGCGTCGACACCTTGCTGCTGGTGCTGCCGGCCATGGCCGGGATGGTCGCGACCATGAAGGTCAACGTCGAAGAACTGCGTCGTCAGGCGCCGCTCGGTTTCACCCTCGCCACCGAAGTCGCCGACTGGCTGGCGATGCGCGGCGTGCCGTTCAAGGAAGCCCATGAAATCACCGGCGCGCTGGTTCAAGCCTGTGAGAAACACGACATTGAGTTGTGGGAAGCATCCCCAGCGCTGCTGGCGGAAATCGATCCGCGTCTGACCCCGGAAGTGCGCGACAGCCTGACCCTCGAAGCCGCCATTGCCGCGCGCAGTGGCTGGGGCGGAACTGCACCGCAGCAGGTGCGCGAGCAGATCGGCCGGCTGAAGACCGCACTCGCGGCGCAGCACGCATGGACCCAAAACTATCAGGGCTTCCGGCTCTGAAGCAGGACACAAAACCTGTGGGAGCGGGCTTGCTCGCGAATGCGGTGTGTCATTCAACATAAATGGCGACTGACACGGCCCCTTCGCGAGCAAACCCGCTCCCACAGGGATTGAGTTGGATCTGAAAGAACAGCGTACGGAGAAACAACATGAGCCAGACTCAGGCAGAACGACTCCAGGCGGAGCGCAAACTGGCGGAAAACCAGTTCGATATCACCCAGTACGATCACGTGCCTCGGCGTTATTACGGGCGGATCTTTTTCGCCACCGTGATCGTCATCGCGATCATCGGCCTGGTGCGGGCGTTCGCCGAAGGCAAGATCGAATGGTCGTACATCGGCCAGTTCCTCACGTCCCAGGCGATCATGTGGGGCTTGCTCAACACCATCGTCATGGCGGTGCTGGCAATGGGGCTGGGCATTGTGTTCGGAGTGATCACGGCGATCATGCGCATGTCGGCCAACCCGATCCTGCGCTACGTGGCAGTGACCTACACCTGGCTGTTCCGCGGCACGCCACTGATCCTGCAACTGCTGTTGTGGTTCAACCTGGCGCTGATCTTCCCCACCATCGGCATCCCCGGCGTGTTCGAAATGGACACCGTGAGCCTGATGACGCCGTTCGTGGCCGCCCTCCTCGGCTTGAGCATCAACCAGGGCGCCTACACCGCCGAAGTGGTCCGCGCCGGCCTGTTGTCGGTGGACACCGGACAGTACGAGGCCGCCAAGTCGATCGGCATGCCGCGCCTGCAGGCACTGCGCCGGATCATCTTGCCCCAGGCCATGCGGGTGATCATTCCGCCGGTCGGCAACGAATTCATCGGCATGGTGAAAATGACCTCCCTGGCGAGCGTCATCCAGTACTCGGAACTGCTCTACAACGCCCAGAACATTTACTACGCCAACGCCCGGGTGATGGAGCTGCTGATCGTCGCCGGTATCTGGTACCTGGCCACCGTCACTGTCCTGTCCTTCGGTCAAAGCCGTCTGGAGCGTCGTTTCGCTCGCGGCGCCGGCAAGCGTTCTTGAGGAGCCCCACATGAGAAGCATCGTCAAGGCTGTGAGCCTGAACAAGTATTACGACCAGTTCCACGCGCTCAAAGACGTCAACATCGAAGTCGAGCAAGGCGAAGTGCTGTGCATCATCGGCCCGTCCGGCTCCGGCAAAAGCACCTTGCTGCGTTGCATCAACCAGCTGGAAAAAATCGACAAGGGCGGCCTGTGGGTCGACGGCGAGCTGGTGGGCTACCGCATCGCCGGCAACAAACTGCACGAACTCAACGAGGCGCAGATCGCCCGTCAACGCCTGTCCACCGGCATGGTGTTCCAGCGTTTCAACCTGTTCCCGCACATGACTGTGCTGCAAAACATCATCGAAGGGCCGTGCCAGGTGCTCAAGCGTTCGCCCAAAGAGGCGCACGAAGAAGCCGTGGAACTGCTCGCCCGCGTCGGCCTGGCCGACAAGCGCAACAGCTACCCGATCGAACTGTCGGGTGGTCAGCAACAACGTGTCGCCATTGCCCGTGCATTGGCCATGCGGCCCAAGCTGATGCTGTTCGATGAACCCACTTCGGCACTCGACCCGGAACTGGTCGGTGAGGTGCTGTCGGTGATGCGCGACCTCGCGCAAACCGGCATGACCATGATCGTCGTCACCCATGAACTGGGCTTCGCCCGCGAGGTTTCCAACCGCATGGTGTTCATGGACGGCGGGCAGATCGTGGAGGCTGGAAGCCCCGAAGAAATACTAATAAGTCCGCAAAACCCACGCACCCAAAGCTTCATTTCTGCCGTTCGAACCTAAGCGTCCATTGCGCTCACAACACTCATAAGAGAACGACCATGAAGAACTTCGTTATCCCAGCAGTACTCGCAGGCCTGATGGCTTCCAGCGTCAGCTTCGCCGCCGAATTGCCGGCCAGCATCAAGGAAAAAGGCGAGATCGTCGTCGCGATCATGCCGAACTACCCGCCGATGGATTTCAAGGACCCGGCCACCAACACCCTCACCGGCCTCGACTATGACCTGGGCAACGCCCTGGCCGAACGCCTGGGCGTGAAGATCAAATGGCAGGAAACCGGCTTCGAGCAAATGATCAACGCACTCACCACCGATCGCGTCGACATGGTGCTGTCGGGTATGACCGACACCGTCGAGCGTCAGGCCAGCGTGACGTTCGTTGACTACTTCACCAGCGGTCCGCAGTTCTACACCTTGCAGAAAAACAAGGACTTCAACGAAATCACTGACCTGTGCGGCAAGAAAGTCGGCACCAGCCGCCGCACCACGTTCCCGGCGGAAATCGCTGAATACAGCAAGGCCCACTGCGAAGCCGCCGGCAAACCGGCCATCGTAGTGATCGGCACCGAAGGTTCGGCGGATGCCCGCGCGCAACTGCGTCAGAGCCGTATCGACGCGGCGATGCAAGGCAGCGAGACCTTGTCGTACCTGAAGACTCAGGAAAAGGACATGTACAAAACCGTCGGCCAGCCGATTTCCGTGCAGTTCTCCGGCATGGGCCTGAGCAAGAAAAAGCCTGAGCTGAGCGAAGCGGTGAAGGTCGCGCTGCAGAGCATGATCGATGACGGCAGCTACGCCACCATCCTGAAAAAATGGGACCTGGAGCTGGGCGCGATCAAGACGGCGACCATCAACGCCGGCAAGTAATCAGGTAGACGACCCGCATCCACTTTGGGTCTGGGTCGATCACGATTATGTGACCAACCGATAAACCTGTGGGAGCGGGCTTGCCCGCGATGGCGGACTGTCAGGCGACATTGATGGTGATATGTGCCACCCCATCGCGGGCAAGCCCGCTCCCACAGGGGCCGGTGTTAACTGATAAATAGCTGGAGCGCTACTGATGTCCTCCTCACCCCAACCCACCTGGCCCGACCAGCACAAAGCCTGCCTCGCCCTGGCCTTCGACCTCGATGGCCCCACCGGCGATGCGATGCTCAATGGCTCGATCTGGCGCAAGCCCGAGTACTTCGGTTTCGGTGGTTACGGCCCTTACCGCGCACTGCCGCGGATTCTCGACCTGCTCGATGAGTTCCGGATACCGACCACCTTCTTCGTCCCGGCCTGGGTCGTGGAAAACTGGCCGAAACAGTGTCAGGCGATCGTCGAGCGCGGGCATGAGGTGGCGTACCACGGCTACAAACACGAATCCTTTTACGCCCTGACGCTGGAACAGCAAAAGGACGTGATGCACAAATCCCGCGAAGTGTTCTGGAAACACCTGAACATCCGCGCCGAAGGTTTCCGCACACCGTCCGGCGACTGGCGGGCCGAGACGCCGGCGATGCTGGTGGAAGCCGGCGTGACCTATTCCAGCAGCATGCGCGGCGATGACCGGCCCTATCTGGTCAATGTCCCCGGCTTCGAAACGCCGCTGGTGGAAATCCCCGGCCGCTGGGAAATGGATGACTACGCCTCCCTCGCCTACACCCGTGCGCCGGACTTTCCTTCCGGGCTGGACCGCACCGCCAGCTATGAGCTAACCCTGGACAACTGGCGCCGCGAATACGACGGCGCCATGAATGAAGGGTTGTGCCTGACCACCCTGTTCCACCCCAAGATCACCGGCAAACCGGGACGCATCCTGTTGCTGGAAAAACTCTTCGAACACATGCGCCAGCGCGACGACGTGTGGTTCGCCACCTGCCGCGATGTCACCCAGTGGTGGCTGAAGGAGCATCACCATGGCTGATTCCACTCTCTGGCCCAAAGGCTATCGCTGCGCCGTGGTGCTGACCGTCGATTACAACGACATCCACGGCATTCTCACCCAGGCGCCCGAAGTCGCCGGACGCGACAAGACACTGTCGGTGTGGCGCTACGGCACTCAACGCGGCGTCGACCGCTTGCTGGGCCTGTTCGAAGAACTGGGCGTGAGCAGCAGCTGGTTTGTTCCCGGCATCGTTGCCGAGGAAAACCCGGAGCACATCCAGGCGATTCAAGCGGGCGGGCATGAGATTGCCTGCGCCGGGTATCGTCACCAGAACTACGACACCCTCGATCTGCAGCAACAGAGCGCCGAGATCGCCCGTGGCTGCGAAGCGTTGCAAGCGCTGACCGGTCAACGCCCGAGCGGGTTTCGCATTCCGGCCGGCAACGGTGCACCAGGGTTCATCGAGGCATTGCGGGAGCAAGGCATTCGCTGGTCTTCCTCGTGGCGTGGCGATGATTTGCCGTTCGCTCACCCCACGGCGCCCGACGTGATCGAACTGCCCTTGCACTACGAACTGGAAGACGAACCCTACTTTGCCTTCAACCTGAGCCCGGCCGTGCCGCCGGCGCAATCACGGATCGCGTCCTACAGCCACACCCTGGGCAATCTGCAAATGGACTTCGCCGGGTTTCATCGCTTCGGCTTGTGTTATGTGCTGAGGTTGCATCCGGAGATCATTGCTACACCGGGACGGATTGGCGTGTTGCGCGAATTGCTGCAAGGCATTCAGCAGCACGACGATGTGTGGATCGCCACTGGTGCCGAAGTTGCTCAGTGGTGGGCCGAATCCGCGCCGCCCGTGACCGAGGATCACCCGGCGTCGGTGTACGAGCGGCATTATCGGGATTACCTCCTATGACCGAACGCTTGCAGCGACTGGCGCAGTTTTGCGTCGACACCCGATTTGAACACGTGCCACCGGCACTGGTGGCGCAAGCCACCCGGCATATCCTCGACACCTTTGGCGCGACACTGGCCGGGGCTGGCAGCGACGTGGCGAAGCAGGCGCGTCAGGTGTTCGAGGGTGAAAGCGGCAGCACGCCGGTCTGGGGCACCGATCTGCGGGTCGGCGCCGCCCAGGCCGCCATGCTCAACGGCGTCGCCGCCCATGCACTGGAACTGGATGACACCGGTGGCTGCGATCATTCCGGCGCGGTGGTGTTGCCGGCGGTGATGGCTGCGGTGTCGATGTCTGCGCGGCCTGTCAGCGGTCGCGAGTTGATCACTGCCGTGGTCATCGGCTACGACGTCGGCCGCCGCGTGCTCGAAGCCTGTGGCGGTTACTCAGCGCACAACGGCGCCGGTTGGCACTCCACGGCGACCTGCGGCGTATTCGGCGCGGCGGCCGCGAGTGGGCTCATTCTGGGGTTGAACGCCGAACAAATGGTGTCGGCACTGGGCATCGCTGGCAGTTTCAGCGGCGGCCTGTGGGCCTTCATCCACGACGGCTCGCAGAGCAAAAAACTGCACAGCGGTCGCGCGGCCGAGGGTGGATTGCTCGCGGCGCGGTTTGCACAGCAAGGCATCACCGGGCCGACGAAGTTGTTCGATGACGTCTGGGGCGGGTTTCTCAAGACCCTGGCCATTGAGACGGCTCAACCTGCAGCGCTGGATGCGGATCTCGGAGTCGTGTGGAAACTCGCCCGCTGTTCGATCAAGCCGTATGCCTCATGCCGAGGGACGCATTCGGCCATCGACGCGTTGGAGGTGCTGCTGGAAACACTGCAGGTCGGCGTCGATCAGGTCGAGGACATTCAGGTCTCGCTATGCGGTTTCCTGCAGGACATGTGCGGCGGTCAGGACGTGAGCACGCTGGCGGCGGCGCAGATGAGCCTGCCGTACGCCCTCGCCGCCCGGCTGGTGCATGGCCATTGCCGACTGGAAGCCTATGACGATGAGCAGCGGCGGGATCCGCAGATTGCCCATTGGATGTCGCGCATTCGCCTTGAAGTGGACCTGCAACTGTCAGAGGATGGCGAGCCCGTGGTGAGCGTGCGGACCGTGGACGGTCGGCAGGCCAGTCTTTGCGTCGATCCACCGTTGGGTGCGCCGGGTAATCCGTTGAGTGATGAGGCGCTGGAGCAGAAGTTTTTCAGTCTGGCTGGGCGGGTGATGCCGAGGTCGCAGGCTGAGGAGTTGATCGGGCATTTGTGGCGGCTTGAAGCACTTGATTCGGTCTGCATGCTTGAGCGGTGGCTGAGTTGAGTATGACGTTGTCTGTTCCGGCCTCTTCGCGAGCAAGCCCGCTCCCACACTTAATCGCATGTGAGCACACTATTTGTGAACACCCGGATCAATTGTGGGAGCGGGCTTGCCCGCGAATGGCCGCGACACGGTACATCGACGTACACCCTAAAATCTGAATAAGGACATTTGCCCCACCGTGGCCACTTACTCGCTCGTTATCCGCCGCCTGATGATCGTCTCGCTGACCATCGTCGTCAGCCGTGCCATCACCAGCCCGTTGCTCACGCTGTTCCTGAGTAACAAGCTCGGCCTCAACCAACAGGACGTTGGCTTGCTGCTGGGCATCGCGGTGTTCATCGCCACCTTGCTCGCGCTCTACGGCGGATACATCATCGACCGCCTCGAAAAGCGCCGGTTGCTGATCCTCGCCATGCTCTCCAGCGCCATCGGTTTCGTGCTGCTGACCTTCGCCGAAAACCTGTATCTGACCACCCTCACCCTGGTGATCACTGAAACGGCGTCGGCCCTGTTCCTGATCGGGTCGAAGGCGATCCTCAGCGAAAACCTGCCCATGGGTCAGCGCGCCAAGGCCTTTTCCCTGCGCTATACACTGACCAATATCGGCTATGCCACCGGCCCGATGCTTGGCGTAGTGATTGCCGGGGTGTATCCGATTGCGCCGTTCCTGATTGCCGGTGCCATCGCGTTTTTCAGCATCTTCTTGATGAGCGGAATTCCCAGGGACTCGGCGCAGACACCCGCGATCGGTCAGCCACAGAGTTTCCTGAAAACCCTGATCACCCTGAAAAACGACCGCACGCTGATCATGTTTACCTGCGGCTGTCTGCTCAGCACCGTGGTCCACGGGCGATTCACCCTGTACCTGTCGCAATACCTGCTGGTGACCCACGACTCCAAGCGCGCCCTGGAAACCATGGCCGCCCTGCTCGCGTGCAACGCCATCAGCGTGATCCTGCTGCAGTACCAGATCGGGCGTTTCCTCAAGCGCGAACAATTGCGCTACTGGATTGCCGGCGGTACCAGCCTGTTCATCGTCGGCCTGATCGGTTTCAGCCTGGCCGACAGTCTCGTGTCCTGGTGCGTGGCGATGTTCATTTTCACCCTCGGCGAAATGATCATTTACCCCGCCGAATTCCTCTTCGTCGACACCCTCGCGCCCGAGGAACTGCGCGGCAGCTATTACGGCGCGCAGAACCTCGCGGCCCTGGGCGGTGCGCTGAGCCCGGTGATTTGCGGTTTCCTGCTGATGCACACGCCGGCGCCGACGATGTTTTATGCCCTGAGTGCCCTCACCGCCATGGGTGGCTTCCTGTGTTTCATGAGTGGTCGCCGCGTCGCTTTACATCAAAATTAATGCACTCAAGCTGCATTAATATGAATTTGTCAGCATGTCGAATCAACGGCACACTGTGCCCTGTTCCTCCCCCAATAGTTGGAACCTTCAAGGGCTTTCTGGGTATCCCAGCTAAGCCTTTTTTTTGCCTCGATTTTTTCAAGGGGTCATTTGCCAAATGCTCGCTCGCTGGTTACCCGCCTCCGTCAACACCCGACCCTCGGAATGGAGCCGTGCTGCCATCGGCATGGCCTTGGGTACGATGTTCAGCGTCTGGCTCTGCTCCCAGGTGTTCGGCATCGAAGTCGCGCAGCACCTGATCGGACCGTTGGGCGCCTCGGCGGTGCTGCTGTTTGCGGTGTCCTCCGGCGCACTGGCGCAACCCTGGTCGATTCTCGGCGGTTACTTGAGCGCCGGCGTGATCGCGCTGCTGGTCGCTCATGTGCTTGGCCGCACGCTCGGCAGCGCGTGCCTCGCCGCGGGCATGGCACTGATCCTGATGTGCTGGCTGCGTTGCCTGCACCCGCCGGCCGGCGCCCTGGCCTTGACGCTGGTGCTGGCCGATCCGGCAACCATCGCCCTGGACTGGAAAGCGCTCGCCCCGGTGATGCTCGGCGCCTCGACGATGCTGTTCAGCGCCGTGGTCTATAACAACCTGACGCGGATTCGTTATCCAAAACGCGCCGCTGAACCGGTGGCCGTGGTACCTGCCGATCATCCGCCGATCGATCGTCAGGCCATTACCGCCGAGGACTTGAAACTGGCCCTGGCGGACATGGAAGCGTTCTACGACGTCACTCCCGAAGACCTCGAGCAATTGATTCACGCCAGCGAATTGCACGCCAAACGCCGCAGCATTGGTGAAGTGCTCGGCAGTAGAACCTGATACCACACCAAACCCTGTGGGAGCGGGCTTGCTCGCGAAGAGGTCGTCTCATCCAGCATTAATGTTGAATGACACGGCCCCTTCGCGAGCAAGCCCGCTCCCACATTTGGCATGAGGGTCAATCATTGCAAATATGCAGAAAGAACCTGCACATATCCCGGTTGTACATCACAAATTTGCACTGTTACGATCCAGCATCGCTCGCGCGCGAGCTTCTCTATAAAGAACAATAAAAGCAGGGAGTTACTGATGACTGCTCAGGTTTCTTCTCCAGGGGCTTCGTCCATGGATGCCACGCAAAATGAAGTGCTGGCCGAGGTTCGCAACCACATCGGTCACCTGACCCTCAATCGCCCCGCCGGTCTCAACGCGATTACCCTGGACATGGTCCGCCTCCTGCACCGCCAGCTCGATGCGTGGGTGAACGATCCGCAGATTCACGCCGTGGTTTTGCGCGGCGCTGGCGAGAAAGCCTTCTGCGCCGGCGGCGACATTCGCTCGCTGTACGACAGCTTCAAGAACGGCGACACACTGCACGAAGAGTTCTTCGTCGAGGAATATGCCCTCGACCTCGCGATTCACCACTACCGCAAACCGGTCCTGGCCCTGATGGACGGTTTTGTCCTCGGAGGCGGCATGGGCCTGGTGCAAGGCGCCGACCTGCGAGTGGTCACCGAAAAAAGTCGCCTGGCCATGCCGGAAGTCGGCATCGGTTATTTCCCGGACGTCGGCGGCAGTCACTTCCTGCCGCGGGTTCCTGGCGAATTGGGTATTTACCTCGGCGTCAGCGGCGTGCAGGTTCGCGCGGCGGATGCGCTCTATTGCGGGCTGGCCGACTGGTACCTGGACAGCGACAAACTGGGGGCGCTGGACGAGCAACTCGATCAACTGGAATGGCACGGCACGCCGCTCAAAGACCTTCAAGGCCTGCTAGCGCAACTGGCGGTGCAGCAATTGCCCGATGCACCACTGAGCAAACTGCGCCCGGCCATCGATCACTTCTTCGCCCTGCCCGACGTGCCGAGTATTGTTGAGCAACTGCGCGAAGTCACGGTTGCCGACAGCCATGAATGGGCGATGACCACGGCGGATCTGCTGGAAAGCCGTTCGCCGCTGGCCATGGGCGTGACCCTGGAAATGCTGCGCCGCGGTCGGCACTTGAGCCTGGAAGACTGCTTCGCCCTCGAGCTGCACCTGGACCGTCAATGGTTCGAGCGCGGCGACCTGATCGAAGGCGTGCGCGCCTTGCTGATCGACAAAGACAAGAACCCGCGCTGGAACCCGCCGACCTTGCAGGCGCTGGACGCCGAGCACGTCGCAAGTTTCTTCACGGGGTTTGACCGGAGCGGGAGCTGAGCCATGCACGATATCGAATTGAGCGAAGAACAAGTCATGATCCGCGACATGGCCCGGGATTTTGCCCGCGGCGAAATCGCGCCCCACGCGCAAGCCTGGGAAAAGGCCGGCTGGATCGATGATGGCCTGGTGGCGAAGATGGGTGAGCTGGGCCTGCTGGGCATGGTGGTGCCCGAGGAATGGGGCGGCACTTATGTCGACTACGTCGCCTACGCCCTGGCGGTGGAAGAGATTTCCGCCGGCGACGGCGCCACCGGCGCACTGATGAGCATCCACAATTCCGTGGGCTGCGGACCGGTCATGAACTACGGCACCGACGAGCAGAAACAGACCTGGTTGCCGGATCTGGCCAGCGGCAAGGCCATCGGCTGCTTCTGCCTGACCGAGCCGCAAGCCGGCTCCGAAGCGCACAACCTGCGCACCCGCGCCGAGTTGCGCGACGGTCAGTGGGTGATCAACGGCGCCAAGCAATTCGTCAGCAACGGCAAACGGGCGAAACTGGCGATCGTGTTTGCCGTGACCGACCCGGATCTGGGCAAGCGCGGTATTTCAGCGTTTCTGGTGCCCACCGATACCGCCGGTTTCATCGTTGATCGCACAGAACACAAAATGGGCATCCGCGCTTCCGATACCTGCGCGGTCACCCTGAGCAACTGCACGATTCCCGAAGCCAACCTGCTCGGCGAACGCGGTAAAGGCCTGGCCATCGCGCTCTCCAACCTTGAAGGCGGTCGCATCGGCATTGCGGCGCAAGCCTTGGGCATCGCACGCGCGGCGTTCGAAGCGGCGCTGGCCTACTCCCGTGATCGCGTGCAGTTCGACAAGCCGATCATCGAACACCAGAGCATCGCCAACATGCTGGCCGACATGCACACGCGCCTGAATGCTGCGCGGTTGCTGATCCTGCATGCCGCGCGGTTGCGCAGCGCGGGCAAGCCGTGTTTGTCAGAGGCTTCACAGGCCAAGCTGTTTGCGTCGGAAATGGCCGAGAAGGTCTGCTCTTCGGCGATGCAGATCCATGGCGGGTACGGGTATCTGGAGGATTACCCGGTGGAACGTTATTACCGGGACGCGCGGATTACGCAGATTTATGAAGGGTCGAGCGAGATACAGCGAATGGTGATTGCCCGGGAGCTCAAGAACTATCAGGTGTGATGCCTTAAAAGCTTCGCGGGCAAGCCTCGCTCCTACAGATCACACGACCTGTAGGAGCGAGGCTTGCCCGCGAAGGCGTCAGTGAATACGCCGCATTACTTACCGACGAACTCCGCCTCACGCTTGGCAATAAACGCCGCCATCCCTTCCTTCTGATCCTGCGTCGCAAACGCCGCATGGAACACCCGACGCTCAAAGCGCACGCCTTCCGACAGGCTCACCTCAAACGCGCGGTTGACGCTTTCCTTGATCATCATCGCAATCGGCAACGACTTCTTGGCGATCAATGCCGCGACTTTCAGCGCCTCTTCCAGCAACTCGTCCGCCGGCACGATCCGCGCCACGATCCCGCAACGCTCCGCCTCCACCGCATCGATCAAACGCCCGCTGAGGCACATTTCCATCGCCTTGGCCTTGCCCACGGCGCGAGTCAGGCGCTGGGTGCCGCCCATGCCCGGCAGCACGCCGAGGTTGATTTCCGGCTGACCGAATTTAGCGTTGTCGCCCGCCAGGATGAAGTCGCACATCAGCGCCAGCTCGCAGCCGCCGCCCAGGGCAAAACCATTGACCGCGGCGATGATCGGCTTACGGCGGTTAGCCACGCGGTCGCTGTCGCTGAACAGATCATCGAGGTAGATCTGCGGATAGGTCAGCTCGGCCATTTCCTTGATGTCGGCACCGGCGGCAAAGGCTTTTTTCGAGCCGGTCAGCACAATGCAACCGATGTTCGAATCAGCTTCCAGGCCATCGAGGGCGTGGTTCAGCTCGCTGACGATCTGCGCGTTCAACGCGTTCAGCGCCTGCGGACGGTTCAGGGTGATCAGGCCGACACGGCCGTGGGTTTCCAGCAAAATCGTTTCGTAACTCATAAATAACTCCTTTTTTGCATAACGCTTGATCCCTGTAGGAGCTGCCGAAGGCTGCGATCTTTTGATTCAAGGGCAAAAGATCGCAGCCTTCGGCAGCTCCTACGGGGATCGATTTTAAAGACTGCGCGAAATGACCATGCGCTGAATATCGCTGGTGCCTTCATAGATCTGGCAGACACGCACGTCGCGGTAGATCCGTTCCAGCGGGAAATCGTTCAGGTAGCCGTAACCACCGAGGGTTTGCAACGCGGCGGAGCAGACCTTTTCCGCCATTTCCGAGGCGAACAGCTTGGCCATGGAGGCCTCGACCAGGGCGGGCTTGCCACTGTCTCTCAACGCGGCGGCGTAATGCACCATCTGCCGGGCTACGGCGATCTGGGTCGCCATGTCCGCGAGGCGGAACGCGACTGCCTGATGTTCGATGATCGGTTTGCCGAAGCTCTCGCGCTCACGGGCGTAATCCCGGGCCGCTTCAAACGCGGCGCGCGCCATGCCCACCGATTGCGAGGCGATGCCGACGCGGCCGCCTTCGAGATTGGCCAGGGCGATCCGGTAACCTTCACCCTCCTCGCCCAAGCGGTTGGCCACCGGCACTTTGACGTCTTCAAACAGAATCTGGCAGGTGTCGGATGCATGCTGGCCGAGTTTGTCTTCGACGCGGGCCACTTTGTAGCCCGGCGAGTCGGTGGGCACGATCAGCGCGGTGATCCCGCGTTTTCCGGCACTCGGGTCCGTCACCGCAAACACGATCACCACCCCGGCATTCTGCCCGGAGGTGATGAACTGTTTGCAGCCGTTCAGCACGTAGTGATCGCCTTCCAGACGGGCGCGGGTTTTCAAACCGCTGGCATCGGAACCGGCTTGCGGTTCGGTCAACGCGAAAGCACCGAGCATTGCACCGCTGGCCAGCGGTTTCAGAAAGCGCTCTTTCTGATCGTCGTTGCCGTAGTTGAGAATCGGCACGCAACCGACCGAGTTGTGCACGCTCATGATGGTCGAGCAGGCGCCGTCACCGGCGGCGATTTCTTCCAGGGCCATGGCGTAGGCCAGGTAACCGGTGTCGCAACCGCCCCACTGCTCGGGCACCAGCATGCCGAAGAAGCCCAGCTCGGCCATCTCGCCGATGGCCTCCTTGGGGAAACGGTGCTCGCGGTCCCATTCGGCGGCGAACGGTTTCAACCGTTCCTGGGCAAACTGCCGGGCCGCTTCGCTGATCTGCAGTTGTTCGTCATTGGGAATCATGGTGAATCCTTAAAAAATAAGCCTTCGTACAGATACCAATTTGTTGAAACGCTAACCCTGTGGGAGCGGGCTTGCTCGCGAATGCGGTGTGCCATTCAACTTTAATGTCGACTGACACGGCCTCTTCGCGAGTAAGCCCGCTCCCACATTGGTTGCGTGCCAGATCTTAGTAGAGGCACTCCACAGCCATCGCCGTGGCTTCACCGCCGCCGATGCAGATCGCCGCAACGCCGCGTTTCAGGCCTTTCTGGCGCAGGGCCGAGAGCAAGGTCACCAGAATCCGCGCGCCGGACGCACCGATCGGGTGGCCCAGGGCGCAGGCGCCGCCGTGTACGTTGAGTTTCTCGTGAGGAATTTCCAGGTGGGTCATGGCGGCCATGCCAACCACGGCAAACGCTTCGTTGACCTCGACCAGATCAACCTCGTTCAGCGACCAGCCGGTTTTCTTCATCAGCCGCTTGATCGCGCCGATCGGTGCCACCGGGAACAGGCCTGGCGTGTCGGCGAATGCCGCATGACCATGGATCACTGCGAGTGGTTTCAGACCGCGTTTTTCAGCTTCGGAGCGGCGCATCAACACCAGGGCCGCGGCGCCATCGGAAATCGAACTGGAGTTGGCCGCCGTCACGGTGCCGCCTTCACGGAAGGCCGGTTTCAGCGAGGCAATCTTGTCCAGTTTGGCTTTCGGTGGCTGCTCGTCGTTGCTGATCACCACCTGCTCTTTACCGACGGTGACGGTCAACGGCACGATTTCGTCCTTGAAGCTGCCGTCCTTGATTGCCTGCTGCGCGCGGGTGGTCGACGCGATTGCAAACGCGTCCTGAGCCTCGCGAGTGAAGCCGTTGGTTTCGGCGCAATCCTCGGCGAAGGTGCCCATCAGGCGACCTTTGTCGTAGGCGTCTTCCAGGCCATCGAGGAACATCGAATCGAGCACACGACCGTGGCCCATGCGGTAACCGCTTCGGGCGCGGTCCAGCAGGTACGGCGCGTTGGACATGCTTTCCATGCCGCCGGCGACGACAACATCGGCGCTGCCAGCAACTAGCATGTCGTGGGCCAGGATGGCCGCTTCCATGCCGGAACCGCACATTTTGTTCAGGGTGGTGCAACGGGTCGATTTATCCAGCCCGGCGCCCAGCGCAGCCTGACGGGCCGGGGCCTGGCCGAGGCCGGCGGGCAGCACGCAGCCGAACAGCACTTCTTCAACGGCATCCGGCGCCAAACCTGCGCGTTCAACCGCTGCACGAATGGCGGCAGCACCCAGTTGTGGTGCGGTCAGGCTTTTCAGTTCGCCCTGGAAACCACCCATCGGGGTGCGGACGGCGCTGACGATAACGATTGGATCGTTGGCAATAGTCATGACAAATCCTCCTTATTTGGCGGCCATGCGCAAGGCACCGTCGAGACGGATCACCTCGCCATTGAGCATGCTGTTTTCAATGATATGCCTGACCAGCGCGGCATACTCGCCCGGTTTGCCCAAACGCGGCGGGAACGGCACGCCAGCGGCCAGGGAATCGCGGACTTCCTGGGTCATGCCGGCCATCATCGGTGTTTCGAAAATGCCCGGCGCGATGGTCATCACGCGGATGCCGAAGCGCGCCAGTTCACGGGCAGCGGGCAAGGTCAGGCTGACGATCGCGCCTTTGGACGCGGCATAAGCGGCCTGGCCGATCTGGCCATCGTAAGCCGCCGCCGAGGCGGTGTTGATGATCACCCCGCGTTCACCATCGGCATCCGGTTCGCTTTCAGCGATGGCCGCCGATGCCAGACGCAGCATGTTGAAACTGCCGATCAGGTTGACGTTGATCACCTGGCTGAAACTGGCCAGCGCGTGCGGGCCGTTCTTGCCGAGGATCTTCTCGCCACGGACGATGCCGGCGCAGTTGACCAGACCGTTGAGGCCACCGAAGGCCTTGACCGTCGCCTGCACCGCCGCTTCAGCCGCCGCTTCGTTGCTGATGTCCGCAACCACGCTTTGCGCACCGAGGCGTTCAGCCTGGGCTGCAACGGCCTCGGCGTTCATGTCCACCAGCATCACTTTGGCACCGGCCGCGACCAGCATTTCAGCCGTGGCCGCGCCGAGCCCGGAGGCACCGCCGGTGACGAGAAAAACCTTGTTTTCGATCTGCATCATTGTTTCCTTGGATTCAAGCTGAAACGTTCTTCGCCGCAGCCTCTTGAGCCTTGGCGATTTCCTGGTTGCGCAAGATAAAGCGCTGCAATTTGCCGCTTGGGGTTTTCGGCAACTCGCTGACAAATTCGATTTCACGGGGGTACGAGTGCGCGGCCAGGCGCTTACGCACGTGCTGGCGCAGCTCTTCGGCCAGTTCGGGCGCGGCGCGGTATTGCGCGCTGAGCACGACGAATGCTTTGACCAGTTCGGTGCGCTCCGGGTCGGGCTTGCCCACCACCGCCGCTTCGACCACGGCCGGGTGTTCAATCAACGCGCTTTCGACGTCGAACGGGCCGACGCGGTAGCCGGAGGTGGTGATCACGTCATCACTGCGGCCGACGAAGCTGATGCTGCCGTCCGGGTTCCACTCGACGGTGTCGCCGCTCAGGTAATAGTTGCCGACGAAGGCCTTGGTGGGCGCGCCTTCGTAACCGGCGAACCAGCACATCGGCGATTGGCTGCGGTCGATGGCGAGGATGCCCGGCTGGCCGACGCCCAGTTCCTTGTACTCGTCGTCGAGCACCGCGATGCGGTGGCCCGGCGAGGCAAAACCGGCGGCGCCCATGTGGATCGGATGATCGATCCCGTGGTGGTTGCACAGGACCATGCCCAACTCGGTCTGGCCGTAATGGTCATGAATCACCACGCCGAGGTTGTCGGCGAACCAGCGGATCACTTCCGGGTTCAGCGGCTCGCCGGCACTGCTGACGATGCGCAATTTGCCCTTGATCGACTTCGCGAACTCATCGCCACCGGCAATCAGCAGGCGATACGCCGTCGGTGAACCGGTGAGGTTGGTGATCCCGTATTTGTTGATCACCCGGCAGGTGCTTTCGAGGGTGAACGGGCCATCGTAAAAGGTGATCGGATGCCCCATCGACATCGGCCCGGTCACGCCAAAATAGATGCCGTAGGCCCAACCCGGATCGGCGACGTTCCAGAATGCATCTTCCGGGCGCAGGTCGACGGCGTCACGGGTGTAGCTCTGGAAGGCGACGATGGCCTTGAGCGGCACGGACAATGCCTTCGCCGGGCCGGTGGTGCCCGAGGTGAACATCAGCAGGAACGGGTCTTCGCCGGTCAGCAGCAGCGGTTCGCACTCGGCGGAATAGTTGGCCAGTTCGGCCCAGAAACTGAAATCGCCACGGACGATGCCCTGGCCTTTCGCGCCTCCGACCGTGACGATGGTCGGGCAGTCGGTGACTTCAGCGAGTTTGGAGCGGTTGACCGCGTCGGTGACCACCACTTTGGCGCCGGAACTGTTCAGGCGATGTTCAATGGCTTTGGGGCCGAACGCGGTGAACAGAGGCTGATACACCGCGCCGATACGCCAGGTGGCGAACACGGTGATCAACAATTCGATATTGCGCGGCAGGAGGCCGGCGACTTTGTCGCCTTTCTTCACGCCCTGGGCCAGCAGGAAATTGGCGAAACGCGCGGCCTTGTCCTGCAGGTCGCTGAAGGTGTACGTCGCGCTGGAGCCATCACGGCCTTCCCAGAACAGCGCGATGCGGCCTGGCAACGCATGCCGGTCGCAACACTCGACGCAGGCATTGAGGGCCGTCAGATTGCCCGCGAGCGCGGCGTCGACGGTGTGCTGATAGTTGAACTGTGACGTAGCAGACAAGTAATCGCGCATTGCCAGAATCCCTGTGTATTTTTATTAGGCTGGGGAACCGTAACCAACAGGGAAATACTCGCTCTGCGCGGGGGGTGGGGCAATGGTCAAAGCTATCAAGTTGTCTGACTGGTTTGGCCAAGATTTGAAAGGTGTGGTGCCTGTAAGGGCCTCTTCGCGAGCAAGCCCGCTCCCACATTCGGCCGAGTTCTTTCAGTAGAAATGCGATCGAATGTGGGAGCGGGCTTGCTCGCGAAGAGGCCGGATGCATCAATACAAAATCCGGATCAGTCGGCCTCGTTCAAAATCAAACTCCGGTAATGCCCCGGATTCGACCCCGACCACTTGCGAAACGCCTTGTAGAACGAACTCGCATCAGCAAACCCCAACCGCGTGGCGATCTCGGCAAAGCTGATACTCGGCTCAGCCAGCCAGACGATGGCCAACTCCTTGCGCACGCTGTCCTTGAGCCCCTGATACGTCTGCCCCTCTTCCGCCAGCCGCCGGCGCAAGGTCGACGCCGACATGCACAGTTGCTGCGCCAGCGGCTCGGTTTCCGGCCACTGTTCGGCGGGCAATTGCCGCAAATCGTGCTTGATGCGACTGGCCAGGCTCTGCGGATCGCGGTACTTGACCAGAATGTTCGCTGGCGCATGGGCCAGGAATCGCTTGAGTTCTTCGGCGCTACGCTTGATCGGCAGGTCCAGGCAATCGGCCGAGAAGATCATCCGGGTACGGGGCCGGTCGAAACGCAGGTTTTCGGAAAACATCACCTGATAGTCATCACAGAAATCCGGCTGCGGGCAGCGCAACTCAATGGCCAGAATCGGAATCCGCCGCCCCGCCAGCCAGCAGGCCACGCCGTGCACGATCATCCAGTAGGTGAAATAGGTAAAGGCCCGACGCGGGTCCTGGTCGTCTTCCAGCAACACGATTTCCGCGAGGCTTTGCTGGCGAACCAGCTGCGCTGGCAAGTGTTCGAGCATCAATGACAGAAACTCCAGCCCCGAAGTCAGGCCGGCGGCGAGGCTCGGCTGGACCATGGAGCTGCGACACAGAAACGCCAGACTGCCGGATTTGAGCTTGCGCGGGTCCATGCCAAAAAATTCATCGTCCCGACGCCGGGCCAGTAAACGCCATAGCCGTGCGTATGCGGTGGCCGGCACGCGGGCGGTGAAAGACTCGAGCAGTGCCGAATCGATGCCGACCTTGTTCAACACCTCGTCGGTGGCGCCACCGGGGGCGCAACTTTGCAACAGCGCTTCACGCACCAGTTGAATGGAAATGGTGTCTTTTTCCGACATTGAGCGAGGTGAGCCCTGTTCTTGTTTGAGTGGTGGGCATATTAGCGCATGGCACCCGGATCCTGTAGGAGCGAGGCTTGCCCGCGAAGACGATGTCCAAGGCAAATTATTTGTTGAATATGAAGCAGCCTTCGCGGGCAAGCCTCGCTCCTACAGAAGAGGGGCGGTGATGTTGAGGGTTGTTCAGCTTAGGTTCAGGTTAATGTCAATGATTGCCATTTGGGAATGAGTGTCATTATGTTACAAATTAGCACCCTATCTAATTCCCAGACGGTGCTGAATGCTTGTTCCTTTTCTGATCATGCTGCGCGAAGGCATTGAAGCCGCATTGATCGTTGGCATCATCGCCAGCTACCTCAAGCAAACCGGCCGCGGCCAATGGATGCCCGCCGTGTGGATTGGCGTGTTCCTCGCCGCCGCCCTCGCTTTGCTGGTGGGCGGTGGCCTGGAGCTGGTCAGTGCCGAGTTTCCGCAGAAACAACAGGAACTGTTCGAAGGCGTGGTCGGACTGGTCGCGGTCGGCATTCTCAGTTCCATGGTGTTCTGGATGCGCAAGGTGGCGCGTTCGATCAAGCATTCGTTGCACGTCTCTCTCGATCACGCGTTGACCGGTTCCAGGCATCAGGTGACAGCGCTGATCGCCATGGTGTTTTTCGCCGTCGCCCGGGAAGGCCTGGAAACGGTGTTCTTCCTGCTCGCGGTGTTCCAGCAAAGCGAAGGCCCGGCCGCACCGATCGGTGCCCTGCTCGGCCTGATCCTGGCGATCATCGTCGGTTTCCTGATCTACACCGGCAGCATGCACCTGAACCTCGGCGCGTTCTTCCGCTGGACCGGTCTGTTCATCCTCGTGGTGGCCGCCGGCATTCTCGCCAACTCGGTGCAGGCGCTGCATGAAGCCGGCCTCTGGAATCACCTGCAGACCGTGCTGTTCGACTTCAGCGCCACGCTGCCGATGGACGGCCCGCTGGGTTCGGTGCTGGCCGGGATGTTCGGCTATCAGGATGCGCCGACCGTCAGCACCCTCGGCGCTTATCTGATTTACCTGGTGGTGGCGCTGGTGATGTTTTTTCTCCCCGCGCCCGCTCCCGCTAAACAAGCTTCTTCCGTTTCCAGTCAATAAGGGCCTTCATGTCAACGCCTACTCCTCCAGTGGCCTTCCCTCCCCGCGCCTTGCGCTGGGCAGTGGCCGGTTCGGTGATCGTGATGATCGCCGCCGGTGGCCTGTTCTACTACGCCTCGAAAATGGCCGCGGCCAAGCGTCAGAGCAACCACGACGAAGTGCTGGTGACCATTCACCCGCACAGCTGCGAGCCGAATGCGTTGACGGTCCCGGCCGGGCGCGCCAGTTTCCGCATCGTCAACCGCTCGGACCGCGCTGTTGAATGGGAAATCCTCGATGGCGTGCTGGTGGTCGAAGAGCGGGAAAACATCGCGCCCGGCCTGAGCCAGGTGATCAACGCCAACCTGTTGCCCGGCGATTACGCGATCACCTGCGGCCTGCTGAGCAATCCCCGTGGCACGCTGCACGTAACGCCTACCGCCGCTTCCGAAGCCGCGGCCAAAGCCAAACCGTCGATGGTCGCTTTCGTCGGACCGTTGTCGGAATTCCGCGTTTACCTGAGCAGCCAAGGCACCGCGCTGATCAAAGCCGTCACCGCACTTGAGCAAGCCATCGAAGCCGGTGATCTGAGCCAGGCGCAAGCGTTGTACATCCCGGCCCGCACCGCGTATCAGCGCATCGCCCCGGCTGCACAGCGTCTCGCCGAACTCGACAACAGCATCAACGCCCGTGCCGACTACTTTGAAAAACGCGAGCAGGATCCGGACTTCAGCGGCTTCCATCGCCTCGAATATGCGCTGTTCCAGCAACGCACCCTCGACGGCCTGACACCGGTCGCCCAGCGGCTGCTGACCGACGTCACCACGCTCAAGCAACAACTGCTCGCCCAATCGCTGCCGCCGGAACAACTGGTCAGCATCGTGGTGCGCAACCTCAACAACCTCGGCGACGTGCGCGCCAGCAGCGGTGAAGAAGAACGCTACAGCCACACGGACTTGAATGGATTCGCCGGCAATCTCGACGCTGCCCGCAAGGTCGTCGACCTGTTGCGTCCGCTGCTGACCAAGTCCGCCGCCGAACTGCTGCCGCCCCTCGACAGCGCCGTCGCCAGCCTCGATGCCGAACTCAACGGCTTCAAGGTCGAGAACGGCTACGCGAGCTACGACAGCGTCAGCGCCGAACAACGCAAACAGATCGCCGACAAGGCCAAGGCGCTGGCCGACGCGCTCGACGGCATCGATCCCGCCCTCGGCCTTTCCGGCCTATAGCAGAAGACGAACTTCAGATGAATGATTCAGAACACTTCAACCTTCAGCGGCGCAGGGTATTGATGGGCATGGGCGCCGCCGGCGTAGCCCTGGCCGGGTCGGCCTTGAGTTGCCCGGCCATGGCCGCCAGCCCCGCGCAAGTCACCGAAGCGCCGAGCAGCGACAAGACCGAGGACCGCCACGACTTCCACGGCCGGCACCAGAGCGGCATCGTCACCCCGCGCCCGGCGTCCGGCATGCTGGTGTCGTTTGATGTGTTGGCCAGCGACCGCGGAGACCTGGAGCGGCTGTTCCGCACGCTCAATGAGCGCATCGCATTCCTGATGCAGGGTGGCCCGGTGGCGCAGGTCGATCCGAAACTACCACCGGTGGATTCGGGGATTCTTGGCCCAGTGGTCACGCCGGATAACCTGACCATCACCGTGTCGGTCGGCGAATCGTTATTCGACGAGCGCTTCGGCCTGGCGAACGCCAAACCGAAACGACTGAGCCGCATGGTCGGTTTCCCCAACGATGCGCTGGAAGCCGATTGCTGCCATGGCGACCTGAGCCTGCAGTTCTGCGCCAACACCACCGACACCAACATCCACGCCCTGCGCGACATCGTGAAGAACCTGCCGGACCTGCTGCTGGTGCGCTGGAAGCAGGAAGGCAGCGTGCCGCCGCAAGCGCCGGCGAAACCCGGTGTGCCGGCGCAGAGTGCACGCAATTTCCTGGGTTTCCGCGACGGCTCGGCCAACCCCGACTCCAACGACGCCAAGGCCATGGACAGCATCGTCTGGGTCCGGCCCGGCAGCGACGAACCGGCGTGGGCGGCGAATGGCAGCTATCAGGCGGTGCGGATCATCCGCAATTTCGTCGAACGCTGGGACCGGACGCCGCTGCAGGAACAGGAAAGCATCCTCGGCCGGATCAAAAGCACCGGCGCGCCCATGGGCGGCACCCATGAAACCGAAGTCCCGGACTACGCCAAGGACCCGGAAGGCAAGCTGACCAAACTCGACGCGCACATCCGTCTGGCCAACCCGCGCACTGCCGCGAGCCAGGCCAACCTGATCCTGCGCCGGCCGTTCAACTACTCCAACGGCGTGAACAAGAACGGTCAGTTGGACATGGGCCTGTTGTTCATCTGCTACCAGGCCGACCTGGAAAAAGGCTTCATCGCCGTGCAAACCCGCCTCAACGGCGAACCGCTCGAGGAATACCTCAAGCCGGTCGGTGGCGGGTACTTCTTCACCCTGCCGGGCGTGACGGGCGACCGGGATTTCATCGGTCGCTCGCTGCTTGACGCTGCCTCCCCAAAAACAACCGCATAACCAACCCCCCACACGGAACCGTCCCATGAACAAGTCGCCACTCGCGTTACTGCTGACCCTTGGTTTGCTCAACACCCCGTTTTCGGCTTTCGCGGCGACGGCGCCGCTGGAACTGGTGGGGCCGATCTCGGACTACAAGATCTACGTCACAGAGCAACTGGACGAACTGGCCAGCCACACTCAGAAATTCACCGACGCCGTGAAGAAAGGCGACCTCGCCACCGCGCAAAAACTCTACGCGCCGACCCGGGTTTACTACGAATCGATCGAGCCGATCGCCGAGCTGTTCAGTGACCTCGACGCGTCCATCGACTCCCGTGTCGACGACCACGAAAAAGGTGTGAAGGCTGAAGATTTCACCGGTTTCCACCGCATCGAATATTCGTTGTTCTCCGAGAAAAGCACCAAGGGCCTGGGCGAACTGGCCGATGGTTTGAACAAAGACGTCAAGGACCTGCAAACCCGCGTCGCCGGTCTGACCTTCCCGCCGGAGAAAGTGGTGGGCGGCGCGGCGGCGTTGCTGGAAGAAGTCGCGGCGACGAAGATCTCCGGCGAGGAAGATCGCTACAGCCACACCGACCTGTATGACTTCCAGGGCAACATCGACGGCGCGAAGAAAATCGTCGACCTGTTCCGTCCGCAGATCGAGAAGCAGGACGCAGCGTTCATTGCCAAGGTCGATAAGAACTTTGCGACGGTGAACAAGACACTGGCCAAGTACAAGACCAAGGATGGGGGTTTTGAGACTTACGACAAGGTGAAAGACAGCGACCGTAAAGCACTGGTTGGGCCGGTGAATACGTTGGCTGAGGATCTGTCGACGTTGCGTGGAAAATTGGGGCTGAACTGAGGTTCAGTCTCAGGGAGGATGCTTCGCGAGCAGGCCTTGCCCGCGAAGCGCCCAGGTAGACTAACGTGGTTGGAGTTTTGGATTCCGGGGAGTAAAACCCAAAAGTGCCGGTCCGACAGGTTTTCCGCGGCTATCCACGCCAAACCATTTGTTGCTCTGAAATATGGCCGTGCTGTTAGTGCCCCGGTTCACTCCGTTGACAAGTTTGTGCTCAGCATTCATCCACGCGGGCATTTTTTTCCCCGCTTCCATGGCGGCTCCTCCGAGAAAGCACCTGATTTGATCGACCCCGGTTTGCAGTCGACCTAAACCGTTTTGGGTGATCTCGAATACTCGGCTGGTCAGCATCTTGCCAAAGCTTCGCACTCCTCTTGCAGTGCCCCCGAGGAGATCAAGCAACCCGCTCGCTGGGTTGATTAGCGAATTGGCGGTACCCACGCCAGTTTTCATGAACTCAAAGGCCTTCACTTTGAACGGTGAATCAGAGTTGAGTACGCTCGCTGCTTTACCCGCACCACCGACCAATGCGAAAAGGCCAGATACCGCATCGGTAAAACACCCGAATGCGCCATTGATCAAGCCCATGCGCGTCCCGGAGCTCAAGTCGCTGGCACAGCCGACGAAGGGAATCAGTTGCAGAGCATAGGCTTTCAAATTTTTCCAGAATTGGTTCTGCTCATCGCGGGGGGTGAGTCCTTTGGCGCGATCGAACAAAACTGCCTTTTGCCCCTGCAAAAAATTATCGTGGATCACGGCGCTGACGATCCTGGCCAGCTTGGGTGAGAAATAGCCAGGGGGAACGTATGTCGTTTCATCCGTGCCCACCAAGGGTGTAGCGGGAAAGTTGTTGCCCAATTTTTCGATGATCAATTGGGGTGACCTGATATGGGTTCTCGGTGCGGACCCGGTTGTATAAGCCTGGAAATCGAAGGGCAACTCAGTGCCTCGCTGAACGCGGATATTGCTTGGCGAATTTCTACTGACTCTGGCTTTTTCGATTTTCATCTCGCCGTTCAGCGGCAGCTTATCGGGCAAGTCCGAACGTTTGACGATTTTCAGCTGTGCCGGGAACACTTCGAAGTAACTGATTTTGCCATGGTATTCACTGCGTATCAGCGTGCCATATCCGCCACGAACTGCCGCCCGATGCTCGGGTGTTTCATCCTCTTTAATCTTCCCGGTTTCTGCTCGCAAGGTGAACAGTTCAACGCTACCGAGCTCTAGAGATTGGCGGTCTTCCAAAGGCAACTCGGCAAACATCAGTTTGGTTGGAGCGATAAACCCCTCTGAGAAATCGGCGAAATAGCTGTCCACGGAGGCCGTTAAAAGCGTGTTCATGTCTGGCAAGGTCTGTATTCTTCTTGCCCACTCCTCACTCGTCATCCCCCCCCGGTTCGGCTGCCACCAATCTGTTGGGTTCAAGTCACCACTCATGTACACCTCGACCAGATCGTGGGTGGTCCCTTTGGTTGCCTCGAGGTTCCACGCGGCACTCACAGCGTTTGACCAGAGTTTCATCCCCTCTAGTTCGCGATCACTTGCACCTGGAAATACCTTGCGTAGCTCAAGGATGGCCAGTTCCCTGCGCGCTGGCAGTGGCCGGGAAAAGGCCTGGAGTGATTTGGCAATCTCCGCGCGCTGCCTGGCGAACATGTTGGCGGCGCGTTCATAATCACCGGGGGAGTAGTCTGACGTCTGCCTCTGTCGAACAACGCCGTTCATGACACCCCATGCCACCAGTATGTCGACACCGAGGCTCTGGAATAACAGGCGGTTTTCCTCGGTGACTGGATCAAGCACAGCAAGCGCCATGAGCTGTTCATCGGTCATTACACGGGAACAGCCTTGATCCGTTGCTTCCGCGATGGCAACGCCCAAACGCAACGTCATCCAGTTGACGGTTCCCATCAGCACGTTATCGTTACCGCCAGCCACTAGAAATTCCGGAGCAACGTCGGCCAGGAACAAGTGAGCCACCAATGGCGCAGTCTGCGCGCTGACCCCCTTGTCATTGATCAAATGATTTTCGATATCGGCACGTATCGCACCGAGTTCACGCCCTCTGTTGTTCGGCTGGTAAACATCGTAACCGGCAATGTTGCCCAGTTTGCCAGGCACATCGGGATCAACATTCAGTTTTATCGCCGTGCACAGGAGCTGATGGTAGTGCTCCACGGAAGCCGTTTGTCCTTCGGTGGCGCCATACCAGTTGAGCTTTTCGACCAATTGCCGTCCCCATGAGTCAGCTTTATTGGTCTCGAGCATTTCACCAAGCAGTCGGTCGGCATGGGCTCGCAGGTATTCGACTGAGAGACCGAGGGGCAGATGAACACCCAACGCCTGGATAATTGACGGAGAACCGTCCTGAAGTCCTTTGGACAGCTCGATGATCTGGGTCTTTTCAGCACTTGAAAGCGTGACAGACGCAGGATTATCCGCCAGCAAATCGGCCCCATAATTGCCTGACGGTGGGGCTGGCGGTATTGACGTGGCCAGCCAGCCAATGATGTTGCGGACTTCACCGGCATTTTTGGGTGCATCAAAACCCTTGAAACGGATGATCTGCAGCAGGTCAAAAGAGGGGCTGCTACGTAGCGCCCCGCCGGTTTTTTTAGTCTGTTCGAACAACTTGTCGAGTTCTGCCTTCAATGCAGGCTGAGCGTTCACAGCGCCAGTCAGGTCAACCCACCTGCTCTCGGAGAAAACCTGGATTTTTCGCTCAGAGACCCTGGCAGGGAATGCGCTGCAGTCAATGTTCCGAGCCTGGCAAAGCTCAATCATGGCCGGCAACACCAGAAAATCATTCAGATGATGGCGTATTTCCTCGCTGGCCTGCACAAGTGGGCTGCTGACAAAATCAGCCATGGTTTGCGACAAGTTAACGATCGCGCTATCGGCCTTGTTCGTCACTGCCAGTTCGAGGGCAGTGACCAACTTCGCACGTTCCTCGGCCTCTTCCGCAACCTGTTTGACCTGTTCGATCGCATTTTCCAGGCGCGCCTTTTTACCCGTAGAAAACTCGGGCCAACCCGATGTCTCCAATTGGTTCGCGAGGACACTTTCGCTCGCTGGAGTGGATGGTGGTTCTACCCCGTAAAACCTGAGGATCACATCGCAAGGAATGGCGTTCGACTCAGTACTCACCTGACACAACCCGAAATCGTCGGGGTCGAGTAATGTCAGGACCGACACCAGTGGCTTTGCCGCCGGCCACCACCCCGAGTCATCCCACAGACTAAACGCACGGGTCGTGGTTTCACCGTTTTCGGTGACGGTGCCTGTCACCCGGTTGTGATGAATGCGCAGCGTTGACAAGGAGAGGCCTTTGGCAGTGAAGAACTCCAGAAGCGCCGGGTCGTTCAGGGCTTGCTTGTACAATTCGACGGATGAGTGGAGCAGCGTCCCGGCAGGGACCGACACAAGGGTGTTTCGACCGGACTTCATCACTGCGATAACGTCATTTTGCAGCTGTTTATCTGCGGTTGAGAGCGCGCCCGAATCATTCAATGTTTCCAGCGTCCACTCGGCGGCACGTTTCAAGCGTTGTAACCGGATCGGCTCTGTCGTGCCCTCATCAGTTTTGGATGAGACAAGGTCGCGGTGGTGTTGAACAAAATCATTTCGGATGTGTTCGACACCCTCGACGATCAATTCACTGCCGGTGATGTTCTTGTTCCATGGCACCGGCTGCTCCAGCAGATGGGCTACATCCGACACCAGCAAAGGATCCTGGTGTGGATCCTCGTAGCTGGACTTGACGAGCCGCTCCCGGATAGCCCGGGCTATCGCAGGCATCTCGTTCAGGGACGATTCCACGTCATTGACAATTTGTCCGTGCAGCCTGGAATCGGCTTCCTTGACGAAGTGCGAGCTGTCAGGCGGTCCCTCGGGGAACCATTGGTTATAAAACTCAAGGACAACGGCATACACTGCGGCTATCGCGACCGTTGCGGTTGCGCGTGGGTTTTGCTGGACCACGCCGGCCGCAGTGTTTACGGTCGCCAGGCTTGCAGCCGCGAGGAATCCGGCTGTTCCCTGTAGCCATTCCCCGAGACTGACGGCCCATGTCTCGACGGTGCTCTGCTGATGCTCCAGCTCTGCAACATTCAATTCATTGGCTTTGTTTTCGAGCTCGTTGAGCAGCGTGCGGGGATCGGCTATATCCTCGGCTGCCACAGGGTTCCATCCGGTGAGAAAGTGCGTGACGCCCGTCAAAAGAGTATCGACCTGACCAGCCAGCTCTTCGAGTTGCTCAATGAATCCAGGGGCGAACGCAGCGCTTTCGTGTCTGGGTTGCTCTGCGGGTGGCGTGGTCGTGACCGTAGCGCGAGGCATGACTCGCAGGCCAGGATCCATCGCTGGCCCCGGCAGTTGCCTGATGTTCTCGACGCAGTTGAGTGCATACATGATTCTGGGCACAAATCCTTTCGGTACGCCGGGTGCACGGGTATCGACGGAATCGTGGAAATCGGATTTACGTTCGATCTCCTGCAGAACCTTCAACAACGGAAAATCTACATCGCGTTTGCTATCCCCACCGACGTGAATGACCAGATGAGTTTGCGGTTTGAAGGGTTTGAGAAACTCGAAACTTACCGCGTCTCGAACGGTACGTTGAGCCGCTACTATCGGGTCTTTTTTTTCTACGATGCACCGGATCAGTTGATGAATGCTGCTTTCGTAGCCGGCCGGCACTTCGTCGTTTGCTGCGCGTTGATTCAAGACCTGCAAACACTTGCTCATTAGAAGGCATGCGGTGTCCGGCGACGGTCTGAGGTGGGCGATGTCCTCAAGGTCCACCTCAGGCCTGTTGGGCCCTTCCTCATCCAACAGCTGTCCCAGGCGGTCATTCATCCATGGCGGACTGGCTTCAATAATTTCGCAAAGACACTGCCATTGAGCGCTCGTCAACAATTGCCCCTTGGCAATTTTCTTGTCCCTTTCCTTATGCGATTCGGTCAGTTGGGACTGTATGAATCCAGCAACGCCTTGGCCGTCCTCGCCCTGATGGAAACCGAGATGTTCGCCAAGCGTGTCGGCCCAGCGGTCATGCGGAAAATGGCAAACAACCTCCACGATCTCGCGCAGCTGCAACACAGGCAAATCGCCCTTGGTTTGCAGAGAGCGCATTATTGCCTCGACGAATACGTGCTCCAGGTTCCTGCCGACTTTTCTGTGCAAGATGCCGCTTTTCAGAATATCGAGTACTTCCCGCTCCGTCAGAGTCTGGGTGGTCAAATGCTCATAAGCAGCCCCCCAGGCTTCGCTAAAGGAATTCAGATCATCAATACAGTCCCCATCGCGTTTTTCCCTGGGGTAATACAGCGGGATCTCGACGGCGTTATTGTTTGCAGCAGCGACGCCGGGCCCAGGGACGCTGACAGGAAAACCGGGGCGTTGCGAGCTGCTTGCGGTGCCGGAAACCTGCGCGGCCAACCTGGTTGGCGCCCCGGTATTCGGAGTTGAATGATCTGGATTGGCCGAACGGGTGGTGTTTGTCGGGGCAGGTTTTACGTTCAACTTAAAGTCCTTTTTGCAGGAATGCACGACCGCAGCCTAAAAGACCGGGTCAAAAAAGATCTTTAAAAAAACGCTCTGCCCTGCAGATTTCCTTTACAGAATGCGATAAAGCAACCGCTCGATCCGCACCCGACTCACTCGCTTGAGAAACTTGGCCACCGCCGCCGGGTAATCCGGCAGGGTTTCCAGATCCTGATACCGCTCGATGCGCGTGGTGTGCTGGAAAATCTCCGCCAGCTCACTGCGACGCGGCGCCAGCAATTCCCCTTTCGGATCATCGATCAGCAATGCGTTTTCCAGGTCGAGACGGAACGCTCGCGGGTTGAGGTTGTTGCCGGTCAGCAAGGTATAACGCTGATCGATCCACATGCCTTTGAGGTGATAGGTGTGATCGCCGTCCTTCCACAGGTGCAGGTTCAACTGACCGCTTTCGACGCCGCGGTGATGGCGCTTGGCGAAGCGGCGCAGGCTGATTTCGTAGAGGTATGGTAGCGCCGCGATTACCTTGAACGGCTCGCTCGGCGGGATGTAGAAGTCATTGGCGGTTTTGTCGCCGACCACGATGTCGATCTTCACACCTCGCGCCAGCGCCCGGTTGATTTCCCGGGTCACCGCCAACGGCAGGTTGAAGTACGGCGTGCAGATCGTCAGTTGATGCTGGGCGCTGGCGATCAATTCGCAAATCACCCGGCTCAACGGGTTGTTCTTGCCCACCCCGAGCAACGGGCTGACCGACAGACCATCCTTGGCCGTACTGCCCGTCGTGGTGTCGTACGCGGCGTGCTTGAGGCGGCTGCGCAGGTCGCCAATGTCGTTGCGCAGGCTGCGGGTGGTCGGCAGGTTCGGCAGATCGAGGCGGTGCACCGCTTTCGAGGCGACCAGCCCATGCTGGACCAGGTGCTGCATCGAATCGGCCAGCGCGCTGTTCTGCAGCAGGTGATAACGGTCGTAGCGGTATTTGTCGAACTTGTGCAGGTAGACGTTGTTGAGACTCGCGCCGCTGTAGATCACGCAGTCATCAATCACGAAGCCTTTCAAATGCAGCACGCCGAACAGCTCGCGGGTCTGCACCGGCACGCCGTACACCGGCACAACGCTTTGGTGGGTGCGCGTTGTTTCCTGATACCACGCCGAGTTGCCCGGCTGCTTGCCGGCACCGATCAAGCCGCGCTGGGCGCGCAACCAGTCGACGACCACCACCACGTCCAGTTCCGGATGCGCCAGTTTGGCGGCGTGCAAGGCATCGAGAATTTCCTGGCCGGCTTCATCCTGTTGCAGGTACAGCGCGACGATATAGATGCGCCGGGTCGCCGTGGCGATTTTTTCCAGCAGGCAACGACGGAACTCGGCAGCGCCAGAGAGGATGGTGACGGCATCGGCGGTCAGCGGAAAACTGCGCAGTTTGGGCAGCAGAGAGCGTTTGAAAAGCGACGGCATAGGGCTCGCAATGGGTCGAATCCGGAGAGTTTGAGAGCTTACACCATGGATGGGTTTGGGTCTTGGCCTCTTCGCGGGCAAGCCTCGCTCCTACAAGGGAATGCGATCAACTGTAGGAGCGAGGCTTGCCCGCGAAGGCAATTTCATGGTCGCGAAAAATAACAATTGACCAAGGAGAACGATCGTTCTACTGTAGCCGCATGAACGAAATCACTAGCAACGACACACGCGACATCATTCTGGATGTCACCGAAAAGTTGATCTACAAGAGTGGCATCGCTGCCACCGGCATGGATCTTCTGGTGAAAACCGCCGGCGTCTCCAGAAAAAGCATTTACCGCTACTTCGCCAACAAGGAGGAGCTGACCGTCGCCGCCCTGCAACGACGCGATGTGCGTTGGATGCACTGGTACAGGACCGCCGTCGACCAGGCCGAAACCCCGGCCGATCGGCTGCTCAACCTGTTTACCGTGCTCAGGGCCTGGTTTGACTCGGAAGGCTTTCGTGGCTGTGCCTTCATCAACACCAGTGGTGAAACCGGCGACCCGCAAGACCCGGTTCGCCTGGTGGCCAAAGAACACAAACAGAAGCTGCTCGACTACGTGCGCGAGCTCTGCACCGAACATGGCGCCAAAGACCCGGAGACGCTGGCCAGACAGCTGCTGATCCTGATCGACGGTGCCATTACCGTGGCGCTTGTCATGGGTGATCACAGTGCCGCCGATAATGCGCAATGCATGGCGCGAAAGTTATTGGACCTGTAACACTTTAAACAAGCCCGACAACTTGCTTGAACTTTAATTTTATAGGGAGACTTTAAATGTCTAACGCAGAAGTTCGTCCGCCATTGCCGCCCTTTACCCGTGAATCGGCCATCGAGAAAGTTCGCCTGGCCGAAGACGGCTGGAACTCTCGTGACGCGGAACGTGTGTCCCTGGCGTACACCCTGGACACCAAATGGCGTAACCGCGCCGAGTTCGCCTACAACCGTGAAGAAGCCAAAGGGTTCCTGACCCGCAAATGGGCCAAGGAACTGGACTATCGGCTGATCAAGGAGCTCTGGGCGTTCACCGGCAACCGCATCGCCGTGCGTTACGCCTATGAATGGCACGACGACTCGGGCAACTGGTTCCGTTCCTACGGCAACGAAAACTGGGAGTTCGACGAAAACGGTTTGATGGCCAACCGGTTCGCCTGCATCAACGACATGCCGATCAAGGAAAGCGACCGCAAGTTCCACTGGCCGCTGGGTCGTCGGCCGGATGATCATCCGAGCCTGTCCGATCTGGGTCTGTAAGCTCACCTAAATCAAAATGTGGGAGCGGGCTTGCTCGCGAAAGCGGCGTATCAGTCAACGCACATGTTGACGCTGATGGCCTCTTCGCGGGCAAGCCCGCTCCCACAGGTTTTTGTGGTGTTCAGGCGACTGCGGCCTGTTTTACCAAGGCCTTGGCCTCCAGCTCCCGCACCAACGGCAACACCCGTTTGCCGAAATATTCCACCTCCTCCTGAAAATGCAGAAACCCCGCCAGCACCAAATCCACGCCCACCGCTTTCAACGCCACTATCCGTTCGGCAATCTGCAGCGGTGTGCCGATCAGGTTGGTCTTGAAGCCGTCGTTGTACTGCACCAGGTCTTCGAAGGTCGACTTGGCCCAGTTGCCCTCGCCTTCCGGTGACGCCCTGCCCGCCTGCTTCGCCGCATCGCCAAAGGCATTCACCGCGTCCGGATCGGCCTGATCGATGATCTGCGCCAGCACGGCGCGCGCCTCTTCCTCGGTGTCACGGGCGATCACAAACGCGTTCACCCCGACTTTCACCGAATGATTGTTCGCGGCGGCCTTGGCCCGGATATCGTCGACTTGCGCCTTGATGCCTTCGGGGGTATTGCCGTTGGTGAAGTACCAGTCCGACACCCGTGCCGCCATGTCTCGCGCCGCGCGGGAGCTACCGCCCTGGAAAATCTCCGGTTGCCCCAGCGGCTTCGGTTTGAGGCTGTAGTTGTCGAAGCGGTAGAAGTCACCCCGAAAGGTGAAATTGTCCTGGCTCCAGATGCCCTTGAGCGAGCGGATGAATTCTTCGGAACGACGATAACGCTCATCGTGCTCCAGCCAGTGTTCGCCGATCGCCTGGAACTCACCCTTGAACCAGCCGCTGACGATGTTCACCGCCACCCGGCCGTTGGTCAGCTGATCGATCGTCGCCAGTTGCTTGGCGGCCAGCGCCGGTTGCCACGGGCCGGGCAGGATCGCGGCGATCACTTTCAACGTCGTCGTGGCCGCCAGTAGCGCGTGGCTGAAGGCAACCGATTCATGCTGGTACTCGGCACCGTAGCCGGCGGTGAAGCGGATCTGCGTCAGGGCATATTCAAATCCCGCTTTCTCGGCCAGTTGCGCGAGTGTGCGGTTGTAGTCGATGCCCCAATGGGTGCGTTGCTCGATCTTGCTGACCACCAGCCCGCCGCTGACGTTCGGCACCCAGTAGGCAAATTTGACGGCTTGCTGACTCATTGGCGTGTCCTCGGGACATTGGGAATGTCCTTGGGTGAGAGCAGCAACCGTGCCAGCGGGGTGAGACGACCCTCTTGTGGCTGGCGAGAACCCTGTGGGAGCGGGCTTGCCCGCGATAGCGGAATGTCAGTCAACGAATATGTTGAATGTGATACCGCCATTGCGGGCAAGCCCGCTCCCACAGGGTTCTGGGTGTGTAAGGGCAATTTGCTGCTGCACTGTTGGTACGGCAACAGTTCAAGCGGCATCGGAATACCGATCCCCAGCAAACCCTGGCTGCCAGCGCCCGGCATGGTCCCTGCAATCCCCCTCGGCACTACTGCCGATCCAAGGAGCTGCCCCCCATGACCGAACACCAGGTAATCAATCCACTGTCCATTGGCACTGACTATGAAGCGCTGGCCGCGAGATTCCGGCCGATTTTCCAGCGTATTGCCGCCGGGGCCGTTGAGCGCGAACAGTCGCGCAGCCTGCCTCACGAACCGATTCAATGGCTCAAGGAAGCCGGTTTCGGCGCGGTGCGCGTGCCGGTCGAATACGGTGGTGGCGGCGCCTCCCTGCCGCAGTTGTTTGAGCTGCTGATTGAACTGGCCGAAGCCGATTCCAACGTGCCCCAAGCCCTGCGCGGGCATTTCGCGTTTGCCGAGGATCGCTTGAACGCCACGCCGGGACCGGCCCGGGATCTCTGGTTCAAACGCTTCGTCGAAGGCGACATTGTCGGTTGTGCCTGGACGGAAATCGGCAGCGTGGCCATCGGCGATGTGATCACCAAAGTCTCGCCCCATGGCGACCGCTGGCGGCTCAACGGTGAGAAGTTCTACAGCACCGGCAGCCTGTTTTCCGACTGGATCGATGTCTACGCCCAGCGCAGTGACACCGGTGGCGACGTGATCGCGGCGGTGCGTACACGCCAACCGGGGATCGTGCAAAGCGATGACTGGGACGGTTTCGGTCAGCGCACCACGGGCAGCGGCACGTCGCGGTTTATCGATGCCGAGGTGGACGCCGAGAACGTCATCGACTTCGCCACCCGCTTCAAGTACCAGACGGCGTTTTATCAACTGGTCTTGCTCGCCACCCTCACCGGGATCGGACGCGCCGCGTTGCGTGATGTGGCGCATCAGGTGCAGGCGCGCAAACGTATTTACAGTCATGGCAACGCACCGCGCGCCAGTGAGGATGCGCAGGTGCAACAGGTGGTCGGGGAAGTGGCGGCGTGGGTGTACGCCGCTGAAGCCAGCGCCCTGAGGGCGGCACAACCGGCGCAACGGGCGTATCTGGCGCGGTTTTCCGGGGATGACGCGCTGGAACGAGCGGCAAATGTCGCCGCCGAAATCGAATCGGCGAAAGCACAGGTAGTGGTGTCAGAGTTGATTCAGCGGGCGACCACCGAGCTGTTCAATGCATTGGGGGCTTCGGATATTCGCGAGGGTAAATCGCTGGACCGGCATTGGCGTAATGCGCGGACGGTGTCGTCGCACAATCCGGTGATCTACAAGGCGCGGATTGTCGGGGATTGGGCGATTAACGGGACTGAGCCGCCGTTTGTGTGGCAGATCGGGAATGGGCCTGCCGCAAAGTGATGTAGCGCCTGACAGTCAGTCTTCGCGGGCAAGCCCGCTCCCACAGGGGAATGTGATGACCTGTAGGAGCGAGGCTTGCCCGCGAAGAGGCCGGATGGGTCGCAGCAAAAGTTGGATATAGGTAAGATACCGGCCCTTCCCCGCAGCCCTTTCCTGCGCCCCGCCGAATAAGCCGATTCCATGCCTTTCGAACTCAGTGTTGACCTCACCACCCTGGCCATTCTGGCCGTTGTCGCCTTCATTGCCGGTTTCATCGACGCCATTGCCGGCGGCGGTGGTCTGTTGACCACCCCGGCGCTGCTGACCGCCGGCCTGCCACCGCATCTGGTGCTGGGCACCAACAAACTCAGTTCGACCTTCGGCTCGGCCACCGCCAGCTTCACCTTCTACCGGCGCAAGCTGTTCCATCCCCGGCAGTGGGTGCACGCCATAGTCGGCACGCTGGTCGGCGCGTTGACCGGTGCGGTGGTTGCGCATTACCTGCCCGCCGAATGGCTGAACAAGATGCTGCCAGTGATTGTGTTCGCCTGCGGCCTGTACCTGTTGTTTGGTGGCACGCCGAAAGCGCCGCTGGACAGCAACGCGCCGATCAAGAAAAAGTGGCAATCGACCCAAGGCTTCAGCCTCGGTTTCTACGACGGCGTGGCCGGCCCCGGCACGGGCGCGTTCTGGACCGTCAGCAGCCTGCTGATGTACCCCATCGACCTGGTGAAGGCCAGCGGCGTGGCCCGCAGCATGAACTTCGTCAGCAACATTGCGGCGCTGTCGGTGTTCATCTTTTCCGGGCAGGTGGACTGGATCATCGGCCTGAGCATGGGCCTGTCGGTGATGGTCGGTGCATTTTTCGGCGCCCGCTCCGCCATCAGCGGCGGAGCCAAGTTCATTCGTCCGGTGTTCATCACCGTGGTGCTGGGCCTGACCGTGCGGTTAGCCTGGCAACACTGGTTCAGCGTGGCCTAAACGCCGCGCCACATAAACGTCGATCAAGTAACGGGCAATCGAGCGTGACGCCGGCAACGGCGGCAGCTCGTGCACGTTGAACCACTGGGCGTCCTCGATCTCGTCTTCCTGGCAAATAATCTCGCCGCCGGCATACTCGGCGTGAAAGCCGAGCATCATCGAGTGCGGAAACGGCCAGCACTGGCTGCCCATGTACTGGATGTTCTTGACCTCGATCTGCACTTCCTCGCGAACCTCGCGAATCAGGCAGTCCTCGGCCGATTCGCCCGGTTCGGCGAATCCCGCCAGCGTGCTGTAGACCCCGGTGACAAACCGCGGTGAACGCGCCAGCAGCACTTCATCGCCACGGGTGATCAGCACGATCATGCTCGGCGAAATGCGCGGGTAATAACGCAGGTCGCACGGTTCGCAGTACATCGCCCGTTCACGGAAGACTTGCCTGGTGGCTTGCCCGCAATTGCCGCAAAAGCGGTGCTCGCGGGCCCAGGTGCCGATCTGCGCGGCATAACCCAGCATCTTGTAAACGGTGTGATCACCGTCGAGCATGAACGCCCGCAGGCCTTTCCAGTTGCAGCCCGGCACGTCGCTGTGACTGCGCAGTTCCAGCAGATACACCGGCTCGTCATCCAGGTGGCCTATGCCATGTTCGGCAAGAATCGACAGGTCCTGACGCTTGAGCCATTCGCGCGGGAACAGCGCGCCATTGTCATCGAACAGAAAGCCTTCCGGGCTGCGCGCAACGGCCCAGCCGCCCGGTTGATCGGTGTCCAGTACTGCGGTGGTCCAGCGTGAAGTCATTTTTCAATCAATCCAGAAATTCGGGTTTCTGTTTGCTCAAATGGGCGGCCATGGCCACGCGCATATCAGTGGATTGCAGCATGGCGGCGTTCCAGGTGGCGACGTATTCGAGGCCGTCGTCGATGCGATGATCGCGCATGTAGCTGATCATCTCTTTGGTGCCGGTGACCGCAATCGGCGACTTGCTGGCGATGTCGCGAGCAATGCCCATGACACCGTCGAGCAGGCTCGCGGTATCGCTGTAGACGCGATTGACCAGGCCGATGGTGCGCGCTTCCTCGGCGCCGAACGAGCGACCAGTGTAAGCCAGTTCTCGCAGCATGCCGTCACCGATGATCCGCGGCAAGCGTTGCAAGGTGCCAACGTCGGCGGCCATGCCGATGTCGATTTCCTTGATCGAGAATTGCGCGTCTTCGGCGGCGTAACGCATGTCGCAGGCGGCAATCAGGTCGATCGCGCCACCCAGGCAATAACCCTGAATCGCCGCCAGCACGGGCTTGCGGCAATTGTCGACGGCATTGAAGGAGGCTTGCAGCGCCAGAATCTTGCGGCGCAGCAAGCGTGCATTGCGGCCAACGTCCTTGCCCAGCTCATTGGCCACACCGGCCAGCATCATCAGATCAATGCCGGACGAGAAATGTTTGCCGGCGCCACTGAGCACCACCACCCGCACTTCGTCGGTGTCGTCGATCCACTGGAAGATCTCGATGATCTCCTTCCAGAACGCAGCGTTCATCGCATTGATCTTCTCCGGACGATTGATTTGCACATGAGCAATTTTATCGGCCAGTTCGACGGTGAACGCGGTGTACTGAGACATGGCAGTGATCCTTTACCGGGCAAAAAAGAGGCCCGAACTATAACAAGGCATCCCGCTCGGCAGTAAGGCAGCGGTTCGGCCAAAAGCGGGACCTCAACGCGCACCACAATAGTGCGAACGCATGACAGCACTCGCACATTCGTGTGAACGCCCGGTTACTTTTTGGGGCTCAATCGCAAAAAAACATGCCCTTCGTCGGGGCGTTCCGGTGTCTATCCGGTACGTCCGTACCTCTTTGAACCGATTGTCGAACAATTTTGCCATATGACCTTCACCGCTCTAAGTTCTGGCCTAGACTCATTTTCGCGGGGCAAAACCGGTCGGTCACAAAGTGCAAAAAAAATCGAAACTTTTGCTCTTCTTGGTCGGTCCTCTGAAAGGTAGGTGCGTTGCGACTGGTGCAATCCTTGCAACGTCCACTCCAGCCATTCTGCTTCAACGCATGGCCAGCGCTTGCTGACCAATGCGTCGCGCGTTTGCGCCCAGCCAAAGGAATTGGCCACGAAACACCGTTTGCCAGACCTGAGAATTAGATCAACAACACGGGAGATTCATATGATCAGTGCGGCTTTAGATATTCAGGGAGAACGTGCTCATCAGCAGGTCGGCGATACGAGCGCCGTGAGCGCCCCAAGTGCCCAATCGATCAACGTCCCGAGCACCAAGACGCTGACCCCGGTGGCCAGCCAGAACCCCAATCGAAAGAAAGTGTTGTTCGTGACCTCGGAAATCGCCGACCTGGTGAAGACCGGCGGTCTGGGCGACGTCTCGGCCGCGCTGCCCCGGGCCATGGCGCAATTGCACGATGTGCGTGTGCTGATCCCCGGTTACCCGCAAGTGCTGCACAGCGAAAACCCGATTCATATTATTGGTGAGCTCGGTGGTCACGCCGCGCTGCCGCCCTGCAAGATCGGGCGCATGGACATGCCCGACGGTCTGGTCATTTACGTGTTGATCTGCCCTGAACTCTACGAGCGCGAAGGGTCGCCCTACGGCGCCAACAACGGTCGCGACTGGCCGGACAACCATATCCGCTTCGCCCGCCTGGGCCTGGCCGCTGCCGATATCGCCGCCAACCTCGCCCAGATCCACTGGTGCCCGGACCTGGTGCACGCCCATGACTGGCCCGCCGGCCTGGCGCCTGCCTACATGCACTGGCGTGGGCAGCGCACCCCGACGCTGTTCACCATTCACAACCTCGCTTATCAAGGCGTGACCAGTCTGGGGTCCTGCCCTGAACTGGGCATTCCCGCGCATGCCCTGCAACAGGAAGGCATGGAGTTCTACGGCAAGATGTCGTTCCTCAAGGCCGGCATGGCGTATTCGAGCCACATCACCACGGTCAGCGCCACCTACGCCCAGGAAATCACCACGCCGGCCTTCGGCTGCGGCCTCGACGGCTTTCTCGCCGCCAAGACCCAGCAAGGCCTGCTCAGCGGCATTCCCAATGGCATCGATGAGAGCTGGGACGCCGCCACCGACGAGCACCTGTCCCACCCGTTCAGCATCGGTGACTGGGAAGGCAAGGCGGTCAACGCGGCGCACGTGCGCGACCTGTTTGGCCTGGATGATTCGGAAGGCCCGCTGTTTGCCGTGGTTTCGCGCCTGGTCTACCAGAAAGGCCTGGACCTGACCGAAGCCGTGTCCGAGTACATCGTCGAATCGGGTGGCCAGATCGCGATCATCGGTCGTGGCGAGCCGGAAGAAGAACAAGCCATGCGTGAACTGGCCCTGCGTTTCCCGGGGCAAATCGGTGTACGCATCGGCTTCAACGAAACCGACGCGCGCCGCATGTTCGCCGGCAGTGATTTCCTGCTGATGCCATCGCGTTACGAACCGTGCGGCCTGAGCCAGATGTATGCCCAGCGCTTCGGCTCGTTGCCGGTTGCCCGCAACACCGGCGGTCTGGCCGACACCATCGAAAACGGCGTGACCGGTTTCCTGTTCGACGAATCCACCGTGGAGAGTTATCAGGAAGCCCTGAGCCGTGCCTTCAAGGTGTTTGCCTTTCCCGACCTGCTCAACGCCATGCGTTGCCGCGCCATGGCCGCACCGTTCAACTGGTGCAAGGCGGTCGAACCCTACGCCGAACTCTATGAGCAGCTTGTTGCTAAAGCACTGGGGAAATCGAACAGACAGTAAGAGGTTTTTGAACAATGCCGTTACGGACCCTTGAGACCTGGCCCCACGGCGCAATCATGCTGGACGCAGAGCACACGCGTTTTGCCTTGTGGGCGCCAGATGCGTTTTTTGTCAGTGTCGAACTGGAAGATGGACAATCCTTGCCGCTACTGCCTCAGGCCGATGGCTGGTTCGTGATCAAAACGCGTTGCCCCGCCGGCACGCGTTACCGCTACAACATCGACGGTGAGATTGAAGTCCCCGACCCGGCCTCCCGCGCACAGGCCGGTGACATTCACCTGCACAGCGTGGTGGTCGATCCCCTCGCCTACACCTGGCAGCACAGCACATGGTTGGGTCGGCCATGGAACGAGGCGGTGATCTACGAGTTGCACGTCGGCGCGCTGGGCGGCTTCAGTGAAGTCGAACAGCACCTCGAGCGACTCACGGCGCTGGGTATCACGGCCATCGAACTGATGCCCATTGCGCAATTTCCCGGTGACCGCAACTGGGGCTACGACGGCGTGCTGCCCTACGCGCCCCAGGCCTCCTATGGTACCCCCGAACAACTCAAGCACCTGATCGACACAGCCCACGGCCATGGCCTGGCGGTGATTCTCGACGTGGTCTACAACCACTTCGGCCCGGATGGCAATTACCTGCATCGCTACGCCAAGGGCTTCTTCAATGAAGACAAACACACGCCCTGGGGCGCCGCCATCGATTTCCGGCGGCGCGAGGTGCGCGACTTCTTCATCGACAATGCGTTGATGTGGTTGCTGGAATACCGCTTTGACGGATTGCGCTTTGATGCAGTGCACGCCATCGAAAGCCCGGACTTTCTTCAGGAACTGGCGCAACGAATTCGCCAGCAGACGGACCCGGCGCGGCATGTCTGGTTGACGGTCGAAAACGAGCACAACCAGGCCAGCCTGCTGCAGGAAGGGTTCGACGCGCAGTGGAACGACGACGGCCACAACGCGTTGCACGTGCTGCTGACCGGTGAAACCGATGCCTATTACGCCGACTACGCGGACAATCCCACAGAGAAACTGGCACGCTGCCTGAGCCAAGGCTTCGTGTTCCAGGGTCACACCAACCGCCACGGTGAAGCGCGGGGCGAGCCCAGCGGGCACCTGCCGCCCAGCGCGTTCGTGTTGTTTTTGCAGAACCATGACCAGATCGGCAATCGTGCGTTTGGCGAACGTCTGCCGCAACTGACCCACCCCGACGCGCTGAAAGCCGCGACCGCTCTGTTGCTGTTGTCGCCGATGATCCCGCTGATGTTCATGGGCGACGAGTTCGCCGCCGAGCAACCGTTCCTGTTCTTCACCAGCCATCACGGCGAACTGGCGGAACTGGTCCGCGAAGGCCGACGTAACGAGTTCGCCGCGTTCGATGCGTTTGCCGATCCGGAGAAACGTGAACGGATTCCCGACCCGAATGCGCAGCAGACCTTCGAAGACTCTCGTCCCGATCTGACTTCCAGTCGAGACTCCGGCATTTACCAGCTGTATCGCCAACTGTTGAAAATCCGCCATGAGCGGATCGTCCCGCACGTACCCGGCGCCCATCCACTGGGCGCCGATGTGCTGGGCAGAGGCGCGGTCACGGCGCGTTGGCAACTGGGCGACGGCAGTCTGCTGCGCATTGACCTGAACCTCAGCGACACGCCAGTGGTCCACTCCCCACAGGCCGGCACTTCGTTGTTGTTCGAACACCCACCGCAGTCCGCCGACCTGTTGGATCAGGGCACGCTTGCCCCGTATTGCGCGCTAGTCAGCCTCACGGCCGCAGCCCCTTTGCTACCCCCGGATGGAGAGCGCCAATGAGCGATGCGCAACTGGAAATACTGGCCAGCCGAGCTGGCCTGGCGGTCGACTGGATCGACGCCAACGGCCGCCCACAGAAAGTCGCTCCATCGGTATTACGCAACGTCCTGACCGGACTCGGCCACCCGGCCGGCAGCGCACAGGAAATCGACGCCAGCCTGCTCGAATTGCAGCAGGTGCAACAGACCCGACACCTGCCGCCGTTGCTGACCGCGGACGTGGGCGTGAGCCTGAACCTGGCGCACTACTTCGAGCCGCAAACACCCTGCGAGGTCCACCTTGAAGATGGCTCGCGGCTCAACCTGAAACTGGATGCCGAGGCGATGTTGCCCGGCCTGATTCCGGTCGGTTACCAGCATGTCAGCATTGAAGGCCAGTCCTTTACGCTGGCCGTGGCACCGTCGCGCTGCTACAGCGTCGGCGATGCCGTCGACAGTCCGATCCCGCGTGCCTGGGGCCTCAGCGTGCAGTTGTATTCGCTGCGCCGTCCCGGCGATGGCGGTTTCGGCGACACCCAGGCACTGGAGGATCTCGCCCGGGTAGCCGGTGAACGGGGCGCCGAAGCCTTGGCGATCAGTCCGCTGCACGCGATGTTCAGCAGCGACACCCAACGCTACAGCCCCTATTCGCCGTCCAGCCGTTTGTTTCTCAACAGCTTGTACGCCGCGCCCGGCGCGATCCTGGGTGAGCGCGCGATGCGCACGGCGATTGATGCCACGGGGCTCGCCGCTGAACTCAAGCACCTCGAAGCATTGCCACTGATCGACTGGCCCGTTGCGGCCGAAGCCAAGCATCGGCTGTTGCAGGCGCTGTACGAAGGCTTTGTCCACGGCGAACACCCGCTGCATGCCGACTTCAGCAGTTTCCGCCACGCGGCCGGCGAAGCCCTGGAAAACCACTGCCGCTTCGAAGCCATTCAGGAAGCCCGCGCCGCCAAGGGTGAAAACCTCGACTGGCGCGAATGGCCCGAGCAATGGCGCGATCCACGCAGCGCGGCACTGGCCGAATTCGCCGAAGAGAATGCCGGGCGCATCGGCTTCTTTGCCTTCTGCCAATGGCTGATCACCCGATGCCTGGAGCGTGCGCAAACCGCCGCCCGCAGCAGCGGCATGAGCATTGGCTTGATCGCTGACCTGGCGGTGGGTGCCGACGGTGGTGGCAGCCAGGCCTGGAGTCGCCAGGATGAATTGCTCGCCTCCCTGACCGTAGGCGCGCCGCCGGACATTCTCAACCGCACCGGCCAGGGCTGGGGGATTTCCGCGTTTTCGCCCGAAGGCCTGGTCCGCAACGGCTTTCGCGCCTTCATCGAAATGCTCCGGGCCAACTTCGCCCACGCGGGCGGTCTGCGCATCGATCACGTCATGGGCCTGCAACGGCTGTGGGTGATCCCCAACGGCGCAGTACCCGCTGACGGCGCTTATCTCTATTACCCGGTTGACGACCTTCTGCGCCTTCTGGCCCTGGAGTCCCATCGGCATCAGGCCATCGTCCTCGGCGAAGATCTCGGTACGGTGGAGGACAGCCTGCGGGAAAAACTCATCGCCCGCTCGATCCTCGGCATGCGCGTGATGCTGTTCGAACAGGACAACGCCCACTTCAAGCCGATCCTCGATTGGCCGGACAACGCCCTGGCGACCACCAGCACCCATGACCTGCCGACGCTCAATGGCTGGTGGCATGGCCGCGATATCGACTGGAATGCCCGACTGGGGCTGGTCGATGCCCAAGGTGAAATCGAGTGGCGCCATCATCGTGAACGGGAACGCGAAGGCCTGCGCCGCGTGTTAAGCGAAGACCCGCAGAACTTTCGCGAAGAGTCCCACGAAACCGATCAGGTGCTCGATGCGGCCATCCGCTTCCTCGGTCACACCCGGGCGCCGCTGGTGTTGCTGCCGCTGGAGGATGCCCTGGGCATCGAACAGCAGGCCAATCTGCCCGGTACCATCGACACCCACCCCAATTGGTCGCGTCGTTTGCCCGGTGACAGCGAAGCGCTGCTCGACGACCCGGACGCCGCCCGGCGCCTGGAACTGCTCGCGTGTGCGCGACTTCAGGCCGCCGAGCGTGACCGATGAATCAGCCACGTCTTCAACCGCTGCGCGCAACCGTGCGGCTACAGTTTCATAAAGACTTCACGCTCGACGATGCGGTGCCGCTGGTGCCGTATTTCGCCAGCCTCGGCATCAGCCATGTCTACGCCTCGCCACTGCTGAGCGCCCGCGCCGGCTCGATGCACGGCTATGACGTGGTGGACCCGACCACGGTCAACCCCGAACTGGGCGGCGAAGCGGCGTTGCGGCGGCTGGTCAGCGCGTTGCGTGCGCAGAACATGGGATTGATCCTCGACATCGTCTCCAACCACATGGCTGTCGGCGGCGGTGATAACCCCTGGTGGCTGGACTTGCTGGAATGGGGACGCCTGAGTCCTTATGGCGAGTTCTTTGACATCCAGTGGCATTCGCCCGATCCATTGATGGAAGGCCAGCTGCTGCTGCCGTTCCTCGGCAGCGACTACGGCGTTGCGTTGCAGGACGGCACCCTGCCCTTGCGCTTCGATGCACAGCATGGTGCGTTTTACGTCGAACACTACGACCACCATTTCCCGATTTGCCCGATGAATTACGGCGAACTGCTGAAAGCGGATGACGAGCAACTCAAGTCCCTGGCCGACCGCTTCAGCACCCTGAGCTATCAGACCGACGCCCACAGTCTGGCGATGCCGTTGAAAGACGAGCTGCGCGAACTGGCCAGCGACCCGATCGTGCTCCAGGCCATTGAACAGAACCTGAAAGCCTACGATTCGCTTACGCCGGACGGCTTCCAGCGTCTGCATCAATTGCTGGAACGCCAGAGCTACCGCCTCGCCAGTTGGCGCACGGCGGCGGACGACATCAACTGGCGGCGCTTTTTCGATGTCAACGAACTGGGTGGGCTGCGCGTGGAGCGTCCGGCGGTGTTCGAAGCGACCCACGCGAAAATCTTCGAACTGGTGGCTGAAGGCCTGATCGACGGCTTGCGTATCGACCACATCGATGGCCTCGCCGACCCGCGCGGTTATTGCCGCAAGCTGCGGCGCCGGGTCGACAGCCTGGTGCCGGATCGGCACTTGCCCATTTACGTCGAGAAGATCCTTGGCGAGGGGGAAACCCTGCACCGTGACTGGTCGGTGGACGGCACCACCGGTTACGAATTCATGAACCAGTTGTCGTTGCTGCAACATGATCCCGCCGGGGCAGAAACCCTGGGTGAACTGTGGAGTCGCTACAGCGAACGACCTGCCGATTTCCGGCAGGAAGCACAACTGTCGCGTCAGCAGATCCTCAACGGTTCCCTCGCCGGCGACTTTGAAAGTGTCGCCCAGGCCATGCTGCAAGTGGCCCGGGAAGACCTGATGACCCGCGACCTGACCCTCGGCGCGATTCGCCGGGCGTTGCAGGAATTGATCGTGCACTTTCCGGTGTATCGCACTTACATCAGTCCCCGTGGACGCTCGGCGCAAGACGATGTGTTTTTCCAGCAAGCCATGGACGGTGCGCGGCAAACCCTCAGCGAAGCCGATTGGCCCGTGCTCGATTGCCTCGCCCGATGGCTGGGGGGTGAACCGTGGCGCCAACGTCCGGTGGGGCGCTCGCGCAAGATCCTCAAGCACGCCTGCGTACGTTTTCAGCAACTGACCTCGCCCGCGGCAGCCAAAGCCGTGGAAGACACTGCGTTCTATCGTTCGGCGGTCTTGTTGTCGCGCAATGACGTGGGATTCAGCACCGAGCAGTTCAGCGCGCCGGTGGCCGATTTCCATGCCGCGTGCCTCAATCGCCTCGAAGAGTTCCCCGACAACCTGCTGGCTACCGCAACCCATGACCATAAACGCGGCGAAGACACCCGCGCCAGGCTGGCGGTGTTGAGCGAGCGCAGCGCGTGGTTCGCCTGGCAGGTGCCGCTCTGGCAAACACTGGCCCGGCCGCTGCGCGACAACGACCAGATGCCGTCCGCGGGCGATGAGCTGATCCTGTATCAGGCGCTCCTCGGCAGCTGGCCACTGGATCTGCGCGATGACGATAAGGCGGCGTACGAGAACTACACTCAACGTGTGTGGCAGTGGCAACAGAAAGCCTTGCGCGAAGCCAAGTTGCAAAGCAGCTGGAGCGCACCCAACGACGCTTACGAACAGGCGGCGCACCAATTCCTCGAACGCCTGCTGCTCAGCCCCGAAGGTGAACGGCTGCGCGCAGCCCTGAGTAAAGCGGCGATATCGATTGCTGCACCCGGCGCCCTCAACAGTCTGGCGCAAACCTTGCTGCGCATGACGGTGCCGGGCATACCCGACCTTTACCAAGGCAATGAGTACTGGGACTTTTCCCTGGTCGACCCGGACAACCGCCGCCCGGTGGATTACGCCAGTCGACAACAGGCGATGCACCGTCCGCCGGACCTGCCGGATCTTTTGGCGAACTGGCGTGACGGGCGCATCAAACAAACCTTGATTGCGCGCACGTTGAACCTGCGCGCCGAGCATGCCGAGCTGTTTCACCGTGGGTCTTATCAGGCGCTGGAAGTGGTCGGCAGCGAGGCACACCGGGTGCTGGCATTTGCACGCTCGTACAACCGGAAGCAGGCCATCGTGATCGTACCGATACGCTGCGCAAGCCTGCTGGAAAACAGTGCCGAACCCAGGGTCGGTGCGCAGCAGTGGGGCGATACGCGGGTCAAATTACCGTTCACCACCCCTGACGACAATCTGAAGGGACTTTTTTCCAGCGTCGCAGTCACAGAACACAAGGAGCTGATGATTGGCGCCGCGCTGGGGGATTTCCCGGTCAATCTCTTTATCCAAAACTTTGAGTTCAGTTCAGGAGCATAGCGATGAGTACCGAAGATAAACGCGTTCGCGAATTTGCCTATCAGATCTGGGAGTCGGAAGGAAAACCCGAGGGCCAGGAAGCCCGTCATTGGGAAATGGCTCGCAAACTGGCTGAAGCCGAAGCCCTGGCGCCGAAGAAATCACCGAAGGCTGCCGGCAGCAAGACCGCCACCGCCAAACCGGCAGTCAAGGCGGATAGCAAGCTCAACGGTCAGGCCGATGGCAAGGCTGCTGCATCGAAAGCCAAGGCCAAACCGGCGGCCGCTGCAAAAGTAACCCCGCCGGGTGAAAAAGCCGCAGAGAAAAAACCGCGCACCACGAAAAAACCACCCGCGGTTTGACGCTTTAACTCATTGCGCTTGAATGAACTCGTGGCGAGTCCTCTCGCCACCGTGGGCGCGCTCGCCCACAAAAACACGAAAAACTGTAGGAGCGAGGCTTGCCCGCGAAACCCGCGAAAGCGGTGTTTCAGTCAACCGTTGAATCGTCTGACACGCCGCCTTCGCGGGCAAGCCTCGCTCCTACAAGAACTCCCATTTTTGCAGGAGCACCTATGACCAGTCCGAAAAAATCCGCGCCAGAACCTCAAGCCGAGGCTTCGCGAATCCGTGAAGGACTGCCCTTCCCGCTGGGCGCCACCTGGGATGGTCTGGGGGTCAACTTTGCGTTGTTTTCCGCCAACGCGACCAAGGTCGAGCTGTGCATTTTCGATGACGCCGGCGAAGTCGAACTGGAACGCATCGAGCTGCCGGAATACACCGACGAGATTTACCACGGTTACCTGCCCGACGCCCATCCGGGGCTGATCTACGGCTACCGCGTCTACGGTGCCTATGACCCAGCCAACGGCCACCGCTTCAACCACAACAAACTGCTGATCGACCCTTACGCCAAACAACTGGTCGGCCAGTTGAAATGGTCCGAAGCGCTGTTCGGCTACACCATCGGCCACCCCGACGCCGACCTCAGCTTTGACGAGCGCGACAGCGCGCCGTTCGTGCCCAAATGCAAAGTCATCGACCCGGCGCACACCTGGGGCCACGACCACCGTGTCAGCGTGCCTTGGGACAAGACGATCATTTATGAGACCCACGTGCGCGGCATCAGCATGCGCCACCCTTCCGTCCCCGAGAACCTGCGTGGCACCTTCGCCGGGTTGATGGTCGATGACGTGCTCGAACACATTCGCAAACTCGGGGTGTCGAGCGTGGAATTGCTGCCGATTCACGCGTTTGTGAATGACCAGCATCTGTTACACAAGGGCATGACCAATTACTGGGGCTACAACAGCATCGCGTTCTTCGCCCCGGACCCACGCTACCTGGCCAGCGGCAAGATCGCCGAGTTCAAGGAGATGGTCGCGCACCTGCACGAAGCCAATCTGGAAGTGATCCTCGACGTGGTCTACAACCACACCGCCGAGGGCAACGAACAAGGCCCGACCCTGTCCATGCGCGGCATCGACAACGCCTCGTACTATCGCCTGATGCCCGACGACAAGCGCTTCTACATCAACGATTCCGGTACCGGCAACACCCTCGACCTGAGTCACCCGTGCGTGCTGCAGATGGTCACCGACTCCCTGCGCTACTGGGCCACGGAAATGCATGTCGACGGTTTCCGCTTTGACCTGGCGACCATTCTCGGGCGCTACCACGATGGCTTCGATGAGCGTCACAGTTTCCTCGTCGCCTGCCGCCAGGACCCAGTGCTGCGCCAGGTGAAGATGATTGCCGAGCCGTGGGACTGCGGTCCCGGTGGGTATCAGGTCGGTGGCTTTCCGCCGGGCTGGGTCGAATGGAACGACAAGTTCCGCGACACCGTGCGTGCGTTCTGGAAAGGCGATGACGGTCAACTGGCCGACTTCGCCAGCCGCATGACGGCGTCGGGCGAGATGTTCAACCAGCGCGGTCGGCGGCCGTACGCGTCATTGAACTTCATCACCGCCCACGACGGTTTTACCCTCAACGACCTGGTGTCCTACAACGACAAACACAACGAAGCCAACGACGAGAATAACCAGGACGGCAGTAACAACAACCTGTCCTGGAACCACGGCGTCGAAGGCCCTACCGACGATCCCGAGATCAACGAACTGCGCCAGCGGCAGATGCGCAACTTCTTCGCCACGCTGCTGCTGTCCCAAGGCACGCCGATGCTGGTGGCCGGCGACGAGTTCGCCCGCACCCAGGAGGGCAACAACAACGCCTATTGCCAGGACAGCGAGATCGGTTGGGTCAATTGGGACCTGAGCGAAGACGGCAAAGCCCTGCTGAAGTTCGTCAAACGCCTGATCAAGTTGCGCCTGGCCTACCCGATCCTGCGTCGCGGACGGTTCCTGGTGGGCAATTACAACGAGGACATCGGCGTCAAGGACGTCACCTGGCTCGCACCGGACGGCAGCGAGATGAGCATCGAGCAATGGGAAGAAGCCCACGGCAAATGCCTGGGCATGTTGCTGGATGGCCGTGCACAAGAAACCGGGATTCGCCGCAAGGGCGGTGACGCGACCTTGCTGCTGGTGGTCAACGCGCACCACGACATCGTCAACTTCACCTTGCCCGAAGTCCCGGACGGCGGTTTCTGGACCTGCATGATCGACACCAACCAACCGTCGATTCGTGGCCAGGAACGCTTCGAGTTCGGTCACGAATACTCCGTCACCGGCCGTTCGCTGCTGCTGTTCGAATTGCAGCACGAGGAAGAAGAGTGAAATGGACCTACAGGCTTTTCTGCAACGACAGTCAGCGGACTACGCCGATACACGCGCGCTAGGCCAGTGCTTGCGGGAATTGGTCGAGGCCGGTCTCGATCAGCTTCCGCTGCCGGGCAGCGGCCGCACACTGGAGCGCTTTCAGCGACTGGCCGAGGTCGGCGGGCATGATCTGGGGTTGTGCAAGTTGTACGAGGGGCATACCGATGCCTTGGCGATCATTCAGCAACTCGGCGGTTCGCCCACGCCGTCCAGCACGTGGGGGATGTGGGCTGCCGAGCCGCCGGACGCGCGGGTGCGGGTCAGTCCTCAAGGCCAGATGGTCGCGCTGAACGGGCGCAAGGCCTGGTGCTCGGGCGCGGCGGTGTTGAGCCACGCGTTGCTGACGGCGTGGGATGAACAGGACCGCCAGCAGTTGGTCGCGGTGGCGCTGGATCAGCCCGGCGTGAGCATCACCGATCAAGGCTGGCAAGCGGTGGGCATGGGCGCCACCGGCAGCGTTGAAGTGCTGTTCGACGGCGCCGAGGCGCAGGCCATCGGCAACCCCGGCGACTACCTGCAACGCCCTGGCTTCTGGCAAGGCGGGATCGGCATTGCGGCGTGCTGGTACGGCGCGGCGCAAAGTCTCGCCGAACGTCTGCGCAGTCACTGCACCCATCGCGAAGAACCCCACGCCCTCGCCCACCTTGGCGCCGTCGACAGCGCATTGCATGCGGCGGCAACGGTGTTGCGATTCAGCGCATTGAGTATCGATGCCGCCCCACAGGAAGACGCCGAACGCCTCGCTCGCCGCGCCCGGGCGGTGGTGGAAAATGCCGTCGAACAGGTGATCCGGCACGTCGGCCACGCCCTCGGTGCCGGCCCTTATTGCAAGGACCGACAGTTCGCCCGACTGATGGCCGACCTGCCGGTGTTCCTGCGCCAAAGCCACGCCGAACGCGACCTCGCCGCGCTCGGCCAGCACGTCATCAAAGGAACATGGACGTTATGAAAACCAACCCTATTGTCGGTCAAGGCACACCTTTGCACCTGTGGCAAACCTCCAGCCACCTGGCGCAACTGCCGGTGATCGACATCCTTGATCTGGTGCCGGAGGGTTCCCGGGCTGTGATCATCGCCCCGCACCCGGACGACGAAGTGCTCGGCTGCGGTGGTTTCCTGCAATTGCTCGCCGCCGCCGGGCGGCCGATGCAACTGATCTCGGTCACCGACGGCAGCGCCAGCCACCCCGGCTCCCGACGCTGGCCGGTCGAGCGCTTGAGCGCGGTCCGTCCGCAAGAATCCGTCGAAGCCTTGCGCCGGCTCGGTCTGCCATTACACAGCCTCAAATGGCTGCGCGGCGGGTTCGCTGACAGTCAGGTCGCGGCGCGGGAATTGGAATTGGCTGAATTCATCGAGCGTCACCTGCGTCCCACCGACGTGATCTTCACCACATGGCGCGAAGACGGTCATTGCGACCATGAGGCGGTTGGGCGCGCCAGTGCCGTGGCGGCGAAACGCGTTGGCGCAACGGTGCATGAACTGCCCGTCTGGACGTGGCATTGGGCAACCCCCGAAGACAGCCTGGTGCCGTGGCCGCGTGCGCGAAAAATCCTCCTGGCCCCGCCGCTGGTCGCGCGCAAGCGTCATGCCATTCACGCCTTCGCCAGCCAGCTGGAAGGCGACCCGCACATCGGCTTGCCTCCGGTGCTGGCGCCGTATGTGCTCGACCGATTGCTGCAACCGTTCGAGGTGGTGTTTCTATGAGTGTCGAGGATCGCTATTTCGACGGATTGTTTGCCGGCAACGATGATCCGTGGGCCTTTCGGCAGCGCTGGTACGAACAACGCAAACGCGCGATCACCCTCGCGGCGCTGCCCCGACCTCACTACCGCGCCATCTTCGAGCCGGGTTGCGCCAACGGCGAACTGAGCGCTGACCTGGCCAGCCGTTGCGATCGGCTGCTGTGCTGCGACACCGCAGCCGCCGCCGTGACGCTGGCCCGGGCTCGCCTGAGCCTGTTCGATCACGCCGAAGTGCGCCAAAGCCGCTTGCCCGCCGACTGGCCAAACGAACGGTTCGACCTGATCGTGCTCAGTGAAGTCGGTTACTACCTGGACGCCGATGACCTCAGGCAACTCATCGAACACGCGGCACAGTCACTGACCGCTGACGGCCAGTTGCTGGCCTGTCACTGGCGTCCGCCTATCGATGGCTGCCCGCTGAACGCCCGGCAGGTCCATGACTTGCTGCACGAGCATTTGCACCTGCCACGCCTGGTCCTGCATCAGGAAGCCGATTTCCTGCTGGAACTCTGGAGCCGCGAACCGCGCTCCGTGGCGGCGCTGGAGGGCTTGCGATGATTGGCATTCTGATCCCGGCGCACAACGAAGAAGCCTTGCTCGAAGATTGCCTGCAAGCCGCATTGCGCGCGGCACAACACGAGCTGCTGGACGGTGAGACGGTCGAGGTGCTGGTGGTGCTCGACAGTTGCACCGATCGCTCGTCCGACATCGTCGACAGTTACCCGGTGCACTGCCTGGAAATCGACGCGCGAAATGTTGGCCAGGCCCGCGCTGCGGGCGCGCGGTTTCTGCTGGAGCGCGGGGCGCGCTGGATTTCCTGCTCCGACGCCGACAGTCGCGTCGCCCACGACTGGCTGGTGGCGCAATTATCGCTGGAAGTGGACGCGGTGTGCGGCACGGTCACCGTGGAGACGTGGGATGAGTCCTTCAGTGAATCGGCACAGATTCGCTATCACCAGCACTATCAGAACCGTGAAGGACACCGGCACATTCACGGTGCCAATCTCGGGGTCAGCGCCGACGCCTACCGGCTTGCCGGCGGTTTCGAACCCCTGGCGTGCGATGAAGACGTGCAACTGGTGCGACAACTCGAACGCTGCGGCGCGACGATTGCCTGGAGCCGGCGCCCTCAGGTCCTCACCAGTGCCCGCCTGGACAGTCGGGCCCGGGGCGGCTTCGGTGACTACTTGCGCGATCTGGTGCAGGCCGGATAAAAAACCGATCGGATCGAACATCGACGCGACGAATAGCCGTACTTGAGCAATACTCTGCTCGCTGCAATCCAGGGTTCGGAGCGCGGCATATTGCTATCACTCGAACAAGGACGTAGCCCGATGAAATCAGTTTCCATCAGCGACAGCAGCCCGTCAGCGCAAGTCTGGAACAGCGCTCTTCAGCTGGACAATGTTCCAGTTATCAACACGCAGACCCTGGTCCCCGCCGGCGCGCGCGCGGTGGTGATCGCGCCGCATCCCGGTGACGAAGTCGTGACCTGCGGCGGTCTCCTGCAATTGCTCAGTACCCTTGGCCATCCCCTGCAATTGATCTCGATAACCGACGGCAGCGCCAGTCATCCGGGGTCGCAGCAGTGGTCGGAGAAACGCCTCAGCGTGTTTCGCCCCCAGGAAAGCGTCGAAGCCTTGCGCCGGCTCGGGTTGCCGATGCACAGCCTGAAATGGATTCGCGGCGGTTTTACCGACAACGCCCTGGCCGAGCGCGAACTTCAATTGACCCAGTTCATTGCCCGCTACCTGCGGCCGGGCGATGTGGTGTTCACCACCTGGGCCGAGGACGGTAATGTCGACCATGAAACCGTCGGCCGCGCCAGCGCCAAAGCCGCCGCCTCGGTCGGCGCCGCGTTCAACGAAATGCCCGTCTGGGCCTGGCACTGGCCATCGCGTGACAGTGGATTGATTCCCTGGCATCGCGCACGCAAGGTCCGTCTCGATACCTGGACCGTCGCGCGCAAAAGCCACGCCACTCACGCTTATGCCAGCCAGCTCGACGGTGAACCGGCCATCGGTATCGCCCCGCTGCTGCCACCGGTGCTGCTTGAGCGTATGCGGTTGCCGTATGAAATCGTGTTCGTCTGAACTACACCTATCCAATGTGGGAGCGGGCTTGCTCGCGAAAGCGGTCGGTCATCCAACAATGATGCCGACTGAACGATCGCATTCGCGAGCAAGCCCGCTCCCACAGGGGATGGAGTTATATTCGAACTGAACTGCCCGCGCCGGTTTCAGTCGCATACATAGGCAACCCTGATTCAGAGGAGTGAACGTGACCAATGATTCCAGGCCGCAGGCCGTCGACTCGGTGCCGTTGAACACACCACCGGAGATTCATCGACTGCGTGTGTTGACCGTCAACACTCACAAGGGGTTCACCGCGCTCAACCGACGCTTCATTCTCCCGGAACTGCGTGAGGCGGTACGCAGTACGTCGGCGGACCTGGTGTTCCTGCAGGAAGTCGTCGGTGAACACGAGCGCCATTCTTCCCGTTTCAACAATTGGCCGCAGACCTCGCAATACGAGTTTCTGGCCGACAGCATGTGGAGCGATTTCGCCTACGGGCGCAACGCGGTGTACCCCAATGGCCACCACGGCAACGCCCTGCTGTCGAAGTATCCGATCCGCGAATACCGCAACCTCGACGTCTCGATCACCGGGCCCGAACGCCGCGGACTGTTGCATTGTGTGCTGGACGTCCCTGGCCACGCCGAAGTCCATGCGATCTGCGTCCACCTGAGCCTGCTGGAAAGCCATCGCCAGTTGCAGCTCGAATTGCTCTGCCAACTGCTGGAATCATTGCCCGCCGCAGCCCCGGTGATCATCGCCGGCGACTTCAACGACTGGCAGCTCCAGGGCAACACCGCCCTCGCCCGTCGTGACTACCTGCACGAAGCCTTCGAGCGCCACCATGGTCGTCCTGCCAAAACCTATCCCGCACGGTTTCCGTTGCTGCGCCTGGACCGGATTTACCTGCGCAACGCCAGCAGTCACGAGCCGCGGATATTGGGCAGCAGGCCGTGGACGCATTTGTCGGATCATTTGCCGTTGGCGGTGGAAGTCCATCTGTAGCTCTTCCTCGCAGCCTCCTCATTTTCGCAAGCATTATTGACAGCAATCTGCTGGGATTTTGCTTGGATGTCTCGTCGGCCGGTTCGGTCCATGTACCGATTGTCGGCTGCCAAAACGCCTCTGGATCGCGGCTTCCACGATGATTTTTCGTACAAACAAGAACTTAGATAATCACTGAAAAACAATTAGTTGCATTGGCTAATTTCAATATACCGCTCATCGTTCATTTTCTTGACGCGAGGCTGTGAGTCTTCTTAGCTTCACCGTACTACCCCCGGAAGTAACACCTGAGGCAACCCCCCCAGACACCCGTGAAAACGGGCGGGCCAAGGCTTGCCCCACGCCATCGGTCGCCCCTCAATCGGGGTAGGAGAGACGCCAGAGCGAGATACCACATGCGACTGCAAGGTAGACCTCCATGAAAACTTCCTTCACCCCACAAGAGATCAAAGTCACTCTATGCACGGTCTCGAGTTCACTCCTGCTGTGCTCATCCATGGAAGTGCAGGCCTCGCCTGCCGAGGAAGAAACAGCCCCCTGGTATGACCAGGAGGCCCCGGCGCTTACCTTGCCCGCGCTCGCATCAACCTACCCCGGCCGCTTCAGCGCCAACCCTGATTTGCGAAGTTCACACCTGACGATCGAAGACGCTGCGCCTTCGGCCTGGGATCAACTTTACGGACAGGCGTCGCGCCAGGCTCAAACCGATTACCAGTCCCAAGGCTTCACGCTCCCCGGCGCCAATCAATTCAAAGGTCCGGCGATCCTCACCCTGCAAAGTGGCAGCGGCCATACCCAGCAGTTCGGTCTGATCGGCGGCACCAGTCAGTTCCAGAGTAACGGCAACGGCCTGCTGACCAGTCGCGCCCTCGCCGCCCCCAACACCGACACGCTTAACCTGCAAGGCCAGAGCCTCGGCGCCTACTACAGCCTGACCGGCCCTCAAGGCTGGCACGTGGATTTGACGGCCAGTGGCGGTCGGGTCAACGGCATCAGCCGCAGCGAACAAGGCGCCCGGCAAGTCACCGAAGGCAGCGCAGTCACCTTCTCGGTGGAAGGCGGCTTTCCGATTGGCCTGAGCGACAACTGGGTCGTCGAACCCCAGGCGCAGTTGATCAATCAGCGAATCACGCTGGATACGCCCTATGCAGGATCGGGAAATGCCTCGTCCAGCGACCTGAGTTCCTGGAGCGGCCGGGTCGGTGCGCGATTGAAAGGTAGTTACGACATCAACGGCCTCGCGGTTGAACCGTATGTGCGGACCAACTTGTGGCACACGGTGTACACCGGCAATACCGTGACCCTCGATCAGGTCGACAAGATCAGCAGCAGCCGCTACTCATCAACCGTCGAAGTGGGGTTGGGGCTGGTGGCCAGAGTGACGCCCGCCGTGAGTCTGTACTTCAGCGCCGATTACAGCAGTGATGTGGATGACAATGATTTGAATGGGTTGATTGGCAGTCTGGGTGTGCGGATGCGGTGGTGAGCGTGAGTTTTCGAGAAATGTGTTGTCTGGGCTGACGCCATCGCGGGCAAGCCCGTTCCCACACTGGATTCATGTGGGAGCGGGCTTGCCCGCGATAGCAGCGCGTCGGTACTAGATCAACCCTCCGGCCGCAACATCAACACTGCCAACGGCGGCAGATTCAGCACCAGCGACAACGCCTGGCCATGGCTCGCCTCTTCCTCGGTAAACGCCCCGCCACTGTTGCCGTAATTCGACCCGGCATACATCGCCGCATCACTGTTGATCACTTCAGTCCAGCGCCCGGCAAACGGCACGCCAATCCGATAGCCCTCACGCGGCACCGGCGTAAAGTTGGCCACCACCAACACCGGCCGACCCTCCTTGCTCCAGCGCATAAACGCATAAACGCTGTTGATCGCGTCATCGCCAATCAACCACTGGAACCCTTGCGGCGCGTCGTCCTGATCATGCAAGGCCGGTTCTTCGCGGTACAACCGGTTCAGGTCGCCGACGAGTTTCTGCACGCCTTTGTGTTCCGAATACTGCAGCAGGTACCAATCCAGCTGCTGATCGTGATTCCACTCGCGCCACTGACCGAATTCGCAGCCCATGAACAACAGTTTCTTGCCCGGATGCGCCCACATGAAGCTCAGGTACGCCCGCAGGTTGGCGAATTTCTGCCAGCGGTCACCGGGCATCTTGTCGATCAGCGAGTGTTTGCCGTGGACCACTTCGTCGTGGGAGATCGGCAGGATGAAGCGTTCGGACCAGGCATACACCAGGCCGAAACTCAGTTCGTTGTGGTGATGGGCGCGGTATACCGGATCCTGCTGGATGTAGTGCAGCGAATCGTGCATCCAGCCCATGTTCCATTTGTAGTCGAAGCCCAGGCCACCCTGTTGCGTACTTTGGCTGACCCCGGGCCACGCCGTGGATTCTTCGGCGATCACCAGTGCGCCGGGCGCTTCGAGGTTGACCACGTCGTTGAGGTGGCGCAGGAAGTCGATGGCTTCAAGGTTTTCCCGACCGCCGTGACGGTTCGGCACCCATTCGCCGGCCTTGCGTGAGTAATCGCGGTACAGCATCGACGCCACCGCATCGACGCGCAGGCCGTCGACGTGGAAATGCTTGAGCCAGTGCAGCCCCGAGGCCAGCATGTAGCCGTGCACTTCGGTGCGGCCGAGGTTGTAGATCAGGGTGTCCCAATCCTGGTGGAAGCCTTCCTGCGGGTTGCCATATTCGTACAGCGCGGTGCCGTCGAATTGCGCCAGACCGTGGGTATCGGTCGGAAAATGCGCCGGGACCCAATCGAGGATGACGCCGATGTCGGCCAGGTGGCAGGCGTTGACGAACGCCGCGAAATCATCCGGCGAACCGTAACGGGCACTCGGGGCAAACTGTGAGAGCAGTTGATAGCCCCACGAGCCGCCGAACGGGTGTTCCATGATCGGCATCAGTTCAATGTGGGTGAAACCCAGTTCCTTGACGTACGGAATCAAGCGTTCGCCCAGCTCATGCCAGGTGTACTGGCGGGCCACTTCGCCCAGATCGTCGAGCTCGCATTGCCAGGAACCGGCGTGCAATTCGTAGATCGACAGCGGCGCGCTGGGGTTCGAACGCTCGACCCGGGCCTGCATCCACTCGTGGTCCTGCCAATCGATCTTCAACGGTGAAGCGACTTTCGAGGCGGTGTCCGGCGGCAGAGCGGTGGCCAGCGCCATCGGATCGGCCTTGAGCGGCAGAATGCCGTGGGCGCCGAGGATCTCGTATTTGTAGGCTTCCCCCGCCTGCATGCGCGGGATGAACAACTCCCAGACCCCGGTCGGGTGACGCAAGCGCATCGGGTGGCGACGGCCGTCCCAGTTGTTGAAATCACCGACCACCGACACGCGCTTGGCGTTCGGAGCCCACACGGCGAAACGCACACCATCGACACCGTCGACATTTTTTAGCTGCGCGCCGAGGCAACTGCTCAAGTCTCGGTGATTGCCTTCGGCGAACAGGTACAAGTCCATTTCACCGAGCAACGGACCGAAGCTGTAAGGGTCTTCGGAAACCTGCTCGCCGCCCGCCCAACGGGTGCGCAACACGTACGGTTGCGCCCGATCGAAATGCCCGACAAACAACCCGGGCGTTTCGGTGGCCTCAAGCGTGCCGAGTTCTTCCCCGGAATCCTTGGCCAACACCTGCACGCTCAGCGCGTCTGGCAGATAAGCCCGAATGAATTGGCCGCCGGCGTCGTCGCCATGGGGGCCGAGAATTGCAAAGGGGTCTTGATGCTGGGCGCGTACCAGCGCGTCGATGTCCCGCGATCTGGGCAGTAACGCCTCTTTAGCGTGACCCTGTTCCTTGTTCGAGAAACTCATGACTACTCTCCACCAAGATCGGAAAAGGGTTTAAGCCCACTCAATAATCCATATAAACCGTGCAACGGCACGGGCAACCAGGTGGGCCGATTTTCTGCTTCATAGGCCACCTCATACGCTGCTTTCTCCAGACCGAACAACGCCAGCGCGGCGTCCTCGCCTTCCGGATCTTGCCACGCATGAGCAAGACTAGCTGCCGCCAGCCGATAAGCGTCGACAAATGCCTGTTTCGCTTCATTTAAATAGCGGTCCGACACCCGCTGCCGTGCTGCCTGGGCATCGGCGGTGTTATCGACGTTGTGCACGTTGATCGCCATGGCCGCCGCGTAGTCGAACGAGCGCAAGACGCCGCTGACATCCTTGTACGGGCTGTGCTTGCCGCGCCGCTCGGCGAGTGGCCGGGCCGGCTCACCTTCGAAGTCGATCAGGTACGCATCGCCCTTGATCACCAGCACTTGCCCCAGGTGCAAGTCGCCATGGACACGAATCCGCAAACCACCGGTCGCTTTTTTGCCCAGTTCCTGGACGTGGCTGAGGATGGCTTTTTTGTTGTCCAGTAAACGAGTGACCAGGGTTTTGTCCGCGGGGTTCAGTTCGCTTTGATGTTGCTTGAGCAACTTCAGCGCGTGCTCCAGTTGCGCGGCGACATCCTTGGCCGAGGCCAGGGCATCTTTTTGCGTGGTGACCTGCGGGGCAAAGTCCGGGTTGTCCGTGGGGGCTGCCAGCACCTGATGCATTTCCCCCAGGCGTTGACCGAGCATCCCGGCGAAGTCGCGCAGTTCGCCGAGGGCGTTGTAATGCTGTTCCTGCTCGGACATGGCGTCGGCGAGCTCGTCGCGCAATGCCCGTTCGAGGTTGTTCTGCGTCCATTCCCAGGCATCGCCCTGATTGCTCAGATAGCCTTGGGCGATCATCAGCAGATTGTCCTCGCCCTTGGCATCGCGGCGAACCACCGATCCCAGCAGCGGGGAGATATTGGCGAAACCCGCATCGGTCAGGTAGGCGCTCATTTCCAGTTCCGGGTGAACGCCCGAGGCAACCTTGCGGATCAGTTTGAGCACCAGGCTGCTGCCGATCACTACCGAGCTGTTGGACTGCTCGGCCGACAAGTAGCGGACTTCCGATTCTGCTGTCAGACCCAGCCTGGCCAGTTCGGCAGTCGGTTCGAAGCGGATCTCGCCGCCGTCGGACGGCAGCACGGTGTTGTCCTGCATGCCTTGCAGCACGGCGCGGATGAAGTTTTCGAGGCTGAACGCATCGGTGATCAAGCCCACCTGCGGACCGCGCCGCACGCGAGACAGCGCCAGTTGCTGCGGCAACGCCGGGCCCACCTGATCATCCGCAATGAAGCCGAACGGCAATTGGTAGCGACTGGTCTGGCCGCCGCTGGTGACTTCGATTTCACTCAGCAGCACCGGATGCAGCGCATCACCGAAGCGCACGCCGTAGGCCAGGTTGACTTGCTCGATGGCCGCGTCCTTGCCGGCGAACCAGCGGCGGTTTTGCAGCCAGTTTGGCAGGATGCCCTGCTCAAGCGTGCCGCGTGACGGCGCTTCGAGCAGTTCTTCCATGCGTTTTTTCAGCACCAGGGTGGTGAAGTCCGGCAGGCTTTGCGCCGGTTCTACGTGCCAGCTAGGCATTTGATTCTCCGCTGCGAGTCCGAACCAGTAGAAACCGTAAGGCGCCAGGGTCAGGAGGAAATTCAACTGGCCGATCGGCGGAAAGGCGTTACCGCCCAGCATCTCCACCGGCACCATGCCGACGTAAGCCGACAGGTCCAGTTCCGCCGCTTGCGCACTACGGGACACGTTGGCCACGCACAGAATGATCTCGTGCTTGCCATCCGCCCCGGTGAATTCACGGGTGTAGGCCAGAATCCGTCGGTTGCTCGGCGACAGCATTTTCAGCGTACCGCGCCCGAACGCCTTGGACTGTTTGCGCACCGCCAGCATGCGCCGGGTCCAGTTGAGCAGCGAATGCGGGTCGCCGGCCTGGGTTTCGACGTTCACCGACAGGTAACCGTATTGCGGGTCCATGATCGGCGGCAGCACCAGGCTGGCCGGATCGGCGCGGGAGAAGCCGCCGTTACGGTCGATCGACCATTGCATCGGCGTGCGCACGCCATCGCGGTCACCGAGGTAGATGTTGTCGCCCATGCCGATTTCATCGCCGTAGTACAACGTCGGTGTGCCGGGCATCGACAGCAGCAGGCTGTTGAGCAATTCCACCCGTCGACGATCGCGCTCCATCAACGGTGCGAGACGGCGGCGAATCCCCAGGTTGATCCGCGCCCGACGGTCGGCTGCGTAGTAATTCCACAGGTAGTCGCGCTCCTTGTCGGTGACCATCTCCAGGGTCAGCTCATCGTGGTTGCGCAGGAAAATGGCCCACTGGCAGTTGGCAGGGATTTCCGGGGTCTGGCGCAAAATGTCGGTGATCGGGAAGCGGTCTTCCTGGGCCAGCGCCATGTACATGCGCGGCATCAAAGGGAAGTGGAAGGCCATGTGGCATTCGTCGCCGTTGAGGCCTTTGGCATCGGTGTCACCGAAGTACAGCTGCGTGTCTTCCGGCCATTGGTTGGCCTCCGCGAGCAGCATGCGGTCGGGGTAATTGGCGTCGATTTCAGCGCGAATCTGCTTGAGGACGTCGTGGGTCTCGGGCAGGTTTTCGTTGTTGGTGCCGTCCCGTTCGATCAGGTACGGAATCGCGTCCAGCCGCAAACCGTCGATGCCCATGTCGAGCCAGTAGCGCATCACCGACAGCACGGCCTTCATGACTTGCGGGTTATCGAAATTCAGGTCCGGCTGGTGTGAGTAGAAACGGTGCCAGAAGTACTGGCCGGCGACCGGGTCCCAGGTCCAGTTGGACTTCTCGGTGTCGAGAAAGATGATGCGCGTGCCGTCATATTTCTGATCGTCATCGGACCAGACGTAAAAGTCCCGCGCCGCGGAGCCGGGTTTGGCTTTGCGCGCTCGCTGGAACCAGGCGTGCTGGTCCGAGGTGTGGTTGATGACCAGCTCGGTGATGACCCGCAAGCCACGCTTGTGGGCTTCAGCGATAAAGCGCCTGGCATCGGCCATGGTGCCGTAATCGGAATGCACGCCACGGTATTCGGCAATGTCGTAGCCGTCGTCGCGCCGTGGCGACGGGTAGAACGGCAGGAGCCAGATGGTGTTGACACCGAGATCGGCAATGTAATCGAGTTTGGCGATAAGACCGGGAAAGTCGCCGATCCCGTCGTTGTTGGAGTCGAAAAACGACTTAACGTGAACCTGGTAGATCACTGCATCCTTGTACCAGAGCGGGTCCTTGATAAAGGTGGCAGCCTTGGGTTTCTTCGCCATTTGAAACTCCTGTTGAATTCAATAAAGCCCCCCGCCGAAGGAGGCTCTTTTGTGGCGAGGGGATTTATCCCCGTTCGGCTGCGAAGCAGTCGTAAACACTGTGAATCCAAATCTGACGGGAGGAATGGATTGTCTGGTTTGTTTGGGGGCCGCTTCGCGACCCAACGGGAATAAATCCCCTCGCCACAGGTTTCCTATCGCCACGTCCGGGGTGTATCTAGGAGGTGGTTATCCGCCAGATCCCGAACGGCTGGTGAGCCGGGTCGATCCGCATGAACTGGTACTTGCCGTGCCACGTCCAGCGATGGCCGCTCATCAAGTCCTCGCCCTGGGTACTGGCGTCGTCGGGCAAACCCATTTCCCACAGCGGCAACTCGAAATTCGCTTCCTGAACGTTATGCGGGTCGAGGCTGACCGCCACCAGGATGAAGTTGCTGCCATCCGCGCTGCGCTTGCCGAAATACAGAATGTTGTCATTCCAGGCGTTATAGACCTTCAGGCCCAAATGCGTGTGCAAGGCCGGGTTTTGCCGGCGAATGCGGTTGAGCTGGGCGATTTCGGCAATGATGTTGCCTGGCGCGTTGAAGTCCCGTGGGCGGATTTCGTACTTCTCGGAGTTGAGGTATTCCTCCTTCCCCGGCACGGGTGCGGCTTCACAGAGTTCGAAACCCGAATACATGCCCCACAGCCCGGAGCCCATGGTTGCCAGCGCCGCCCGGATCAGGAAACCGGCACGCCCGGACTCATGCAGAAACGCCGGGTTAATGTCCGGTGTATTGACGAAGAAGTTCGGCCGGTAGCATTCGCGCCACGGCGATTCGTTGAGCTCGCTGAAATAAGTCGAGAGTTCGTACTTGGTGTTGCGCCAGGTGAAGTAGGTGTAGCTCTGCGAGTAACCGACCTTGCCCAAACGCGCCATCATTGCCGGCGTGGTGAACGCTTCGGCGAGGAAAATCACTTCCGGGTACAGCGCGCGCACGTCGGCGATCAGCCATTGCCAGAACGGCAGCGGCTTGGTGTGCGGATTGTCGACGCGGAAGATCTTCACGCCCTCCTCGACCCAGCCCACCACAATGTCGCGCAACTCGACCCAGAGGCTGGGAATCGCCTCGGTGGCATAGAAATCGACGTTGACGATGTCCTGATATTTTTTCGGCGGGTTCTCGGCATATTTGATCGTGCCGTCCGGCCGCCAGTTGAACCAGCCCGGGTGCTGCTTGAGCCATGGGTGATCCTGGGAACACTGGATGGCGAAGTCGAGGGCGATTTCCAGGCCGTGGTCAGCCGCGGCAGCCACTAGCCGACGGAAGTCTTCGCGGGTGCCCAGTTCCGAGTGAATCGCCTCGTGCCCACCCTCGTCGCTGCCGATGGCATACGGGCTGCCCGGATCGTCAGGGCCGGCGGTGAGGGAATTGTTCGGGCCTTTGCGGTAGCTGCGGCCGATCGGGTGGATCGGCGGGAAGTACAGCACGTCGAAACCCATGTCCTGGATCATCGGCAGCCGCGAATGCACGTCATTGAACGTACCGTGGCGCGCCGGGTCGTCGGTGATCGAACGCGGAAACAGCTCATACCAACTGGCGAACTGGGCGATCTCACGTTCGACGTCCAGCGGATACTCGGGGCTGAGGCTCAAATAGGCGCGGTGATCGGCCTTGGCCATCAGGTCGGCGCTGCGCTGGTGCAGAAACAGCGCCACCTGTTCGATTTCGAGCAACCCGGACAGCTCATGGTGCAGCGCTGCCAGTGCTTCACTCAGTTGGCCTTGGGTGCGTTCGGCCGCTTGTTGAACCAGCGTGCGACCTTCCTGCAACTCCAGACTGACGGGCACACGGGCCGAGTGCTTCTTTTCCAGCTCATAGCAGAAGCTGGCGAATTGATCGATCCAGGCCTCGATGCAGAACACATAACGGCCCTGACGCTGGACGCGGAACTGGCCCTGATAACCGTTATTGCCCAGCTCGCCCATGATTTCGGTTTGCCAGACGTCATCATCGGCAGCCCGCCAGCGAACCCTGACGGCCAGCTTGTCGTGCCCGTCGGCGAAGACTTTGCTTGTGACCACCACGTCTTGCCCGACCACCGCTTTAACGGCGAATTGCCCGCCATCAAGGGTCGGCATGGTGTTTTCAATCGCGATGCGCGGCAGCAGTAAAGCCTGCGACAACGGCATATGAGGGTTGTAGTTCAGCTCTGTCGGTTTTTCGGCAGTCATCGAGCATCTCTCCTGTACGCCCCATGGACGCTCTAGTGCACGGTCGTCATTCACGCAAAGCCATCGGCCCCGGAATGAACTCACTTAGGTTCCGAGCGACAGGCCCCGGTAAAGTTCACGGGGATTTGCCGGGATGTCCGGTGGAATCAATTCCGTTGCGCAGTGGTCAATCCACTTAAGCACGACTTACGCCAAGTGCCACTGGAGGCTTCAACGATGAGTATTCCAATCCCGGCCGAAACACCCGACCCGAACATCGACAGCCCGACGATTCCGCCTACCGAGCCCGAACCTGTGCCCGAGCAGGAACCGCCCGGCACTACCCCGCCGCCACGCGAAGATCCGCCGGAGACGATGCCGCCGGTGATCGTTGCCCCCTCGCCACAAATGCGCAGTCCGTCAGGGCTTGTCTTCCTGGCCGTTCCTGTCGAGCAACTTCACGATCTTCGGCATCACGCTAAAGATCGCCAGCGCCAGCAACGTACTGAACACCGCCGTCGCTTCACGTCCCAACCCGGCTGAAACACCGATGGCCGCAGTCATCCACAAACCAGCGGCGGTGGTCAGGCCTTTCACATGGCCTTCATCGCCTTCCTGGTTTTTCAGGATGGTCCCGGCGCCGAGGAAGCCGATCCCGGCGATCACCCCTTGCACCACACGGCTCATGGCATCGGCCTGGGAGCCGGACATCTGCGGCACCAGCACAAACAACGCGGCACCCAGAGCGACCAACATGTGTGTCCGCACACCGGCGGCCTTGCCCTTGTGTTCGCGTTCGAAACCGAGAATTCCGCCCAGCACGGCGGCCATCAACAGCCTCACGGTGATACGTGTCAGTTGTGAGGCGTCGCCGATGTCGGCGAACTCCGCTTGCAACGTCTTCCAAACTTCATGCCACCAGGCGTCCATGGTGCAATCCCAGTAAATGATCGATAAAGGATGGACCGCGCCGACCATTAATCGGTTGCACAGAACGATAGCCGCCGCTTGTGTCCTAACGCTGTAGAACCCGCAGAAAAAAGGACCTCTCCATGACAGTGCGCATCGAAAACCAGACCTGCTTCTTCACCACAGAGAACGGCGAGGAAATCCGCCTGTGCCCTGATGTGACCATCGTCACCGACGAGGTAAAAGCCATGTCGGCCGTCGATATCAACGGCAAGCACATCTACATCACCGAAGCAGAAGCCGATGCATTGACCGTAGCAGGTGCAGTCGACGGTCGTAAGCATTTGAAGGCAACGGACAGTGATTCGGTGATTTGACTGACCCGGATCAACATCCACCGCGGGCGCCTGTTATAGCGCCCCTGCCCCTGTTATCGCAGGTGCTTCAAGTTGTCGCACTGAGCGGCTCAGCGCTCATCTGATCCGCTTTTTATTGCGATACCTGAGTCTGTTATGCAAACAGATCGACGCTCATAGTGATCCGGCCTGATGGAGGCTGATGAGCGAAAGACCATGAGCGAAAGAATCCCCGTCCGAACCGTAGAAACATTGGAGCCTTCGCGTCCGAAGATGAAGGCCAAATCCAGCGACAACCTGATTCACACCCGCAGCTTCACCGGCCTGTTCCGCACCCTGCGCATGAGCGGCGCGGGTTTTCTGTTTCTGCTGTTCTTTGGCACAGTGTGGTTGAACTGGGGCGGCCGCCAGGCGGTGCTCTGGGACCTTTCCGAAAGCAAATTCCACATCTTCGGCGCGACGTTCTGGCCGCAGGATTTCATCTTGCTGTCGGCGCTGCTGATCATCGCGGCATTCGGCCTGTTTGCGATCACCGTGTTTGCCGGGCGCGTCTGGTGCGGCTACACCTGTCCACAGAGCTCCTGGACCTGGATTTTCATGTGGTGCGAGAAAATCACCGAAGGTGAACGCAACCAGCGGATCAAACTGCAAGCCGCACCCTGGGGCCTCAACAAACTGATGCGTCGCGCGGCCAAGCACACCTTGTGGCTGGCGATCAGTTTGCTGACCGGCCTGACCTTTGTCGGCTACTTCACACCGATCCGCCCGCTGGCCGAAGAACTGCTGACCTTGCAGATCGGCGGCGTCAGCCTGTTCTGGGTGCTGTTTTTCACCGGCGCCACGTACATCAACGCCGGTTGGCTGCGTGAAGCGGTGTGCATGCACATGTGCCCGTATGCGCGGTTCCAGAGCGTGATGTTCGACAAGGACACCCTGACCATCTCCTACGACGGCGCCCGTGGCGAAAACCGTGGCCCGCGCAAACGTGATGTGAGCCCGGCCGAAGTCGGCCTCGGTGATTGCATCGATTGCCAGCTCTGCGTGCAGGTGTGTCCTACAGGCATCGACATTCGCGATGGCCTGCAAATGGAATGCATCGGGTGCGCCGCGTGTATCGACGCCTGTGATTCGATCATGGACAAAATGGGCTACGCCCGTGGCCTGATCAGCTACACCTCGGAGCATGAGCTGCAAGGGGGCAAGACCCACCTGCTGCGACCACGGCTGATCGGCTACACCGCGGTGTTGCTGGTGATGATCGGCGCCCTCGCCCTGGCGCTTGTCGAGCGGCCGATGGTCTCGCTGGACGTCAGCAAGGACCGTGGACTGTTCCGGGAAAACAGCCTGGGGCAGATCGAAAACATCTACAGCCTGAAGGTCATCAACAAGACCCAGCAACGCCAGGACTACCGTTTGACCCTGGTCGATGGCGACGGCTTCCAGCTGCAAGGCAAGACTGAAATGAGCCTGGCGCCCGGCGAAATTGTCGACGTGCCGGTGTCCGTGGCAATGACCACCGAACGGCCGAGCAGCAGTTCGCAGAGCATCCGCTTCAAGATCGTCGACAGCGATGAACCCGAGATTTATAGCGTCGCGGACAGCCGCTTTGTTGCGCCGATGAACCGTTGATCCCTTAGACTGCAGTGCTGCGATTCGCGGGCAAGCCTCGCTCCTACGGCACGGTGGGAACTGTAGGAGCGAGGCTTGCCCGCGAAGAAGCCACCTCGATTTCACTGAATGACACTGAACCGGGCCTTAGATGAAACGCTACGAAAAATTCGCCGATGACATCGCTGAACTGATCCGCTCCGGCGTGCTGGGCCCCGGCCAGCGCGTGCCGTCGGTGCGCTACGCCAGCCAGACCTACGGCGTCAGCCCGTCCACGGTATTCCAGGCTTACTACCTGCTCGAGCGCCGAGGCCTGATCCGCGCCCGCCCGCGCTCCGGCTACTTCGTCAACACCCATGCGCCAAGCCCGTTTTCGGAGCCGGTGATCAGCAGCCAGGTCAACGAATCCACGGAGGTCGACGTCAGCGAACTGGTGTTCTCGGTCCTCGACTCGATCAAAGATCCGAATACCGTACCGTTCGGCTCGGCATTCCCCAGCCCTACCCTGTTTCCGTTGCAACGCCTGTCCCGGTCCCTGGCCAGCGCTGCCCGGGACATGGACCCGCGCATGGTCGTCACCGACATGTCGCCGGGCAACCCGCAACTGCGCCGACAAATCGCCCTGCGCTACATGGTCGGCGGCCTGATGCTGCCCATGGAAGAACTGCTGATCACCAACGGCGCGCTGGAAGCGCTGAACCTGTGCCTGCAAGCCGTCACCGAACCCGGCGACCTGGTGGCCATCGAAGCCCCGGCGTTCTATGCCTGCCTGCAAATCCTCGAACGGCTGAAACTCAAAGCCGTGGAAATCCCCGTGCACCCGCGCGACGGCATCGACCTTGGCGTGCTCACGCAAACCCTGGAACGCCACCCGATCAAGGCCTGCTGGTGCATGACCAGCTTCCAGAACCCCATGGGCGCGACCATGCCCGAGGCAAAGAAACAGGAACTGGTGGAGCTGTTGCGCACCCACCAGGTGCCGTTGATCGAGGACGATGTCTACGCCGAACTCTATTACGGGCAACAGGCGCCAAAACCCGCCAAGGCATTCGACACCGAAGGGCTGGTGATGCATTGCGGCTCGTTCGCCAAAAGCCTCGCGCCGGGTTATCGCATTGGCTGGGTGGCTGCCGGGCGCTATGCGCAAAAGATCGAGCGGTTGAAGCTGATGACTTCGCTGTGCGCGTCGATGCCGGCTCAGGCGGCCATTGCCGATTACCTGCAACACGGAGGTTATGACCGGCACTTGCGCAAATTGCGTTACGCGTTGGAGGAGCAACAGAGTGCGATGCTGGCGGCGATTGCGCGCTATTTTCCGGCGCAGACTCGGGTCAGCCAGCCGGCGGGCGGGTACTTTTTGTGGCTGGAGTTACCGGCGCAGATGGATTCGTTGAAATTGTTCCAGATGGCGCTGGCGCAGGGGATCAGCATTGCGCCGGGGCCGATTTTCTCACCGGCCCAGCGCTTCAGGAATTGCATTCGGTTGAACTACGGCAGCCCTTGGGATGAGGCGGCGGAAAAGGCGATGGAGACGTTGGGGCGGATTGTAAGGTCGTTTTGAGCGCAAACATAAAACTACCGGTCCCGATTATTGTTTCGAGCGCGTAGGCCTCCCAGGCGACAGGACCGAAGACATCGCAAAGCCCCCAATACTGTCGGCGTTTCTCCGCGCTACTTCGCCGTGAAGCGCCGGTTCGCCATTAAATCTATCTAAAGCCTCAGTCAAACCAAGACCTCTCTGCGCCCAGATAAATTCATCACTTAGCATAAGGTCATCTTCTGTGGCCTTGCCCGTCATGATTTTCTGCGATTTATTTACCATCGCCGCCATACCCACTTCATCGTCAGAGCTATCGAAATGGTGTGCTCTCGCTTCATCCATTTCAACATTAGATGCAACTAAACAAAAATAATCTTCAGTCCTGTTCTTCTTGCTTTGATGACTGAGTTCATGAATCAAAGTAAGTGCAAACACGGCAGCCGAGTCATTTTCTAAAAATTTAGAGTTTATATAGATTTTGTTCCGCCTATCCACATGACTAACAAATGCAGCAAGATCTTGGAAATCCCCATCGGAATCATGATAAACAACCACCTTGCCAGGCTTCGTTTCGAGGCGTTCCAGCGCCGCCAGTATTACCTGATATCGTTCTTTTAACTCGAGAATATCACTGGACTGAGGAGGGCCAAAATACGCTTCATATTTTTCCTTGTCATAAGTATGCGAGCTCAAGTTGTTTATTGTTTTCCTTACCGCATCTTTCGCCACAACCATGCTTTCACTCAAAGTGTCCATCATACTGGGGGAATGTAACCTGATATTTTTCATCCCGCGCTGTTGAATCCGCTGACGAATACCTAAAAGCTTTTCTAGCCGATAATCTAAATATGACCTCAATATTGAAAAGCGTCCCTGCTGATCAATATAGTTAACCGGATTTTTTCTGACAAACCGATAAAAATTCAAGCCATCCACGTCCTCCGCCGGATCCGGATTTAACCAACGGTGCAGCCATGGTGCGTAATAACGTGCGCCATAGTAGTAAAGCCCAGTTGCATCTCGCTCCTTACCTGAATAGCGAATGGTCTTGTAACTGGTTTCCACCGCATTCCGCCCCGCCAAGCAAGCTGTGCCACCAAACGGGTAATACACTTCCTGGCTGATCGGTTTCGCCTGCGCATCCACCTCAAACGTACTCGACCCTAAGTGATCGTCGAAGCAGTAGCGCAGTTGATCGTTTTCCACGCCATCAGGAGGCGGGCCATCCCAATGCAGCAGCCGCACAGAACACCGCCCGGCCTGAACACTGACGACCTGCAACTGCTCGCCCGTGGCACTGTTACTGTGCAGTTCGATGCCCGGCAGGTAGCGCACTTCGGAGGCATGACTGACAGATTTCGCCGAAGCGCTTCGCCATTTACGCAGGCGCATGCCTTCGCCGTCGTAGACATAGCGCTCCAGATCATCGGAGGCATGAAGCCGCGCCACTTGAGTAACCTCAGCCAGTTCATTACGGCCATTCCACTGCAACGCCTGACCGGGTTGCAGCTCCAGCAAATTGCCACGGGCATCGAACAGCGCCTCCAGATCCGCACCCGGTCTTTCTTTGATACTGCGATTGCTGTGCACCGCCACCTGCATGGTCAAGGTGTCGTTCTCCGCGCCAACATGAATGCGCTCCAGCAGATTGCCAGCCTCGTCGTAGTGATAGGTTTCGCTGTAGTTGCGCCAACGACTGGCGTCGGGCGGGCCGAAGGCTTGCCACTCGGGCAGTGCCGGGCCGAATGAGGGCTTGGCGGTTTCCCAGCCGTTAGCTTTGATCAGCTGGTACAGCGTGTCGTAGGTGAACCGCCGGACCGGTTCGATACGCTGATTGGCGAAATGCTGGATCGGTAACGCCGCGTCAGTGATTTCGGTGATGTTGCCCGCCGGGTCGTAGCGGTAGCTGAGGTTTTGCAAAAACACTCCGTCCGGGCCTTGATTGGCCAGCGACAGCAGATGCCCGTCGGCGGGGTCATAAGTGGAAAAGGTGCGCATGCCGTTGCCGGCGAGTTCCTGCTGAACTTGACCGAAGGCGTTGTACTCGATGGCGCTGACCAGCGTTTCGGCGGCAGGTTGGCCGACCCGTTGCAGACGAACGTCGCGCAGTTGCCCCACCCGATCCGGCGCAAATTGCCGGAGATGACCTTTCGCATCGATCTGGCTCAGCGCCTCGCCAGTCGCCGCGAAATGCCACGCAGAATGCAAGCCGTCACCCGGCTCCAGCAATGTGTCGCGTTCGGCCTCGGCAAGCGGCCAGTCCGGCGGATCCAGGCTGTCGAGGAAATGCCGAACCTCGGCCATTACTGCGCCCGACAGTCCATACTCGGGCAGCAATCGGCTGCCCGCCGGATCATCGTGCCGCACCGGTTGGCCGCAGCGATTGTGCAGCGCGTCATCTGGCGAAGAACTGCCCCGGTTAATCCGCTCGGCACAGCGTTCGGGTTCGTCAGGGAAGTGCTCGAAGATCGCCACTGGCCGCAGCAACGCATCGAGTTCGGTGCGACGGTGCCAGCCTCGCTGATCCCACGATTCAACAGGCTGCCCGGCCGCACCGGACAAGCTCACTTGCCACCCCGCATCGACACTGTCGCTGCAAAGTGGCTGGCCTGACAGGCTTGGGATGGTGACTAGATTGGGCGGTACCGCAACGCCGGACTGCGCCAGGGCAAACAAGCGAGGATCGCGCTGTTCAGTGAGCCGACCGGCAGCGTCGTGGAACTGGTGCGTGACCCGCGTCTCCACCGGCTCACCGACGGCGCATCGATAATACGCCAGCGCACGAACGGGCAAACCGCGTGGTTCTATGACGCTGATTGACGGCGTATGACTGTGCAAATCGTGGCGCTCATCCGGTGAGAGGCCACTCGCAATCTAGGCGCGTGAGCGACCAGCGTCTACTGTCAACAATGACAGTAAACAGCCCTTTACCGCCCTCCACCAAGATCAACAAACGTGCCGGTCGCATACGACGCCTTATCCGACAACAACCACACAATCGCCTCCGCCACTTCATCCGGCCGGCCACCGCGCGCCATCGGTATCGCCGATTCCAGCTTGCTGACCCGGTCCGGATCGCCGCTCAGTGCGTGGAAATCGGTGTAGATGAAGCCCGGTCGCACGGCATTGACGCGTATGCCTTCACCAGCCACTTCCTTGGACAGGCCGATGGTGAAGCTGTCCAGCGCACCTTTGGAAGCTGCGTAATCCACGTACTCGTTAGGTGATCCCAGGCGCGAAGCGACCGAGGATACGTTGACGATGCTGCCGCCCTGCCCGCCGTGTTTCGGTGACATGCGCAGGACAGCGTGCTTGGCGCAAAGAATGGGCGCCAGGACGTTGGTTTTGAGGGTTTTGAGAATGCGGAACTCGGACATTTCGTCGACGCGGGATTTGTGCCCGACGGTGCCAGCATTGTTGACCAGTGCGGTCACCCGACCCAGTTCGGCGTCAACACGGTTAAACAGCGCGATCACTTCGTCTTCAATGCTGACGTCGGCTCGTACGGCGATGGCCTGGGCGCCGAGGGCGCGGACCTGGTCCAGCACGCGGTGCGCGGCCTCTTCATCGGACTGGTAGTTGATGCAGATCCGATAGCCCTGTTCGGCGGCCAACAGTGCGGTGGCGGCACCGATGCCGCGGCTGCCGCCGGTGATGACGATGACTTTGTCCATGCGAGCGTTTCCCCTTCAAGCGTTTGCAGTCGGGGCCAAGAATAACCGCCATTGGCGGGTTTTGCATGGGGTCTGTTGTCTCATTGCCGACGCCATCGCGGGCAAGCCCGGCTCCCACAGGTTACGCAAAACCTGTGGGAGCGTGGCTTGCCCGCGATGAACGATAACGCGGTCCAGCATTTTCACGCCGTCGCCATCTGCTCCGCGCGAAGGATATCCATCATGAACCGCTCCGCCGGCAGCGGATGCCCCAGCAGATAACCCTGCAATGAGTCGCAGCCGAGTTGAGTCAGGAAATCCTGCTGCACATCGGTTTCCACGCCTTCGGCGACAATGCGCAGACCCAGCGCCTGGCCAAGGGCGACGATGGCGGAAACGATGGCCGCGTCGTCGCTGTCACGCTCCAGGTCGCGGACAAACCCCCGGTCGATTTTCAGTTCGTTGGCCGGCAAGCGCTTGAGGTACATCAAACTCGAATAGCCCGTACCAAAATCATCGATCGACAGGTCGACACCCATCTCCGAGAGTTCGTTAAGCACCGTCATGCTCGCATCGGCGTCGCTCATGGCGGTGGTTTCGGTGATCTCCAGGGTCAGGCTGTTGGCGGGTAAATGATGCGTGGCCAATGCCTTGGCGACGCTCTGGACCAGGCCTGCGTGGCAGAACTGCAAGGCCGAGAGGTTCACCGCGATGCGCCAGTCCGTGTAACCGAGCACGTACCATTCGCGCATCTGCCGGCAGGCTTCGTTGAGCACCCAATCGCCGATCGGAATGATCAGTCCGGTCTTCTCCGCCAGTTCGATGAACGTGTCCGGCATCAGCATGCCCTGCGTCGGGTGCACCCAGCGCAACAACGCCTCGGCACCGACGGGTCGACCGTTGCTGGCGTCGAATTTTGGCTGGTAGTAGAGACTGAATTGTTGCTGGTCCACTGCATTGCGCAGGTCTTGCACCAATTGCAGCTGTTTACGCGCGTTGCTGTTCATCGAGGCGTCGAAGAAGCTGTAGCCGTTCTTGCCCGCGCCCTTGGCGTGATACATCGCCGCGTCGGCATTCATCAGCAGCTCTTCGCAGGTCTGGCCATTTCCCGGATAAAGGGCGATGCCGACACTGGCGGAGATCTGCAAATCATGTTCGGCGACGCGGAACGAGCGTGCGATCAACCCGACCTGCCGGGCCGCCAGATTCAGTGCGTCATGCTCGTCGGCCAGTTGCACCAGCAGCACGAACTCATCGCCGCCAATCCGCGCCAGCGTGTCCTGGCTACGCAAGTCCTCGCGCAGGCGCAGAGCGACTTCACGCAGCAACTGGTCACCCATGTGATGACCGAATGCATCATTGACCGGCTTGAAACCGTCCAGATCGATGAACATCAAGGCAAAACAGCCGCCCTGTTCCTGCACTCTCGACATGGCCTGGTCGATACGGTCAGCCAGCAATACCCGATTTGGCAGGCCGGTCAGGGTGTCGTGCAGCGCCAGTTGGGTCAGTTCACGGTTAGCCTCTGTCAGCGAGTGGGCCAACTCGGCGGTGCGAGCTTCCAGGCGTGCATCGAGAATCGAAGTGAGCAAGGCAATGCTCAGCACCGCCATCGTAGTGATCAGCACCAGGCTGTCCAGGCCCTTGCCATTCAAACCGCTGATCGCCGCGCCACAAAAACTGCCGTCGGGAAAACGCGCGGCGGCCATGGCGGTGTAGTGCATGCCGACAATGGCAATGCCCATGATCACCGCCGCACCGCCTCGCAGCAGGCTGACATAAGGCGTGTGCCGGCGCAGGCGGAAGGCGATCCATAACGCAGCGCCCGACGCGCCGACGGCGATGAGCAGAGAAGCGCCGAACAGTGTCGGGTCGTAATCGATACCCGGCTGCATGCGCATGGCGGCCATGCCGGTGTAGTGCATGGCGCTGATACCAGCGCCCATCACCAGCGCGCCGAGCACCAATTGCCAGCTCGGCAGTTGTGGCTGGCTGACCAGCCACAGGGCAAAACCGCAGGACAGGATCGCGGTCAGCAGCGACAGGGCTGTCAGAGTGACGTCGTAGCCCAGGGCAATAGGCAGTTCAAACGCGAGCATGCCGATGAAATGCATCGACCACACACCAATGCCCATCGCCAACGCGCCGCCGGCCGTCCAAAAATGCACGGCACGGCCTTTGGCAGTGGCGATGCGCCCGGTCATGTCGAGCGCGGTGTAGGACGCGAGAATCGCCACGAAGAGCGAAATGATAACCAGCGTGGGGGAATAACTACCAATGAGCATGGGACTTCTCGAGACTACCCGCCGTACTGCTTCCATTCTCGGGGGGCAAATCGGGCGATTGTACTGATTGCATGAAAGAACGCACTGACAAAATGAGCAAAGGGCCATCAACCCGATGAAACGCTTGTTTGATTGCTCGCAGTTCCTCTGTATCGACCTCCGTGGGCACGCCGCGCGCCTGTAGGAGCAGAGCTTGCTCGCGAAGACGGATTCACATTCAACATAGATGTTGGCAGGTCTACCACCATCGCGAGCAAGCTTTGCTCCTACAGGTCAAGCTGGCCATCCCAACCGCCGCCCAGCGCTGCAATCAACTGCACGCTGGCAATCAGGCGACTCTGCAACAGATCCAGCATGTTGCGTTCATTGTTCAGCGCCGTGGCTTGCACCACCACTACATCCAGATAGGCAATCAACCCGGCCTTGTACTGATTCTGGGTCAGGCGCAAGGATTCGCGCGCCGCGTCCAGGGCCTGCTGACGCACGACGGATTCGTTTTCCAGGACCTTGAGCTGGACCAGATAATTTTCCACCTCGCGGAAGCCGTCGAGCACGGTCTGGCGGTACTTGGCCACGGTTTCATCGTAGGCGGCCTCGCTGCGATCGACTTCCGCCGAACGTTGACCGCCGTCGAACAAGGTCATCGCCAGTTGCGGGCCGACCGACCAGAAGCGGTTCGGCACGCTGATCCAGTTGGACGACGTACTGCTGCTGTAACCGCCGTTCAGGCTCAGCGTCAGGTCAGGGTAGTAAGCCGCCTTGGCCACGCCGATGTTGGCGTTGGCTGCCATCACCGAACGCTCGGCGGAAGCGATGTCCGGGCGCCGCTCCAGTAATTGCGAAGGCAGGTTCAGTGGCACGTCAGGCAAGACCGGGATGTCTTGGGTTTCCGCGAGGCTGAACTCGGCCGGCGGCAGTCCGATCAGCACGGCGATGGCGTTCTCGAACTGGGCGCGCTGCCAGATCAGATCGACCAGGTCGGCCTCGGTGCTCTTGAGCTGAGTGGTGGCCTGGGCCACCGCGTCCTTGCCGGAAACACCGGCGCGGTATTGGTTTTCGGTCATTTTCAGGGAGCGCTGATAGGCCTCGACCGTCGCTTGCAACAGGCGTTTCTGCTCATCGATCACACGCAGTTGCAGGTAGTTCTGCACCAGTTCCGACTGCTGGCTCAACCGCATCGCCGCCAGATCGGCAAAACTCGCCTCGGCATTGGCGGTGTCCGCCTCAAGGCCCCGGCGCAGTTTGCCCCAGACATCGGCCTCCCAACTGACCCCAGCTTGTGCGGTATAGGTGTCGCGGATACCACTGGAAGAACTGGTCAGGCTCGAACTGCTGCTGCCGGTGCCCTGGCTGGAACGGTTTTTCCCGACCGTCAGGTCCACGGTCGGGAAAAACGCACCGCGTGCGCTGCGCACCAACGCCTGGGCCTGACGGTATTGGGCTTCGGACTGGGCAACCGTCTGGTTGGCGTTGTTGAGTTGCTCGATCAGGCCATTGAGCTGCCGGTCGCCATACAGCTCCCACCAGGCACCGCGGGCCAGGGAATCGCTTGGGTTGGCCTGACGCCAACCGGCCGCTTCCTTGTATTGCGCCGGCGCAGCGGCTTGCGGGCGCTGGTAATCCGGGCCGATGGCGCAGGCACTGAGCAGCGCCACGCACAGCGACAGGCTCAGCAAACGCGAGCCGCGGGCCGTGATCAGCGGTGCAGACAGGTTGATTAGCGAACGGTCAGTCATAGCGGAGTTTCCAGAGCAGCATCGGTACGCACCCCACGCCAGTGGTTGAAACGATGGCGCAGTTTGTCGAGATAGAGGTAAACCACCGGGGTGGTGTAAAGGGTCAGCACCTGACTGAAGATCAGCCCGCCGATGATGGTCAGGCCCAGGGGTTGACGCATCTCCGCCCCCTCGGCACGGCTCAGCAACAGAGGCAAGGCACCGAGGATCGCGGCGAGCGTGGTCATCAGAATCGGTCGCAGGCGTTGCAGGCAGGCGCTGCGAATCGACTCCAGCGGTTCCAGGCCCTGATGCCGCTCGAGTTGCAACGCGAGGTCGATCATCAGAATGGCGTTTTTCTTCACCACACCGATCAGCAAAAACAGCCCCAGCAACGAAATCAGGCTGAACTCGCCGCCCAGCGCATAGATCGACAGCAACGCGCCGACCCCGGCCGACGGCAAGGTCGATAGGATGGTCAGCGGGTGGATGTAACTCTCATACAGCACGCCCAACACCAGATACACCGCCACCAGTGCGCCCAGAATCATCCATGGCTGGCTCTTCTGCGTCGCGGCGAAAGCGTCAGCGGTGCCCGCCATTTTCACGATCACGTCTTCCGGCATGCCGAGTTTGGCAATCGCCCGCTCGATCGCAGCCGTGCCCTGCTCCACCGTCACGCCTTCCGCCATGTCGAAGGAAATGCTCTCGGATGCAAACTGGCCTTCGTGGCTGACGCGGTCGTCTTCCAGGCTGTTTTCGTAATGGGCGATGGTCGACAGCGGAATTCGCGCGCCGTCGGCGGTGATGACCTGAACCTGCTTGAGGGTGATCGGGTCCTGGGCGTATTTCGGATTGACCTCCATCACCACCTGATACTGGTTGAGGCTGTCGTAGATCGTCGAAATCTGCCGCTGGCTGTAGGCGTTGTTCAGGACGGAAGTGACCATGTCCATGTCGACGCCCAGCCGTTTGGCCTGATCACGATCGACGATCAGGGTCACCTGCTGCGCGCCACGTCCTTCACGGGCGTCAATCGCGGTCAGCTCCGGCAACGCCTTGAGCGCGGTCACCACTTTCGGATACCACTGGCGCAGTTCGCCAAGGTCGGCGCTTTGCAGGATGTAGGAATACTGCGAGGTGGTCTGCTCGCGGCCACCGCCAAATTGCAGGTCCTGATCCGCCATCAGCATCAGTTGCGCACCGGGGACCTTGGGCATTTCCTTGCGCAAGCGTTCAATCACTTTTTGCGCGGAAATACCCCGCTCCTTGATCGGTTTCAGACGCACCAGCATGAAGGCATTGTTGGTGCCGTTGGTGCCACCGATGAAGCCGGCAACGCTTTCCACCGCTTCGTCCTTGAGCACGGCCCGGCGGAAGATTTCCATTTTGGGCTGCATCACGCTGAACGATAGACCGTCGTCACCGCGCACGAAGCCGATCAGCTGGCCGGTGTCTTGCTGAGGCATGAATGTTTTAGGAACAACGACATACAGCGCGATGTTAACGCCAACTGTAACGATGAGACTGAGCAAAGTCAGGCGCCGGTGACGCAGCACCCAGTCGAGGCTGGTGGCGTATTTACCGACCATCCACTCATTCGCTCGCCGACTCCAGCGTTGCAGGCGGTTTTCCTGACCTGGCGTATGCGGCTTGAGCCAACGGGCGCACAGCATCGGTGTCAGAGTCAGCGAGACCACCAGCGACACCACGATGGACGCCGCCAACGTAATGGAAAACTCACGGAACAGGCTTTCGATAATCCCGCCCATGAACAGGATCGACAGGAACACCGCGACCAGCGAAACGTTCATCGACAACAGCGTAAAGCCGACTTCCTGGGCACCGAGGTAAGCGGCCTTCATCGGCGGCACGCCTTCGTCGATGTGCCGGGTGATGTTCTCCAGCACCACGATGGCATCGTCCACCACCAGCCCGGTAGCCAGAATCAGCGCCATCAGCGACAGGTTGTTCAGGGAAAACCCGTACAGGTACATGACCGCAAAGGTGCCGACCAGGGAAACCGGCACCGCGAGGGTCGGAATCAGCGAGGCACGGAAGTTACCGAGAAACAGGAACACCACCAGAATCACCAGCGCGACGGCAATCAGCAGGGTCATTTCCGCTTCGTGCAGCGTTGCCTTGATCACCGGCGAACGGTCCATGGCCAGGTTCAGTTTGACGCTGGCCGGCAATACCGCCTGCAAGGCCGGCAATTGGGCCTTGATCTCGTTGACCGTCTCGATGATGTTGGCGCCGGCCTGACGGTTGATCACCAGCAGGACCGCCGCATCGTCGTTGAAGAAGCCGCTGTTGTAGCGGTCTTCCACGCCGTCGCTGACCTTGGCCACGTCCTTCAACCGCAGCGCCGCACCACCGTTGTAATGGATGATCAGCGACTCGTAATCCTTGGCTTTTTCCAGTTGATCGTTGGCCTGAACCTGCCACAACCGCTGGCCGTCTTCGACCGAACCCTTGGGCCGGCGCACGTTGGCATTGGCGATGGTGTTGCGCACATCGTCCAGCGCCACGCCGTACTGGTTGAGCGCTTGCGGTTCGAGCTCGATGCGCACCGCCGGCAGGGAGCTGCCGCCGATCTGCACTTCACCCACGCCCTGCACCTGGGACAGGCTCTGGGACAGGATCGTCGAAGCCAAATCGTAGAGCTGGCCTTTCTCCAGCACGTCCGAGGTCAGCGACAGCACCATGATTGGCGCCTGGGACGGGTTGACCTTCTTGTAGGTCGGCATGCTGCGCATCCCGCTCGGCAGCAGGTTGCGCGAGGCATTGATCGCCGCTTGCACTTCCCGCGCCGCGCCGTTGATGTCGCGGTCGAGGTCGAATTGCAGAATCACCCGGGTCGAACCCTGACTGGAACGGCTGCTCATGGTGTTGACCCCGGCGATGGCGCCGAAGGAGCGTTCGAGCGGCGTGGCCACGGTTGAAGCCATTACCTCGGGGCTCGCACCGGGAAGACTGGCCTGGACCACGATCACCGGAAAATCCATCTGCGGCAGCGGTGATACCGGCAGCAAACCGAAGCTCACCCCGCCCAGCAGCATGATCGCCAGACTCAGCAACATGGTCGCGACCGGGCGCTTGATGAAAGGTCCGGACAGGTTCATGGCTGCTCGACCGCTTCCACGGACTCGGATTTGCGGCCCCAGCGCCGACCGAGGCGGTCGAAGTACAGGTAAATCACCGGGGTGGTGAACAGCGTCAACACCTGGCTCACCAACAGACCGCCCACCATCACAAGGCCCAAGGGCTGGCGCAGTTCAGCGCCGGAACCGGTGGCCAGCATCAACGGCACCGCGCCAAACAGCGCGGCCAGTGTGGTCATCAGGATTGGCCGGAAACGCAGCAGCGCCGCCTGATAGATCGCCGTTTCCGGGTCCATGCCCTGATTGCGTTCAGCGTCGAGGGCGAAGTCGATCATCATGATCGCGTTCTTTTTCACGATACCGATCAGCAGAATGATGCCGATGATCGCGATCATCCCCAGGTCATTGCCGCTCAACAGCAACGCCAGCAAGGCGCCGACCGCCGCCGAAGGCAAGGTCGAGAGAATGGTGATTGGATGGATGTAGCTCTCGTACAGCACGCCAAGCACGATGTACATGGTCACCACCGCCGCCAGAATCAGCAGCAACGTGCTCGACAACGACGCCTGGAACGCTTCCGCCGCGCCCTGGAACTGGGTCTGCACACCAATCGGCATGCCGATGTCTTTCTGTACCTGTTCGATGATTTCCACTGCATGCCCCAGCGCCACGCCGGGCGCGAGGTTGAAGGACATCATCACCGCCGGGAACTGGCCGATGTGGGTGATCGCCAGTTGCGCCTGGCGCTCCTCGATGTGCGCCAGGCTGGACAGGCGCACTTGCCCGCCATCGGTGGTCTTGACGTGAATCTGGTTCAACGCATCCGGGCCGATTTTCTCGCCGGACTGCGACTGCAGCACCACGCGGTACTGGCTGGCCTGGGTGTAGATGGTGGAAATCTGCCGCTGACCGAAAGCGTCATACAGCGCATCGGTAATATTCGACACCGACACCCCCACCCGCGACGCCGCATCGCGGTCGATCACCAGATAGACCTGCAAGCCTTTGTCCTGCAAATCGCTGGCAACATCGGTCAGCTCCGGCCGCTGGGCCAGCGCTTCGACCAGACGACCGCTCCACAGGCTGAGCAACTCGGAATCCGGCGACGACATGCTGAATTGATACTGCGTGCGGCTGACCCGGTCTTCGATGGTCAAGTCCTGAACCGGCTGCATGAACAGGCGAATGCCGACCAGCTTGTCCAACTCCGGTTGCAGACGAGCGATCACCTCGGTCGCGCTCAAGTCACGATTGCTGTGGGACTTGAGGTTGATCAGCAGACGGCCGCTGTTCAACGTCGAGTTGTCGCCATCGACACCGATGTAGGACGACAAACTCTCCACCGCCGGATCCGCCAGGATCACTTTGGCCAGTGCCTGCTGGCGTTCGCTCATTGCTGCAAACGAGATCGACTGCGGTGCCTCGGAAATCCCCTGGATCACCCCGGTGTCCTGCACCGGGAAGAAGCCCTTCGGCACGACCATGTAAAGGAACACGGTTAACGCCAAAGTACCGATCGCCACCAGCAACGTCAGCGGTTGATGCTTGAGAACCCACTTTAACTTGCGCCCGTAAGCCGCGATCATCCAATCAATTGTGGCGCCGCTGGCCCGATAGAAACGGCCCTGTTCTTCTTCCTTGGGTTCACGCTTGAGCAGCCGCGCGCACATCATCGGCGTCAGGGTCAGCGAGACCACCAGGGAAATCAGGATCGCCACTGCCAGGGTGATCGCAAACTCGCGGAACAGTCGCCCCACCACGTCGGCCATGAACAGCAGCGGGATCAGGACCGCAATCAGCGACAGCGTCAGGGAAATCAGGGTGAAACCGATTTGCTTCGCGCCCTTGAGCGCCGCGTTCAGCGGACTGTCGCCCTCTTCGATAAACCGGGAAATGTTCTCCAGCATGACGATCGCATCGTCCACCACAAAACCGGTGGCGATGGTCAGGGCCATCAGCGTCAGGTTATTCACCGAGAAACCGGCGAGGTACATCACGCCGAAGGTGCCGATCAGCGACAGCGGCACGGCCACCGACGGAATGATCGTGGCGCTGGCCCGCCGCAGGAACAGGAAGGTCACCATCACGACCAGCGCGATGGCGATCAGCAGTTCATGTTGCACATCGGTGACGGAGGCACGGATGGTTTGAGTGCGGTCGGTCAGCACGGTGACGTCAAGGCCGGCTGGCAGGTTGTCGGTAATGCTCGGCAGCAAGGCCTTGATCCGGTCGACCACCTCGATGACGTTGGCGCCGGGCTGGCGCTGGATGTTCAGCAACACGGCCTGGTTTTCATTGGCCCATGCCGCCAGGCGTTCGTTTTCCGCCCCGTCGACGATTTCGGCCACGTCCTTGAGGCGCAATGGCGCACCGTTGGCGTAGGCCAGGATCAGGTTGGCGTAATCCTTGGGCGAAGTCAGTTGATCGTTTGCATCGAGCATCGAAACCCGGGTCGGGCCGTCGAAGTTGCCTTTGGGCTGGTTGACGTTGGACGCGCCAATCAAGGTGCGCACGTCCGACAGGTTCAGGCCGTTGGCCGCCAGGGCTTCGGGGTTGACCTTGATTCGCACCGCCTGACGCTGGCCGCCGGCAATGCTGACCATGCCCACGCCGCTGATCTGGGCGATTTTCTGCGCCATCCGTGTATCGACCAGATCGTTGAGCTTGGGCAGCAACATGGTCTTGGAGGTGATGGCCAACGTCAGCACCGGGGTGTCCGCCGGGTTGACCTTGTTGTACACCGGCGGCGCCGGCAGGTCCTTGGGTAACAAATTGGTCGCGGCGTTGATCGCGGCCTGAACTTGCTGTTCGGCGACGTCCATGTTGATGTCGAGGCTGAAACGCAGGGTCAGCACCGAAGCACCACCGGAGCTGGTCGAGGCCATCTGCGTCAAGCCGGGCATCTGCCCGAACTGACGCTCGAGCGGAGCCGTGACCGCGCTGGTCATGACGTCCGGACTGGCGCCGGGATACAACGTCATCACGCGGATGGTCGGGTAATCGACCTGGGGCAATGCCGAAACCGGCAACAGCCGATAGGCGATCACGCCAGCCAGCACAATGGCCAGCATGCTCAGGGTCGTCGCTACCGGACGAAGGATGAACAGCCGCGAGATGTTCATGCGCCGCCCTTTTTCGCCTTGTCAGTCACTGTCGCGTCAGGCCCGGTGGCAGCCGACTTGCCTTGCAGATGTTCTGTCGGAGTCGTCGGCACATCCTTGCTGTCGTTGACCACTTCCACTTCGCTGCCTTCCTTCAGGCGGTCAGTGCCTTCCAGGACGACGCGATCGCCGGCCACCAGGCCGTCAGTGATCACCGTTTTTTCACCGTCGCTGGCGCCGACTTTCAACTGACGGATCGTGACTTTCTTGTCGCCATCCATCGCATAGACGAAAGTGCCATTGGTACCGAACTGGATGGCTGCCGAGGGCGCGAGCACTACGTCCTTGAGGGTGTCAGCCAGCAGATGGACGTTGACGAACTGGTTGGGAAACAGCGCCTGATCACGGTTCTCGTAACGGGCCTTGAATTTCAAGGTGCCAGTGGTGACGTCGATCTGGTTGTCGAGGCTCTGCAAGACACCGGTGGCCTGCAATTTGGTGTCGCCACGGTCCCAGGCTTCGGCGGGCAACCTGGCACCCGTGCGATAGCGGGCCAGTACCACGTCGAGGCTGTTTTCCGGCAAGGTGAAGGCAACGCTGATGGGTTGGGTCTGGGTAATGATTGCCAGCGCCGTGGTGTCATTGGCGGCAACCAGGTTGCCGACGTCGAGCTGGCGCAGGCCCACGCGGCCGGTAATCGGCGCGCGGATTCTGGTGAATTCGAGATTCAGCTTGGCGTCATTGACCGCCGCCTGATTGGTCTTGACCGTGCCCTGATACTGGCCCACCAGCGCTTCGGCGGTGTCCAGGGTCTGTTTGGCGATACTGTCTTCGCGGTACAGACCACGATAACGCTCGACATCGACCTGGGCGTTTTTCAGTTGCGCCTGATTCTGCAGCAAGGTGCCTTCGGCCTGCAGCAAGGCGTTCTGGTAAGGACGCGGATCGATTTCAGCCAGCAAGTCACCGGCCTTGACCATCTGCCCTTCTTCGAACGACACCTTGATCAGCTCGCCGCCCACCCGGCTGCGCACATTGATGGTGTTCAGCGCCGTCACGGTGCCCAGCGCCTTGTAATACAGCGGGAAGTCGCCTTTGACCGCAGGCGCCACACGCACCGGAACCGGCCCCGTCGCGCCGCCGAAACCCGGACGCATGCCACCCGAACGGCCGGTGTGCCCCGCCACGGCTTTTTGCCCTGCGCCTTCTTTTGGCGCAGCGCTGCCGGGCCAGAACTTCCAGCACAGGCCAGCAATGACCAACAGGACAAGCAGGCCGAACAGCCAGCGACGAGGACTACGGGAAGCAGAGGATTGCATTGAATGATCAACCATTGGGCGCGTGGGCTTCTTCTACGGGAGGCTGAACGATAAGCACTGGCGGGTATTTAGCAAAGCGCCTTTACCGGCAATTTACCTTCGGCTTACGTAACAGGAGATTTATCTAAGACACTGAAGCACAAATGAAAACGGCCTGGACAGGGCCAGGCCGTTAACAATTGTAAAAGCTGGCTTATTTCAGAACGGCGAGTGCCGCTTCGTAGTTCGGCTCTTGACCGATCTCGCTGACCAGCTCGCTGTGCAGCACGTTGTCGTTTTCGTCCAGGACCACGACGGCACGGGCAGTCAGGCCTTTGAGTGGACCATCGGCAATGGCCACGCCGTAGTTCTCGATGAACTCGGCACCGCGCAGGGTCGACAGGTTCTGCACGTTTTCCAGGCCTTCAGCGCCGCAGAAACGGGCTTGGGCGAACGGCAGGTCTGCAGAGATGCACAGCACGACGGTGTTGGCGACGTCATTGGCCTGGGCGTTGAACTTGCGCACCGACGTGGCGCAGGTCGGGGTGTCGACGCTTGGGAAGATGTTCAGCACTTTGCGCTTGCCGGCGAAGTTCGCCAGGGTCACGTCGGACAGATTGCCGGCAACCAGGGAAAAGGCTGGCGCCTTGGAACCGGCTTGTGGCAGTTGGCCGTTGACTTGAACCGGGTTGCCTTTAAGAGTGACTTGAGCCATGAACGGAGTCCTTCTGAACGTTGATGTGGAGAAATTCGACGAGGCGGAAGTTAACCATGAAATCGTCCGACGACCTATGGGCGGATACAAATTGTGAAGTGTCGCCGCAACCGCAGGGTATACGCGTGTCCCTAACCAATACCGAACCCTGTGGGAGCGGGCTTGCCCGCGATGACGGCAGCACAGTCAACATTGCGGCGACTGCCAGAACGCTATCGCGGGCAAGCCCGCTCCTACAGGATCGCGGTATTACTTGAGCAATCGCAACATATTGCGATGCCGCGCCGCAAAAATTCGTCGCATATAGGCATTGACCAGCAGCGCCTCCGACAGCGCACCGCCAATCGCCGCATACGTCACACGGTCGGTGTACAGCGTACCGCCCTCTCCCGCCGCCACCCGATGTTCATGACGAAAGGCAGCCATCGGTCCCTTGAGCATTTCATCGATGAAATGCCGGTCGCCGACTTCACGGATCACCACCGTCCAGTTCATTGGGATGACATTGAACATCCAGTGCCGAAAACGGAACTGGCGACCGGCTTCGATGCGCAGGCTATTCAGGTCGATGTCCCCCAGCGGCGTGATGCGTTCGGGAAAGATCTTCGGAAAATTCACACCCTCCAGGCAGAAATCGAGGACGTCTTCGGGCGTGCGATCAGGGATTAGCGTGGTGAGTTCCAGGATGGGCATGGGGGACGCATTCCGTTGGTCGATGGATGGGCTGGCCAGCAATACTGATAACGAAAGGTGTGTCGAAAATTTCACTGATGTTTTTTGAAACAGTGTCGATTTGGCTAATCACCAATCGACCATACAGTGAATTATTCCAACCCAAAGGAGCCTCCCCCATGCGATTCATGATCATTATAAAAGCCAGCGCCGATTCCGAAGCCGGCGTCATGCCCAGCGAAGAACTGCTGACGGCGATGGGCAACTACAACGAAGAACTGGCCAAGGCCGGCATCCTCCTCGCCGGCGAAGGCCTGCACCCCAGCAGCAAAGGCGCCCGCGTGCGTTTTAGCAGCGATAAGCGCACGGTCATCGACGGCCCGTTCGCCGAAACCAAGGAACTGATCGCCGGTTTCTGGCTGTGGCAGGTGAAGTCCAAAGAAGAAGCCATTGAATGGGTCAAGCGTTGCCCCAACCCGATGCCGGGCACTGAATCCGAGATCGAGATCCGCCAGGTGTTTGAACTGGACGATTTCGGGGCCGAGCTCACGCCAGAGCTGCGCGAACAGGAAGAGCGGGCGTTTGGGAAAAAACGCTGACATTTCGAGCGCAAGTGGCAGCAGTACGATCACGCCCGGCCCTCTCCGGTGGCTTCGGGCGTGATCGAGCACTCGGCGCTCAAACCTGCGAATTAATCCCTTCGACTGGATAACCTACCGGCAACTGCTAACGTCATCAAATATGTCCTACAGGCTTGATAGGAAAGAGATTACGCCGTAGGGGCCGCCAAGTGCCGAGTAGACCAATGAGCCACCAAGGAACCGGCGAATCATGTCGAAGCATCCAGGGGCGCGCGCCTTTTTGTTGGCGATCTCTATAACGTCTGTGGTGTGTGCCCAGGCGGACGAGGCCGACATGGTCAACAAAAGCAACAATCCGTTGAACCCCGAGTCGGGGATGGACCTGCAGGATTACTACACCCCGAAGTACTACGATTCCAATGTCCATACCAATGATCTGTTGGTGCGCGCCACGCTGCCGATTGCGCCCAACGACTTCATTGGCGTGCCGCAGTTGCTACGCGCCACCGCACCGATCAGCACACACCCCGATCCAGGCGGGGGCTACAGCACCGGTGAAGGTGATCTGAACCTGATCGATATCTTCCTGCTCAAGACCGACGGCGTGCAGTTGGGCATCGGTCCGCAGATCACCGCGCCTTATGCCGACAAGGACGAACTGGGAAACGGCAAATGGCAAGCGGGGCTGGCGGCCATTGCGATCGATTCGTCCCCGCGTGGCTTGCTCGGTGCGCTGGTGCAATACCAGAGTTCCTTCGCTGGCGACAGCGACCGCCCGCCTGTGGAATCGGCCACCGTGCAGCCGTTTATTTTTCACAACCTGGAGGGAGGTTGGTATCTGCGCTCCACCGCGACCTGGGCCTTCGATCTTAAGAACGACACCCATTACATCCCGCTTGGTCTGGGCGCCGGCAAGGTCTGGAAATCCAGGGATAATATCCTCAATGCCTTCATCGAACCGCAGTGGACCGTCGAGCATAAGGGTGACGAATTACCCCGGTTCACGCTGTTCGTCGGCCTCAACGTCACCTTCGGTAAATAAGGATTTCCCCATGCACATTGCACTTCGCGCAGCCGGTTACAGCCTGATGTCCATGTTCGTCAGTTGTGGGGTTGGCGCCCAGGACGTCAACGTCACCCAATCCAGCTTCACCGCTATGCGGGAAGAAGCTCGAGGTCATACCAGTGAGGCCTGTTGCACCCGGGCGGTGGACCAGGAGAGTGCGAAGGCCAGGACCGTCGTGAGGTAATACGCGGGGATGATGGGAGTCGGTATAGGGGGAGTGACTTGGCGACTGAACGACCGTCTTCGCGAGCAGGCCCACTCCCACATTGGTCTCCAGTGAACACTAAAATGCATGTTCGACTGAGTTTCTTTGTGGGAGCGAGACCGGCTTGCCGGTGGTGGAGCCTTCAGCTCCAATGCATTATTTGGATTTGAGCTTCAGGTACGACTGATGCATATCCGAAGCCCATCCATCGATCACGCTTTTCACGTCATCGGCCTTCATCACCTGCGACTCGTTTTCCAGCGGCTTGCCGGTGCCCTTGCGCACCACCTGGGCGAGCACTTTATTGTTGCCGCCATCCAGGAACACCGCTTCGGTGGCCAGATCGGTTTGCTGATCACGAATCCCGCTCGCGGTACTGACCGCTGCCGCCACCAGGGCAATAGGAATCACCTCATAAGGCTTCAGCCCTTCGGTCTTACTGCTGACCGCCGTGATCGCGGCACGCACCACCATCACACCCGGGCCAGGGCCTGAGGCCAGCGGCAGGGACTTGCCTATTTCGCGTTTGAGCGCCTGATCGTAATAACTGGTAATCCCGTTCAAGGTTGCCTGAGGGATTTTCACGGTCGCCTGAGGCTTGGGATACAGCTGTGTAGGTTCGATGTACACGCTTTTGAATTTATTGATGTCGAGCTTCGGATCCATCCAGCGCATCACCACCGCCCCCGACGGAGACTTGGCTTCCTTGAGCTGGCTGTAATCCTTGAGAAATCCGGAATACTCGTCCGGCTCAACCTTTTTGCTGGCGCAGCCAACCACGCCGATCGAGGCAATGCACAGTGTGCTTATCATTAACGCAAGCTTCATGCTGTAACTCCTGTAAGGCGGTCGACCACGGTTTGGAAAACAGGTGTTACAGGTATAGCCAATGCCGCGCTTTTTGTTCTGATAAATCTCAAAATTCATTCATTACTGACAATACGGGGCCGTGTCGATGGTGGCTTCGACACGGCTTCAGATATCAAATCACCAGGACGAACCACTCTTCGCCGCCAACTCCCGCCGACTGTTGGCCCGCATCGCCTTGATCAACGAAACCGTGCCCACCAGCAAAATCGCGGCGCCGAACAGGAAGTCGATGTTGTACAGCTGAAAGTCATTCAACGGCCCCACCAACAACACCCGGATCGCCCCGATGCTCACCAGCGTGGCCAGAAAGTCGATGCCCGGTTCGTCACGATAGAACACGTGCATCAGCGGCAGGCAGATCACCAGCAACAACAGCAGCACGATTACCTTGAACGAGCCTTTGCGCTCGATGCTGAACGCGCACTCATTGGCCGCGTAAGGTGTGTAATCCTCCTCGCGAACCAGTGAATTCTTCTCGTTGATGTACTCGGCGCGGTTGTACTTCTGAATCGGCGTGAAGGTGTTGGACATCTTCATGCGGGTGGTGATGCGCTTGAATTTCAGGTCAATCCGTTCATTGCCCTTGAGGATGTACAGCACCGGTTTATAGCCGTAGCGCCAGGTATCGAAGGGAAACGCTGCCGCCGTGCCCTGGACGCCGATGGGTCGGGCTTCGAGCTCGGCGTAGGCGCTCTTGTCGGTTGAAGAGAGATTGCGGCTCAGCGGCTTGATCCTGACCTGCTCGAGGAAAATCGGTGTGACGCCGTATGACCACGGCAGCGGTTCCAGGCGCAGGCGCAATTCGTTGCGACCCAGGTCATAACGATCGAAGGTACGTTCAGACACGATAACCGCCCCGGAGAGCATGAACTCACCGCGCACATTGTTGGTGATGCGCAGTGTCAGCCAATCCTTGCCCAGGGCCGCCACGTCGCTGGCCGGTGGCGTTCCGCACCAGGCAGCGCTGTCGGATGACGCCCCGAGTTGCCCGTTGCGGTTTTCCTGAAACAGATAGAAGTAACTGCCCCACAGGGCCGCCATCAGCACCAGTGCGATCAGCCCCAGAATTTTCTTGCCCGCGCTCAAACCAGACTCCTTTCTTTACTGACTTCCTTGTGAGGCGCGGACTCTATCAAAACGGGATCACCGTCCCAAGCAAAAAGATCGCAGCCTTCGGCAGCTCCTGCACCGTGCTGTGTACACCCGTAGGAGCTGCCGAAGGCTGCGATCTTTTGATCTTCTCTTATCGCCGCCGGAACAACGGGCGCGGCTCAATCACCGAACGCCCATACAGCACGCTCATGCCCGCCAAGCCCTTGAGCGCATCTTCAGCGGACTTGTCTTCGCGTACGGCAAAGCTGTCGAAACCGCATTGGCGCATGTGGCTGAGCTGGTCGCGCAGCACATCGCCGACCGCGCGCAATTCGCCGGTCCAGCCCAGTCGGGTGCGCAGCAGGTACGCCTGGCTATAAGCGCGTCCGTCCCGGAAACTCGGAAAATCCAGGGCAATCAGCGGCAGTTGTGCAAGCCACGGCTTGAGGCACTCCACCTCATCGTCCGGGCCCAACCAGACCCCATGCCGTTGCGGGTCTTCCAGCCAACGGGACAGCGGCACAATCACCGGCCCCGAGGGCCACTCCGCATCAAGGTCCCTGAGCAAGGTCCACTGATCGTCAGCGACAATCCGCGCCTTACCTGCCTCCAGCCGCAGCAGATTGTTCATGCCGACACCTCCAGCAGCTTCGGATAAACCGCTTCCTTGAAGGGCTCCAGACCGATGCGCTGCAAAGTGTCGACGAACAGTTCTTCGCTCTCGCGGTAGCTTACGAACGTGGCGATGATTCGCTCGATGACGTCGGGCACTTCGGCGGCGCTGAAGGACGGTCCGATGACTTTACCCAGCGCACTGTTCTTGCCCTGGGCGCCGCCGAGCGTGATCTGGTACCACTCGCTGCCGTTCTTGTCGACGCCAAGAATGCCGATGTTGCCGATGTGGTGGTGACCACAGGCGTTCATGCACCCGGAAATGTTGAGGCTGATATCGCCCAGATCATGCAGGTAGTCCAGGTCTTCGAAACGCGCCTGGATGCCTTGCGCGATCGGGATCGACTTGGCGTTGGCCAGGGCACAGAAATCCCCACCGGGGCACGCGATGATGTCGGTCAGCAATCCGACATTGGCGCTGCCGAGGCCCTGCTCGCAAGCCAGGTTCCAGAGGGCGAACAGGTCCGACTTCGGCACGTCCGGCAGGACGATGTTCTGCTCATGGGCGATGCGGATTTCGCCAAAACCGAACTGCTCGGACCACCCGGCCACGGCGTCCATTTGCTTGTCGGTAACATCGCCCGGCGGTGCCGCGATACCCGGTTTGGTCGACAGCACAACACTGGCGTAGCCCGGCACCTTGTGCGGCTGGACGTTGCGCGACACCCAGCGGGCGAAGGTCGGGTTCTCCGCCAGGCGTGTGCCGAATTCCAGGTCGGTGTTGGACAACGAACGGTAATCCGGTGGCACGAAGGCACTGGCGACACGCTCGTATTCGACGCCGGTCAACTGCGCCGGGCCGTCCTTCAGGTGCTGCCACTCCTCCTCCACTTCCCTGGCAAAGGCGTCGATGCCCAGCGCCTTGACCAGAATCTTGATCCGCGCCTTGTACTTGTTGTCGCGCCGGCCATGACGGTTATAAACCCGCAGCACCGCCTCGACGTAGGACAGCAAGTGCTGCCACGGCAAGCCTTCGCGAATCTGCAAACCAAGGATGGGCGTGCGTCCCAAACCACCACCAACGATGACGCGCAGGAGCATTTGCCCATCGGCACCGGGGTAAAGATAGAGGCCGATGTCATGCATCATGATCGCCGCGCGGTCCTGTTCGGCCGAGCAAATGGCGATCTTGAACTTGCGCGGCAGGAACAGGAATTCCGGGTTGATCGTGGACCATTGGCGCAGGATTTCCGCCAGTGGCCGCGGATCGATCAACTCGTCCGCCGCGACCCCGGCGAAGGCTTCGGTGGTGATGTTGCGCACACAGTTGCCGGAGGTCTGGATCGCATGCATTTCCACCTCGGCCAGGCGTTCGAGAATCTCCGGCACCTGGGCCAGTTCGATCCAGTTGAACTGCATGTTCTGCCGAGTGGTGAAGTGGCCATAGCCGCGGTCGTAATCCCGGGCGATGCTCGCCAGCGTGCGCATTTGCGTGGCACTGAGCGTGCCGTAGGGAATGGCCACACGCAGCATGTACGCGTGTTTTTGCATGTACAGGCCGTTCTGCAAGCGCAACGGCAGGAATTCCTCTTCGCTCAACTCGCCCGCTGTGAAGCGTTCGACCTGATCACGAAACTGCGCAACCCGCTCGAAGACCAGCGCCCGGTCATAGTCGTCGTACTGATACATGTGGCTACCTCATCAGGATTGATCGGGCTCTGCGGCTCGCTTTTGAGGAAGTGACTATGGCCGAGCGCCGCAACACATTACAGATTCACCTGAAGGCTAAAAAACCGTATCAGACTGCGGCAGATCAACGCAGGCAGGCGTCTGATCTGATCCGCATAAACTCTGTTTTTCTGAGTCTGTTTTGTTTCCGGCAGGGTTTCTACAGTGGGCAGCATGCCAGTCCGGGTGGCCTGGCAAGACTTTGCAACCGTGGAAGCATTGACCATGAGCACAGCAACTATCGGACAGGCCTATAACTACAAGGTCGTCCGCCAATTCGTCGTGGCGACCATTGTCTGGGGCGTCGTGGGGATGGCGATGGGGGTGTGGATCGCCTCGCAACTGGTGTGGCCCGAAATGAACCTCGACCTGCCGTGGACCACCTTCGGCCGCTTGCGTCCGCTGCACACCAGCCTGGTTATTTTCGGCTTTGCCGGCAGCGCGCAATTCGCCGCCAGTTACTACGCGGTGCAGCGTACCTGCCAGGTGCGGCTGTACTCGGACACCCTCGCCGCGTTCACCTTCTGGGGCTGGCAATCGGTGATCGTGGTGATGCTGATCACCCTGCCGCTGGGCTACACCACCACCAAGGAATACGCCGAGATCGAGTTCTCCGGCGCGGTGTGGATGACCGTGGTCTGGGTGGCGTACGCCATCGTGTTTTTCACCACCGTGGTGCAACGCAAGACCAGACACATCTATGTCGGCAACTGGTTCTTCGGCGCGTTCATCGTTGTGATCGCGATGCTGCACGTGGTCAATCACCTGTCGATTCCGGTGGACTGGTTCAAGTCCTACCCGGTGTATTCCGGGGCCACCGACGCCATGGTGCAGTGGTGGTATGGGCACAACGCGGTGGGTTTCTTCCTGACCACCGGGTTTCTCGGGATGATGTATTACTTCGTGCCGAAACAGGTCGGGCGGCCGGTGTATTCCTATCGCTTGTCCATCGTGCATTTCTGGGCGCTGATCACCCTGTACATCTGGGCCGGCCCGCACCATTTGCACTACACGGCACTGCCGGACTGGGCGCAGTCGCTGGGCATGGCGATGTCGCTGATCCTGCTAGCGCCAAGCTGGGGCGGGATGATCAACGGCATGATGACGCTGTCGGGCGCCTGGCATAAATTGCGCACCGACCCGATCCTGCGTTTTCTGGTGCTGTCGCTGGCCTTCTACGGAATGTCGACGTTTGAAGGGCCGATGATGGCGATCAAGACCGTGAACGCCCTCTCCCACTACACCGACTGGACCATCGGTCACGTCCACGCCGGCGCCCTCGGCTGGGTGGCGATGATTACTTTCGGTTCGCTGTATCACATGATCCCGAAAGTCTTCGGCCGCGAGCAGATGCACAGCACGCCGCTGATCAACCTGCATTTCTGGCTGGCGACCATCGGCACCGTTTTGTACATCGCGTCGATGTGGGTCAACGGCATTACCCAAGGCCTGATGTGGCGCGCGATCAACGACGACGGCACGCTGACCTATTCCTTCGTCGAAGCCTTGCAGGCCAGCCATCCGGGGTTTGTGGTGCGTTTTACCGGCGGCGTGTTCTTCCTCAGCGGCATGCTGTTGATGGCCTATAACACCTGGCGCACCGTGCGGGTTCGCGACGTGGCGATGGCTGAACGTGAAGCGCAGATTGCCTGAGGCGAGGAGCTGGAGATGATCGAGTGGGTGCTCAATGGTTTAGGCGTCGTGGGGCTTTGGCTGGCGGTCGAATACTGCCTGAAGCAGCAGACGGCGCAGAGTCTGGAAGATGCGAGCCTGCTGCCGTTTGCCGATGATCCGGAGGTGGCGCGGCGGGTGGAATTGGCGACGGGGAAAGTCGTGAAGGCGGTGGCGCCCGAGGTGGAAAAACCCGGATGGGGAAACCTCGATATTTAATACACCACCAGTCACTGTGGGAGCGGGCTTGCCCGCGATAGCGGAGTGTCAGTCAACGAATGTATTGAATTTGACGCCGTCATCGCGGGCAAGCCCGCTCCCACAGGGTTATGTGTCTGCCTCGGATAATTCAGCCGCGATCGCGGGGAATCAGGCTCTGCAACTGCTGCGCCAGGAAGTTCGCGTCGAAGGCAAAGGTGTCCGGGTCTTTCAGGCCATTGGTCTTGCGCCACTGCCAGTTGCTCGACGGCGGCAGGCATACCAGGGAAATGCTGCCGTAGCGCGCGGCGGTCAGGCCCATCACGGCCAGGGAAATCTGTCCGCCCGAGCCCATCACATCCGGGACGAACTCCACCGGTTTGCCGGCGATCACGATGCCGAGCTTCTCGGTCTTGAACGTCGAAGTCTCGACCGGAACGCTCGGCCCCGAGGCCACGTAGGCCTCACGGCTCACTTCCAGCAGGTTCGGCGCCTGGACCGGTTCCAGCCATTGCTGGATCTGATCGAACAGCTCGCCAATGCGCGTCGCCCACACGGCCGATTGCGACTCGAACAGTTGTTTTTTGTGCGCTTCGCTGTCTGCGTAGTGGCGAAGCATCTCACCCAGTTGCTGTACGTCGTCCATTGCGGTGTTCCTTTGGTTGAAGCAGTGCTGCGGACTTCGAGCATGGCAGATGCCGGCGCCGGCCGTACAAGTCAATTGCACAGGCGGTCACATCACGGGACACTCGCGGCTTGGGGACCGCCATCAACAGGAGCACGCCATGCGCACCATCGGCCTTATCGGCGGCATGAGCTGGGAGTCCAGCGCCGAGTACTATCGCCTCATCAACCAACAGGTACGCGACCGGCTCGGGCCGTTGCGTTCGGCGCAATTGATGATGTACAGCGTCGACTTCGGGCCTGTCGAACAGGCTCAGCATGCCGGACGCTGGGACGATGCGGCATTGATCCTGGTGGATGCGGCGCGGCGGCTTGAAGCGGGTGGCGCCGAATGCGTGGTGCTGTGCACCAAAACCATGCACAAGGTCGCCGGGCAGATTCAGGCGGCGATCAGTATTCCGTTCCTGCACATCGCCGACCCGGCCGGTCAGGCGGCTGTCGAGGCCGGTGCGTTGAAGGTCGGATTGCTGGGCACGGCGTTCACCATGGAACAGGACTTTCTCAAGGAGCGCCTGACGTCGATGGGGCTGACCGTTCTGGTGCCGGAGGCCGAGGAGCGTCAGGCCGTGCACCGGATCATTTACGACGAGTTGTGCGTCGGGGTCATCAGCGAGGCATCACGCCGGATTTATCAGCAGGTCATTGAGTCCCTGCGCCAACGCGGCGCCCAGGCCATCATCCTTGGCTGCACCGAAATCGGCTTGCTGATCAAACTCGAACACAGCGCCCTGCCCCTGCTCGACACCACCGAGCTGCATGCGCAGGCGGCGGTGGCGTTCGCATTGGCGCAGTGACTCAACCGGCCTTGGGCGTGCGACGCAGACGCGCCATGCTCAAGGTGTCCACCAGCCTTCCGTCACGCACGGCGTAGTCGCGAAACAGGCCTTCGGTTTCAAAGCCGAACTTGCGGTACAAGCCGATGGCCGCTTCGTTGTCGGCGTACACCGAAAGCTCGACCCGTTGCAGGTTCATCCAGTTGTCGGCGATGTCCAGCGCAGTGGCCAGCAGCTTCGAGCCAACACCTTTCCCCTGCCACGCCGGCAAGACGCCCATGCCGAAGCTGCCGGCGTGACTGCGCCGGATCCGCGTGAACTGCTCCAGGCCAATGCTGCCGATCACCAGGCCCTGATGCAGCGCCACCAGCTTGATGTCGCGTTCGTTGTCCGGCGCCAGGCGTTTGCGCCAGACCTCGATGGATTGAAACGGCATTTGCAGGACCTGCCGGGTCACGGCCGGCTCGTTGTAGAGCGCGGTAATGCCTTCGAGATGGGATTCGTTGAAGCGATCGAGGGTGATGGCAGCGTCAGCGACGGTCATGGGTGATTCATCCTTGAGACAGACATGGCCCTCACTCTACAACGCAATCTTCCGGTATAGCGAGATCCAAATGTGGGAGCGGGCTTGCTCGCGATAGCGGTGTGTCAGTCAACATTGATAGCGACTGACATACCGCTATCGCGAGCAAGCCCGCTCCCACATTGGATAGAGTTCAGCCTAAGAACCAATCGCGGCGTTCATTGAAGGTGTTCTGGATCAGCTCGACGATCATCTGCACCTGCGCTTCGCCCTCGGACTGCGCATTCACCGCCATCCACACCTGACGCTGCATCGGTTGGCCAAACAACCCCGGCAACGCGATGAGGCCGCGGTCGAAGTGGCTGATGTAGCCGGGCAGCAAACCGATGCAGGCGCTGCAACGAATCATCTCCAGCAGCAATTCATAGGAATGCAGCTGCACGACGCCGGCCAGGCGCTGGTCCACCAAGGCATTCCACGGCACGAAACTCTCGACCTGACAGTGAGACTGCCATTGCACCAACAGGTAATCGGCGAGGTCATCGAGACTGTCCGGGCGCGATGCCGTTCGTGAGTATCGCTTGGCGATGTGCGGCTGGTAGTCAAGCCGCGCCAGGCGCCGGGGCTCGCTGACCGCAAAGCTCGGGCCCGGCAGCGGTGATTCGGTTCCGGCCAGCCACACGACCACATCGGCGCTGACGGCTTGCAGCGTCAGTTCGCTGTCGAGGGTGATGATGTCCAGGCGTACGCTGGCGTTGCGGCGCAACAAGGCCACCAGGTCGCGACCGAGGATGTCGTGCAGGATCGATTCGGCAACCGCCAGGCGCACCAACGGCTGCTCGATCACCGGCAAATCACGCTCATGAGCCAACGCAATCAACTGCGCCTGAAGCTGCAAGCCTTCACGGCTGAGGGCGATGCTACTGTCGCAATGGCTGAACAGCGAACACTGCAGTTGCGCTTCGAGCTGCGCCAGTTGTTTGCGCAGCAAGGTCGCTTTGATGTTGAGGCTGCGGGCCGCCTGCATGAAACAGCCACAACGGGCACTGACCATGAACGCCTGAACCAGTTGCGGGTCAATCGCCGGGGCTTGCGCACGCCAGGACGGCGTGGTGGCTAGCGGCAAACGGTATTCGGCAGGGATTTGGCGCCCTGTGGTTTCCATGAATGACATCGATGACTCCCTGTCGATATGTCCTTTGAAAACCTCATTTTGCGCACCCTTCATGAACCTGCTGTGACAACCGCTTCATGCGCTGTAATGCTGTTCACTTAAGTACAGGTATGTAAATTTGTGGCGAGGGGATTTATCCCCGTTCGGCTGCGAAGCAGTCGCCAATCCGGACAATTCAGTTTGCCTGGCCACACCTGGGGCCGCTTCGCGCCCCAACGGGGATAAATCCCCTCGCCACAGATTTCTTGCTCGCCTGAGGATTTTCTCAAGTGAACAGCTTTACTTCATGCGCTGGGGGTTTGTCGAAAACTCACGGCCAGGCGATTCCAGCTGTTGATGGTGGTGACCGCGATGGTCAGGTCGACCATCTCGCTGTCACTGAACTGCTCCCGGGCCTGGGCGTAGACGTCGTCGGGCACATGGCTTTGCGAGAGCAAGGTAACCGCCTCGGTCCACGCCAGCGCCGCGCGCTCCCGAGGGTTGAAGAAACCACTGTCGCGCCAGACCACGATCGAATACAGGCGCCGGTCGGTCTCGCCGAGACGCCGCGCGTCTACCGAATGCATGTCGGTACAAAAGGCGCAGCCATTGAGCTGCGAGGCGCGGATCTTGATCAGGTGCAACAGCGCCGGCTCGATGCTCAGGTTGCTGGTCAGCGCCTCCATGGCAATCATCGCTTTCATCGCTTTGGGCGACGCGCTGTAGTAATCCAGACGGGAAGTCATGGCGTGCCTCATAGATCGATAGATGTTTTTTACAGTAGGCGCTGATGCGCACGCGTTACAGATCCAATTCAGCGAAATTCCGGTGGACCACCCGACAACAGGCCAATCCGCGGTTTTTCAGCCACGCAACTTCTGCGCAGCGGAGCTTGCGCGTAATCTGACGCGACGCACACGCGTCTCAACCGCCCCAAGGAGCCCCGTCGGTATGGAACTTCATGTTGTCATCAACGGCCGCAAGGACCTGGCAGGCCAGTTGTACAACCAACTGCGCAGCGCCATCGAATCCGGCCGCCTGGCAGCCGGGACGCAGCTGCCGCCCAGTCGATTGCTGGCCGAACAGCTGGGCATCTCGCGCAAGACCATTTCCGACACCTACGCACAACTGACGTATGAAAACTTCCTCACCGGCGTGATCGGCAAAGGCACCTACGTCAATGCCCGGACCGCAAAAGCGCAGCCCAAGCAAAGCCATATGCAATTGGCGAGTGCCGACGTCATCGAGTCATGGCGCAACCTGCCGGTGTTTTTGCGCCATCCGACGCTGGAAGGTTCGTTGCGCTATGACTTCATCGGTGGCGCCACCAGCAAGGGGCAGTTTCCGCAAGACGATTGGCGACGCTGCACCTCTCACGCCTTGCGCCAGATGACCGGTTCAAAGGGTTTCTACAGCCTGCCCGAAGGGCTTCCGGCGCTGCGCAATGCGATTGCCCGGCATATCGCGTTTTCCCGTGGCGTGAACTGTCAGGACGAAGACGTGGTGGTATGCAACGGCGCGCAACAGGCGCTGGACCTGATCTCCCGCGTGATGACCCGCCCCGGCAGCATCGTCGCCATGGAAGACCCCGGCTACCCGCCCGCGCGCCTGCTGTTCGGCAGCCACGGCGCCACGGTGATCGGCGTGCCGGTCGATGCCGAAGGCATTCAGGTCGACAAAATCCCCCTCGGTACGCAGCTGATTTATGTCACGCCGTCGCATCAGTTTCCGCTGGGCATGCCGATGAGCCAGGCGCGGCGAGTGGCGTTGCTGGAGCGCGCCTACGCGTTGGGCGCGATCATCATCGAGGACGATTACGACAGCGAATTCCGCTATGAAGGACGACCCACCGACTCCCTGCAAAGCATGGATGAGCGCGGGATCGTCGCCTACGTCGGGACCTTTTCGAAAACTTTGCTCCCGGAGTTGCGCCTCGGTTACGCGATTTTGCCGCCAGCGATTCTCGACGCGGTGATCCAGGCCAAGCAACTCACCGACCGGCATACCTCCACCCTGCCCCAGTGGGCGCTGGCCAAATTCATCGCCGAAGGCTGCCTGCTCAAGCACATTCGCCGTTGCCATACGATCTACGCCGGGCGTCGTGAGCGAATCCTGACGCGTGTCGCGGGTGACCTGTCCCCTTGGTTCGAAGCCATCCAAAGCACCGCCGGGTTTCACATGGTGCTTATGTGCAAAGTGCCTATGGATATGCCATTGGTGATCGAACTGGCGAAAAAGGTCGAAGTGGGACTGTATTCCATCGACGACTTCTACTATCAACAAGCGCCACGGGCCGGGCTTCTCATGGGCTTCGGTGCCATTGAAACCCTCGACATCGACACCGCCCTGGACCGTCTGCGGGACATTTTGCAGCAAGTCGCCTGACAGATTGGTCTGGGTTTTTATCCGGCGATTGGCTATTGGCGGTCCCAAGGTGCGGGCCTATCCTGCATAGGCGTTATCCCTCAATGAGCAGGATTCGTCCGGCCTGATTCAGGAGTGTGAGCAATGTCCAACGAAGTGATCAACACCGTAAGGGTGCAGGCCGCCGCCGGCCGCTCGGACGAACTGGGTAAGCAACTGCAAAAGATTGTCGAAACCCTGCGCGAACAACCGGGCTGTGAATCCTATATGGTCGACCGCTGCCCCGAGGACAGCAACCGCTGGAACGTCAGCGCACGCTGGCAATCGGAAGCGGCCATGCAGATGCATTTCAACTGCCCTGAAGTCCAAGGCTTTATCGGCCTTATCGACAGCCGACTGGCCAACGCCGTCGACTTCAACAGCTTTCCGATCGTCTAGAAAGTTTGGTCCCGGCTTCCGGTCACTCCTGCAGGGCAATGGGTACCCCTGCAAGAGCGGCCGCCAGCCGGGATCTTCACCTGCGAAATCCCCGATTGGTCCCCTCGCCTTCTCTTCAATTGGCTGTTTGATTGCCGTCACTGGCGGACTAACGTTGTTCCTGACAACTAACCCCCGCAGGTGATAAATCATGAAAGCTTTGCGTTTACTTGCTGCCCCGCTTGCCGTCTTCGCCCTGACCGTTTCTGCCTCGACATTCGCCCACGACCCCTCGGAAAAAGTCACGATCCTGCAGGACGAAGCTCTCAAGAACGTCCCCGGCAAAAAGGCGCTGATGATCGAGGTCGACTACAAACCCGGCCAATCCTCCATCGCCCACAAACACGAAGGCACGGCCATGGCGTACGTGTTGTCGGGCTCGATCGTTTCCCAAGTGAAAGGCGAGCAACCGAAAACCTTCAAGGCTGGCGAGTATTGGTATGAACCGGCCGGCTCGGAGCATCTGGTGTCGAAAAATGCCAGCGCAACCAAGCCAGCCAAACTCCTGGTATTCATGGTGTTGTCACCCGACGAGAAAGTGTTGATCCCCCTGGAAAACTGATAGCTGAACGTACAGCCATAAATAAACAGGCTCGAATCTCAAGTTCGGGCCTTTTTATTTCCCTGCGCAATTAAACCCGACGGTTTAAACCAAACAAAACTATTGGTCACCTGATAAGGGTGGTTATTGGCTATTTCATTCAGTGCCGACAGGTTTAGTCTGAAAACACTGCTGACTCGATCGGCAACTAACCTTTAAACAACTCAAGTTGTTTCACTGGAGAATCACCCATGAAACTTGCACTTGTCAGTACCCTGGCGATAACCGCTGTAATCACCGGATGTTCAATTCCCACCGCGCCGACGGCTGTTTCTTCACTGGACGGCATGTTCAGCGAGCCGGTCGGCCGCAGCAGCGCCACCCGTGTCGCCAGCGGAAGACATGTATCGCTGGGCATCGTTTACAGTCGCAACACCCAGACCAACCGCGCTTACCTTCAGGATTACCAGGCCAATGCCGGCACCGGTTTTGGCCAGAGTCTGCTGGTGCAACCGATTCATGATGCCTACGTCGCCACTTCCAGGCCCGACATGGCGGTGGATTGGGTCAAAGCGTCCCTGCAACGTCAGTTCGGTTCGGTAACGGTATACCCGGACATGCAAAGCCTCAGGGCCGCGAAACCGGACGTGGTCGCCATTGTCGACACCCGCAGCCAATTGATCACCTCGCGCAGTTCGGACGTCGAGGCCGATGTGAGTGCAGTTTTTTACGATGCCAACTTCAACTACATCGGTACTGCACAAGGGCATGACGCCAAGGCACTGAGTCCGGTATGGGCGGACTACAAACGCAGTGAAGAGATCGTGGCGGATATTAACGAGCAACAAAATGTGCAAGTTCGTGCGTTGCAAAAGTTTGACCAGTCGCTCAGTAATTTATTGACTGGGCCGACAGATAAAGTGTCGATGATTGATAATAAAGCAGGCCGGAAGTTGTATTGACGCCAATGACCCCATCGCGGGCAAGCCCGACTCCCACAGGAGTTGTGTTAGACACATAACATGCACACGACACAAAACCTGTGGGAGCCGGGCTTGCCCGCGATGGGGCCCGACCAGACAACACAAAATCACAGACAAAAAAAAGCCCCGCATTTCTCAATGCGGGGCTTTTTCATTCAGCGACTGATCAGGCCGCAGGCTCCAGTTCTGCACTGACAGTGGCAGGAACAGGCACTATCGCCTGCCCGCTCAACGCCAGATCCAGCAACTCACGGTTGGCCACTGCGTACATGGCGTAATCAGTGCCGCTGGCGGCACGGATTTCCACCAGCATGGTGCGCCAGCGTTCGATCATGCCTTTGTGCTCTTCCATCCACAGCGCCAGGCGTGTTTCCACGTCCTGAGTACCGTCGCCCTGTTGCAGGACCGAGATGGTGATCGCACGTTGCTGCCAGTCGACGTCATCGCGGAACGCTTCACGGGCCAGGGCCTGCCAGTTGTTTTCAACCGGCAGAGCGCTGATCTGTTGCAGGTACCAGGTGATGTCCAGCGCGCTGCCGACGGCGAAGTAAGCCTTCGCGACGTCCGCAGGGTTCTGGCCGGTCACGTCGGAGGCCTCGATGATCGGCAGCAGGGTGTACAGGTGCGTGGTGCCAGCCACCATGCGCGCCAGCAACTCTGGCACACCGGCTTCGACGTACGCTTGATAACGCGCCTGCCAGGTGTCGCGGATCTCGCCACTGAGCAGATCGTCGAGCTTGAGGCCCAACTCCTTCAGGTGCGGACCGAAGTGCGCGACGTCACGGGCAGCGTTCTGCTCGTTGCGGCGGGCACGCAGGAACCAGCGCGTAGCGCGACGGCCCAGACGCATCAACTCGTCCATCAGCTCCAGTTGAACGTCAGCGGAAACCTGGTAGTCCAGGGCTTCGATCTGACGGAACCAGTGCGGGAGATGGAAGATGTCACGCACGATCACGTAAGCACCGGCCACGTTCGCCGGGCTCATGCCGGTCGACTCTTTGAGTCGCTGAACGAAGGTGATGCCCATGTGGTTGACCAGATCGTTGGCGATCTGGGTGCTGACGATCTCGCGCTTCAGACGGTGACGGCGCATGGCGTCGGAGAACTTGCTCACCAGGCTCGGCGGGAAAGCGGTTTCCATGTCGCGCGTCAGGTAGTCGTCGTCCGGCACCAGGGAGTTGAGCAGCGCTTCCTTGAGGTCGATCTTGCTGTAGGAGATCAGCACCGACAGCTCGGCACGGGTCAGGCCGTGGCCTTCCGCGAGACGCTCGTTGATCGCTTCTTCCGACGGCAGGAACTCGATGGCGCGATCCAGCTTGCCGCGACCTTCCAGATCGTTCATCAGACGCTTGTATTCGGCGATGCGCACGAATGCACGGCGTGCCGCCAGGGACAGGGCCTGAGTCTGCTTGTAGTTGTTGCCCAGCACCAGGTTGCCGACTTCGTCGGTCATGCTCGCCAGCAACTGGTTACGTTGCTTGTCGGTCATGTCACCGGCCTGAACCACTTCGTTCAGCAGGATCTTGATGTTCACTTCGTGGTCGGAGCAGTCCACACCACCGGCGTTGTCGATGAAGTCGGTGTTGGAACCGCCGCCATTGAGGCCGAATTCGACACGACCCAGCTGGGTCATACCGAGGTTACCGCCCTCGCCCACGACTTTGCAGCGCAGTTCGTTGCCGTTCACGCGCAGCGCATCGTTGGCCTTGTCGCCGACATCGGCGTGGCTTTCGGTGCTGGCCTTGACGTAAGTGCCGATACCGCCGTTCCACAACAGGTCAACCGGCGCCTTGAGCAAGGCGTTCAGCAGTTCGGTCGGGGTCAGCTTGTCCGCTTGAATGTCGAAGCGCTCTTTCATCTGCGGGGAAATCGCGATGCTTTTCGCGCTGCGGGAGAAGATCCCGCCGCCTTCGGACATGATGCTGGTGTCGTAATCCGACCACGCCGAACGTGGCAGATCGAACAGGCGCTGACGCTCGGCGAAGCTGTTCGCAGGCTCAGGGTTCGGGTCGATGAAGATGTGCAGGTGGTTGAAGGCCGCGACCAGTTGCAGCTTGTCGGACATCAGCAAGCCGTTACCGAATACGTCACCGGCCATGTCGCCGACGCCCACTACCGTGATGCTGTCTTCCTGAACATTGATGCCGCGCTCGCGGAAGTGACGTTGTACGCCCACCCACGCGCCCTTGGCGGTAATGCCCATTTTCTTGTGGTCGTAACCGGCAGAACCACCGGACGCAAACGCATCACCCAGCCAGAAGCCGTAGTCGATGGCGATGCCGTTGGCGATGTCGGAGAAAGTTGCAGTGCCCTTGTCCGCCGCCACCACCAGGTACGGGTCATCGTCGTCATGACGCACGACGTTCACCGGCGGCACCAGCGCGCCGTCTTTCAGGTTGTCGGTGATGTCCAACAGGCCCGAAATGAAGATGCGGTAGCAGGCGATGCCCTCGGCCGCGATCTCGTCACGGCTGCCGCCCAGTGGCAGGCGACGCGGCAGGAAACCGCCCTTCGCGCCAACCGGCACGATGACCGAGTTCTTCACTTGCTGGGCTTTTACCAGGCCCAGGACTTCGGTACGGAAGTCTTCTTCACGGTCAGACCAGCGCAGACCACCGCGAGCGACGTTGCCGAAGCGCAGGTGCACGCCTTCGACGCGAGGCGAATACACGAAGATTTCGAACTTCGGAACCGGCTTCGGCAGCTCTGGAATCTGGTGCGGGTTGAACTTGAAGCTGAAATAGGACTTGTTCTGACCATGAGCATCGGTCTGGTAGAAGTTGGTCCGCAGGGTGGCCTTGATCAGGTCGAGGTAGCGACGCAGGATGCGGTCTTCGTTCAACACCTGGACGTCGTCCAGTGCGGTCAGAATCGCGTGTTCCAGACGTTGCTGCTTGTCTTCCAGATCGTCGGTGCCGAGCTTGCGCGCCAGGTAGAAACGGGTCTTGAACAACCGGGTCAACTCGCGAGCGATGTCGGTGTGGTTGTTCAGGGTGCTGGCGATGTAGCCCAGGTCGAAGCCCAGACGAATCTGCTTCATGTAACGGGCGTAGGCACGCAGCAAAGCCACGTCGCGCCACGGCAGGCCGGCGGTCAGCACCAGGCGGTTGAACGCATCGTTTTCGGCATCGCCACGCACGATGTGGACGAAGGCGTCCTGCAAGGTGTCGTTGAGTTGCTGGATGTCGAGGTCCAGGCCTTCGGCCGCGGTGAACGCGAAATCGTGAATCCAGAACTCGCGGCCATTGTTGTGGCGCAGGCGATACGGGAATTCACCCAGCACGCGCAGGCCGAGGTTTTCCAGGATCGGCAACACGTCGGACAGTGCCAGCGGAGTATCGGCGTGATACAGCTTGCAGTGCAGCTCGCGTTGACCGGAGACCTGACCCAGTGGCTGATAGAAACTCATCACCAGTGGATTGGATTCTTTCAGGCTCAGCAGGTGCTGCATGTCGACCACAGCCGAGTGCGCGGCGAAACGCTCGCGGTAACCGGCCGGGAAGCCTTTCGGGAAGTCGGCCAGCACATTGGTGCCGTGGGCTTCGCCGAAGGTTTCGATGGTCAGGGCCGCGTAGTCGTCCTGCCAGCTGCGGCAAGCCTGGATAACTTCGTTTTCCAGCTGCTGCGGGTCGATGTCCAGACGGTTTTTCGGGTCGACACGCAGAATCAGTTGCACGCGGGCCAGCACGGATTCGGAGAAGAACGTCCAGAACTCGCAGTCCGAGGCTTTCAGGCGATCCATCAGCACTTGCTGGATCTTCTGGCGCACTTCGGTGGAGTAGATGTCGCGCGGCACGTAGGCCAGGCAGTAGCAGAAACGACCGTACGGGTCTTTGCGCAGGAACACGCGAATCTTGTTGCGTTCCTGGATCTGCACGATCGACATCACGGTGCTGAACAGCTCGTCTACCGGGGTCTGGAACAGATCGTCGCGTGGCAGCACTTCGACCACCTGCGCCAGTTCCTTGCCCAGGTGAGCCTTGGGCTGGAAGCCGGAACGGCGTTCGATTTCCTCGACCTTGCGGCGGATGTACGGAATGACCCGCACGCTCTCGCCATACACCGACGAGGTGTACAGGCCCATGAAACGGCATTCCTTGATGACGTTGCCGTCGGCGTCGATTTCGCGGATCGACACGTAATCCGGGTAAGCCGGACGGTGGACACGGCTTGGGTGGGCAGCCTTGGCGAACGACAGCAGGGTCGGTTCGCGCAGGTAGTTCACGGCGTAGTCTTCGATGCGCAGGTCATCATAGGTCAGGCCGGTGCGCAGCAGCTTGGTCAGCCCGAGGAAGGAATCCTGGTCGTAGACGATATGGCCGCCGTCGACTTCATCGCGCACCACGAATTCTTCATAGCCGAGGAAGGTGAAGTGGTTGCCCACCAGCCATTCCAGGAAGCTTTTGATTTCAGCTTTTTCTTCAGCGTCTACAGCGAACTGGCTGTTGTCCAGGCCGGTCAGGATTTCCTGGACCTTGGCCTTCATCGGCTCGAAATCGGCGACCGCGACGCGGACTTCACCGAGAACCTGTTCCAGTTCTTTGCTCAGGACGTTCAGTTCGGCCGTGTTCGCGCAACGGTCGATTTCCAGGTACATCAGGGATTCTTGCAGGATCCCTTCGCCCTGGGTGCCTTTCGGCAGGATTTCCAGCAGTTCGCCCTTGCTGCCGCGACGCACGCTCAGCACGGTGGTTTGCAGGGTATGAATGCTGTAGCCGCGACGGTTCAGCTCGGTACGCACCGAGTCCACCAGGAATGGCAGGTCGTGGTGCAGCACTTCGACCGCGGTGTGGGTCGACTGCCAGCCGTGGCGTTCGTAATCAGGGTTGTAGACGCGAACCTGCGGTTGCGCGTGATCGAAGCGCTCAAGCAGGCGCCACGCAGAAAGGGTACAGCCAGCGAGGTCGGACAGCCGACGCTGGGTCAGCTCGTCCAGGGAAATGATGCCGAAGAATTGTTCAGCGAACAGCGCCACTTGTGGCAGTGCCTGTTCACTGATGTGCTGCGCCAGTGCCGCTTGCAGTTGGTGCTGGAAGTCGGCTTTGCTGGCTGCGGTGAAGAACGCCATCTGTGGTACTCCGCTTGGGCTTGTTATTGATGGAAGCGTCGCGTGCAAAACCCCTTTCGGGGCGATCCGTCACCCTGTTCCTGATTCTCGGGCAGAGGAAACAGGGTGACAGGTGGGTGAAGCTGGACGAGACACTCAGGTCACATTCACCTTCCATGAATGGGCATCTGCAAAAACGACTGGCGAACCTACAGCGCAATGTCTTTACAGGTGCTCATCCGTTGCGCAGCTTAACGAGTGCGGCAAGGCCCGTGCTTGCAGCGCTGCGACATATTCGGTCATCGGCACGCAGCTCAAGGCCTGTGCATCGAACAACACTAGCAGCCGTGTAGGAAATTGGGCGTTTTATGCCCGGATTTACGGCACCTTCGTGTCAGAAATGACCAGCAGCACCCCGAATGTTCACGACACATTCTCTGACACTCAGCCGAGCAGAAATTCCCGAGGGCTGGCAGAATCGCCTTTTGTCGTGTTCACAACGCTCGCCGAGCCAGGATTTTCCCATGCAAATGACCACCTCCCTGTTGATCGTCAACCCGTGTGACGAGGAAGAAGACAACATGGCCATGCTCGCCTGCCACAGCGACCAGGGTGAGATGTTCCTGATGAGCCGCTACCCCGACGAGGACGAGCTGGAGATCACGCTCGATGGCGAACCGTCGACGCTGGACGGCGTGAAAGTGACGCTCAGCCCAACCCGTTTGCTGATCGAAATCGCGGCGGCGGATGCGGATGCGTTGAATGGGGATGATTCGCTGGAGATCATTCACAGCACCGATGCGGGTGATCTGGCTGAGGTGGAAGAAACGTTGCAGAACATTCTTAAAGGCACAGGGACTTACATTAGCGAGCTTTGACGGTGTTTGAGAGGGCCCCTTCGCGAGCAAGCTTCGCTCCTACGGTTTTGCGCCGAACGCAATATCGCGGCCGCCCCAGCATCGTAGGAGCGAGGCTTGCCCGCGAAGGCGTCCGTAAGATCGCCACATCCCCCGAAACAACATCGATAACCCGCCCTTGCGCACATTTGCACAAAATGCCGTTAGTCGCCGCCCCCCGCGATGGATTAAAGTAACGCCCCCAGCCCTGGCGTTATTCGAACGTCTTCGGTCACCCTTTCCAGGAACAGTCATCGATGGAACATCGTGAAGCGCTGCTCGCGCTGCGAACCTTTCTTTCAACGCAGATTCTCGGCCAGGAAAAACTCATCGAGCGCTTGCTCATCGCCTTGCTGGCCGACGGCCACATGCTGGTCGAAGGCGCCCCGGGCCTGGCCAAGACCAAGGCCATCAAAGAGCTCGCCGAAGGCATCGAAGCGCAGTTCCATCGCATCCAGTTCACCCCCGACCTGTTGCCTGCCGACATCACCGGCACGGAAATCTATCGCCCGGAAACCGGCAGCTTCGTGTTCCAGCAAGGCCCGATCTTCCACAACCTGGTGCTGGCGGACGAAATCAACCGTGCCCCGGCCAAGGTCCAGTCGGCATTGCTCGAAGCCATGGGCGAGCGGCAGGTCAGTGTCGGCCGCAGCACCTACGAGCTATCGCCGCTGTTCCTGGTGATGGCCACGCAAAACCCGATCGAGCAGGAAGGCACCTATCCGCTGCCAGAAGCCCAGCTCGATCGCTTCCTGATGCACGTGAAAATCGGTTTCCCGGACGCGACCGTTGAACGCCGTATCCTGCAACAGGCCCGCGGCGAAGCCCTGAACGGCGAAACCAAACCGGAACGCCGGGTCAGCCAGCAGGCGATTTTCGCCGCCCGCAAGGAAATTCTCGGTCTGTACATGGCCGACGCCGTGGAGGAATACCTGGTGCAACTGGTCATGGCCACGCGCACACCGGCCAAGTTCGATCCGGAGATGGCCGAGTGGATCGCCTACGGCGCCAGCCCCCGTGGCTCGATTGCCCTCGACCGTTGTGCCCGGGCCCACGCCTGGCTCGCCGGTCGCGACTTCGTCAGCCCGGAAGACATCCAAGCCGTGCTGTTCGACGTGTTGCGCCATCGCATCATTCTTTCCTTTGAAGCCGAAGCCGCTGGCATCGACCAGGACCGGGTGGTCCAGCGGATTCTCGACGTTGTAGCCGTCGCTTGACCCCGATGAACGCCATTCTGCCGCCCGAGCCGGGCATCCGCGTCAGTCTCGCCGAGCTGATCGAGATGCGCCATCGCGTGCGTGAAGTGCAATTGTTCTCCACGCCGAGCCAGCGCAGTCCGCTGATCGGCTTGCACCACTCCAAGCTGCGTGGCCGTGGCGTGGATTTCGATCAGGTGCGGGTCTATCAGGCCGGCGATGACGTACGCAGCATCGACTGGCGCGTTACCGCCCGCACCCAGGAACCGCACACCAAGCTGTTCCACGAAGAACGCGAGCGGCCGATTTTCATCATGGTCGAGCAAAGCCGTCGGCTGTTTTTTGGTTCAGGGCTGATGTTCAAATCGGTGCTCGCCGCCCAGGCCGCGAGCCTGATCGGCTGGGCCGCGCTCGGCCATAACGATCGGGTGGGCGGGCTGGTGTTTGGCGACAACGAACACTACGAAATCAAGCCACGACGCAGCAAACAAAGCCTGCTGCAATTTCTCAACCGGCTGGTGCGCGTCAATCAATCGCTGCACACCGAAAGCGAACAGAACCGCGATGCCCTCAACCTCGCCCTGCGTCGTGCCCGGGAAGTCCTGCGCCCAGGCAGCCTGGTGGTCCTGATCTGCGACGAACGCTCGCTGACCGAGGGCTCCGAGCAGCAATTGAGCCTGCTGGCCCGCCATTGCGACTTGTTGCTGTTGCCGCTCTCCGATCCACTGGACCACGCCCTGCCCGCTGCCGGCCTTTTGCGCTTTGCCGAACGCGGCGCGCAACTGGAACTCGACACGCTGAATTTCGACCTGCGCCAGACCTACCGCGCACAGGCCGAAGCACGCATCGCCCATTGGGAATTGCTCGCGCAAAAACTGCGGGTGTTGTTGATGCCCCTGAGCACTCAAAGCGAAATGGTCGAACAACTGCGCGAGTACTTGAACCCGCAAAAACCGGGGAAAGGTCGATGAGCAGCCTCGATCAACTGCAACCACTGATTTCCCCGCCACCGCCAGGCTTCTGGCCTCCCGCGCCGGGCTGGTGGCTATTGCTGCTGTTGCTGCCGCTGATCGGCTTCGGCCTGTGGAAGGCGCGGCGTTTCCTGCCGAACAAGCGCCCCATCGTGCGCGCCGAACAACCGCTGGACCCGGTACGCCTCGCCGCACTGGCCGAACTGGCGCTGATGCCCAAACCCTACGACGGCGCGCCGGCCGGTGCCTGGCTGCAGCAACTCAACGGTTTGCTCAAGCGCCTGTGCCGCAACCATTACCCCTACAGCCAGAGCCACACCCTCAACGGGCGCAAATGGCTGGCGTTCCTCGACAACCGCTGCCCGGCCGCCGGCCTGACGCGCTGGATGGTGCTGGTCGAAGGCGCCTACAAACCCGAATGCAAACTCGACGACAAGGCCATTGCCGGCCTCACGCAAGCCGTCGATACCTGGATTCGCAAGCATGTTTGAGTTCGCCTGGCCGTGGATCTTCGCCCTGCTGCCGCTGCCCTGGTTGATGCGTGTGGTGTTGCCGGTGGCCGACAGCGGCGAACCGGCGCTCAAAGTCAGCTTCCTCAGCGACCTCGAAGGCCTCGCCCGGCGTCGTGCTCGTGCCAATCTGCCGGCCTGGCGCCAGCAAGCGCCGTTCATGCTGCTGTGGCTGTTTTTGCTGATCGCCGCGGCGCGCCCGCAGTGGCTCGGCGAACCGTTGCCGATTGCCGCCAGCGGCCGGGATCTGCTGGTGGCGGTGGACGTTTCCGGCTCCATGGATTTTCCCGACATGCAGTGGCAGGACGATGAGGTCAGCCGCCTGACGCTGGTTCAACATTTGCTCGGTGATTTTCTCGAAAGCCGTGAAGGCGACCGTGTCGGCCTGATCCTGTTCGGCAGCCGGGCGTACTTGCAGGCCCCCCTGACGTTCGACCGGCGCACCGTGCGGATCTGGCTCGACGAAGCACGCATCGGCATCGCCGGCAAGAACACCGCCATCGGCGACGCCATCGGTCTTGCGCTCAAACGCCTGCGCCTGCGTCCGGCGCAAAGCCGCGTGCTGATCCTGGTCACGGACGGCGCCAACAACGGCGGCGAAATCGACCCGCTGACGGCGGCACGGCTGGCGGCCAAGGAAGGCGTGAAAATCTACCCGATCGGCATCGGCGCCGATCCCGAGCAAAGCGGCACGACGGGATTCCTTGGCATCAACCCGAGCCTGGACCTCGACGAGCCCGCGTTGAAGGCCATCGCCGCCGCCACGGGTGGCCAGTATTTCCGTGCCCGCGATGGCAAGGAATTGCAATCGATCAAGGAAACCCTCGATCAACTGGAGCCGGTGACTCAACAACCGACCCAGGCCCGCCCGGCGCAGACGTTGTATCACTGGCCGTTGGCGATGGCGCTGCTGTTGAGCATGCTGCTGGTCGTCCGCGAACGCTGGCCGGACAACCCGTTGCAGCGTCTATTCACCAAGGATCTGTTCTTGCAGACGCCACTGCCTGACTGGCGCCAACGGCTCAAGCGCCTGCGCCTGCGGAGACGCCGATGAGCGCGCTGTGGCCTTACTGGTTCCGCCCTTGGTGGCTGCTGTTGTTGCCGCTGCTCGGCTGGTTGCTCTGGCAACTCTGGCACCGGCAGAAGCGCGCCGGGCGCTGGCAGATGATTCTGCCTCCCGCTTTTCATTCCGCATTGCTCAGTGGCGGTAACGGTCGCGACAGCAAACTGCCGTGGATCGCGCTCGGCGTGGCGTGGCTGTTGACGATACTGGCGCTGCTCGGCCCGGGTTGGGAGCGTGTCGAACAAACCAGTCAGAAACCGGCCGACCCGCTGGTGGTGATCCTGGAGCTGACCCCGGAAATGCTCGCCACCGACGTGACGCCAAACCGGTTGGAACAGGCCCGGCGCAAGCTGTTCGACCTGCTGCAGAATCGCAGCGACGCGCAGACCGCCATCGTCGTCTACGCCGGCAGCGCGCACACGCTGGTGCCGCTGTCGGACGATCTGTCCACCAGCCGTAATCTGCTGGATGCACTCAAACCGTCGCTGATGCCCCAGGCAGGTCATCGCGCCGACCTCGCGGTGACCAAGGCCCTGGCGTTGCTGAATCAGAGCGCGCTGGGTGACGGCCGGATCCTGCTGATCGGCTCGTCCCTGACCGAACTGGAACGCGAAGGGATTCAACAGGCGCTGGACGGCAAGTCGACACAATTGCTGATGCTCGGCATCGGCACCGCCGAAGGTGCGCCGATCACGCAGGAAGACGGCAGTTTCCTCAAAGATGATCAGGGCGCGATTCTGGTGCCGCACCTCGACGAGCCGAACCTGAAAGCGTTCGTTAACGGTCTTGATGGGCGTTATCGCCATGCGCGACTGGACGATGCCGACCTGCGCGCCCTCGGCCTGCTCGACGGCCCGCGCAATTTGCGCAATGACGGCCAGACCTTGCGCCTCGATACCTGGGCCGATCAGGGTTATTGGCTGTTGTTGCCGCTGTTGCTGCTGGCGGCCTGCGCCGGGCGGCGCGGCTGGTTGTTCTGCCTGCCGCTGCTGTTCCTGCTGCCGCAACCGAGCTACGCCTTCGACTTCGAAGACTTGTGGCTGCGTCCGGATCAACAGGGTCTGCACCTGCTCAAGAAGAAGCGCCCCGCCGAGGCCGCGCAACACTTCCAAGATCGACAATGGCAAGGCGTGGCGCTCTATGAGGCCGGCGACTTCGGTGGCGCCGCCCAGCGGTTCGCCGAGGGTAATGACGCTCTCGCCCACTACAATCGTGGCAACGCGCTGGCAAAAAGCGGAGAGCTGGAAGCCGCGCTGGATGCTTACGACCAGGCGCTGGAACGCCAGCCGGATCTGCGCCCGGCGCTGACCAACAAGGCGCTGGTAGAAAACCTGCTCAAGCAAAAAAACACACCAAAAGCCGCTGAACCGGACAAAACCGAAGGCGACGAGACCGGGGCCCCGCAGGAGCCACCACCCGGCGCAGCCACTCAACCGTCGAACAGTGGCGAGCCGAAGCCCGATGCCCAGGCGACTACGCCCGATGCGGAGCAGTCGGATACGACAGCCCCGCGGCCCGGCACCAATGAGGTACCCGGCAGCGAGCTGGGCGACGAACAAAGCACCACCCCGCCGTTGCGCCCGGCCAGCGATGCCATCGATGGCGAACAGCGCCAGGCCTTGGAACAATGGCTGCGCAAAATCCCGGATGACCCGGGTGAATTGCTCAGGCGCAAATTCTGGTACGAACAGCAACAACATCAGGATCAGGAAAAAACTCGATGACCCGCTTCACCGCTTTCTTGCTTGCGATGTTTCTCTGGACGGTACAGGCCCAGGCTGCGGGGCTGGTCGCCAGTGTCGATCGCACTCGCCTGAACTCCGGCGAGACGGTCGAGCTGACCCTGGAATCCAACGACGTGACGCAGTTCGGCAAGCCTGACCTGACGGCGCTGGAACCGCTGTTCGACGTGCGCGGCACCCGCCAGGTCAACCAGTTGACCACCATCAACGGCGACAACCGCGCCACCACCCGCTGGATCATCACTCTCCTGCCTCGCCAGAACGGCAGCGTGGTGATTCCACCGCTGCAGCTGGGCGAGGTGCAGAGCCAGCCGATCACCCTGCAAGTGGTCGAAAGCGAAACCCAGGACAGCACCCACAAACTGGCCCCGGTCTTCATCGACGCCAGCCTCGATCAAAACAGCGTGTACGTGCAGGCCCAGGCGATCCTGACCTTGCGTATCTACCATTCCGTTTCGCTGTACGACGACAGCAGCCTGACCCCGTTGCAGATCCCTGATGCACGCATCGAACAACTGGGTGAGTCGCGCACTTACGAAAAAGACATCAACGGCCTGCGCCACGGCGTGATCGAACTGCGTTACGCGATCTACCCGCAACAGAGTGGCCAGTTGATCATTCCGGCGCAGATCTTCAGTGCCACGCTGGTGGACGCGCAACCGAGCCAGGAGGTCGATTCCCAGGTACCGAAGTCCGGCAAACTGATGCGCGTCAGCTCGGCCGTACTGCCGCTGACCGTCAAGGCAAAACCCGCCAGTTACCCGGCTGATGTGCCTTGGCTACCGGCCAGGAGCCTGAGTCTGAGCGAGAGCTGGAACCCGGAACCGGATCATGCGCAGGTGGGCGATTCGCTGACCCGCAGCCTGACCTTGAAGGCCGAAGGCCTGGCCAGTTCACAACTGCCACCGTTGCCGGCGACCGACGTCAATGGCTTGCGGCGCTATCCGGATCAGCCGGTGCTGGTCAACCAGAACAGCGAGCGCGGTCTGATCGGCAGTCGCGAGGACCGTGAAGCGCTGGTGCCTGTGCGCAACGGTGCCATTGAGTTGCCCGCCGTGGAAGTGGTCTGGTGGAACACCTTCGAGGACCATCTGGAACACACCAGCCTGCCGGCCCGGCCCCTGCAAGTGGCGAACAATCCAGGTTTGATGGTCGATGCACCGGCGGGCATGCCACCGGTGATTTCCGCTGCCGACAACGAAGCGCTCTGGTGGTGGAAACTCAGCACCATGATTCTGGCCTGCACTACCTTGCTGGGCTTCGGCCTCTGGTGGCGCGCCCGCTGGCAACCGGCGATCCTGCGAGCAACGCAGACCGGCCCGAGCCCGCGCACGGTGCTCGACGACCTCAAGCGCGCCTGCCAGGCCAACGACCCCCACGCCACCCGCCAGGCCCTCGACGCCTGGGCCCGGCAACAACCGGAAACCCTGGCCGACATGGCGGCGCGATTTGTGCCGTTGTCCGATGCGCTGGATGGTTTGAACGGGGCGCTGTACAGCGAAACTGGCCAGCATTGGCAAGGCGAGGAGTTGTGGCGCGCGATCAAGGCGATCCCGATTGCCGAGCGGGTTCATGATCCGGTGGGCGACAGTGGCCTGCCGCCGCTTTATCCGAAATAGATACTGCCCTCAGGTGATCTGGAACAACCCTCCCCGGGATGATTGTTCCAGTGCAAAAGTCAGGTTGTTTGTACCCAAAGCACGTTACCGCCCTCACCTGGCGCCCACCCCGGCGCGTAGGAAATATGCGCCTGAATGCAACGCCAGATCCTCCCGGAATGACTGACCCGCGCACCTATCTCATACTTGGCATTCAGCTCCCACGCCGGATCCTGCCCACTCCCACTGAGCGTCTTGACGGACAGGACGTTGCTCGGGAGTGACAGCTTTCCGTTCAGATCGAGCGCTTTCACGGAATACTGGTAAATGGTATCCGACGTCAGACCCGTATCGTCAACCGAGGTCTGGTTTCCACTCACGGATTTGACTTCTTGACCGTCACGGAAAATCAGGTAGTTCTCAATCGGTGCGCTACCGGTCGAAGCGCCCCACATCAAGCTGATGCTGGTCGATGTCTGGCCCATGCTGTGCAGGTTCAACGGAGCGGTGGGAGCCCCGTCTTCTGCCGGCGTACGCACTTGAACGGCCCGACTGGGCATAGAAAAATTGCCGCGAACATCGACTGCACAGATGAAGTACTCATATAGGGTTTCGGCAGCAACGCTACGATCAATCCACTCTGTCAGCGGCTCCTTGATATCAACCGTGCTCGTCCCGTTACGCGTAATACGGTAAAAGTCGATGGGGTAAGGGCCCGTCGCAGGATTCCAGGTCAACTTCACCTGTTTGTTGGTTATGTCGCTGGCTTTCAGGTCGGTCGGTGCATCGGGACGCTCAACTTCGTCGGGCTTCTTGAAATCCAGATCAATAACTTGATAGAAAGCCATTCCCGTATCGGCCACGACATAAATAGCCACTAACGCGTGGTAGCCCTCACGCGTGGGCAACGGAACGTCATGCTCGGTGGGGGACGGTGGCATTAATTCATTTGGATATTTCCAGAACGGCTGCCATTTGTTTTCCACCGTATAAAATGGCTTCGCGCCAAATTGAGCGCGCGACAGGACTTTGTTGCAATCCCAGTCTTCATTGGTGATGAAATACTCCCAGCGCCTTGCTGGGTGGTTAGCCGTAAAATTCCATGAAACAGGCAATGATTCACCACTGCGCACTTCGTGCTTTTGCCAGTGGTCACCGGGCTGATCAAGAAACGCACCGGTCAGTTGGCCTGCGCTGGCAATCTTGCCATCCGGAGGTGGCGCGGCGCTGAGCACGTCGTCCGGAGCCAAAGGATCCTTCAAACCGCCAACAGTCTGCGGGAAATGCTTTCCGGACTCCCGCTGGTTCAGCGCGCCGTCATCCAGCTTCCCTTCCAGCCAGGCAAAATAAGCCCGTGATTCGGGAGAAAAGACATGGCCGTGCCTCGGTGAAATGTTTTGGCTATTCGTGTTCGGGCTGCTCGTTGACATGGTGTTTCTCCACGTTTGTTTAACCGCTACCAGGGCTCCATACCCTCCGCAACCATTAAACGCCCAGTCCTGCGCCGCGATAACTGTCAGAAGTAACAGGTCGACAGGTCGTTGGTCGGTTATTCACTGTCGGCGATCTGCAAGAAGCCCTTCAGCAACCCGAAGCATTTGCCAGTAAACTCTCTCCCCTTTCGCCGCCCTGAATTCCTCGCGGCCATCACCTATTCCCTACGGAGCTCGCCTTGCGTCTGTTTCACACCTCCGACTGGCACCTTGGGCAGAACCTGCACGGCCAGGACCGCGATTTCGAGCACGGTTGTTTCCTCGAGTGGCTGTTGCGCCAGCTGAAGCTGGACCAGCCCGATGTGCTGCTGATTGCTGGCGATATCTTCGACACGGTCAATCCGCCGGTCAAAGCCCAGGAACGCCTCTACGACTTCATCGTCAGCGCCCACGAACAGCAACCGAAGCTGACCATCGTGATGATCGCCGGCAACCACGATTCCGGTTCGCGCATCGAACTGCCGGCGCCGCTGATGCGCCGGTTGCGCACCCATGCGTTGGGTCGTGTGCTGTGGCTGGATGACGGGCAGCTCGACGCCGAGCGTTTGCTGCTGCCACTGCCGGACGCCAAGGGAAAAACCGTTGCCTGGTGCCTGGCGCTGCCTTTCCTGCGCCCTGCCGAAGTGACCGGCGCGCACTTGGGTGACAACTACCTGCGCGGTATCGGTCAGGTTCACGAGTGGCTGATCGAAGCCGCCAACGCCAAGCGCAAGAAGGGCCAGGCGCTGATTGCCATCAGTCATGCGCACATGGCCGGCGGCTCTGTGTCGGAAGACTCCGAGCGCAGCCTGATCATCGGCAACGCCGAAGCCCTGCCCGCCAGCCTGTTCGGTCCGAGCATCAGCTACGTCGCCCTCGGTCACTTGCACAAGCCGCAGAAGGTCAACGGTGAAGAACGCATTCGCTACAGCGGCTCGCCAATTCCGTTGTCGTTCTCCGAAATCGGTTATCAGCATCAGATTCTCGACATCCAGCTCGACGGCGAAACCCTGGTCAGCGTGGAGCCGAAGCTGATTCCCCGCGCCGTGAACCTGCAGCGTATTGGCCCCGCACCGTTGGCCGAAGTCCTCCTGCAACTGGCCGACCTGCCGAACATCGATCTGCTGGCGGATATTCAGCGCCAGCCGTGGCTGGAAGTCCGGGTTCGCCTCGACGAACCGCAACCGGACTTGCGCAACCAGATTGAAACCGCCCTGCAAGGCAAAGCCGTGCGCCTGGTGCGTATTGCCGCCGAATACGCGGGCAACGGCAGCCGCGATGGCATCGATGATGGCTCCCCCTTGATCGAGCTGGACCAACTCACCCCTCAGGAACTGTTCAGCCGCGCCTGGCAGGACAACTACGGCAGCGAGGTCGACGAGCAAACGCTGCAAGACTTTGCCGAGTTGTTGCAGGACGTGCAGATGGAGAGCGAACAGCCATGAAAATTCTCGCGATCCGCCTGAAAAACCTCGCCTCCCTGGCCGGGCCATTTGAAATCGACTTCACCGCCGAACCCTTGGCCAGCGCCGGTTTGTTCGCGATCACCGGGCCCACCGGCGCCGGCAAAAGCACCTTGCTCGATGCCTTGTGCCTGGCGCTGTTCGGCGCCGTACCGCGGCTGAGCAACGCTCAAGTGTCGGCCAAAGCGCCGGACGCCGACGGCGAGATCAGCACCGGCGACCCTCGCACGCTGCTGCGTCGCGGCACCGGCGAAGGTTATGCCGAAGTGGATTTCGTCGGCATCGACGGCCGTCGCTACCGAGCTCGCTGGGAAGCCAACCGCGCCCGGGAGAAGGCTGGCGGCAAGCTGCAACACAGCCGTCAGAGCTTGCGCGACATCGATCTGGATCAGTTGCTGGCCAGTCAGAAAGTCGAATTCAAGGCCCAACTCGAAGCCGTCCTGGGCCTGAACTTCGAGCAGTTCACCCGTGCCGTGTTGCTGGCCCAAAGCGAGTTCAGTGCCTTCCTCAAGGCCAACGACAACGAGCGCAGCGAACTGCTGGAAAAACTCACCGACACCGCGCTCTATACGCGTCTGGGTCGTCGCGCATTCGACAAGACCAAAGAAGCCCGCGAAACCCACAAACTGTTGCAGGATCAGGCCACCGGCGTCACACCGCTGGCGCCCGAAGCCCGTGCGGAGCTGGATGAACGCTTCAATGAGGCGCAGCAGCAACTCAAAACCCAACAGGCGCAACTCAAGCAACTAGAGCTGCAACACACCTGGCTGAAAGACCTGCGTCAGTTGCAGGACGAGCAGCTCAGCGCCACCGAACAACTGACCAGCGCCCAACAGGATTGGCAAAGTCTGGCCGGCGAACGCTTGAAGCTGACGCGCCTGGAACACCTGGCGCCCCAACGGCACCAGTTCGCCCGTCAGACCGAACTCAGCGCCCGGCTCACGCCGCTGGCAGAACAGATTCAGCAGCACACTCAGCAAGAACAGGATCTGCAGGCGCGTCAGGCGCAACTCGAACACAGCCTGAGCGCGGCGCAAACCGCACTGGTCGAGGCGCAAAACCAACACACTTCAAGCGCGCCGCTGCTGCGTCAGGCCTTTGAGGCGCAGAGCACCCTCGCCCGCCTGATCAAGGACACCGGCCTCAGTGCCGACCTCAAGCAGCAAGCGGAACTGGCCTGCTCCGAAGGCCAACTGACGATTCAAGGTTTGCTTGAGCAGCAGAAGCAGGTGGCCGAGCGCTTGCAACGGATCGCCGCCGAGCTTGAACAAAGCACCCACCTGGCGCCGCTCAGCGACGCCTGGAACGCCTACCGCGACCGCCTTCAGCAGTTGATGCTGATCGGCAATCGCCTGAACAAGGGGCAGGCGGAACTGGCGTCCCTGGAGCACAACGCCAGCCGTGCCGCCGAAGAATGGGCCGCGCAGAAACAGAACCTGGAAGTGCTCTACAAAGAGGCCGGCGCCGAGCCGGAAGCGGTGGCGGAACAGATCCAGTTGCTGGGCAATCTGTTGCAGGACAACCGCAAGCAACTGCGCGCCTTTGAAGAGCTGACGCGCCTGTGGTCCAGCCAGCAAGAGCTGGACAAACGCATCGCCGACCTTCAGCAACGCCAGTCAACCGCTCAACAAGAACGTGACCGTCTGACCCAGGACGGGGTTAAAACCAAAAACGAACTGACCGTCGCTGAACAAACCCTGACGGTGACCCGCGAACTGCTGGAACGTCAGCGTCTGGCCCGCAGCGCCAGCGTCGAAGAACTGCGCGAGCAGTTGCAGGATGATCAGCCGTGCCCGGTTTGCGGTAGCCCGGACCATCCTTATCATCAGCCCGAGGCCCTGTTGCAAAGCCTCGGTCGTCATGATGAAAGCGAACAGGCCAACGCGCAGAAAGCGGTGGATTCGCTCAAGGAAAAACTCACCGACCTGCGTACCGAAGTCGGCGGTGTGATTGCGCAACAGAAGGAATTGCTGCAACAGCAGGAACAGCTCGTCGCTCAGCAGCAGAACCTGGCGCCCAGCCTCGATGCGCACCCGTTATCGGCGCAGCTGTTCTCTCAGGACATTGCCAAGCGCGATGCCTGGTTGATCCAGCAAAACAGCCAGTTGAACCAAAGCATCGCGCAGGACGAACAGCGGCAAACCGCCCTGCTCACCCTGCAACAGGACGCCGCGCGGCTGCAACAGCAACTGCGCAACGCCGAAACCGCGAGCCAGCAGGCAACCCAGCATCTGTCCAACCAGCAACGCGAGTTGAGCAACGATCGCCAGCGCCTGGACGAAGAGCTGACCGCGTTCAGCACCCTGCTCCCGGCCGACACACTGGACGCCTTGCGCAGCGAACCGGCCGCGACCTTCATGCAGCTCGACCGCCAGATCGGCCAGCGCCTGGAGCAACTCGACCAGCAACGGGATGAGCTCAGCGAACAGCAACAACGCCAACAGACGCTGGACAAGGAACAGGATCGTCAATTGACCCGTGTCCAGCAACTGGAAGCGGCTCAGCAACAGTTCACCGCCCTCGCCGAGCAGCAACAGGCTTGCCAGCAACAACTGACGCAACTGCTCGGTTCACACAGCAGCGCCGAACAGTGGCAACAGCAACTGGATCAGGCTGTCGAACAGGCGCGCAATGCCGAAACTGCTGCCAATCAGGAACTGCAATCCGTACGCACGCGGCTGGTGCAACTGGCCGCAGAACTGAAAGCGCAGCAGGACCGCCTGATCGCCCTGGAAACCGAAAACCGCGAACTGAACACCAGGATCGCCGACTGGCGCGCCTTGCATCCGGAACTGGATGACGGCAGTCTGGAACAGTTGCTCAGCGTCGACGACCAGCAGGTCAGCGAATTGCGCCAACGGTTGCAGCACAATGAAAAAGCCATCGAACAAGCCAAGGTGTTGCTGCAGGAGCGGGACAAGCGCCTGACCACTCACCAGGCGCAGCACAATGGCAATCTTGATGCCGAGCAACTCGCTACCGCCCTGACCGAACTGCAAGGCCAGTTTGCCGCCAGCGAGCACCGCTGCGCCGAACTGCGCGCCGAACAGGCCGAGGATCAGCGCCGGCAAAACGCCAATCAGGCGTTGGCCCAGCAGATCGCCGATGCCTACGCCGAGTACCAGCGCTGGGCGCGTCTGAATGCGTTGATCGGCTCCGCGAGCGGCGACACCTTCCGCAAGATCGCCCAGGCCTACAACCTCGACCTGCTGGTGCATCACGCCAACGTGCAGTTGCGTCAGCTGGTGCGGCGCTATCGCTTGAAGCGTGGCGGCAGCATGCTCGGCTTGCTGGTGATGGACACCGAAATGGGCGACGAACTGCGCTCGGTGCATTCGTTGTCCGGCGGCGAAACCTTCCTCGTCTCCCTGGCGCTGGCATTGGGTCTGGCGTCGATGGCGTCAAGCACGTTGAAGATCGAATCGCTGTTCATCGACGAAGGCTTCGGCAGCCTCGATCCGGAATCCCTGCAACTGGCCATGGACGCCCTTGACGGTTTGCAGGCCCAGGGCCGCAAGGTCGCGGTGATTTCCCATGTTCAGGAAATGCACGAACGGATCCCGGTGCAGATTCAGGTCCACCGCCAGGGCAACGGCCTGAGTACCCTGGAGGTGAAATGAATACGCTGTACTCCTTCCGCCGCTGCCCGTACGCCATGCGGGCGCGGATGGCCCTGCGTTACGCGGGGGTGGCGGTGGACATCGTCGAAGTCAGCCTGAAGGCCAAGCCTGCCGAGATGCTGGCGCTGTCGAGCAAAGGCACGGTGCCGGTGCTGAATGTCGACGGCCAGGTCATCGATGAAAGCCTGTCGATCATGCACTGGGCCCTGGCGCAGCACGATCCGCAGGATTGGTTGCTCAAGGATGATCCCGCCGGGCAAGTGCAAATCGATGCGCTGATTGAAGAGAACGATCAAGGGTTCAAGGTGCACCTGAATCGCTACAAGTACGCCGAGCGTTACCCCGAGCAGCCGATGGAATTTTATCGCGCTGAGGGCGAGGTGTTCTTGCGCAGGCTGGAGGGGTTGCTTGAGGGGCGCGACTATTTGCTGGCGGACCATCCGAGTCTGGCGGATGTAGCGGTGATGCCGTTTATTCGGCAGTTCGCGCATGTGGATCGAGAGTGGTTCGGGCAGACGCCTTATGTGCGGTTGCAGGCTTGGCTACAGCGGTTGCTGGAGTCAGACCTGTTCACATCAATCATGAAGAAATAACCGGATCCTGTAGGAGCGAGGCTTGCCCGCGAAGCTTTTGGCGGCCTTGATGGCCCCTTCGCGGGCAAGCCTCGCTCCTACAAGGACGGTGGCGTTTCGAAGATTCAGGCAAACACCTCACACATCTGCAACACCGAGCAATCCACGTGAAACGGCCCGAAGAAATCACCCGGGCGTTTCATCGGCGGATTACCCGCCAGCAAACCCAGGGCCTTGGCGGTCTGGATGTTGTGAGCCATGTTGTGATTGGCTTCGATCGACCGCGCTATGGAACCTGCCGAGGCTTGTCCGATCCCCAGCAAGGAAGATCCATTGGTCATGAACGCCAGGAAAGCGATGACCCAGAGTCTGACCCCTTTCATGCCCCTGCCACCCCTGCCACATCGGCGTGATCGAGCACGGCGTTTTGCGCACGGTGCTCGAACTGGATGCCGGGATGAGCGACCTGAATCGGTGCTTCGAATTCATGCTGCGATTGCGCGGTAATGCTGACGACCGATACCAGCGCCACGTAAAGACCGATGGCCAGGTAGGCGCCGTATTTGGCTGAAGTGAGGATTGAGCTGGCCATGATGTTCTCCGTGGGCATGTTTCAATGCTCACAGAATCGATCAAAAAAGCCGTGACAACCACTCAACGTTATCCATAGTAAGCATCAGCTTCGTTGATCATTAAGCCAGTCTATTTCAGCCTTCAATAAAACTGATCATGCGCTCGCGCGCAGCATCGGGCTCGCCTGGAATTGGCGTTGCTGCCGATAAAATGGGGGTCGAATAGAGGAACAGAAGTACCACGGCCAGACGCATCGCCATGCTGTCGATCCTTTTTATTAGAGAAGGAGTCAATAAGTCAGCGTCAAATTTAAACTCATGGCCATGTGATATCAAGCAATCCACTGATATCAATGTGAGGGCTGTCGTAAACGCGTTATGCAGGAGCGACATCACTCAGGCTTCTCGAAGCTTCTCAGCTTGATCCACGCAAGTGACTTCGCTCCTGCATAAAGGGTGCAGGGTCGGGATTTCAGGCTTGGGTTTTGTGATCCAGCGCCGCGTAGAAATTGGCGCTTTGTTGCAGGTATTTCTGGGTGTAGCTCTGGGTGTGGGATTTTTTATCGCTGATTTCAACGTTGGCGCTGGCAGGCAGGGCAACGGTGGCCGAAATGGCGGAAGCGGCGATTACAGAGAAGAGATTGAAGTTCATGGCGGTATTCCTCGAAGTCAGTTGGCTTGCTTGCCCGGTGGGGCCGTGAAGCAAACTTAACCGTCGAGGCTGGCGCCTTGAAATCTTTTGTAGCATTAGCAGATATCAGCGTCATTAATAGAAGGAGGCAGGCCCCATCAACCGGGGCCTGCGGCCTATTGACGCACGATAAACTTGAGGTCGCTCGGCGCATCCATCGGCAGTTTCTGCACGGTTTTACCCAGCAGACCGCTCTGGGTATCGCGTTCGACGACGACAATCTGGTTGCTCTTCTGATTGGCAATCAGCACGAACTTGCCACTCGGGTCGAGGCTGAACTCGCGCGGGTGGTCACCTTCCACCGTACGACGTTGCAGTTCCTTGAGGTGGCCGGTCGCCGGGTCGATGGCAAACACCAGCAACTGATTGGCCGTGCCACGGTTACTGACGTAGAGGAACTTGCCATCCTTTGAGGCATGCAACGCTGCGGCAGCCTTGTCCGACGTCGGTTGCCCGGCCGCCAGATCGACCATTTGTGTTTGCTCAAGCGTGCCGTTCCGGTAATCGAACACCGCGACCTGCGCGCTCATCTCCATGGTCAGCCAGGCGTGCTTGCCGTCCGCGCTGAACAGCAAATGCCGGGGTCCGCTGCCGGGCGGCAACTGGACCGAAGCGGGTGTCGCGGCAGTCAATGGCAGATCCGGATTGGCCTTGGGATCGAAGCGATAAACAAAGACCTTGTCCGCCCCCAGGTCATTGGAGAATACAAACTTGCCATCCGGCGAGGACACCGTCGAATGCACATGCGCCGACATCTGCCGCTCGGGATTGACCCGGCTCGACGGATGACTGCTCATCTGCACCACGGTTTTGAGCTTGCCATCGGCACCCACCGGCAACACCGCCAGCGTGCCGCCCGGATCTTCAGCCACCGAGTAGTTGCTGACGAACAGATGGCTGGCATCGCCGCTGAGGCTCGAATGCGTCGGCTCGTTGCCCAGGCTTTGCACCTGATTGATCAGGCTCAGTTCATGCGTCTTCGGATCGATCGCATAACTGCTGACGCGCCCCACCGGGTCTTTCTGTCCCGGGCCGTTTTCGTTGACCGCGAACAGATAGCGCTGATCCTTGGACAGGGTCAGCCAGGACGGGTTTTCACTCTTGACCACTTGCAGGGGCTTGGCGTCGATCTGCCCCTTGGCGCTGTCAAAACCGAAGCGATAAATACCCTGGCTCTGGCCGGCGGTGTACGACCCCACCAGCAACTGATATTGCTCGGCCACTGCCGTCTGAACGCCCATGGCACCGATGCTTCCAGCCATCAGCAGTGGCCAGAAATCACGCATCCTCATTCACTTCTTCCTCGTCATCATCACCGCGAAAAGCGGTCATGCACACCAGCCGATGTTCGCCGGTGTCGCCAGTGATGACCCAGCTCTGCAAGGTCGGATCAAAGATCGCCGCCTGGATCTGCGCCGGGGTGAACTCCCAGTGCTTGGCCGCACGGCCGTCCATGCATTCGATGTGCAGGTTGTCGTCTTCGTCGAGGGAGAATTCAAAGGCATGCAGCCCGTCGATTTCCACCATGTCGCAATGTTCGAGGGTGCTGAGCAGGGTGTCGGTTGAGGCAGTCATGGCAGTCAATCTTTGAAGGGGAAAGACGCAATGATAGCTTAATGTGCGGGCAGCTCAGTGCCGGTCACAAAACCCGAAGCCAACACAGAAACAAATGTGGGAGCGGGCTTGCTCGCGAAAGCGGTGTGTCAGCCAACATCACTGTTAATGACACACCGCTTTCGCGAGCAAGCCCGCTCCCACATTTAATTGCATTTGACCGTTAGATGGCCTCACGCGAAGGCTGGCCATCCACCAACCGCTGAATGCGCAGCGGGTTGCCGTTCTTCAACGCCTCTGGCAGCAAGCTGTCCGGGTAATTCTGGAAGCACACCGGCCGCAGGAACCGGTCGATCGCCAGCGTGCCCACCGACGTGCCTCGCGCATCGGACGTCGCCGGATAGGGGCCGCCATGGACCATCGAGTCGCAGACTTCCACGCCAGTCGGATAGCCGTTGAGCAGGATCCGCCCGACCTTCTGTTCCAGCAACGCCGTCAACTCGCCGAACTGTTCGAAGTCGGCAGATTCGCCAATGATGGTCGCCGTCAATTGCCCGTGCAGCCCATTCAACGCGGCACTCAATTGCGCCTGATCCGCAACTTCGACAAACACCGTGGTCGGGCCAAACACTTCTTCTTGCAGCACTTCGTCGCCATTGATCAGCAAGCCGACATCGGCCTTGAACAGTTGTGGCCGGGCTTGATTCCCTGCCTGCGGGCTGCCGGCCAAATGCTCGATGCCCGGATGCGCGAGGAGTTTTTCCAGGCCTTTGCCATAGCTGCTCAACGTCCCGGCATTGAGCATGGTTTGCGCCGGCTGATCGTTGATCAGCCCCGCCACCTGCTGCACGAATGCGCTGAATTGCGGAGAACGAATGCCAATCACCAGGCCGGGGTTGGTGCAGAACTGACCACAGCCTTGTACCACCGAGGCCGTCAGGTCACGGGCGACGGTTTCTGCTCGAGCTTCAAGCGCCTTCGGCAATACGATCACCGGGTTGATGCTCGACATCTCGGCGAACACCGGAATCGGCTGCGCACGGGCTGCGGCCATGTCGCACAAGGCTCGGCCGCCCTTGAGCGAACCGGTAAACCCGACGGCCTGAATCGCCGGATGCTTGACCAGCGCTTCACCGACCCCGCCGCCGTAGATCATGTTGAACACACCGGCCGGCATGCCGGTTTTTTCGGCGGCGCGGATGATCGCATCGGCAACCTGCTCGGCCGTCGCCATGTGTCCACTGTGGGCCTTGAACACCACCGGGCAACCGGCGGCCAGGGCTGAAGCGGTGTCGCCACCGGCGGTGGAAAAGGCCAACGGGAAATTGCTCGCGCCAAACACGGCAACCGGGCCGAGGCCGATGCGGTACTGACGCAGGTCGGGACGGGGCAACGGCTGGCGATCCGGCAATGCCCGATCGATCCGCGCACCATAGAAATCACCGCGACGCAGGACCTTGGCGAACAGGCGCATCTGGCCGCTGGTGCGACCGCGTTCGCCTTGAATGCGTGCCGCAGGCAACGCGGTTTCGCGGCAGACCACAGCGACAAATTCATCGCCCAACGCGTCCAGTTCATCGGCAATGGCATCAAGAAATTGCGCACGGCGTTCGGCGCTCAGGCTGCGATAGGCCGGGTAAGCGGCAGCGGCAGCCTTGGCCGCAGCATCCACCTCTTCAGGTGTGGCCTGGAGGAAATCGTGAGGCAACGCTTCGCCGGTGCTGGCGTCGATGCTCTGGAGTCTGACGGTGCCGGCCGCACTGCGCTGGCCGCCGATGTAGTTGTGACCAAGAATCCGGGTCATGCATGTCTCCTTAAAGAGTACCGATGGTGCCGGGCTCGAACGCCGCTTCAACCGGCGCAATACCGTTGATCAACGGTGCGCCGAACTCGGCCTGACTGATCTCGAACACGTCACCCGGTTGGGTGCGGATGCCGTCGGCAAAGGACAGGGTCGCGGTGCCGAAGAAGTGAATGTGCACGTCTCCCGGACGCAGGAACTGGCTGTATTTGAAATGGTGGTATTCGAGGTTTTCCAGGCTGTGGCACATGTTGGCCTCGCCACTGAGAAACTCGTTTTGCCACAGCACTTCGCCGTTACGCAAAATGCGGCTGGTGCCTGCCAGATGCTGCGGCAGTTCGCCGACCCGAAGTTCCGGGCCATAACTGCAACTGCGCAATTTCGAGTGGGCCAGGTACAGGTAGTTCTTGCGTTCCATGACGTGGTCGGAGAACTCGTTGCCCACCGCAAAACCCAGGCGATACGGCTTGCCGTCGTGGCCGATGACGTAGAGGCCGCTGAGTTCAGGCTCTTCTCCGGCGTCTTCGGCAAACGGCGGCAGCGGGAACGGTTGGCCCGGGCGCACGACGATGCTGCCGTCACCTTTATAGAACCACTCTGGCTGTACGCCGGCCTGCCCCGCTGCCGGTTTCCCGCCCTCCACGCCCCACTTGAAAATGCGCATGGTGTCGGTCATCGCCGCTTCGTCACCGGCCTGCTGATGCATCTTGTCCCGCGCAGAGGCGCTGCCCAAATGGGTCAGGCCGGTGCCGCTGACGAGCATGTGCGCAGGGTCCGGATGGTCCAGCGGTGGCAGGATGCGCAGTTTGGCCAGCAGTTCTGCATAGTCGTGGCTTATGCCCAGGCCCAGGCTGTTCACCTGCTGCTCAAGATTGACGCCCGCCTCGATCGCCGCCAGTGCCAGGTCACGCACCGTGCGCGCATCCTGTACTTCACGGACCAGACCGGCCTCGACCACGCCGACGCGGCGCTCGCCGTTAATCAATTCGAATTGAACCAGACGCATGAGACTTCTCCTGTTAAAGCAAAACTTGAACGCGACACAGAACTAATGTGGGAGCGGGCTTGCTCGCGAAGACGATGTGTCAGTCGACATCAATGTTGAATGTCCAATCGCTTTCGCGAGCAAGCCCGCTCCCACTTAGGGTCAGCGGTGAATCCTCTAGGTGCGGGTCGCGCCACGCGCACTGGCCGCAAACTGATCGGCCGGCAGCACGTGCTTGCGTTCCAGCAACCGATAAACCACGCCGGTCAACACCAGCCCGAACACCATCACCCCCGAAAGGAAATACAACCCCGACGCCAGGTTCCCGGTGTATTCCTTCAGCGCACCAATCACGAACGGACCGATGTAGCCACCGAGGTTGCCCACCGAGTTGATCAGCGCAATCCCCGCCGCCGCACTGGCGCCGGCAAAGAACCGGCCCGGCAAGGTCCAGAACACCGCCGTGCAGGAAAACAGCGCGAACGCCACGAGGCACAACGCCGCCAGTTGCAGCACCGGCACCGTCAGCCAGGCACTGAGGAACAGGCCGATGGCTCCCAGCACATACAGCACCGCCAGGTGGCCGTAGCGATCATTCAAGCGGTCGGAACTGCGCGGAATGATCAGCAACCCGATGATCCCGAAAATGTACGGCACCGATGACACGAACCCCGTGACCAGATCGGTGCCACCGAACTGTTTGATCAGCGTTGGCAACCACAGACCCAGGCCATAAATGCTCAGGGTCACCGGCAGATAGAACAGCGCGAGCAGCAACACGCGTTTGTCCTTGAGCGCATGCAACGGATTGCCATGGCGGGTCTGGCCGTATGCGTCCAGGTCCTTTTTCAACTCGCCGGCCAGCCAGTCTTTCTCGGACTGATCCATCCATTTCACCTGTTGCGGACCATCCGGCAGCCAGCGCAGCACCGGCCAGGTCAGCAGGATCGCCGGGGAACCGATGACGATGAACAGCCACTGCCAGCCATGCAACCCCAGAATGCCGTCCATGCCCAGCAAGCCGCCGGACACCGGGCCGGTGATCAGCATGGCGATCGGTTGGGAAAGGATGAACAGGCCGAGGATCTTGCCGCGATGGCGAACCGGGAACCATTGGGTGATGTAGTACAGAACGCCCGGGAAGAACCCGGCTTCCGCAGCACCGAGCAAGAAGCGCATCAGATAAAAACTGTGCGGCCCCTGAACGAACGCCATGCCGATGGTAATGGCCCCCCAGGTGACCATGATCCGCGCGAACCAGCGCCGCGCGCCGAAGCGATCAAGCATCAGGTTGCTGGGGATTTCAAGCAGGAAGTAGCCAATGAAGAACAGCCCGGCACCGAGGCCATAAGCTGCATCGCCGATACCGATGTCAGCGCCCATGTGCAGCTTGGCGAAGCCTACGGCGGAGCGATCCACATAGGCGATCAGGTACAGCAGGATCAGGAAGGGAATCAGTTTCAGCGTGATGCGACGTATAAGCCGCAGTTCCTGGCTCATGAGATCGGTCTCCGATTGTTGTTGTTATAGAACCTCGGGGGACGCCTCTCGCGGAAAACCGCCAGGGCCATCCCTCCGTTGAACGCGACTATATAGTAATACTATTTAATCGAGCAACACTTCCAAAGCATCGAATTTGCGCTTATGTTACGCCTCAGCTCGAACAATATAGTCATACAATAAGAGAATCGATCATGTCTGATAAGAAACCCACCCTGCGCTCCGCCCAATGGTTTGGCACGGCCGACAAGAACGGCTTCATGTACCGCAGCTGGATGAAGAATCAGGGCATCGCCGACCACCAGTTTCACGGCAAGCCGATCATCGGCATCTGCAACACCTGGTCGGAACTGACCCCGTGCAACGCGCATTTCCGCCAGATTGCGGAACACGTCAAACGCGGCGTGATCGAAGCCGGCGGTTTCCCCGTGGAGTTCCCGGTGTTCTCCAACGGCGAATCGAACCTGCGCCCGACCGCCATGCTCACCCGCAACCTGGCGAGCATGGACGTTGAAGAAGCGATTCGCGGCAACCCGATCGATGGCGTGGTGCTGCTGACCGGTTGCGACAAAACCACCCCGGCACTGCTGATGGGTGCGGCCAGTTGTGACGTGCCGGCCATCGTCGTCACCGGCGGACCGATGCTCAACGGCAAGCACAAGGGCCAGGACATTGGCTCGGGCACCGTGGTCTGGCAGCTCAGTGAGCAGGTCAAGGCCGGCACCATCACCATCGATGACTTCCTCGCCGCCGAGGGTGGCATGTCCCGCTCGGCCGGTACCTGCAACACCATGGGCACCGCGTCGACCATGGCCTGCATGGCCGAAGCGCTCGGCACGTCCCTGCCCCACAACGCGGCGATTCCGGCGGTGGATGCGCGCCGTTATGTACTGGCGCACATGTCCGGCATGCGCGCGGTGGAGATGGTTCGCGAAGACTTGCGGCTGTCGAAAATCCTCACCAAGGAAGCCTTCGAAAACGCCATTCGGGTGAACGCGGCCATTGGCGGTTCGACCAACGCGGTGATCCATTTGAAAGCCATCGCCGGGCGCATCGGCGTCGAACTGGACCTGGACGACTGGACTCGCATCGGCCGCGGCATGCCGACCATCGTCGACCTGCAACCGTCCGGGCGCTTCCTGATGGAAGAGTTCTACTATGCCGGCGGCTTGCCCGCAGTGCTGCGTCGCCTCGGCGAGGCCAACCTGATTCCCAATCCAAATGCCTTGACCGTCAATGGCAAGACACTCGGCGAGAACACCAAGGACGCACCGATCTACGGCCAGGACGAAGTGATCCGCACCCTCGACAACCCGATCCGCGCCGACGGCGGAATCTGTGTATTGCGCGGTAACCTGGCGCCGCTCGGTGCCGTGCTCAAGCCGTCTGCCGCCAGTGCCGAATTGATGCAGCATCGCGGGCGCGCGGTGGTGTTCGAAAACTTCGACATGTACAAGGCGCGGATCAACGACCCCGAGCTGGACGTCGATGCCAACTCGATTCTGGTGATGAAGAACTGCGGGCCGAAGGGTTATCCGGGCATGGCCGAAGTCGGCAACATGGGCTTGCCGGCCAAGCTGTTGGCGCAAGGTGTGACGGATATGGTGCGCATATCCGATGCGCGCATGAGTGGCACCGCTTACGGGACTGTCGTGCTGCACGTCGCGCCGGAAGCCGCCGCCGGCGGGCCCTTGGCCACGGTGAAGGAAGGCGACTGGATCGAGCTGGACTGCGCCAATGGCCGTCTGCACCTGGACATTCCGGATGCAGAACTGGCAGCGCGCATGGCCGATCTGCAACCGCCGCAAAACCTGATCGTGGGCGGGTATCGTCAGCTGTACATCGATCATGTGCTGCAGGCAGATCAGGGGTGTGACTTTGACTTCCTGGTCGGCTGCCGTGGGTCCGAGGTACCCCGCCACTCCCACTAACCCCATCAACCTAATGTGGGAGCGGGCTTGCTCGCGAAGAGGGAGTGTCATTCAACGTTGATGTTGTTTGACACACTGCCTTCGCGAGCAAGCCCGCTTCCACATTTGATTTGTACCTGCCTCAAGTTTGCGCCGCGCCTGCTATCATGCGCGGCACCTCCATCGCACAGGATCGCGCCGTTCCCCATGGATTACCGCAAACCCTCCGACCGCAAAAGCATGCACTCGCGCATCGTCCAGGAACTGGGCATGCAGATCGTTTCGGGACGCTTCAAACCGGACGACAAACTGCCCGCCGAGGCCCTGTTGTGCGAGGAATACGCGGTCAGCCGGCCGGTGTTGCGCGAAGCCACTCGCGTGTTGGTCGCCAAAGGCCTGGTGTACTCCCGTCCGCGGGTGGGCACGGTGGTCAAGCAGCGCAAGGAATGGCACATGCTCGACCCGGACGTTTTGCACTGGCTGATGCAAAGCAGCCCGCAGAATCAGTTCTTCGATCTGCTGACCAGCGTGCGCAGTATCATCGAACCGGCAGCAGCAGCACTCGCCGCCCAGTTCGCCACCGACGCAGACATCGCCTCCATCGGTGAAGCCTACCAGCGCATGGAAGCCGCGCCGACCCCGGAAGCCCTGTTGCAACCTGACCTGGATTTTCACAGCCGAATCGCCGATGCAACCCACAACGATCTGTTGGCCAACCTGTGCAACATGCTGTCGGTGGCGATCGCCGAAGCGCTGAAGCATTCCAACCAGCGGCCGAATCTGCATGAACTGGCGTTGCCACGGCACAAGGCGATCCTGACCGCCATCGAAAACCGTGATGCCCTCGGCGCACGGCATGCGACGCTGGTGCAGCTGGATGATGCGCGCAGTGCGTTGAATGTGGTGTTGGGCACCGATCCTTCCTGACCACCGCAGTTCCCTGTAGGAGCGAGACTTGCCCGCGAAAGCGGCGCCCCGGTCAACATTGATCGTGAATGTGATGGCCTCTTCGCGGGCAAGCCTCGCTCCTACAGGGTCTCTGTGAATTTGAGATGTAAAAAAGCCGCAACCAGGGTTGCGGCTTTTTTGTTCCAGTCAGGGATCAGTGAGCAAACAACGAATTGCCCTTCTGCCCCGCCAGTTTCTCCGGTTTGATCAGGAAACGCGCCAGCGCTGGCAGCAGCCACAGCGCGCCGAACATGTTCCAGAGCAGCATGAAGGTCAGCATCAGGCCCATGTCGGCCTGGAACTTGATGGCCGAGAAGATCCAGGTGCACACACCGATGGCCAGGCACAGACCGGTGAACAACACGGCTTTACCCGTGGATTTCAACGTCTGGTAATAGGCTTCCTGCAACGGCAGGCCGGCACGCAGGAAACTTTCCAGTCGGCTGTAGATGTAGATCCCGTAGTCCACGCCAATCCCTACACCCAGCGCCACCACCGGCAGGGTCGCGACTTTCACGCCGATGCCCATGAAGGCCATCAGGGCGTTGCCGAGCACGGAGGTCAGCACCAGCGGCAAGACAATGCACAAGGTCGCCGCCCACGAACGGAAGGTGATCATGCACATGGTCGCGACACAGATGTAGACGAGGATCAGGATGGTCAGCTCGGATTCCTTGATCACCTCGTTGGTGGCCGCCTCGATACCGGCGTTACCGGCGGCGAGGATGAATTCCAGGCCTTCCTTGTTGTTCTCCTTGGCGAAGTCCTGCACGGCATGGACCGCACGATCCAGCGTTGCAGCCTTGTGATCGTTGAGGAACACCAGCACCGGTGCCAGGGAGCAACTGTTGTTGTACAGGCCATCAGCACGGGCGATGGAGTTGTTAAGCACGTCCGGGTTGCGCGACAGGGTTTCCCATTTCAGGTTGCCCTCGTTCATGCCCTTGATCATCTGCTTGGACACAGTCACCAGGGAAATCGCCGATTGCACGCCCTCGGTGTTCTGCATCTTCCACATCAGCTCGTCGATCGGCGCCATGGCTTCGTAGCGCGAGCAACCTTCGGACTTGGTCTTGACCATCACCACCAACACATCGGAGCTGGTGGAGTAGTTGCTGATGATGAAGTTGTTGTCCTGGTTGTAGCGCGAGTCCGGACGCAGTTCCGGGGCACCTTGATCGAGGTCGCCGATTTTCAGGTTCTGGCTGTACCAGAGACCGCCACCGAAGGCCAACAGGGCCAACACGATCGACACCGGTGCGACTTTCGGGCTGGCAAAGTTCGACAGCAGGCGCCAGAACGGGTGTTCGCGGTGCGCGTCTTTCTTGCTGCGCTCGACGGCACGTTTGCTGATGCCGACGTAGGAAATCGCCACCGGCAACAGGATCAGGTTGGTGAACACGATCACCGCCACGCCGATGGACGCGCCGATGGCCAGTTCGCGAATCACACCGATATCGATGATCAGCAACGTGATGAAACCCACCGCATCCGCGAGGATCGCAATCATCCCCGGCAGGAACAGCTGGCGGAATGTGCGCCGCGCAGCGGTCAGCGCATTGTCGGCCTCACTGGACTGCAACGCGATGCCGTTGATCTTCTGCACGCCATGGGAAATACCGATGGCGAAGATCAGGAACGGCACCAGCATCGAGTACGGATCCAGCCCGAAGCCGAAAAAGTGCATCAAGCCGAGTTGCCAGATCACCGCCACCAGCGTGGTACTGAGTACCGCCACGGTGCTGCGCATGCAGTTGGTGAACCAGTACAGCAGGATCAGCGTAATGACGAAGGCGACGCCGAAGAACATCACCACCATCACCAGGCCATCGATCAGGTCGCCGACTTTCTTGGCGAAACCGACGATGTGGATCTGCACGTTGGGGTTTTGTTTTTCAAACTTGTCGCGGATCTTGTCTTCCAGCTCGTGGGAGAACTTGCGGTAATCGAGGGCCAGCAACTTGCCCTGGTCCTGCGGATCCGGGTAAGACTCCAGCAGCGGGATGTCGACAATGCTCGACTTGAAATCGTTGGCCACCAGACGCCCGACCTGCCCGGACTTGAGCACGTTGTTGCGCAGCAGATCGAGGCTTTGCTGGGAACCGTTATAGCTCTGCGGGATCACTTCACCACCGGCGAAGCCCTCCTCCGTCACCTCGGTCCAGCGTACGCTCGGACTCCACAGCGACTTGAGCCCGGAACGGTCGACGCCGGAGATATAGAACACCTCGTCGTTGATCTGGCGCAGGGTCTCCATGTACTCCTTGGAGAAGATGTCGCCGTCGGTGGCTTCCACCGAAATCCGCACGGTGTTGCCCAGGTTCGCCAGATCGTTGCGGTGCTCCATCATCTTTTGAATGAACGGATGCTCGAGCGGGATCATTTTTTCGAAACTGGTGGACGGCCGGATCAGTGTCGCCTGCCAGAACAGGAAGATGCTCACCAGCAGGCAGATCACGATCACTGCCGGGCGGTTGTTGAAAATCAGGCGCTCAAGAAACGTCGCCTTGTCTTGGTGATGACTGCTCAAGGATGTCATAGACCCGCCTTCTTATTATTTGCCCGGCTCATTTGGACGACCCGTTTTTTCCATTCTCTGCGCCGGCACCGGTTGGCGAGCTGACGCGAACGCCGCCCTGTCCTGCCAGGATCAGATTGCCGTTGCCCGCGGCAGTCACCGCCGAGACGGAAATACGGTCCGGGCGGTTGAACACGCTGAAGGTTTCGCCGTTGTCGTTGCTGCGGATCACTGAGCCACCGTTGCCGACGATCACGATGGAACCGTCGTCGAGCAAGGTCGCGCCGGACAGGCCGAACTCCAGTTCACCGCGCGCGGCTTTCAACTCGACCGGCTCCCAGGTGGTACCGAAATCGGTGGAGCGGAACAGGTTGCCCCGAAGACCATAGGCCAGCAGCGTGTTGGCCTGTGCCGTGCCGATCACACCGAACAACGAACCTTCGTATGGGCCTTCGAGCTTTTCCCAGGTCTGGCCCCAATCGGCGGAGCGGAACATGCTGCCTTGCTCGCCGACGATGAACAGACCGGCATCCTTGACCGCGGCCATGGCGTTGAGGTGGTACTGGTCTTCGTTGTCCAGGCGATCGCTGGCGTCTTCCCAGTGTTTGCCGCCATCGGTGGTGGCCATCAGCGCGCCGTAAGCGCCCACGGCAAAGCCGCTGTTGGCGTCCTGGAACCAGACGTCGAGCAGCGGCGATTCGCGTTTCAGGTCTTCGAATTGTTTGGTCCAGGTGACGCCACCGTCCTCGCTGGCGAGGATCTGCGCATCATGGCCGACGGCCCAGCCGTGTTTGTCGTCGACAAAATAGACCGAGGTCAGCAATTGCCGGGTCGGCACCTTGGCCTGGGTCCAGGTCGCGCCCTGGTCATCGGAATACAGAATGTGCCCGCGATCGCCGACCGCCACCAGGCGCTTGCCGGCGTGCACGACATCGAGCATCAGGCTTTTGCTGGCCTTGGCGGATTCAACGGAATAGACAACGTCGGATGCTGGCGCCGCAGCAGCCAGCACAGGTGCCGACAACACGGCACAGCCCAACAGCGAGAGCGCTGTAGCCAGCAACGCGAATTTGCGCAGTGCCGGCGGGCGGCAGATACCCACACCCATGACAGGCTCACTCATAGACCTTCCCCCATTATTATTGTTAGGTCGTTCAACCTTTCAGGGCGCCGTTAGGGTGCTCATCGGGATTGAATGGTTAGGAGCATAGTCCTGAAACCCGCAATCCAGAGCCCCTTCGGAAGCTGGCTTATCCTATCGGTGTTTGGAAAGGTCTGACAATCGACGCCACGTTATGTTTTGTTAACCTGGCGGGGATGGGTTTGTTCTGAATGGTGGGGTATCAGGCTGGGTGATTGGGTTGGTGGTTGGCGTACATATCCGTTGCTGTGGTAATGGCTGATATTGGTTCCGCCCTTACGGCGGGTCACTTGGAGAAGCGCCAAGTAACCAAGCGCTTTTGCCCCTTTCGTTCGGTGCCTCGCTAAGGCTCGGCATGCCCTCCTTCCGGTCCTGCTCCGTGGGCCCGCCGCCATCGGCCATCCATGGCCGGGGGCGGCTAACCCGGCATCCATGCCGGGTTGCCCACTGCGCAGAACCTCCACTCGGCCTCTCGAGGTGGCGACCACCGCCACAGCACCGCGAGGCGGCCTTCGGGCCGACCTGGCTCTTCAGATGTATGCATCCCCTGTGGGAGATTCTATGTTTGGGGGCAACCCCCAAACATAGAACTTGGCTTGTACTCGCTTTGATTTTTCATCAAGGCAAACAGTACTCTGGCCAGCTTACGGGCAAGTATTACCAAGGCTTGAGTGCCCTTCAGGCCTCTTGCCAGATAGCTTTGATAGTAAGGTTTCCAGGCTGGAGAGCGACTCGCGGCCATGGCGCTGTTATGAAATAAGCGCCGGAACTCCGAATCGCCTCGTTTGGATAAGTATCGTTTCTGATCCTTCTTTCCCGATTGTCTGACTCGCGGATCCATTCCTAGAAAGGCAATGTAGCCGGTGACTGCAGCTGTAGCCGTCAGGACGCCTACACCCTCAACCGCTTGGCAGCGTTTTACCTGCGCGTCCATGTCAGCTTCGCTGACAATGCTCTTCAGCACTTTCTGTATGTTTTTTTCAATCTGCTCAAGGCATGCCAGATAGTCGGCCAATGCCTTTTCGAGCAACGGTTCGTCCTTCCAGCTTTGTTTGATGGCCACACGATGCCGAACAAGCTCGGCCCGACGACGCAGCAAGCTTTTGAGTTGTGTGTAGGCCTTTGGAGGCGGACTCCAAATCCTCAACTTGTCGGACTCTTTACTCAAGTAACGAGCCAGCAACGCTGCATCCAGGGCATCTGTTTTAGCCCGAATACCTATCCCTTCGCGGTATCGATTAAGACGGCTGCCATCGATGACGTAAACGTCATGACCCATTTCATGGGCCATCTCTGTCGTATCGAGGTGATAGGTGTTGGTGGCTTCGAGGGCAATGGCGCTGTTTGCGGGCAGCGCCTTGAGCCACTTCTTAAGGGTCGATCGCTCGTTCGAAACAATCAAGACTTGCTCCAGATCGGATCGATAAACAACGATCTCGTCCTTCGCGACATCCACACCCACGACCACCTGCGAAACATGAATTGTCATGGCACGCCCTCCGAGCTAGGGTTTAAAGACTTGTCGGGGTTCACCGTTGCGCTGGCTTGTTTCTATCGTCGGTCTAGGCCGATGCATTCCTTATCGGCGCATTAGGTGAAGGGGCGGGACGAAGTCTCCCACGGTCTGTACTGGTCAGAGTCAGAAGCTAGGCTTTAGTCCCGCCCACCCCTTCAAGTCTAAACATACAAGCGGGCTTGCCAGCGATGGTCGTTAACGATGACGCGAGCTGCCTGAATGAACGCGGTGTCTGGGCGTCCATCGCTGGCAAGCCAGCTCCCACAGGGATTGTTGGTGGGCATGAGATTGGTGTTCGCCGCCGATGACTTTGACGGAAAACAGGCCGCGGTAGCCGCCCCCGGCCATGAATGGCCGATGGCGGCGGGCCCACGGAGCAGGACCGGAGCGAGGAAACCCTGAGCCCAGGCGAAGGGCCGTACGTCAGGGGCCAAGCCTTTTGGTCCCTTTTCGGCGTTTGGAAAAGGGACTCGCCGTAAGGGCGAAACCATTAGCAGCCGTTACCGCAGGAATGGATATGTACACCCTCAAAACCTATGTCGCCTGAAAAACCGCCATCGCTGGTAAGCCAGCTCCCACAAGGTCCAGGGTGAACCCTGTGGGAACGAACCAGACTCAAGCCAGGCTTTTGCTGACCACTTCAAACACATCACTGGACAGCTGACCCGAAGCGCGAATCCGCTCCAGCTCGCCCTTCATCAACGCCTGGCGAGCGTCGTCATACTTGCGCCAGCGCGTCAGCGGCGCCAGTTGGCGCGAAGCGATCTGCGGGTTGAAGCCGTTCAGCTCGATCACCAGATCGGCGAGGAAGCGATACCCCGAACCATCCGCCGCATGGAAGTTGATCAGGTTCTGCCCGGCAAACGCACCCACCAGCGCCCGCACCTTGTTCGGGTTCTTGAGGTTGAACGCCGGATGCTGCATCAACGCCTTGACCCGCTCCAGGCCGCCCGGCAGGGTGCTGCCCGCCTGAACGCTGAACCACTGGTCCATGACCAACGGGTTGTCCTTGAAGTGCTCGGCAAAACTCGCCAGCGCCCGCGCCTTGTCTTCTTCGAACGACGAGTTGACCAACACCGCCAACGCCGTCAGGCGTTCGGTCATGTTGTCGCTGGTCTCGAACTGCTCAAGCGTCGCCGCCAGGACTTCCGGCTTGCCACTCAACATCAGGTACGACAGCGCAATGTTCTGCAACGCGCGACGGGCAAAGTGCTCGGCTTCGGCCACGTACGGGGTTTGTTTCGACAGATCACGGTTGGCCTGGTAACGCAGCCACAACGCCTCGAACAAACCGTCCGCCAGTTGCTTGCGGGCAAACTCGCGCGCGATGTGAATGGCGTCAACGTCAGCCACTTCACTGATTTCGGTCAGGTACGCCTCGCCCGGCAGCGAGAGCATTTCGGCGACCATCGCCTGATCCAGCGTCTCGTCCGACAACACCGTGCGCAAGGCAGAAACCAGACGCGGATCCATCACCAGCGCCTCGCCCTTCTGCTGCTGGGCAATCAGTTCTTGCAGCACCTGAACCGACAATTGCTGGCCGGCATCCCAGCGATTGAAGCCGTCGCTGTCGTGCTGCATCAGGAACATCAGCTGGTCGCGGTTGTACGGGAAGCTCAGTTTCACCGGCGCCGAGAAACCGCGCAGCAACGAAGGCAAAGGCTGTTCAGCAATGTCGACGAAGGTGAAGGTCTGCTCGGCTTCGGTCACCGAAATCACCCGCGAAGTGCCCTGGGCGCTGGCTTCACCGGAAAGACGCAACGCAATGGCGGCGCCTTTGGAATCCAGCAGGCCCAACTCGACAGGAATCACGAACGGCAGTTTTTCAACCTTGTCCGGGGTTGGTGGGCAGCTCTGGCGGAAGGTCAGGCTGTAGGTTTTCGCGGCGGCGTCGTAGGACTCGCTCACGGCCAATCGCGGCGTACCCGCTTGGCTGTACCAGCGTTTGAACTGGGTCAGGTCGACACCGTTGGCGTCTTCCATGGCTTTGATGAAGTCGTCGCAGGTCACGGCCTGGCCGTCATGGCGTTCGAAGTACAGGTCGCTGCCTTTGCGGAACCCTTCGGCGCCGAGCAAGGTGTGGATCATGCCGACCACTTCCGAGCCCTTTTCGTACACGGTCAGGGTGTAGAAGTTGGAAATCTCGATGAAGCTGTCCGGGCGTACGGCGTGCGCCATGGGACCGGCGTCTTCGGCGAACTGGTGGGTACGAAGGTACGCGACGTCCTGGATGCGTTTCACGGTTGCCGAGTTCATGTCGGCGGAGAAACCGGAATCACGGAACACCGTGAAGCCTTCCTTCAGCGACAACTGGAACCAGTCGCGGCAGGTCACGCGGTTGCCCGACCAGTTGTGGAAGTACTCGTGGGCAACGATCGCTTCGACGCGCTGGTGAGCGGCGTCGGTCGCGGTTTCGGCGCGGGCCAGCACGGCGCTGGAGTTGAAGATGTTGAGGCCCTTGTTCTCCATGGCGCCCATGTTGAAGTCGTTGACCGCAACGATCATGAAGATGTCCAGGTCGTACTCGCGACCATAGACTTCTTCGTCCCAGCGCATCGACTTCTTCAGGCTGTTCATGGCGTGCTGGCACTTGTCGATGTTTTCCGGCTCGACATAGATGCGTAGCGCCACGGAGCGCTCGGTCATGGTGGTGAAGGTGTCTTCGACGCACCACAAATCGCCGGCCACCAGCGCAAACAGGTAGGCAGGCTTCTTGAACGGATCTTCCCAGGTCGCCCAGTGCCGACCGTCTTCACCCGGACCGCTGGCAATCGGGTTGCCGTTGGACAGCAGCACCGGGTAGCTGTGCTGCTCGGCGACCACTGTGGTGGTGAACGTGCTCATCACGTCCGGGCGGTCGAGGTAATAGGTGATCTTGCGGAAGCCTTCGGCTTCGCACTGGGTGCAGAACATCGTGCCGGACTTGTACAGGCCTTCAAGCGCGGTGTTGGTTTCCGGGTGGATCCTGACGCTGGTGTCGACGGTGAACGTGGTGCTGGTCGGCTGCAGGGTCAGGTGATTTTCGGTCAGTTGATAATCAGCCTCGCTCAGCTCACGGTCGGCCAGGGTCACCGACAACAACTCGAGCTGCTGGCCATCGAGTACCAGCGGCGGCAGGCCCGGGCCACGCTCAGGATTGCGGCGCATCACCAGTTGCGCATGGACCAGGCTGTGGTCCTCGAACAACTCGAAGGTCAGGTGCGTCTCGTCGATCAGGTATTCAGGCGCCTGATAGTCCTTCAAATAGATCATCTTCGGTTGTTCGGTGCGCATGCTGGAGTCCTTACTGATGCACGGCGAGCTGATAAGCCGTGTATTTACGAATATTGATCACGCCGGTGTCGAAAATCAGGTACTGGCCCTTGATCCCCAGCAGCGTGCCTTCGGCAATCGGGTTCTTGTCCAGGTTGAAGCTGACGATTTTGGCCGGGTATTGCTCGACCGGATAGCGGATTTCGAGCGGTTCCACGTCGGCAATGGTCTGGATTGCCTGTAGGCCGAATCGTTCCTGCAAACCTTGCAGACCTTCGGCGCAGCGATCAAACAGCTGATCGCGAACCTCGGCCAGGTCCACGGAAACCGCTTCGCCCTTGAGTAAAGCACGCCAGTTGGTCTTGTCGGCCACCTGACTGCGGAACAGGTCTTCGACGAAGCCCGACTGCTGACGAGTCGACACACGCATGATCGGCAACGCCTGACGGGCGCCCTGATCGATCCAGCGGGTCGGCAGCTGGGTGGCGCGGGTAATCCCGACTTTCACCCCGGACGAGTTCGACAGATACACGATGTGATCCGTCATGCAGAACTTCTCGCCCCACTCCGGCTCACGGCACGTACCGGCGTCGTAGTGGCAACGCTCCGGGCTCATGATGCAGATGTCGCACTGGGCCAGTTTGGTCATGCACGGGTAGCAGTAACCCTGGCTGAAACTGGTTTTGGTCTTGCGCCCGCAATGGGAGCAGAAGATCGCCCCCAGGTATTCCAGGCGAACCGTGCTGCCGATCAACGGATTGACCGGCACCTCGACCTCGCCCAGACGAAACGCGTACTGCACGTCGGACCCGTCCAGGCGAGCCGACATTTTACTGATTGCACCGCGGCCAATCTCAATCAATGGATGGCATCCGACTTGAACAGGATATTCGGTACGGTGATCGACTTGGAGCTGCATTCCTGCGGGCCCATGTAGCCCGTGCGCTCTTCTTCCGGCAGGTTCTGGACTTCCCAGGCGATCATCGCTTGCAGCGACAGTTCGCGTTGCTCGGCGGTGAGCTTGCCACCGTCCGACCATTTGCCGATTTCCACCGCCAGTTTCAGGCTCTGGTAGATATCCGGCGTGATGTTTTTGATCATTTCGTTAAAAGAGGACATCAAGGTCTCCGCGCTCTTTGATTCACATACGATTTTGGACGGCCAGTTTACGGCGGTTGTACAAACCGCCCAACAAACCGGTCAAGCATCCGACGAGCAACCCGCCGACGTGGGCGGCGTTGGCAATTTCACCGAAGCCGATCAGCGAGACCAGCCCGGACAGGCACAGCAGCAGCCACACCAGCATCATCACCAGCACGCCGCGCGGCAGGCGATAAGCCCGGTTCGGCGACAGAATCTGGAAGATCCAGCAATGCCCGAGGAGGCCGTACAGCACACCGGACAAGCCGCCAAACAGGGTCGGGCCGCTGAAAACGAACTGGGCGTAATTGGACACCAGGGCGAACAGCAAGGTCAGGCCGATCAGGTTGATGCCGCCTTGGCGCGACTCGATGCGCCGCCCCAGCTCCCAATACCACATGCCATTCATGGCCAGGTGCAGGAAACCGAAGTGGATCAGCATCGGCGTCACCAGACGCCACCACTGCCCGGCCGCCAGGCTGTCGGCCAGTGGCGTGAAATGGATGTACTCGCCGATCACCCGGAAATCGAGGAAGGTGAACCAGTGCATCGTGTCTAGGTTTTCACCCAGCAGCGTCACCGCGCCGACGATCAGGCTGAGCAACAGCACCAGCGCAGTTGCTTTGGCGTGACGCAATTGCTCGACGAAACCGGGACGCTTTCGGGTGGTCGCCACCGGAATGTCCAGTTGCTGATCGGGATCGCCCGCCGGGAAACGCTCGTACAAGGCACGAACGTCTTCACTGATATTGGCGGGCACCCACAGGACCTGCTCGCCCTGCTCTTCGCTGACCCGGTGCGGCACCTGCATGCGTTGCAGCAATTTGACGAAACCGCTCAGATCCACCGCCAGCGGCAGGCGTAATACGGCAACAGCGCTCATCGCAACACCTCGGGCCGTTCCACATCGACCCAGACAAACTTGTGCGGATCGAGCCGGGTTTCCTGGTCCAGGCGATAGGCAACCAGCTTGCCGTAGAGCACTGCGCTGTAATCCAGGCAAGCCAGGTTCGGGCGGATCGGCGCCGGTTTACCGCTGCGCCAATAGTGGCCGACGAACAACAACGGTTCGTCAACGCCATAGCGCAGCAAGGTGTTTTTTTCAGTGGACGACAGCGGCGTTCGGGCCACGGGTTCCGGTAAGGCGTCAGGCTGGAACACGATGTCTCCATAGGTTTGCGGGTCGTCTTCCCAGAACTTGGTGCGGAAGAACGAACGTGTCAGGCCATCGCCGCTGGTCATGGTCAACCCGTGGGGCAGACGCATGTCGGTGCCGCGCAGCAAGCGGTCGAACACGGTGCAGGCAAAACTGCCCGGCACGGCCGACGCCTGGAGGAAATGCTCATCGACGCAGCCATCGGGAAACAGCGCGCGCAACGGCTCGATCAGGCTCGAATCCCAGCAGGCGTGCACCACGCGGAAACGTCCGGCATCCAGAAACAGCGGCAACTCATAGAACCATTGCTGGAAGTCATGCCAGTCGCCGGGGTGATCTTCAAACTGCGTCAGGGTTTCGCCCAGCAGGCGCGCATGACGCGGGGTGTGTTCACGAACGAACTGCTTGCCGCTGCCCGGAGGCGCCGGTGTGCTCCAGCCGAGGGCGTTGAATTCGTGGTTGCCCATGATGCACAGCGCCTGGCCAGCCTCGACCATGTCGTGAACGATGTGCAGCGCCTCGCGAATCCGCGGGCCACGGTCGATGATGTCACCGACAAACACCGCCATGCGCGACGGATGCCGCCAGACACCACCTTGTTTGTGATAACCGAGACGGTCGAGCAAGTGCTCAAGGGTCAGAGCGCAACCGTGCACGTCACCGATCAGGTCGTAACTTCGCGCGGGATCGAGCATCAGTCGCCTCCACCCCCCAACTTGCTGCCCCAGCCGAGCTTGGTCCGGCAGACTTCGTAATAGTTGTGGTCGAGCGGGTGAATCAGCCGCAGCTTCTGCGCTTTCTTGCTGATGGTAATGGTGTCACCCGGCGCGCAGGTGAAGTGGTTCTGCCCGTCACAGGAGACTTGCGGGTAGATCTGCATATCCTTGGACACGACGATTTTCAGCTCACTGTTGCCATCGACCACAATCGGCCTGCCTGACAAGGTATGGGGGTACATGGGCACAATCACAATAGCGTCAAGCTTGGGGTGCATGATCGGGCCACCCGCCGACAGCGCGTAAGCGGTCGAACCGGTCGGGGTGGCGACGATCAGGCCGTCGGCTTTCTGGCTGCAGACGAACTGGCCGTCGATGTACAGCTCGAACTCGATCATCCGCGTCGATTTGCCGGGGTGCAGCACCACATCGTTCAGTGCATCGCCCTGGCCGATCGCCTCGGCGTGGCGCCGGACTTCGGCCTGCAGCAGGAAGCGGTTTTCCACCAGGTAGTGGCCGTCGAGCACTTCGGCGACTTTGACTTCGAGCTCGTCCGGGCGGATATCGGTGAGGAAACCCAGGCTGCCCCGGTTGATGCCGAGCACCGGAATATTGTGCCGGGCCAGTGCGCGCGCGGCGCCGAGCAGGCTGCCGTCACCACCGACCACAATCACCATGTCACAGACTTCACCCAGCATCTTGCGCGACGAAGTTTGCAGGCCATGACCCGGCAGCACTTCGGCGATGGTGTCTTCGAGGATCACGTGCAGGTGACGATCGAGCAGAAACCGTTTCAGTCGGCGGACGGTATCCAGCACCTGTGAACTGCCCAGGCGACCGATGATGCCGATATTACGAAATTGCTCCATGGGGCTCCTGCGGGGGTCTGCGGCGACGAAAAACACGATTATGGGCGAAAGCGCGGGATAGACAAAATCCTTTCAGCCACAAGGGTGTACTCATGTTTAGGGCTATGCTCGCAAGATGATCCTATTTCCCGATTTGCTGCAGTTACCCCACCAGTTGCGTCACCCTGAGGTGCGCGACCTGGCGTGGGTCATCCTCGCGCCGCCGATGCTCGAGGTCACGCCGTGGCCGCAACGCCATCCGCTGGCCGGCAGTGACTGGGTCCAGGCGCCGGAACGGCTGGAACTCTGGTTGCGGCAACTGGATCGCGACAGCTATGACCTGCTGCACTGGCTGGCCCAGGCCCGCACCCGACGCCTGGGTCTGTACTATGAACGGCTGTGGCAATACGCCGTGCGCCATGCGCCGGGCATCGATCTGATTGCCGCCAATATGCCGATCCGCCGCGAGGGCCACACCCTCGGCGAACTGGACATGCTGCTGCGTGATCGCGACGGCGTGCATCACCTGGAACTGGCAATCAAGCTTTACCTCGGCCCGCAAGAGGGCGACGGTCGCAACACGGCGCTATGGCTAGGGCCGGGCTGCCACGATCGGCTGGACCGTAAACTGGCGCACTTGAGCCAGCATCAGCTGCCGATTTCCGCCCGGCCGGAGAGCCGCGAAGTGCTGGCAGCGCTGGACATTCAGCAGTTCAGTGCACATTTGTGGCTGGGCGGGTATTTGTTGTACCCGTGGCCGGGGCAATCAGATTCACCGGACGGCGCGCACCCGCAGCATTTGCGCGGTAGCTGGCTGCATCAAAAGGACTGGAAGGATTTTGTCGCACAGCGTCCTTTCGGGCGCTGGCAACCCCTGCCCCGCCATGCCTGGCTGGCGCCGGCGCATTATCCCGTGGAGCAGACCTGGAACACCGAACAACTGCAGGCGTGGCTCAGCGATCTGGAACCGCTGGCGCCGGCGCAGTTGCTGGTGCGGTTGATCGAGAATGCCGATGGGGATTGGGAGGAAGCGGAGCGGTTGTTTCTGGTGGCGGATCTTTGGCCGAATGTGCCGGGCAGTGGTTGAGATTTGTCGCGTCTGTACCGGCCTCTTCGCGAGCAAGCCCGCTCCCACATTGGATCTTCTTATTGTCACAGATCTAATGTGGGAGCGGGCTTGCTCGCGAAGAGGCCAACCCGGTCTAGACAGACAACCGCACAGCCAACGCCGCCAACGTCACCAGCAACACCGGCACCGTCAACACAATCCCGACCTTGAAGTAATACCCCCAGCCGATCCGGATATTCTTGCGCTGCAGCACATGCAGCCACAACAACGTCGCCAGGCTGCCGATCGGTGTGATTTTCGGCCCCAGGTCACTGCCAATGACGTTGGCGTAGATCATCGCCTCCTTCACCACGCCGGTTGCCTGACTGGCATCGATCGACAGCAGACCAATCAGCACCGTCGGCAGATTGTTCATCATCGACGACAGCAACGCCGTCAGCACACCGGTGCCCATCGCTGCACCCCAGACGCCATAACCGGCAAATCCGTCCAGCCAACCCGCCAGATAGCCAGTGAGCCCGGCGTTGCGCAGTCCATAGACCACCAGATACATGCCCAGCGAGAAAATCACGATCTGCCACGGCGCTTCTTTCATCACCTTGCGCGTGGAAATCTTATGGCCGCGGGCTGCAATGGCCAGCAACAACGCCGCGCACACCGCCGAAATGGCACTGATGGGAATACCCAGCGGTTCCAGCGCAAAACAGCCGAGCAACAGGATCAGCAATACCGCCCAACCCGCGAAAAAGGTCGCCTTGTCGTGGATGGCGCTGGCCGGATGCGCCAGTTGCTCCGGATCGTAATCCTTGGGAATGTCGCGCCGGAAGAACCACATCAATACCGCCAGCGTCGCGGCGACGCTGACCAGATTGACCGGGATCATTACCGCCGCGTAGCGATTGAAGCTGATGTGGAAGAAGTCCGCGGAAACGATGTTCACCAGGTTCGACACCACCAATGGCAGACTGGCCGTGTCGGCGATGAACCCGGCGCCCATCACGAACGCCAGCGTTGCCGCTGGCGAAAAGCGCAACGCCAGCAACATGGAAATCACGATCGGCGTAAGGATCAGCGCCGCGCCGTCATTGGCAAACAGCGCCGACACCAGCGCGCCGAGCAGCACCATGTAGGCAAACAACTTGCGGCCACTGCCTCGCCCCCAACGCGCCACGTGCAGCGCCGCCCAAGCGAAAAAGCCCGCCTCGTCCAGCAACAGACTGATGATGATCAGCGCAACAAAGGTGCCGGTGGCGTTCCAGATGATCTGCCACACCAGCGGAATGTCAGTCAGGTGCACCACCCCGAAAACCAGTGCGAGCACGGCGCCGAATACCGCGCTCCAACCGACACCGAGGCCTTTGGGTTGCCAGATCACGAGGGTGATGGTCAGCAGGAAAATCAACGACGCTATGAGCATGCAAAGCAGCCTTCAAAAGAAATCGGGGGTTAGCAGCAGCGCACTGGGCGATCAGCCATGGCCTGCAATCGGGCGACGTCAGCGGCGAGCCATTCAACGTTGGCGGCCAGCGCTCCCTGCAACAGCGTGATGACCCACGGTGATAGTTGCGGATGCAGGCGATAAAACACCCATTGCCCCTGACGACGATCCGCCAGCAGCCCGTTGCTGCGCAGTTGCGCCAGATGACGAGAGATCTTCGGTTGGCTGAGGTCCAGCCCGGCGGTCAACTCGCACACGCACAATTCGCCTTCGCGGGCGATCAACAGGGCGATGCGACTGCGGGTGTCATCGGCCAGGGCCTTGAAAATATCGACGGGACCATGGGAATCGGACATTAGGGACACGCCTCCAGACAAACGAGGCGTGAAATATATGGAATTTCGAATATTCAGTAAAGCAAAGTTTCCGGGGCTCCCTCTTGTGGCGAGGGAGCCGGGTCCAAAATCAATTCACAACCGAATCACATGCCCCTCCACCGGCGCGACCTGCCCATGAAACAACCGGGAAATAACGCTCTGCGCCGCTTCATAGCCCTCACTCTCAACCACTTCCAGCAACGGATTCTCCACCGCGGTCACTTGTCGATAAAAACGCTGCAAGCCCTCACCAATATGCCGGCTGACACCTTCCGGGCCCCAATCGGCATTGCGCTTGCGGATCTGAATCGGTGCGAAAAAAAACACCGGCTGAGGCCCCTCGATGGCCGTCAGCCGAGCTTCATCGGTACTTTGCGCTGATCCGGCGAAACAGCTGTAAACCAGCTGCCCGGCAAAATGCTGGTGCACCCGGTCACGTAAATCCAGGTCGCCGGAGAAATCCACATAGAGCGTTGGCCGGTCATTGGCCAGGCTCGCCAGTTCTGTGTAGGACACTGTTCGCTCATAACAACCGAGCTTCTCGACAAACGCCTTGTTACCAGCGGATGTCAGCGCCACTCGTTCCAGACCGGACAGATTGTCCAGGCACACCGCCGTGCCGTAGGCGGTTTTGCTTGAAGCACTGGAGAACACCAGTCGAGTCGCGCCGAAGAACTGATTGTCCTGCAGGAAATCCGCCAGCATTGATGAGGTCAGAAACAGCGGCTTGAGCAAAATCTGCAGGTTTTCGGTTTCCGGGCTGTAGTACGAATCCCAACTGCATCGGGTGTATTGATTGTAGGCCGAGGTCAGCGCCTGCCGATGTTGCGCAGCATCATAGAAACCACGCTCAGTGACACGCTCCGGACGCATCCATAGATGGCTGGCAATCGGAAAATAGCCGTAGAAGCGCTCTCCTGCCTTTACGCCCTCAACCGTCGAAGCAATCACATCGGCAAAACCCCAGGCCGGTATGTGGCCCCATTCAGCCAGCCCCGTAGGAAAGAACCCCCAGTAGTTCATCGAATCGCCATACGCGGCGTAAGTAATGTTGTTGGTGGTCAATGCACAGCGGTCGATCTTCAGGATCACCTCCCCGTCAGCCGGAATCAGACTCCGCTGCTCCTGTTCGATTCGACTCTGGTCGAGGTCGTTTTTGCGGGTGATCAGCCGTGTTACCGTGCTCGGACTTTGCATCTTTCCAACTCCTGCTGCGAGTGAATGGCGGGTAGCACCAGAGTAGTGGCAGCCGATGAAGAGCGGGTTCGGAAACTCCAGGGGCAGCGTCCCCACCCTCAATCCCCGTGCAAAACCGTTGAAACGGCCGAGTCAGGCCCGGGCGATTTTCACCGTCGAGGCGATTTACGAGGCGTTTGTTCGGATTTGGCTGCGCGACGGCTGGTCGGGGTTGACCACTCGCGAAGTGGCGCTGGAAGCAGGTGTTGCGATCGGCACGCTGTACGACTATTTCCCGAGCAAGGAAGCCCTGCTGTCGGGGTACATCCGACATTGGCTGGAAACCTTGATACAAAACCTGGATGAACACGTCGTACGCGCAAACGATCTGGCCTGGCCAGCCCGAATCAAACGCCTGGTACGCCTGACGTGCGACCCGAGCGGTGCCGGGCAGCCACTGTTCAATCATGAAGTGCTGGCTTTGGAATACCAGATCGCCGAATCCAAACATCACCGACGGGTGTTCCAGGAGTTATCGCAAAAATGGCGCGAGGCCTTTGCAGCCTGTAGCGACCTGCCCACCCAGCCGTCAGAAACAACCATCGACGCCTGGGTGATCATGGCTTGGGGCGGACGTCGTTATTGCGTTACCGCACAAGCGGCGGCGGAGCAATCCGCCGCATGGCTGTCGGAAATGGAAATGATGATCTGTAGCCGACTACTAAAAGCCTTGTAGGAGCGAGGCTTGCCCGCGAAGGGGCCGTCACATTCAGTATCTATGGTGGATGTGACGCCGCTTTCGCGGGCAAGTCGGATCGCCGCACCGCACGCTCCTACAGGGGATTGCGGGTTTGTCAGACTTTCTTGTGCTGCTCGACCCACTGCCCATAGGCATCAATGAATTTCTGCAAGAACGGCTTGACCGTCTCGGACAACTTACCCGCCTCATCGAAGGCCGAACCGGCGCCGCTCAGGTACGCTTCCGGCTGCTGCATGCACGGCACATCGAGAAATACCATCGACTGGCGCAGATGGTGGTTGGCGCCAAACCCGCCGATCGCCCCCGGTGAAACGCTGATCACCGCTCCCGGCTTGCCACCCCAGGCGCTCTTGCCGTAGGGCCGCGAACCGACATCGATCGCATTCTTAAGAGGCGCCGGTACCGAACGGTTGTATTCCGGGGTGACGAACAGCAACGCGTCGGATGAACTCACTTGTTGCCGGAAAGTGCTGTAGGCTGCCGGCGGTGAAGCACCATCGATGTCTTCGTTGTACAGCGGCAAGTCGCCAATTTCGATGATGTTCAGCTTGAGATTCGCAGGCGCCAGATCGGCCAGGGCCAATGCCACCTTGCGATTGATCGATTCCTTTCTCAAGCTGCCGACCAGAACGGCGATCGTATAGACGTTGCTCATGGAAGATTCTCGACTGTCCGATGGAAGAGCTTGTAGTTATAGATGACGAATCACACAGCGGACGACCGAAAATGCCGTCCCTGACTATTTTTTTCCTGTAGGAAAACTTACCTCGCCCAACCACGGTCTACAGAACCGCAAATTGAGTGATTTATCTCCAGAGGTTCTAAGCAGATGGCAGCAGTACTCGTCGGTCAGTTCCATGCAAGAGACGCGGAAGGCCGTGTCTATTCCGTGCATGAGTTCCAGGAATCCACCCCGTCGGCAGACGGTCTCGCCGGCTCCGAGCCTGTCACCACTTACAAGCTGGCCATTGGCGATCGCGTAAGGAAACTCGATGACAACCAGTTTTTGCTGGTGCAATCGGATGTGACCATCGTGCGCGAACCCGACACCTATGTCGGCAACCTGCCGGAAACCAACGTCGCCTCATAACCTCGCGTTATGAGCAGAAGTCTTATGCGCGGACTTGGGTTAGGATTCAGCCACTGACTCCCCCACCTGCTGAACATGGACTTCACGCATGCGTTTACGTCATATCGAAGTGATACACGCGCTTCTGCAGACCGGTCACCTGGGCACCGCCGCCGAATGGTTGCAGCTGCCAGTGGCCGAGGTCGAAAGCATTCTGCGTGACGCTGAGAGTCAGTTGGGCTTCATGTTGTTTTCCAGCGTGCGTGGACGCTTGCAGGCCACGCGCGAGGCGCGGGAGTTACAGGTCGAAATCGCCCACGTCTATGAGGCGCTCGAACCGGTGCAGCGCCTGGCCAGCAGCCTCAGGCAGTATCAGGCCCCGCCCCTTCGCATCATTTGCACGCCGCCTCTGGCTCAACAGTTGTTGCCCCAGAGCATTGCGGCCCTGCGCCGGCGTCTGCCCGACGTGCCTTGCAGCCTGTTGAGCCAACCCACCCGCGACATCGTCCGAAGCCTGCTGCTGCGCGAAAGCGATCTGGGCCTGAGCCTGCACGACCCCGATCACGCGGACATTCATTGCCAGGTCATTGCCCAGGGCAAATTGCAACTGTTGGCGCCCCACGGCTGGCTGCAACCGAAGCAGAAGTACATTTCGCTGCAAGACCTCGCGGGCCAGTCGATGGTCGGCCTGGAAGGTCACGATCCGCTGAGCCCGGTGCTCGACAACAAATTGCACGGGCTGCGCCCTGCCCCCGTCGTCCACACCCGGGTTCAGACGCACCAGATGATGCGCAGCATGGTCGAGGCCGGTGAAGGCCTGGCGATTGTCGACCCGTTCACCGCACTCGGGGCCAAATCCGCAGGTCTGGATGCCTGCCCGCTGGCGCCCGCCGTACCGATCAGCGTCTACGCCCTGACCCTGAAGAACGGCGAGCCTTCCCCGGCCGCTCAGGCCTTGCTGGATATCGTCACGGAACAAGCCGTGGCGATGTTGGCGAGCTGATCGGGTTTTCCAGCGGGTTATCGAACAATCGATACCAGAACAAGGCGATCTCGGCGGTATTGGGGTCGATGCCGCGATAGCGCAGATGATCGACGCCGCCAATCACATACCCGCAACGCTCATAGAGCCGGCAGGCCCCCAGGTTGTTGTTCTGGGTTTCGAGCATGATGCCCGGCAGTTTCTTCTTGCGGCTCCAGAACTGCGCCACATCCAGCAGCGCCTTGGCCACGCCATGTCGCCGGGCCGGCGCATGCACCGCCAGCTCGTCGATGTGGGCAAAGCCGTTCCAGTTGGTGCTGACCACCAGGTGACCCACCGGCTCATCGTCGAGATAAGCCATAAAAATCGCACTGTCGGCGGCATCGCGGAAACTGCTGAATTCCTCGGGATCAATGCCGTAGCACTTGCGGTAAGGGGTGATCGGCGTCACCGGCCATTGCTCCACCGGTTTACCGATTTCGGCGGCGCCATAGGCGGCGACTTCAAAACTGAAATCACTGCCCCAGATATAAGCGGCGAAACCCTCGTCGGCAACGCGCACCGACAGCCCTGGGTATTTCGGATTCATGACCGGTTGCATACTGGGAAAGGTCCTCATTCCTTGATGCAATCGACGGTGTAATGCCGCCCATTGCCCTCGTCTTCGTGTTGCAAGCCGTGCACATCGGCGACGAACCCCGGGAAACTGCTGTCGAACGTGCGGGCAAACGCCAGGTAATCGATGATCGAGCGGGTCGACTCGGTAAAGCGTTCGCCGGGCATGATCAACGGGATCCCCGGCGGGTACGGCACCAGCATCACCGCAGCGATGCGGCCGTCCAGCGCATCGATCGACACTGCCTCCACTTCGCCACGCACCAGTTGATCATAGGCGTCGGCCGGCTTCATGGCGATTTCCGGCAGCACCGTGTACATGCGCTTGAGATGTTTGGCCGTGGCATTGCTGCGGTAACAGGCATGCAGTTGATCGCACAGATCATGCAAGCCCATCCCCTTGTAACGCGCGCCGTCCTGCTGCGCCACGCACGGCAGACAGGTCGACAGGCTGACATTGGCGTCATAGCTGCGCTTGAATTCCAGTAACTCGGTCAACAGCGTGCTCCATTTGCCCTTGGTGATCCCCATGGAAAACAGCACCAGGAATGAATACAAACCCGTCTTCTCGACCACCAGCCCGCGCTCCCACAGGAACTTGCTGACCACCGCCGCCGGAATCCCGCGCTCGCTCAACGCTCCGCCCGCCGTCAGGCCCGGCATCACCAGGGTGACCTTGACCGGATCGAGCAGCACATAGTCGTCGGTCACGCCACCAAACCCGTGCCAGTCGGCATCGGGCTGCAATAACCAGTTTTCAGTGATGACGCGCTCGATGCCTTCCACCGACGGCGGTTGCCAGATCGAAAACCACCAGTCGTCGGCAGCAATGTGCTGTCGCAGATTCGCCAGCGCCCGACGGAAACTCAAGGCTTCATCGAACATTTCTTGTAACAGGGAACGACCGGCCGGGCCTTCCATCATGGCCGATGCCACGTCCAGCGACGCAATGATGCTGTACTGCGGCGAGGTGGAGATGTGCATCATGAACGCTTCGTTGAAACGGTCGCGGTCCAGCTGCCGCGCGCCACCGTCCTGGACATGAATCATCGAAGCCTGACTGAACGCCGCCAACAGTTTGTGCGTGGAATGGGTGGTGAACACCAGCGGGCTGTCATCGCTGCGGGAAGTGCCCATGCCGTAACGCCCGGCGAAGAACTCGTGAAATGCCGCGTAGGCATACCAGGCCTCATCGAAATGCAGCACTTCGACGCTGTTGCCCAGGCTTTGCTTGATCAGCTCGGCGTTGTAACAGAGTCCGTCGTAAGTGGAATTGGTCACCACCGCCAGTTTGACCTTGGGTGCGCGCCCCTTGGTCAGCGGGCTGGCGTCGATCTTGGCCTGGATCGACTCGCGGCTGAATTCGCTCAGCGGAATCGGGCCGATGATCCCCAGTTCGTTGCGCTCCGGGCACAGGTACAGCGGAATCGCGCCGGTCATGATGATCGAGTGCAACACCGACTTGTGGCAATTGCGGTCCACCAGCACTAGGTCATCGCGAGCAACCATGGAATGCCAGACGATCTTGTTGGCGGTCGAGGTGCCGTTGATCACGAAAAAAGTGTGATCGGCGCCGAAGTTGCGCGCCGCCCGCGCCTCAGCCTCGGCCAGCGGGCCGGTGTGATCGAGCAGCGAACCCAGTTCGGGCACCGACACCGACAAATCCGAACGCAGGGTGTTTTCCCCGAAAAACTGATGGAACGCCTGCCCCACCGGGCTCTTGTGATACGCCACGCCGCCGCCATGCCCGGGCGTGTGCCAGGAATAATTGGAGTCGGCGGTGTGTTGCACCAAAGCCTTGAAGAACGGTGGCAGCAGGCCATCCAGGTATTTACGCGCGGCTCGGGCAACCTGCCGCGCCAGAAACGGCACGGTGTCTTCGAACAGATAAAGAATGCCGCGCAATTGATTGAGCTCGTCCATGGCGTCGGCCGGGGCGTTTTCCAGCGTCACTTGTTCGCCCAGGGCGAAGATCGGCAAGTCCGGCGCACGCACCCGCGCCAGGCTGATCAATTCGGCCATGTTCTGCAACAGATGAGAGTTGGCGCTGGGGTCTTCGGCGGCGATCAACATGCACGAGAGACCATGATGGGTCGACGCGACCAGTCGCCCTTCGGCGTAATCCACTGCCGAGACAATGCTGAAACCTTCCTGCTCCAGCTCCCGGGCGATGCCACGCACGCGATCACCGGCGACGGTGTCGGCCTTGATATCGCGGTGGACGATCAGGACCGGGAATTTCAAATCTTTGTACATGGGGCTCAGTGTCCTGAGGCGGCAGGCCTTGGCCTGCCAATACCCTCAGGGTAGAGGGTTGAGGCGGATGTGGCGAATGTAATGCCCCGAAGCAGGTCAGAGAGTGCACCATCATGTGGCCAGCAACCTAAACGCTCAGTGAGATTACCTGTGGCGAGGGAGCAAGCTCACTCGATACAAAAGCCCTTTCAACTCGTCGACGGTTTCAGGCCTGAGCTTCAGCCTCGGCGAGCTGCACCCACAGTGCCGGGGCGCCAGCAGATTTGGCGATGGCTTCCATCCGCGCCACATGCCGGGCGAGGTCGTCTTCGCTGGCACGAATGATCCGCGTCGGCTGACGGTCGGCCGGCAAGCGGCGGATTTCGGTGGCGGAGTTGTCGGCACCTTCGCCGGAGCCATTGCCGTCGGACGCGTTACCGGCCAGCGACAGGCTGGTCTGGCCGCCGGTCATGGTCAGGTAAACGTCGGCGAGAATCTCGGAGTCGAGCAAGGCGCCGTGAAGTTCACGGCCGGAGTTGTCGACGCCATAACGTTTGCACAAGGCGTCGAGGCTGTTGCGCTGCCCCGGGTGACGTTCCCGGGCCATCATCAGGGTGTCGAGGATCGAGCAGTGTTGCGTGATGTCAGCACGATCGTGCTGACCCATCAGGGCGAATTCGTTGTTGATGAAACCAACGTCGAACGCCGCGTTATGGATGATCAGCTGCGCGCCCTTGATGAATTCGAAAAACTCATCGGCCACTTCAGTGAAGCGCGGCTTGCCCACCAGGAATTCGTTGGTGATGCCGTGGACGCCGATGGCGCCTTCATCACTTTCGCGGTCCGGTTGCAGGTAAACGTGAAAGTGCCGGCCCGTCAGGCGCCGACCGATCAACTCGACACAACCGATTTCGATAATCCGGTGGCCGTCGGTCACCGGCATGCCGGTGGTTTCGGTATCGAGTACAACGGATCTGGTGGCCATCAGTGCTCAGCTCTCAACGGGTCAATCGTGCAAAAGCGGCGATGTTAACACGCTCATGGGATCTGCAGCGCACACAGGCAAATGACTGACGCTCATGCAGTTTTTAACAATCATTAGCAATGTTCATAAAGCCTGGCGAACAACCGCTTGATAGCGTGCGCCCCTTGATTCCCAAGGGTTTGAAATGTCATGAAGAGTGCACAGCTTCTTGTGTTGAGTACCTGCTTGTTGAGCTCGGGCGCTCAGGCCACCAGTTTTGTCATCAGCACGGATATCACGCTGAGCCTGACCTTGAGTTCGTCCAAGGGCACCAGCGGATCATTCAAGGATGACAAAATCGTGCTAGCCGCCAAGGATGACGCGGCAGCGTTTGTGGCAAGCGAAGGGGAAATCCGCGGGGCGCGGATTGAAGCGGCATTTGAGCGGATTCGCGGTGCAATAGCCGAAAAGTACTCAGACCAACAACTGGCTGCCGCGATTTTGATGCTGTGATTTCCAACGGTATACCGCGTTATCGTTCTTCGCGAGCAAGCCCGCTCCCACATTAAATTGTGGGTGTAACCACATTTTGATTTCACTCGAGATCGAAGGTGGGAGCGGGCTTGCTCGCGAAGAACGATAACGCGGTGCGTCGGTAGAAACCGATTCAGGCCTGCTTGTACCCGCGCACTTCATCCACGCCACGGTTAGCCAACTGGTCGGCCCGTTCGTTGCCGTGATGGCCAATATGCCCGCGCACCCATTTCCAGGTGACGTTGTGACGGTTGACCTGTTCATCCAGCAGCTTCCACAGGTCTGCGTTTTTCACCGGCTCTTTCGCCGCCGTTTTCCAGCCGCGCTTCTTCCAGTTGTCCATCCACTCGTTGATGCCTTTCATCACGTACTGGGAGTCGGTCACCAGCAGCACGTCGCAGGAACGCTTGAGCTCTTCCAGCCCGCGGATCGCGCCCATCAGTTCCATGCGGTTGTTGGTGGTATTGGCTTCGCCGCCCCAGAGTTCTTTTTCAACGCCCTTGCACACCAGCAATGCGCCCCAGCCGCCAGGACCGGGATTGCCCTTGCAGGCGCCGTCGGTGAAGAGTTCTACGCTATCGCTCATGCCAATCTATCCAGAAAATGCGGTGGCTCGCCGATCAGCGATCGACGATGCCCGAGGCCGGGACAAACCCGGCCGGGAATAAAAACAGGTATTACGGTTCGATATTGCGTCGGTTGACCTTGGCCATCGGCAAGGGAATCAGCTTGCCCATCGGTTCGCGACGTTCCTGACGAAGCGGACGCAGGCCCACCACAATCTTGCGCGCCACCAATAAATAGAAGCCGCCGCCAGACAATTGCCAGTCACCGGCCTTGCGCTCCCAACCGGCCAGACGGGCTTGCCAGGCGGGGGACGCAAGCGGCGGACGATAGCATCCGAAGCGGCGTTTCTCCAGCGCGAAGCCCAACAGGTTCAGCCAGTCACCGACCCGTGACGGAGAAATGCAACGGGCCTTGCGCAAGGCGTCATGGGCGAACACGTGACGCAAACCCCAGGTGCTCCAGGGGTTGATTCCGACAATCAGCAAATGCCCGCCGGGGCGCACGCTGCTTGCAGCTTCCCGCAGCAAACCGTGAGGAGACAGGCAGAAATCCAGACCATGCTGCAGCACCACCACATCGGCGGCATGCTCGCTCAACGGCCAGGCTTGTTCCTCACAGACGATTTCGACACCCGGCAACGGCGCGCCGAGCCGCACATTGCGCTGGACTTGCGGTGCCGACGGCGGTGTCTCGGCCGAAGGACCGTAATGCACCAGATAGCCACCAAAGAAGCGTCCCAACTCGTCATCGAGCATGCGGCGCTCTTCGTCCAGCAGAAATTGTCCGAGGGGGCCGGACAGCCATTCACGGGCTGCGCTGATCAAGGCCAGCCAGTCAGGATCAGCCTGAGCGAACGCTTTATCGGTCATTGCATTCTCCAACGCGCCAGGAAGTTCTAAGATGCGCCATTGTTTTCAGCTTGGCGAATCCGACGATGATACAGATCACAGCCCTGCCCGCCTTCACCGACAACTACATCTGGTTGTTACAAGACCCCGAAACCCGGCGCTGCGCCGTGGTCGATCCGGGCGATGCCGCGCCGGTGCAGGCTTGGCTTGCCGCCCATCCGGGCTGGGTGCTGAGTGACATTCTGATCACTCACCATCATCACGACCATGTCGGCGGCGTCGAACAACTGAAAAAAGCGACAGACGCGAAGGTCTACGGACCGGCCAGCGAAACCATCCCGGCGCGGGAAGTCGCGCTCAAGGATAACGATCGCATCAACGTGCTGGGTTGGGACTTCGATGTAATCGAAGTTCCGGGCCATACCCTGGGGCACATCGCCTTCTACCACTTGGGAACGCTGTTTTGCGGTGACACCCTGTTCGCCGCCGGTTGCGGGCGCCTGTTCGAAGGTACGCCCGAGCAAATGCACACGTCGCTGACGCGCCTCGCCTCTCTTCCCGAGGATACGCGGGTCTATTGCGCCCATGAATACACCTTGAGCAATCTGCGCTTCGCCGCAGCGGTCGAACCCGGCAACCCACACACCGCCGAACGCCTGGCCAAAGTCACCGAACAACGGGAAGCCGGAATCATCACGCTGCCCTCTACGCTGGGCCTTGAAAAGCAGACAAACCCGTTTTTGCGCACCGGCGAAACATCCGTTAAAGAAAAAGTGGACGAACGGAACGGCGTCCATAACCGGGCTCCCAGTGCGGTTTTTGCTGCCTTGCGTGCTTGGAAAGATACGTTCTAAACCGCTTTGCCGTTGGAACGAAAAATCTGAATGGTTGACCGCAGGGGGTGCGCTTTCTAGAATCGCCCGACATTTTTGCCCGGAACTTACTTCCAGCCAATGTCGTCATCTATTCGTAAAGCCATCAATTCAGACGCATTGACCCGCTTGGCTCAAGCCATAGCGGTGGCTGTGTCCGCCACATTGGCGGGCTGTTCCAGCCATGTGCCGCAGACCGACGCGGCCCACACTCCCAATATCGCCGCTCGAGCCAAACAGAAGCCTATCTGGCTCAGCGAAAAGCCGACCCCGCAAATTCCACAGGACGTCTGGGAGCGCATGCGCCAGGGCTTCCAGCTGCAGGAAGGCCTGGGCGTCAACCCGCGCATCGAACAACAGCGCCTGTGGTTCGCCAGCAATCCTTCTTTCCTCGAAAACGCTGGCGAACGCGGCAGCCTGTACATCCATTACATCGTCGAACGCCTTGAAGAACGCAACATGCCGCTGGAGCTGGCGCTGCTGCCAGTGATTGAAAGCGCCTACAACCCGATGGCCTATTCCCGGGCCGATGCGGTGGGCTTGTGGCAATTCATTCCGTCCACCGGGCGTTACTTCAACCTGCGTCAGACCCGTTTCTATGATGGCCGTCGCGATATCACCGCCTCGACCACCGCGGCCATGGATTACCTGACCCGCCTGCACGACATGTTCAACGGCGACTGGCTGCTGGCCCTGGCGGCCTACAACGCCGGTGAAGGTACGGTCAGCCGGGCCATCGAGCGCAACGAAAGGCTCGGCCTGCCCACCGATTACTGGAACCTGCCGCTGCCGGCCGAAACCCAGGCCTATGTGCCGAAGCTGCTGGCCTTGTCGCAAGTGGTGCTGGCGCCGGAAGCCTACGGCGTGAACCTCAACCCGATCGCCAACGAACCGTACTTCCAGGTCGTCGAAATCAACCAGCGCATGGACCTGTCCAAGGTCGCTGCGGTGGCCAATATTGACGAAGACGAACTGTTCCAGCTCAACCCGGCCTTCAAGCAGCGCACGACCATCGACGGTCCTCAGCATTTGCTGGTGCCGACGTCCAAGGCGCAGCTGCTGACCGCCAGCCTGTCGACCATGCGTCCTGAAGAATTGATCAGCAAGAAGCCGCTCAAACCGGTTTTCGAAGGGGTAGACGATGCCCAGCTGGCCACCTTGAAACGCGCCTACCGGGTTAAACGTGGCGACAACCTCGGCACCATCGCCAAGGCCAACAAGGTCGAGGTCAAGGACCTGCAACGCTGGAACAAGCTGACCGGCAAGGACTTGAAGGTTGGCCAGACGCTGGTGATGCAGGACAAGGCCAAGCGCAGCGACGGACGCATCAACACCGTCGTGGCAGCCAATGCCAAGACGAAGAGCAAAAAGCCGCAGACCCAATACAAGGTCCAGCAAGGTGATTCGCTGTACATCGTGGCCAAGCGTTTCAACGTTGAAATGCAACACCTCAAACGCTGGAATCCGCGTGTCGGCCAAGCGCTGAAGCCGGGGCAGATGCTGACGGTTGCTTCGCCACACTAATAAAGAGCCCCTGACTTCAGGGGCTTTTTTTTGCTTGATGGTTGAGAACTTTTTGTGACGAGGGGGCTTGCCCCCTCGCCACAGGTTCGCGTTTTCAGCCCTGTCGCATTTGCAATTAACCCTGCATTAAATCCCCATCTTTTTCCTGTCCATACAAGCTGTTACTGTACGGCCCACAAAGCCCAAGCCGCCTGGATCGGATCTCTGACTTGAAGCGTCCCCTCCTCCTGTTCCTGATCAGCCTGGCCTTGAGCTCCCCCGCAAGCGCGACGATCAGCGAAAGCCATGGTTATGCGCAGTTCGGCACACTCAAGTACCCGGCCAGATTTACCCACTTCGACTGGGTCAACCCGCAAGCGCCCAAGGGCGGTACGTTGCGGGTGATGGCGTTTGGCACCTTCGATACGCTCAACCCGTACACATTCAAGGGCTCGAGCCCGGTCTCCACCGCGAATTTCCTGCAATACGGCATCAATGAGCTGAACGAACCGCTGATGGTCGGCACAGGCCAATACGCACCGTCCGGCGACGAGCCGACGTCCAGTTATGGCTTGATCGCCCAATCGGTGGAATACAGCGAAGACCGCAGCTGGGTGGTGTTCAACCTGCGCCCCGAAGCACGATTTCACGATGGCACGCCGATCACCGCGTACGACGTTGCGTTCTCCTACCGATTGCTCCTCAAGGAAGGCCATCCGCAATACCGCACCAATCTTCAGGAAGTGTTGCGGGTGGACGTGCTCAACCCGCAGCGCATTCGTTTTGTTTTCAAGCGCGCGGGCAATCCGCTGCTGATCCTGCGCCTGGGCGAGTTGCCGGTGCTGCCGCAGCATTACTGGAAAGGTCGCGACTTCAAGGCCACCACCTTCGAGCCGCCGCTGGGCAGCGGCCCCTATCGCATCACCTCGGTCACGCCCGGGCGCCAGATCGTGTTCGAACGGGTCAAGGATTACTGGGGCAAAGACCTGCCGGTCAATCGCGGCAAGTACAATGTCGACCGCATGGAAGTCGAGTTCTACCGCGACAGTGACGTCGCGTTCGAAGCCTTCAAGGCCGGCGAGTTCGATATCTATATCGAGCATCAGGCGAAGAACTGGCAAAACGGTTACAACTTCCCGGCCGTGCGACGGGGCGACGTCATCAAGGCGCAAATCCCGCATCAGATCCCGACCCAGAGCCAGGGCCTGTTCATGAACACCCGGCGACCGGCCTACTCCGACGCCAGGGTCCGTGAAGCGCTGGGGTTGATGTTCGACTTCGAGTGGACCAATCGCACGCTGTTCAGCGGCGCCTACAAACGCGCCATGAGTTATTACCCCAACAGCGAGTTCTCGGCCACCGGTCTTCCGGTCGGGCATGAATGGCTGATACTCAAGCCCTACCGCGAGCAATTGCCCGCCAAGCTGCTTACAGAGCCGTTCAGCCTGCCGCAGACCCAAGGGCGCGGCATTCCAAGGGAAACCATGCGCAAGGCCCTGAGCCTGCTCGCCGAAGCCGGCTGGAAGCTCGACGGCCAACACGTACAGAACGCGGCCGGACAATCGCTGCGCCTGGAAATCCTGCTGGTCAACCCGAACCTGGAACGCATCCTCCAGCCTTATGTCGAGAACCTCGCCAGTATCGGCATCGACGCCCGGCTGCGCACGGTAGACCGCGCCCAGTACAAACAGCGCCTCGACCAGTTCGATTTCGACATGATCCTGATGACCCTCAACCAGACCCTCAGCCCTGGCCTTGAGCAATGGCAGTATTTCCATTCCAGCCAGGTCGGGGTCAAGGGCAGCAAGAATTACGCGGGCATCGCCAACCCGGTGGTCGATCATTTACTTGAACAATTGCTCGCCGCCCAGACCCGCGATGAACAGGTGGCCGCCGGCAAAGCCCTGGACCGCGTGCTGTTGTGGCAGCACTACATCATTCCCAACTGGTACCTCAATTATCACCGCCTGGCTTACCGCAACCGGTTCGCCTTTGTCACCACGCCGCCTTACACCCTGGGCCTGAGCGCGTGGTGGCTGAAGTCTTCGGAGAAAGATCGATGAAACCCGTACGTGCCCTGCTCCTGCAGGCCAGCGGCCTGTTGTTCGCCGGGCTGGCTTGCGCCGCCCCGCAACACGCCCTGACCTTGTATAACGAGCCGCCGAAATACCCGGCCGACTTCAAGCATTTCGACTACGTGAACCCGGATGCGCCCAAGGGCGGGATCTTTCGTCAGGCCGGATTCGGTGGCTTCGACAGCCTCAACCCGTTCATCAGCAAAGGCGTGTCCGCCGGCGACATCGAACTGATCTACGACACCCTGGCCAAACAGGGCCTGGATGAACCGTTCACCGAATACGGCCTGGTCGCCGGCAAAATCGAAAAGGCCCCGGACAACAGCTGGGTGCGTTTCTACCTGCGCCCCGAAGCGCGCTTCCACGACGGTCACCCGATTCGTGCCGAAGATGTGGTGTTCAGCTTCCAGACCCTGATCAAGGACGGTGCGCCGCTGTATCGCGGCTACTACAACGACGTCGCCGAAGTGGTCGCCGAAGACCCGCTCACCGTGCTTTTCAAATTCAAGCACAACAACAACCGCGAACTGCCGCTGATCCTCGGCCAGTTGCCGGTACTGCCCAAACACTGGTGGGCGACCCGGGATTTCAACAAGGGCAACCTGGAAATTCCGTTGGGCAGCGGTCCTTACAAGGTCAGCGAGGTGAAGGCCGGGCGCTCGATTCGCTACGAGCGGGTCAAGGATTACTGGGGCAAGGACCTGCCGGCCAACCGCGGGTTCTACAACTTCGACGTGATGACCACCGATTATTACCGTGACAACACCGTGGCCCTGGAAGCGCTCAAGGCCGGTCAGTTCGATTTCTGGCTGGAAATGAGCGCGAAGAACTGGGCCAACGCCTACAACATCCCGGCGGTCACCGAAGGTCGGCTGAACAAGGAACAGATCCCCAACGGCAACCCGACCGGCATGCAGGGTTTTGTGTTCAACCTGCGCCGCCCGGTGTTCCAGGACGTGCGCGTGCGCCAGGCGCTGACGTTGCTGCTGGACTTCGAATGGACCAACAAGCAACTGTTCAACGGCGCCTATGTGCGCACTCGCAGTTACTTCGAAAACTCGGAAATGGCCGCCACTGGCTTACCCGATGCCGATCAGCTGGCCATTCTCGACCCGTTCCGCGGCAAGATCCCTGAGCAAGTGTTCACGGAGGCTTTCCAGAACCCGGTGACCGACGCCAGCGGCATGATCCGCACGCAGCAGCGCAAGGCCTATCAACTGCTGCAAGAGGCCGGCTGGCGGATCGTCGACGACAAAATGGTCGACGCCAACGGCAAGCCGGTGACCATCGAATTCCTGCTGGCCCAGACCGAATTCGAACGGGTGCTGCTGCCGTTCAAGCGCAACCTCAGCGATCTGGGCATTGACCTGGTGATCCGTCGGGTCGACGTCTCGCAGTACATCAACCGCGTGCGCTCACGGGATTTCGACATGATCGTCGGCAGCTTCCCGCAATCCAACTCGCCGGGTAATGAACAGCGTGAATTCTGGATGTCTGCCGCCGCCGACAAACCCGGCAGCCGCAACTCCATGGGTTTGAAAGACCCGGTGGTGGACCAGCTGGTCGAGCAATTGATCAACGCTGAGTCGCGCAAAAGTCTGGTGGCCCACGCCCGCGCGCTGGACCGCGTGCTGCAATGGGGCTATTACGTGATCCCCAACTGGCACATCAAGACCTGGCGCGTGGCTTACTGGAACCACATCGGCCATCCGAAAACATCGCCCCGGTACGACATCGGCACGACCACCTGGTGGATCAAGCCAAACGTGACACCGGCGATAGAAGTCGAAACCAAACTGCAAGCCGACCCTGCGGGCACGGAGTAACAGATGCTGGCATATATTTTTCGGCGACTGCTGCTGATCATCCCGACCTTGTTCGGCATCTTGCTGATCAACTTCGTGATCATCCAGGCCGCCCCCGGCGGGCCGGTGGAACAGATGATCGCCAAGCTCGAAGGCTTCGAAGGCGCCACCAGCCGCATTGCCGGCGGCGGTGCCGAAGTGTCGGTGGCCGGTTCCGCCTATCGCGGCGCGCAAGGCCTGGACCCGATGCTGGTCAAGGAAATCGAGCACATGTACGGCTTCGACAAATCGGCGCCGGAACGTTTGTGGATCATGGTCAAGAACTACGCCACCCTGGACTTCGGCGACAGCTTCTTCCGCGACGCCAAGGTCATCGACCTGATCAAGGAAAAAATGCCCGTATCGATCTCCCTCGGGTTGTGGAGCACGCTGATCATGTACCTGGTGTCGATCCCGCTGGGGATCGCCAAGGCCACGCGGCACGGCAGCCACTTCGACGTGTGGACCAGTTCGGCGATCATCGTCGGCTACGCGATCCCGGCGTTTCTGTTCGCGATCCTGTTGATCGTGGTGTTCGCCGGCGGCAGCTATTTCGACTGGTTCCCGCTACGGGGGCTGACCTCGAACAACTTCGATGAACTGAGCATGGGCGGCAAGGTGCTCGATTACTTCTGGCACCTGGCGTTGCCGGTGACCGCGCTGGTGATCGGCAACTTCGCGACCATGACCCTGTTGACCAAAAACAGCTTCCTCGACGAAATCAACAAGCAGTACGTGGTGACGGCGAAAGCCAAAGGCCTGACCAATCACCGCGTGCTCTACGGCCATGTTTTCCGTAATGCCATGCTGCTGGTGATTGCCGGTTTCCCTTCGGCGTTCATCGGGATTTTCTTCACCGGCTCGTTGTTGGTCGAGGTGATTTTCTCCCTCGACGGGCTGGGTCTGATGAGTTTCGAAGCCGCGATCAACCGCGATTACCCGGTGGTCTTCGGCACGCTGTTCATCTTCACGCTGCTGGGGCTGGTGGTGAAACTGATCGGCGATCTCACCTACACCTTTGTCGATCCGCGCATCGATTTCGAAAGCCGGGAGCATTGAGATGAACCTGTCCCCTCTCAATCGCCGCCGTTTCGAACTGTTCAAGGCCAACAAGCGTGGCTGGTGGTCGCTGTGGCTGTTTCTCGTGCTGTTCGGCCTGAGCCTCGGTGCCGAGCTGATCGCCAACGACAAGCCGCTGGTGGTGCACTACGACAACAGCTGGTACTTCCCGGCGGTCAAGCGTTACCCGGAAACCGCGTTCGGTGGCGAATTCCCGCTGGAAGCCAACTACAAGAGCCCGTACATCCGCGAACTGCTCAAGGCCAAGGACGCCTGGGTGCTGTGGGCGCCAATTCCCTACAGTTACCAAAGCATCAACTACGACCTGAAAGTCCCGGCCCCGGCGCCGCCGTCGGCCGACAACCTGCTGGGCACGGACGATCAGGGACGTGACGTGCTTGCGCGGGTGATTTACGGCTTCCGGATTTCCGTTTTGTTTGCCCTGACGCTGACCATTCTCAGCTCGATCATCGGCGTGATTGCCGGCGCCCTGCAGGGTTTCTATGGCGGCTGGGTCGATCTGGCCGGGCAGCGTTTCCTGGAGATCTGGTCCGGGTTGCCGGTGCTGTACCTGCTGATCATTCTGGCCAGTTTCGTTCAGCCGAACTTCTGGTGGCTGTTGGGGATCATGCTGCTGTTCTCGTGGATGAGCCTGGTGGACGTGGTGCGTGCCGAGTTCCTGCGCGGGCGTAACCTCGAATACGTGCGCGCCGCCCGGGCGCTGGGGATGCAGAATGGTGCGATCATGTTCCGCCATATCCTGCCCAACGCGATGGTCTCGACCATGACCTTCATGCCGTTCATCCTGACCGGTGCCATCGGCACGCTGACCGCGCTGGACTTCCTGGGCTTCGGCTTGCCGCCGGGCGCGCCGTCGCTGGGTGAGCTGGTGGCCCAGGGCAAATCCAACCTGCAAGCGCCGTGGCTCGGCATGAGCGCGTTTGCGGTGCTGGCGTTGATGTTGAGTCTGCTGGTGTTCATCGGCGAGTCCGCTCGCGATGCCTTCGACCCGAGGAAGTGAAATGAATCAGGACAATCTGATCGAAGTGCGCGACCTGTCCGTCGAATTCGTCGTCGGCGATCGCTGTCAGCGCGTGGTTGAAGGCGTCAGCTTCGACATCAAGCGTGGCGAAACCCTGGCGCTGGTCGGTGAAAGCGGTTCCGGCAAATCGGTGACCGCGCACTCGATCCTGCGCTTGCTGCCCTACCCGCTCGCCCGGCATCCATCCGGCACCATCGAGTATTCCGGGCAAGACCTGCTGAGCCTGAAAGAGAAAACCATCCGCCACATCCGCGGCAACCGGATCGCGATGATCTTCCAGGAGCCGATGACCTCGCTCAATCCGTTGCACTCGATCGAGAAACAGATCAACGAAGTCCTCGGCATCCACAAGGGTTTGATCGGCAAAGTCGCAACCAAACGTACGCTGGAGCTGCTGGAGATGGTCGGCATTCCGGAACCCGAGAAGCGCCTGAAAGCCCTGCCCCATGAATTGTCCGGCGGCCAGCGTCAGCGGGTGATGATCGCCATGGCCCTGGCCAACGAGCCGGAACTGCTGATCGCGGATGAGCCGACTACCGCGCTGGACGTGACCGTTCAGCTGAAAATCCTCGAATTGCTCAAGGAATTGCAGGCCCGTCTGGGCATGGCGTTGCTACTGATCAGTCACGATTTGAACCTTGTGCGAAGAATTGCGCATCGCGTATGTGTCATGCAGCGCGGTTGCATCGTCGAACAGGCATCGTGCGAGGAGTTGTTCCGCGCGCCGCAGCATCCGTACACTCGGGAACTGCTGGCAGCGGAGCCCAGCGGCAAGCCGGCGACCAATGTGATTGGCCCGCCCTTGCTGCAGGTCGAGGACCTGAAAGTCTGGTTCCCGATCAAGAAAGGCTTGCTGAAAAAGACCGTCGACCACATCAAGGCGGTGGACGGGATAAACTTCAGCCTCCCTCAGGGCCAGACCCTGGGGATTGTGGGAGAAAGCGGTTCGGGCAAGTCGACACTCGGATTGGCGATTTTGCGGCTGATCGGCAGCAAAGGTGCGATCCGTTTTGAAGGCAAACAGCTAGACTGCCTGACGCAGCAGCAGGTTCGGCCACTGCGTCGGGAGATGCAGGTGGTGTTTCAGGACCCGTTCGGCAGCCTGAGCCCGCGAATGTGCGTGAGCCAGATCGTCGGCGAAGGCCTGCGGATCCACAAGATGGGCACCGAGGCGGAACAGGAACAAGCGATTATTGCGGCACTCAAGGAGGTAGGTCTGGATCCGGAAACCCGGCACCGCTACCCCCACGAATTTTCCGGCGGGCAGCGGCAGAGAATCGCCATTGCCCGGGCATTAGTGCTAAAACCGGCGCTGATATTGCTGGACGAGCCGACATCGGCCCTCGACCGGACAGTGCAGCGCCAAGTGGTGGAGCTGCTGCGTTCACTGCAAACCAAGTACAACCTGACGTATCTGTTTATCAGCCATGACCTGGCTGTCGTCAAAGCGCTGAGCCACCAACTGATGGTGGTCAAGCATGGCCAAGTGGTCGAACAGGGAGACGCGCAAAGTATCTTTGCCGCCCCCCAACATCCGTATACACAGCAGTTGCTGGAAGCCGCTTTCCTGGCACCAGCCACTGCGCAATAACCTGAAAGAGAGGAGCAACACATGGGTTTTCTCGCCGGTAAGCGCGTACTGATCGTCGGTGTCGCCAGCAAGCTGTCCATCGCATCCGGCATCGCTGCCGCCATGCATCGCGAGGGCGCTGAGCTTGCCTTCACTTATCAGAACGACAAACTCAAGGGTCGTGTCGAAGAGTTCGCACAAAGCTGGGGTTCCAACCCTGACCTGTGCTTCCCGTGCGACGTGGCCAGCGATGAAGAAATCGCCAAGGTCTTCGAAGCGCTGAGCAAGAAGTGGGACGGCCTGGACTGCATCGTGCACTCCGTCGGCTTCGCCCCGGGCGACCAACTGGACGGCGACTTCACCGAAGCCACCACCCGTGAAGGTTTCCGCATTGCTCACGACATCAGCGCCTACAGCTTCGTGGCTTTGGCCAAAGCTGGTCGCGAAATGATGAAAGGCCGCAACGGCAGCCTGCTGACCCTGTCGTACCTGGGCGCCGAGCGCACCATGCCGAACTACAACGTAATGGGCATGGCCAAGGCTTCGCTGGAAGCTGGCGTGCGTTACCTGGCCGGCTCCCTGGGCCCGGACGGCACCCGCGTCAACTGTGTATCGGCTGGCCCGATCCGCACCCTCGCCGCTTCCGGCATCAAGAACTTCCGCAAGATGCTGGCTGCCAACGAAGCGCAAACCCCGCTGCGTCGCAACGTCACCATCGACGAAGTCGGCAACGCCGGCGCCTTCCTGTGCTCGGACCTGGCGTCCGGCATCAGCGGTGAAATCATGTACGTGGACGGTGGTTTCAACACCACGGCCATGGGCAGCCTTGAAGAGTAATCTTCGGCCCGCCAACTAAAAAACCCGCCTCTTGAGGCGGGTTTTTTTGTGCCCACGATTTCAGGGCTGATGCAATCCAATGTGGGAGCGGGCTTGCTCGCGAAGGCGTCGTGTCAGTCGCCATCAATGTTGAATGATAAACCGCATTCGCGAGCAAGCCCGCTCCCACATTGGATTTGTGTTTAACCGTTGAACGGGGTGAGGCAGTTGGCGAACAACTGCTGGATCGGCTGGGTGCGCTGGCTGTAACGCTGCAACAGCACAATCTCGCGGTAGAACGTCAACTCACCCAACCGGATGATCCTGACCTTCGCGCCATACTCAAGCCACAACCCGGCTTCGGGAAGCAGCGACACACCCAGTCCGCATTCAACCATTTTGACGATGGCCTCCAGCTCATCCAGCTCCAGGGCCACTTGCACATCAATCTGCTGCTCACGCAGGAACCGTGTCACCAGGCGTCCGCCGAATGAATTGCGGTCGTAACGCACATGGGGATGGCGCGCGAGGATCTGCAACGGGTCGTCACCCTCGAGCTGCGGCGGCACGATCAGCACAAACGGCTCCCTGCGGATGACCTGCGCCGACAGCTCCTTGGGCAGTTCAAAGGGCGGTTTGATGAGGATCGCCAGATCAACCTCCCCGGTGTCGACCTGGCTCAACAGGTTCAGCGACACGCCGGGCACCAGTTTCGGTTCAAGCAACGGTGCTTGCTGGCGCAGACGTACTAACGCCTGGGGCAGCAACCCGGTCTGGGCCGTGGCCACGGCGCCGATCTTCAACTCGCCGCGATACTCGCTGACATCATCGCTGACGGCCATGCGGTTGAAGGTTTCCAGCATTTCCCTGGCCATCGGCAATGCCCGTTGCCCCGCCGCATTGAGAATCGCCTGACGCCCGGTGCGGTCAAACAGCCGAATGCCCAGCGCCTGTTCCAGATTGCGCATTTGTGCGCTGACCGCTGACTGCGTCAGGCCGATGTGCATGCCGGCCGCAGCAAACGTTCCATAACGCGTCACGGCGATAAAGGTCTTCAGTTCCCGCAGCATGGCCTTCTCGATTGATCGAAATTATTTGAGCTCGATGCAAAAACTATCGTCTTTCAATCGAAAAGCACAGCGCTAAACTCCACTGCAACCACCGTCAATCTGCGAGGCACAGCGATGCAACTCTCCCCTTTTCACTTGGCCATCCCGGTCTATGACCTTGCTGCAGCCCGAACTTTTTACCGTGACGTGTTTGGCCTGGAGGAAGGCCGCTCGAGCGACCATTGGGTCGACTTCAACTTCTTCGGTCATCAGCTGGTGATTCACCTGGCGCCGAAAAATGCCTCACAGGAAGCGGCGCACACCAACGCCGTGGACGGGCACGACGTGCCGGTGCCGCATTTTGGCGTGGTGTTGGGGATGGCCGAATGGGAAGGCCTGGCCGAACGGCTGAAGGCGCGTGAAACCCGATTCGTGATTGAACCGGGGATTCGGTTTCAGGGGTTGGTGGGCGAGCAGGCGACGATGTTTCTGTTTGATCCATGCGGGAATGCGCTGGAGTTCAAGGCGTTCAAGGACATCAGTCAGTTGTTTGCCAAAAGGATTGGGTGAATGTAAGGACGCCTTCGCGAGCAAGCCCGCTCCCACATTGGATTGGCGGTGTGCCAAAGATTTATGACACACAGAAGATCGAATGTGGGAGCGGGCTTGCTCGCGAAGAGGCCGGCTCATCCACCGCAAAACTTCAGCTACGGATGCAACGCCCTCTCAGCCTCAATCAGCAATTCATCGATCGAGTGGTGAAGAGGGTCGAACTCAACCTGCCCAATGCAGAACCGAATGTCATAACCGCGACGCATCGTGGCATTGCGCTCATCGAGGATTTCTTCAAGTCGCGCCTTGATCGCAGCGATGTCGACCGCGGATGACCCCGTCAACAACGCAACAAACTCATCATCGCCAAGGCGCCCGATCACATCGCTTTCGCGAAAGGCAATGCGCAGCACGTCAGCGAAGGTTTTCAGCGCATTGTCACCTTCGGCGCGACCGTAGAGATAGTTGATGTGCTTGAAGTTATCGAGGTCAAAAAACAACAAGGTGGCCGGTATTTCCAGGCGCTGACAGGTTTCCAGCCCCAATTGGGCCAGTGAAGTGAAGCCGTGGCGATTGGAGAGCAGCGTCAGCTCATCCATGCTCGCCATGGTCACGCCCATCACCTCCTGCTCGGCCTGGCGCGCCCTGTCACGCAGTACTTCGCGTGCCTGTTGCGGCGAAAGCGAGGGATCTGCGCTAGCGCCGTTTTTTACCGGTTTACCTGGGATCAGCATTACTTACTCCAGTGGCGGATATGTACTTTAGAGTCGTCCATACCCGCTTTGACTCCCTGCTAACGGACCGCCGGTCAACTACCGGCCACCGGACAAGGCCCGCCAGCCTCTGCCCAGCGCTTGAATTGAGTCACGAAAATGTCGTGCGGCACCGGCACCGGCGCCCTTCCCTCACCCGGATTCCAGCCCCACAGCACCAGTTTGTCGTCGCTGACATGCTTGATCAGCGCCGCGAAATCCCGATCGCCGTTGCTGCTGCGATCCTTGATCATCGCGCACAGCTTGTCGGCCGGCAGCCCGATCCAGGCCATCTTGTGTGCCGCGGGCGGCAGGCTCCAGTGCGGCGCTCCCGGCGGCGCATGCGGGCCGTAACTGGCCGGCGGGTTGTTTTCGGCATGGCAGGTAGCGCACGGCAGACCCGCCGCGCCCTTGCCGTCCATGCCCCGCACCACGTTCATCGCATGGGGAATCCCGGCGTCGAACTGCAACGGCGAATCACCGGGGATATGGCAGTTCTGGCAACGCGGGCTCTGGAAGACTTTCTGTACCGTGTCGAAAGCCTTCAATGCTTCCTTGTCTTCGGCGAACAGGTCCGAGGCGTAGATCGCCATGCCGACCAGCAGCACCGAGCAAAGCACAAGATGTCGTTTCATTTCACACCCCCGACAGTTGCAAGGGTAATTCGCGCAACCGTTGCCCGGTCAGGGCGAACACGGCGTTGGCCACGGCCGGCGCCGTCGGCGGTACGCCCGCCTCGCCGATGCCACCGGGCTTGTCTGTGCTGGGCACGATGTGCACTTCGACCACCGGCATTTCATTGAGTCGCAACACCTGATAGTCGTGGTAATTGGACTGCTGCACCTCGCCGTTCTTGAAGGTCAGCTTGCTGTGCAAGGTAAACCCGAGGCCGAAGGTGATGGCTGATTCCATTTGCGCCGCGATGCTCATCGGGTTGACCGCGATGCCACAGTCCACCGCACACACCACCCGGTGCACGCGGATCGACAGGTTGTCCTGGGAGACTTCGGCGACTTGCGCGACGTAGCTGCCGAAAGACTCATGCACTGCAACACCCAGCGCGTGACCGTCCGGCAGAGGCGCTGTCCAGTTGGCCTTCTCGACCGCCAGATTCAACACCCCCAGATGCCGCGGATGCGCCTTGAGCAAGGTTCGTCGGTACTCCACCGGATCCTTGCCCGCCGCCTCGGCCAGTTCGTCGATCAGCGACTCCATCACGAATGCGGTGTGAGTGTGCCCGACCGAACGCAGCCACAGCACGGTGATGCCGGTTTTCGGCGAATGCAGGTCCACTTGATGATTGGCCATGCCTGCAAGGTAAGGACTGTCGGCCACGCCTTCGACCGACGTCTTGTCGATACCGTCCTTGACCATGGTCGCCTCCAGCAGGGTGCCGGCCATGATCGACTGCCCGACCATCACGTGTTTCCACGCCATCGGCAGGCCGCCGGCATCCAGCCCGATGCGCGCCTGGTGCAGGAATGCCGAGCGGTAGTAGCCGCCGCGAATGTCATCTTCCCGCGACCACACGGTTTTCACTGGCCCGCCCGCCGCTTTCGCAACCTCCACGGCCTCCGCGACAAAGTCCGACGTCGGATTGGCCCTTCGGCCGAAACCGCCCCCCAGAAACTCGGTATGAATCTCGACCTGTTCGGGTTTGAGCCCGGTGATTTTGCCCGCGATCATCTGATCCAGGGTCTGAAACTGCGTGCCGGTCCAGATCTCGCATTTGTCCTGGGTGATTTTGACCGTGCAGTTGAGCGGTTCCATCGGCGCATGAGCCAGGTACGGCATGCTGTACTCGACGTCGATGGATTTTGCCGCTTTCGATAACGCGCCCTCGGCGTCACCCGCCTTGCTCGCCGGAGCGCCCGGCGTCGCCGCCAGTTTGCGGAAACTCTCCAGCAGGTTCTGGCTGTCGAGCCCGGCGTTCGGCCCCAGGTCCCAATCGACCTTGAGCGCATCACGCCCCAGCTTCGCCGCCCAATAATGATCGGCAATCACCGCGACGCCGGTCGGGACTTGCACCACTTTGTGCACGCCCGGTATCGCCAGCGCTTCGGCGCCTTCAAAGGATTTGACGTGGCCGCCCAACACCGGCGGACGCGCGACCATGGCGGTCATCAGGCCGTCGAACTGCACGTCCATGCCGAATTTGGCGCGGCCGGTGATTTTCTCGGGGGTGTCCAGGCGCTTGGTGGGTTTGCCGATGACCTTCCAGTCCTTGGCCTCCTTGAATTTTATCGACGCCGGGTCCGGCACCGGCAGCTTGCCGGCGTCATCGGCCAGCTCGCCGTACGTAGCGCGGTTGTCGCCGGCAATGACCACGCCCGACTCGGTAAGAATGCTCGACGGCGCGACGTTGAAGCGTTTGGCCGCGGCGTCGACCAGCATAAAACGCGCCGCCGCGCCGGCCTGACGGTAACGATCGAACTCCATCCAGGTCGAGGTCGAACCGCCGGTGATCTGCATCCCGCCAAACCCGGCCAGGCCATAGTCGGCCGCCGATGCGGGTGAATGTTCGACGCGGATTTTCGACCAGTCGGCGTCCAGTTCTTCGGCAATCAGCATGGTCAGGCCGGTCCAGATGCCCTGGCCCATTTCCGAGTGGCCGAGCAGCACGGTGACGCTGTTGTCGTTACCGATGCGTAAAAATGCGTTGGGCGCGAAGACGTTGCCCTGATTCTCGGCGCCCATGGCAAAACGGTGTGCGCCGGGGATGACGAACGCGACCACCAGCCCACCGCCCAACAACGCGCTGCCCTTGAGGAAACCCCGGCGCGATAACGGATTGATGCTGTTCATGGCTCAAGTCCCTCAACCGATCTCGGCGGCGCGTTTGACCGCGGCGCGAATCCTTGGGTAAGTGCCGCAGCGGCAGATGTTGCCGGAGAGCGCCTGGTCGATGTCGCTGTCGGTGGGTTTGGGGATCTTGGCCAGCAACGCCGCCGCCGACATGATCTGCCCGGACTGGCAATAACCGCACTGGACCACGTCGAGTTCGGCCCAGGCCTGTTGCACCGGATGCGAACCATCGGTGGAAAGCCCTTCGATGGTGAGGATTTTTTGCCCGTGGGCCACGGCGGTGGCGGGCGTGATGCAGGAGCGCAGTGGCGCGCCGTCGACGTGCACGGTGCAGGCGCCGCACTGGGCCATGCCGCAACCGAATTTGGTGCCGGTCAGGTGCGCGACGTCACGCAGGACCCAGAGCAACGGCATGTCCGCAGGGACGTCCAGCTCCTGATCCTTGCCATTGATGTTCAAGGTCAGCATGGTGAATTTCCTCAGACTCACGGTGTTCTGAAGGGGCGTTACTGTGTAGACGACGTTGTTTTCTGTAGGAGCGAAGCTTGCTCGCGAAGAACGATGACGCGGAATGACTGAAATGACGCTTTCGCGAGCAAGCTTCGCTCCTACAAAGGCTGGTCGATCTACACGCGCCTCGGTTATCCCTACAGCTAAGCGCAAAATGCCGGCCGAGACCGGTTCATCGACCACCGGTCACACCTGTGGCGAGGGGATTTATCCCCGTTGGGTCGCGAAGCGGCCCCCAGCGTCCTGACAGTCAGACCGGATTGGCGACTGCTTCGCAGCCGAACGGGGCGGTGCGACGTTTCGCTAAATCCCCTCGCCACAGGTGTGCGTGCTCGTCCTTGAGCGAACAGCATCAGCCAGCTTTCTTTTGCGTTTGACGCTTAGAAATCGGTAGACACCGACACCTCACGCCACACCTGCAACTCACCGGCCACAAAGCTGTTTTTCGCCTCGATCGCCGCGACACAATCACTGCCCAGCGGCAAGCGCAGTGGCGCGTTTTCCGCTTCCACCAGGGTGATCATGACCTGGGCGAGTTTGTCCGGGTCACCCGGCTGGTTCAGGGTCACGGCCTTGGCGATCTTGCGCACTTCGCCCGCGGTGCTGTCGTAGTCGGCAATCGAGGACGGCGACTCGACCAGCGAATTGCCTTCAAGGAACTCGGTACGGAAGTAACCGGGCTCGACAACGGTCACCTTGATGCCCAGTGGCGCCAGTTCGGCGTGCAGAGCCTCGCTCAAGCCTTCGACGGCGAATTTGGTCGAGCAGTAGACGCCGAAGCCCGGCCCCGACTTGTAACCGCCGACAGAGGAGAGATTAATCACATGCCCGCTGCGGGCGGCACGCATGTGTGGCAGGACGGCGCGGGTCACGTTCAGCAGACCGAAGACATTGGTTTCGTACACCCGCCGCACGTCATCGGCGCTGGCTTCTTCCACCGCACCGAGCAAACCGAAACCGGCGTTGTTGACCAGCACGTCGATGCGCCCGAAGTGGTCAATGGCGGCCTGGGCGACCGCAATGCCTTGTGCTTCATTGGTGACGTCGAGGCTGGCGGCCAGCAAACCGGGTTGTTCGCCAAAGCGCTGGGTGATGCTGTTGGCGTCACGTGCGGTGGCAACCACGGCGTCACCGTTGGCCAGCGCGGCGGCGGCGATTTTGGCGCCGATGCCACGGGAAGCGCCAGTGATGAGCCAGATACGTTGGAAAGAGTTGGAAGTGGTCATGAGCGTGTTTCCTTGTGTGCAGTGGGGGTAGGCACAAGGTACGCAGGAAGATTGCCCGGGAAAATGCCCTCGTGTTACAAGCACTATGAAACGCTCTTTCATAATGGCACCCACATGAACCACGATCCTTTCGACGGCTTGACCGAGTTCCTGGCGGTGGCCGAGCACAAGAGTTTCACCCTCGCCGCTACCCGCCTGGCGGTGACGCCCACGGCTGTAAGCCACGCGATCAAATTGCTCGAGCGTCGCACCGGCGTGCTGCTGTTTCAACGCACCACGCGCCGGGTGGCGTTGACCGAGGCCGGCGCCAGCCTGTTTGCGCACTTGCGTCCTGCGGCCAGTGAAATCGACGAGGCGCTGAAGGGGCTCAGCGGGTTTCGTGATCAGCCGATGGGCACGCTGCGCCTCACCGCTCCGCGGTTGTCCGGCTCGTTGTTGATGGAGCCCTTGATCCCGCTGTTTCGCGAGGCGTACCCGCAAGTCACCCTCGACATTTCCCTCGACGACGCCACCGTGGACCTGATGGCCGGCGGCTTCGATGCCGGGATCCGGCTGGGCGAGTCCATCGAAAAAGACATGATCGCGGTGCGCCTCACTCCCGATCTGCAATGGTCGGTGGTGGGTGCTCCGGACTATTTCGCCAAGGCGGGTAAACCGGCGAGCCCGGAAGACCTGACCCACCATCAATGCATCGGCTTTCGCTTCTCGACTTCGGGCAGCGCGCACCGCTGGGAGTTTCGCCGCGAGGGGCGCGACTTTACGGTGGGCGTCGAGGGCGGCGTGATCGTCAACGACCGACGCCTGCTGGTGGCGGCGGCTCGCAGCGGTTCAGGGCTGGCGTATGCGTGTGATCTGGAGATCGCCGACGAGTTGGCGGATGGACGGCTGGAACGGGTGCTGGAGCCGTTCGTGCCGCTCAGTTCGGCGCTGTACCTGTACTTTCCCAGCCGCACCCAGACTCAGCCGAAGCTGCGCGCCTTTATCGATCTGGCAACGCAGTGGATCGCCGAACAGGGAGGCCTCAAACCCTCGGTTTAAGCAATATGTCGGTGTAGCGCACCAGGAACAACCCGAACGCGGCACACCAGAACAGCGCCGACAGCGCCAGTCCGCCCCCGGAAAACGGCACCAGGAACACTCGGCACAGGCCGGCGATCAACAGCAGGAAAAACCCGGCCACTATCGTTTTCGACGGCTGCAACAACCGCCCGGTATGACCGAGGCTGACCCGGGCAATCATCGCCAGGATCAATCCGCCGATCCCGCCGACCGCCAGCGAATGCGTGGCCAGGCTCTGTTGCGGCATAACACCGGCGTGCCACAGCGCCATGCCCAGTGTTGCAATCGCCAGCCACGCATACGCCAGATACAACGACCACAGCAGCGGCACGCGCCAGATCCCACGGTCATGCCAGCGCCGCAGGCGCAGCAGGTGCAACCCGCCGATCAGCAGAAACAGTGCCGCAAGCCATGCTCGGGGGATGTCGTTCAAACCACCGGCAAAGGAAACGGCGGCCAGCAAACTGCCCGCCAGCAACACTCGGGTTGGCAGCGGATGAACCGGGTTGGCCGCAGGACGATTCAAACCGCGCTGAATGAAGAACGGGATCACGCGCCCGCCAATCACACTCATCAACGCGCCGATCAACCACACGGCTGCCAGCACACCGCGCCGTTGCAGGCCGACGTCATCGGTGGAAATTCCCCACAGCGTCATGGCCTGCGTCGCAGCCAGCAGCGCGACGACCAGCAGAATCGGATAATTGTCGCGTTTGCCGGCGGCCACCAGGTCCCGCCCCAGCACCCACGCCAGCAACGGCAGAAATGGTATTTGCAGCGCAATCAACGCAACCGCAGGCATTGGCATCAGCCACGCCAATCGCGCCAACAGCCACACCAGCAGCAGGCCGATCAAAGGCCAGCCGTTGAGCCCCGCACGCCCGGTCCAGTTCGGCACCGCCGTCAGCAGGAACCCGGCGATGATCGCCGCGGCGAACCCGAACGGCATCTCATGCCGATGCCAGCTCAGCATGCCGCCGACCGGTTGCGCACCCGGTAAGCGCCCGTACAACCACAGGGCCCAGACCGCCACGGCGATGGCCGCAAACCCGGCACCGGCGAGAAAAAACGGACGGAAGCCGAGGCTGAAAACCGGTGCTCCAGCGAGCTGACGCATCAGGCCGCTACCTTGAAAGTGTGGGTGCCTAACCGATGCTGGGCCAGCAGGCGCATGACGTAACCGATCTTGATCAGGGTCGGGCCGATGATGGTCATGGCATGCATCGAGACCAGCACCACGATCGGCAAATGGCCGGCGTAAAGATAAGCGCCGTAGATCCCCGCCAGCAGCAGCGCCAGGCCAGCGCCAAGGACGTTGCTCGACAGGTGCAGGACGTTCTGAGGATTGCTGAAGTAAGCGAACATTTTTTCGTACTCCTGAATCAGACCAGTTGTACGTTTGTTATTTCAGGTTTCGTGCCAGGTTTGTCACGCCGGTAAATCAAGGGGTTAAGACGTTTGAAGTCAATTTGACCCGCCATGAAAATGGTCAATGTGACGCCATTTGGAGTCATATTGACTGCAGTCAGGCTCGCGCACCCTAAAAGCGAACCAATATCATTTGCACACCATCCAACCTTTTGCTTTAATCGCGACCAATTCTTATTTGCACCGAAGGCGCACGTCGCCCATGGACAAGTGCTCACGATGATGGTCGCCGACTCTTCCAGCGTTCAGAACCTCTACGTCACTCATCACCGCTGGTTGCATGAGCTGCTGCGCCGTCGCTTGAGCAATGCGTTCGATGCCGCCGACCTTGCCCATGACACCTTCATCCGGGTGCTCAAGCGCCCGCAGGTGTTCGACTGTGAAACCCGCGAACGCTCTTACCTGGCCACCATCGCCCGGGGCTTGTGCATCGATCACTGGCGCCGTCGGCAACTCGAACAGGCGTGGCTGGAGACGCTGGCCTCACGCCCGCAAGCCGTTCAACCGTCGCCGGAACAACGGGCGATCATCGTCGAAACCCTGTACGAAGTGGACGCCATGCTGCTGCGCCTGCCCAGGAATGTGCGCGACGCGTTCATCCTCGCCCAGCTGCACGGCATGCCCTACCGCGCCATCGCCGAAGAAATCGGCGTGTGCGAGCGTATGGTGAAAAAGTACCTGGCCCAAGCGCTGATGCATTGCGCGATGCTCGAGGCCGAGCTTGACGGCCTGTTGATCGAGTAAGCACATGCCCTCCGCCGCTTCCAATTCCATCAGCCATGCCAGCCTTGAACAGGCGGCGCAATGGTATGTGCAACTCAACGATCAGCAGGTCGGCGAACACGAGCGTCAAAGCTGGCAAGCCTGGCTGGCGCAAAGTGGCGATCATCAGGCGGCCTGGCGCTATGTCGAACGCGTCGGCCAGCGTTTCGCCGCGTTGCAGGACGATCAGCCGCAGGCCGCCGGTCTGGTGTTGCGCAACACTGCGCGTTCGCCGATCACCCGCCGGCAAACGGTCAAGAGCCTGCTCATTCTCGCCTCGGGCGGACTGTTGGGCTGGAACGCCTGGCGCGAAACTTCGCTGCCGGACGCCTTGGGCCGCTGGACGGCCGACCTTTCAACCGGCACCGGCGAAACCCGCGAAAGCCTGCTCAGCGATGGCAGCCGGATCTGGCTCAACGCCCTGAGCGCCTTGAATGTGCGCTTCGACACCACGCAACGCCTGCTGCTGTTGAGTGCCGGGGAAGTGCTGATCGACACCGCCAAGGACAACAGCCGGCCGTTTCTGGTGCAAACCGCCCAGGGCCGGATGCGCGCGCTCGGCACGCGTTTCAGCGTGCGTCAGGAAGAACAACAGACGTTGCTCAACGTCTACGAAGGCGCGGTCGAAGTCCGGACCACTCAGGGCCAGGTGCAGGTGGTCGAGGCCGGACGCCAATTGGCGTTCACGCAAAACCACATTCCGCCTTCCTCCGAGGCGGCGGCCGGGCGCGAAGCCTGGCGTCGCGGTGTGTTGCTGGCGGATAACCTGCCGCTGGGCCAATTGATCGAAGAATTGAGCCGCTACCGTCACGGGCACCTGGCCTGCGACCCGGCCATCGCCGGGTTGCCAGTGATGGGTTCGTTTCCGCTCAAGGACACCGATCAGGCCTTGCGCCTGCTGGAAGCGGCCTTACCGATACGCGTGGAGAAAACCCTGGCGTGGTGGGTCAGCGTCGGCCCGAAAGTGTGAGTCATAAATTTTTGGCACCGCAGTTCCCTTTTGCGTTTCTCGTTCGGTTAACCCTGTGAAGCCCTTCAATTGCCGTTCGATTTGATTCCAGGGAACACCCCTTTGCGCGACGCCTTCATTCGCACTCGTTTTGCCTTGCGACCGTTGGCCCTGGCCCTTCCGGTGGCGTTGCTCAGCCTTGTTTCGACGCAGGCCCACGCCGAAACATCCGCCGCCAGTGAACAGTCAGGCAGCCACAAGCGTTACTACGCAATCGCGGCCGGTTCGCTGGTGAGCGTACTGAACAGCTTCGCCGAACAAGCGGGGATTTTCCTCGCCGGTCATAACGACCTGGCCAGCGATAAGCGCAGTCCGGGCCTGAATGGCGAGTTCACCGAGCAGCAGGGTTTGCAGCAACTTCTGCAGGGCAGCGGTTTGCAGGCTCAGCCTCAAGGCGACCGTGGTTATGTCCTCAAAACTGCCCCAGAGGGCCCGCTGGAACTGGTCGCCACCCACATTTCCGGCCAGGCACTGGGCGCTATCACCGAAGACACCCATTCCTACACCACCGGATCGACCTCTTCGGCCATCGGCCTGCCGCTGTCCCTGCGTGAAACGCCGCAATCGGTGACGGTCATCACCCGTCAGCAACTGGACGATCAGGGCTCCACCAGCATCGCCGATGCCCTGCGGCGCGTGCCCGGCATCAGCGTGCAGAACTACGACAGCGAACGCTGGGAGTTTTCCAGCCGTGGCCTGCCGATCACCAACTTCCAGTACGACGGTGTCAACACCGACTACGACGGCGTCTACGATTACGGCACCACCAGCACTGACATGGTGACCTTCGACCGCGTCGAAATCATCAAGGGTGCGACCGGCCTGATGACCGGCTCGGGCGATCCGTCGGCCACCGTCAACCTGATCCGCAAACGTCCCACCAAAACGTTCAAGGCCTCGATCACCGGCGCCGTCGGTTCGTGGGACAACTATCGCAGCACGGGCGATATCGCCGGCCCGCTGACCGAGAGGGGCAACCTGCGCGGGCGGTTCGTCGGGGCTTATCAAGACCGCAGCGCCTACATCGACAACTACCGCAACACCCGGGACATTGCCTACGGCATCCTCGAAGCCGACCTGACGCCGGACACCCTGCTGACCTTCGGTATCGACCAGCAGAACACCCGCTCCCGTGGCGCCAGCTGGACCGGTTTCCCGATGTACAACAGCGACGGTTCACGCACGCGTTTTTCCCGCTCGTTCAACCCGGCCACGGACTGGAGTCGTCGCGACTTCACCAACCAGACGATCTTCGCCTCGGTGGAGCAGCAACTGGCCAACGACTGGAAGCTCAAGGTCAGCTACGACCGCAAGCACCGCCAGCACGACACCTTCCTCGCCTCGGCCAGCGGCGGCAACCCGGACCCGGTCAGTGGCAACGGCATGTTCATGTACATGGGCCAGTTCAAGGGCGATCAGGTGCAGGACAACCTCGACGTCAACTTCACCGGCCCGTTCCGCCTGTTCGGTCGCGAGCACGAGCTGATCGCCGGCTTCATGTCGATGAACACGCGCCAGGACATCCCGGTGCACGGCTCGATTTATCCGCCCGTCGACGGCAGCATCTACGACTGGCGCGGCGAGTTTCCGAAACCGGGCATTGCCAAGGTCGGCGACAACGACATCGTCCAGCGGCAGACCGGTGCCTACCTCGCCACGCGACTCAGGCCCACCGACGATCTGGCAATCATCCTCGGCACCCGCGTCAGTCAGTTCAAGGCCGACGATGACCTGGACTACCGCGACCCGACCACCCCGGACCTGCATGACGGCTACCACCAGACCGGCGTGGTCACTCCGTACGCCGGACTGGTTTATGACCTCGATGACACGTACTCGGTGTACACCAGCTACACCAGCATCTATCAGCCGCAAATGAGCAAGGATGCCCAGCGCAAACTGCTCGACCCGGTGGAAGGCGATAGCTACGAAGCGGGGATCAAGGCCGAATACTTCGGCGGGCGCCTGAACGCCAGCTTCGCGGTGTTCCGTATCGAGCAGGACAACCTGGCCGAGTACGTCAGCGGCGTCGATAGCGAGTCGGTGTACCGTGCGGTGCAAGGCGCGACCACCAAAGGCTTCGAGGTCGAACTGGCCGGCGAAGTGATGGATGGCTGGAACCTGTCGGCCGGCTACAGCTACAACCACACCCGTGATGCCAAGGGCGATCAAGTCTACGGCTCGATCCTGCAAACCACCGCGCCGCAACAGGTGGTGCGGGTGTTCAGCACTTATCGCCTGTCGGGCGCGCTGGAAAAACTCACCGTCGGTGGCGGCGTGAACTGGCAGAGCGAATTCTTCGGCAACGTGTTCCAGCCCAACCCCAACGACACCGTCAATTTCGGCCAGTCCTCGACGCTCACCCAGCAAAGCTACGCCCTGGTGGACGTCATGGCGCGCTACCGCTTCAACGATCACTTGAGCACGACGCTGAACGTGAAGAACCTCTTCGACAAAACCTACTACACCGGGCTCGGCAACTTCGGGACCGGGTTCTATGGCGAACCGCGCAGCCTGCAACTGACGACCCGCTGGGATTTCTGACCGACGATTTGTCGATCTACGGTACTCCCGGACGACGGCAGGCTGGCTACGCTGAAAGCTCAGCATGAAAGGCCGCGAAGTACTACGGCGGCATCTTCGACCATTCAAAAATCACTGCCATCACCCACTATGGCAAGGCCGGTCAGGAGGTCTACGGTCAAGATGGAAAAAACGACATCGCGACGTTGCAACGAGCCTTTGACGGCAAGAGCTAATACACTCTGACGCTGACCTGCCGAGGACACCAACGATGAAGCCTACCGTTGCCAAAGACGCTGACAAGGCCCCGCGCTTCTGGCGCGACGACGCCCTGCCCTTCATCGAAGCCCGTTCCATCGCCGACGGGCGTGAGGTCTGTTACACCCGGCACGCACACGAGCATTTTTCCATCGGTGCGATTACCGCCGGTCGCAGTACCTATGTCCATGAACAATCGGAGTGTGAGGTCAGCGCCGGCACGGTGGTGCTGATGAATCCCGGCGATGTCCACGCCTGCAACCCGATCGATGACCAGCCGTGGTCGTACCTGATGTTGTACGTCGATACGCCGTGGCTCACCGATTTGCAGCATCAGCTCGGGTTCAGCAGCGACCTGGCGTTTCGGCGGTTTTCCGTTACCCATACCGATGACGCCAGCCTGTTTGCCGGCCTGAAGGCGTTGTATGAGGTGTTGGTCGACACGGAGCACGATGTGCTGAGCAAGCACAGCGCCGCGGTCGAGTTTTTCACCGACGTGCAGCAACGCCTCAACCCCGGCGATCAACCGCTGCGCGAGCCCAATTTCAAACTGGAGCGTGCGGCGGATTACATCCGTGACCACTGCACGCAACTGCTCAAGCTCGAAGACATTTGCGAAGCCGCGCAACTGTCACCGTCGTACCTGATCCGCGCCTTCAAACAGCATTACGGCATGACGCCCCACGCCTTCCTGGTCAACCGGCGCATCCAGTTCGCCCAGGATCGGCTGCGCAGCGGCCAGCTGATCGCCGACGTGGCGTTGGAAGCAGGGTTTGCCGATCAGGCGCATTTTCAGCGGGCGTTCAAACAGCATCTGGCGGCTACGCCGGGACAGTATCGCGGTTGAGGCCAACACACATTTCCTGCGGCTAACAAGCCACTGTGGCCAGCGCGCCTCTGTGGTAAGAGGGAACATTTGTGGCGAGGGGATTTATCCCCGTTCGGCGGCGAAGCCGTCGCAAAACCTGAATGCGAGGTTTCCCAGAGAGAATGCTGGGGCCGCTTCGCAGCCCAACGGGGCGGTGCGACGTTTCGCTAAATCCCCTCGCCACAAAAGCCGGTCAGCATCCCGCTAAGGCAGTAGCAGATACACCGCACTCATCGCCAGCAACGCCGCCATGCTCCGGTTGAACAACCGCATCCCCGCCGGGTTGTTCAAGTAACCGCGCAAAAAGGTCCCGGCGTAAGCCCAGCAACCAACGGACAGGTAGCAGATCACCAGATACACCGCAGCAAACTGCCAGACCAGCCGTGCCTCGCCATCGGCAACAAACGCCCCCATGCCCGCCACACAAGCCAACCAAGCCTTCGGGTTGAGCCATTGCATCACCGCGCCGTACAGCATCGACGGTGCCCGTGCTGAATCCTTCGAATCCAGCTCACCGTTGTCCGCCGCCAGTTTCCAGGCCATGAACAACAAAAACGCCACGCCGGCCAGTTGCACCACCCGCGTCAGTGCTGGCCATAGCTGCAATACCTCGTGCAGCCCTAACCCCATCAACACCAGCAACAACACAAAACCCAGCGTCGCACCGGCCACGTGCCGCTGACTGGCGCGGAAACCGAACTGCGCGCCGGAACTCAACGCCACAATATTCACCGGCCCCGGCGTGATCGACGCCACCAGCGCAAACGCCGCCATCGAAATAATCAGACTCATTGCGTACCTTCTTCACTTCAGTTGAACCAGCACTCAAGGTAAAGAGTGGCCCGGCGCCCGTATTGAAGAAAACTACCCACTGACGGGTAGGGTTAAACACCTCCCCTTGTGGGAGCGGGCTTGCCCGCGATGAACCCGAGGACGACGCGATTAATCAGGAAGTTCGCGTTATCGTTAACGTTCATCGCGAGCAAGCTCGCTCCCACAGGAGGTCGTGGTTACCTCAGGAATACGCGCCGACCACCCGCTTCACTTTGATCAACGCCTGTCGCAGCGAATCCATGTCCACCGACCCCAGCGCCAACCGGATCGCATGCGGTACGTGGACAGAGGTCGCAAAAGGTTCGGCGGTGGAGACGGCGACTTGCTCGTGCATCAACTCGACCGCGATCTGGTCCGCCCTGGCGTCTTCCGTCAACGGTAACCAGAGAAAGTACGAAGCCGGATGAGTGATGCAGCGCAGCCCTTTCAGCAGATCGGCGGCCATGGCTTGGCGGGCCTGGGCGTCCGCGCGCTTTTGCGCTTCCAGTTGGCTCACGGTTCCATCGTCAATCCAGGCGCAGGCAATCGCGGTCATCACGCCGGGGGTGTTCCAGGTGGTGGCCCGGATTGCACGCTCCAACGCCGGCACTTTCTCGACCGGCGCAGCGATGAAGCCGACACGCAGTCCGGTGGCGACATTCTTGGAGAACCCGGACACGTAGACGGTCCGTTCCGGCGCCAATTCGGCCAGCGGTGCCGGCGCGTCTTCAACCAGGAAGGCGTAGGCGGCGTCTTCGATGATCAACAGGTCATGCTGACGCGCAATCGACACCAACTGGTTGCGCCAGTGCGCATCCATCACCCAGCCCAGCGGGTTGTGCAGCGTCGGCATGGTGTAGACGGCCCGCACCGACCTGCGCCGGCAAAGCGCTTCCAACGCCTGCAGATCAGGCCCGGTGTCCGTGGCGGGAATGGGCACGATTTCCAGGTGCAGCGATTCGGCCAGCACCTTGAAACCGGTGTAGGTCAACGCATCCGCCGCGATCACGTCTCCCGGTTTGAGCAACGCCATCATCGTCACCGCCAATCCATGCTGGGCACCGCTGACGATCAACACCTGTTCGGCCTGGACGCTCAACCCGCGTGACGCCAGATGGTTCGCGATCGATGCCCGCTCATGCAGGCGCCCGGCATGGGGCTGATAGCGCAGATGGGACTCGAGGTCACCGGATAACGCGAGCTGGCGCAACGCGGTGCGCAACAGATCGGCCTGACCGGGCAATGACGGGTAGTTGAAGTTGAGATCGGCCATGCCCACGGCGACCACATGCTGGCTGACGCCCTGACCGGGCGGAAGCGACGTCTCCCTGACGAACGTGCCCCGCCCCGTTTCGCCACTGACCAGGCCCATCGCCTCAAGCTCCGCGTACACGCGGCTGGCGGTGACCAGCGCCAACCCGTGCGCAGCGGCGAGCTGACGATGGGTTGGCAGGCGCGTACCGGGCGGCAACTGTCCGGAACGGATGTCGGCGGCAAAGGTGTCGACCAGCGACTTGTAGCGCAAGCGAGGCATAGGGCGATGTATCCATGACAATTCTTTGATTGTCTTAATAGTCGGCCATACGATGCGTTCAAGGCAACCCGCCGCTTTAACCCTCTGTCGAGTGTGACCTCAATGGAACGCGTATCGAATCTGAACACCCAGACTCGGGAAAACACCACCAGCGGCTGGCTCAACGGGCTGATCGGCGTGGTGATCTTCAGCGGCTCGCTGCCCGCCACGCGGGTCGCGGTGCTGGAGTTCGAACCGGTGTTCCTGACCGTCGCCCGGGCCACCATCGCCGGCGTGCTTGCGCTGTGCCTGCTGTGGCTGTTCAAGGAAAAACGCCCGGCGCGCAGCCAGTTGCTGCCGCTGGTCATCGTGGCGATGGGCGTGGTGGTCGGGTTTCCGTTGCTGACGGCGCTGGCCCTGCAATACGTGACCTCGGCGCACTCGATCGTCTTCGTGGGTTTGCTGCCGCTCGCGACCGCCGTGTTCGGTGTGCTGCGCGGCGGCGAACGGCCTCGCCCGGTATTCTGGTTTTTCTCGGTGCTGGGCAGTCTGCTGGTGGTGGGATTTGCCGTCTCCCAAGGCCTGACTGCCTCACCTGAAGGTGACCTATTGATGCTGGCAGCGATCCTGGCCTGCGGCCTCGGTTATGCCGAAGGGGCGAAGCTGTCCCGGACACTCGGCGGCTGGCAGGTGATTTCCTGGGCACTGGTGTTGTCGCTGCCGGTGATGGCGTTGTTGACCTGGGGGCTCACGCCCGTTTCGTTCTCGGGGATCAGTGCGCCAGCGTGGTTCAGCCTGGGGTATGTGTCGCTGTTCAGTATGTTGATCGGGTTTGTGTTCTGGTATCGCGGGCTGGCGCAGGGCGGGATTGCGGCTGTGGGGCAACTGCAATTGCTGCAGCCGTTTTTTGGCTTGGCGCTGGCGGCGACGTTGCTGCATGAGCAGGTCAGCATTGGCATGCTGGGGGTCACTGTGGCGGTGATTCTTTGTGTGGCGGGTGCGAAGAAGTTTGCGAAGTAATCGATCTGTATACGTTCGAATCTGGCTGTTTAACCCGCTTGTTTAAGTGCGGTCAGATTTACTTCCTGAAAGCTACATCACCTTGCGCCGTTGCCTACGGGTGCGCCAGAATCCGCCGGCTTGTGCGCCTTGGACCTGGGCTCTATCGTCTTCCGGTCGCTGAAAAACAGCGATGGGGTTTGGTAGCCCCGGGTGATCGTAAGGTGCTAAGCATCATGATTCGCAGCGTTTGTTCGAACTGCATTATGGTGGTCATGCACAGGGCGTCTTCGGGCGCGCCGGTCTTCTTACGTCCCGGTCTACCAACCTGTGCATGGCCGCCACCCTTCGTTTGGTAGCGAGAGTGATGGCTCCTTTAATGACGTAAGGAGTTGTACCTATGTTCAAAGTAACGCCCAATCCGCCAGACACCGATCCGGCCTCCCCGTACGAACCCGATTCAAAAAAACTCAACGAGGCTGCCGAACGAGCTCTCGACTTTCACTTCCCGCCGGCTTCCGACCTCAAAGGCACCCCGCGCACGATCACAACGATGTTCACCGTCAACCCAGAGCTCGACACCGAAACCCTGCTGGCCCATGCATGCGAATCGCTGGCCTCGGCCAATGTCATGACCATGGACCTGGCGGACCACGTGGACGGGCCGAGTCGCAACACCCTGTTGGGCATTGCCCAAGTCATCATGCTCGGCGAGCTGGCGGTGAACCGGGCGCTGGATCGACTCGATCCGATCGAATAGCCGCCATACCGGATCATTCCCACGCTCCGCGTGGGAATGCCTCAAAGGACGTTCCGCGTTCCGCGTTCGGCTTTTGGGACGCCGAGCGTCCCGGGCTGCATTCCCACGCAGAGCGTGGGAACGATCAATGGGGTGGCGGAATATTTTTGTTTAACCCGCTTGTTTAAGCGCAGTCAGATTTACTTCCTGAAAGCTACATAACCTTGCGCCGTTGCCTACGGGTGCGCCAGAATCCGCCGGCTTGTGCGCCTTGGGCCTGGGCTCTATCGTTTTCCGGTCGCTGAAAAGAACAGCGATCGGGTTTGGTAGCCCGGGTTCTACAAGGTGTATGGCATCGCCATTTGAGGCGCTTTTTTGTCTCGGCTTTATGGTGGTCATGCACAGGGCGCCTTCGGGCGCGCCGGTTTCCTTGTACCCGGTCTACCAACCTGCGTATGGCCACCACCCTTCGTTTGGTAGCGAGAGTGATGGCTCCTTTTGCAGTACAAGGAGTTCTACCCATGTTCAAAGTAACGCCCAACCCGCCAGACACCGATCCGGCCTCCCCGTACGAACCCGATTCAAAAAAACTCAACGAGGCTGCCGAACGAGCCCTCGACTTTCACTTCCCGCCGGCTTCCGACCTCAAAGGCACCCCGCGCACCATCACAACGATGTTCACCGTCAACCCAGAGCTCGACACCGAAACCCTGCTGGCCCATGCATGCGAATCGCTGGCCTCGGCCAATGTCATGACCATGGCCTGGCGGACCACGTGGACGGGCCGAGTCGCAACACCCTGTTGGGCATTGCCCAAGTCATCATGCTCGGCGAGCTGGCGGTGAACCGGGCGCTGGATCGACTCGATCCCATCGAATAATCACTGCCACCCATGATTGTACGGTGCCTGCGGTTCACGACTGTACGGGTCAAGCCGCACGGCACCTGTGGTAAAAATATCGCTCTCGTTACTGGAGCCGATCATGGACCTCGCCACCCTCTCCCTCTTTCTCCCGGCCTGCTTCGCCCTGAACATGGCCCCCGGCCCGAACAACCTGCTGTCGGTCAGCAACTCGACGCGCTACGGCTATCGCACCGCGTGTGTGGCGGGTATCGGTCGGCTGCTGGCGTTCGCCGGGATGATCGCCCTCGCGTCGGCCGGGCTGGCGGTGGTGCTGCAAACCTCGGAGCTGTTGTTCTACGGGATCAAGATTGTCGGCGCGGCGTACCTGTTCTACCTCGCGTGGCAATTGTGGCGCGCCGATCCGGGGACAGAGAGCGCCGTGACCGGCGCGTCGGCGGGGATGCTGACCCTGGCGCGACAGGAGTTTCTGGTGGCCGCCGGCAATCCGAAAGCGATCCTGATCTTCACCGCGTTCCTACCCCAGTTCGTCGACCCGAGCCAGGCCGTGACGCCGCAATTCGCGGTGCTCGGCGCGTTGTTCCTGATGCTGGAATGGATCGCCATCGGTGCCTACGCCTACATGGGCCTGCACATGCGTCGCTGGTTCGCCAAGCCCCGGGGCAAGCGGATTTTCAACCGGTGCTGCGCGGGGTTGTTGTCGGCGGCGGCTTCGGTGCTGTTGATGGCGCGCCGGGCCTGACACAGGGTTTGACTGGCTGCCAGAGCAGTGCAGACTGGGTGGCATCCTGTAACCATGACCCGAGCCCTTCGAATGAACCCTAACGTGATCTACGCCCTCGGCGCTGCTGCGCTGTTTGGTGCCAGTACACCATTGGCCAAGGCGTTGGGCCTGAACGTTTCGCCGATCCTGCTGGCAGGGTTGCTGTACCTGGGCAGCGGCCTTGGCCTGACGCTGGCGAGATTGATCCGGGACCGCCGCTGGCAGCCCAGCGGCCTTACGTTGTCGGAATGGCCATGGCTGATCGGCGCCATTGCGTTTGGTGGCATCCTCGGACCCGTAGCGCTGATGTTCGGCCTGACCCTGACTTCCGCCGCCACGGCCTCGCTGTTGCTCAACCTTGAATCGGTACTGACCGCCGTATTGGCCTGGGTAGTGTTCAAAGAGAACGCCGATCGCCGCATCGTCGCCGGCATGCTCGCCATCGTCCTTGGTGGCCTGCTGCTGGCCTGGCCGCAGGATGCGGCACAATCACGAGGTTGGATGGGCCCTTTACTGGTCGCTTTGGCCTGTGCCTGCTGGGCGATCGATAACAATCTGACGCGCAAAGTCTCCGCCTCGGACGCGCTGTTCATCGCCGGCATCAAAGGTTTGGTCGCCGGTGTGGTGAACTGTTTTCTGGCACTGGCGCTGGGCGCAAAGCTGCCGCACGCAACGGTGCTGGTTCCTACTCTGCTCGTGGGTTTCCTCGGGTATGGCGTCAGTCTGGTGCTGTTTGTTCTGGCGTTGCGCGGATTGGGCACCGCGCGCACCGGTGCCTATTTCTCCACTGCGCCATTCCTTGGCGCGGCGATTGCCATCCTGCTGCTGGGCGAACCGGTGACGATTATGTTCTGGGCTGCTTCGCTGCTGATGGGCCTGGGCGTCTGGATCCATCTGACTGAACGCCACGCCCATAAGCATCAACATGTGGCACTGGCCCATCGTCATCGGCACGTTCACGACGAGCATCATCAGCATGAGCATTCGTTCCAGTGGGACGGTACCGAGCCTCACAGTCACGAGCATGAGCACGCGCCACTGCGTCACGCACACCCACACTTCCCGGACATTCATCACCGGCATAAGCATTAGCGCCACGCATTGAAACTGATGACGATTGCCTGGAATTCCCTGTCGATTTTCCGGTGGAGGCGCCGGGCCGCGCGCACTATGCTCAACCCATGAACCTACAAAACGCGATGCTTCCGCCCCACGCCGAGATGGTTCGCGCCATGCTCGAACGAGACACCACCTACGAGGGGGTGTTTTTTACTGCGGTCAAGACCACCGGCATCTTCTGCCGACCCAGCTGCACGGCGCGTAAACCGAAACCGGAGAACGTCGAGTTCTTCGCCCATGCCGATGACTGCCTGTCCGCCGGCTACCGCGCCTGCCTGCGATGCAAACCGCTGGACGCGGCCGCCATCGCGCCGGACTGGGTGCAGAAGCTGCTCCAGGCGGTAGACGCCGATCCCGAGCTGCGCTGGAGCGATGCCCAGTTGCTGGCCGAGGGCATCGAGCCGCTGAAGCTGCGGCGCTGGTTCAAGCAGCATTTCGGCATGACCTTCCACGCCTGGCTGCGCACCCGGCGCCTCGGCATGGCGCTGGGCGGGATCAAGCAGGGCGATTCCATCGACAGCGCGGCGTTCGATTCCGGTTACGAATCCCTGAGCGGGTTTCGCGATGCCTTTCAAAAATCCTTTCACATCACACCTGGCCGTGCGGCCAACAGCGAGCCCTTGCTGTTCACGCGCCTGACCACGCCGCTGGGGCCGATGATCGCCATGGCCGAACGGCGCGGGCTGGTGCTGCTGGAGTTTCTCGACCGGCCGGCGCTGACCCGGGAAGTCGAAGCCCTGCAGAACCGTCATGGTTATGCCGTGGCGCCCGGACACAACGCTCACTTGCAGCAGATCGAAACAGAGCTGGCCCAGTACTTCGCCGGCAAACTGACTGAATTCACGGTGCCGCTGCACTTGCCCGGCACCGAGTTCTCCCGGCAGGTCTGGGCCGAGCTGGCGAAAATCCCCTACGGCCAGACCAGCACCTACGGCACCATCGCCGCGCTGTTGGGCAAGCCCGGCGCCAGCCGCGCCGTGGGCCTGGCCAACGGGCACAACCGGATTTCGATTGTCTTGCCTTGCCACCGGGTGATCGGTGCGGACGGCTCATTGACGGGCTATGGTGGAGGGCAACCGCGCAAGGCGTTTCTGCTCAGGCTGGAAAACGCGGCGCTGCAGGTCACACGGCAACTCGCATTCTGACGCTTGGCTGTTTTCATAAGGAAGGACATTCGATGGACACGCTCGACCAGCAATTCCACAGGCTGCATCAGGACGGCCTGCTGATTCTGACCAACGTCGCCGATGCCGCCGGGGCGCGCATCGTCGAGCAACTGGGCTGCAAAGCCGTGGCCACCAGCAGTGCGGCAGTCGCCTGGGCTCACGGTTACGCGGACGGCAATGCCCTGCCCCTCGAACGCCTGGTCTCGACCGTCGAGTCCATCGCCCGGGTGATTTCGCTGCCGCTGACCGTGGACATCGAGGCCGGTTATTCCGATGACCTGACGCGGGTTGCCGAAGTGATTGATGCGGTGATCGCCGCCGGTGCGGTCGGGATCAACATCGAGGACGGTGCGTCACCACCCGAGCTGCTGGCCCGCAAGATCGAAATCGCCCGTCAGGTGGCCGAGCGCCGCGAGGTGAAGCTGTTCATCAACGCCCGCACCGATGTGTACCTCAAGGGCCTGGTGCCGGCCGAAGACCGCGTCGCAGAAACGCTCAAACGCGCGGCGCTGTATCAGTCGGCGGGTGCTGACGGGCTGTTCGCCGCCGGCGTTTCGGCGGAGTACGAAATTGCTGCGCTGTGCCATGGCACCCCGTTGCCGGTAAACGTACTGGGGCTGCCGGGGTTGCCGTCGCCTGAAGCGTTGAAAGCGCTGGGCGTTCGCCGGTTGAGCGCCGGTTCCGGTATCGCCGAGTTTCTTTACGGTGCGATGGCGGGCCTTGCGAAAAGTTTTCTGGAAACCGGCAAACTCGACAGCAGCCACCTCAAGGCATTCACTTACGGTGAAGTGAACGCACTGCTCAAACCTGCGGTGAACGCTTGACCGATCCTTACTTACCGGCGACGGCGTTTCTCGCGTCCATCGATGACGACTGGGCGCGCCACATCGCCGCCATCGGCCCCTGCCTGCACCAGCCGCATGCGGCGCGCGATCCGTATGAATCGCTGGTGCGGGCAATTGCCTATCAACAACTGCACGCCAAAGCCGGGGATGCGATTGTCGGTCGGCTGCTGGCGTTGTTTCCCTCGACGGCGTTTCCGCGTCCTGAACAGATTCTGGCGACCGGGTTTGATCAACTGCGCGGGTGCGGTTTTTCCGCGAGCAAGATTGCGACGATTCAGGGCATCGCTCAGGCAGCGCTGGATGGCGTGGTGCCGGATTATGCGACGGCGTTGGCGATGGACGATGAGGCGTTGATCGAGCGATTGATCACGTTGCGCGGGGTCGGGCGCTGGACGGTTGAGATGCTGCTGATCTACAGCCTGGAGCGGCCGGATATTTTGCCGGCCGATGACTTCGGGGTGCGTGAGGGGTATCGGCGATTAAAGGGGCTGGAGGTGCAGCCGACGCGTAAACAGATGGTTGAGATCGGGTTGGGGTGGAGTCCTTATCGGACGGTGGCTGCCTGGTATTTGTGGCGGGTGACCAGCCGTTAGACCGTGTCATCGTTCATCGCGGGCAAGCCCGCTCCCACAGGGACCTGGGTGTACGCAATATTTGTGTTCGACACATAACCTGTGGGAGCGGGCTTGCCCGCGATGGCGTCAGCCCATTCATCACACATCCAGAGCCACTCGCACCTCAAGTTATGAAGCCCCCTGCCGACAATCCCTACAGGAAACCACTGGTACTCAGCATGGAGCAGCAATGACCGTCATCTCTTCAATCTCTTCCTTGCCGCCACTGGCGGTCGCCAGGATTGCTGCCACCCAGCCCGCCGTTGGCACTGCCACCGAATCAACAGCCGCCCTGTCCTCCCCCGCATCGATTGTCACCTTGCATCAAGATAACAACACCATCGATGCGCAGACTTACACCTCCGGGGGTGTCATTGCGGAGCCTGATGCTCCGCTTGCCTGGGAATACACGCAGCCTGACAAAGTGTCGTTTCGCATGGGTGGCAACTTCGGAAACGCTTCAGCCAGCAGCCGGTTCCGGGGGTTGGGTGAAACGCTGCTTCTGCAGCTGGCGCAATCCAACCAGAACATCTCCCAGTCGGTCATTCGCTCATCGACCGGGCGGGCGCTCGAGCCGGCAGAGTTGGCGGCTGCCCAAGCCAGGATGCACAGTGGCGTTGCCGACAACAGCATCAACCTGACCCTGAAAACAGCTAGCGGAAAAACCGTTGAGATCACCCTCTCCAGTCAGGATAACGCGCTGGCGGTGCAGGCTCAGGTCCAGGGTGGCGAACTCAGCCAGGAAGAACTTGCTGCGCTTGGGGCAATGGCCAAAGGATTTGAATCGGCCATCCAGGGCCTCACCGCCGTTCCACCGCAACTCAAGCTGGAGGCGCTGGCTCAGTTCGACACTGACGTGTTTTCCTCGGTCGACCTGACCACACGGTTCAAGCTCGACGATGACAGTACGCAGAGCTTTGAGCTGCATGCCGACGCAAGCCAGCGCCAGGTACGCATGAGCGGCGCGGCGGGCGATTTCGATATGTCCGTGGACCTGAAAAACGCCGCCATCCTCGGCGACAGCAATCAGCAATCCAAGGCGCTCGCGAGCTACCTGCGGCAAATAGAAGCGGCGCGCGTACGAGGCGACGGCGACCAGAATCTGCTGTCGATGTTCGAGAGTGCATTCAAGACTGTGCACAGCAACTACCCGCAAAGCCGCGCTGATACCGGACTGCAGGCGCTAACGGCGATCAAGCTGACAGACACCGACCGCCGCGTGCTCACCGGCCTCGCCGATTTCAGCGCGACGATCAGCGAGAAGACTGTGAACGGCAATCCTGCACGGCCAGGCGAACTCGACTCGTTCAAATATGGCTTATCGCAGGCCACGCAATCCAAAGGTCAGGATCAGTTCAATCGCAAGGTCGTCCAGAATCAGCAATCGCATCTGACAGCCCAATACCATAAGCCACTGTATGCCGGACAAAAGCTGGATCTGACGGATGACCCACAATCCCAGAGCTATCAGTACTACCAGATCGACGATCAGGCCAGCAGCACGAGCAGCATCGGCTATGTCAAAGGCAAGTTGGTCGAAGCGTCCGTCAGCCATTCGGCAAGCCAGTCCACGCGTATTTCCAAATATGTAATGGGCCGTCTGGATGAAGATACCGTGACGCCTGCCTCGTCCTCGAAGACGCAAAATCTCCTCGGTCTGCTGCAACAGGCACTGCAAGAGGACAAACTGGCGAAACTCGGACGGGGTACGTCAAACGCCTTCGCCGCTCTCCAGGACAAGGTGATGTTAGTCAGCAGTCCAATGGAAATTAAGGGCTGACCTGAAAACCGATGCCGGTTCGGTGGGTCGCTGCGTCAGTTTGTCGCAAGTTATGAATAATCCTTTGAAGCGTATAATCGCTCCCCTCCGCTAAAACCGGCATGCATCATAGACGCCCTGTCCGAGGTTGATTTATCCGTTCGGGCTCATCAAAAGGTCTGTAGAACATGAGTGTTTCGTTCACCCGCCGCCAGGTGGTTGCAGGTATGGGCTTGTTCAGCCTTGGCCTCCTCGCCGGCTGCGACAATAGCGTCAGCCTGTCGTACAAATACGGCAAGGACCTGAGCGACAAGATCCTCGGACGGACATTCAAGCTCAAAGACTCGGAAGGCAATCTCACAACGCTCTCGAGCTTTCGTGGTTTGATGCCGATGATTTTCTTCGGCTTCACCCAGTGCCCGGCGGTATGCCCCACTACCCTGGCTCGCGCAGCGCAAATCAAGAAACTGATGGGAAAAGACGGGGATATTCTCCAGGTCGTCTTCATCACGCTGGACCCGGAACGGGACACGCCGGCGGTGCTGGATGCCTACGTCAAGACGTTTGATCCTTCATTTGTCGCGCTCCACGGAACACTCGAGGAAACGGCGGAAACGGCCAAGGAGTTCGGGGTGTTCTATGAAAAAATCCCGAGCGGCTCGACCTACACGCTCTCCCATACAGCGACCAGCTATGTGTATGACACAAGGGGCAGGTTGCGCGTTGGACTGTCCCAGTCCCTTTCTGCACAAGAGTGTACGGAAGACTTGAAAACCGTTATGGAGGTCTGCTGATGAATTCGAATGCCATTAAAACTGCCATCAATGTGCGCATTCAAACGGCTGTCCTGGGGCTTTGTCTGCTGGGATCGGCGCTGCAGGTTTCAGCCCAGACCCAAGTGGACGACGCCTGGGTACGCGCCACCGTTGCCGGGCAACAGGCAACCGGAGCGTTCATGACGGTGACCGCGAGCAGCGACAGCAAACTGCTGAGCGTGCAAACACCGGTCGCTAAAATTGTGCAGATTCACGAGTCGACGATGAAGAACGACGTGATGAGCATGCACCCCGTGGACTTCGTCGCTTTGCCCGCAGGGAAAGCGGTCACTCTGGATCCTCATAGCTATCACGTGATGCTGATCGACCTGGTCGGCCAGGTCAAAGAAGGCGACAAAGTGCCGCTGACCTTGACCGTCGAAAACGCCAATGGCGAGAAAGAGTCGATCAAGGTCGAGGCTGAAGCGCGCGCGCTGAATACGCCGGATCACAGCAAAATGCATTGATGGCTGGGAGTCACCTGGACATCGGTGGCGGTCAGTGGGACTGCGTTATCGTTCTTCGCGGGCACATTCACCCCATCATCCAGAACCTGTCACAACCCCGACTTCAACCGACTGAACGCCCGAATCAACGCCCGGTTGAACGCCTTGCCATTGTCATTCTTGCTATACAACGAAGCCCGAACAGCCGCCGACGGATACGTGCCCGGATCATTGCGAATCGCCGGGTCGATCAAGTCATCCGCCGCCGTGATCGCATTGGCGTAATGGATGGTGTCGGTGATCGGCGCAATCACTTCCGGCGTCATCAGGTAATCCATCAACGCCAGACCGGCCTCGGGGTGCGGCGCATCCTTGGGAATGACCATGGCATCGAACCAGATCAGCGTGCCCTCCTTCGGTATCCGGTAAGTCAACGTGAACGGTTTTTTCGCCGCCTCTGCCTGACCCGCCGCGATGGCCACGTTGCCGTTCCACGACATCGCCACGCAGGTGTTGCCGTTCGCCAGGTCGCTGATGTTCAGGTCATTGTCGAAATAGCGGATGTAAGGCCGGATCTTCGCCAATTGCTGCTCGGCCAGCTTCAGGTCATCGAGGTTCTGGCGGTTGATGTCCAGCCCCATGTACTTCATCACCGCGGCGAACACCTCGTTCGGATCGTTGAGCAAACTCACCCCGCAATCGGCGAATTTCGACACCACTGCCGGATCGAACAGCATCGCCCAGCTGTCCGTGGGCGCATCGGGCAAGCGCTTTCTGATCGCCTCTTGCTGATAGCCCACGCCGGTCGTACCCCAGGCGTAAATCCCGGCGTAACGATTGCCCGGATCGAACACCGCCATGTGCTGGCGGAATTCATCACCGACGCCGGCAAAATGCGGCAACCGTTGCGGGTTCAACGTTTGAATCGCCCCGCTCTGGATCGCCCGGGACAAATGCTGCCCCGCCGTCAGCACCAGGTCATAGCCGCTGCGGCCGGTGAGCAGTTTGGTTTCGACGGTTTCCAGGGAATCGAAATGATCGACAACCACATGAATGCCGGTTTTCTTCTCGAAATTGGTCAGGGTATCCGGGGCCAGGTACTCGCCCCAGATGTACAGGTTCACCACCGGTTTCGCGCTGTCGGCGGCCTGCACGCACAAGGGTGCAAGCACCAGCAGTAACGCTTGAGTCAGTTTGTGCAGGCCCATGATCACGCTCCTTTGCCCGCGTATTGCGGCATGGTGATGCACGCGACGTTACCGCCGCCGAGCAGGATTTCCCGGGAGTTTTCGATGCCGACGATCTTGTGCTGCGGGAACAGTTCGGCCAGTGTCGCCAACGCCACCTGATCATTGCGATCGCCAAACAGCGGCACCACGATCGAGGTGTTGCCGGCGTAGTAGTTGATGTACGACGCGCAGATTTTGGTCCCGGCCTGACGGGTGTGGGTGCTGTCTTGTTGATCCAGGCCTTCGGCTTCTTCCGCGGTCCATTCCAGCACGTCAGGTTGCGGCAGTTTGTGTACGGTCAACTCGCGACCACGGCTGTCACGGGTACTGCGCAGGATGTCGTAGGCTTCCTGATAGATTTCCCATTGCGGGTCATCGCGATTGTCGGTCCATTGCAGCACCACTTCACCAGGACGCACGAAGCACGCGAGGTCGTCGACGTGACCGTCGGTTTCGTCGAACTTGCAACCGCGCGGCAGCCAGATGACTTGCTCGGCGCCGAGGTAGTCCGTCAGCCGCCGGGTGACTTCTTCCTTGCCCAGGTGCTGGTTGCGATTGCGGTTGAGCAGGCACTGTTCGGTGGTGAGGATGCTGCCCTGGCCGTCGCTCTGGATGCCGCCGAGTTCGGCGATCAGCGGTGCGCGGTAGCGGTCGAAGCGCTCGATTTCGAGGATTTTGCTGGCGATCTGGTCGTCCTTGTCCCACGGGTAGTACAAACCACCGTCGAGGCCGCCATAGGCGTTGAATTCGAAGTCGACGCCCCGCACTTCGCCGCTGGCGTCATTCACCACAAAGCACGGACCGCTGTCGCGGAACCAGGTGTCGTTGCAGGTCATTTCCACCACGCGCACTTGCGGCGGCAACTGACGGCGCGCCGTGGCGAACTGTGCGGCGGAGGCACACACGGTGACCGGTTCACTGTGAGAGATGGCGGTGACGATCTGCACCCAGACTTTCTGCGCAGGCTTGGCGCCGTTGCGCCAGACATCGGTGCGCTCCGGCCAGCCGAGCCAGCAACCGGCCTTGGTTTCGAACTCGCCGGGCAGGCGGAAGCCGTCTTGTTTGGGGGTGGAGTCGAGCAAACGTGCCATGGTCAAACCTCGTCAACGGGGATTGGAATGACCACAGGCTAAGGTCGTCGGCGCCCTCCCCGCCAACGATGATTATTTCGGAATACTTGAATTCAACTCATCAATCGGCCAGCTGATCGTTGAACCATTCGAGCATCTGCGCCACGGCCGGACGCTCCAGGCGCACCCGTTCGCACACCAGCGCGTATTGGCCCAGCGCGGTGATGCTTGAGGTAAACGGCCGGACCAGACGACCGCTGAGCAAATCTTCCTGGGCCGTCAGGTTATCGCCCATCGCCACGCCCTGCCCCTGTGCCGCGGCTTCCAGCGCCAGCCCGGCATGGGCGAAATACAACTGTCGCTCGGGGCGTTGATCGCCGGCATGACTGGTGAGCCATGCGGTCCAGGTCTTGCCGTCCTGATCGTCGTGGAGCAGGCAGTGGCGCGCCAGGTCCTTCGGGGTCTTCAGCGTGCCTTGGTTGAACAGGCCGGGACTGCACACCGGAAAGAATTGCAGCGCCGGCAACGGCTTGACGAAATACGCACTGCTGTCCACCGGACCGGTGCCGTAGGTGATTGCGAGGTCAATGTCTTCGCCCGGCGCAGTGGCGTCGATCGGTTGTTCGTAGAGGTGCAAAGTGATGTGCGGGTAGCGCGCGTAGAAATCCGTGAGGCGACGCATCAACCACTTTTGCGCCAGCTCCGCCGTCACCGCCAGGCGCAACACCGCCAGCGACGACGGATCGCGCAGTTCATCGCAGGCCTCGCCGATCAGTTCGAAGGCTTGCTGCAGGCTTTGCATCAGGCGCCCGGCGGCCATGGTCGGACGGATCTGCCGGCCTTCGCGGATGAACAGCGACACGCCCAGTTGCTCTTCGAGCTGGCGGATCTGATGGCTGACGGCGCTGTCGGTGACGCACAACTCGGCGGCGGCCCGGCCGAAGTGAGCGTGGCGGGCGGCGCATTCGAAGGTTTTGAGGGCGGCCAGTGAAGGTAGTCGGCGCATGGGTCGGTTCCCGATTCGAGGTGCTCATGCTGACTGGGTGAACGGTGGGCGTCCAGTGGGACCGAGTTATCGTTCTTCGCGGGCAAGCTGAACTGGTCAAGTAATCTTGGACACCAATTAAGGTTTACGCCGCCAGTCTCTCCATCGTGACTGGCGGCCGGTAGTCGTTGTAACTGTGAGGCCTGGCGATGTTGTAGCGCGAGACATAGCGCTGCACATCCGCTCGGGCCTCATGTTCCGATCCGTAGCCTGTTTCGGGCACCCACTCTGATTTCAAACTGCCAAAGAAGCGCTCCATCGGAGCGTTGTCCCAGCACTCGCCCTTACGGCTCATGCTTTGCCGGAGCCCGTGTGCCAGCAGCTCATTCCTGAACTTATGGCTGGTGTACTGACAACCTTGGTCTGAGTGAAACAGTACGTCTTTTGGGCGACTGCGCAACTCAACCGCCATCCGCAAGGCTTCGCAGGTCAGGGTGGCATCGGAGATCATCGAAAACGACCAGCCCACGATCCGGCGGGCGTACAAATCCAGAACCGCCGCGAAATACAGCCACCGCTTACCGACCTTGATATACGTCACGTCCCCGCACCACACCTGATTGACCGCCGTGACATCAAACTTGCGCTTGAGGACGTGCGGCGCCACCAACGCCTCAACGCCGGGCGATTTGTACTTATGGCGCCGGCGCTGACGGCTGGCGATACCAGCTTCGCGCATCAAGCTGCGGGCCATGTACCGCCCGACACGATGTCCATCAGCTTGCAGCTCTTTGGCCAAGGTGCGTGCGCCCGCAGACTCCCTCGACGCCCTGTGATGCTTAACCAGCACGGCCTTGAGCTTCTCCCGCTCAGGGTTCACTTTGCCTTGGCGCTGACGCCAGGCGTAAAAGCTGCTGCGGTTGACACCAAAAACCCGACAGCAATTGTTAACGCCGTACTGCTCGTCCAGCTCATCGATCAACGAGAATGATCTTTGGCGTCCAAAAGCAGGAGAGCACTGGCCTTTTTTAGGATTTCGATATCCAGGTCTTTTTGCCTGAGCAAGGCTTTGAGTTTCTGGATCTCTCGCTGATCCGCGGTAATCGCCTTGGCGCCCACCGGAGTCGAGCCCAAGCGCTCCTTGCGAACTTGATCGACCCAGCGGCGCAAGGCCGTAGGACCGATATCCAGATTGGCACAGACCTCGGGAACCGACTGCCCCTCATCCAGCACCAGGCTGGCAGCCTTGAGTTTGAACTCACTCGAATAGGATTTACGCATATCCAAACACCTCAGATTTGGGCGCCATCATAGCGCCCGATTGAGATGTCCAAAATCATTAGGCCAGTTCAAGCCCGCTCCCACATTGGATTTGTAAACGACGCAGATCAAATGTGGGAGCGGGCTTGCTCGCGAAGACGCCTTTATATTCACCATAAATCCACCCGCCCATCACCCTCCTTTATCCACCATGACATCCCCCGGAACCCGGCGCATGTTGATGCCTCAACCGGAGGGATTCGCCATGCTTGATGCACTCAAAAAGATCAATTCAACGTCCGCCTTCAACCGCTGGGCCGGTTTCGACGTCACTCGCGCCGAGCCCGGCGAGGTGGAACTGACCATGGCTTTTCGCGAGACTGACATGGCGCAATACGCAGACTTCCTGCATGCCGGCCTGATCGGTGCGCTGCTCGATACCGCCTGTGGGTTTGCGGCCGGAACGGTCGCTGGCAATGTCCTGGCGTCGCATTTTTCGGTGAATTGCCTGGCGCCTGCCGTCGGTGAAGTGTTCATTGCGCGCGGCCAGGTGGTGAAGGCCGGCAAGAAGCAGGTGTTTGCCCGTGCCGAACTGTTCGCACAAACCGGGGATCAGTTGAAGCTGGTGGCAACCGGCGATGCGATCCTGGTGCCGATCCAGCAGTGAACCACCGGTTTTCGGGGTGGTCATGGAAGTAACAGCCAATCATTTGGAGGTTCTGCCATGCAACTCGAAGGCTCCTGCCACTGCGGCGCCGTGTCGTTCAGCCTGACCAGCGCGCACCCCTACCCTTATCAACGTTGCTACTGCTCCATCTGCCGCAAGACCCAGGGCGGTGGCGGTTACTCGGTCAATATCGCCGGCGATGCCGCCAGCCTCAAGGTGCGCGGTCGCAAATCCATCGCGATTTACCATGCGCGTCTCAAGGACGAAGGCGACAAACGCGCGCACCGCAGCACGGCGGAGCGGCACTTCTGTTCGGTATGCGGTTCGGGGTTGTGGGTATTCAGTCCTGAATGGCCAGAGCTGATTCACCCGTTCGCTTCAGCCATCGACACGGCGTTGCCGGTGCCACCCGAGTACACGCACGTGATGCTCGATTCGAAAGCGCCTTGGGTGGAGATTCCGCCCCATGCCGGTGATCGCCAGTGCGAGATCTGGCCCGAAGAATCCATCGCGCAGTGGCATGAGCGTCTGGATTTGGTCCGCTGAACCCAGAAAAAACACGGACCTCGAATTTTTTTCACTCTTTTTTTCGCGAACAGTTCCCTTTTGCGTTTTTCGTTCGGTTAACCCTCAGAAGCCTTTCACTTACCGAACGATTCGATACAAAGGGATCTCCATGTCGCACCCACTTGCCGCACGTTTTCGTTTTGCCCTGCGCCCCTTGGCATTGGCCCTGCCAGCCGCGCTGCTGAGCCTTTCCTACACCGCCCATGCCGCCGAAACGGTGGAAAGCAAGCCGGCGCCGAAAGACGACGGCGCGCTGCAACTGGGTGCAACGAACATTTCTGCCGTCGGCCTGGGCGCGACCACCGAGGACACCCATTCCTACACCACGGGCTCAACGTCTTCGGCGACCGGCCTGGCGTTGTCGCCCCGTGAAACGCCGCAATCGGTCACCGTGGTGACCCGTCAGCAAATGGACGATCGCGGTGTCCAGAGTGTCAGCGACGCATTGCGCAATGCCCCTGGCGTCTCGACGCAAAAGTACGACAGTGACCGTACCGAGTTTTCCGCCCGTGGTTTCGCCATCACCAACTTCCAGTACGACGGGGTCAACCAGCCGTATGACGGTGTCTACGGTGAAAACCCGAACAACAGCGATGACGCGGCCAGCCTCGACCGCATCGAAATCGTCAAGGGCTCGACCGGCCTGATGACGGGTTCGGGCGACCCGTCCGCCACCGTCAACATGATTCGCAAGAAGCCGACCAAGGAATTCAAGGCCTCACTCAGCGGCACGGTCGGTTCGTGGGACAGCTATCGCACCACCGGCGATATTTCCGGTCCGCTGAACGATACCGGCAGCGTGCGCGGCCGCTTCGTCGGTTCGTATCAGGACAAGAATTCCTACATCGATCACTACAGCCAGAAGAAAGACCTGTTTTACGGCATCCTCGAAGCAGACCTGACGGACGACACTTTGCTGACCTTCGGCATCGACAAGTCCAGCGCCACCCCGCGCGGCACCTCCTGGACCGGCAACACGGTGTACTTCGCCGACGGCGGCCGCACCGACTTCTCGCGCAGCTTCAACCCGGGCGCGGACTGGAGCCGTCGCGATTTCGACACGGTCACCTACTTCACATCGCTGGAGCAGGCGCTGGCCAACGACTGGAAACTCAAGGTCAATCTCAACCAGAAAACCACCGATCACGATACCCGCCTGGCTTCGGCCAGCGGTGGCGCGCCAGACCGCGCCACGGGTGAAGGCATGTTCCTTTACTGGGGTCGCTGGGAAGGTCATCGCGTGCAAAACACGGCGGACGTGAACGTCTCCGGGCCGTTTACCCTGGGCGGTCGCGAGCACGAACTGGTGGCCGGTTTCATGACGTCCCATGCCCGCCAGACCGGCGCGACATTCGACAGCGTTATCCCCGGCGCTGGCGGTGTGCCGGGCAGCATCTACGACTGGAAAGGCAATCTGCCGGAACAGGACTTCCCGAAAAACGGCAAGTACGAGCGCACCACCAGTCAGAACGGTGCTTACCTGGCCACGCGCCTGCGCCCGACCGACGACCTGTCGATCATCCTCGGCAGCCGCGTGAGCACCTTCAAGTACAACGAGGATTACAGCTACTACCCGGGCGCCGGCCAGACCGACACCCAGACCAGCTACAAGGAACACGGCGTCGTCACCCCTTACGCCGGTGTGATCTATGACCTGGACGACACGTATTCGGTCTACGCCAGCTACACCAACATTTACCAGCCACAGACCTACAAAGATGCCGCCGGTTCGACCCTGAAACCGGTTGAAGGCAACAGCTACGAGACCGGTCTGAAAGCGGCGTACCTCGAAGGCAAACTGAACGCCAGCCTGGCCTTCTTCCGCATCGAGCAGGAGAACGTCGCCCAATACGTCACCACCGACGGCACCGGGCAGGACGTGTATGAAGCCATCCCCGGCGCCACCACCAAAGGCGTGGAGCTGGAACTGGCGGGCGAGCTGTCCGATGGCTGGAACCTGTCGGCCGGCTATACCTATGCCCGTACCCGTGACAAGGACGAGCAACGGATCTACGGTTTCCCGCTGGCCACCACCAAACCGGAACACGTCGTGCGTACGTTCACCACCTACCGCTTGCCAGGCGCACTGGACAAGGTCACCGTCGGTGGCGGCGTCAGCTGGCAGAGCGCGTTCTACGGTCAGAGCTTCAGCCCGACCGAGGGCAGCACGTCACTCAAACAAGGCGGCTACACCCTCGTCGACCTGATGACCCGCTATCAGTACAACGAGCACCTGAGTTTCACCGCCAATGCCAACAACGTCTTCGACAAGAAGTACCTGACGGGGTTGGGCAACTTCGGCACGACGTTCTACGGCGAGCCGCGCAACCTGATGCTGACCACCAAGTGGGATTTTTAAGCTGAAGTGATACTGAGCCTGTGGCGAGGGGGCTTGCTGTGGCAAGGGGAATTACTGTGGCCAGGGTAATTTTCTGTGGCGAGGGGATTTAGCGAAACGTCGCACCGCCCCGTTGGACTGCGCAGCAGTCCCTTTTTTAGGGTCGCTGCGCGACCCAACGGGGATAAATCCCCTCACCACAATGAATCCCCTCAGCACAATAATTCCCTGGCCACAGTCAATGACCACAGGTAATCATTGCTCGGTCAGCCCCATTCACAGTCTTTGACAGTTTCCCGACAAAGCTGTCAAAGATTGCCGGCCGGCACCCACCTAGCATAGGCGCATCCAAACTACCCTCGGGTGCTCTCATGTTTCGTTCGCTGTCTGTGTCGCTGACTTCATTCTGCCTGCTCCTCCCCTCCACCTCCTTGCATGCCGAAGACTGGCGCTACAGCCTGCGCGCCGGTGCGGCCAGTGCGCCGCGCTACAGCGGCAGCGATGAGCGCGTGGTGGCGCCGTTGCTGGGCGGGAAAGTCGTCAGCCCTTACGGGGTCTTTCTGGACACTGAAAAGGGCCTGGGCTGGGCGTTTGACGAGGATGACTTCGGCCTCAGCGTGTACGTCGGCGCCAGTGATGTGCGCAAGGATCGCAAGACCGGGTTCAAGGGTTCGGATGAGCTGGACGGCATGGGCTCGATCAAATCCCGGCCGGTGCTGGGACTCGACGGCACGTATCACATGGGTCCGATCATTCTCGGCGCCAGTTTTGAACATGCGCTGGAAAAGGATGATGACGATGACGATACGGGTTCAGCCTGGAATCGCTTGAAACTGAGCATCAGCGCGCCGTTCTACGAGGGTGACCATGGCAAGGTCGTGGGCAGCCTCAACAGCCAGTTTGGCGACGGCGATTACATGCGCACCTGGTATGGCGTCAGCACGGGCCAGGCGTCGCGCAGTCAGTTCCGGGCGTATGACACCCATGGCGGGCTGGTGAGTCGCGGGGCGGATTTGACCTGGTCGTTGCCGATCGACGATCAATGGAGCGTGTCGACGGTGTTGGCGGTGCAGTATCTGGCCAAAGAGGCAGCGGACAGTCCGATTGTCGAGCGGCGGATGCAGGCTTCGTTGGCTGGGCAGGTGGTTTACAACTTTTGATTTGAGGCGATGCGGATGGCCTCTTCGCGGGCAAGCCTCGCTCCTACAGGTTGTGCGTCGATCATAAAAACACCGATAACCTGTAGGAGCGAGGCTTGCCCGCGAAGGCGCCCGCGAGAACAACAAAGCTAATCCTGATGCGCCCACGTCATACGAAACGACGCCCCACCCCACGGCGAATCCGCCACTTCCACTTGCCCGCCATGGGACTGCGACACCCGCCTGACCAGCGCCAGCCCCAGACCAAACCCACCCGTGCGCCGATCACGGCTGGCGTCCAGACGCGAAAACGGCTCGAAAATTTTCTCCCGCCCGGCCATCGGCACGCCCGGCCCATCGTCGTTGACCTGCACTTCGTAGTGATCGCCGGTGCGCACCAACGACACTTCCACCCGCTCTTCGGCATAACGAATGGCATTGCGCAGCAGGTTGATCACCGCCCGCGCCATGAAGCGCGGTTCAATGCGCACCTCATCGACCCGACACTCGGCAATCAACAACTGCACTCCGGCCGCCTCGGCCTCCAGCGCGACACTGCCGACCACGCTGTCGAGCCAGCTGCTGGCCTGAATATTCTCCCGCGTGATCACCGTGGCGCCGCGCTCGAGGCTGGCGTAGGTCAGCAGTTCCGACACCATTCCCTCCAGCTCACCGAGGTCAGCGTACATGTCAGCAATCAGCTCGCGGTTCCGAGACGGGTCGGGTTGTTGCTTGAGTTGGTCAAGCTCGAACGAAAGCCGCGCAATCGGCGTGCGCAATTCATGGGACACCGCATTGGTCAGCTCGCGCTGATTGGCGATCAGGCCCTCGATACGCGCGGCCATCAGGTTGAAGTGTTCAGACAGGTCGCGGATGTTCGAGCGTTTCGACAACTGGATACGCGACGACAAATCGTTATCGCCGAAGCGCTCGGCGGCCAGGCGCAGTTTTTCCAGATCGCGCCAATGTGGACGCACCCAGAAAATCAACACCAGACCGATCATCACAGCAATCATAAAATAGGCCGTAGCGATGTAGAACGGCATCAGACTCGGCTCGGCCGGCAGCTTGATACTGAGCAACTGCGAACCGTCGTCAATGCGCGAGATGAACTGCGTGTACTTGTCACGAAGCACCAGCTGACCTTGGGCCAACTCGGCTTTCTCCTGATCGGTCAGGGCCAGTTGATCGGTCTCGACCAGGCTCAGGCCCAAGCCATAGTGAGGGCGCACGGCGTCCAGTTGGCGTTCCCGGGCCGCACTGTCGAGGCCGCGCAATTGCTCCACCAGCGACCAGGCCTGACCACGTACCGCCTCGCGGTTGTAGCTCTGCATCTGACCGTCGAGAAGCGCATCGAACGTGCGCTCGACGGTTTGCAGCCCCAGGACCAGACCAACCGTCATTACCAGAAACAGCCCGAGAAATAGCCGCAGCATTTACAGCTCCCACGCAAACGGATTGAACAGGTAACCCTTGCCCCAGATGGTCTTGATGCATACCGGTTCACGCGGGTTGTCCTTGAGCTTGCCGCGCAACTTGCTGATGTAGACATCGACGCTGCGGTTGAGCCCATCGAAAGCGATACCGCGCATGCGGTTGAGAATGTCATCGCGGGACAGAATCTTGCCGGCGGCGCTGGCCAGCAACCACAGCAGTTCGAACTCCATGGTGGTCAGCTCGATGCCCTCACCCGCCAGTCGCACTTCGCGACAACTGCGGTCGATGCTCAGGTGGCCGAACTCCAGGGCGGTGCACACACTGCTGTCCGGCGTTTGCCGGCGTTGCAATGCGCGAAGGCGGGCCAGCAACACCGGTGGCTTGATCGGCTTGATCACGTAGTCGTCGGCGCCGGACTCCAGGCCGAGGATGTGATCGAGGTCATCTTCCTTGGCGGTGAGGATGACGATTGGTGTGTCGGACACACTGCGGATCTCGCGGCACACGTGCAGGCCGCTCTGGCCCGGCAGCATCAGGTCGAGTACTACGATTTTCGGTTTGAAGTCGAGGAAAGCCGCCAACGCGAGGTCGCCGCGGTACACCTGCAAAACCTCAAAGCCATGTTGGGACAGGAAATGCGCGATCAGCCCGGAGAGCTTTTCGTCGTCTTCCACCAGCAATACTTTGCCAAAACCCAGGTTATCCATAACGAACGCTTGCCAACCCTTGATTGAAGTGGGCGGCATTATGGCGTCAATCGGTGGCGGGACGGTGACGCCAGGCAGCAAAAACCGGCCTCTTGGGCCGGTTTTCAGTGATCTTTCATACTCTTAAGAGTTTTTAACAATTCAGACGCAAAAGATCGCGACGTGCGGGTGGCATTTGTAGGCGCACGGCTTGCCGGCGAAGGCGTCCTTGAGGTCACCTTCGCGGGCAAGCCTCGCTCCTACAAGGTTATGCGGCAGCTGGCACACCGCTGTGGAAGCGGAATTCCACGTCCGGCGACTCGATCAGCTCCTGTTCGGCCGCACGAACCCGGTCGATCACCTGGGCGATGTCCTTGGCGTCACCGTATTGATAAGCCAGTTTCAGATAACCCTGAAAATGCCGGGCCTCGCTTTTCAGCAGGCCGAAGTAGAACTTGCCCAGTTCTTCGTCCAGGTGCGGCACCAGTGCCTCGAAGCGCTCGCAGCTGCGGGCTTCGATGAATGCGCCGACTACCAGCGTATCCACCAGTTTGACCGGTTCGTGGCTACGCACTACTTTACGCAGGCCCGAGGCATAACGCCCGGCGGACAGCTGACGCAACTCGATCTTGCGCTTTCTCATCAGGCGCATGACCTGTTCGTGGTGCACCAACTCTTCCCGGGCCAGACGCGACATCAGGTTGATCAGGTCGACGTGGGAGTGGTACTTGGCGATCAGGCTCAACGCCGTGCTGGCGGCCTTGAATTCGCAGTTCTTGTGGTCGATCAGCAGGGTTTCCTGATCGGCCAGCGCGGCCCGGACCCAGCCGTCGGGGGTGCGGCAGCCAAGGAACTCGTGAATTTCGGGAAGGATCATGGGGCTCACGGATAAAGGGTTCAAAACGAAGGGCGCCGATTATACCGGCCCGCCGCCAGACCACCAGTCACGACCGTTGATATGCATCAACTCCCCGGTTGCCGAGCAGCAACTATAGTTGTGCAACGCCACGCTTTTTTACCCTTTGGAGATCCCGATCATGCAAGCCATTCGCAGCATTCTGGTGGTCATCGAACCCGAACACTCGGAAAGCCTGGCGCTCAAACGGGCTAAATTGATTGCCGGCGTGACCCAGGCGCATCTGCATCTGCTGGTCTGTGACCGCAAGCATGACCACAGCGGCATGCTTGGTGTGCTCAAGGCGGCGCTGCTCGAGGACGGCTACAGCGTCACGACCGAGCAGGCGTGGAACGAAAGCCTGCACGAAACCATCGTCGATGTGCAGCAGGCGGAAGGTTGCGGGCTGGTAGTCAAGCAGCATTACCCCGACAGCTCGTTGAAAAAAGCCCTGCTGACCCCGGCGGACTGGAAACTGCTGCGTTCTTGCCCGACACCGGTGCTACTGGTCAAAACCTCGAAGCCCTGGACGGGCGGCGTGATTCTGGCGGCGATCGACGTCGGCAATACCGATAACGAACACCGCCACCTGCACAACACCATCATCGATTACGGTTATGACATCGCCAGTCTGGCCAAGGCGCATCTGCATGTGGTCAGCGCCCATCCGTCACCGATGCTTTCGGCGGCGGATCCTACGTTGCAGCTCAGCGAAACCATCGAGGCGCGCTATCGTGAGCAGTGCAGAGCGTTTCAGGCCGAGTTCGACATCGATGACGAGCACCTGCATATCGAGGAAGGCCCGGCGGATGTGTTGATTCCGTTCATGGTCCACAAGCTGCAGGCCGCGGTAACGGTGATTGGCACGGTGGCGCGGTCCGGGTTGTCAGGGGCATTGATCGGCAATACGGCGGAGGTGGTGCTGGATGCGGTGGAGAGTGATGTGCTGGTGCTGAAGCCGCAGGAGATCGAGGATCATCTGGAGGAGATCGTTTCCCATCATTGAGATGTGTGGCCCTCTGTGGCGACGGGATTCATCCCCGTTCGGCGACGCAGTCGTCGCAAAACCGGCGCACGCGGTATGTCTGATTCATCAGGGTCGGCTGATTTTGGGGTCGCTTCGCAACCCAATGGGGATACATCCCCTCGCCACAGGTTATGTGTTCAGCCGCCGAAGGCGTCCTTGAGGAAACCCGGCGCAATGTAGCGCTGGTAATGCGCCTCCGAGAGCAAAAAGAACTCCCGATCAATCGCATCCCGCAGCTCCGGCAGGTTCCAGTCGCGAAACTCCGGCAGCAGGACCATCCCGTAGGCGTCCAGATTGTTGATCACCCGCGCGCCGCGAGCGATCAGCTGATAGGCCCAGCAATATTCCGACTGATGCGGCACGAAGCGGATCTTGCGCTGTTCCAGCTGCATTCTCAGCAGCGATGGATCAAAAATTTCCACCTTGCCGGCCATCACCTGGGACAACAGCTGCTCGAGACGCAGCCATACCGCGCGTTTTTCTTCCTCGTTGTAACCGTTCCAGTGGATCACTTCATGGTGGAAACGCTTGCAGCCACGGCAGACCAGATCACCGTAAACAGTGGAGCAAAGGCCGACGCAGGGGGTCTTGATGGTCTGATTGGGCATAGGTCGAAAGAACACGGGAAAGCAGAACAGGTCGGCATGTTAGCCCTTTGTCTAACATTCATCACCCCTCAATCTTGAGGGGCTAACTTACGTTTATATTTTTTTTGCCGTAGAATCAGCCAGCCTTTTAAGGCGCCAATGTCCGTTAGAAGCTGTTTTCAAAGCGTCACGAGCACAGTCGTTCCTTCAGAGCGGTGTTGGCGAAGGGTTTTTCCAGCGGGGAAAAGCCTTGCGCCAACCCTCATCAGCTCCCGTTCTGCAGGCGTAAAACTTTGAAAGCAGCTTCTGTAAGGAATTGTCGGTAATTCTGGCTAAGTGGCCCACAACGCCACGCAGCGCATGAGTACGGCAATTTCGGGATGAGCGTCCCGGACACCCATTTGGGACCACTGATGAGGGTAATAACTGTGCTTGAAGCCTACCGCAAACATATCGAAGAGCGTGCAGCACTGGGTATCGTTCCCCAGCCGCTTAACGCCGAACAAACTGCAGGCCTGGTCGAGCTGCTGAAGAATCCCCCGGCTGGCGAAGAAGCTTTCCTCGTTGACCTGATCACCAACCGCATTCCGCCAGGCGTGGACGAAGCAGCCTATGTAAAGGCCGGCTTCCTGTCTGCACTCGCCAAAGGCGAAGCAAAATCCCCTCTGATCGACAAGAAACGCGCTGTTGAACTGCTCGGCACCATGCAAGGCGGCTACAACATCGTGACTTTGGTCAATCTGCTGGACGACGCCGAACTGGCGCCAGTCGCTGCCAAAGAACTCAAGCACACGCTGCTGATGTTCGACGCTTTCCACGACGTCGCTGAAAAAGCCAAGAACGGCAACGTTCACGCTAAAGGCGTGCTGCAATCCTGGGCTGACGGCGAGTGGTTCAAAAACCGCCCGGTCCTGGCCGACAAGATCAGCCTGCGCGTATTCAAGGTCACCGGCGAAACCAACACCGACGACCTGTCCCCTGCTCCGGATGCCTGGTCCCGCCCGGACATCCCGCTGCACGCCCTCGCCATGCTGAAAATGGCCCGTGACGGCATCGTTCCGGACGTCCAGGGCGTTACCGGCCCGATGAAACAGATCGAAGAAATGCGCAACGCCGGCTTCCCGATTGCCTACGTCGGTGACGTGGTCGGTACCGGTTCTTCGCGTAAATCCGCCACCAACTCGGTGCTGTGGTTCTTCGGCGACGACGTTCCTTACGTGCCGAACAAGCGTGCTGGCGGTTTCTGCTTCGGCAGCAAGATCGCTCCGATCTTCTACAACACCATGGAAGATGCCGGCGCACTGCCGATCGAATTCGACGTTACCAACATGAACATGGGCGACGTGATCGACCTGTACCCGCATGCTGGCAAAGTCTGCAAACACGGCACTGACGAAGTCCTGACCACCTTCGAAATGAAGACCCCGGTTCTATTGGACGAAGTTCGTGCCGGCGGTCGTATCCCGCTGATCATCGGTCGCGGTCTGACCGACAAGGCGCGTGCCGAACTGGGCCTGGGCCCTACCGATCTGTTCAAACTGCCTGAAGCACCTGTCGACACCGGCAAGGGCTACACCCTGGCACAGAAAATGGTCGGCAAGGCGTGCGGTCTGCCAGAAGGCAAAGGCGTTCGTCCTGGCACCTACTGCGAACCGAAAATGACCACCGTCGGCTCTCAGGACACCACCGGTCCTATGACCCGTGACGAACTGAAAGACCTGGCGTGCCTGGGCTTCTCGACCGATCTGGTGATGCAGTCCTTCTGCCACACCGCGGCTTATCCCAAGCCGATCGACGTGACCACCCACCACACCCTGCCAGACTTCATCATGACCCGCGGCGGCGTTTCCCTGCGTCCGGGCGACGGCATCATCCACAGCTGGCTGAACCGCATGCTGCTGCCGGACACCGTCGGTACCGGTGGTGACTCGCACACCCGTTTCCCGATGGGCATTTCGTTCCCGGCCGGTTCCGGTCTGGTTGCGTTTGCCGCTGCCACCGGCGTCATGCCGCTGGACATGCCGGAATCGATCCTGGTGCGCTTCAAAGGCAAGATGCAACCGGGCGTCACCCTGCGCGACCTGGTTCACGCCATTCCTTACTTCGCGATTCAGGCTGGCCTGCTGACCGTCGAGAAGAAAGGCAAGAAGAACGCTTTCTCCGGCCGCATCCTGGAAATCGAAGGCCTGGACAACCTGAGCATCGAGCAGGCTTTCGAGCTGTCCGACGCCTCGGCCGAACGTTCGGCTGCCGGTTGCACCATCAAGCTGTCGAAAGAGTCGATCACCGAGTACCTGAACTCCAACATCACTCTGCTGCGCTGGATGATCGGCGAAGGCTACGGCGATGCACGTACTCTGGAACGTCGTGCTCAAGCGATGGAAGCCTGGGTTGCCAACCCTGAGCTGATGGTTGCCGATGCTGACGCCGAATACGCTGAAGTCATCGAAATCGACCTGGCCGACATCAAGGAGCCTGTGCTCTGCGCGCCGAACGATCCGGACGACGCCCGTCTGCTGTCCAGCGTTGCTGGCGAGAAGATCGACGAAGTGTTCATCGGTTCGTGCATGACCAACATCGGTCACTTCCGCGCTGCCGGTAAACTGCTGGATCAGGTCAAGGGTCAGCTTCCAACCCGTCTGTGGCTGTCGCCGCCGACCAAAATGGACGCTCACCAACTGACCGAAGAAGGCTACTACGGCATCTACGGCAAGGCTGGCGCACGCATGGAAATGCCGGGCTGCTCGCTGTGCATGGGTAACCAGGCACGTGTAGAGCCGAACTCGACTGTGGTGTCGACGTCGACCCGTAACTTCCCGAACCGTCTGGGTGACGGCGCGAACGTTTACCTGGCTTCGGCTGAGTTGGCGTCTGTTGCTTCCATCCTGGGTCGCCTGCCGACCGTCGAGGAGTACATGGAATACGCTGGCAAGATCGACAGCATGGCGGCTGATGTTTACCGCTACCTGTCCTTCGACCAGATCGCCGAGTTCCGTGAGGCTGCAGCGAACGCCAATATTCCGGTTGTTCAAGCCTAAGGCTTTCTCGTTGTAGAAGACGCCGCGTGTCGTGAGATGCGCGGCGTTTTTTTATGCCTGAGTTTTGGCCTACCGGCCGGCCTGTCATTTGAAGCGTACGCGTTCCCTGTGGGAGATTCTATGTTTGGGGGCAACCCCCAAGCATAGAACTTGGCTTGTACTCGCTTTGATTTTTCATCAAGGCAAACAGCACTCTGGCCAGCTTACGAGCAAGTATTACCAAGGCTTGAGTGCCCTTCAGGCCTCTTGCCAGATAGCTTTGATAGTAAGGTTTCCAGGCTGGAGAGCGACTCGCGGCCATGGCGCTGTTATGAAATAAGCGCCGGAACTCCGAATCGCCTCGTTTGGATAAGTAACGTCTCTGATCCTTCTTTCCCGATTGTCTGACTCGCGGATCCATTCCTAGAAAGGCGATGTAGCCATCGCTGTCGGAAAAATCTCCACGCATAAAGGCGGTGACTGCAGCTATGGCCGTCAGGACTCCTACACCCTCAACCGCTTGGCAGCGTTTTACCTGCGCGTCCATGTCAGCTTCGCTGACAATGCTCTTCAGCACTTTCTGTATGCTTTTTTCAATCTGCTCAAGGCATGCCAGATAGTCGGCCAATGCCTCTTCGAGCAACGGTTCGTCCTTCCAGCTTTGTTTGATGGCCACACGATGCCGAACAAGCTCGGCCCGACGACGCAGCAAGCTTTTGAGTTGTGTGTAGGCCTTTGGAGGCGGACTCCAAATCCTCAACTTGTCGGACTCTTTACTCAAGTAACGAGCCAGCAACGCTGCATCCAGGGCATCTGTTTTAGCCCGAATACCGATCCCTTCGCGGTATCGATTAAGACGGCTGCCATCGATGACGTAAACGTCATGACCCATTTCATGGGCCATCTCCGTCGTATCGAGGTGATAGATGTTGGTGGCTTCGAGGGCAATGGCGCTGTTTGCGGGCAGCGCCTTAAGCCACACCTTAAGGGCCGATCGCTCGTTCGAAACAATCAAGACCTGCTCCAGATCGGATCGATAAACAGCGATCTCGTCCTTCGCGACATCCACACCAACGACCACCTGCGAAACATGAATTGTCATGGCACGCCCTCCGAGCTAGGGTTTAAAGACTTGTCGGGGTTCACCGTTGCGCTGGCTTGTTTCTATCGTCGGTCTAGGCCGATGCATTCCTTATCGGCGCATTAGGTGAAGGGGCGGGACGAAGTCTCCCACGGTCTGTACTGGTCAGAGTCAGAAGCTAGGCTTTAGTCCCGCCCACCCCTTCAAGTCTAAACATACAAGCTGGCTTGCCAGCGATGGTCGTTAACGATGACGCGTGCTGTCTGAATGCATGCGGTGTCTGGGCGTCCATCGCTGGCAAGCCAGCTCCCACAGGGATGTTTGGCGGGCATGACATAGGTGTTCACCGCCGATGATCCTGGCGGACTTCAGGTCGGCTATCAGGCCGCCTCGCTCTGGCTTTTGATCTTGATCTGCCCCATCGGAAGGCCGAGCGCAGGTTCTGCGTAGTGGGCAACCCGGCATGGATGCCGGGTTAGCCGCCCCCGGCCATGGATGGCCGATGGCGGCGGGCCTACGGAGCAGGACCGGAGCGAGGGAACCCTGAGCCCAGGCGAAGGGCCGTACGTCAGGGGCCAAGCCTTTTGGTTCCTTTTCGGCGTTTGGAAAAGGGACTCGCCGTAAGGGCGAAACCATTAGCCGCCGTTACCGCAAGAATGGATATGTACACCCTCAAAACCCATGTCACCTGACACACCGCCATCGCTGGCAAGCCAGCTCCCACAGGTCCGGAGTACAACCGCAACACTCACGCAAAAAAAAACGGCCAACCCACAAAGCGGATCGGCCGTAACTCAACTCATCAAATCAAAGACGCCCGCAGCAATCAGGCACTCAACGAATAAATCAACGCCGAAATAGCCACCAAACCCACAGCCGTCACAAACACATTCGACGCCTGGCCACGAAAGCGCGCCATCGCCGGCACCTTGCGAATCGCATACATCGGCATCAGGAACAGAATTGCCGCGATGATCGGCCCACCCAGGGTTTCAATCATCCCCAGAATGCTCGGGTTCAGCGTCGCCACGATCCAGCACACCACCAGCATGAACGCCGCCGTCATACGATCCAGCGTCTTCGCCGCCGGGCGCTTGCCACTCTTGACGATCAGACCTTTAAGACCCTCGCTGGCACCGATGTAATGCCCCAGGAACGACTTGGAAATCGCCACAAACGCAATCAACGGCGCCGCAAACGCGATGGTCGGATTGCTGAAGTGGTTGGCCAGGTACGACAGGATCGACAGGTTCTGCGCCTTCGCTTCCGCCAGTTGCGCCGGCGACAGGGTCAGTACGCAGCTGAACACGAAGAACAGCACCATCACCACCATCAATACATGTGCGCGGGACAGGATCTGCGAGCTGCGCTCTTCGGCGTGGTCACCGTAGCGACGCTTCTGGTCCACCGCGAACGCCGAGATGATCGGTGAGTGGTTGAACGAGAACACCATCACCGGAATCGCCAGCCACAAGGTATGCAGCAGCGCCGACGGCTCAGGCAGCGTCGAGGCGGTGGTCAGGATGCCGCCATTCCAGTGCGGAACCAGGAACACCGCGAGGAACAGCAATGCCACGATAAACGGATACACCATCAGGCTCATGGCCTTGACGATCACCTGCTCACCGCAACGCACCACCGCCAGCAGGCCGAGGATCAGCACGAACGACAGCACCGCGCGCGGTGGCGGCATGATGTGCAGCTGGTGCTCGAGGAAACTGCCCACGGTGTTGGTCAGCGCCACGCTGTAGATCAGCAGGATCGGAAAGATCGCGAAGAAGTACAGCAAGGTGATCAGCGCACCGGCCTTGATGCCGAAGTGTTCTTCCACCACTTCGGTGATGTCTGCGCCTTCACGTCCGGACAATACGAACCGGGTCAGGCCGCGGTGTGCGTAAAAAGTCATGGGGAACGCCAGCAGCGCCAGGATCAGCAACGGCCAGAAGCCGCCCAGACCCGCGTTGATCGGCAAAAACAGGGTACCGGCCCCGATGGCCGTGCCAAACAGGCCCAGCATCCAGGTGGTGTCATGGCGATTCCAGCCCTCAAGGCTGACAGGTTTCGCCGCTACATAGCGTTCGTTGACGCTATTGGCCTGATCATTCATCCGGTGGGATCTCCGCATTCCGGTCAGTTGCTACCCGGTCAGGACGAGTCAGAAAAATCCGACAGGCAGCGCCCTGGCCGAAACAGGGGCGCGATTGTCCGGGATTAATGAGCAGAAGCAAAGACTTAGGTGAGGAATGGTTGTACGGATCAACGGATCGAACAGTATTTGGCGCACCAGCCTGAGGCACCAAACAGCGGCCTGCATTGGCCAACGTCTCCCATCATCTATCTTCAATTGACCGCTTCCTTCCCATCGGAGTCATGCCATGCCACTGGTTCGCGTCGACATCAAAAAACATCAGGACCCCGCCTTCGCCAAACGCGTCGGCCAACAGATCTACGCCGCCATGCACAGCACCATCGGCGTGCCGGAGCACGATAACTTCCAGATTCTCGCGGAGCACGATGAGCATCACTTCATCTATGACCCCCAATACCTGGGCATCAGCCGCACGGATAGTCTCGTATTCATTCAAATCACCCTGAGTGAAGGCCGCACCGTCGAGCAGAAGAAGCTGCTCTACAAAACCATCGCTGAGCGGCTGAACACCGAGCTGGCGGTGCGGCTGGAGGATGTGTTCATCAATCTGGTGGAGGTGAAAAAAGAGAACTGGTCGTTTGGCCATGGTGTCGCCCAGTACGCGCTCTGATCCACCGCGATCACAATCAGGCTGCCGCCCCGGACACTGAGGCCCGCGCATCCTTTATTAAATAGATGTTTAAACAAATCTATTTAATAAAGGATCAGCGTCATGTATTTTCGATGGACCTGCTGACCGGCAGTCCATTCTGCGGAGCCTTTCATGCCCCTCGTTCGCGTCGATATCAAAAACAATCCGGATCCGACCTTTGCCAAGCGTGTCGGTAAACTGATCTACACGGCCATGCACACCACCATCGGTGTCCCCGAGAACGACAATTTCCAGATCCTCGCCGAACATGATGCCAATCACTTCATCTATGACCCGACGTTCATGGGCATCGAGCGCACCGACAACCTGGTGATCATCCAGATCACCTTGATGGAAGGCCGCACCACCGAGCAGAAGAAACTGCTCTACAAAACCATCGCCGACAGCCTGAACGCCGAACTGGCCGTTCGCCTGGAGGACGTCTTTATCAATCTGGTGGAGGTCAAGCGCGAGAACTGGTCGTTTGGCAACGGCATCGGGCAATTCGCTGGCTAATCGTTGCACCGCCCAGGGGGCATCCCATGAAACACGCTGCGTACATTGCATTCGCCCTGCTTGGTTTGATCTGGGGCACCAACTTCATTTTCATGAAGTGGGCGGCCGCCTGGATCACACCCACGCAGATCGTGTTTCTCAGGGTGTTGTTCGGGTTCCTGCCGATTCTGGCGTTTGCGTTATGGCGGCGCAGCCTGAGTTGGGCGCACCTGCGGCACAGCCATCACTTTCTGGTCATGGCGCTGCTGGCGACGGTGATTTACTACTACGCCTTCGCCAAAGGCACTTCGCTGTTGCTGTCCAGCGTCGCCGGAATGCTCAGTGGCGCAATTCCGTTGTTTTCCTTCGTGACCGCGTGGTTGTTCCTGCGTGCCGAACCGCTGAACGCCCGCACGGCGTTCGGCATTTTCCTGGGGTTTCTCGGGGTGATTCTGATTGCCCGACCCTGGAACAGCCTGGCAGCCGGTGTCGATGTCAGCGGCGTGCTGTACATGATCGCCGGTTCGCTGAGCGTCGGCTGCTCGTTCGTCTACGCGCGGCGCTTCATTACGCCGCTGGGTTTGTCGCCACTGGCGCTGTCGACTTATCAGATCGGTTTTGCCCTGGTGCTGATCACGTTGATCACCGACATGCACGGAATGCCGCGAATCAGCGCCGATCCGGTCGCGCTGGTGGGCGTCATTCTCGGGTTGGGCCTGGCCGGGACCGGCATTGCGTACATCCTTTATTACTTCATCGTGCAACGCCTGGGCGCCCTCGCCGCTTCGGGTGTCACGTACATTCCACCGGTGATTGCGCTGTTGATCGGCACGCTGCTGGTGGGCGAACCGATCAAGACCCTGGACTTGCTGGCGATGCTGCTGATTCTGGGTGGGGTCTACGTCCTGCAGTCCGGAAAGAAAAATCCCACGGTCGGCCCTACCGCTGTCATCAAAGCCAGCACCTGACACGCTGCCAACACTTGCCTATGATGCTGGTCATCTATTCACCCACTTTATCTGTGAGCCGCCATGCCTCGAGTCTCCCGCAAACAAGCTGAACTGAACCGCGAGATCATCGTCGAGGCCGCCACGCGCCTGTTTCGCGAGCGCGGCCTGCACGGCATCAGCGTTGTCGACGTGATGGGCGCGGCCGGTCTGACCCATGGCGGTTTCTACGGTCACTTCGAGTCCAAGGAGGCGCTCGCCCAGGAAGCCTGCTCCCGGGCGTTCACGCAATCGCTGGAACGCTGGAAGCTGAAAATCGAAGACCACGACGACGAGCGCTCTGCCCGTGAAAGCATCATCGCGCCGTACCTGTCGGCGGCCAACCGTGACAATCCCGGCGAGAGTTGCCCGGTGACCGCATTTGCCGGTGACATGTGCCATGAAACAGCTGAAAGCGGTTTGCACCAAACCTACACCCAAGGCCTGGAAGCCCTGTTACAGACACTGGCGCCGCTGATGGGCGCGGATCAGCCCGAGATCAATCGGCAGAAAGCGCTGGTCGATTATTCGTTGATGGTCGGCGCATTGACACTGGCCCGCGCCACCCGTGGCGACGCTTTGTCCGATGAAATCCTCGAGGCCGCGCGAAGCTTTCTGACGGCGTCATAACCTGTCTCTCCTGTTCCGCTATGATCATCTGGCAGTGGTGCGATCTTTGGTCGCTGCCAATGCGTTTTTAAAGCCAGCTATCTCTAGGGATATTCAAGTCACAGGAGCCCAGCATGCCCGCCACTGTTCTGGTACTGGTTGAAACAATCAATGATTACCTGCCGATTCTCGAACATCAGGGCTTTCACCTGATTCTGGCGCCAACCCCCGCCGAGCGGGCCGAAGCCATTTCGACCCACGGCGCGCGTATCGATGCCGTGCTGACCCGCGGTCCGTTGGGCCTCTACGCCGATGAAATCGCTGCACTGCCCGCGCTGAAGATCATTTGCGTGATCGGTGCCGGTTACGAACAGGTCGACCTGCAGGCCGCTGCCGACCGGGGCCTTACGGTCACCAACGGCGCGGGGGTCAACGCCTCTTCGGTCGCTGACCACGCGATGGCGATGCTGCTGTCGATGGTGCGTGACATCCCGCGCTGCGACGCTGCCGTGCGCCGGGGCGAGTGGCCGAAAATCATGCGCCCTTCCCTGTCCGCCAAACGCCTGGGCATCCTCGGCCTCGGCGCTGTCGGCATGGCGATCGCCAAACGCGCGGCCAACGGTTTTGACATGAGCGTCAGCTACCACAACCGCCAGCACCGCAGCGACGTGCCGTACAGCTTCTGCTCGACGCCGACCGAACTGGCTCGCGCCTCGGATTTCCTGGTGGTGGCCACGCCCGGCGGGCTCGGCACCCGCAGCCTGATCAACCGATCGGTGCTGGATGCCTTGGGTCCCAACGGATTCCTCGTCAATATCGCTCGCGCCAGCGTGGTGGTGACCGCCGATCTGATCAACGCGCTGGAGCAACGGCGAATTGCCGGCGCGGCGCTGGATGTCTTCGATCATGAACCTCAGGTGCCGGATGCGCTGAAGTCGCTGAGCAACGTGATTCTCACGCCACACGTTGCGGGGCTGTCGCCCGAAGCGACCCAGGGCACCGTCGAGCTGGTCGGGCGTAACCTGACGGCGTTCTTTACCGGCCAACCGGTGCTCACTCCGATCGAGCTGCCAGTGTCGGCATCGGTGACGCCGCCCGAAAACAACGCCGTTCTGTAGGACAATTCAAACAGGTGTATCAAAAGCAATGATTGCCCGGCAACACCCTCACCTATAAGGGCCGATCGTGGTTGTGGGGGCCGGGTGTGCGCATTAGATTAGCCAATAGTCTCAGGCCTCCAGAATAAGCAGAAGGGATAAGCATGGCGCTTACTGACCAGTCCACCCGTATCCGCACCGGCGAAGAACTCGATGCCAGCCTGATCGATCCTTACCTCAAGGCCCACATTCCGGGCCTCAGCGGTTTGCCGCAGATCAGCCAGTTCCCCGGCGGTGCGTCGAACCTCACCTATTTGCTGGAATACCCCGAACAGGAATTCGTCCTGCGTCGACCGCCGTTTGGCCACAAGGCCAAGTCCGCCCATGACATGGGCCGCGAGTTTCGCATTCTCAATCAACTGCGCGACGGCTTTCCGTACTGCCCGAAAGCCTACGTGCACTGCACCGACGAATCGGTGATCGGCGCCGAGTTCTATGTGATGGAACGGGTCAAGGGCATCATCCTGCGCGCCGAACTGCCACCGGAACTGGGCCTGGATTCGGCGAAGACCGAAGCCCTGTGCAAAAGCTTCATCGACAAGTTCGTCGAGCTGCACCAGGTCGACTACAAGGCCTATGGCCTGGGCGACCTCGGCAAGCCCGAAGGTTATGTGGCGCGGCAGATCAAAGGCTGGAGCGACCGCTACGAGAAAGCCCTGACCCCGGACGCGCCGCAGTGGGAAGCGGTCAAGGCCTGGCTCAACGACAAGATGCCCGCCGATCACCCGACGTCGAGCATCGTCCATAACGATTACCGCTTCGACAACGTGATCCTCGACCCGAACAACCCGATGCAGATCATCGGCGTGCTCGACTGGGAACTCACCACCCTCGGCGACCCGCTGATGGACCTGGGCAACACCCTCGCCTACTGGATCGAAGCCGACGACCCGGCACCGGTGCAATTGATGCGCCGCCAGCCGAGTCACGCCCCGGGCATGCTGACCCGCCGCGAGTTCGTCGATTACTACGCCCAGCGTTCCGGCATCCAGATCGACAACTTCGACTTCTACTACACCTACGGCCTGTTCCGCCTCGCCGGCATCGTGCAGCAGATCTACTACCGTTTCTTCCATGGCCAGACCCAGGACAAACGCTTCGCGCAGTTCATTCACATGAACAAACTGCTGGAGCAGATGAGCTTGCAGGTCATCCAGAAATCCAGCCTCTGATAAAAAACGGCACCCGTAGGAGCCAAGCTTGCTGGCGAATCAGGCACTGCGGTGTATCTGTAGCACCGCGTCATCGTTCTTCGAGGGCAAGCCTCGCTCCTACAAACATCAGACCAATAACAAGGGAATCCCATGTCCAAGACTCAGTTGTTCGACCTCGACGGCAAGATCGCTTTCGTCTCCGGCGCCAGCCGCGGCATCGGTGAAGCCATCGCCAAACTCCTGGCCCAGCAAGGCGCCCATGTGATCGTCTCGAGCCGCAAACTCGAGGGCTGCCAGCACGTCGCCGACGCGATCATCGCCGCTGGCGGCAAAGCCACCGCCGTCGCCTGCCACATCGGTGAAATGGAACAGATCAGCCAGGTCTTCGCCGGCATCCGCGAACAGTTCGGCCGCCTGGACATCCTGGTCAACAACGCCGCGACCAACCCGCAGTTCTGCAACGTGCTCGACACCGACCTCAGCGCCTTCCAGAAAACCGTCGACGTCAACATCCGCGGCTACTTCTTCATGTCGGTCGAAGCCGGCAAGCTGATGCGCGACAACGGCGGCGGCAGCATCATCAACGTCGCGTCGATCAACGGCATCTCGCCGGGGATTTTCCAAGGCATCTACTCGGTGACCAAGGCTGCGGTGATCAACATGACCAAGGTGTTTGCCAAGGAATGTGCGCAGTTCGGGATTCGTTGCAATGCGTTGTTGCCTGGGTTGACGGACACCAAGTTTGCTTCGGCGCTGGTGAAGAATGAGGCGATTTTGAATACTGCGCTGGCGCAGATTCCGCTCAAGCGTGTGGCGGATCCGAGTGAGATGGCGGGGGCGGTGTTGTATTTGGCGAGTGATGCTTCCAGCTATACCACTGGGGTTTCGTTGAATGTGGATGGCGGGTTTTTGTCCTGATTCAACTACGGAAACCGTAAGTATTGCCCGTGGTAGTTTCACCACGGGCAATCTGACAACACTTCGGTTAAAAGACGCGTAACACTTACGCATAACCTCACAGGCAGTTCAACCAAATCTACAGACTTGTATTATTAAACAACTAACTGTTTTCACGCCAACGGATCCAGACTAAAGTTCAGGGCAACGCCGGGATATGCGTCAAAACTTGCCACCAACACAAAAGAACCACTACTATTTGCAATATTATCATTGACAAATATTTGCCAGACCGTATCTAAATCCTGAGTGCCTGCGGGTTTTAATTGCATACCGCCAGGGGCATTACTTGAGACACTCAGCGAATGTTTCGTAACCGGCGAACCAGTCCGCCGGCGAAACTCTAGATTCAGCCATCTACCCAGAGGGCAATCTAGAATTCGACCGGGAATCCGTTCTACTTCCATGAACCAAAAAGCTGGAGATTCAAACTTTAGCTGGATCTTCGGAGTTGTTAGTATTGCAGTGTCTGTGTCAATGCTCAATCTTATATTGATATCACCCTCTATTTTGGTAGCAGGGGTAAAATCCCAATCACGTAACGTTGGAAGATTTAAGGGTGGATTGCATTCAAAATCGAGTGGAGTAAATCCCGAACCATAAGCGTTAAGCTTCAGCGGAACCGCAAGCGTTGGGTCATTCCAGAGTACGGAGATTTCGTACGATTCACCGATATAGAAAGTCCTTCCCTCGGGTGGCAGCTCGACGTCGTCCACCAACGCCTTCAACTCATCCTCCAGTTTGGTCGATAGCACCGTGCGAGCAGGCAGTTCAAAGACCCAGATAATACCATTTGCCGTTAAGTACAGCCTGTACTTACCGCTATTGTTGTTGGAAGCCTTGACGTGATATGTATGAGGTTCAGTCAAGGTCGCCACCACATCGCCGTCCTTCAACCCGGTCAGCAGCACAACGTTCAGCGCCGATTCAAGGTCTTTCGCGGGGCTATGCTCCTTGTAGATAACTTTGAGGGTCTCAGTCTGTCCTCTGTGATGTATTCTAGTTGTCGGGTTCGGGTAAGGGCGGCCATTTTGCTCGATCCTTTCCACTTCATCCCCCATAGCGCGCGACATCACGCTGCAGATTAACGGAATGCCAGTAGTACTATCGCCCTCACGACTAATGTCGACTTTGAACGAGCCGCTTCGGGTATGGGCGTTGACCGTGCATTCATTCGGTCCAATGCGAGTCACGTCAAGATTGCCAGGTTGCACACCATTAATCGGCGTGGCTATTAGGTCATGCTGAAGATCTTTCTCGGGGCTGTCTTCATTGAACTCCACGCGGATGATTCGCGGCTCATTCCTCCAGAACCGGTTAATTGCGGAAGCAGGGTTATCGTCGACCAATACTTCCTTCACTTCATCTTTAATATTGTATGACAAACTCATGGTTACTAGCTCAAAGACCGCATCTACTTCTCTGCTCACAAAAAGCAGTTTACCGTAACCACTCTTGTCCGGCCCTGGAGTGCATTTACATTTAAACCTTTCACCGTCTCGCGACATCCAACTGTTAAACTCTGGTTCTGCCCTGACCTCCAAATCAGTATCACCATCATGAACCCAAACCAACATCAACTGACTGGCCGTCGCAGGCGAAACTTCCACCTCCAACCCAGTGCTCCGCCCGCGAAACAAAATAAGGGGATCACCCTTCGCCAGAGGTTTCCCGTCCACCAATACTTTCATTCCATCCCAGCCACTAAGCGTGCCAGATTCGACTGCAGTGCTTTCAAATTTTGAATTCATATTGATGGCCCCGACAATAAATACCAAGGAAAGCTGACTACTCAACTATCGGAAAAAACATGTCTTTTTGTAACTGTCATAATTGACAGTTCGAATAGAACAATTCGCAATAAATCCGACAGTCTGGATTCATTGAAACGTGTTTTTTCCGGGGCCGATCGACCAGGTTTGCGTCGGCCCGGATGAAAAATTGTGCGATTTGAAGATAGTGGTGGCGCAGATGCCCTGATCACTTTCGCCCGATAAACGAACGGCAGCTTCAGGGCTGCCGTTTTTTTGCCGGGTGCGTGCCGGATTGAGGGTGTCAGATTTTTTGTCCACTGACTTTGGGCTTTAACCTTCCGATTCGGCTCCCCCAGCCTCCAAACGAAGTCTTACCGGATATTCCTCCCTCCCTGGTGTCTGTGCTGTCGCTACTGCAGTAATGTCATACACCCCCGGCAGCAATGACACTGGAAAAATCTTCCTCCCGTTAGTGCCTGTAGTCCCCGTGAGTGGTTTTTCAGGGTCGGCCGGGTTATCCATCTTCACGAACGCTCCCACCACAGGCGAGCGGTCCGGGTAGCGAGCCTCAATAGTAAAGAGATAAAACCCCGCCGGGACTTTGACCCATATCGGCCATTGAGGCAATTCTTGATATTGCCCACCAATAAGTGCCATGAACATCGGTTTGAGAGGGGCTGGCAACAATATGATCGACGGCGAAACCAGGTCCGTCATGCCGACATCGTTGGCCAACTTCAGTTTATAGATCCCCGCCGTCGAATTTGCGACCTTGAGGTTCCACAAATGATCCACGGTAGGTGCGCCCAGCGTCGGCTCGCTGCGAAAATCCTCTGGTTTATTACCGGTGTCCGTAACAACTTCCAGGCTTAAAGGAATACCCTCCATTGCATTGCCATTTTTGTGAACAGCACTTACTTCATAGAATTGTCCTGCATTCATCGTTGCGCCGTCGGGTGGTATCGGAGTGCCGTTCACCAACAAGTCCACTTCCCCGTTCATGTTAGGCGACAGCACCCTGCTGCCCTCCAGCGTCATGCCTACCATCTGTTCCGCTGCCAGATCCAGATTGACAGGACCACTGTTGTTTTTACCCGTGACGTTCCACCGGTCAAGCCCCCATCCGGAGACTTGCATGTCACCTGGCTTTAAAGGGGGGAACACTGTCGTCGTTAGTGTTGTCGGGTAACCTCGCATCGGACTGTCTTCGTTGTAAATAACCGACAAGGTTCGCTGTACGCCCCGAAGAAACACAATGCCTTTTGCCGGATAAGGCTTACCATCCACTTGGATTTCTTTCACCTCATCTACGAAGCGTGGTGAAATCACCCGGATATCGTGCACTCTAGGCTTTGCATCTTCCCGAATCACAAATATTAACGAGTCCCAGCCACTTTTTGCCCTTGAAGCATTGACCTCCCAGTTGTACACACCCTCGACGGGTGACACCCAATCACCAGACAGTGGGTTTAAAACCAAGTCGAGGTCATTCTCGTTACTAAGATGAATTGCCATCAACTCTTTGGCGCCCGTTTTTTTGATACTCACAGTGTTGGACTGCTCACGGAATACAGTGGCCTGCTCCCCCCAAGGCACCTCCTTACCATTTACGAACAGTTTTGTATCTTTCCAGAAGTCATTCTTGACTGAGCGTTTTTTTTGAAGTTTGAGGTTCATAGTGAAGTTCTCGATAATCGGCGGCACGAAAAAGCTGACAACCTCAACTATCGAAGAAAAACGAACGCTGCGTAACTGTCATAATTGACAGATCAAATAGAACAATTTGTAATATAAAAGCTGAGCAATGTATCTGGTGAGTGATGCTTCTTACGATACGGCTTAAGTTTCGCTGAATGTGGAGAGCAACTATCTTCACAGGTGTTTATTACGCTGACCGTACCCACTTCAAGCGGAACAGGCTGTCGGCACCCAGAATCACCGCGATTCTTTAATGTTACGCCAGGGAGCCTGGTTTCCTCAGCCGATGATTCGCCGTGACCCCCACCGCCTCCTCTCCCTCAGTATAGATTTTCAGTCCAAACTTTCCCGTCTTAGCAGAATTGAGTTTGACCTTCCAGATATGGTTCGGCGTAAATTCCCCGGGATTCGGGTAGCTAGAAAAGTCGGCTTTCGTAATTTCGCCATCAGGAATCAGATCAATCGCCAACGGAACGCCAATCAACGGCCTTGAACCCGAGTAGGTTAATGTAATTTCGTACTCGCGCGCGCCAACGAAAATTCCCCCGTTATGAATATACAAGCCGTCCTGTGTCAAAACCGCCTCCCGGTTCAAGTCGCGCAATAGCACTCTGCTTTTTGGCAGCTTAACGCCGATCGTCATCCCCAGCCCTGTCAGCAACGGATAGATCCCTCCGGACACGCCGTCCTTGATACTAACAATCCACTTATGAAGTCCGGACTCCACCACTTCCAAATCGCCGGGTTGCAACCCTCCGATCGTCAGCGTCAGCGGATGGTCTTGCAATGAGCTCTCTGGAGGAAAGGTCGCACTGACAGTCACCGACTCGTCTCCGAACAACAGGATACCGCCCGGCGGATAATCGACATCATTCACCTTGACCGTAGGCTTTTCCTGATTGAGATCGGTTGACACTACCCGGCTCTCTAGCAGCCAAGGCATCACTTCTTCCCTGCTCAAAAAAAACAAGACGATTTTGCCACTCAGCTCTTTTACCGGTGTGAACTTCCAATTGAAACTGCCATTGTCCCGATCTACCCAGATGCCGAGTTTCGGGGACGCTTGGAACTCTAGGCCTGCGCTCTCGACCAGCTCAAGGTTGAGCTGTCTTGCAAGCTCGGGTGGCGCTTCCACCCTGACGTCGTTCTCCTGCCCGCGGCGAAACACGACAAGCTCCTGCCGTGGCACCAGTTTATTGTTAACGAATAACCTGGCTTTTTCCCAAGGATTTGCAGCGACTGTTCCGGCGTTTAGTTGAATGGTCATAGCGTGATCTCGATAATCTGTTATGGCTCTGACTATCAAGAAAAACCAACGAACAAGTAACTGTCATAAATGACAGCTCACATAGACCGAATCGCAATAAAAACCGATCCTGCCACCAACTACCGTTAACTACTGAGTAACACAACGCGTCAAGGTAGTGTCCCGCGTCACCTGCCCCTCTTCCGCCCGCACATCACCCAGCACGTCAGTTTTTTCAGACGTTTCACAAGTGCGTTGGGGAATTGGTGGCGGCGCGGCGGGTGGTGGCGGTGGCGGACTGGCGCAACCCGCGAGCATTGCCACGCAGAATGCCAGCGACAGGGGGGTAGAAATGCGTTTCTCAAGACTTTTCATAGGTTGACCCGCGATAAGTGATCGACACTTATTTGTGACAACAAAACAATGCTGGAAAGTCCACGGGTGGTCGCAGAAAAATATTCACGGCTAATGAGTCTTGCTGAACAAGAGCTGGCGCATCTGCGATCTTTGCTTTGGTTACGTCGTCTGGGGACGCCGCAGGGTATTGCTCTCAAGTTCGTAGCGCAGTTCTTCGATCAATCCGTCCACGGCTTCTGGCGTCCCGAGGGAGGACACTTTCAATCCGCTGACCACTAGATCCACCTGCCCCGACACCGGGTGATAAAGCTTCACCGTCAACGAATGATCCCCCGTCAGCGTGCACTCGCAGGCCAGCGGCGAAAAACTGCGCTCCAGTTGCAGGCGTAATTGCGCCAGGGAAATCATTGCAATTCACCTTGGCGGCGGCGCATACAACCGTGCGCTTTGAACGTGAGCATGTGACGGTTCCTTTTCATGTACCGAGGGGAGCACGAAGACTTGTATCGCACCCTTCCAGCCTAAGAACCGCCGAGCCTGACCAGAACCTTCATTTGCACCGGCTAAACTAGTGCATTTGCACCTTAACGCACTCATTTCGATCGGCGTTCACTGGAGAACAACCCCCGCTCACGCGCCCAGACGATCGCCTCGCTGCGGCTGTGCACATCGAGTTTGGAATACACCGTCGACACATGGTTGCGCACCGTGTTGGGCGCCAGTTTCAGTCGCGCGGCGATTTCCTTGTCGGCCAGGCCTTCACAGATCAGGCCCAGCACATCGCGCTCACGGGCAGTGAGGTCGGTGAAGGAAACGCCGGGCAATTTCGGCGAGTTGACGCTCTTCACGTTGGCGAGTTTTTCGATCAGCGTGCGACTGAACCACGAGGCATCTTTCATCACCTCTTCGATTGCCGCCACCAGTTCCAGCTCGGTGCGTTTGCGCTCGGTGATGTCCATCAACACGATGAGATAGCAGGGTTCGTCCTGAATGTTCACGGTGTCCGCCGACACGGCGCATTCGATCAGTTCGGTGTCTTTTCTACGCACTCGAACATCGATGCGATCCAGGCTTCCGGCTTTCTCGAGCGCCGAGAACAGCTGTGTACGTGCAGCTCTGTCGTGGATGAAATCAATCTCGGCGATGGTCTTGCCGAGCACTTCTTCGCTGGGATACGCGAAGGTGCAGAGAAATGCCTCATTGACGTCCAGGACCACCTGATCACTGGCGCTGCACACCAGGATGGGCACCGGGGTAAGGCGAAAAGCCTTGGCGAAACGCTCCTCACTCTGGCGCAGGGCGACTTCGGCCTTGTGCCGAGGCTCCATGTCCACGAAGGAAAATAGCATGCAGGCTTCTTCGTTGAATTCGAGGGGTTGGCCGGCGACGATCACCTGTTTGCTGCCGCCTTCGGGCAATTGCAGTTCGGCCTGCATTTGTGGAATGGTCGTTCCTTCGCGCAAACGCTGCTTGGCCAGTTGTATATTTTCGGCGCCCTGCAGCACGTCCACTTCATAGGTCGAACTGCCGATGACCTGATCCCGTGCGTAACCGGTCATTTCGAGAAAGCCCGAATTGACCTTGATGTAGCGCAAATCGCTGAGGCGGCAGATCACCGCCGGGGCCGGGTTGGCGTTGAAGGTCTTTTCGAAACGCTGCTCGGCGCTGGCCCATTCGGTGACGTCGTCCATGATCAGCACCAGCGACTCAGGGTCACCCTCGCTGTCGGCCAACACCATGCTGCGAACGTTGTGGACCCAGGTGCGCTCTTCGTCGCCTGCCGGCGTCACCTCCACCAGCACATCGCCGAACGTCTCGCCGCGAGCCACGCGCCGGATCGGATAATTCTCGGCCGGCACCGGGTGATTGTTGCGATAGCGCAAGGCAAAGCGCTCGGCATACGCCTCGGCATTCGCGCCCAGATCACCGATCTGATTCACCCCGTGCATGGCCAGCGCGGCGTCATTGGCCCAGAGTATGGTCTGGTCGAGCTCCAGCAGAATCACCCCGTCGGACAAACCGGCGATGATCTGCTGCAACTGACGGCGATTGGTTTCGGTGGTCAGGACGTCCTGGCTCATTTGATCTCCACGCGTGCGCCGGCGCATTCATGCGCCGGCCTGTGAAGATTACGACCGCGAGGCGTCGGGATCGTGCGGCGTGCGTTGCTCCCCCTGCAGGAGCGAAGCTTGCTCGCGAAGGAGTGTCAGACACCGCTGCGTAGACTGACACTCCTTCGCGAGCAAGCTTCGCTCCTACAGGGTTACGCAGCCACCGGCCGGATCTTCATGCCGCGAGCTGCCCACTGGCAATCGCCGCCGACGCCGCCAGCATCGCCCGCAACAACACCGCACACCCCGCCGCCAGGTCATCCGGTGCGGCGTTTTCGATTTCGTTGTGGCTGATGCCGCCTTCGCACGGTACGAAGATCATCCCGGCCGGGCCGAGTTCGGCGAGGAAGATGGCGTCGTGCCCTGCCCCGCTGACGATGTCCATGTGCGACAGGCCCAACCCTTGGGCGGCACCGCGCACGGCTTCGACGCAGCCCTTGTCGAAGTACAGCGGCGGGAAATCGGCGGTCGGTGTCAGTTCGAACGTCAGGCCGTGTTCCTTGCAGGTGGTTTCGATGACTTCGCGGACTTCGGCAATCATTGAATCCAGGCGTGCCGGTTCCAGATGCCGGAAGTCGAGGGTCATGCGCACTTCGCCGGGGATGACGTTGCGCGAGCCGGGATAGGCTTGCAGACAACCGACCGTGCCGCAGGCATGGGGTTGATGGCCGAGGGCGGCGCGGTTGACGGCACCGACGATGACGGAGGCACCGACCAGTGCGTCTTTGCGCAGGTGCATCGGGGTCGGGCCGGCGTGGGCTTCGACACCGCGCAACTTCAGGTCGAACCATTTTTGCCCGAGGGCGCCCATCACTACACCGATGGTTTTGTGTTCGTCTTCGAGGATCGGGCCTTGCTCGATGTGGGCCTCGAAATAGGCACCGACGGCGTGACCGCTGACTTTGCGCGGCCCCGCATAGCCGATGGCGTTCAGCGCTTCGCCGACGGTGATGCCTTCGGCGTCGACCTTGGCCAGGGTTTCTTCGAGGGTGAATTTTTCCGCGAATACGCCGGAGCCCATCATGCAGGGGGCGAAGCGCGAGCCTTCTTCGTTGGTCCAGACCACCACTTCCAGCGGTGCTTCGGTTTCCACGCCAAGGTCGTTGAGGGTGCGCAGGACTTCGACGCCGGCGAGCACGCCGAAGCAGCCGTCGAACTTGCCACCGGTGGGTTGGGTGTCGATGTGGCTGCCGGTCATCACCGGTGGCAGGTTCGGGTTGCGGCCGGGGCGACGGGCGAAGATGTTGCCGACGGCGTCGATGCTGACGGTGCAGCCGGCTTCCTCGCACCACCGGACGAAAATGTCCCGGGCCTGGCGATCGAGGTCGGTCAGGGCCAGGCGACAGACGCCGCCCTTGACCGTGGCGCCGAGCTTGGCCAGTTCCATGAGCGACTGCCACAGGCGGTCACGGTTGATGTGCTGATGGGTGGATTGCAGAACGTCTACGGCAGCGTTCATGGTGATCTCCTCAGGCAGTCGTTATAGGTTTTTCAGGCAATTCTCGGGTGTGTTCGAGGCCGTCATCGCGGGCAAGCCCGCTCCCACAGTGGATCAGGTGCTCCCAAGTTTTGTGTACGACCTCAATCCCTGTGGGAGCGGGCTCGCCCGCGATGGGGCCAGTGCTCACACCGCAGTTTTCGCAACAGACGGACTGGGCCGCATCGAGCACAACCCGTAATAAATCAACCCGCCCAGCGCCGAGCCAGTGAACCACCCATAGCTGTAAAACCAGCTGAAGGCATCGCTGCCCAGCGACAGCAGCGTCAACACCACCGGCACACCAAACGCGATAAACCCGAACCAGTTCCACGCCGGATAAACGTCATCGCGATAAAGCCCGGCCAGGTCCAGTTGCTGTTTCTTGATCAGGAAATAGTCCACCACCATGATCCCGGCGATCGGCCCGAGCAGGCTGGAATAGCCCAGCAGCCAGTTCGAATAGACCGTCTCCAGGCTCACATCAGAAACGATAAGCCCGAGCTTCTTCAGCAGTTCATGCGCCATCAACACCAGGCCAACCACCCCGGTGAGCATCACCGCTTTGGTACGGTTGATCACTTTCGGCGCGATGTTCTGGAAGTCGTTGGTCGGCGAAACGATGTTGGCGGCGGTATTGGTGGAGAGCGTGGCGATGATGATCAGTGCCATGGCCAGCGCGACCCAGACCGGGCTCTGGATATGGCCGATCAGTGTCACCGGATCGGACACGGTCACGCCCACCAGTTTCACCGAGGCGGCGGTCATCACCACGCCCAGCGAGGCGAACAGGAACATGGTCAGCGGCAGGCCGATGATCTGCCCGACGATCTGGTCCTTCTGGCTTTTAGCGTAACGGCTGAAGTCAGGAATGTTCAGGGACAACGTGGCCCAGAACCCGACCATGGCGGTCAGGCCGGCGGCGAAGTAACTGACCACGCTCGCCCCTTCCGGACGCTTGGCCGGGATCGCCAGCAATTCGCTCATCGACACGTTCGGCATGGCCCAAACCAACAAGCCCACACCGACCAGCACCAATAGCGGCGCGGAGAGCGTTTCCAGCCATTTGATCGACTCGGCGCCGCGAATCACCACCCACAGGTTCAAGGCCCAGAACACCATGAAACCGATGACCTCACCGGTGCCGCCGAGGGATTTCCAACCCTCGAATACCGAGCCCAGGAACAGGTGAATCGCCAACCCGCCGAACATGGTCTGGATGCCGAACCAGCCACACGCCACCAGGGCACGGATCAGACAAGGAATGTTGGAACCGAGGATGCCAAAGGACGAGCGCAACAACACCGGAAACGGAATGCCATATTTGGTGCCGGGGAATGCATTAAGTGTCAGAGGGATCAGAACAATGATGTTGGCAAACAGAATCGCCAGCAGCGCCTCGCCGACGCTCAGACCGAAATACGCCGTGAGCACGCCGCCCAACGTGTAAGTCGGTACACAGATCGCCATGCCGACCCACAGCGCCGTGATGTGCCATTTGTTCCAGGTTCGTTCGCGCACCTTGGTCGGTGCCATGTCGTGGTTGTAACGGGGACTGTCGAGGACATCGCTGCCGGCTTCGAGCTCGAACAAGCCGTCGCGCTCGGTCACTTGCGATCTGATCTGTTGCATGGCCGCTCCACTGTTCTTTGAATTATTTTTTGCTCATCAGGGCTGGAGGCATCAATAAACGTGCCGGGCACCCCGATTGCGCATCGGGCAGTTCCATAAACACTTTGTAAAGCACTGATGTTTATCAGCTTTATTTATAGACCTCGTGAGTCCTTGGTGACTTGCCCGTTCCCTCAGGCCAGAGGCCAGGCAAGTTGTCCAAACCGTCTGGACTCAATCTGGTGCGTACATCTTTTTTTTCAAAGTTGCGCATCAACCATAGACCATCCTCAAGCGGCTGATTTCACATAAGAAATCTTGACCATTTTTGGAACCTGTCAAGTGCGTCAAAATGGTGAGAGCCCTCACCATTTTGGTGATTAATCGATTTAGTTCTTATTTATCAGATAGTTAAACAGGCTATATGCTTATAAAAAATATTCTTGCTCATTCCCTGAACTCATACTAGCTTCTATTCCTGACAGTGTTGACAGGAATACTCCTGTTTACGCTTGCTTCATATAAAACATTTAGAACCGGCACCAGTCGGTCATTGCCTGCGAGGAACTCGGAATGTCTCTGTTGATCCGTGGCGCCACCGTTATTACCCATGATGAAAGTTATCGCGCCGACGTCTATTGCGCCGACGGCGTGATCAAAGCCATCGGTGACAATCTTGATGTTCCGGCGGGCGCCGAAGTGCTCGACGGCAGCGGCCAATACCTGATGCCCGGCGGCATCGACCCGCATACCCACATGCAGTTGCCTTTCATGGGCACCGTGGCCAGTGAGGACTTTTTCAGCGGCACGGCGGCAGGCCTTGCCGGGGGCACCACGTCGATCATCGACTTCGTGATTCCCAATCCGCAGCAATCGCTGATGGAAGCCTTTCATCAGTGGCGCGGTTGGGCGGAGAAGTCAGCCTCGGATTATGGCTTCCATGTCGCGATCACCTGGTGGAGCGAACAGGTCCGCGAGGACATGGCCGAGCTGGTCAACCAACACGGCGTCAACAGCTTCAAGCATTTCATGGCGTACAAGAACGCGATCATGGCGGCTGATGACACGCTGGTGGCGAGCTTCGAACGCTGCCTGGAGCTGGGCGCGGTGCCGACGGTGCATGCGGAAAACGGCGAGCTGGTTTATCACCTGCAACGCAAGCTGATGGCCCAGGGCATGACCGGCCCGGAAGCGCACCCACTGTCGCGTCCGTCACAGGTCGAAGGTGAAGCGGCGAGCCGAGCGATCCGTATCGCCGAAACCCTGGGCACGCCGCTGTATCTGGTTCACGTGTCGACCAAGGAAGCCCTCGACGAAATCACCTACGCCCGCAGCAAGGGCCAGCAGGTCTACGGCGAAGTACTGGCCGGGCATCTGCTGCTGGACGACAGCGTCTATCAACACCCGGACTGGCAGACCGCCGCCGGTTATGTGATGAGCCCGCCGTTCCGTCCTCGCGGTCATCAGGAAGCGCTTTGGCATGGGTTGCAATCCGGCAACCTGCACACCACCGCCACCGACCATTGCTGCTTCTGCGCCGAGCAAAAAGCCGCGGGTCGTGACGATTTCAGCAAGATCCCGAACGGCACCGCCGGCATAGAAGACCGCATGGCGGTGCTGTGGGATGAAGGGGTGAACACCGGGCGCTTGTCGATGCAGCACTTTGTGGCGCTCACCTCCACCAACACCGCGAAGATCTTCAATCTCTACCCGCGCAAGGGTGCGATTCGCGTCGGTGCCGATGCTGATCTGGTGCTGTGGGATCCCGAAGGTTCGCGGACGATTTCGGCGAAAACCCATCACCAGCAAGTCGACTTCAACATCTTCGAAGGCAAGACCGTGCGCGGGGTGCCGAGCCACACGATCAGCCAGGGCCGGGTGGTTTGGGCCGATGGTGATCTGCGCGCTGAGCGTGGGGCCGGGCGGTATGTCGAGCGGCCGGCGTATCCGGCGGTGTTTGATTTGCTGAGCAAGCGGGCTGAGTTGAATCAGCCGGTTGCCGTGAAACGCTGAAAGCGGCCTTCGGCCTATCGCGGGCAAGCCCGCTCCCACAGGGATCTCAGGTGTGTGCAAAACCTGTGGGAGCGGGCTTGCTCGCGAAGAGGCCGGCACAGACAACAAAAATCCAATGCCCACCAGAGGCAGCACCTCAATAACCGTGAGGCCAACACCGTGATCAAGACCCTGACCCATCTTCCGCATCCCTACGAGAACGCGGCCGCCCTCGCCGGCCACTTCACCGACCTGGCGCCACCACTCAACGACCGCCAGGCGCATCTGGAAGCCTCGCGTTGCCTGTATTGCTACGACGCACCGTGCGTGAATGCCTGTCCGAGCGACATCGACATTCCCTCGTTCATCCGCAATATCCATCAGGACAACGTGCAAGGCGCAGCGCAGAAAATCCTCTCGGCGAACATCCTCGGCGGCAGTTGCGCGCGGGTTTGCCCAACGGAAATCCTTTGCCAGCAAGCCTGTGTGCGCAACAACGCCGATGAGTGCGCGCCGGTGTTGATCGGTCTGCTGCAGCGCTACGCCGTCGACAACGCGCACTTCAGCGAACACCCCTTCCCTCGCGCCGCAGCCACCGGCAAGCGTATCGCCGTGGTCGGTGCCGGGCCGGCCGGTTTGTCCTGCGCCCATCGCAGCGCCATGCACGGGCACGACGTGGTGATTTTCGAAGCTCGGGAAAAGGCTGGCGGCCTCAACGAGTACGGGATCGCCAAGTACAAACTGGTGGACGATTACGCGCAGAAGGAACTGGACTTCCTGCTGCAGATCGGTGGCATCGAAATCCGTCACGGTCAGAAACTCGGCGAGAACCTGACCCTCAGCGAACTGCATCAGCAGTTCGACGCGGTGTTTCTCGGGCTCGGCCTCAACGCCAGCAAGCAGCTTGGGCTGGCCCACGAAGATGCACCGGGCCTGCTCGCCGCCACCGAGTACATCCGCGAATTGCGCCAGGCCGATGACCTGACGCAACTGCCTTTGGCCGACCACTGCATCGTCCTCGGTGCCGGCAACACCGCCATCGACATGGCCGTGCAAATGGCCCGGCTCGGCGCACATGACGTGAATCTGGTGTATCGCCGCGGCGTCGAGGACATGGGCGCCACGCACCACGAACAGGACATCGCCAAAGCCAATCAGGTGCGCTTGCTGACGTGGGCGCAACCTGAGGAAGTGCTGCTCGACGATCAGGGCAACGTGCGCGGCATGCGTTTCGCTCGCACGCACCTGGTGGAGGGTCGCCTGCAAACGACTGGCGAAACCTTCGAACTGGCCGCCGATGCGATCTTCAAAGCCATCGGCCAGGCCTTCGATTCAAGTGCCCTTGGCGATCCGCTGGCTCGCGAACTCAAGCGTCAAGGCGATCGGATTCAGGTCGATGAACACCTGCGCACCAGCATCCCGGGTGTGTATGCCGGCGGTGACTGCACCAGCCTCGATCAGGATCTCACTGTGCAGGCGGTGCAGCACGGCAAACTGGCGGCCGAGGCCATCAACGCTCAACTGATGCTTAACGTGGAGGCTGCGTAAATGGCCGATCTTTCGATTGTCTTCGCCGGCATCAAATCCCCCAACCCGTTCTGGCTCGCTTCCGCCCCGCCCACGGACAAGGCCTACAACGTGGTCCGCGCCTTCGAAGCCGGTTGGGGTGGCGTGGTCTGGAAAACCCTGGGTGAAGACCCGGCGGCGGTCAACGTGTCGTCGCGCTACTCCGCGCACTTCGGGGCCAACCGTGAAGTACTGGGCTTCAATAACATTGAGCTGATTACCGACCGTTCGCTGGAGATCAACCTGCGGGAAATCACCCAGGTCAAAAAGGACTGGCCGGACCGGGCGCTGATCGTTTCGCTGATGGTGCCCTGCGTCGAAGAATCGTGGAAATACATCCTGCCTCTGGTGGAGGCTACCGGTGCCGATGGCATCGAACTGAATTTCGGTTGCCCCCACGGCATGCCGGAGCGCGGCATGGGCGCGGCGGTCGGCCAGGTTCCGGAGTATGTCGAACAGGTCACGCGCTGGTGCAAGACGTATTGCTCGCTGCCGGTGATCGTCAAGCTCACGCCGAACATCACCGACATCCGCGTCGCCGCCCGTGCGGCCCATCGCGGAGGGGCCGACGCGGTGTCGCTGATCAACACGATCAACTCGATCACCAGCGTCAACCTCGAGCGCATGGTCGCCAACCCCACCGTCGGCAGCCAAAGCACCCACGGCGGTTATTGCGGTTCAGCGGTGAAGCCGATCGCGCTGAACATGGTCGCCGAGATCGCTCGCGATCCGCAGACGCAAGGCTTGCCGATCTCCGGCATCGGCGGCATCGGCAACTGGCGCGACGCAGCGGAATTCATCGCGCTGGGCAGTGGCTCGGTGCAGGTGTGCACGGCGGCGATGCTGCATGGTTTCCGGATTGTCGAGGAAATGAAGGATGGCTTGTCACGCTGGATGGACAGTCAGGGTTACGCCAGCGTGTCGGAGTTTTCCGGGCGCGCCGTGGGCAATACCACCGACTGGAAGTACCTGGACATCAACTATCAGGTGATTGCGAAGATCGATCAGGAAGCGTGCATCGGGTGCGGGCGTTGCCATATCGCCTGCGAAGACACCTCCCATCAGGCGGTGGCCAGTCTCAAGCAGGCGGACGGTACGCATAAATATGAAGTGATCGATGAGGAGTGTGTGGGCTGCAATTTATGCCAGATCACTTGCCCGGTGCAGGATTGCATCGAGATGGTGCCGATGGAGAACGGGAAGCCGTTTCTGGACTGGAATCATGATCCGAGGAATCCGTACCATGTTACCGTTTGAGTCCGGCGGCACCTGATCTTGCGCCTTCGCGAGCAAGCCCGCTCCCACATTTGATCTCCAGCGAACACAGCATTTGTGTCTGACAGCAATCAAATGTGGGAGCGGGCTTGCTCGCGAAGGCGCCGGCAGCAACACCCTGGACATCAAGGCTCCAACCCGATCCCCCGCAAAATCACACTCGTCACCGTCTGCACCGCCCGCTCGAACTGCATGTCCGACAGCGGCTGATGATCATTCAGAATGTTCACCTGATGATCGAAGTCAGCGTAATGCTGGGTCGAGGCCCAGATCATGTACAGCAGGCTTGATGGCTCCACCGGCAGGATGCGTTTGTCGTCCACCCACTGGCGAATTTTCGCTTCTTTCATCTTGGCCCAGTCGTACAGGCTGATGTCCAGTTTCTCACCCAGCGTCGGTGCACCGTGGATGATTTCGTTGGCCCAGACTTTCGAGCCGTAAGGCCGGCTGCGGGAGTGGTTCATCTTGGCGCGGATGTAGCTGCTGAGCACCACGCGCGGGTCATCGAACATCTCGAAACACAGGGCGTCCTGTTTCCACACCTCCAGCAAATCGAACAGTACGGCGCTGTACAACTCGGTCTTGGTGCTGAAGTAGTAATGCAGGTTGGAGCGCGGCAGTTGCACTTCGGCGGCGATGTCGGCCATGGCGGTACCGCCGAAGCCTTTTTCAGCGAAGACCTTTTCGGCCCCGAGCAGGATTTTTTCGACGTTACTGCGGCGAATCTCGATCTTGTGATTGCCCATGAGGGCTCCCTGACAACAGCGTTGCTCAAGACTAGCATCCGCTCTACCTCGCGGCGACAGCGGAAAACGAAACTTCGTACACCCACCCGCTGACGCTCGCAGTTAAACTGTCGCCCTTCTTCGAATCTGCCTCCGAGGTCTCCACGATGCTTTTCAAGCAAGCCCTGACCACCGCTGCCCTGCTCGGCTCACTGCTCGCCGCCTCGTCGGTGTTTGCCCACGCCCATCTGAAAGGCCAGACCCCGGCCGCTGACAGCACCGTGAGTGCGCCCTCGGAACTGCGTCTGGAGTTTTCCGAAGGTGTCGAAGCAACGTTCACCAAAGTCACGATCAGCAAGGACGGCACCAACGTGCCGGTGAAAAGCCTGGCCACCGAAGGCAGCGACAAGAAGACTTTGATCGTGACCCCGGCAGCACCGTTGGCGGCAGGAACTTACAAAGTCGAATGGCACGCGGTGTCGGTCGATACCCACAAAAGCGAAGGCGCCTACAGCTTCAAGGTTGGCCAGTAATTCATGACGAGCGCGATGGTGCTGTGCCGTTTCCTGCATTTCACCGTGGTGCTGATGCTGTTCGGGGCCTGGGTATTCAGGCCGCTGTTGTTGGGCCGTGAGACGTTGCTCGACGCGACGCTGTTGCGCGTCAGCCGATGGCTCGGCGCCGTGGCACTGATCAGCGGCATCGGCTGGTTGCTGCTGATCACTGCCAGCATGGCCGGAGCCTGGGAAGCGGCAATCGATCCATCGACGTTGAGTCTGGTACTGGGCAACACATTCTTCGGCCAGGTCTGGCGCTGGCATTTTTTGCTGAACGGACTTCTGGTGGTGTTGCTGCTGACGCCGCTGCACACCCGCCAGACCTTGCGCCTGATCCTCGGCAGTCTCCTGTTGGCCACGCTGGCCCCGGTCGGCCACGGGGCAATGCTCGATGGTCTCAGCGGCCAGTTGCTGATCCTCAATCAAATCGTTCACCTGACGTGTGTCGGCGCCTGGTTGGGCGGACTGCTGTTGCTGGTGATTATTTTGCAGCAACCGGCTGGCCATGCCGTTCGCGAAGTACTGCAGCGTTTCAGCGGCGTGGGTTACGCATTGGTGACCGGTTTGATTATCACGGGACTGATCAATGTGCGGGTACTCACCGGGCAGTTCTGGCCGACACCGCTGCTGTCCGGTTTCGCACTGATTCTGCTGATCAAGGTGGTACTGGTCGCCGCTATGTTGGGGCTGGCGCTGTTCAATCGGTTGCGGATCAAGGATTGCGAGCAGCGGTTGGCCACGCTCAAGACCAGTGTGATCCTCGAATGGCTGCTGGGGATTGGCGCAGTGGCAGCAGTCTCCCTCCTGGGCACCATGCCTCCAATGATTACGAGCTGACAACACAACCCCCCTGTGGGAGCGGGCTTGCTCGCGAAAGCGGTGGGTCAGGCAGCAAAGATGTTGAATGTAATGACCTCTTCGCGAGCAAGCCCGCTCCCACAGGGTTATACGCCGCCCTCAAGTCATCGTATAACTTCCGATTGACAATCCCTCAAACCCTCGCAAATAATCGCCCCCATGTTGTACGACGACGTATAACAATCATAAAAACAAGAAACACATGGGAGCGTCACTTTGAGCAAGCTCGTCTGCAATTCCTCCGCCTGCACCCCTCGTCCATCCTTCGCACGCCGTCATTCCCTGAGCCTGATCGGTTGCAGCAGCCTGGCCGTACTCGCCATGCCGATGACCAGTAACGCCGAAGGTTTCGTCGATGACGCCAAGGCCACGCTGAACCTGCGCAACGCCTACTTCAATCGCAACTACACCAACCCGGCCTACCCTCAAGGCAAGGCTGAAGAGTGGACGCAAAACTTCATCCTCGACGCTAGGTCCGGCTTCACTCCGGGCCCGGTCGGTTTCGGCGTGGACGTGCTCGGCCTGTACTCGCAGAAGCTCGATGGCGGCAAAGGCACGGGCGGCACCCAGTTGCTGCCGATTCACGATGACGGCCGTCCGGCAGACAATTTCGGCCGCATGGGCGTGGCGCTGAAAGGCAAAGTCTCGAAGACTGAATTGAAGGTCGGCGAATGGATGCCGGTGCTGCCGATCCTGCGCTCCGATGACGGTCGCTCGCTGCCGCAAACCTTTCGCGGTGGTCAGGTGACGTCCACCGAGATCAGCGGCCTGACGCTCTACGGCGGCCAGTTCCGGCAGAACAGCCCGCGCAACGATGCGAGCATGGAAGACATGTTCATGAACGGCAAATCGGCCGCCTTTACCTCTGACCGTTTCAACTTCGGCGGCGGTGAGTATGCGTTCAACGAGAAGCGCACCCAGGTCGGTGTCTGGTACGCGGAACTCAGCGACATCTATCAGCAGCAATATTTCAACCTGAGCCACAGCCAACCAATCGGCGACTGGACCCTGGGCGCCAACCTCGGTTACTTCATCGGCAAGGAAGACGGCAGCGCCCTGGCCGGCGACCTCGACAACAAAACCGCCTTCGCCATGCTCTCGGCCAAGTACGGTGGCAGCACCTTCTATGTCGGCCTGCAGAAACTCAGCGGCGACGATGTCTGGATGCGTGTCAACGGCACCAGCGGCGGCACCCTGGCCAACGACAGCTACAACTCCAGCTACGACAATGCCAAGGAGAAATCCTGGCAGCTGCGTCATGACTACAACTTCGTGGCGCTCGGCATTCCCGGCCTGACGATGATGAACCGCTACATCAGCGGCGATAACGTGCACACCGGCGTGATCACCGACGGCAAGGAATGGGGTCGCGAATCGGAACTGGCCTACACCGTGCAGAGCGGCCCGCTGAAAAACCTCAACGTAAAATGGCGCAACGCAAGCATCCGCAAGGACTTCAGCACCAACGAATTCGATGAGAACCGGATTTTCGTCAGCTACCCGATTTCGTTGCTGTAAAACCTTATAAGACTGACAAAACTCCTGTGGCACAGGAGATACCTGTGGCGAGGGGATTTATCCCCGTTGGGCTGCGAAGCGGCCCCAAAACCTGAATCGCCATTTCTTCAGGTAAACCGCCTGACAGGACGACGACTGCTTCGCAGTCGAACGGGGATAAATCCCCTCGCCACAGGTATTTCCTTTGCCATAAGTATTTCCTTTGCCACAGGGATCTCCTTTGCCATAGGTATCTCCTTTTGCCATAGGTATCTCCTTTTGCCATAGGTATCTCCATTGCTATAGGTAGCCACCTTGCCCACAGGACCCTCCGTCCATTTCCTCCAAAGTCGCGTTGACAAGACCCGGAAACCCTAACGATACTTCGGCAAAGTCGTACGACAACCTACAACGAATTCAACAACAATAAATTTGCACCCAGGAACAGCCATGACCACCACGCCCAACGCCCCTTTCAATCGCCTGCTGCTGACCGGTGCCGCCGGTGGCCTCGGTAAAGTCCTGCGCGAAACCCTGCGCCCCTATGCCAATGTGATTCGCCTGTCGGACATCGCCAACATCGCCCCCGCCATCGATGACCGCGAAGAAGTCGTGACCTGCGACCTCGCGGACAAGCAAGCCGTGCATCAACTGGTGGAGGGCGTGGACGCGATCCTGCACTTCGGCGGCGTCTCGACGGAGCATTCGTTCGAAGACATCCTCGGCGCCAACATCTGTGGCGTATTCCACATCTACGAAGCCGCGCGCCGTCATGGCGTGAAGCGGGTGATTTTCGCCAGTTCCAACCACGTCATCGGTTTCTACAAACAGGACGAAGTGATCGACGCCCACTCCCCTCGCCGCCCGGACAGCTACTACGGTTTGTCCAAGTCCTACGGCGAAGACATGGCCAGTTTCTACTTTGATCGCTACGGCATCGAGACCGTCAGCATCCGCATCGGCTCTTCGTTCCCGGAACCGCAAAACCGTCGAATGATGAGCACCTGGCTGAGTTTCGGCGACCTGACCCAATTGATCGAGCGCGCCCTGTACGCCCCGAACGTCGGCCACACCGTGGTCTACGGCGCCTCCGACAACAAAAAAGTCTGGTGGGATAACCGCTATGCTACCGCCCTGGGTTACGCGCCACAGGACACGTCTGAAGTGTTCCGCGAAAAAGTCGAAGCCCAGCCGATGCCGGCCGCGGATGACCCAGCCATGGTTTATCAGGGTGGCGCCTTTGTCACGTCCGGCCCGTTCGGCGACTGACGCCCCTTGTTTCGCTTGATCCCCACAACAAAAAACCAAGGGAATGAGTCGCCATGCAAGCCGAATTGATTGTCGATGCCCGCAACGGGGTCGGTGAAAGCCCGGTCTGGGTTCCCGAGGAAAACGCCCTGTACTGGGTCGACATTCCTGCCGGAGGCCTGCAACGCTGGAGTGCCGAGAGCGGGCATGTCGACGCCTGGACCGCGCCGGAAATGCTCGCCTGCATCGTGCGCAGTCCTGACGGCGGTTGGGTGGCCGGGATGGAAAGCGGATTCTTCCGCCTTCATACGCACAGCGACGGCAGCCTCGATTGTGAATTGCTGGCGCACGTCGACCACGCCCGCACGGACATGCGCTTGAACGATGGTCGATGTGACCGTCAGGGGCGCTTCTGGGCCAGCAGCATGGTGCTGAACATGGGCGCCAATGCGGCCGACGGCGCGCTGTATCGCTACAGTGCCGGACAACGCGGTCCGCTCGCTGCGCAACTGGGTGGATTCATCGTGCCCAACGGGCTCGGCTTCAGTCCGGATGGCCGCACGATGTACCTGTCGGACTCGCATCCCTCGGTCCAGCAGATCTGGGCGTTCGATTACGACATCGACAGCGGCATGCCGTCCAACCGACGGCTGTTCGTCGACATGCATCAGTTCCCCGGTCGCCCCGACGGCGCCGCGGTAGACGCCGACGGTTGCTACTGGATCTGCGCCAACGACGCCGGACTGATTCACCGGTTCACCCCTGACGGTCGCCTCGATCGCTCCCTCGAAGTTCCGGTAAAAAAACCGACCATGTGCGCCTTTGGCGGCAGTCGACTGGACACGCTTTTCGTGACCTCGATCCGCCCCGGTGACGATGAGGATCCTCTGTCGTTGGCTGGCGGCGTGTTCGCCTTGAATCCCGGCGTCAAGGGATTGCCGGAACCCCTTTTCAACCACTAGCTGCAAATGCTTCTGCTGCACCGCTGCGCCTTGAATGAAGACAAAAAAAATAACAATACTGGAGACAACCTCATGGACTTCAAACGCACCTTGCTCGCCGCTGCACTCCCCTTGGCCTTCACCATCAGCAGCGCCGCACACGCGCTGGAAATCAAATACGCCGATATCCACCCCGCCGGTTATCCGACCGTGGTGGCGGAAGAGCAGTTAGGCAAAACCCTGACCGCCGACAGCAACGGCAAGCTGACCTTCAAGATGTTCGCCGGAGGTGTGCTCGGTTCGGAAAAAGAAGTGATCGAACAGATGCAGGTGGGGGCCATCCAGATGGCTCGCGTCAGCCTCGGCATCGTCGGGCCCGTAGTGCCTGATGTGAATGTGTTCAACATGCCGTTCGTGTTCCGCGATCAGGCTCACATGCGCAAGGTCATCGACGGCGAAGTCGGCGACGAGATCCTCGACAGAATCACCAAGTCCGAATTCAACCTGGTGGCCCTGGCCTGGATGGATGGCGGCACACGTAACATCTACACCAAAAAACCGGTGCGCAAACTTGAAGACCTCAAGGGCATGAAAATCCGCGTGCAGGGCAACCCGATGTTCATCGAAACCATCAATGCCATGGGTGGCAACGGCATCGCGATGGACACCGGCGAAATCTTCAGTGCCCTGCAAACCGGCGTGATCGATGGCGCAGAAAACAACCCGCCGACCCTGCTCGAGCACAACCATTACCAGAACGCCAAGTTCTACAGCCTGACCGGCCACTTGATCCTGCCAGAGCCGATCGTGATGTCGAAAATCACCTGGGAAAAGCTCACCCCCGAGCAGCAGATACTGGTGAAGAAAACCGCCAAAGCCGCACAGGCCCAGGAACGCACCTTATGGGACGCGAAATCCGCCAGCAGTGAGGAAAAACTTAAGGCCGCGGGTGTCGAGTTCATCACCGTCGACAAAAAACCTTTCTACGAGGCCACAGCCTCGATTCGCGAGAAGTACGGCGCGCCTTACGTCGACCTGATCAAGCGCATCGAAGCCATTCAATAAACCTCCTTGCATTCATGAAAGGCCCGGCGCCGCTGACGTTGGTGTAAGTCAGCGCGCGCCCGGTTACGGTGGAACCCGATGAAGAATTTACTGCTGCGTATCAACGACAGGATTTACATGACCTGTATCTGGGTCGCCGGCCTGTCGGTCCTGGCTATTTCCCTGATCATTCCGTGGGGTGTATTCGCTCGTTACGTCCTCGGCACCGGTTCGAGCTGGCCGGAGCCCAGCGCCATTTTGCTGATGATGGTGTTCACCTTCATCGGTGCTGCCGCCAGTTACCGCGCCGGCGCGCACATGGCGGTGGCCATGCTCACCGACCGCATGGCTCCTGAGTTGCGCAGGGCCATGAGTATTTTTTCCCAGTTGTTGATGGCGACCATTTGCCTGTTCATGGCGATCTGGGGCACCAAGCTGTGCATGTCGACCTGGAACCAGTTCATGAGCGCCCTGCCGACTCTGCGCGTCGGCATCACCTATATGCCGATCCCGATTGGTGGTGTGCTGACGCTGATCTTTGTCCTGGAAAAACTCTTGCTCGGTGACCAGAGCAACCGTCGGGTCGTGCGTTTCGATCTGGTTGAAGAAAGCGAAGGTGCCGCATAAATGGACGCTCTGATTCTGCTCGGCAGTTTTATCGCTTTGATCCTGATCGGTATGCCCGTCGCCTATGCTCTGGGTCTTTCTGCTCTGATCGGCGCGTGGTGGATCGATATCCCGTTCCAGGCGCTGATGATCCAGGTCGCTGGCGGTGTGAACAAATTCTCTCTGTTGGCGATTCCGTTCTTCGTCCTAGCAGGTGCGATCATGGCCGAGGGCGGCATGTCCCGACGGCTGGTGGCGTTTGCCGGCGTGCTGGTCGGCTTCGTGCGCGGCGGCTTGTCGCTGGTCAACATCATGGCCTCGACGTTCTTCGGCGCGATCTCCGGTTCCTCGGTGGCTGACACCGCGTCCGTGGGTTCGGTGTTGATTCCGGAAATGGAACGCCGCGGCTATCCACGGGAATTCGCCACCGCCGTGACCGTAAGCGGTTCGGTGCAAGCGTTGTTGACCCCGCCGAGCCACAACTCGGTGCTCTACTCGCTCGCTGCGGGCGGCACGGTGTCGATTGCCTCGCTGTTCATGGCAGGCGTGGTACCGGGCCTGTTGATGAGCGCGTGCCTGATGGTGCTGTGCCTGATCTTCGCGAAAAAGCGCAACTATCCCAAGGGCGAAGTAATTCCGCTACGCCAGGCGCTGAAAATCTGCGGCGAAGCCATGTGGGGCTTGATGGCGATGGTCATCATCCTCGGCGGAATTCTCTCGGGCATCTTCACCGCCACTGAATCGGCGGCGATCGCGGTGCTCTGGTCGTTCTTCGTGACCATGTTCATCTACCGCGACTACAAGTGGAGTGAACTGCCGAAACTGATGCACCGCACGGTGCGTACGATCTCGATCGTGATGATCCTGATCGGCTTCGCGGCGAGCTTCGGCTACATCATGACGCTGATGCAGATCCCGGCGAAAATCACCACGATGTTCCTGACCCTGTCCGACAACCGTTATGTGATTCTGATGTGCATCAACGTCATGCTGTTGTTGCTCGGCACGGTGATGGACATGGCGCCGCTGATCCTGATTCTGACGCCGATTCTGATGCCGGTGATTCTGGGTATTGGCGTGGACCCGGTGCAGTTCGGCATGATCATGCTGGTGAACCTGGGGATTGGATTGATTACACCGCCGGTGGGCGCGGTGCTGTTTGTGGGGTCAGCCGTGGGCAAAGTCAGTATCGAGAAAACCGTGAAGGCGCTGCTGCCGTTTTATGGCGTGCTGTTCCTGGTGTTGATGGCCGTGACCTACATTCCTGCGCTGTCACTTTGGTTGCCGCATTTGGTGTTGTAACAACAACTAAACGATGACGCATAACCTGTAGGCGCCAGGCTTGCCGACGAGGGCGATTCTGAATACGCCTTCGCCGACAAGCCTGGCGCCTACAGGGGATCGCATTTCAACCATTGATATCATTGCGGGTGAATATGACGCCAACAATTCTCGAACTCGAAGACGACTTCACCCTCCTCACCTTTGCCCCCGAAACCGGCGGCAGCATCGTCAACTGGACCGTGCGCAGTTCGGGTCAGCCGCTGTTGCGCCACAGTGACGCTCACGCGCTGAACACCGGCCTGCCGGGCAAGCTCGGCTGCTTTCCCCTGGTGCCCTGGTCGAACCGCATTTCCGACGGTGGTTTCGATCGCCCGGATGGCTGGCTCGCGCTCGAGCCCAACAGCCTCACCGATCCGCTGCCGATTCATGGCAGCGCCTGGCAGCAGCCGTGGCAGGTGGTTTCGCAGACGGATGATGAAGTCGTGCTGCAACTCGACAGCACCACGCCGTTCGCGTATCGCGCCCGGCAGCGCTTCCATCTGAGCGACGGCAAACTCAGCATCGAGTTGCACGTCACCCATCTGGCCGAGCGCGCCGCGTGGCACGGCTTGGGGTTGCATCCTTATCTGCCGCGCACTGCCGGTACGCGGTTGCAGGCAAACGCCGGGCAAGTCTGGTTATGCGACGCCGCCAAACTGCCCACACGACTCAGCCCATTGCCGGCCGATTGGGATTTTCAGCACCTCAAGGCCTTGCCCGACACGCTGGTCGACAACGGTTTCTGCCAATGGGATGGCCACTGCCTGATCCAGCAACCCGACCTCGGTTATGAACTGGAATGCCAGGCCAGCGGCAGCGATTACTACCTGCTCTACTGCCCGGTTGACCTGGGATTTTTCTGCATCGAACCGGTGAGCCATCCGGTCAATGCGCACCACTTGCCCGGCCGCCCGGGACTGGTGCTGCTGGAGCAGGATCAGTCCACTGAACTGGCTTTCAGCCTGCAATACCGCGCCTACCCTAATAGCTGACTCAGCACTGCGCGCAACTTGCCGGGTTTCACCGGTTTGTTCAGCAGCGGCGCGTCGAGTCGTTGCAACGAGCGTCGGCACTGGTCCGTGCGGTCGGCGGTGATGATCACCGCCGGTATGGTCTGACTGAAATGCTCGCGCAAATGTCGCACCACTTCACACCCCACCACTCCGTGATCGAGGTGATAGTCCGCCAGGATCAGTTCCGGCGCCTGGCCCTGCAACGCGGCCAGTGCCGAGGTTTCGTCGGTGGCGACGACCACTTCGCAACCCCACTGCCCGAGCAATGCGCTCATGCTTTCCAGAATGCTCACTTCATTGTCCAGCACCAGCAAGCGCCGGCCCGGCAATGGATTGCCGGTACCCGGCTGGGGCGCCGCGAGGCTGATGGGTAACGGAACCTCATGGGAAATCGGCACCTCAATGCTGAACATTGACCCCCGTCCCGGCAGCGAATGCACCTGGATCCGGTAGTCGAGGATCTTGGCGATGCGCTCGACGATGGCCAGCCCCAGCCCCACACCTTTGCGGTCGGCGGCGCGGCCGACGTCCAGTTGATTGAACTCGAGGAAGATCGAGTCGAGGCGATCCGCCGGGATCCCGCGCCCGGTGTCCCACACTTCCAGGCGCAGTCGGTCGCCACGACGCCGGGCCCCGAGCAGAATGCTGCCTTCGTCGGTGTAGCGACAGGCATTGCTGAGGAAGTTGCGCAGGATGCGGGTCATCAGGCGCAGGTCAGTGCGTATGGCGAAATCGCCCATGTGCACGCGCAAACGCAATCCGGCCGCATCGGCCACGGACCGGAATTCGGACACCAGCGGCCCGAGCAATTCATCGAGGCGGTACAACGCGACATCCGGTTTGACCGCGGCTTGATCGAGCCGGGAGATGTCCAGCAAATCGGTGAGCAAATCTTCCGCCCCTTCCAGGGCCTGGTGGGTGCGTTCGACCAGCACCTGTTCGACGTCCGGCAGTTTGCGCTCACGCAAGGTCGAAATCAGCAATCGCGCGGCGTTGAGGGGTTGCAGCAGGTCATGACTGGCCGCGGCGAGGTATTTGTCCTTGCTGCGATTGGCGGCCTCGGCCGCATCACGGGCATCGCGCAAGGCCTCGGCGATCTGTTTACGCTGGGTGATCTGTTGCTGCAGGTTACGGTTGGCTTCGAGTAATTCGTCGGTGCGCGCGGTGACCCGCTGTTCCAGTTCGTCATTGAGTTGCTGCAGCCGTTGCTGGGCCTGTTTGCGTTCAGTGATGTCGGCGACAAAACCCTCCACCAGGGCCTCTTGATCGGGCTTGAGCAGCAGGTTCATCAGTACGTCGAGGCTGCTGCCGTCCTTGCGCCGCAACTGGGTTTCATAGCCATGCAGACTGCCCTGATGCCTGAGCATCTCACCAATATTTTCCAGTTCCCGGGCACCGCCGACAAACAGGTTGCTCGCCAGGTCAGCCAGGGAAAACAACACGTCCTGAGGGTTTTCATAGCCCAGCATCCGCGCCAGCGCCGGGTTGGCGGCGCGCATGCCTTCGAGCAGGCTGGCCTGGAAAATCCCGTGCACCGCATTTTCGAACAGCCACTTGTAACGATTGCGCTCGGCTTCGAGCTCGTCGAGGCGCGCGGCGAGTTCCGGGTAATGGCTCTTGCGCGCCGAGTGGCTGCCTAATCCGAGTAACCCGGCCAGCGCGCGTTGCTGTTCGTCAGAGGGCTTCGCCATAGACGACCTCGACATCGCGCTGACTGGATTCGCGCGGGTTGGTCAGGATGCACGGGTCGTGCATGGCGTGTTGCGACAGGAACGGGATGTCCGCCGTACTGACACCGTGCAAACCGAGGGTTTCGTGGAAGCCGATGGCGTGTTTCAACGCGATCAGGTGTTCAACCAGACGCCCGCAGATCTGCCGGTGGTTGAGGCCCCGGCAATCGATGCCGAACGTCTCGGCAATCACCTTGAACCGCTCCGGCGCAGAGCTGTAATTGAACGCCACCACGTGCTCCACCAGTACCGCGTTACACAAGCCGTGAGGCAAGTCGAGAAAACCGCCGAGGCTGTGGGACATGGCGTGCACTGCGCCGAGAATCGCATTGGAGAACGCCAACCCGGCCTGCATGCTGCCGAGCATGATCTTCTCGCGCAGGGCGATGTCGTTCGGGTTGGCGATCATCTGCACCAGGTTGCCGTTGATCAGGCGCATGGCTTCCAGCGCGTGAGGGTCGGTCAAGGGGCCGTGACCGGTGGACACGAAGGCTTCGATGGCATGCACCAACGCGTCGATGCCGGTACAGGCCGACAGGAACGGGTCCATGCTCAGGGTGGTTTCCGGGTCGATCAGCGACACGTCCGGCACCACCGCTTTGCTGACGATGGAGAACTTCATGCGTTCTTGCTGGTTGGAAATGATCACGAACTGCGAGACATCCGCCGAGGTGCCCGCCGTGGTCGGAATCAGGATCAGCGGTGGGCTGGGCACACGGATGGTGTCCACCCCTTCGAACTCGAGGATGCTGCGCCCATGGGCGACGACAATGCCGATGCCCTTGCCGCAATCCATCGGGCTGCCGCCGCCGACCGCCACGATCACATCGCAGTGGTTTTCCTTGTACAGCTCGGCGCCGAGCATGACTTCCTCGACCCGTGGGTTGGGCGAAACGTCGCTGTACAGGAAGTAATCGATGCCCTGGGCTTGCAGGCTGGCCTCGACATCGGCGACCCAACCGGCGGCGATCACGCCAGGATCGCTGACCACCAGGACCTTGCGGGCACCAAAGGTCTTGGCGTAGTTGCCGACGTTATGCCGGCAACCGGCACCGAAGATGATTTCAGGCGAAACGAATTTACGCAGCTGGCTGAGACTCTGGCTCATTGGAAAGCCTGTTTTTATTGTTTTGGAAGGTGAGAGCCACACTAACCCATCCGGCTGTGAATGCAATCAGACCAATGGCTGGTCGCCATTCACCGCCGCTCCCACAGGGGATTTGTGTCTGCTTTCGATTCATCCGCGATAGATCAATCGCGATGCCTTCTCGTTACGCAAGGTCAAATGCTCCATCCCCTGCCCTGGAGCATCGGCTTCCTCGCGTGCCTTGAGGATCACACCGTGGTGCGGCGACTTGCTGCACACCGGGTCGGCATTGGCGGCGTCACCGGTCAGCATGAACGCCTGGCAGCGGCAGCCGCCGAGGTCCTTGTGCTTTTCATCGCAGGAGCGACACGGCTCCTTCATCCAGTCGTCGCCGCGAAAGCGGTTGAAACCGAAGGAGTCGGTCCAGATGTGTTCAATGCTGTGCTCGCGCACATTGGGAAACGTCACCGGCAATTGCCGGGCACTGTGACAGGGCAACGCCGTGCCGTCCGGGGTGATGTCGAGGAACAGATTGGCCCAACCGTTCATGCAGGTCTTGGGACGCTCTTCGTAATAATCCGGGGTGACGAAAATCAGCTTGCACGGATGGCCCTGCGCCTCAAGCCGTTCCCGGTATTCGTTAGTGATGCGCTCAGCGCGCTGCAATTGCTCGCGGGTCGGCAACAGGCCCACGCGGTTGAGCTCGGCCCAGCCGTAGAACTGGCAGGTCGCCAATTCGACGAAATCCGCCTCCAGTTCAAGACACAGGTCGATGATCTTCGCGATCTCGTCGATGTTGTGGCGATGGGTGACGAAGTTCAGCACCATCGGATAACCCTGGGCTTTCACCGCGCGGGCCATGGCGAGCTTCTGCGCGAAGGCCTTGCGCGAGCCGGCGAGCATGTTGTTGACGGCTTCGTCGGCGGCCTGGAAGCTGATCTGGATATGGTCGAGCCCGGCAACCTTGAAATCACGGACTTTCTGTTCGGTCAGACCGATACCCGAGGTGATCAGGTTGGTGTAGTAACCCATGTCCCGTGCGGCTTTGATCAACTCCGCCAGGTCCTGGCGCACCAACGGCTCGCCACCGGAAAAGCCCAGTTGCGCGGCGCCCATTTCCCGCGCCTCACGGAACACGCGAATCCATTCTTCGGTACTCAACTCTTCACCTGATTGGGCAAAGTCCAACGGGTTGGAGCAGTACGGGCATTGCAGCGGACACCGATAAGTCAGCTCCGCCAACAGCCACAACGGTGGTCCCGGACGCGAGTCATTCGATCCAGAATTGAGCATGGGCCACCTCCAGAAACGCCAGCACATCCTCGTCGATCCCCGGCACACCAGGGAAACTCGCCGAGAGTAAATCAATGATCGCCGCCACACTGCGCTGACCGTCCAGCAGATCGAGAATCTGCCCGGCACTGGTATTGAGTTTGATCATGCCCTCCGGGTAAAGCAGCACATGGCAGTCCTGACGCGGCTCCCACTGCAAGCGAAAACCCTGGCGCAACGCCGGTGACTGCGCACGTTTGATCAGGCTCACAGCGCGATCCCCCGATGCCAGACGCGCTCGGTGGTCACCGTGTGATACGGCGGGCGTTCCAGTTCATAGGCCATGCTCATGGCATCGAGCATGCTCCACAGCACGTCGAGCTTGAACTGGAGGATTTCCAACATCCGCTGCTGGCCTTCGACAGTGACGTAATGGGCCAGGGTGATGCGCAAACCGTGCTCGACATCACGCCGCGCCTGGCTCAGGCGCGTGCGGAAATAGTCGTAACCGGCGACGTCGATCCACGGGTAGTGCGCTGGCCAGGCGTCGAGCCGCGATTGGTGGATCTGCGGTGCGAACAGCTCGGTCAGCGAACTGCTGGCCGCTTCCTGCCAGCAGGCGCGACGGGCGAAATTGACATAGGCGTCCACAGCAAAACGTACGCCGGGCAATACCAGCTCCTGGGACAGAATCTGTTCACGCTCCAGGCCCACCGCTTCACCGAGGCGCAGCCAGGCTTCGATACCCCCTTCGCCGCCGGGCACACCGTCGTGGTCGAGAATCCGTTGCAGCCATTCGCGGCGCACGTCGCGGTCCGGGCAGTTGGCCAGGATTGCGGCATCCTTGAGCGGAATGTTGATCTGGTAATAGAAGCGGTTGGCGACCCAGCCTTGAATCTGCTCGCGAGTGGCGCGCCCGGCGTACATGGCTTGGTGGAAGGGATGATGGATGTGGTAGTAGGCGCCTTTGGCACGCAGGGCGGCTTCGAATTCGGTGGGGGTCATCGGGGTGTCGGTCATTGCGGGGCTCCGGGAAATCTTGGGTGTCTGGTCTGGCCTCTTCGCGGGCAAGCCTCGCTCCTACAGGGTTTGCGCATCCCCTGTAGGAGCGAGGCTTGCCCGCGAAGGGGCCATTCGCTACAGCACAATGTCCATGCCGTCATAGGCCACTTCGATGCCCCGCCGCTCCAGCAACGCCCGCTCAGCCGAGTCTTCGTCGAGGATCGGATTGGTGTTGTTGATGTGGATCAGCACCTTGCGCTGGCGACTGAAACCCTCCAGCACTTCAAGCATGCCGCCCGCTCCGCTTTGCGGCAGGTGGCCCATCTCGCTGCCCAGGCTCTGGCCGACTTCACACACGCGCATCTCGTCATCGCGCCACAACGTACCGTCCAGCAACAAACAATCGGCGCGCTGCATCCAGCTCAACACCTCATCGTCGACCTGGCCCAGGCCCGGCGCATAGAACAACGACGCGCCCGTGCGCAGGTCTTCGATGAACAGGCCGATGGTGTCGCCCGGTTGCGGGTTGCCGCGATTGGGCGAATAAGGCGGCGCGTTGCTGACCAACGGAATCGCCCGAAACTGCAAATGCTTGCACGCCGCGATATTGAACGGCTCGCGGTCCAGCCCCACGGGTTGCCACTGCAAGCCGCCGTTCCAGTGTTTGAGCATGGTGAACAACGGGAAACCGCTGCTCAGGTCTTCATGAACCCGCTCGGTGCACCACACCGAATGCGGGCAGCCTTCGCGCAAGCTCAGCAGACCGGTGCAATGGTCGATCTGGCTGTCCATCAGGACCACGCCGGCAATCGCCGTGTCGCGCAAGCGGCGGGCCGGTTGCAACGGCGCGAAACTCTCGAATTGCGCGCGGATATCCGGTGAAGCATTGCACAGCACCCAGTCCACACCGTTGTCGCTCAAGGCAATGGAAGACTGCGTGCGCCGTTGCGCCCGCAGGCTGCCGCTGCGCATACCGGCGCACTGGCGGCAGTTGCAGTTCCATTGCGGAAAACCACCGCCAGCGGCGGAACCGAGAACGCGAATGTGCATGGGCAATGCTCCAGAAGGCAGGCCCGGCCAACGCTGCGGCTGGCCGGGTGGACGATCAGCGGTTGGCGAAATACATCGTCACTTCGAAGCCAATGCGCAGGTCGGTAAACGCGGGTTTAGTCCACATGGGTCAATCCTCTTCTTGTGCCGGACGATTCCGGTAAAGCCATTAATGCACGGAGCGGCAGGCGCCCGAATGCTACTTTCGAAGGAGGTTGTGGGGTGCGTTGGTAGGGGGTGGCAGATGCACAAAACCAATGTGGGAGCGGGCTTGCTCGCGAAAGCAGTGTGTCAGTCAGCGTACAAGTCGACTGACACACCGCATTCGCGAGCAAGCCCGCTCCCACAGGGAGATGCGGTGTGTTTGCAGAAGTTAGAAGAACCCGAGCGGGTTGATGTCGTAGCTCACCAGCAGGTTTTTGGTCTGCTGATAGTGGTCGAGCATCATCTTGTGGTTTTCACGGCCGACACCGGATTTCTTGTAGCCACCGAACGCCGCATGCGCCGGGTACAGGTGGTAGCAGTTGGTCCACACGCGCCCGGCCTTGATCGCCCGGCCCATGCGGTACGCACGGTTGATGTCGCGGGTCCACAGGCCGGCGCCGAGGCCGAACTCGCTGTCGTTGGCAATCGCCAGGGCTTCGGCTTCGTCCTTGAACGTGGTGATGCCCACCACCGGGCCAAAGATCTCTTCCTGGAACACGCGCATCTTGTTGTGGCCCTTGAGCAGGGTCGGCTGGATGTAGTAACCCGTCGACAAGTCGCCTTCAAGACGTTCAGCCGCGCCGCCGGTGAGCAGCTCGGCGCCCTCCTCCTGGGCGATTTTCAGGTACGAGAGAATCTTGTCGTATTGCTGCTCCGACGCCTGGGCGCCGACCATGGTTTCGGTGTCCAGCGGGTTGCCGCGTTTGATCTTGACGATCTTCTGCATCACCACTTTCATGAAATCGTCGTAGATTGATTCCTGCACCAGCGCTCGCGATGGGCAGGTGCAGACTTCGCCCTGGTTGAAGAAGGCGAGCACCAGGCCTTCGGCGGCTTTCTCGATGAACTGCGGCTCGGCGTTCATGATGTCTTCGAAGAAAATGTTCGGCGACTTGCCGCCCAGTTCAACGGTGCTTGGAATGATGTTCTCGGCGGCGCATTTCATGATATGCGCACCGATCGGGGTGGAACCGGTGAAGGCGATTTTGGCGATGCGCTTGCTGGTGGCCAGCGCCTCACCGGCTTCGCGACCGAAACCCTGCACGATGTTCAACACACCGGCTGGCAGGAGATCGGCGATCAGTTCGGCGAAGATCATGATCGACAACGGCGTCTGCTCGGCGGGTTTGAGCACGATGCAGTTACCGGCCGCCAGGGCCGGGGCGAGTTTCCACGCGGCCATCAGCAGCGGGAAGTTCCACGGAATGATCTGCCCGACCACGCCCAGCGGTTCGTGGAAATGGTAGGCGGTGGTCAGCTCGTTGATCTCGGCGGCGCCGCCTTCCTGCGCGCGGATGCACCCGGCGAAGTAGCGGAAATGGTCGGCGGCCAGCGGCACATCGGCGTTCAGGGTTTCGCGTACGGCCTTGCCGTTGTCCCAGGTTTCGGTGACGGCGAGGATTTCCAGATTCTCCTCGATACGGTCGGCGATTTTCAGCAGCACCCGCGAGCGGTCCTGCGCCGAGGTCTTGCCCCAGGCATCGGCAGCGGCGTGGGCGGCGTCGAGGGCTTTTTCGATGTCGGCGGCGCTGGAGCGCGGGAACTCGGCGATCACTTCACCGGTGACCGGCGAGGTGTTGGTGAAGTATTCGCCATTGACCGGCGCGACGAACTCGCCGCCGATGAAGTTGCCGTAGCGCGTCTTGAACGTGACGACGGCGCCTGGTGTTCCGGGTTGTGCGTAGATCATGGTGAGCCTCTGTCTGGGTCGATGCCTGTCGGGCAAACAGGCGATGAACCGATAGTAGAGAGCCCCGCGTGCCGAACGAATGCGCCGTTGGCAGGGGGGTTCTCGTTATTTGGTAGTAGGTTTCACACAAACCAATGTGGGAGCGGGCTTGCTCGCGAAGGCGTCCATCCAGTCAGAACAGCTGTGTCTGACACACCGTTTTCGCGAGCAAGCCCGCTCCCACAGGGGTTATGCGGTGGACTCAGGGTCAGTGCTTCGCCACGACCAGGTCTTTCGGCAACTTGAACGTCCAGAGCATCCCGCCCTGGTTGAAGTCCTTGATGCGCTTGGCCACTTCGCCGCCCCACAGCGGTACGGCGCCCCCCCAACCGGACAGCACCGAGACGTATTGCTCGCCGTCCATTTCCCAGGTCACGGGTGAACCCAGCACGCCGGAGCCGGTCTGGAATTCCCAGACCTTCTCGCCGGTCTTGGCGTTGAACGCCTGCAGGAAACCTTCCGGCGTACCGGTGAACACCAGGTTGCCCTTGGTGGTCAGCACCCCGCCCCACAGCGGCGCGAAGTTCTTGTGACGCCAGACTTCCTTGCCGGTTTTCGGGTCGATGGCGCGCAACACGCCGATGTAGTCTTCGTTCAACGGCTTGATGGTGAAACCGGCCCCGAGGAACGCCGCGCCTTTCTTGTAGGCAATGCCTTCGTTCCAGATGTCCATGCCCCACTCGTTGGACGGCACGTAGAACAGCCCGGTGTCTTTGTTGTAGGCCATCGGCATCCAGTTTTTCGCGCCGAGGAACGCCGGGGCGACGAACACCGAACTGCCTTTGGCTTCAGTGCCCGGTGCGCCGGGACGGCTGGCTTCGTTGTAGATCGGCCGGCCTTCTTTATCGAGCCCCGTGGCCCAGGTGATCTTGTCCACGAACGGGAAGCCGCGAATGAACTTGCCGTTGGTGCGGTCCAGCACGTAGAAGAAACCATTACGGTCGGCAGTGGCCGCCGCTTTGATTTCCTTACCGCCTTCGGTGTAGTTGAACGAGACCAGCTCGTTCACGCCGTCATAGTCCCAACCGTCGTGGGGCGTGCTCTGGAAGTGCCATTTGATCGTGCCGTCGTCCGGGTTGAGTGCCAGACGCGACGATGAGTAAAGGTTGTCGCCAGGACGCAAGTGCGAGTTCCAGGGCGCCGGGTTACCGGTGCCGAACAGCAGCAGATTGGTTTCCGGGTCGTAGTAACCGCCAAGCCAGGGCGCCGCGCCGCCGGTTTTCCACAGATCGCCCGGCCAGGTCTTGCCGGCTTCGCCACCGGAAATGCCGTTCTCTACCGCTTTGCCGTCCTTGTAGACGTAGCCCATGTGACCTTCGACGGTCGGGCGGCTCCACAGCAGGTCGCCGTTTTTCGGGTCGTAGGCTTCGATCTTGCCGACCACCCCGAACTCGCCACCGGCCACGCCGGTAATCAGTTTTCCGTTGATCACCAGGGGGGCGGCGCTGATCGAATAGCCTTCCTTGTGGTCGGCGACTTTCTTGCTCCAGACGACTTTGCCGGTGTCTTTGTTCAGGGCCACGAGCTTGGCGTCGAGGGTGCCGAAGAACACCAGGTCGCCGTACAGCGCCACGCCCCGGTTGATCACGTCGCAGCACGGGCGGATGTCATCGGGCAGGCGCGCATCGTATTGCCAGAGTTTCTTGCCGGTGCGCGCGTCCACCGCAAACACCCGCGAGTAGGAGCCGGTCATGTACATCACGCCGTCCTTGATCATCGGCTGGGCTTGCTGACCGCGTTGTTTTTCGCCGCCGAAGGAGAACGCCCAGACTGGCCGCAAGTCCTTCACGTTGTTGACGTTGAGGGTGTCGAGCGGGCTGTAGCGCTGACCCTGGACGCCCAGACCGTTGGTGACGATCTGCTCCGGGTTCTTGGGGTCCTGGAGAATGTCCTGGTCGGTGACGGCGGCCAATGCCGTGCCGGACAACAGCATGGCACTGAGCAACAGGCTCAAGACGAAGGGATGGCGACGTGCGGGTTGGGTCATGACGGCTGCCTCTGCGATTTTTGTTATACCCGGGAAATTTTCCCGGTCTGGTGCAGATTCTTGGGCGCCGCCGCCCTTCGAACAATTGCCCGCAGTACTGAGTTTGCTAGTTCCTTAGTAGCGGGTCGGAAAAGATGAACACTGGATTTCGTGATCGACACCAGTCCCCTGTGGGAGCGGGCTTGCCCGCGATGGCGACGTCACATTCAACACATTCGTTGACTGACAGTCCGCTATCGCGGGCAAGCCCGCTCCCACAGGGATCTGTGTATTTCACTTATCCGCGCTGGAATCCACTCGCGTCATCTGTGCGCGCTCGTAGCGCGGATAGAGATGACTGACGCTGCGAATCAGCTCATAGCGACTCAGGCTGATCGCCGCGAATCGTTCGGGAATGGGACTGAGGATCATCTCGCTCATCTCGCTGCCATTGGCCGCGCCGTCGCGCATCAGTTGATCGAGCCAGCCAAGGTAGTCGCGCATTTGCTCGAACGGTTTTGCATCCGTGGCTAACGGGCCATGGCCGGGCACAATCATTGTCCACGGCAAGCCTTGCAGCGTCGCAATGTCCGCCAGCCATACCGAAAGCCCCGGACTGTTGGGCGTGGTCAGCGCCCGTTGGTAAAACACCAGATCCCCGGCAAACAGCACGCCGGTGGTCTGGTCGAGAATAGCCAGATCAGCGCCCGTGTGCCCACCCAGGCTCAGCAGGCGCAGATCGTGATTCCCAAAGTTTCGCACGCCCGGCGTCAGTGTCTCGGTCGGCAACACCACTTCAGTGCCACGCATCCAGTCACCCACCAGCCGGTACATGTTCTCGGCCATGGCATCGCCCTGCTGCCGAAGCAACCCGGTCGTGCCGGCCAGCGCGCCGATCGGCACGTCACTGAAGGCTTGATTACCCAACACATGGTCAGGGTGATGATGCGTCAGCAACACCTGGATCACGGGTTTATCGGTGGTCGCGGCGATGGCTTTGCGCATCGCTTCGCCGTAGCGCTTCGACGGCCCGGTATCGATTACCACCACGCCACGCTCGGTGACGATGAACGCCGTATTGACGATGTTGCCACCGTTGCCCTTGGCGAAATTGTCGGTGCTGCCTTCCAGCAGCCAGGTGTCCGCGGCGATCTGCCGGGGCTTGAGTAAATAGTCGGGATCGGCCAGCGCAGGAAGGCTCAGGCTCAAGAACAACAGCAGCATCCAGCGCATCACGCGCTCCTTTGAGTCAGGGTATGGCCGCATCAAACTGGTTGCCGCTGTTATCGCGCAGCAACAAGCGTGTCTGCCCTGCCCCTTCGATGTCGAACGCCAGGCTGGGGTTTTCGCTGACGGCGGGAAACAGTTCGAGGCGGGCCAGCAACCGATCGTTGTGATCCCGCAGCTCGGCATGGTTGATGAAAAACTCCGGGATGCCGCCGACCATGCCGTTGTCCATCGGATGCGCGACCTGCATACGCAAGCGGCTGAATTCGCCACGCGGATAGCGCCCACCGATGACTTCGCCAATGTGTTCTTCCCAACCCGGCTGGGTGCGCACCACGCTCGGCGCCGTGCAACCGCCGCCCGCCGCATCGATCAGGGTCGAGCCGACATGCCACAGCCCGTCGCGGGTCAGGACCGCGGCACGCAACGGCGTGGCTTGTTCGATACGGATGCGCACCGACAGCCACGGCAGCACCCGATCCAGCGGTTGGAAATCGACAATTTTCGGCAGCGGATTGAGTTCGGCCCACGCAAGGATTTTCACCACCTCGCCCTTGAACGCCCGGGCGTCGATTTCCAGCGGCACTTGCCGGGCGTCTTCGGCGAAGGGCGGCGCCAGCAGCTTGACCCGCTCGTCGAACACGAACGGCGCATCGCCCAGCATCTGCTTGTGATAGAAGGCCCACATGACCGACGGCACCGGGTCTTTGCCCGGTTCGATGGCGGCCGCGTGCGCGGCCAAGGGTAGCCAACAGGCCAACAGACAACGCACGCTCCAGTTCACTGTTGATACATCTCCGGTACGTCATACCGCAGGCCGTAACGGGCATAAATGGCTTTCACCGAGCCCTCGCGGATCAAGGTTTCCAGCGCCTCTTCCACGGCATAGGCCAATTGACGATTGCTTTCGTGCACCGCCATGCCGATCTCCCAAAGTTGCTTGCCCATGTTCGGATAGGCGTTTTCCGCCAGCGCGAGTTGCGGGTCCGCCGCCTCATGAACCTGCCAGTCGATCTCGCCGCGCATCGCCATGACCGCGTCGACCTCACCGGCCTTCATGGCCGCGAACGCCTGGGGCACGCCGGGGTAGTGACGGGTTTTGCCGGCGAGCATGCCGTTGAATACCGAGGTCAGGTAGAACGACGGCACGCTGTCGACCTCGACGCCAATCGGGTGGTGCTCGAACACTGCGACACTGCCCACCGACTCCAGCCGACGGCGGTCATACGCGACTTGCCATTGCTCGTTCTGGTACGGACCGAACATCACCACATGGCCGTTTTCCAGTTCACCCAGTTCGTTGCGCTTGCGCGCGTAATCCTGGTCATAGGGCACGCGCATCATCAGGTCGGCCAGTTGCAGATCGTGCAACTGGCTGGCGCGCCAGATGTAGTCGCGCAGGTCGTCGTCGAGTTTCTCGCCGGCGGGCGCCCAGATCAGTTTCAAGTGAACGCCAAGGGCTTTGGCCAAGGCCTCGGCCAGTTCGACATCCACGCCACGGGGCTTACCGGCGTCTTCGAAACTGTAGGGGGCGAAGTCTTTGTAGACCGCCACCTTCAGCTTCCCGGCGGCGATCATTTCGTCATAGGTACGGACCTGCGCCTGCACCACCTGGCAGCACAGCAGCACAGCGCTGATCAACACAGCGAGCAGGCGCATGCATTACTCCTCGACGTGAACGCTGTCCAGGTAAGTGCGCACGGCCCACAGGGCTTCCTGACTCAGGTAATCGGCCATCTTCGGCATGTACACCCGGCCGTCCCTTACGGCGCCGTTGCGGACCCGTTCGACGAACCATTCATCACCGGCCTCGCCGACATCGAGCATGCGCAAATCGGGGGCGATGCCGCCAGACTTGGCTTCGAGACCATGACAGGCCGCGCAGTTCTGGTTGTACGCCGATGAGCCGATTTCCACGGCTTTGTCGTGCTCAGGCGTCGTACGGTAAGGGTTTACCGCCGCCCAGCCATCGCCATCAACCTGCACACCGGCGTCCTTGATCGGGGTCAGGCCCTTGGTTTCGACGGCTTGGGGTACCACGTTGCCGTGGGCCCAGGCGGAACCTGCACTGATAAAGCCGGCCAGCAGTCCGGCAACGAGCAAGGCGTTGCGTTTTGTTGTCATTGTTATGCCCTCAGGATTGCACGCAAAACCTCTTGGCAGAGGCTATGGCAACCATCTTAGGAAGCGTTTCGCGCAAGCCCCATGCTGCTTTGGTGGCCGCCACGCAGTACCTTGGTAGTAGGGCTTGTGGCGCACACCTAAATCAGGTGCCGCATGGGAAATCTTCCCGGCATCAGCGGGACTTTTTCCGTATTCGCCACCCCGTCGGACGCACCACCCTGTGCAGGCCAAAAACTCCACTGGGAACTGCAACCATGACAATAAGATCGCTACCCGCCCTTTCCCCTTTGACCCTCGCCATGCAAGCCTTTTTGCTGGTGAGCAGCCTGTCCCTGAGCGCTGCCGGCCAAGCCGCGACCGAACCTGCCTCGCCGACGCACAACGTGAGTTGGGAAGACATTGCCAACGATCACCTGACCACCAAGGATGTCCTGCAATACGGCATGGGCACCAACGCCCAGCGCTGGAGCCCGTTGGCCCAGGTCAACGACAAGAATGTGTTCAAACTGACGCCCGCCTGGTCTTATTCGTTTGGCGATGAGAAGCAGCGCGGCCAGGAATCCCAGGCCATCGTCAGTGACGGCGTGGTGTACGTCACCGGTTCGTATTCGCGGGTATTTGCCCTCGACGCCAAGACCGGCAAACGTCTGTGGACCTACAACCATCGCCTGCCGGACAACATTCGTCCGTGCTGCGATGTGGTCAATCGCGGGGCGGCGATTTATGGCGACAAAATCTACTTCGGCACCCTCGACGCCCGGTTGATCGCGCTGGACAAAAACACCGGCAAAGTGGTGTGGAACAAGAAGTTCGGCGACCACGCCGCCGGTTACACCATGACCGGCGCCCCGGTGCTGATCAAGGACAAGACCAGCGGCAAGGTGCTGCTGATCCATGGCAGCTCCGGCGATGAATTCGGTGTGGTCGGGCAACTCTATGCCCGCGACCCGGACACCGGCGAAGAAGTGTGGATGCGGCCTTTCGTCGAAGGTCACATGGGCCGCTTGAACGGCAAGGACAGCACCCCGACCGGCGACGTCAAGGCGCCGTCCTGGCCGAACGATCCGACCACCGAAACCGGCAAGGTCGAAGCCTGGAGTCACGGCGGCGGCGCCCCTTGGCAGAGCGCCAGTTTCGATCCGGAAACCAACACCATCATCGTCGGCGCCGGCAACCCCGGCCCGTGGAACACCTGGGCGCGCACCGCTAAGGATGGCAACCCGCACGATTACGACAGCCTCTACACCTCGGGCCAGGTCGGCGTCGACCCGAGCACCGGCGAGGTGAAATGGTTCTATCAGCACACGCCGAACGATGCCTGGGATTTCTCCGGTAACAACGAGCTGGTGCTGTTCGACTACAAGGACAAGGACGGTAAAACGGTCAAGGCCACCGGCCACGCGGACCGCAACGGTTTCTTCTACGTGGTCGACCGCAACAACGGCAAATTGCAGAACGCCTTCCCCTTCGTCGACAACATCACTTGGGCCAGCCACATCGACCTGAAGACCGGGCGACCGGTCGAAAATGAAGGCCAGCGTCCGGCCAAACCGCTGCCGGGCGAAACCAAAGGCAAACCGGTTGAAGTGTCGCCGCCGTTCCTTGGCGGCAAGAACTGGAACCCGATGGCCTACAGCCAGGACACCGGGTTGTTCTACATTCCGGGCAACCAGTGGAAAGAGGAATACTGGACCGAAGAGGTCAACTACAAAAAAGGCTCGGCGTATCTGGGCATGGGTTTCCGCATCAAGCGGATGTACGACGATCACGTCGGCACCTTGCGCGCGATGAACCCGACCACGGGCAAAGTGGTGTGGGAGCACAAGGAACACCTGCCGTTGTGGGCCGGTGTGCTGGCGACCAAGGGCAACCTGGTGTTCACCGGCACCGGCGACGGTTTCTTCAAGGCCTTCGACGCGAAAACCGGCAAGGAGCTGTGGAAGTTCCAGACCGGTAGCGGCATCGTTTCGCCGCCGATCACCTGGGAACAGGACGGCGAGCAGTACATCGGCGTGACCGTCGGGTATGGCGGCGCGGTGCCGTTGTGGGGCGGCGACATGGCCGAGCTGACCAAACCGGTGGCTCAGGGCGGGTCGTTCTGGGTGTTCAAGATTCCGAGTTGGGATAGCAAGGTGGCGAAGAAGTAACACGCCTACCCCCTGTGGTGAGTGGGTCCCTGAGGTGAGTGAGGCCCTGTGGCGAGGGGGTTTACCCCCTCGCCACAGGAATCAACCTGGCCACAGTTTTGTGTGTATCCCGCCGCCCTCCACGCTCCGAGGACCTGCCATGAACTATCTATCTCTACTGCTATTGCTCACTGCCCTTCCGGTTTTCGCCGATGACGGCGAAGATGCCCCACTGATCATCAACGGCTGCACCATCGCCGAACACAGCCCCTGCCCCGGTGCCAATCTCAAAGGCGCCAACCTGAGCAATCAGGACCTGCGCAACATGAACCTCAGCGGCGCCGACCTGCGCAATGCCGATTTGCGTCACGCCCGCCTCGACCTCGCCAATCTGGAAAAAGCCCAGCTGCAAGGCGCCAACCTGACCCGGGCCAGCCTGCAACAGAGCAACCTGCGTCTGGCCGATTTCACCGGCGCGACGCTGATGGCGATTCAAGGTTGGGGAATGTTCGCCCAAGGCGCGCAATTCGAGAACGCCAACCTCAGCGGCGCCTATCTGCAATTCGCCCGGCTCTCCGGGGCCAAACTGCACAACGCCAACCTGCGGGCGGCCGACCTGGAGATGACCTGGTTGAGCAAGGCTGATCTCAAAGGCGCGGATCTCGGCGATGCCAATCTGCAGGAAGCCAAGTTTGGCGAAAGCAACCTGGAGCAAGCGAACCTCGACGGCTCACGCCAGCATTATGCGAATTTTCAGGATGCGAATATGGAGGGGTGCAACGGGTGCCCGACCACCTGGGACAAATGATCTGAAGGCAACACCTCCCCCTGTAGGAGCGAGCTTGCTCGCGATTAACCTGAGAGCGCCATGGGGTTTCAGACTGCCAGCGTTATCGTTGACGAGCATCGCGAGCAAGCTCGCTCCTACAGGGTTCTGCGGTGGATTGATCACCTCGCCTTTCGCACCACGCCCATATCAATCCCCAGATGCACCAGCTCGGCATGGGAGCTGACTTGCAATTTGCTCTTGAGCAAGGTCAGGTGATTGGAGACGGTCTTGCTGCTGATGCTCAGTTGCTCGGCAATCAACCGGGCCGGGGTGCCTTTGGCGAGCATCACGAAAATCTCCAGTTCTCGTTGAGTCATGCTCTGCAAACGCGGATCGCTGGCGTCCTGTTGCGGGTGACAGACCAGTTGCGTGGCCAGCGGTTGTTCGATGTAGGCGTGACCGGCGAGGATGCGCCGCACGGCCTCGATCAACACATCCGGCGCCGAGCTTTTGGTCAGGTAGCCCGAGGCGCCCGCATCCAGTGCCTGGCGCACCAACGGCAGCTCATCGTGCATGCTGAAAAACAGCACGCGCAATTGCGGCAGGCGCTGTCGCAGGCGACGCGTGGTTTCCAGCCCGCTGATCCCCGGCAAACCGAAATCCATAATCACCAGGTTGGGCACGGCTTCCTGGACCCTGATCAGCGCTTCTTCACCCGTCGCGGCTTCACGCACTTCCATCGCCGGCAGCAACGCTCGCAACAAACTCGCATAGCCCTGACGGACCACCGCATGGTCATCCACCAGCAGAATATTCATGACGCCTCCAAAGGCATGCTCAAGGACAGCGCCCAACCGGCGCCGGGGTGGCTGATGATGCGCAGCTCGCCGCCCAGACTGCGGGCGCGCTCGAACATTGAGTACAAACCGACACCCGGCCGCTGTGGCTGGCGAGCACCGCAACCGTTGTCACGCACCAGCAAGCGCAACTGCCCGCTGCGACGGTGCAGGCGCACTCGTACCTCGCTGGCACCGGCGTGGCGGGCGACGTTGGTCAAGGCTTCCTGCAACAGGCGGTAGAGATGGGTCTTGTTTGGCGCGGACAACGACGGCAAGTGCCCGCTGACCCATAACCGGCAATCGATCCCTTGTCGGGCTTGCCATTGTTCCACCAGCAACCCGAGGGCTTCGGCCAGCGGCAGGTGCTGCAACACCACCGGATAGAGGTCGTGCACCAGCGCTCTGAAACCTTGTTGCAGGTGTTCGCAGTTGTGCTCCAGCTCACGCACCGTGCGCTCTACGGTGTCAGGTTGATCGGCGACCAACCGCAAAAGGCAGGCCTGCGCCCGAATCCCCGCGAGGTATTGGCCTAGATCGTCGTGCAGGGTCTGCGCCAGATGAGTGCGTTCCTGCTCCTGCACCGCCAGCAAGGTCTGGGTCAGTTGCGTGTTGTCGGCACGCGCCTGTTCCAGTGCTTCGGTCATGCGATTGAAATGCGCCGCCAGTTGCCGCGCTTCCGGCAGCCCTTGCGCACGCAATCGCACCTTGAGCTGGCCGCCGGAGACCTGCCGTAACGCACGCAGCAACTCGTCGAGCAGGCCCATGCCCCGGCGCACGGCCCAGCGGATGGTCAACAGACTCAACAACAACGCCACGCCACACAGACTCAGCAGCTGTTGAACGGAGTCCCAGACTTCGTCGATTTCATCCCGTGGATCGACTGTGATCTGTACGCGCCGGCCATCCTGCAAATCCAGCACCCGCGCGTGGTGCCGGGCTTCGGCGAACAACAGTCGCCCGAGCCAGGCGTCGAGCCCGTCCTGCGTCGAAGGGTGTGCAGCCTCGCCCGGTTCGAGCCAGCGCACCCGCACGTGACGCAGACTTTGCGTCAGCCGTGGTTGCAGGCTGACGGGATCACGCTCGGCGGTTTCGCTCAAGTATTCGACCACCGCCTCAGCGGATTGCAGCTCACGCTCCACATCCGCCAGCGCCTGATGCACCAGTAACCCCATGCACGCCAGGGTGACCAGGGCGAAAAATCCGCAGACCCAGAGGTTGATTCGCCACAGCGCTGACACGCCTAGCGCCCCGGTGTCGCGGGTAAGACCGGCAGCAACGCGGGGCGCGGGCCGTGGAGCTTGTCGACGCCGATCAGACTCAGGATCAGCAGCAAGGGCAGGAGCAGCGCTTTGAGAATACGCATGGTCGATCTCCTCCAGAGTGATGGCCGTTGTTGTCCATGCTAAAACCGCGCCGCCCTCGGCGAGTTACTACCTTGGTACTGCCTCACTGGTACTTTCTGCATATTTCATCCTGCCCTCAGGCTTCCTATGCTGGCGCTAACCGTCATGGAGTGCCTTATGCGCCAGCTCGCCCCTTACGCCCTGACCTACCTGTTGGCGATTGCCTGCGCCGCGGGGCTGGCGACCCAAAGTCAGGCGGCCGACGCACCGCTGCAGGTGCAGATCGGCTACCTGGGTTATCGCCCTGACCCGGGACCGCTACTGTCCAACGTGATTCCTGAACCGGTCGATGCCGGGCTGCGGGGCGCTGAACTGGCGATCACCGACAGCAACAGCACCGGGCGTTTTCTCAATCACAGTTACAGCCTGGCCAGCGTCAACGCCGACAGTCCGGAGGCCTTGCTTGAAGCGGCCAAGGCTCAACACGCGCAAGGTCTGCGCCTGTTCGTGGTGAACGCGCCAGTGGCCAGCCTGCGCCAACTCAGCGCCGCCCTGCCTGACAGTTTGCTGTTCAACGCTGGCAGCCCGGATGACAGCCTGCGCACCACCGACTGCTTGCCGAACGTGCTGCACACGCTGCCGAGCCGGGCGATGCTGGCCGATGCACTGGCGCAGTTTCTGGTGGTGCGCAAATGGCAGCGGGCGCTGTTGATCGTCGGCCCGACCGCTGACGATCAAGCCTATGCCGCCGCCCTGCGCCGCGCGGCGAAGCGCTTCGGCGTGCAACTGGTCGCGGAAAAAACCTGGAGTTTCGATAACGACCAGCGCCGCAGCGCCCAGGCCGACATGCCGCTGTTCACCCAGACCGCCGAGTACGACGTGGTGCTGGTGGCCGATGAACGCGGAGACTTTGGCGAATACGTGCCCTACCAGACCTGGTATCCGCGCCCGGTGGCCGGCACTCAGGGCCTGACCCCGGTGGGTTGGCACAAGACCGTGGAAACCTACGGCGCCGCACAATTGCAAAAACGCTTCGAAGCCATGGCCGGACGCCGGATGAACGACCGCGACTTTGCCGCGTGGATGGCCGTGCGCAGCATCGCCAGCGCCGTGAGCAAACTGCGTCAGACCGACCCGATGGCGATCCGTACGCTGGAAATCAGCGATCAATTGCCACTCGATGGCTTCAAGGGTCGCAAGCTCAGTTATCGCCCGTGGAACGGCCAGTTGCGCCAACCGATCCCCATCGTCCAGCCGCGGGCGCTGGTCAGTACCTCGCCGCAGGACGGCTTTCTGCACCCTTTCAACGAAATGGACAGCCTCGGTTACGACAAGCCCGAGGTCAGCTGCCGCTTTCCCTGATATTCCACAACAATAAGGAATCTGCCATGCGCCGCACCCTGCTCTCATGCGCCCTGCTGCTCGCTGCCGGGCACGCCGCGGCCAGCACCGCCTGGGTCTCGAACGAGAAAGACAACAGCCTCAGCCTGATCGACCTGCAGACCTTGCAAGTCACCGACACCCTGCCCGTCGGCCAGCGCCCTCGCGGTCTGTTGCTGTCCCACGACAGCAAGCTGCTGTACATCTGCGCCAGTGATTCGGACCGGGTGCAGGTGATGGACGTCGCCACGCGCAAGATCATCAAGGAACTGCCTTCGGGCAAGGACCCCGAGCAATTCGCCCTGCACCCGAACAATCGCTGGCTCTACGTTTCCAACGAGGACGATGCGCTGGTGACGGTGATCGACACCGAAACCTCCAAGGTGCTGAGCCAGATCAACGTCGGCGTCGAACCCGAAGGCATGGCCGTCAGCCCCGACGGCAAATGGGCAGTGAACACCAGTGAAACCACGAACATGCTGCACTGGATCGACACCAGCACCCAGACCCTGGCCGACAGCACGCTGGTGGACCAGCGACCGCGTTTTGTCGAGTTCGCGCCTGATGGTTCGAAGCTCTGGGCCTCGGCGGAAATCGGCGGCACGGTGACCATTCTCGACGTCGCGACCCGCCAGGTGCTCAAGACCCTGACCTTCCAGATCAAAGGCGTACACCCGGACAAGGTGCAGCCGGTGGGCATCAAACTCAGCGCCGACGGCAAGTATGGTTTCGTCGCGCTCGGCCCGGCCAATCATGTGGCGGTGATCGATGCCAAAACCTTCGAAATCCTCGACTACCTGCTGGTCGGCCGACGTGTCTGGCAGATGGCGTTTACCCTGGATCAGAAGCAATTGCTGGCGACCAATGGTGTCAGCGGAGACGTGTCGGTGATCGATGTCGACAGCCTCAAAGTCACCAAATCGGTGAAGGTCGGGCGCTATCCGTGGGGCGTGGTGGTGACGCCATGAACGCACTGGAAGTCAGCGACCTGAGCTTTGCCTACGGCACGCGAGAGGCGTTGCGCCAGGTAAGTTTCTGCCTGGAGCCGGGGCGTTTCGCGGCGCTGCTGGGGCCCAACGGTGCAGGAAAATCGACCCTGATCGCGCTGCTTACCCGGCTCTACGATTTGCAGCGTGGCGATATCCGCGTCGGCGGCTGTTCGCTGCGTAATGCGCCGCGCCCGGCGCTGAGGCAATTGGGTGTGGTGTTCCAGCAAAGCACCCTGGACCTGGACCTCAGCGTCGAGCAGAACCTGCGGTATCACGCCGCGCTGCATGGGATGTCGCGGCGCCAGACCAGCCTGCGGGTCGACGCCGAACTGGCGCGGCAAACGCTGACCGAACGCCGGCGCGAGCGAGTGCGCGAACTGAATGGCGGACATCGTCGCCGGGTGGAAATCGCCCGCGCGCTGCTGCATGAGCCCCGCCTGCTGCTGCTCGACGAGGCGAGCGTCGGCCTCGACCCGGCCAGTCGCCTGGCGCTCAATCAACGAATCCGCAATTTGTGCCGCGAGCAACACATCAGTGTGCTCTGGACCACCCATTTACTGGATGAAGTGCAGCCCAGCGATGATTTGCTGATTCTTCATCAAGGGCATCTGGTCGCCAGTGGACAAGCCGACGCCCTGAGCCTCGAACACGGTGGCGACCTCGGTTGCGCCTTCGCTCGCCTGACGACCTCTGGAGCCACCCGATGAATGCTTACTGGCAATGTTTCAGCGGCATCGTGCTGCGCGAATGGCTGCGTTTTGTGTTGCAACGCACGCGGTTTCTCAGTGCACTTGTCCGGCCGTTGCTGTGGCTACTGGTGTTCGCAGCCGGTTTTCGTGCGGCCCTGGGCATTGCCATTATCGAGCCCTACGACACGTACATCCCTTATGAGGTCTACATCATCCCTGGCCTGGCCTGCATGATTCTGCTGTTCAATGGCATGCAAGGTTCATTGTCGATGGTCTACGACCGGGAAATGGGCAGCATGCGCGTGTTGCTGACCAGCCCCCTGCCCCGGACCTTTCTGCTGTGCAGCAAACTGTTGGCAACGTCGTTGATTTCGCTGTTGCAGGTGTATGCCTTTCTGGCGATTGCCTGGGTGTACGGCGTGCAACCACCGGCCATGGGACTGTTGATCGCCTTGCCGGCGTTGTTGCTGGTGGCGTTGATGCTCAGCGCGCTGGGCCTGTTGCTGTCGAATGCCATCCGTCAGCTGGAAAACTTCGCCGGGGTGATGAATTTCGTGATCTTCCCGTTGTTCTTCCTGTCCTCGGCGTTGTATCCGCTGTGGAAGATGCGCGAGTCCAGCGAGTGGTTGTTCTGGTTGTGTGCGTTGAACCCGTTTACCCATGCGGTGGAGCTGGTGCGGTTTGCGCTGTATGAACGTTTTAATCCGTTGGCGCTGGGGGTATGTGCGGGGCTGACATTGCTGTTTGCCCTGCTCGCCGTGCTTACCTTCAACCCGCAACACGCCGCCTTGCGCAAAGCTAACTAACCACCCATCCCCCTGTGGGAGCGGGCTTGCTCGCGAAAGCGGCCGCCCAGTCGACAAAGATGTTGCCTGAAACTACGCCTTCGCGAGCAAGCCCGCTCCCACAGGGGATCGTCGTTGAATACAAGACAGGTGTAGGACGCAGCACCCGTAAAACAAACAAAATTACTACTTTAGTACTGGTTTTCCTGTCTATCGTCGCATTCCCAACGCACCGAGACTGGCATGTAATGGGCTCATAACTATAAGGACTCAACCCATGCCGCGTGCCCGACGTGTTCTGCTGCGCCCTTCCCTCGCCGTGTTTTCGCTGAGCCTGCTGCTGGGCGTCGCACACGCTGACACACCGCTGTTCTCCGCCGAAGGCTATCGCATCGGCCTCTACCGCAGTCCGACCCCGAATCAACTGCAAGGCGCGTCCATCATCGATACGCCGGCCCTGCAAACCCTGCTCAGCCAGACACCCCGTCCGGTGCTGATCGACGTGTATCGCCGTCAATGGCTGCAAGGGCGCTTCATCGAAGACGAGCCCCATGAGAACCTGCCCGGCAGTCATTGGCTGGCCAATACCGGCGATGGCGACCTGACGCCCGACTGGCAGGGCTATTTTGCGCGTAACCTGAACGCATTGACCGCGGGCGATCTTGCGCAACCGCTGGTCTTCTACTGCCGCTCCGATTGCTGGTTGAGCTGGAACGCGGTGAAGCGCGCCGCCGCCATGGGCTATAAGACTCTGTATTGGTATCGCGACGGCCTGGATGCCTGGCAAGCGGCGAACCTGCCCGTGACGCCCGCCCGGCCCGAACCCTTTCCCTGACCTTTACGCGTGCGTGTTGTTGCCACACCATAATCAAAATAATGAGGTGAAAGGCTATGTACAAAATTCTGATTGCCGACGATCACCCGCTGTTTCGCGAAGCTATTCATAACGTCATCAGCGATGGTTTCCCGGGCAGCGAGGTCATGGAAACCGCTGACCTCGACAGCGCCCTGGCGCTGACTCAGGAACATGACGACCTGGACCTGATCCTGCTCGACCTGAACATGCCGGGGATGCACGGCCTCAATGGCCTGATCAACCTGCGCAACGAGGCGCCGACCATCCCGGTGGTGATCGTCTCCGCCGAGCAGGACAAACAGATCGTGCTGCAAGCCATCACCTATGGTGCGGTGGGTTTCATCACCAAATCCTCGCCGCGGGTGCAAATGACCGAGGCGATCCAGCAGATTCTCAACGGCAACGTCTACCTGCCGCCGGACATCATCCGCACGCAAAAAAGCGGCACCCACCGCCGGATGAACGATAACCCGAGTTTCCCGCCGGAACTGCTCCAGGCCCTGACGCGCAAGCAGTTGCTGGTGCTGGAACGCATGACCAAAGGCGAGTCGAACAAACAGATCGCCTACACCCTGGAAATCGCCGAAACCACGGTCAAGGCCCACGTTTCGGCGATCCTGCGCAAACTCAACGTGCACAACCGGGTGCAGGCGATCCTGAGTGCCGGGGATATTGATTTCGGCTCTTATCTGCGGCGTTGATTCTGGTACACCGAGTCGCCCCCATCGCGGGCAAGCCCGCTCCCACAGGTTTTGCAGTGTTCAAACAAACTATGTTCCAACACAAACCCTGTGGGAGCGGGCTTGCCCGCGATGGGGCCTTTGAATTCACCGCAAGACTCAAGGCCTTCCGAGCAGGTGACTCATCGCCGTCTTCAGCTTCATCGGCCGCACCGGTTTGTGCATCAAGGTGTGCCCCAACTCACGAATCTGCACTTTGAGCTCATTGCTGTAGTTGGCGGTGATCATCATCGCCGGAATGGCTGAACCGCGCCGGGCGTTGATCCGGGCCACCGCATCCACACCGTTCTGCTCGTCATCCAGGTGATAATCGGCAATCAGCAAATCCGCTTCGGCGTGATAGTTGTCCACTTGCCGCGCCAGGTCCTGCTCCGACAGCGCCGTCACCACCAGGCACCCCCAACCTTCCAGCAACGTACGCATGCCGGCACAAATCGCCGCGTCGTTGTCCAGCACCCACACCCGCGCGCCGCGCAGACGCTCGAGCATCGGCTCACTCATCAGCAGGCTCGGCAGTGCCTTGGGTGCCGTCGCGCTCAGCGGCACTTCGACGGAAAACATCGAGCCCTTGCCCGGCCACGAACGCACGTGAATACGGTGCCCGAGAATCCCGGCAATTTTCTCGACAATCGCCAGCCCGAGGCCCAGGCCGCGGTCCTGGTCCGGACGCTGCACATCACCGCGCTTGAACTCCTGGAAAATCTCTTCCAGGCGGTTGTCCGCAATGCCCATGCCGCTGTCCCAGACCTCGATCGACAGGCGTTGATGATGACGCCGGCAACCGAGCACCACCCGGCCGCCGTAGGTATAGCGAATCGCGTTGCTCAACAGGTTGCGCAGGATCCGCGCGAGCAATTGAATGTCGCTGCGCACCAGCGCCGAACACCCGATGAAGTGCAACTCAAGCCCTTCGCTGCGTGCCACCTGGGTGTACTCGGCGGCGAGGTTTTCCAGCAGTTCGCTCAACGCGAACGGCGCAATGTCAGCCTTGATCACCCCGGCATCGAGTTTGGAAATATCCACCAGGGTGCCCAGCAGGTTTTCCACGTCTTCCAGGGAATTACTGACATTGCGCACCAGAATCTCGTTGGCCACCGGTTCCCGGCGTTCGAGCAAGGCACTGGTAAACAGCCGCGCGGCATTCAGTGGCTGCAACAAGTCATGGCTGACGGCGGCAAGAAATTTGGTCTTCGACAGGTTGGCCTGTTCGGCGTCGAGCTTGGCTTCGCGCAGGCGTGATTCCACGCGCCGGCGTTCATCGATCTCGCGCAGCAGCTGCTCATTGAGAGTGGTCAGCTCCGCCGTACGCTCACGGACCCGCAGCTCAAGGTTTTGATACGCCTGGTGCAGTGCCTCGGCGGTGCGGCGGCGCTCGGTGATGTCGCGGATCAATACGAAAATCCCCACCACCTCCCCGGTGGCCAGCCGATTCGGCACATAGGAGCGCAGCATGTAGCGCTCCTGATTATTGATGTTGGTTTCGGCAAACTCGAACGTCACGCTTTCACCGGCCAATGCCCGGGCCACGTAGGCCTCCAGCCGCTGATAGTGTTGCTCGCTGTGCACCTCGCGCAGGCTCTGCCCGAGCATCACGCCGCGAGGCCAGCAGTACCATTCTTCATAAACCTTGTTGGTGAACTCGTAGACCAGATCGGCATTGAGGTAGGCGATCAGCGCCGGTACGTGGTCGGTGATCAGGCGAATCCAGCGCTCGCTTTCGCTCAGCGCTTCGGCGTGCTGGTAGCGCTCGGTGATGTCGGTGAAGGTGTTGACGAAGCCGCCGGTGGGCAACGGATGCGTGCGAATTTCCAGGACCCGACCATCGTAAAGACGCTGCTCGCATTCCTGCACCGGGCGCCCGTTGCCGTCGCGGCTGGCGGGGGTCAGCAGGTTCAACTCGCTGTCGGCGATCACTTCAGCGAACGGCCGGTGCGCCGCCACGGGTGCAAGGCCGCTGAGCTCGAGAAAACGCCGGTTCCACAATTCCAGTATGCCTTCGGCATTGACCATCGCCACGCCCTGGGACAGGTTGTCGACCGCCCGTTGCAGCAAATGGGATTTCTGCGCCACCGCCTGCTCGCGGCGCACCGTCTCGCTGAGTTTGACGTCGGTGATGTCGGTGAACAGGATCACCCGCCCGCCCTCTTGCGTCGGCCGTTCGCTGACTTGCAGCCAGCGACCGTTCTGCAGGCGAAACAACAGGTTTTCGTCGGCCTGACCGCGCGGTTCTTCGGTGAACAGCCCGGTGGCGATCATCAGCCGCTTGACTTCGGCCAGGCGCATGCCGGCGTTGATCCGCACCCGACTGTTGCCCCAGAACGCCTTGAAGCGGCTGTTGAACAGCACGATTCGCTGGTCGGCATCGAACAGTACAAAAGCGTCGGAAATGCTCTCGATGGCATCGATCAGATGTTGATGCGCGGTTTCTGCACGCAAGCGCGCTTCGCTGAGCAAATGATTGCCCGACTTGAGTTCGGCCATGGCCTGGTTCAAGGCGTCGGTGCGCTCACGCACCTGTTCGGCCAGCACCACCGAATGCTGGAACGCCGCGTAGGGATCGTTGCCGCGGGTGATACCGGATTCGATCCGTTCGATCAGCGCGCCATTGATGCGCTGCAGTTTCTGGTTTTCGTGTCGCAGGCTGGCGACTTGGGCCTGAAGCTCAACGATGTCCAGGGGACCGGCCTCGGGCAATGGCAACCCCGGTGAAGGTCTGGTTGATGTGCATGCCATTGAACTGTTCTCCGTAGGTGTTGAAACCCATCACCCGCTGGTCTCGCAAAAACGTACCGATCTGCTCCAGGCTGCCGCCGTCCTCCAGTTCCAGGCGCCTGAGAAAACAATCGCAGCCGATGGTCAGCAACAGGTCACCGAGACGTTCCTGCAAGCCCTCGAACAGATTCTGCAGGTTCGGCAGCATCGGGCCGGGCGTCATGACCGTGAGGACGATGCCGTTTTCCACCGCACAGTAGAAACTCAGGCTCAGGTCCGGATGCACCTGCTGGATCGCCCGTACGTAGTACTGATCGTTGATCCGCACCGCTAGCGGGTGTGCGGCGAAGACCCGGTGATCGAGCTCAGCCACGGGCACGCCGATGTGCCGGGCGTACTCCTCGGCGGCGGGTTCGGCATTCAGTTCGAAAACCCGGCGCGAAGCGCTGTCGGCCCCGGTGACGACCAGTTTTTCCGCCCGCGGCAGGATGTGGTGGGTGGTGAAGACTTCGAAATCCAGCCAGGTGTTGACCAGCACCACCACCGCCGCGCCGCTGTGGAACTCGCCATTGAAATAGACGTGGGTATGGGTCAGGTAATTGTCGTCGCCGGCCGAACCGCCGAAATGCGGGATGTCGCCCAATGCCGCGCTCAGCGCCGCGAGGACCATTTCTTCACGACTGGATAAACCGTCAAGCAGGGTCAGGGCAAAGCTGTTGCCCTTGATCGGCGCCAGGGTGTTGCTGCGACAGCCACTGACCAGACGCTCGACCATTTGCTGAGCGTCAATCAGGCTGAATCGCTCCATCTCGTCGATCAGTTCGGCGTCGATGGAAAAATGCCGATGGTCGAAACCGACTGCCGTCACGCAGTTGCGACCGTAGCCCAACGGGGTGATTTCGCCCGCGCTGGTGCAGCCGACCAGGCGAATGCCGCCGAAGCTTTGTTGCAAGGCCTGACCCAGCGCCTGCAAGTCGTACTCGGCGGAACAGAAAAACAACACGAACCCCAAATGCGGATGCAATAGCTGCCGCGCCAGTTCCTGAGCCACCTGTTCGGCATCGGTCGACTGGGACATTGCACTGACGACACCTTCGCTCTGAACCTGCTGCATCGTCGCCTCCCGCAGGTGCGCATGTATGAGGTTGGAGTGTACGAAGGCTATGGGCTGCTACGTATGCTACTTGGGTAGCGGTCAGGCGGTTCGATGGGATGAGTACAATTGTGAGTTCGAACCCTTGTGGCGAGGGGACTTGTCGGAACGCCGCATCGCCCCGTTGGACTGCGCAGCAGGCCCCTGCGGTCGATGCGCAACCAAAGGGGTCCGCTGCGCGGCCCAACGGGGACAAGTCCCCTCGCCACAGGTGATTTAAGTGCGGTTACCAGGTCAGCACCGCCCCCACTGCAAAGGTGTCGGTGTCTTCGTTCTGCGCGCTGGTGTCGTGGCCGTTGATTTCGAACTGGTTGTACTCGGCCACCAGCTTCAGGTTGTCGTTGACGTCATGAAACAGCGCAATGCCGCGAGTCTCGTAGTCCGCGCCGCTGCCGACCACACCGTTGCCATCGTCCTTGGTCTTGCCGTAGGACAAGGCCAGGCGGTTTTTCCCCAGTTTGTAGGAGCCCTGCAACAGGTAACCGTCGCTGTCGACGTTGCGCAAAGTCGGTTCGCCAGCGTTGTTGGTGAAGAACGGGTTGATGCCCTTGGCCTGAAAGCCGGAACCGGTCAGCGACAACCCGCCCATTTTCGCCTGAACGCCGTAACCCACACCTTTGGACGTGACGGATTGAACCGTAGCGTCGGTATTGTCCGAGGTCTGGTAGCTGCCGTTGACCCAGCTGTAAATCTTCGCCCCGGCAACATCGAACTGATAGGTGATCTCGCTCTCGGTCCGCGGATTCTCCTGATAGGCCTTGCCCGTCGGACTGCTGTCGTTGGTGTCCACCGGGTCCATGATCCCCACCGCCACCCGCAAGCCGTCCATCACCGGGGTGCGGTAGGTAATCTGCGAGGTCGGGAACGGGTACGGATAACCGCTGCCGATGTTGCCGAACGACACCCCGCCACCATCCACCAACCCCAGGGTATCGCTGACCTGACCGTAACCGGCGAGCAATTCATCCAGCAGGATGTTGGAACGGGCAAACAGGCCGAAGTCCTTGCCGATCAGCACTTCGCCCCATTCCGGGTTGGCCACCGTGCCGTAGAACTGCCGCACATCGATGGCCGTGTCGGTGCCGTTGGTTTCGCTGTCGTTGATCGTCACCCAGAACGACGCCCGGGCGCCGAGCTTCAGACATCGACCTGCTTGCCCATGTTGAAGCCCAGGTAGTTGGGCAGGAAGCCCATTTTGACCCGCGCCTGTCGACGATCGTATTGATCACCGGCACGGTCCACATCGCTGTTCACATAAAACGCGTTGATGTAGCCATCGGTGGAAAAGGTGGTCTGGTCCTTGTCGTACAGCATGATCTCGGCTTCGGCCATCGAGCTCAAACCGAGGGTCGACAGGCTGGCGATCAAGGCTGGCAAGTAACGATGCTTGAAATTCTTATTGTTGTGCATGAAGCGCTCCGCAGCGGGGGACTGGATGTCGGAGGCGATTATCGAAAGCAGACCGGCGGCGTCATACGCTGCCTTGGAGGTGGTTTTGAAGTGCTTTGGCGTGGCGGGTGGCGTGCAGCAAGTTCGACGTAAGACCGGGCCACGACGAGGGCCCGGAACTTAGGGTGTAAGACGGCTAGACGCCGGCTTTGAACAGCATGTAGGCAGCGACCACGACGCAGACGCTGGCGAAGCCGATCTGCAGGGCCCGGGCCGGGACTCGGGCGCAAAGCTGTCGGCCAATGATCATGCCGACAACACTTGCGACAATGAACGACACGCCCAGCCCATCGATCCGCACCCCGGCTTGAAACGCACCGATCACGCCGATGGCGGAAATCAGGCTGATCACCATCAGGGACGTCGCCACGATCCCGCGCATCTGCACATCGGTCAGTTGTTTGAACGCCGGGACGATCAGGAACCCGCCACCGACCCCGAGCAACCCGGAAACAACGCCGGTCACCGCACCGAGTGCCGCCAGGGTCGCAGTGCATTTGGCGGTCCAGGAAAAGCGACCGGTCTGTTGATCGAGCATGCAGTTTTTCTGGCCCCAGTTGGCGTGGCCGTGATCACTCGGGCCTTCGTCCTGGCGCTCGCGGCGCAGCATTCGCCAGGCCACCATGACCATCAGCAGGCTGAACAGAATCATCAGGATTTTTTCCGGCAACTGATGGGCAAAGTAGATGCCGACCGGTGAAAAGATCGCCCCCAGCAATGCAATCAGCAGCGCCGCGCGATAGCGCACCAGGCCATGGCGCAACCCGTCAATCGCCCCGACCGCCGCCGCGCTTCCCACTGCAAACAAGGCGACGGGCGCCGCCTGCGTCATGGTCAAACCCAACCCCAGCACCAGGGCCGGAACAGCAAGAATGCCGCCACCGGCACCGGTCAATCCGAGGACCAGGCCCATGACCACACCAAAAAAACTAGCCAGCAACATAGAACCCCATGACAAAAGCCGGGTACGCCCGGTATCGATGAGTGACAGGATAGAGCCCGCACGGTTTTTTACATCAATTGAATTGTTGTAGGGCTGGTCAGCGCAGGGAAAATCACACTACCCTCAAGGCCTGTCCCAAAAGAAACGGCCACCATGCCCGCCTTGATTGAAGCCTTCCTCGACCCTGCCTCGTCGACTTACAGTTACGTGATCTACGAAGCCGACGGCGGCCAGTGTGCGATCGTCGACCCGGTGCTTGATTACGACCCGGCTGCCGGGCGCACCGCCACCACCCAGGCGGATAAAATCATCGCCTTCGTCCGCGAACACCACCTGCACGTGCAATGGCTGCTGGAAACCCACGCCCATGCCGATCACCTGTCCGCCGCCCCTTATCTGCGCCGGGAACTGGGCGGCAGGATTGCGATTGGCCAGTCGATCAGCAAGGTCCAGGGGGTATTCAAAAACCTGTTCAACCTTGAGCCGGAATTTGCGGTAGACGGTTCGCAATTCGATCATCTGTTCGCCCCGGACGAATCGTTCATGATCGGTAACCTCAAGGCCACGGCCCTGCATGTGCCCGGTCATACCCCGGCGGACATGGCTTATTTGATCGGCGGCGACCTGATTCTGGTGGGCGACACGCTGTTCATGCCCGACGTCGGCACCGCGCGCTGCGACTTCCCCGGCGGCGATGCCAGTCAGTTGTTTGCCTCGATCCGGAAGTTGCTGGCCTTTCCGGCTAGCGTCAGCCTCTACGTCTGCCACGATTACCCGCCCGAAGGCCGCGAACCCCGGTGCATGGCAACGGTCGGCGAGCAGCGCAAAAGCAACGTCCACGTTCGCGACGGAATCGATGAAGCGGCGTTCGTCGCGATGCGCACCCAGCGTGATGCGGGGTTGGGCATGCCGACGTTGCTGCTGCCGGCGATTCAGGTGAACGTGCGGGCGGGGAATTTGCCGCCGGCGGAAGAGAATGGCGTGACGTACCTGAAGATCCCTTTGAACAAGCTCTAACCTGTAGGAGCGAGGCTTGCCCGCGAAAGCGGTGCGCCAGTCGACATGAATGGTGAATGTGACGGCCTCTTCGCGGGCAAGCCTCGCTCCTACAGGGACCAGGGCGGTTATGCGAGGGTCAACCCATTCGCCGGCAACGGCAGCGCGGTTTTATAACGCACCTGCTTCAGCGCAAAGCTCGAACGGATGTTGGCCACACCGGGGACCTTGGTGAGGAAGTCCATCATGAAGCGTTCCAGCGACTGAATGGTCGGTACCAGCACCCGGATCAGATAGTCAGGATCCCCTGCCATCAAATAGCACTCCATCACTTCCGGGCGATCCGAGATCGCTTCTTCGAAATGGTGCAACGCCTCCTCCACCTGTTTTTCCAGGCTGACGTGAATGAACACGTTCACATGCAGCCCCAGCAGATCGGCATCCAGCAGCGTCACCTGCTCGCGAATCAGGCCCAATTCTTCCATTGCCTTGACCCGGTTGAAGCACGGCGTCGGCGACAGGTTCACCGAGCGCGCGAGGTCGGCATTGGTGATGCGCGCGTTCTCCTGAAGGCTGTTGAGAATGCCGATGTCGGTACGGTCCAGTTTGCGCATGAGACAAAACCACCTGTTTTTTATGTTTATGCAGATTTTTTATCCTCAAATGATCTCGAGCGCAACGAAACAGAGAGAAATATTCTTCTTGGCCGGGCCTATGATTGTTGTAGGACAAGATTTCCTCCACAGAGGAATGACGGTCAGCTCACTACAAGAAATTCACAAGATCGAGCGTAGAAGCCATGAACCAAGCGTACGAACCGCTGCGCCTGCACGTTCCCGAACCTTCGGGCCGCCCAGGCTGCAAAACCGACTTCTCCTACCTGCGTCTGACCGACGCCGGCACGGTGCGCAAACCCGCCATTGACGTAGAACCCGCCGACACGGCCGACCTGGCCAAGGGCCTGATTCGCGTGCTCGATGATGAGGGCAATGCTCTCGGTCCATGGGCCGAAGGCGTCCCGGTCGAGATCCTGCGTAAAGGCATGCGCGCCATGCTCAAGACGCGGATCTACGACAACCGCATGGTCGTCGCCCAGCGCCAGAAGAAAATGTCCTTCTACATGCAGAGCCTTGGCGAAGAGGCCATCGGCAGCGGCCAGGCCCTGGCCTTGAACGTCGATGACATGTGCTTTCCGACCTACCGTCAGCAAAGCATCCTGATGGCACGCGAAGTGCCGCTGGTGGATCTGATCTGCCAACTGCTGTCCAACGAGCGCGATCCGCTCAAAGGCCGTCAGTTGCCGATCATGTATTCGGTCAAGGATTTCGGTTTCTTCACTATTTCCGGCAACCTCGCGACCCAATTCGTACAGGGCGTGGGTTGGGGCATGGCCTCGGCGATCAAGGGCGACACCAAAATCGCCTCGGCCTGGATCGGCGACGGCGCCACCGCTGAATCCGACTTCCACACCGCCCTCACCTTCGCCCACGTCTACCGCGCGCCGGTGATCCTCAACGTGGTCAACAACCAATGGGCGATCTCCACGTTCCAGGCGATTGCCGGCGGTGAAGCGACCACGTTCGCCGGTCGTGGCGTTGGTTGCGGCATTGCCTCCCTGCGGGTCGATGGCAACGATTTTGTCGCGGTCTACGCCGCCTCTGCCTGGGCCGCCGAACGCGCCCGCCGTAACCTCGGCCCGACCATGATCGAATGGGTCACCTACCGCGCCGGCCCGCACTCGACTTCCGATGATCCGTCCAAATACCGTCCTTCCGACGACTGGAGCTACTTCCCGTTGGGCGACCCGATTGCTCGCCTCAAGCAGCATCTGGTGAAAATCGGCCACTGGTCCGAAGAGGAACACGTCGCCGTCAGCGCCGAACTGGAAGCTGAAGTGATCGCCGCGCAGAAAGAAGCCGAGCAGTACGGCACCCTCGCCGGCGGACAGATTCCGAGCGCCGCGACCATGTTCGAAGACGTCTATAAAGAGATGCCGGAGCACTTGAAGCGCCAGCGTCAAGAGTTGGGGATCTGACATGAACGATCACAACAATAAAATCGAGTTGGAAACCGCCATGACCACGACCACCATGACCATGATCCAGGCCCTGCGCTCGGCCATGGATGTGATGCTTGAGCGTGACGACAACGTCGTGGTGTTCGGCCAGGACGTGGGTTATTTCGGCGGCGTGTTCCGCTGCACCGAAGGCCTGCAGAACAAGTACGGCACCTCCCGGGTGTTCGACGCACCGATCTCCGAAAGCGGCATCGTCGGTGTTGCCGTGGGCATGGGCGCCTACGGTCTGCGCCCGGTCGCCGAGATCCAGTTCGCCGATTACGTCTACCCGGCGTCGGACCAGATCATTTCCGAAGCCGCCCGCCTGCGTTATCGCTCGGCCGGCGAGTTCACCGCACCGATGACCCTGCGCATGCCTTGCGGCGGCGGCATCTACGGTGGCCAGACGCACAGCCAGAGCATCGAGGCGATGTTCACCCAGGTCTGCGGCTTGCGCACGGTCATGCCGTCCAACCCGTATGACGCCAAAGGTTTGCTGATCGCCTCCATCGAAAACGATGACCCGGTGATCTTCCTCGAGCCAAAACGCCTGTACAACGGCCCGTTCGACGGCCACCACGACCGTCCGGTAACTCCGTGGTCGAAGCACCCGTCCGCGCAAGTTCCGGACGGCTATTACACGGTGCCGCTGGACGTTGCGGCCATCGCGCGTCCCGGTAAGGACGTGACCATCCTGACCTACGGCACCACGGTGTACGTGTCGCAAGTCGCCGCTGAAGAAACCGGGATCGACGCTGAAGTCATCGACCTGCGCAGCCTGTGGCCGCTGGACCTGGAAACCATCGTCAAGTCGGTGAAGAAAACCGGCCGCTGCGTGATCGTTCACGAAGCGACCCGCACTTGCGGTTTCGGTGCCGAACTGGCGGCGTTGGTGCAAGAGCATTGCTTCCACTACCTGGAAGCGCCGATCGAACGCGTCACCGGTTGGGACACCCCCTACCCGCACGCGCAAGAGTGGGCGTATTTCCCTGGCCCGACCCGTGTGGGCGCGGCTTTGCATCGGGTTATGGAGGTCTGAATGGGCACGCACGTTATTAAAATGCCGGACATTGGTGAAGGCATTGCAGAAGTTGAACTGTCGGTGTGGCACGTCAAGGTTGGCGACATGGTCGTTGAAGATCAGGTGTTGGCCGATGTGATGACCGACAAGGCGATGGTCGACATCCCTTCGCCGGTGAACGGCAAGGTGATTGCGCTGGGCGGCGTGCCCGGCGAAGTCATGGCGGTGGGCAGTATCCTGATCAGCATCGAAGTCGAAGGCGCGGGCAACGTTAAAGAGTCGGCTCAGCCTGTGGTTGCTGCCGTGAAAGAAGCACTGGCGCCGAAAGTCGAAGCCGTTGCAGAAAGCAAACCAGCCCCTGCTGCAGCACCGCGAGCGGCCGTATGCCAAGGCCCGATGGTGGCTCGCGAGGCCGATGAACGCCCGCTGGCCTCCCCGGCCGTGCGTAAACATGCACTCGATCTCGGCATCCAGTTGCGCCTGGTGCGTGGTACCGGCCCTGCCGGTCGCGTGCTGCACGAAGACCTCGACGCCTATCTGGCGCAAGGTCAGTCGAATGCATCGACCACCACCGCCGCGTACGCACAGCGTAATGACGAAGAACAAATCCCGGTCATCGGCATGCGTCGCAAGATTGCCCAGCGTATGCAGGACGCCACTCAACGCGCTGCTCACTTCAGCTATGTCGAAGAAATCGACGTTACTGCCGTGGAAGAATTGCGCGCACACCTGAACGAAAAACACGGCGCGACCCGCGGCAAGCTGACACTGCTGCCGTTCCTCGTCCGCGCGCTGGTCGTCGCCCTGCGCGACTTCCCGCAGATCAACGCCCGTTACGACGACGAAGCCCAGGTCATCACCCGTCTTGGCGCGGTGCATGTCGGCATTGCCACCCAGGCCGACATCGGTTTGATGGTGCCGGTGGTGCGTCACGCTGAGGCTCGCAGTCTGTGGGACAACGCTCAGGAAATCTCCCGGCTGGCCACCGCCGCGCGCACTGGCAAGGCCGCCCGCGATGAACTGTCCGGCTCGAGCATCACCCTGACCAGCCTTGGTGCCCTGGGCGGTATCGTCAGTACGCCAGTGTTGAACCTGCCGGAAGTGGCCATCGTCGGCGTCAACAAAATCGTCGAACGCCCGATGGTGGTCAAAGGCCAGATCGTGATCCGCAAGATGATGAACCTCTCCAGCTCCTTCGATCACCGCGTGGTCGATGGCATGGACGCGGCGCAATTCATCCAGGCCGTTCGTGGCCTGCTCGAACAACCCGCCACCCTGTTTGTGGAGTAAGGCATGCAATCTTTAAACACCACACTGCTGATCATCGGCGGCGGCCCTGGCGGTTATGTGACGGCGATTCGTGCTGGCCAACTGGGCATTTCGACCATTCTGGTGGAAGGCGAATCCCTGGGCGGTACGTGCCTGAACATCGGCTGCATTCCGTCGAAGGCGTTGATCCACGTTGCCGAGCAGTTCCATCAGACTCAGCAACACAGCAAACACTCGGCATTGGGCATCAGCGTTTCCGCACCGACCCTCGACATCAGCAAAAGCGTCGAATGGAAGGACGGCATCGTTGATCGCCTGACCACGGGCGTTTCGGCGCTGATGAAGAAACACAAGATTCAGGTAATCAAAGGCTGGGCCAAGGTCATCGACGGCAAGACCGTTGAAGTCGGCGATACGCGGATTCAGTGCGAACACTTGGTGCTCGCCACCGGATCGAAAAGCGTCAACCTGCCGATGCTGCCGATTGGCGGACCGATCATCTCCTCAACCGAAGCCCTGGCGCCGACGTCGGTGCCGAAACGGCTGGTCGTGGTCGGTGGCGGTTACATCGGCCTGGAACTGGGGATTGCCTATCGCAAACTGGGTGCCGACGTCAGCGTGGTCGAGGCGCAGGATCGTATCCTGCCAGCCTACGACGCCGAACTGACCCAGCCTGTTCATGATGAACTGAAGAAACTCGGCATGAAGCTTTACTTGAAACACAGCGTTCAAGGCTTTGATTCTTCTAGTAATACACTGCAAGTTCTGGAACCGGGTGGCGATACCCTGAATCTGGAAACGGATCAGGTGCTGGTGGCCGTCGGTCGCAAACCGAACACCCAGGGCTGGAACCTCGAAGCGCTGAATCTGGACATGAACGGCCCGGCGATCAAGATCGACAACCGTTGCCAGACCAGTATGCGTAACGTCTACGCCATCGGCGACCTGAGCGGCGAACCGATGCTTGCGCACAGGGCCATGGCTCAGGGCGAGATGGTCGCCGAGTTGATCAGCGGCAAGACCCGCGAATTCAACCCGACCGCTATCGCCGCCGTGTGTTTCACCGACCCGGAACTGGTGGTGGCCGGCAAGACCCCGGACGACGTCAAGGCGGCGGGTCTGGACTGCATCGTCTCGAGCTTTCCGTTCGCGGCCAATGGCCGGGCGATGACGCTGGAGTCGAAAAGCGGCTTCGTGCGGGTCGTCGCTCGTCGGGACAATCATGTGATTGTTGGCTGGCAGGCTGTTGGCGTGGGTGTTTCGGAGTTGTCGACCGCGTTTGGCCAGAGCCTGGAAATGGGCGCCCGGCTGGAAGACATCGCCGGCACGATTCACGCGCATCCGACCTTGGGTGAAGCGGTGCAGGAAGCGGCGTTGCGTGCTTTGGGGCATGCACTGCATATGTGATTCCGGGAGATTGATCGCGATAGTGACGGCCCCTTCGCGAGCAAGCCCGCTCCCACACTGGATCTGCGGTGTTTGCAGGCTCCAGGGCAAACAGAGATCAATGTGGGAGCGGGCTTGCTCGCGAATTCTCAAGGGCGACAGCATTTATATGCCAATCACCCGATAGTCCGGGCTGCGAAATGGGTCCGGAATGAAGTATTGTTGTCCCCATCCAAAAAACGTCAGAAGCCTTGAACCGTTTCGGCGGTTGTTCAGTGATAGAGGGTGTCATGGGTAACGAAAGCATCAATTGGGACAAGCTGGGTTTTGACTACATCAAGACAGACAAGCGCTATCTGTCGCACTGGCGTAATGGCGAGTGGGACAAAGGCACCCTGACCGAAGACAACGTGCTGCACATCAGCGAAGGCTCCACTGCCCTTCACTATGGCCAGCAGTGCTTCGAAGGCCTGAAGGCCTACCGTTGCAAGGACGGCTCGATCAACCTGTTCCGCCCGGACCAGAACGCCGCACGCATGCAACGCAGCTGCGCGCGCCTGCTGATGCCGCTGGTGTCCACCGAGCAGTTCATCGAAGCGTGCAAGGAAGTGGTTCGTGCCAACGAGCGTTTCATCCCGCCTTACGGCACCGGCGGCGCGCTGTACCTGCGTCCGTTCGTGATCGGCGTGGGTGACAACATCGGCGTGCGTACCGCACCCGAGTTCATCTTCTCGATCTTCTGCATCCCGGTCGGCGCTTACTTCAAGGGTGGCCTGACCCCGCACAACTTCCTGATCTCCAGCTACGACCGTGCCGCGCCACAAGGCACCGGCGCAGCCAAGGTCGGTGGCAACTACGCCGCCAGCCTGATGCCAGGTTCCCAGGCCAAGAAAGCGCATTTCGCCGACTGCATTTACCTGGACCCGATGACCCACACCAAGATCGAAGAAGTCGGTTCGGCCAACTTCTTCGGGATCACCCACGACAACAAGTTCGTGACCCCGAACTCGCCGTCGGTGCTGCCGGGCATCACCCGCCTGTCGTTGATCGAACTGGCCAAGACACGTCTGGGCCTGGAAGTGGTTGAAGGTGATGTGTTCATCGACAAGCTGTCCGACTTCAAAGAAGCCGGCGCTTGCGGCACTGCAGCCGTGATCACCCCGATCGGCGGCATCAGCTACAACGATCACCTGCATGTGTTCCACAGCGAAACCGAAGTCGGCCCGGTCACCCAGAAGCTCTACAAAGAGCTGACGGGCGTACAGACTGGCGAGATCGAAGCGCCAGCAGGCTGGATCGTCAAGGTTTGATCTGACATCCGCGGCATCGAAGCCCTCCATTGCCTTGGCGATGGGGGGCTTTTTTATGAGCCTTGCTTGCGCTCGGCATCTGCCAGAACGATGCGCTTGCCCTCCCTGCCCCTGATCCCGCTGGCCTGTCCATCCTGTTGCTTGCCGGTCCGGGCCTGAGTGATCAACCCCGGAATCAGCGCACCTTCAGGCAGGTTCTTCCAGAATCGCGCCGGTAAATGCCCCTGCATGACTTTCGGGTTCAGCCGTGCCGGATTGAAGATATGGCTGTAGTAGGTCAACCACATATCGCCATGGGGATCATCGATGTTCTGCGCCAGTTGCTGCCATTCAACCGGGCACTGGCGATGGTGAATCAACTGCTCGCCATCGTAGTAAACCCCGTCCCGGGGTGTAGCGATCAACCAGCGATGGCGGCCCATTCGGCCGATGAAGTGTTCGCTGGCGCTGTGCAGGATGTCGTGGGCCGGCTCGTACCAGGCAGCGAAGTGCGGCCCCTCGCTTTCCGGCAGCGCGACAAACCGCACGAATGCATGTAAATGATGAGATTCACGCTGTATCTGTTTGATTCTTCTCTGTAATTCACTGCCAAGCTGATCGCCCGCCATCATCGCGGTGCGATCTCCATGGCTGACACGCCACAACACCTCGTACAACAAACTCCAGCGCTGATCGCCGCGATAACGGGCCGCGCGCTCAAGGGTGTCGAGCAACGTCCGCGGGATTCGCGCCTGAAATGGCCCCTGTGTTTCAGGCAGCGATTCGTCGCTGGCAAACAGATCGGCCACGCCTTCACTGGCCCAACTTACCCGACTGGGATCAACCTCGTGACTCAGCAGCCAGCGTGCCTGCTGGCGCCAGATGTCGAACAGGTCGTCGCAATCCAGATTGATCATCCCCACAACCCCATTTGCTGCGGTTGCGGCCGGTCACGCAATTGCTGGTACAGCAGATGACTGGTGACCTCGGCCTGCTGCGGGTGGTAGTCACTGGTGATGAAAAACGGTTTGGCCTTGGCCAGTACGCAGCGCATTCGGGCCAGGTCCTCATAGCGAATACGTCGTTGTTGACGCAGTTCCACCAAGCGCTCGGTGGTGCGCAGGCCGATACCGGGAATACGGGCGATCAACGACGCCTCGGCGCGATTGAGGTCCAGCGGGAAAACGTCTCGATTTTCCAACGCCCACGCCAGTTTCGGGTCGATGTCCAACGCCAGGTGCCCCGGGCCTTTGAACAATTCGCCAGCGGTGAAACCGTAACTGCGTAACAGGAAATCCGCCTGATACAAGCGATGCTCACGCATCAACGGCGGCGCTGCCAGGGGCACACTCTTGGGGCTGTTCGGGATCGGGCTGAACGCCGAGTAATAGACCCGGCGCAATCGGTAGTTGCCGTAAAGCGTCTGCGCACTGTGGAGAATGGTGCTGTCGTCGGTGTCATCGGCGCCAACGATCATCTGTGTGCTCTGCCCGGCCGGGGCGAATTTCGGCGCACGCGGCTCATTGAGGACGGTTTGCTCGCCGGTGTAGATGGTCTGCATGGCTTGCTTGATCGAGCCGAGCTGTTTCTCCGGGGCGAGGGTTTGCAGGCTGGCATCGGTGGGCAATTCGATGTTGACGCTCAGGCGATCGGCATAGCGCCCCGCTTCCTCGATCAGCGCCGGATCGGCTTCGGGAATGGTCTTGAGGTGAATATATCCTCTGAATTCATGGACTTCGCGCAACAACTTCGCAACACGGATTAACTGCTCCATGGTGTAGTCCGCCGAGCGAATGATCCCGGAACTGAGAAACAGCCCGCTGACGCAATTACGCCGGTAGAAATCCAGGGTCAGCGTCACCACTTCTTCCGGGGTGAAGCGTGCGCGAGGCACGTCGCTGGAGCGGCGATTGACGCAGTACTGGCAGTCATAGAGACAGAAATTGGTCAACAGCACCTTCAGCAACGACACACAGCGCCCGTCCGGCGTGTAGCTGTGGCAGATGCCCATGCCATCGGTCGAGCCCAACCCGCTCTTGCCTTCAGAGCTGCGCTTCGGCGCACCGCTGCTGGCACAGGATGCGTCGTACTTGGCGGCATCGGCGAGAATGCCGAGCTTGTCGATGAGTTCCATGGGCGGGGCCTTATACTGTTCGGATATACAGTATAGGGTCGACCCCGTGCGCACAAGTCATCAAACGACCCTTGATCGGGTCAGATCAATTCATGAGTCGGCAAAGGCTCGCGTTGTTCACGGCGTTGCTGAACGTCTGGCGTCGGCAACTTCAAGTCGAACCGGGCGCCGATTTCCCTGCGCCCCAACGCCGTCACCGCCAGCGCCCGACTGTCCAGGTCCTGCGTCACCCACTTGCGCTTGATCGCCGTTTGCAGCAACGCCGCCCCCAGCGAACCGCCCAAGTGCGGCCGGCGCATGCTCCAATCCAGGCAGGGACAGGCGAACCGCCGCCGCAAGGTGTTCAGGTCGTTGATCTCAATGCCCAGTCCTGCAAACAACGCTTCGCCACTGTCGCTCAGCCGATAAGCCTGCTCATCGGACTCCAGCAACCAGCCTTTTTCCAGCATTCGGTCATGCAGCAATACAGCCAGTGTGCCGGCCATATGGTCGTAGCACGTACGGGCAAATTGCAGGCGGTCTGGCGTGCGCGGGTTGAAGGTCGGCGCGGGGTTCTGGCCGATCACCATCAACGCTTCCAGCGCCTGGGCCACGCGCTTGTCCGCCAGGCTGTAATAGCGATGGCGCCCCTGAACGTGCAGGCGCACCAGCGCTAGTTCCTTGAGTTTGGCCAGGTGCGCGCTGGCAGTGGAAGCACTGACCTCGGCAATCGCCGCCAGCTCGGTGCTGGTGCGGGCGTGGCCGTCCATCAATGAGCAGAGGATTCTGGTGCGGGCCGGTTCCGCAATCGCGGCGGCCACTTGAGAAACGCCGACGTCGTGCTGTTCTACGTTCATATTTCGTTCCCGGACGAATCAAGGGCCTTTCGGACTGAAGATAGTAGCAACACTTTTTCAACCACGAACAAGGCTGCGACCCATGGACCCGATCATCGCTGCGACTCATGCCGATCCTTATCCTTATTACGCGCAGTTGCGTGCGCAGGGTGGGCTGGTTTTTCACGAAGGACTGCAACTGTGGGTCGCCAGCAGCGCCAAGGCTGTCGCTGCGGTGCTGGCGCATGCGGAGTGTCACGTGCGGCCGACTCATGAGCCCGTACCCAAGGCGATTGCCAGCGGCATGGCCGGCAAGGTCTTCCGGCAATTGATGCGAATGAATGAAGGCGAACGCCAGCGCTGCCCGAGGTCCGCCATTCAACCAGGGCTGACGATGATTGATGAAGATGAGATCACTGCGCTGGTCGGCGCGCGATGGGTCAGCCCGGACGCCGATGGGCTGTACAAGGCGATGTTCCGTGGCCCGGTTTGCGTGGTGGCGGCACTGCTGGGGTTCACGCCGGCGCAGGGTCGGGCCGTCAGTGAACTGACCGCAGATTTCGTCGCATGCCTGTCGCCCCTCAGCGATCAGGCGCAACTGGATGCGGCCCATGCGGCGGCGGAACAGTTGAGCGGCTATTTCATTGAGTTGCTGGATGACCCGGACAATCAAAGCGCCCTGCTCGCCGGTATCCGCCAGCGGTTTGCCGCGACCTCCTCCGACAGCGATGCAATGATCGCCAATCTCATCGGCCTGCTCTCCCAGACCTATGAGGCCACCGCCGGAATGATCGGCAACGCGTTGCTGGCGTTGATTCAAAACCCGCGGTGGCTGAACGATTCGATCAACATCGACGATCTGGTGGCTGAAACCCAGCGCTTCGATCCATCGGTGCAGAACACCCGCCGGTTCGTAGCCGCCCCCTGTGAAATCGAGGGTGTGAGCCTGCAGCCCGGCGATGTGATTCTTGTGCTGCTGGCCTCGGCCAATCGTGACCCGCAGCTCAATGACCAGCCTGACACTTTCATGCTCGAACGTGCGCAGCGTCAAAGTTTCACTTTCGGTGCAGGCCGTCATCAATGTCCGGGCCAGAGGCTGGCCCTGAACATCGCCAGCGCCACGTTGACGCGGATTCTGGCGTTGAAACCCGCACTGGACCGATTGACCTGGCACTACCGCCCTTCCCTCAACGGCCGGATTCCGTTGTTCTCGCAGGACACCCTATTAGTTACATCAGGTTAAAGGTGAAATGACTGGCGATGCGTTTATCACGGAGGACTTTCTCCCTAGAGTCAGTTGGATAACAGTCAGCGAGGCGCCATCGATGCAAACCCAACTGGACAAATCCCTGAGTGCTTTTGCGCGAGCAGACCTCCTGCAAGGCCCGACGCCCATTCAGCGCGCCGAACGTCTCGAACAGCTACTGGGCCTGGTGCCCCGCGGAATCCGCCTGTTTCTCAAGCGCGACGATCATATGTTGCTGGGCGGTGGCGGCAACAAACTGCGCAAACTCGAATTCCACATCGGCGCCGCGCAGCAGGCCGGCGTCGATACGGTCATCACCGTGGGCGGCGTCCAGTCCAACCATGCGCGGCTGACCGCAGCGGTCTGTGCACGCCTGAGCATCGACTGTGAATTGATCCTCACCCGCTCGGTGCCCAAGTCCGAGGTGGATTACGAACTCAACGGCAACGTGCTGCTCGATCAACTGTTTGGTGCCGATCTGCAGGTGTTTGCCGCAGGCACCGATTCGCTCGCGAGGGCCGAGGCCCGGGCCGCACAATTGCGGGACGCAGGGCGCAAGGTGCTGGTGATTTCCATGGGCGGGTCAACACCGCTGGGCAGCCTCGGCTATGCGCGCTGCGCGGCGGAAATCGCACAGCAGGAAGCCGAACTTGGGCTCTCATTCCATCAGGTTGTCGTGCCCAACGGCAGCGCCGGGACCCATGCCGGACTTGCCGCCGGGTTCCAGTTGCTGGGCCGAGGCGCATCGATCGTCAAATCCTGGTCGGTGCTATCGGATCGGGACTCATCAGCGACGAGAACGCTGAAATTGACGCAGGACATCGTGACGTTACTGGGCAGCAACGCCCTCGTAAGGTCCGAGGACATCGTGATCGACGGCAGTCAGTTGGGCGAGGGATACGGCCTGCCGACTCCCGCCATGCGAGACGCCGTACGCCTGATGGCTCGCGCGGAAGGTCTGTTGATCGACCCGGTGTACTCCGGCAAAGCGTTTGCCGGCCTGGTGGCCGATCTGCAGCAAGGTCGTTTCCGCGACGGCGACAACGTGCTGTTCGTGATGACCGGCGGGACGCCAGGGTTGTATGCCTACCGCGAAACGTTTCAGGATTAAAAACCGATTCTCAAACAATACGGAAAGTCTTAATGACTGCAAAAGCAGTCAATAAGACTCTTCGTTGATCTAGTCAAAACAACAACACCCATCGTGTACCCCACAGCCAGCAAGGCTTTTGCCATTGGCCCGTTTTTTGAAGTCGTTCTCGCGCGCTCGATCGGCCTGCGAACGCACCAACCAGAAAACAGGCTGCCCATGAGTAAAAGGATTGCTGCATGCACAATGAATTTCAGAATCGCCTGGCGGTGGTCACCGGCGCGAGCTCCGGCATTGGCCTGGCCGTCACCGAACGCCTGCTGGATCAGGGCGCTCGCGTATTGGCAATGTCACGCCAGCTCGGTGAACTGGCTGGATTGGCGGAACGCTTCAACGACCAGTTGGCCTGGGTCGATGGCGATGTGACCCGCCCGGAGGATCTCGCCCGGTTAGCCGATCGCGCCGAAGCCTTGGGGCCGGTGGATTTCGTGGTCCCCAATGCTGGCATCGCGCAACTGGCCGGAGGCCTTGATGTTTCGGCCTTCGACCGACAATGGGCAGTGAACGGTGCGGGGGCGCTGAATACCTTGGCGTGCCTGCGCAGCCATCTTGCAGAGTCCGCTTCAGTGGTGTTCATCGGTACGTTCCTGGCCGGAGTCACCTTTCCTGGGCTGGCCGCTTACATCGCCTCCAAGGCAGCCCTGATCGCCCATGCAAGAACCCTGGCGGTTGAGCTGGCGCCTCACGGAATCCGCATCAACACCGTCTCGCCCGGTCCAACGGCCACGCCGATCTGGTCGACCCTGGGACTCAAGACCGAAGAACTGGGCGAGGTCGCCACCGCGGTCAACCTGAGGCTGCTCGACGGGAAATTCCTGGAAGCCGGCGCGGTAGCGGACGTGATCCTGTTCCAGCTGAGTCGCGGCGCCCGCAACGTGTACGGGCAGGACTGGGTCGTCGACAGTGGCTACACGCTGGGATAAGGCGTTTCAGCTGATGCGGTGATCAATCATCCCGCGTCAGCACTTCCAGCAATTCAATCTCGAAAATCAGGTTCGAATTCGGCGTGATCTTGCCCATGGTGCGCTCGCCATAGGCCAGGTGCGCCGGCACCAGCAACTTGCGCTTGCCGCCGACCTGCATGCCCATGATGCCCTGATCCCAGCCCTTGATGACCCGCCCCGTGCCAATCACACACTGGAAAGGCATGCCTCGGCTGTAGGAAGAATCGAATTCGGTGCCGTCTTCCAGCCAGCCGCGATACTGGGTGGTGATCAGGGCGCCTTTGACGGCAGCTTTGCCGTCGCCCGGTTCGATGTCGATTATTTGCAGTTCGTCGTTCATGCTTCTACTCGTTTACGGTCGCCCGGTCCGGGGCGCGGACGGAGGTTTTCGCAGAATTCGGCGCCGAAGGCAATCCATGGAACCGAAGCCCTTGGTCCCCGTTCACATGAGTATCGACCTCGTGCTCAGTAAAGGATGCTCTGATGACCGATCAACGATCACTGCGCAGTTTCATTCCGCCCTACATTCTCAATCGAATCATCGCCCACGGCTCCGAGCGTCAGCGCTCCAGCGCGATGGTCACGTTGACCCACGTGCGCACACTTCGGCACACGCCGGGTATGCCGCTGCCTTCTGCTGCGGCGACGATCCTGCCCGCCCCGGCTCAACCCGGCCAGGTCCAGCGCAGCATTCATGATGCCCAAGGAAAAATGCTGCTGCCAGGCATGCCCGCGCGTCTTGAAGGTCAGCCGGCGACTGGCGATCCTGCGGTTGACGAGGCTTACGATGCAATGGGCGCCAGTCATGATTTTTTCTGGAAGGTGCTGGGCCGCGACTCCATCGACAATCAGGGTTTTGCGCTGATCGGCAGCGTGCATTACGGCGTGGCATACGAAAATGCATTCTGGAACGGCGCGCAGATGGTCTTCGGGGATGGCGACGGCGAGATCTTCGAGCGTTTCACTCGCTCGCTGGATGTGATCGGGCACGAACTGACCCACGGCGTGATCGAAAGCGAAGCCGGTCTGGTCTACGCCAACCAGTCCGGGGCATTGAACGAGTCGATATCGGATGTCTTCGGCGTGTTGATCAAGCAACGTGTGCTGGGTCAGACGGCTGCGGAGGCGGACTGGCTGATCGGCGCTGACTTGCTGACGCCGCGCATCCAGGGCGTCGGTCTGCGCTCGATGGCTCATCCAGGCACTGCTTACGACGACCCGCTGCTCGGCAAGGACCCCCAACCGGACCATATGCGCAAGTTCGTCATCACCCAGGAAGACAATGGCGGCGTGCACATCAATTCCGGCATTCCCAACCGGGCGTTTTATCTGGTGGCGCAAGCCCTGGGCGGCTTTGCCTGGGATAAGGCCGGGCGCATCTGGTACGACACGCTGTGCGATAAACGTTTGGGCAGTGACGCGTCATTCGAGCAGTTCGCGCAACTGACCGTTGCCCACGCTCGCCACCGTTTCGGCATCGACGAAGCCCGTGCGGTAACGCAAGGATGGGTCGAGGTGGGTGTCAAACCGAGTCAGGAGGGTTCATGAAAACGCTGCCAGTATTGGGCGATGAAGCCGTCGTTCGTCTTTCCCGCCAGGGCGGTTTCGCGATGCTCCACGCGTTGACCCGCCCTCGTGAAATCGAGTTCGCGCAGTGCAATCTCGATCAGCGCACGCGTATTTGCACGTTGCTGGAGGGTTGCCTGCCACTGACCCGCGAGTCTTCCGGTCAGGGCGATCAGCGCTTCTATCAAATCGAAGTGCGCTACCGCCTCAATGAGCAGGACGACCGGCTGGTGCTGAAAGTGCCCGAGGATCAGGCGCCGGGGGAACTGGTGCACTTGTGGGACAAAGGAGAAGTTCTTTAGGGCTGCAAGTGCCATAGCGCAGGCGTGTGAACTACCATAAGCACACTTTCCGTGATGATGGCTCGCCATGATGGCAACCCCTGAATGAACTTCGTCTGGACCCACGCAGCCCTAGGCACGATGGTGATTGCCCTGATCATCGTGCTGATTTGCCGCGAGCGCTTGCTGCGCAAGCAGCTGGCCGAACATCGGGCGCTGATTGCCAGCCTGTCCGAACGGCAGACTATCTACCAGGACAGCGACGCCGAACGCTTCAAGCGCAGCCAGTATTTCGCCCGTATCGGCACCTGGGACTGGGACGTCGACACTGACCGGCTCTACTGGTCTGACGCGATCTACGGCATGTTCGGCTTCAAGATCGGCGAAGTAACGCCCTCCTACGCCCTGTTCTGCACCTGCGTGCACCCGGACGACCGGGTCAAGGTGCGGGCTGGCGAGCTGCGCTGCCTGGAAACCGGCGAGAATCATGACGAGGAATACCGGGTTATCTGGCCCGACGGCACCATTCGCTGGCTGCGCGAAACCGGCAACGTGGTGAAGAACGATCACGATGAAACGATCAAGATGATGGGTGTGGTCCGCGACATCACCGAAGAAAAAGCCTCCGCCAGCTATTTGCAGCACCTGGCTCATTTCGACCCGTTGACCGGCCTGCCCAACCGGCTGGTGCTCGAGGAGCGTCTGTCCGAGGCGCTGGAACAGGCCCGAATCACCGCCACCCGAGTGGCGCTGGTGTTCGTCGACCTCAACGGTTTCAAGGCCATCAACGACCGTTACGGCCATGCCGCCGGTGACCGCGTCCTCGTCACCACCGCCACACGCCTGAAGAAAATCCTGCGCTCAACCGACACCGTCGCCCGCATCGGCGGCGACGAGTTCGTGGTCATCCTCCAGGGCCTGCCCCAAGGGAGCAGTCTGCAAGACGAAGCCCGCAGCATCTGCCAGAAGATCTTCGTCGAACTGTCACCGCCGGTGGCGATTGGCAATGACCAACGCCACATCGGCACCAGCCTGGGCGTCGCGGTGTTCCCGGACCATGCGCCGAGCATGGATCGGTTGATTCACATTGCCGATCTGGCGATGTATGAGGCCAAGCGCAGCGGGAATAATCAGTATCGGTTGGGTGAGCAGACGTTGAGCCATAGTCGGGTGGAGTGAAGGGTAAAAAACATTCCTCCAGGTTGAGAGTGGAATACGCAACCACGCGCCATTCATACAATCATCGCCAATCGGGCTGACGCCCGCCGTCGCAGCCTTTATCCTTGTGCCCCCCGCCGTACCGAGTTCTGGAGTTTCCCCATGCCCCATGAAGGCAACCTGTTGCAAGCCGCTGTCGTGTTTCTGCTCGCGGCGGTGCTTACCGTTCCTTTGGCCAAGCGCCTGCAATTGGGGGCGGTGCTGGGCTATCTGTTTGCCGGCGTGATTATCGGTCCGTCGGTGCTGGGCCTGATCGGCAACCCACAAAGCGTCAGTCATATTTCCGAACTCGGCGTGGTGTTGCTGCTGTTCATCATTGGTCTTGAGTTGTCGCCACGGCGCTTGTGGGTGATGCGCAAGTCGGTGTTTGGCGTCGGTCTGGCGCAGGTATTGCTGACCGGGTCGGTGATTGGCGTGTTGGCGTTGTTCGTGTTTGGCCAGCCGTTGAACAGCGCGATTGTGCTCGGCCTGGGCCTGGCCTTGTCGTCCACGGCGTTTGGCTTGCAAAGCCTGGCTGAGCGCAAGGAACTGACCAGCCCCCATGGGCGACTGGCGTTTGCGATTCTGTTGTTCCAGGACATCGCGGCGATCCCGCTGATTGCCATGGTGCCGCTGTTGGCGGGCGGCGATCACACCAGCACTGGTGCCGCGGACTTGAACCACGGTTTGCGGGTATTGGGTAGCATCGCCGTGGTGGTGATCGGCGGACGTTATCTGCTGCGGCCGGTGTTCCGTGTGGTGGCCCGCACCGGTTTGCCGGAGGTTTCCACCGCCACCGCGTTGCTGGTGGTGATTGGCACGGCGTGGCTGATGGACCTGGTCGGCGTGTCCATGGCATTGGGCGCGTTCCTCGCCGGTTTGCTGCTGGCAGACTCTGAGTATCGTCACGAACTGGAAGCGCAGATCGAACCTTTCAAGGGTCTGCTGCTGGGGCTGTTTTTCATCAGCGTCGGCATGGGTGCGAACCTGAGTTTGCTGCTCAGCGCGCCGATCACGGTGCTGGGGCTGACGCTGCTGCTGATCGCCATCAAGCTGCCGCTGCTGTTTGTGGTGGGTCGACTGGCCGGTGGTTTGGGCAAGGTCAGTGCGATTCGCCTCGGCATCGTGCTCGCCGCCGGCGGTGAGTTCGCGTTCGTGGTGTTCAAGATCGGCCGGGATCAGGGCTTGTTCGAGCCGCACCTCTACGACCTGCTGGTGCTGACGATCACGCTGTCGATGGCCGTGACGCCGATATTGCTGCTGATGTGCGCTCGACTGGTCAGCCCGAAAGTGCAGCCGGTGGTGGTGCCGGAGAAATTCCGCGAGATCGACACCGATAAACCCCGCGTGGTGATCGCCGGCATGGGCCGGATGGGGCAGATCGTCGCCCGTATCCTGCGTGCGCAGAACATCAAGTTCGTGGCCCTCGACACCTCGGTGGAAACCATCGAGCTGTCGCGCAGTTTCGGCGGCGTGCCGGTGTTCTATGGCGACCCGATGCGCCCGGAAATCCTCAGCGCGGCCAAGGTCGAGCAGGCAGAGTATTTCATCATCGCCACCGATGACCCGGACACCAACATCAAGACCGCCGAGGTAGTGCACCGGCTGTATCCACACATCAAGATCATCGCCCGCGCCCGTAACCGTCAGCACGTGCATCGGTTGGTGGACCTGGGGGCCGAGGCGATTCGGGAAACCTATTATTCGAGCCTGGAAATGAGCCGGCGCACGTTGGTAGGACTGGGGCTGACCCAGGCTCAGGCCGACGCGCGGATCAAGCGCTTCAAGCATCACGATGAACAGGTGCTGGAAGCGCAGCATGCGGTGTATGACGATGCGGCGAAGGTGTTGCAGACCGCGCAGGAAGCACGTGCGGAACTGGCGAAGCTGTTTGAGTCGGATCAGCTGGAAGAAGAATCCAGTAAGAATTGAGGTGAATGGGAGGACCCCTTCGCGGGCAAGCCTCGCTCCCACAGGGTTCCCGGGTGTACGCAAAATCGGAGACATCCCGAATCATTGTGGGAGCGGGCTTGCCCGCGATGAACGATAACGCGGTGCGTCTGGATAAATACTAATTTCAAAGGATCCCACAATGGCTGCCGATCAACCCGCCCCCGCCCTCAAGGAAATCTTCAACGCCGAGCGCCTCAAGCACATCGCCACGGAGATGACCGCGGTCTACCCCGAGTTCAACGCCAGGGCCTTCCTGAAAATGGCCAACGAGGGGCTCGCCGAGTTGTCGATCATGCAGCGCATGGCCCGGGTCAGCGAGTGCCTGCACGCGGTTCTGCCGTTGAGTTATGAAGCCTCGCTCGAGGTGCTGCGCGCCCTCGCCCCGCGCCTGAACAGCGGCTTCGTCAGCATTTCGCTGCCGCATTACGTCGCGACCTACGGCGGCCACGCGTTCGAACACTCCATGGACGCGCTCAAATACTTCACCACCTTCGGTTCCGCTGAATTCGCGATCCGCTATTTCCTGCGCAGTGACTTCGAGCGCTGTTTGGCGGTGATGCACGAGTGGTCGCTGGATGACAACGAACACGTACGGCGTCTGGCCAGCGAAGGCTGCCGTCCGCGCCTGCCCTGGTCATTTCGACTGGAAAAGATCCAGGCCGACCCGACCCTCGCCGCCGCCATCCTCGACAACCTCAAGGCCGACGACAGCCTCTATGTGCGCAAGTCGGTGGCCAACCACCTCAACGACATCACCAAGGACCATCCCGAATGGGTGCTTGACCTGATCGAAGGCTGGTCGCTGGAAAACAGGCACACCGCGTGGATCGCCAGGCACGCCCTGCGCAGCCTGATCAAACAGGGCAACCAGCGGGCATTGGCGATCATGGGTGCGGGCGGCAAGCCTGAAGTCGAGATCATTGATGTGAAAGTCGAACCGGCGGTGATTGCATTGGGGGAGAAAATCGCCTTGTCCTTTACCGTCAAATCCACGGTCGAGAACAGCCAGCGACTGGTGATCGACTACGCCATCGACTACGTAAAAGCCAATGGCAGCACCTCGGCGAAGGTCTTCAAGCTCAAGGCGCTGACGTTGCCCGGCCACGCCACCGCCCTGCTCAGCCGTGGTCAGCACATCAAGGAACTCACCACCCGCAAACATTACGCCGGCAAACATGCAGTGCACGTGATGATCAACGGCGAACGGCTGGCCAGCACCGAGTTCGAAATCCTTCCTTGAAACACGGTCCGCTGTAGGAGCGAAGCTTGCTCGCGAAGAACGATAACGCGGTGTGCCTGGCCTGACGCCTTCGCGAGCAAGCTCTGCTCCTACAGGGGATCCGGGCCTAGCAGTAGATGTTGCTCGCGTTCACACAACTCCACCACGTAATCCCACAACACCCGTAGCCGCACGGATTTGTGCAGCTCGCGGCGGGTGCTGATCCAGTAGCTGCGCTGGATGCTTTCATCCGGCAACAACGGCACCAGTTCTGGATCGGCACTGGCCATGTAGCACGGCAACACCGCGATCCCCAGGCCCGAGCGCGCCGCCTGTTGCTGGGCGATGACGCTGGTGCTGTGGAAGACCACCTGCGGGTTGCGGCAGAAACTGTTAAGGAACATCAGTTCCTGGCTGAAGAGCAAATCGTCGACATAACCGATCCACGCATGACGACCGAGGTCTTCGCGGCTGCGCAGCGGTGGTGCGCTGTCGAGATAGGCCTGGCTGGCATACAGCGCCAGGCGATAGTCGGTGAGTTTACGCGTGACCAGCATGTCGGCGGACGGGCGCTCCAGATGGATGCTGATCTCGGCTTCGCGGTTGAGAATGCTGACAAACCGTGGCACCGCCACCAGTTCAACTTCGAGCCCCGGATAGCGTTCGAACAGCCCGTTCATGCGACTGGCGAGGAACATGATGCCCAGCCCTTCCGTCACGCCGACGCGAATCTTGCCCAGCGGCGCCGTCGATTGGGTGATCTCTTCCTGAGCCAGCAGCGCAACGTTTTCCATCGCCTCGGCGTGTTTGAGCAACGCTTCGCCGGCCGGGGTCATCTCGTAGCCCTGGGCGTGCTGGACGAACAGCGCCGTGCCGAGGCTCTTTTCGATGGCCTCGATATGCCGGGCCACCGTGGCGTGGGTGGTGTTCAAACGGCGGGCGGCCGTGAGCAAACGCCCGCTGCGTTGCAATTCGAGAAAAAACCGCAGGTCATTCCAGTCGAACATGAACCGTCCTTAGGGCTACGCTGTTTGAAAACGCACAGCGGCTGCGCAAAAACTAACATTCTTTTAACGAAAGCTAACAACTAGGATGACCGACAACAAGAACAACAATACGAGGTCAGGGATGCAGACTTCCCTTGATGAATTCGACTACATCGTGGTCGGGGCCGGGCCGGCCGGTTGTTTGCTGGCCAATCGGTTGTCGGCCAATCCGCAACACCGTGTGCTGCTGCTGGAAGCCGGCGGCCGCGATAACTACCCGTGGATTCACATTCCCGTGGGTTACCTGTTCTGCATCGGCAACCCGCGCACCGACTGGTGCTTCAAGACCGAAGCGCAACCCGGTCTGCAAGGTCGCGCCCTGAGTTACCCGCGCGGCAAGGTGCTCGGCGGCTGTTCTTCGATCAACGGCATGATCTACATGCGTGGCCAGGCTGGCGACTATGACGGCTGGGCCGCCGACGGCAATCCCGGCTGGAGCTGGAACGACGTCCTGCCGCTGTTCAAGAAAAGCGAAAACCACTTTGCCGGCGACTCTGAATTCCACGGTGCCGCCGGGGAATGGCGGATCGAGCGCCAGCGACTGTCATGGCCGATTCTCGATGCGTTTCGCAGCGCAGCCGAACAAAGCGGCATCGCCAGCATCGACGACTTCAACCAGGGCGACAACGAAGGCTGCGGCTACTTCCAGGTCAATCAGAAGGCCGGCATTCGCTGGAACGCGGCCAAGGCGTTTCTCAAACCGGTCCGTCACCGTCCCAACCTCACCGTGCTGACCGACGTCGAAGTCGACCGGGTGCTGATGGAAAACGGCCGCGCCTCGGCGGTCAGCACACGCTGGCAAGGCCAGGTGAAAACGTTCAAGGCACGCAAGGAAATCATCCTTTGCGCCGGCGCTGTCGGTTCACCGGGCATCCTGCAACGCTCCGGCATCGGCCCTCGCCCGCTCCTGGAAAAACTGGGGATCGGCGTGGCCCATGAACTGCCCGGCGTGGGCGGCAATCTGCAGGATCATCTGCAACTGCGGCTGATCTATAAACTGGAAAATGCCCGGACCCTGAACCAGATCGCCGGCAGCGTCTGGGGCAAGATGGGCATGGGTTTGCGTTACCTGTATGACCGCAGCGGACCACTGTCCATGGCGCCGAGTCAGCTCGGAGCGTTTGCCCGGTCAGGGCCGGAACAGACCTCGGCCAATCTTGAATACCACGTGCAGCCACTGTCGCTGGAGCGCTTTGGCGAACCGCTGCACGCCTTCCCCGCCTTCACCGCGTCGGTCTGTGATTTGCGTCCGCAAAGCCGTGGCCGCATAGACATTCGTTCGGCTGATCCGCAGGAAGCACCGCTGATTCAACCCAATTACCTGAGCCATCCGGAGGACTTGCGCGTTGCGGCCGATGCCATCCGCCTGACCCGGCGCATCGTTTCCGCGCCAGCGCTGCAAGCCTTCAAACCGGTGGAATACCTGCCCGGTGACAGCCTGCAGAGCGAAGCAGAACTTCACGAAGCCGCCGCCCGCATCGGCACGACGATTTTCCATCCGGTCGGCACCTGCCGCATGGGCAACGACGTCGACGCGGTGGTCGATGCGCAACTCAAGGTCCATGGCATCCCGGGTCTGCGCATCGCCGATGCGTCGATCATGCCGCGCATCACCTCGGGCAACACCTGTTCGCCTACGCTGATGATTGCCGAAAAAGCCGCGCAACTCATTCTGGAAACACCCGCAAGGAGTTTTGCACCTGACGAAAACGCACTGACCGCAGTCTCTTGACCAAAGGAATAGCGGCACCCGCCCACAAGGCAGGCGCCGACAGTGGAACAACAAAAACAATCACTGTGAGGGATACCGATATGTCAGAACATGTACAGCCTCTGGAAATCACACGCAGCGTCGGCACGAGCCGCGAAACCCGCAAAGTCATTTTCGCGTCGTCACTCGGGACGGTGTTCGAGTGGTACGACTTCTTCCTCTACGGCGCCCTCGCGGCGGTGATCAGCAAACAGTTTTTCGCCGGGGTCAACGACACCACGGCGTTCATCTTTGCGCTGATGGCGTTCGCCGCCGGTTTCATCGTGCGGCCCTTCGGCGCGCTGGTGTTCGGTCGGTTGGGGGACATGATCGGGCGTAAATACACCTTCCTCGCCACCATCATCCTTATGGGTGTGGCGACATTCTGCGTCGGGCTGCTGCCGACCTACGCCAGCATCGGTATCGCCGCGCCGATCATTCTGGTGGTGCTGCGCATGCTTCAGGGCCTGGCCCTGGGCGGCGAATACGGCGGGGCTGCGACCTATGTCGCGGAACACGCGCCCATCGGCAAACGCGGTTTCCACACCAGCTGGATTCAATCCACTGCAACCCTCGGCTTGCTGCTGTCGTTGCTCGTGGTGCTCGGCTGCCGTTATTTCACCGGCGACCAGTTCGAAGTCTGGGGCTGGCGGATTCCGTTTCTGTTTTCGATCGTGCTGCTGGGCATCTCGACCTGGATTCGCCTGAGCCTGCATGAATCTCCTGCGTTCGTGAAAATGAAAGAGGAAGGCAAACTCTGCAAGTCGCCGCTGCGTGATTCCTTCGGCAAATGGGAGAACCTCAAGGTCGTGCTGATCGCGCTGTTCAGCATCAACGCCGGGCAAGCGGTGACGTTTTATGCGGCGCAGTTTTACGTGCTGTTCTTCCTCACCCAGTTCCTGAAAATGGACCCGGCACTGGCCAACAGTCTGTTGATCGTCAGTGTGATCATCGGTGCGCCGTTCTTCATTTTCTTTGGCTGGCTGTCGGACAAGGTCGGGCGCAAACCGGTATTGATGATCGGCCTTTTGCTGGCTACCGCGCTGTACTTCCCGATCTTCAAGTCCATCGCCCACTACGCCAACCCGGCCATCGACCAGGCCAGCCGCCAGGCGCCGATCACCGTACTGGCCGACCCGGCCACCTGCACGTTCCAGTTCGATCCGGTGGGCAAGGCGAAATTTGACAGCCCTTGCGACAAGGTCAAAACCTTCCTGGTGAAACAGGGCCTGCCCTACATCAGCCAGGCGGCCCCTGCCGGCAGTGGTGTGCAGGTCAGCGTTGGTGAGGTGAAAATCGATGGTTACGATGAAGCGGCCCTGCGCGGCGCAGTGACATTGGCGGGGTATCCGTCACAGGCCGATACGCAACAGGTCAACAAGCCGATGATCGTGGCGCTGATGGTGGTGCTGATCATCATCTCCGCCATGTGCTACGGCCCGCTGGCGGCGCTGATGGTCGAACTGTTCCCGACGCGCATTCGCTATACCTCGATGTCACTGCCTTATCACATCGGTAACGGCTGGTTCGGCGGGTTCCTGCCGACGGTGTCGTTTGCGTTGGTGGTGTATACCGGTGACATTTTCTACGGGCTCTGGTATCCGGTGGTGATTACGGCGGTGAGCCTGGTGGTGGGGATGATTTGTTTGCGTGAGACCAAGAATGTGGATCTGGATACCAACTGACATCTGAGTTGATGACTTGATGACTTGATGACTTGATGACTTGATGAGTTGATGAGTTGATGAGTTGATGAGTTGATGAGTTGATGAGTTGATTGTGGGCATGCGATTGGGGGCACATCCGTTTTTTGGGTGATGGCTGATATTGGTTCCGCCCTTACGGCGGGTCACTTGGAGAAGCGCCAAGTAACCAAGCGCTTTTGCCCCTTTCGTTCGGTGGCTCGCTTAGGCTCGCCATGCCCTCCTTCCGGTCCTGCTCCGTGGGCCCGCCGCCATCGGCCATCCATGGCCGGGGGCGGCTAACCCGGCATCCATGCCGGGTTGCCCACTGCGCAGAACCTCCACTCGGCCTCACGAGGGGGCGACCACCGCCACAGCACCGCGAGGCGGCCTTCGGGCCGACCTGGGCGTCAAGCGGGCGCGCTTCGCTGACTTGATCGTTCCCCCCTCTTGAGCAACCCCCGATTAAATGTGAGAGCGGGCTTGCTCGCGAATGAGGCCGTGTCAGTCGACATCAATGCTGAATGCCAATCCGCATTCGCGAGCAAGCCCGCTCCCACAGGGGATTTTTGGTGGGCATGAGATTGGTGTTCGCCGCCGATGACTTTGACGGAAAACAGGCCGGCTCTCAGGCCGCCTCGCTTTGTTTTTGATCTTGATCTGCCCCGTCGGAAGGCCGAGCGCAGGTTCTGCGCAGTGGGCAACCCGGCATGGATGCCGGGTTAGCCGCCCCCGGCCATGGATGGCCGATGGCGGCGGGCCCACGGAGCAGGACCGGAGCGAGGGCATGGCGAGCCTTAGCGAGCCACCGTACGTCAGGGGCGCTGGGCGCTTGGTTACTTGGCGCTTTTCCAAGTAACTCGCCGTAAGGGCGAAACCCTAAGTCGCCATTATCGCAGCAACGGATATGTACACCATCAAAACCTATGTCGCCTGAAAAACCGCCATCGCTGGCAAGCCAGCTCCCACAGGGTTCCGCGAACATCCGCGAGATCAAACCGGTATCCATTCCCTCAACTAAACAGAATTACCGCAAACGCGAGCCGTTTTCGCTACTCTGACCCGATGCACCCATCGCCCCGCCACTCACCCGACCGAGGCCCCATGATCATTTCATCCGCATCCGACTATCGCGAGGCCGCCCGCCGCAAACTCCCCCGATTCCTGTTCGACTACATCGATGGGGGCGCTTATGCCGAGCACACACTCAGGGCCAACAGCGCCGACCTGACAGGCATCAGCCTGCGCCAGCGCATTCTGAAAAACGTCGAAACCCTGAGCCTTGAAACCACCCTCTTCGACCAACCCCTGGCAATGCCGATCATCCTCGCACCGGTCGGCCTGACAGGCATGTTCGCCCGTCGTGGTGAAGTGCAAGCGGTCAAGGCCGCACAAAACAAAGGCATCCCCCTGTGCCTGTCTACAGTCTCGGTGTGCTCGATCGAAGAAGTGGCAACCCAAAGCCGACAATCCATCTGGTTTCAGCTGTATGTGCTGAAAGACAGAGGCTTCATGAAAAATGCCCTGGAGCGGGCCAAGGCCGCCGGGGTGAAAAACCTGGTGTTCACCGTCGATATGCCCACGCCCGGCGCGCGCTACCGGGACGCACACTCGGGCATGTCCGGGCCCTTTGCGTCTTCGCGAAGAATCCTGCAAGCCATGACCAAACCCGACTGGGCCTTCAACGTCGGCCTGATGGGTCGTCCGCATGACCTGGGCAACATCTCGAAGTACCTCGGCAAAGCCGTCACCCTGGAAGACTACATGGGCTGGCTGGCTAACAACTTCGACCCGTCGATCAGCTGGAGCGATCTGGAATGGATACGGGATTTCTGGCAAGGCCCGATGATCATCAAAGGCATCCTCGACCCTCAGGATGCCCGGGACGCAGTCAGCTTTGGCGCGGACGGCATTGTGGTGTCGAACCACGGCGGGCGGCAGCTGGACGGCGTGCTCTCCACCACCAAGGCATTACCGCCGATCATGCAAGCGGTGGGCAATGACCTGACGGTGCTGGTCGACTCGGGTATTCGCTCGGGGCTGGATGTCGTGCGCATGCTGGCGCTGGGCGCGAAAGGCGTGTTGCTGGGGCGTTCCATGGCGTACGCGCTGGCCGCCGACGGTCAACGCGGGGTGGAAAACATGCTGGACATTTTCGCCAAAGAGATGCGCGTGGCGATGACGTTGACCGGGGTCACTTCGATTGGTCAGATTGATGAATCGACGCTGGTGCAGGCGGTTCGGTGAGCTGATCGCAATCATTAAAAAGCCGCGCAATGGCGCGGCTTTTCCAGGGAGGCGAGCGTCAGAAACTCGCTTTGACCGACACCATGAAGTTGCGTGGGTCGCCGTAATAGTTGCCGAAGCTCTCGGTACCGATGGTGGTGTAATAACGCTTGTCGAACAGGTTGTTGCCGTTCAACGCCACCGACCAGGTGTCGTCGATGCGGTAGCCGATCCGACCGTTCCAGATCGCATAACCTGACTGAGTGATCTTGTCGCCAGTGGCCGGAGAGACGCGGAAATTATCGCTTTGCGCGTTGACGCCGGCCCCCAGGGTGAACCGCTCGAGAGCACCGCCCAGCGCGTAATCACCCCACATGCGCAACACGTGTCTCGGCACATAACTGTTGAACGCGGCGCCGTTCAGGCTGGTGTCGATGTCGTCGAGGGTCTTGGTCTGGGTGTAGGTGTAACCCGCGAGCAATTGCAATCGTTCGATCACTTCACCGCTGATCTCGGCCTCGAAACCCTGGGCGCGCACTTTTCCCGCGTTGACATAGCAGTAGCCATCCGATGACGGGCAAGAGGAATTGAAGTCCGTCTGCGCCTGGTCCTTCTGGATGGTGCGGAAAAGGTTGAACGAGCTGTTCAGGCGACCATCGAACCAGGCGCCCTTGATCCCCAATTCATAACTCTGCCCCACCAGCGGTTTGAGGGCCGAACCGTCTTCCGAACGAAAGTTGCCTTGAGGGGTAAAGATATCCGAGTAGCTGGCGTAAGCCGTCAGGTGCTCGTTCAGGTCCAGCAGCACGCCGGCAAATGGCGTGACCTGGCCTGTCTCCGTGGTGCTGGCGTGTTCCGAGGTGCCTGTATTGATGAAGTCGTAGTCGGTTTCCGAGTTGTACCAGCTCACACGACCGCCGACGACGAGGGTCAACGGATCTGCCAGTTTCAGGCGCAACGTCGAGTAAACGCCTTTCTGTTTAGTCACGGAATTGACCGGCCCGCCGCGAGACGAGTTGTCGATGAAGTAGCTGTCGTCCGGTTCAGGAACATGCTTGTCGGGGTTGAACACATTCTGCCGCTGCGGCAGAAACGCCACTGAGTAGAAGTCGTCTTTTTTCGCACGGCTGGCGTTGAAACCTGCCACCAATTCGTGTTGTTGGCCGAACGCGTCGAACTTGCCGTCCACGTAGGCATCCAGGCCGTAATCGACCTGGTCGTAGTCATACATACTGCCGAGCATACCCGTGGTGTTGGTGCCGGGAGTCACCGCGCCTGAGGCAAACGCGTATTTGATGTCCTGGGTGTTTTTGGTGTAAACGCTTGCGACCTTCAAGGACCAGTCTTCGTTGATTTGATGTTTCAGATCGCTGAAGACGGTGGTGCGCTGGCTGCGCCAGGTGTTCCAGAAAGGGTCGAGGCAGCTGGAGCGGCTGAGTTTCAGGTCACTGCGATCCCGGTAACGCGGCAGACCGCCCCAGCAGGGATTGGCGTCGACGTCTTCATAGGCAACGCCCAGCCCGAGTGTCGTGTCGGGGCTCACATCAAAATCGAGGGCACCGTAATAAACCTGATCCTTGCGACTGGCGTCGTCCACAAAGTAATGCCGGCTCTGCTCGGCGACTACCGCCCGGCCGCGCACCGTGCCGGAGTCGTTCAGCGGTCCGCCGGTGTCGACCTGTCCGCGATAATTGTCCCAACTGCCACCGGACAGCGTGATGTCCGTATGCGGCGCGGTCTGGCCGCGCTTGCGCACGAAATTCACCCCACCGGCCGTACCACCCGAACCCTTCATCATGCCCGCGGCACCACGAAGGATTTCGACCCGGTCGTAATACGCCATGTCACCACTGAAACTGTCGGCCTGAACATAAAGGTTGCCCATATCCAGCGGCACGCCGTCGTACTGGTACTGGCCCGACATACGGAAGCCGCGCGAATAGAAATATTTGCCGCCCATGGTCGAGTCGTAGACAGTAATGCCCGGCGTCTTTTCCATGACCTGTTCGATGGTGTTGAGGTTCTGGTCGTCAAGCATCTTGCGGGTCATCACCGTGACCGATTGCGGCGTTTCCTTGAGCGAGTGCTCGCCCTTGCCGATGGTCACCGCGCCCGTGGTGTACGAGCCGCTGTACTCGGTGGTCGCGCCCAGCATCTGCCCGTTGATGTTGGTCGCCCCCAGTTCCAGTGCCGAGCCGGTGGCCGGTACTGGCCGCAGCACGTAAGTGCCGTTGGCCTGGGGTTCGGCTTGCAGACCGCTGCCGCCCAGAATTCGCGCGAATCCTTCACTGACACCGAACGCACCTTTGAGTCCGGGGGACTTCAACCCTTCGGTTTGTCGCGCATCAAAGGAAATGGCGGCGCCCGCCGCACTGGCGAAATGACTGAGGACTTCGGTCAGACTGCCGCCAGCAATGTCGAAGGATTGAACCGAAGTTTGCTGTTGCGCCGCCATCGCCGCGACCGGCCATACGCACATCGACGTTGCCGCGATCAATCCGACGTTCACTGCAATCGCCAGACGACCTGACGTGTAGACCCGAGACATGCTTACCCTCCCCCAAAGATCATCAATAAAACTCACTGAGGGATGAGCCGAACGATGTGAATGAAAAGTGCAAAAGACTGAAATTATTTTTTGTCGCCTCAGCCGGAAACATTGACCCAATAGCGACTGAATCGGCTGATACGCAGGGAAAAACCACTTTCCAGCGCAGCCAGCGCCAGGTCCGTGTTATCGATGGGGAACGCGCCGGACACCTTCAGATGGGCAATGCGCGGATCACAGCGCAGCACGCCAGTGCGATAGCGCGACAGGTCGGCCAGCAACTCGGCCAACGGACGATTGATGGCGATGATGCTGCCCTGCTGCCAGGCGCCCGTCGAAGCATCATTGCGCCGTACCGTCCCGAGTGAAGCAGGATTGAAACTCAGGGACTGGCCAGCCTCGAGGCGCACCTTCGGGCCAACGCCAGATGAAGTCACTTCCACCGCCTTCTCAAGCACGGCCACCTCGCCGCCCTGATGCCCGGACCGGACGATAAACCGTGTCCCCAGCGCCAGCACCTCGCCATGGCGAGTGACCACCTTGAACGGTCGCTGCGAAGGATCGACAGCGGTCGTAACAAGCATCTCGCCCCACAACAGTTCCAGCACCCGTTGGTGCCCATCGAAACGCTGGTTGACCGACGTGTCGGTATTCAGCAGCAATGAGCTGCCATCCGCCAGACGGAATTCCCGGCGCTCACCCACGGCAGTGCGGAAATCGGCGAACAGGTTCTGGCTTGTTTCACTGCGCCATCCCAACCAACCCAGCGAACCGGCCGAGGCCAGTACCACGACACTACGCAACACCTGCCGACGCGAGCTGTCAGCGCCGCGCAAGGCCGGTGAGGCCAAGGCGCCAGGCACGCGACTCATTTGCTCGCCGACGGCGGCCATGCGCTGCCAGGCTTGAGTGTGCACAGGGTCGGCGAGCAGCCATTCGTTCCATGCCGCGCGATCGGTGTCGGTCGCGACACCTGACTGTAGGCGTGCATACCACTGAGCCGCGACACTGATCGCCTTCAATTCGGCGGGTGAAAGGCTCATGCCAGCTGCAACTGGATTTGCATCAGACAGCAATGCTCCATGGCCTTGGCCATGTGATTGTTGATGGTGCGCACGCTGACGCCCAGGCGCTGGGCAATCTGCGGGTAGGTCAGGCCTTCGAACTGAGACAGAATGAACGCCTGTTTGACCTTCGGCCCCAACCCTTGCAGCAAACGATCGATTTCCATCAGGGCTTGCAGCAGGATCGCCTGCTCTTCCAGCGAAGGTTGTTGCCCTTCGGGCATGGCCGCCAAGGCTTCCAGATACGACTGTTCCAGCGAACGCCGGCGGAACAGGTCAATCAACAAGCCCTTGGCGATCATCGACAGGTACGGCCGCGGCTCGCGTATCTCCAGCGCGTTGCGCGCCTTGATCACCCGGACGAAGGTGTCCTGCGCCAGATCCGCCGCATCGAAGGCGTTACCCAAGCGCTTGCGCAGCCAGCCATTAAGCCAACTGTGGTGGTCGCAATACAGATCATTGACGGCGCTGCGCAGGGACAAATCGTTGGCGGACATGACAATGGAATAATTCGCGACTGATAATTAATCGCATTGTCATCGGTACAGGAGGTGATTGGCAATAGCTGTATTGGCCAAACCCCGCCTCACCCGTAGGTGTGACGGGGTTGTCAGCCTTAGAAGCTCTATCTTCGCTGAAGCGCCCCTCATTCAATGTTTTCGAGAATCTCGAACTTCACTTGATCGGGATAGAAGGCCACATGATTCTTGATCTGTTCTACCGACACTTTGGGGTTTTCATAACTCCATGCCGCATTGGCCCCCTCATGCCCCGTAATCTGCAGGCTAAAATAGCTCGCGTCGCCCTTGTAAGGGCAATAGCTGGTGTGATCGGTGCGGGCAAAATATTGCTCGTCGATGTCCTCCCGCGGGACGTAATACACCGGAGGGTAATTGGCCTCCAGCAGCACCAGCGCGCGGGTGGACGCGGCCACCTGAATATCGTGAAACTTCACCAGCAGGCAGCCCGGCTGCTCGGCAATGGTGATGACAGGACTGGGACCGGAGCTTTTCATGAATTGCGTTCCTCGGGATGATGATAAACCTGTGGGAGCGTGCGAGCGGCGGTCCGACTTGCCCGCGATGGACCGCGCAGCGGCCCCAAAACGTGAGAACACAACGTCAGGTATAACCCAGATTTTGCCATCACGACGGCTTCGCAGCCGAACGGGATCAAGCGCTTTATCCGTCCGTGGACCGGCTCACCGCCTCCCACGCCTCGATATCGCGCGTCATCGCCTCCAGCCGCTCGCGTACCAGCTGCAACGCGTCGCTCCCGAGCAACAGGTGCGCGGGTGGCGCCTCACTGTCAATCAACGTCAGCATGGCTCGCGCGGCTTTCACCGGATCGCCCAACTGTTTGCCGCTCTTGTTCTGCCGCGCGCTACGGATCGGATCGAAGGAGGCATCGTATTCGGCAATGCTGCGTTCGGATCGACGCATTGAACGCCCGGCCCAATCGGTGCGAAACGAACCCGGCGCAACGGCCGTGACCGCGATGCCGAATGGCTTGAGTTCCTTGCTCAAGGTGTCGGAAATCCCCTCCAGTGCAAACTTGCTCCCGCAGTAATAGGCAATGCCAGGCATCGTGATGAAACCGCCCATCGACGTGATGTTGATGATGTGCCCTGCCCGGCGCTGGCGAAAAAAGGGCACGAACGCCTTGGTCACCGCCACCGCGCCGAACACATTCACCTCGAACTGCTGGCGCATTTCTTCAAGGGCCGACTCCTCGAAAATACCTTCGTGGCCATACCCGGCGTTATTGACCAAGACATGCACCGGGCCGAGGCTGGCTTCGACCTCAGCCACCACCGCGTCGATGCGCGCGAAGTCAGTGACATCCAGGCATCGACCGAACGCCTGTTTCGAGGCATGCGCCTCGAATTCAACCCGCGCCGATTCGCCGCGCACGGTGCCGATCACCCGATGCCCCGCCGCGAGTGCCTCGTTGGCCAACGCCTTGCCGAAACCGCTGCTGACGCCAGTGATGAAGAGGGTCTTTTTCGTACTCATGGTCACATTCCACCTCGGTATTGCTGCCACACAGCGCGGCAGTCAGGCTCGACACCATGGTAGAAGCGCGGACGCGCTGACTGAACGCCCATTGCTACAAGTTATTTGCCTAATCCTATGGATTGATTGCTTTGTGCGGACGGCGGGTTCACATTCATCCCCAATGAACACGCAGCAGGACCGAAACGTGAGCCTACCAGCCGTAGACCAAAACGATTGCCAGCAACGGATGATCGCCCTGCTCGGCCGGCTCGCCCCGGACGAAGGCTACAACCTCACCGCGCTGGCGGATGTGCGTTTGCTGCGCTCGAACCGTCCGCTGCATCGCACCCCGGTGCTTTACGATCCGGGCATCGTCATTGTCTGCCAGGGGCGCAAACGAGGTTACTGGGGGGAAACGACCTACCTCTACGATGCCCGGCATTATCTGGCGGTGACTGTCCCGGTGCCCTTCACCATGGAAACCGACGCCAGTGAGGACGAACCGCTGTTGGCGATCTATCTGCACCTGGACTTCAACCTCGTCGCCGAGCTGATATTGCAACTCGACGACCAACCTTTCGCGGCGCCCCAAGGCATGTTCGCCTCGCCCATGGAGCCGCGTCTGAGCCAATCGGTCCTGAGGCTGCTGGAGGCGCTCGACTCGCCGCTGGACAGTCGCCTGCTCGGGCCGGCCCTGGTGCGGGAGATTTATTACCGGATTCTTACCGGCGCCCAGGGCGGATCGATGCGCGCCGCCCTCACCGCCAAAGGCCGTTTTGGCCGAATATCCCTGGCCCTGCGAAAAATCCACGCCAGCCTCGGCGAACGGCTGGAGGTGGAAGTTCTGGCCAGGGAGGCCAACATGAGCGTGCCGACCTTCCACGCTCATTTCAAAGCGATCACCCATACCTCGCCGATGCAGTACCTGAAGACCACGCGCCTGCATCAGGCCCGGCTGCTGATGGCGCGCAACGGTTGCAGCGTCGCGTCGGCCGCTTCGCAAGTCGGCTATGAAAGCGGTTCGCAGTTCAGTCGCGAATTCAAAAGGCTGTTTGGTCGTACACCCACCGATGAGGTGACGCGAATGAAAGGCTCGTTCGCCCTGCCGCCCCTGGAGAACGCGCAGTTCGTGTCCTCTCATTGAACACCACGATCTGCAGATCGTTGCAATGTCTGGACATGTACGAGCTGTACATCCATACAGATAAAGATTGCTCCATCGCTCATCAGCCGCCATTCTGTGCACCTCCCGGCAGCTGATGAACGATGGTGGTTATGCGGTTGTACCTCTGTGAAAAACCTTCCCAGGCCAAAGACATTGCGGCCGTGCTCGGCGCCCGGCGTCGCGGCGACGGCTGCTGGCTGGGAACGGACGTCACGGTGACCTGGTGCATCGGCCATCTGCTGGAAACCGCGCCGCCGGATGCCTATGACGCGCGCTACAAACGCTGGGTGCTGGCGGATCTGCCGATCATTCCGGACAAATGGAAAATGACCGTCAAGCCGCGCACCGCCAGTCAATACAAGGCCGTCAAACGCTTGCTCGGCGAGGCCGATGAGCTGGTGATCGCCACCGATGCCGACCGTGAGGGCGAGATGATCGCCCGGGAACTGGTGGAGCATTGTCGATATCGCGGGCCGATCCAGCGGTTGTGGCTCTCGGCGCTGGACGATGCGTCAATCCGCAAGGCGTTGGCTGCACTGAAACCGGGAGCGGAAACGTTCAGCCTCTATCATTCGGCATTGGGACGTTCACGGGCCGACTGGCTGATCGGGATGAACATGAGCCGGTTGTTCACGTTGCTGGGGCGTCAGTCCGGTTATCAGGGCGTGTTGCCGGTCGGCCGGGTGCAAACGCCGACCCTGCGGCTGGTGGTGGATCGCGACCGCAGCATTGCCGATTTCGTCCCGGTGGCTTACTGGGCCATCGACGTGCAACTGCTGCACGATGGCACTGCGTTCACCGCGCAGTGGCGCGCGGCCTCCGACGCTTGCGACGATCAGGATCGCTGCCTCAACCAGACACTGGCGCAACAAGCGGCGGCAGCGATTGGCAGTGCGGCGAGTGCGCGGGTGATCAAGCTGCGCACCGAGCGGATGCGTGAAGTGGCACCGCTGCCGTTCGACCTGGGCACCCTGCAGGAAATCTGTTCGAAGAAGCTTGGCCTCGGCGCTCAGGAAACCCTCGACATCGCTCAGGCGCTTTACGAAACCCACAAGGTCATTACCTATCCGCGCAGTGATTGTGGCTACCTGCCGCTCAGTCAACACAGCGAAGCGCCAGGTATTCTGGCGGCGTTGAGGCAGGCTGATCCCGCCCTCAACGCCTTGCAGGATTACCTGGAACCACAGCGGCGCTCACGGGCATGGAACGACGCGAAAGTCAGCGCTCACCACGGCATCATCCCGACTGCCGCGGCAAAAAACCTTGATCGGCTGGCGGGCAAGCAGCGTGCGGTCTACACCTTGATCCGGGCGCGTTATCTGGCGCAGTTTCTGCCCAATCATGAATACGACCGGACCCAGGCTGACTTCGACTGTGCCGGTGAAGACTTGCGCGCCGTCGGCAAGCAGATCATCGAGCCTGGCTGGAAACGCGCCTTGCCCGAGGCCCTCGCCCCGGCCAAGGGCCGTGAAGCACCGGCACCGCAAACACTGCCGACATTGGCCGAAGGGCGTGAATGCGCAGTGGCCGATGTGAAACTCAAGGACCTCTGGACCCAACCGCCCAAGCCATTCACCGAAGGTGACCTGATCAAGGCGATGAAGAACGTCGCCAAACTGGTGGAAGACCCGCTGCTCAAGCAGAAACTCAAGGACACCACCGGCATCGGCACCGAAGCCACCCGCGCCTCGATCATCCAGGGCTTGCTCGATCGTGGTTACCTGATCAAGAACGGCAAGGCCCTGGCCGCGACGCCGGCCGCGTTCAGCCTGATCGATGCGGTGCCGCGCGCGATTGCCGACCCGGGCACCACGGCAATCTGGGAACAGGCGCTGGACATGGTGCAAAGCGGCGAAATGAGCCTGGAAGAGTTCGTCACCAAACAAGCCGCGTGGATGAGCAAGCAGGTGGCCCGCTGTGCCGGCCTCAGCCTGACCATCAGCGGCCCGGCAAGCCCTGCCGGACGCGGCGCCGCACCGTGGAAAAACAAACGCAAACCGACCAAGCGCAAACCCGCTACCGCCAGCAAACGCACGGCGAAACCGGCGAGCAAGGCTTGATCGAGCGATGGTCTACTGTTCATCAAATCCGCTGACATCAGGAGCGAGCCCGCATGCCTTCGATTGAACTGCACGCCGCACAGCGCGATGAACTGGAAACCATTGAAAACCTGATGCAGTTCTACCTGCACGACTTCAGTGAATGGCTGCCGCTGAAATTTGGTGCGAATGGTTTCTTCAACATCCAGGACCAACAGGATTACTGGCGCAACCCCGCCACCCGCCCGTATCTGATCAAGGTCGACGGGGAACTGGCCGGTTTCGTGACCGTGGATAACCACACCCATCTTCCCGGTGCCGAACACAACATCGGCTACCTGTTCGTCAGCCGCCGCTTTCGTGGCCAGGGTGTCGCGACGTTTGTCGTTTCCACCCTCTTGAGCCAGCTCCCCGGTCAATGGCAGATTTTCCACATCGACGCCAATCAGCCCGCGCGGTTGTTCTGGGCTCGGGTGATGACTGATCTTACCGGTGGCATTTTCGCCCTGCATCAGCAGCCGGTGGACGGATATCCCTGCACCTTCTACCGCTTCCAAAGCGCGTAACCATCGTCCTGAATGGCGTCTTCCTGCCTCACCTTTTCATTCCAAACAGCTTTGTCCGACAATATGTAGTGCTTGAAAATAATCACTACAAAACCGTTGACGCCTCCGATTTGCCCTTGCATGATGCAGACATCTCCCCGATCGGGAGTACGGCAACATGTTTGAGCAAGCTCGTCTGACCGCCGAGCTGTTTTTCCCGGATACACGCTGCCCACAAGGCAGATTGAAGAAGCTGACCTGGCCCGAACGTCCAGTACAAGGACGAGAAGCGCTGGCGATCAATCCTCATGAAGCTTGTGGCCGACCCTGAAAACGTCGGTAGTGGCCCGAAGGTTATCGCTGCTTCTCTTCGTTGTGACGCTATTGCGTAGCAGTTATTCAACACGACTACATGCAACAGACGCGGGACCCCGTCATTTTGGCGGCAGACCGCTGACGTCCTGGTTTCGGTGCCAGGGATCAACTAACCGATGGGCTACCTGTATTAGCGAATCAACTTTGAAAGATCACCAAATGGTCAAGGGGCTTTATTATGAATCTGAACAATCAACCCACCATCGATGAACTGGCTCGTATGTTTGCTGCACAAAAAGACAGCCACGACAGCCATATCCTGTGGATCAGCAAGTCGGGCCAGGTGCATATCGACTGCCTGTCGCCGCATGCCCATGAAGCCGAATTCGACCAGAACAACCAGAACCTGCTGGCCCGACTGAAGATGTACCGTCGCGGCCAGGGCTATGTCGGCAAGAAAGCCGCCGCCGACAAGGACTTCATCGGTAATGTTCTGCAAACGCTGAAACAGGCCTGGGCCTCGATGCAGAACCAGAATGAAGTTCGGGTGATTGACCGGTTCTACTGATAATCCAGCACCATGAAAAAGGCCCCGCTCGAATGATCGAGCGGGGCCTTTTTGTTTGTCTCCACTGCGCCAAACAAAGCTATCGTTAAGCGTATCCGCGGTGGGTCCCTGGAGACTTGCGATGAAACCAAAGCTGAAATTACTGCTGTTGTTGCTGATGACGAGTGCTGCGCAGGCAAACAGCGTCGACGGTGTCCCGTCGTTCGCAGTGGAGTGCCCCGGCAAGATCCTTGTCCAGGCAGATCAGGACGGGCCGGTGATGATCAACAGCAAGGAAGCCGAAACCAAAGCCATCAACGAGCGCCGCTTCGAAGCCAAGGGCTCCGGCATCACGCTGTCCATCGTCCTGGCCGATGACGACTCGGTGGCCGTGACCTCCACCGGCAAGGCCCCCAATGGTGTGTGCCAGTCAGTGGATGACTGAACTCGACGACTCGGCCGTCCCCAGCACCAGCGCCATAAAGGCCTCCGACGCGGCACTGTGATAATTGTTTTTGCGTCGCAGCAGCGCAGCCCCCCGTTTGGGCGCCTCACCCTGCAAAGGAATCCTGTGCAACGCGCGCTCCTGAGTAGCGATGGCTTCCGGAAGGACGGTGGCGATTGCCGTGTGCCGGATGACTTCCAGCAACGTGCTCACCGAGTTCACCTCGATCGCCACTTTCGGGGTGATTTGTTCTTGGGCGAAATACTCATCGATACGGGTGCGGGTGACGAAATCCGGCGCCAGTAATGCAAATTCCAGGTGCGCCACGGCTTCCGCGGATAACGCGACACGGCTTTCGTACAACGGATGATTGCGCCCCACCATCACCCCCAGCGTCTCGGTAAAGGCCGGGATCGACTCGATGTCGGCGTTCCGGACCTCATCAAACGCAATGGCGATGTCCAGCGAGTCATCCAGCAGCCCTGCCTCGATGTCGTCCATCGACAGCTCGAAAATCTGCAGGTGGATGTTCGGATACCGCGCCACGTAGTCGCGCACCAACGGCCCGACCAGATACGCCATGAAGGTCGGCGTCATCGCCAGCCGCAGCGTCCCCCGGGACAGATCCTTCACGTCATGCAGGGCTCGTTTGCCCGCCTCCAGTTCTACCAACACCCGCCGGGCGCACTCGATATAGGCCTCGCCTGCGTCAGTCGGTTTGACCGTGCGCGAGGTGCGGTCAAAGAGGCTCACGCCCAGGGTTTCTTCGAGTTGGCGGATCTGTTGCGACAAGGTTGGTTGTGACACGTGCAGCGCCTCGGCTGCACGGGTGAAACCGCCGTGGTCGGCGACCGCCAGCAAATAACGCAAATGTCGGAGCAACATCAGGATTCAACCTATAGGCAGGACTTATGCGAAGCATTGTATATCGGTCTTGGACGCTATGGGTCAATCGGCAGAAGATGGCTTCACACCCAAGCAACACCACGCCGACAGGAGAAACCCCATGCAACAGTCCCACGCTTACAACGACCCGAGTCTGGCCCTGACCACGTCGATCCTCGACGCCAAGGCGCGCAAAAATCTGTCCTGGCAGGACCTGGCCGACGGCACCGGCCTTGGCCTGGCCTACGTCACCGCCGCCCTTCTCGGTCAGCATCCACTGCCGGAAGCCGCCGCCAAAGTGATCGGTGAAAAACTCGACCTGGACGCCGACACCGTGGCCCGCCTGCAGATCATCCCGCTGCGCGGCAGCCTCTCTGGTGTCCCGACCGACCCGACCATCTACCGCTTCTACGAGATGATCCAGATTTACGGCACCACCCTGAAAGCCCTGGTTCATGAACAATTCGGCGACGGCATCATCAGCGCGATCAACTTCAAGCTCGACATGAAGAAAGTCGAAGACCCGGAAGGCGGCTCCCGCGCCGTGATCACCCTCGACGGCAAGTTCCTGCCACTGCGTCCCTTCTAAATGTACCGGCCCGCACTCACGTGCGGGCCAGCCTGAACACCCACCACTTTTGTTTGGCCACCACATTCGTCTGGAGGATGCCCCATGAAAAAAATTCTATTGGTCCTGTCGCTGATTGCGGGCGTATCTGCCCAGGTTCAAGCCGAGGATGAAGTGGTTGCGTATCGATACGGTATGGACCTGGACATCGCTCAGGTCTTGGCCATCACTCCGGTCGCCGATGTCTGCGGTGCGGCACCGGTGGAGATGACATACCTGGATTCGAAAGGCGCAAAACACGTCCTGCAATACAGCGAATTCGGCACCGGTTGTTCGAACTGAGCATTGCCTACCACACCCGAGGAAGTCCCCCATGAAAACGCTCATCGACGGTTTTTTGAAGTTCCAGAAGGAAGCCTTTCCGCAACGCACCGACTTGTTCAAACACCTGGCCACCACGCAACACCCCGGCACACTGTTCATCACCTGTTCCGACAGTCGTGTCGTGCCGGAACTGCTGACCCAGCAAGAGCCCGGCGAACTGTTCGTGATCCGCAACGCCGGCAACATCGTGCCCTCCTATAGCCCGCATCCGGGCGGGGTATCGGCCACGGTCGAATACGCGGTGGCCGTGCTCGGCGTCACCGACATCGTGATCTGCGGCCACTCGGACTGCGGCGCCATGACTGCCGTCGCCTCGTGCAAATGCATGGATCACCTGCCCGCCGTCAGCGGCTGGTTGCAACACGCCGAGTCGGCGAAAGTGATCAACGAATCGCGCCCTCACGCCAGTGACGCGGCGAAGGTGAGTGCGATGGTGCGGGAAAACGTGATCGCCCAGCTGGCCAACATCCAGACTCACCCAAGCGTGCGCCTGGCACAGGAAAAAGGTCAGTTGAACCTGCACGGCTGGGTTTACGACATCGAGACAGGATCCATCGATGCGCTGGAAGGCAATAGCCGAACGTTCGTGTCGCTGGTCGAGCATCCGACCACCTGCGCCGTTTACGGCAAAGCGGTCGAAGCCGCTTGAGTCAGGTCAGCCGGTGATCGATGCAGTGCCCCATCCACGGGGGCGCTGCATCGACTCATCGTGCGGGCATCATTTGTCGTCCGGTTTGGTTGACGATGATGACCGGATCTCCGGGCTTTCCTCGGCGTTCGGCGGTGTTGGAACGCTTCCCGGGGTGAACACGTGCGTCAGCAATTCCCTGGCATCGATTTCATTGACACCCTGAACCGTGCGAGCCAGCGCAACGGCCTGCTCACACTGTTTATGGGTGTTGACGCGACCGCTCAACACCACAGTGCCCGCCAGGGTTTTGACATGGACTTGCAGACTAAGGGCCGGATCGGCCATCGCCAGGGCCGACTTCACCCGAGCGGTCAGCCACGCATCGTGCGCGATCATTTCCAGCTGATGGGAGTAATGCTCCAAGGAATGAAGTTTCATGGCAGACCTCTCTCGCATGACACAGACGCGGACACCCTTAATTATAGTGCGGTCCGCGATTGTGCTCGGAGTGGTCAGCGTTTGACCGAAAGATCCGTCTGCGTCATGCGGCTGCGAATCGTGAACACGCCATCACCCGAAAGAATCGCGCTGCGGGCAAACAGGCGGCCGCTTTCCCAGTTCGAAAGCCCCAGTTCCGGCTTGTTCAGCGCGTATTGTCCGTCGACCCAACGGGTGATGCCGTTGCCGACAAAAGGCGCGTTGACCGCGTTGTAGAAACGCTCATGGGCCTCGGCCTCTTCACTGATCAACGACACGGTGAATTGCGGGCTGTAGCGGTTGAACAAGGCGATAGCGCTGTCCAGGTCATCGACGATTTTCAGGCTGACTTCCGGGGTTTCTTCCCATTCCCACTCCCGGCCCAGTTGATCTTCGGGCAGCGGTTCGGCCAAGGCTTCGGTTTGATAACCTTCGGCGCGGCAGACGTCGACCTTCGCGGTTCTCCAATCGTAAGGCAGGTACGTCTCGCTGCCCTCGACGATGTGCAACTTGCAGCCCTCGTCCCGGGCGGCGCCAGCCCGTTTCAAGGCCTGCAGAAACAGCGGCACCAGTTCGGCGGCGCGGTCGCGGTGAATCAGGCAGACGTTCAGGGTGTTGCAGACTTTGCGGTCCAGGGAATTGCGCACGACGGCGGCAAAACGCTGGGCGTCGGCGTCCTTGTCGGCGATCAGCCAGGCGCCACCGGTGCCATGCAGGCTGACGGCGGTGCCGGCCTGTTGCGCGATGCTGCCCAACTGGCTGACGGCACGTCCCGAACCTCGGGCCACCGCCAGCGACAGGCGCCGGTCGGCGAACATCGCCCAACCGGCGGCGTGATTGACGCTTTCCACCAGCGACACCGCGCCCACCGGCAATCCGGCGTCGCTCAGTGCCGGGTTCAACGCGTGGGTGACGATGGCTTGCGCCGTGCCCAAGGCATCGCTGCCAATGCGCAGCACGGCGGTGTTGCCGGTACGCAGCACACCGGCGGCATCGGCGAAGACATTCGGCCGGCCTTCGAAGACGAAGGCGACGATGCCCAGGGGCGAAACCACCTGCTCGACTTTCCAGCCGTCATGTTCGACGCAACTGATCACTTTTCCGCGGGTGGCGGACGCATCGCGCCAGGCCCTGAGGCCGGCGATCATGTCGCGACGCATGCGTTCATCGGCGAGTAACCGCGTGGTCGAGCGGCCACGGGACCTGGCCCATTCGATGTCGGCCAGGTTGGCCGCCTCGATCAAGTTCCAGCAGTCCTGATCTTCAAGGCGCTGGGCAAAGCAGTCGAAAAACTCACTGATTGCCTGATCCGAAACGGCGGCCATCGCCGTAAACGCCGCTTCGGCCCGCTCGATCGCGACCGCCGCCGCTTTCTGGTCCGCGACGGGAATCAGCAACAGCTCACCGCTGACCTGCTCCACCAGCAGGTGGTCCCCGGGCTGAAACCGCAAGGCCAGTTCGGGGCTGACCACGGTGACGCGGTTACCAGCGAAAGGAATTTGCGTGCCAGCGACTAGACGTTCGAGCGCAAGAGACATGAAGCGGTTTCACCATGCAAGGGGCGGTCAGAAAATGTATAGGAAAATCCCCGGAGCGTCATTAACCCCGCCCGCTCGAATTGCTCAAAACACTGACCAGCCAATCCGCTGGCTCAGCAATTCCAACGCCGCCATACCCGCGAGCGAGTTGCCGGCCGTATTCAGTTCCGGCGACCAGACGCACACCGTGAACTGCCCCGGCACCACGGCGACGATCCCGCCGCCCACGCCGCTCTTGCCGGGCAGACCGACGCGATAAGCGAAGTTGCCCGCCTCGTCATAAAGGCCGCTGGTGGCCATGATCGAGTTGACTTGCTGGGTCTGGCGGGCGCTGAGGATCTGTTCACCGCTGTGCTTGCAGAAACCATCGTTGGCCAGGAAGCAGAACGCCCGGGCCAGGTCCACGCAACTCATGCGCAAGGCGCAATGGCTGAAATAACTGCGCAGCACCGCTTCGACATCGTTGTGAAAGTTGCCAAAGGATTGCATCAGGTACGCCATGGCGGCGTTGCGTGCACGGTGCTGGTACTCGGACTCGGCGACCTTGCCGTCCACCATCACCTGCGGGTTGCCCGACAGGCGCCGGACAAAGTCGCGCATCGACAACGCCGGTGCGGCAAAACGCGATTGGTTGATGTCGCAGATCACCAGCGCGCCAGCGTTGATGAACGGATTGCGCGGGCGTCCGCGCTCGAACTCCAGTTGCACCAGCGAGTTGAACGGCTGACCGGAAGGCTCGTGGCCCAGGCGCTGCCAGATGGCTTCGCCGGAATGGTCGATGGCCTGCACCAGGCTGAAGACCTTGGAAATACTTTGCACCGAGAACGGCGTGTGGGCATCGCCGGCGCAAAACAGTTCGCCGTCGTTGCCATACACGGCAATGCCCAACTGGTTGGCCGGCACCGTGCCGAGGGCAGGAATGTAATCAGCCACCTTGCCCTGACCGATCAGGGGACGAACTGCTTCAAGGATCTCGTTCAACAGCGCTTGCATGCCGGCTTCCGAAGTCTCGCCCCATGGGATTGCGGGGACACTGACGCTAGACGCTGGCGGTCAGCAGCAGATCACAGATGCCTGAGCACAATCTCATAAACACCACTGTCCCCTGTGGGAGCGGGCTTGCTCGCGAATGCGGTGTATCCGTCACCATTGATGTGTCTGACACACCGCATTCGCGAGCAAGCCCGCTCCCACAGGGGATTTGCATTGTCTGTGTATCAGTGTGTATACAGCCCCGTTTTTGACACACCCCGCCCATAAAACCCCGCACCCGCGACACATCGCAGATACACCCGATTGATGAAATGTGCCTGTCGATTGGCCCAGCCGATCAAAGCGCTCAACTCACTCATGCTACGGAGTATCACCATGTTCAAGCTCTCGACTTCTTCCCTGACCCTCGGCCTGATCATCGCAGGCGGCCTGGCCCTGTCCAACGTCGCGTCGGCTTCCGAATCCGAAGCGTTCAGCATGAAACAGCTGGCCCACGGCTACAGCCAGGCCCAGGCCGACACCGCTGAAAAACCGGCTGAAGGCAAATGCGGCGAAGGCAAGTGCGGCGCCAGCGAGTAACCCTGCGCGGGGCCGTCTGGCCGCGCATCCTTGACTGAACGGAGACCAAGTCCATGAATGCTGCAATCTCATCGGCCGTGAAAGGCCTGCACCTGAATATTGATCGTGCCGGTAGCTGGCTCGCCCCCCTGACGTTAAGGGTGTTCATCGCCTGGGAATTCTTCGAGTCGGGCCTGGAAAAGTGGAATGGCGAAAACTGGTTCGCCGACATCCAGGACCGCTTCCCGTTTCCCTTCAACCACGTGCCGGCCACACTGAACTGGGAACTGTCGATGTGGGCCGAACTGGTTTTCGCCCTCGCCATCCTCGTCGGGCTGGGCACGCGGATTTCCGCCATCGCGTTGATCGTGGTGACTGTCGTTGCGACCGCTGCCGTTCACTGGCCGGCGGATTGGTCTACATTGAGTGAGCTTGCCCAGGGTTACTCCATCACCAACAAGGGGTACGGTAACTTCAAACTGCCGCTGATCTACCTCGCCGCCCTGATGCCACTGTTGCTCTCGGGTGCCGGCAAGCTCAGCCTCGATGCATTGCTGGCCCGATTCTTCTGGCGTCGCAACAATCGCTGAAATGTTAATGTGGCAAGCTGTACCTCCCACCTCACTTGCGTAGACAGGAGCCACCATGAGCGTGACCACCCAATGGATCGAGATCGACAGCGCCGAAGGTAAATTCGGCGCCTACCTGGCCATTCCGCATACCCAGAAAGGCCCGGGGATCGTGCTGATCCAGGAGATCTTCGGCGTCAACGAACACATTCGCTCCGTCGCCGAACAGTACGCCGCCGACGGCTACCTGGTGATCGCGCCGGACCTGTTCTGGCGCAGCGGCCACCGTATCGAACTGACCTACGACGAAGCCGGCTGGAAACGCGCGGTCGAGTTGATGAACGCCACCGACGTCGGCAAGGCGCAGAAAGACATCGAACTGGCCATCGACGCCCTGAAAGCCCAACCGGGCCTGGACGGCGGAATCGCGTCCATCGGCTACTGCTTTGGCGGCCTGCTCTCGTACCACACTGCCGCCAACGGGCTGGTGGACGTGGCCATCGCCTATTACGGCGGCGGCATCCAGAACCAACTGGACCGTGCCGATGAAATCGAAGTGCCGCTGTTGATGCATTTCGGTGAACAGGACAGCCACATTCCGCTGGAAGCCGTCGAGAAAATCGCCGAGCGCTTCGACAACAACGACAACGTTGAAATCGTCGTGTATCCGGAAGCCGAACATGGCTTCAACTGCTCGCACCGCGACAGCTACAACCAGCGCGCCGCCGCAGAAGCCCATGGCAATACATTGATCTTTTTGGGTATGGAGCTGTAAGGACGATACCCACGAAAAAGGCACCTTCATCCAACGATGAAGGTGCCTTTTTTTGTGGCGATGATTACTGGGTCACTTCTTCCGTTTGGGCGGCGACAACCGGCTTCGGCTGCGAGTTACGTTCATGCACATGGCGATGGGGCGTGCGGTCGATGTTGAGGCTGAGGATTTCCGGACGGCTGTAGTGTCCGCGGCCATCCATCTGGCGCTTGCGGATTTCGATCTGGAACAGGTCGATATCCGCGATCACCTCGCCCTCACCTTCGGTCAATGCACCGACAACCTCACCTTGCGGATCGATGATCGCGGTGTAACAGCCGCCGGAGATCGGGCCGATCTCGCAGCCGGTGTCGGCCATGATCTGCGCCTGCTGTTCCGGGTACAACCAGGCCGTCGAGTTCACCACGAAGCACGCCGATTCCAGCGCGTGCATGCGGATGCTGACTTCCATCTGGCGGGTGAACAACGGGCCGGCAAATGAGCCGGGGTACATCGAGGCGTGAATCTGTTCACCGTCTTCGATCAAGGCATAACGCGCCAGCGGGTTGTAATGTTCCCAGCAAGCCAGTTGGCCGATGCGGCCGACGGCGCTGTCGGTAGCGCGCAGGCCGGAACCGTCCCCCATGCCCCAGATCATACGTTCGTGATAGGTCGGCGAAATCTTGCGTCGTGCCTGAATCAGGGTGCCGTCCGCATCGAACAGCAGCTGAGTGTTGTAGAGGGTGCTGCCATCACGTTCATTGACGCCGATGGACACCACCATGTTGGCATCCTTCGCGGCTTTGCCGATGGCATCGGTGGTCGCGGAAGGCACGACGACGGCCTGGTCCAGCAGTTTGTAGTGCTCGGCGCCCATTTTGAACGGAGCCTGCACGAAGGAAAAATACGGGTAGTACGGCACGATGGTTTCAGGGAAAACGGCGAACTGCACACCCTTTTCGCCGAGTTCACGGATCTTGTTGACGACCTTTTCTACAGTGCCTTCACGGCTGTAGAGCACAGGCGCGATCTGGACGGCGGCGGCTTTGACGATGGTCATGGCGGTGATCTCGTTGGAGGAATGGTTTCAACGAGATCCAGATTACGCCAATAATATTTTGGCTCAAATGTCGAATACACCACCTTTCAGGACAAACCGTACCCGTTGGATTTTGCGACTGCTGCGCAGTCGAACGGGACGGTGCGGCGTTCCGACGAGCTCCCTCGCCACAGTAAAGCGCTCGACCATAATTTTCCGGGATCAGCCGCGATTGGCGCGCTGGATGACTTGCGGCGGCTGGCCAAAGGCGCGAATAAAGGCCGGGCGCATACGCTCGCGATCACCAAAACCGGTCTCTGTCGCCACCACATCGATGGCGTGCCGGCCGGTTTCCATCATCAGACGCGCCGCCTCCACCCGCAGGTTCTCGATGGCCTTGGCCGGCGATTGACCCGTTTCGGCATGGAAGACACGACTGAACTGTCGCGGGCTGAGGTTGGCCGCGCTGGCCAGCGCCTCGACCGACAGCTCGGACTTCAGGTTCTGCTTGGCGTAGATCAGCGCGGACTGGATGCGGTCAGTCTTGGGTTCGAGTTCGAGCATCACCGAAAACTGCGACTGTCCGCCCGCGCGCCGGTGATACACCACCAATTGCCGGGCTACGCGCCGCGCCACTTCGGCGCCCAGATCCTTTTCAACCAGCGCCAAGGCCAGGTCGACGCACGCGCTCATGCCCGCCGCAGTCCAGACGTTACCGTCGTTGATGAAGATCCGGTCCTCTTCCACCTTCACTTTCGGGTACGCCCGCTGCAATGCCGGCGCATGACACCAGTGCGTGGTCGCCCGCCGGCCATCCAGCAAACCCGCTTCGGCCAAGGCGATGGCGCCGGTGCAAATGGAACCCAGGCGTCGAGTGGCCTGACTGGCGCTGCGCAAAAATGCGACCATGCCGGGAGAGACGGGGCGGACCAGGTTGTCGCCCATCACCAGCAGCGTGTCGAAGGGGCGATGGTCGAACGCCGTGGTCTCCACGCCGAAACCCGCAGAGGTCTGCACGGTGCCGCCGTGCTCGGACAGCAAGGTGATGTCGTACATCGGAGTGTCGGCGGCACCGTTGGCCATTTCGAAGGCCGCGCACATGGCCAGGCCCAATACCTGGAAGCCGGGGTAAACGATGAGGCCGATGTTGTGCACTGTGGCAGACTCCCTTGACCTTAAAGGTGGCATGACGGGTTTTAAGTCAGCCAAGTCTGCACTGTACTCCTCATTCAGTCGCTAGTGCCGGGTCATCAACCCATGCAGCACACCGAACCGCAAGCCGGGTTCGGACGGTGTCATGTGCGAGACGCCAAAGACTTTGAACGCCGCCAGCATCAGCACCAGCCCGCCCGGCAGGATGCTCAGGCGATGGCTTTGCAGACCGGCCAGCCTGAGCTGTTTGACGTGCCCCACTTCCAGCAGGCGCAACGACAGGCGCAGCAGGCCGCTGTAGGTGATTCCGCTGTGGCCATCGTCGTTCAAGCCGTTAGCCTTGAGGACTTTGGCCAGCATCCGTGCGGTGCCTGAAGAACCGATGACCTGCTGCCAGCCCAGCGTGCGATAACGGCGCGCCACCCGTTCGAACTGCAGTGTGGCGACGCGCTCGGCCTCCAGCAGCGCCGGGGCCGTGATGCGGCCGCCTTGAAAGTAACGCGCGCCAAAGGTGCCGCTGCCGATGGCGATGCTCTCGGTCAACAGCGGTTGAGCGCCCTGCCCCAAAATCAATTCCGTGGAGCCGCCACCGATGTCGATCACCAGTCGCTTGCGCTCGGTGCCGGGCACCGTGTGGGCCACGCCGGCGTACACCAGCCGGGCTTCTTCATGCCCGGAAATCACGTCAATCCGGAACCCCAGATGCCGTTCCGCACTGGCCAGAAACAGCTGGGCATTGTCCGCCTCGCGCACCGCACTGGTGGCCACCGCCCGCACCCGACCGGGTTCGAAGCCACGCAATTTTTTGCCAAATCGCGCGAGTGCCTGCCATCCACGATCCAGCGCCATCTCGTCCAGCGCGCCGCCCTGAAATCCTTCCGCCAACCGAACAGGCTCACGCAGGGTTTTCACTTCCTGGATCACCAGCTGCTGGTTCCGTTTGACCGACTGGCCGATCATCATGCGAAACGCATTGGAGCCCAGGTCGATGGCCGCAAACAGCGAGGCGTCTCCTTTCATTGGGGTATTCCTTGCAAATTCATCTGTCAGCCGACGCAGGTCCGCTGAACGCTCAAGACGGTTTGCAAGAATTTTTACATGGGCTTGATGACACCCGGATGACACCCTCTACCGAGCATCCCCACCCTTGGGCTTATAAAAGAGAAACATATTGGTCTGGGTGGTCTTGATGTATTTGCGCGCCCAATCGGGTTTCACCGTGCGGTCGTGAAAATACATCGCGCCGTTGGTTCGATCGTTGAGCTGCTTGTTGAGTGCCTTGCGCGCGATTTCCTTGGCGACCGCGTATTCGGTTTCTTCCTGGACCTTGTCCGGACGGCCGTCACACCACCAGGAAAACTGGCAGTTCTTCGCTTCGGAACCCTGTTTGACCACCGCGCACACCGTGTCCGGAAAGCCCTCATGACCCAGGCGATTCATGACCACGCTGGCGACGGCTTCCATGTCGGCGGACGATTTACCTTTGGCTTCCCAGTAGATCGAGCGCGCCAGGCAGGTAATGGCATCGTCCAGCGGTGACACACCCACCGGATCGACCGCCTGTACTTCGGAAGTGGTGATGGCTTCGGACTTGGGCACCGGCAGATCGACGCCCTTCTCCGCCGCTTTCTGTTCCAGCACTTCGGCCTTGTTTTCGGCCACTTCCTTTTGTTGTTCCTGTTCAGTCGCCAATGCCTGGCCGCCGAGTAGCGTGATTGCACAGCAGATTGCTATCCAAATTGATCGCATGATCGACCCTTCTGAGTGGACTGGATTCAAGCAACACAATGTCGACGTACAGCACGTCATTCGGGCGACATGGCTTGATTGTAGTTGTCAAATTGCATTCCGACAGACGGCCAAAACCCTGTATTTCGGCGCGAAAAGGCATTGCGCTCACGGGGGTGTCATCGCGCATCATGGGCGCAGTCAGATCAAGGGAGATTTCCATGCGTGTCCTGCCATCCGTTTTGCGTCTTGCCACGTTGTCACTGGGGCTGTTGTTCGCCGCGAAGGCGCTGGCGGTCGACGAGAAACAACTGATCGATTCGATCAACGACTATCGCAGTCAGGTGCAACGTTGCGCGGGTGAGGTATCGGCGGAGCTGCCGCCGCTGGCAGGTGACCCACGGCTGGCGTTGTCCGCCACCAGCGTCGTCAACCTGCAACAGGCCATGGTCGCCGCGAATTATCCGATGAAGAATGTGCAGGCGATCAGCCTGTCCGGGCCGCGTGATGCGGCATCGGCGATGAAAGCGATCCAGGAAAGCTTTTGCCAGATCGTGCTGGACCCGCAATTCGTCGACATCGGTGTCAGCCGCCAGGACCGTGAATGGCGCATTGTGCTGGCCCGTCCCCTGTTGAGCGCACGGCTGGGCGACTGGCAGGCCGAAGGCCAGAAATTGCTGGCCGAACTCAATGTCGCACGCGGCCGGCCGCGCCAGTGCGGCACGCAATCCTTCGCCGCCGCCACGCCGCTGACCTGGAACGCTATCCTGGCGACGGCGGCCGAAACCCATTCGCGGTCGATGGCCAACAACAATTATTTCGATCACAAGGACCGCGACGGTCGCACGCCGGGTGATCGGGCAGAACTGGCGGGATACAGCGGCCAGCAGATCGGCGAGAACATCGCGGCCGGGCAAGACACCGTGCGCAAGGTGGTCGATGGCTGGGTCGCCAGCCCCGGTCACTGCGCCAACCTGATGAACCCGCAATACCAGGAGCTGGGCGCGGCGTATGCAACGGACCCGAAGAGTGATTCGGGGATTTATTGGACGGCGATGTTTGGTACACCGTAAAACGCCCGCAACCAAAAGCAAAAACCCGGATCGCCATGACGGCGGTCCGGGTTGTTTTTTTCCAGGTCAGTGCGAGCTCATTCCCGCGGCATGCATCAGCAATCGCAACGTCCCCGCGACGACACCCAACGCCAAGACACTGCCCAGCCAGATCAGCACCAGCCACCCCAGGCGCCGGGACCAGCTCACGAAACGCGGTTTAATGGTAGCCATCGCCGATCCTCACTTTGCCGCGGAACACGTAGTAACTCCAGACCGTGTACATCAGGATGATCGGCAGAATGAACAAGGCCCCGATCAGGATGAACAACTGGCTGGTGGGTGGTGATGCGGCAGCCCACAGGCTGATGGAGGGCGGCACGATGTTCGGCCAGATGCTGAACGCCAGGCCGATGTACCCCAGGAACACCAGCGCCAGGGTAAAAACGAAGGGCCAGTGGGTGTGGCGCTGACGCAAGGTGCTGAGCAAGCCGAAGAGCGCGAGCGCGGCCAATAGCGCCAGGACACCGAACACCACCAGGTGAGCATGGGCAAACCAGCGCGTCGCGATATCCGGGTGCAGGATCGGTGTCCAGACACAGATCACGCCGATCACCGCCAACAGCAACCAGGCCAACGGACGCGTGAACAGGCGCATCCGCGATTCGAGCATGCCTTCGGTCTTGACCAGCAGCCAGGTGCTGCCCAACAGCGCATAAGCGACGATCAACCCCACGCCGCAGAACAACGGGAACGGTGCCAGCCAGTCCAGCGTGCCGCCGGCGAACTGGCGGTCAACCACCGGGATGCCGGCAATGTAAGCACCGATCACCACGCCTTGGGCGAACGTCGCCAACAGCGAGCCACCGATAAACGCCAGGTCCCAGATGTGCCGCTTTTCCGGGCTGGCCTTGAAGCGGAACTCAAACGCGACACCGCGAAAAATCAGCCCGCACAGCATCAATATCAGCGGCAGGTACAGCGCTTCCAGAATCACCGAATACGCCAACGGAAACGCGCCATACAGTGCCGCGCCACCCAGCACCAGCCAGGTCTCGTTGCCGTCCCAGACCGGTGCCACGGTGTTCATCATCACATCGCGTTCCCGTGCATCCGGGATCAACGGGAACAGGATGCCCAGCCCCAGATCGAAACCGTCCATGATCACGTACATCATCACGCCGAAGGCGATGATCACGCCCCAGATCAGCGAGAGATCGATACCTTGAATACCCATGATTCAACTCCCCTTCTTCAATTGACGCGGGCGTCGGTGTCGGCGGACAGCGGCCGACGTGGCGTTATCACCTGACCGGACGAGGCGGCGACAGCGTGCTCGTGATGCGGCTGCGGGCCTTTGCGCACCAGTTTCATCATGTAGCCGATGCCCACCGTGAACACCGAAAAGTAGATGACCACGAACAGCGCCAACGAGACGCTCAGCTGCGCCACCGAATGGTGAGAAGCGGCATCGGCCGTGCGCAACAATCCGTACACCACCCAGGGCTGACGGCCCACTTCGGTGGTGATCCAGCCGGCGAGCATCGCGATCAGGCCACTCGGTCCCATCCACATCACAAAGCGCAGGAAGCCGCGATGCCGATAGAGGCCACCGCTGCGGCGTAATGCGAGGCCGAGCAGACCGGCCAGAATCATCAACATGCCAAGGCCTGCCATCACGCGAAAACTCCAGAAGATAATCGTCGCGTTGGGTCGGTCTTCCTTCGGAAAGCTTTTGAGCGCCGGAATCTGTTTGTCCAGGCTGTGGGTCAGGATCAGGCTGCCCAGGTAAGGGATTTCCAGGGCGTAGCGGGTTTTTTCGGCCTGCATGTCCGGGATGCCGAACAGCACCAGCGGCGTTGGGCCGTTGTCGGCGTTCTCCCAGTGCCCTTCAATCGCGGCGATTTTCGCCGGTTGATGTTCCAGCGTGCTCAAGCCGTGAGCATCACCCACCACTGCCTGAATCGGCGCCACGATCAACGCCATCCACAGCGCCATCGAGAGCATTTTGCGCACCTGCCGGGTGTCATTGCCGCGCAGCAAATGCCACGCCGCCGACGAACCGACAAAAAACGCCGTGGCAACGAACGCGGCAATCGCCATGTGCGCCAGGCGAAACGGGAACGACGGATTGAACACAATGGCCAGCCAGTCCAGCGGCATCACCCGACCGTCGACAATCTCGAAGCCCTGCGGCGTTTGCATCCAGCTATTGGACGCGAGAATCCAGAAGGTCGAAATCAACGTGCCGATCGCCACCATCACCGTGGCAAAAAAGTGCAGCCCGCGCCCTACCCGGTTCCAGCCGAACAGCATGACCCCGAGGAAACCCGCCTCAAGGAAGAATGCCGTGAGCACCTCATAGGTCAGCAACGGGCCGGTGATGCTGCCGGCGAAGTCGGAAAAGCGACTCCAGTTGGTGCCGAACTCATACGCCATGACCAGGCCGGACACCACGCCCATGCCGAAGTTGACGGCAAAGATCTTCGACCAGAAATGGTAGAGGTCGCGGTAGGTGTCGTTGCGGGTCTTGAGCCAAAGCCCTTCGAGCACGGCCAGAAAACTGGCGAGGCCAATGGTGATGGCGGGAAAGATGATGTGGAACGAAACCGTGAACGCGAATTGAATTCGCGCCAGGTCCAGAGCCTCCAGGTTAAACATGATGAACATCCTCATCGAGGCTGGGTTAAAAACGGCACACAGCCGGGCCACCGTCGGGCCTTGAGGCCCGCAGCCAACTGCAATCGAAAGGGTGAAACAGGAGCGGCGTGGAGGGCCGCCCCGGTTTGAACTACGCGACCGAAGACATGATCACGTTGCTGGCGCCCGCCTGTTCGAGCCGGATGGCAACGAACTTGGAGGTCGGGGTGAACGTGCGGTCACCGTAGCTTTCCAGCGGCACCAGTGGATTGGTTTCCGGGTAGTAAGCCGCGGCTTGCCCTGGCGGAATGTCGTAGGCGATCAGGGTAAAGCCGCTGACCCGACGTTCACGGTCGTCGTCCCAGAGCGCCACCAGATCGACTTTCTGCCCTGGCTCGAAACCGAGTTTGCGAATGTCCTGCTCGTTCACAAACACCACATCGCGCATGCCGTAGACCCCGCGATAGCGATCATCCAGACCGTACAGCGTGGTGTTGTACTGGTCGTGGGAGCGCATGGTTTGCAGGATCAGATCCGGTTTCTCCGCCAGGTTGCGCACGCCTTCGCTGATCAGGTGTTCCGGCAACACGCTGGGGGTGAACTGCGCCTTGCCGGTCGCGGTTTTCCAGACACGATTCGACGCGTTGTTCGGCATGTGGAAACCGCCCGGGTGCAGCAACCGTTGGTTGAAATCTTCGAAGCCCGGAATGGTGTCGGCAATCATGTTGCGGATGCGGCCGTAGTCACCGATGGCCCAGTTCCAGTCGATCGGATGCTTGCCCAGTGTGGCGGCGGCGATCCCGGCAATGATCGCCGGCTCCGAACGCAGGTGCACCGACTTGGGTTTCAACTGGCCATGGGAGATGTGGATCATGCTGAAGGTGTCTTCCACGGTGACGCCTTGCGGGCCCTCGGCCTGGATGTCGATGTCGGTGCGACCCAGGCACGGCAGAATCAGCGCTTCCCGCCCGGTCACCAGGTGGCTGCGGTTCAGTTTGGTGGCGATGTGCACGGTGAGGTCGCACTTGCGCAGCGCGTCATGGGTGCGCGGGGTGTCCGGCGTGGCTTGAGCGAAGTTGCCGCCCAGGGCGATAAACACTTTCGAACGGCCCTGCTCCATCGCCGAAATCGCCATCACGGTGTTGTGCCCGTGCTCACGAGGTGGGCTGAACGAAAAGCGTTTTTCCAGCGCATCCAGCAGTTCGACCGGCGCCAGTTCGTTGATGCCCATGGTCCGGTCGCCTTGCACATTACTGTGACCGCGCACCGGCGACAGGCCGGCACCGGGACGACCGACGTTGCCGCGCAGCAGCATCAGGTTGATGATTTCCTGCAGCATCGGCACCGAGTGCGTGTGCTGGGTGAGGCCCATCGCCCAGCACATGATCACGGCTTTGGCCTTGGCGTACATGCGCGCGGCGAGCTCGATATCCGTCAGGTTCATGCCGGACTGTTCTTCGATGTGTTCCCACGTGGTGGCATCGACTTCGGCCAGGTAGGCATCCAGCCCCGAGGTATGTTCAGCGATGAAGGCGTGGTCAAACACCGGTTCGCCACCGCTGGCCTGCGCTTCGCGCTCCCACTTCAAGAGAAATTTGACCATGCCGCGCATGACCGCCATGTCGCCGCCGAGTGCCGGGCGGAAGTAAGCGGTATTGGTCGGTTCGGAGCCGTTCAGCAACATCTCGATCGGGTGCTGCGGATGCTGGAAACGCTCCAGGCCGCGCTCTTTGAGCGGGTTGATGCAAATCACTTGCGCGCCGCGCTTGACCGCTTCGCGCAACGGTTCAAGCATCCGTGGATGGTTGGTGCCGGGGTTCTGGCCAATGACGAAGATCGCATCGGCATGCTCCAGGTCATCGAACACCACGGTGCCTTTGCCCACGCCCAGGCTTTCGATCATGCTGACCGCGCTGGCTTCGTGGCACATGTTGGAGCAGTCCGGGAAGTTGTTGGTGCCGTAGGCCCGCACGAACAACTGGTACAGAAAAGCCGCCTCGTTACTGGCGCGACCCGAGGTGTAGAACTCGGCCTGATCCGGCGACTCCAGCGCGTTGAGGTGCCGGGCAATCAGGGCGAATGCGTCGTCCCAGGTGGTTTCCACATAACGGTCCGACGTCGCGTCGTAGCGCATCGGATGGGTGAGCCGGCCTTGATATTCCAGCCAGTAATCGCTTTGCCCGGACAGCGCCGACACCGTGTATTTGTTGAAGAACGCCGGGTTCACCAGGCGACCGGTCGCTTCCCAGTTAACCGCCTTGGCGCCGTTTTCGCAGAACTTGACCATGCCGCTTTCCGGCGACTCGCCCCAGGCGCAACCCGGGCAGTCAAAGCCACCGTTCTGGTTGGTCTTGAGCATGGCGCGGATGTTTTTCAGGGCGTTCTCACTGCTGAGCCAGTTTTTGGTGACGGCGATCAGCGCCCCCCAACCGGCAGCGGCACCCTTGTAAGGTTTGTAACGGTCGACTTGAGACATGATGCTTCTCCGTGACAATGCACACAGGCTTTTCAAAGTACGGAGCAAGCATATGAACGGGGATAAATTATTGTCTAATCGCTATTAATGACTGCATTATCGAAACGATCTATCACGGTATTTACTCCTTATATTTCAATAGCTTGAATTATTAGAAACGCACTTTCCAGCTTTAAATATATTCATCATAGAGCCCATCGATCACCCGGTCATAAATAGTGATTGGACGCCTTATCAAGTTGCTCTTAGCCTGCGCTTCACACCTCCGTTAATGACGGAATATCCATTGGAAGTGCGACCCGAATCGCCAAGCGAGGCTGTCATGTCAGAGCGAGTCTTGATCGATGGGTTCTCCCGGCGTGTGGACTATCTGCGGATGTCTGTCACCGATCGTTGTGATTTCCGTTGCGTGTACTGCATGGCTGAAGACATGCAGTTTCTGCCACGCCAACGGATCCTGACCCTGGAAGAAATCTACGAAGTCGCCGAAAGCTTCGTGGCGCTGGGAACGCGCAAAATTCGCCTGACCGGTGGCGAACCGCTGATTCGTCCGGGCGTGGTGCAGCTCTGCCAACGGATCGCCGCCCTGCCCGGCCTGCGCGAATTGTGCATGACCACCAACGGTTCGCAGTTGAGCAAACTGGCACAGCCGTTGTTCGACGCCGGGGTCAAACGCCTCAATATCAGCCTCGACTGCCTGGACCCGCAGCGCTTTCGCGAGCTGACGCGTACTGGCGACCTGGCGCAGGTCATCAAAGGCATCGACGCCGCCAACGCAGCCGGGTTTCGCAACACCAAGCTCAACTGTGTGGTCATGAAGGGTCGCAACGATCACGAGATCAACGACCTGGTGAGCTTCGCCATCGACCGCCAGCTCGACATTTCATTCATCGAAGAAATGCCCTTGGGCACCATCCATGAGCACAGCCGCGCGGAATCGTTTTATTCCAGCGCCCAGGTCCGTGAACGGATTGCCGAGCGCTACACGTTGATTGACTCCGCCGAGTCGACCCAAGGCCCGTCACGCTACTGGCGCCTGGCCGAGGCGCCGCAGATTCGCCTGGGGTTCATTTCCCCCCACAGTCACAACTTCTGCGGCACCTGCAATCGGGTGCGCCTGACGGTGGAAGGTCGCCTGCTGCTGTGCCTGGGCAACGAGCATTCCGTCGACCTCAAGGCGGTATTGCGCAGCCATCCCGGCCAGCCCGAGCGCCTGGAGAACGCTATTATCGAAGCGATGAAGCTCAAGCCTTATCGGCACAACTTCGAAGTGAACGATGATGTCCAGGTGGTTCGCTTCATGAACATGACGGGCGGCTGAAACCCATGATCGTTAGACCCAAACCCAATCTGATCGGTGTCCTGACTTCACTCAAGGGTTCGATCGCCAAACGCATTGCCTGGCGCAGTCTGATGGTGACCGTGCTCGCCTCGGCCATCGTGCTGATCGAAACCCTGCACCCCAGTTATTTCTCCAAGGTCAGCGCAACACCGTTCACCTTGCTGGGCCTGTCGTTGTCGATCTTCATGAGCTTTCGTAACAACGCCTGCTATGACCGCTGGTATGAAGCGCGCAAGGCGTGGGGCGATGTGATTGTGGAAATCCGTTCGATGATTCGCGAAACCCAGGTCATCAAGGACTCCAGTGAACGACACAGAATCCTCAGCAACCTGTGCGGCTTCGCCCATGCGCTCAACGCGAAACTGCGTTTGGAGAACGAACTGGCCGCCAGTGGCGACTGGCTCGACCCGCTGCCCGGGGATAATGGTGCCGACCTGTGCGGGCAAATTTTGCTGCAGGCCGGTCAACAGTGTTCGGCGCTCAGCGAATCGAGCGCGATCAGTGAATGGCGCTACACGATCATGGCCAACCATTTGACGCGGCTGACCCAGGCCCAGGCAATTTGCGAACGGATCAAACAGACGCCACTGCCGTTTCCCTACACCCTGTTGCTGCACCGGACCATTTACCTCTTCTGCATCTTGCTGCCCTTTGCCATGGCCGAACCGTTGGGCTGGCTGACACCGATTTTCACGGCCATTGTCAGCTACACGTTTTTCGGTCTGGATGCGATTGGCGATGAGCTGGAAGACCCGTTCGGTCGCGACGAAAATGACCTGCCCATCGATGCCTTGGTGCGCGTCATCGAACGTGAAGTGCTGTCGGCACTGGGGGCGACGCAGCTGCCTCCGGCACTGGAACCGGTGGACTACGTGTTGGGTTAATCAACCCGGTAACAGCGGGCAAAGCCTGCTGCTACACCCTGCGAGATGACTAGAACAATTCGCTGAAGGGAATGAACCGCACCGGCTCGCCGGCCTTCAGCGTGCAACCCTCGGGAATCTCGGCCAGGCCATCCGCCCAGGACGCGCCCAGCAACACGCCTGAACTCTGGTTCGGATAAAGCACCGCCCGCCCCGCTTGCAGTTTGACGCGCAGGTATTCCCGGCGGCTTCCGGCCTTGGGCCAATCGAATCCGGCGTTCACCGGAAAGCTCAATGGCGTGACGTCTTCGACACTCTGAATCCGCAGCAGATAGGCCCGGGCCAACAGCCCGAACGTCACCAGCGCCGACGTCGGGTTGCCTGGCAGACCGATCACCGGCACTGCACCAAAATGGCCGACGGTCAGCGGCTTGCCCGGCTTGATCGACAGCTTCCAGAGCAACGGCCGGCCGCACTCACGCAGGACTTGTCCGAGGCAGTCGGCATCCCCTGCGGACACGCCGCCGGTGGTCAGGATCAAATCGGCAGCGTGTTGCAGCTGTTCGAGTTTCAGCCGTGTCTGCCGGGGCTGGTCTGGGAGAATTCCGGCTTCGATGACCTCGCAACCCAATGCACTCAACCAATGGCTCAACAAGGTGCGGTTGCTGTTGTAAATGCCGCCGGGATTCAGCGGCATGCCCGGCTCCACCAGTTCATCGCCAGTGGAAAGCAGCGCGACCCGTGGCCGGCGCACGACATCGATGTGCGTCAACCCTTGAGCCGCGGCCACCGCCAGTTCGAATGGTCCCAACCGTGTACCCGCCAGCATTAAAACCTGCCCCGCGCGGTTCTCCTGGCCTTGCGGGCGGATATTCTGACCCGCCGTCAACGGCTGCTTGAAGCGTATCTGCCCGTTCGCCAGAACCTCGACGTTCTCTTGCATCTCAACGCAACTGGCGCCCTCCGGCACCGGCGCACCGGTGAAGATTCGAGCGCAGGTTCCCGGCAGCAAAGCGTCGGGGGCGCGTCCGGCAAAAATCTGTTGCGACACGGTTAACGGTTGCCCGTCCCAGTCGTGGACATTCAACGCATAACCATCCATGGCGCTATTGGGCCACGGTGGCAGGTCAAGGGTCGCGATCAGGTCATTGGCCAGCACCCGTTGACGAGCCGCATTCAACAGGACCGGCTCGCTGTCATGCAGCCGGTGCTCCTCGGCCATCGCCAGCAGTTTGGTGAGGGCTTCTTCCACGGGCATCAGCGCTGACGAACTCATCCTCGCGGCTCGCACGCCTGTACCGGTTTGAGATGCGGCACGAAATTGCACGGTCGGTGACGTGCATCCAGTTGCTCGGCAAGAATGCCCTCCCAAGCGGTTCGACAGGCACCGGTCGACCCCGGGAGGCAGCACACCAGCGTACCGTTGGCCAGCCCGGCCAATGCGCGGCTTTGTACCGTGGACGTGCCGATGTCTAGGATGGAGATCGCCCGGAACAGCTCACCAAAACCGTCAATCTGTTTGTCCAGCAAACACGCCACGGCCTCGGGTGTGCTGTCGCGTCCGGTGAAACCGGTGCCGCCAGTAATCAGCACCACTTGAATGCCTTCATCGGCGATCCAGGTCGCCACCTGCGCGCGGATTTTGTACAGGTCGTCCTTCAACAGATTGCGCTCACTGAGGGTATGGCCCGCTTCCAGCAACCGACTGACGAGCAATTGCCCGGATGTGTCGTTGGCATATTCACGGGTATCGCTAACGGTCAGTACGGCAATGTTCAACGGTACAAATAACGCATCCGATTTCACGCTCATGTGCTTCTCCGACAGTATTAATTAAATAACTGTCAGAGACTAAAGCGCTTTAATAAACACTGTCTAATCACTCTAACCAACCATGTTATCGAGCGCCTCTATCATCAACTAACTTGTATGGTGATAGAGCCCACCAATCACCCCTTAAATATTACTGATTGGACTGAAAACCAGGACAGTGAGATCGTCTGCTCATAACGTTTAATGCCAAGCCTGTGCCCTTCGCACCTACGCTAATACTTACACCCCATTCCTCTCGGCAGGTGCCATCATGGACATCAAACAACTCAAGTTTCTGATTGCACTGGAGCAGACCCGTCACTTCGGGCAAGCCGCCGCGCGTTGCCACATCACCCAGCCGACCCTGTCCATGCGCCTGCGCAATCTGGAGGATGAACTGGATCTGGTGCTGGTCACCCGTGGCCAGCGTTTTGAGGGCTTTACCGAGGCAGGCGAGCGTGTGTTGGCATGGGCCAGAACATTGCTGGCGGCCCATGACGGACTGTTCGCCGAAGCGGCCGCCTGCCGTGGCCAACTGGTCGGCAACCTGCGAATGGGCCTGGTACCACTCAGCAGTTTCAATCCGGTCAGCTACATCAAGGGCCTTTCCCACAGCTTCCCCGAGCTCAAGTTCAGCCTGTCCTCGATGAGCTCGGACCAGATCATCGAAGGCCTGGGCAACAACCAACTGGACCTGGGCGTCTGCTACCTGGATCACGTCAACCCGAATTATTTCGAGTTCTTCGAGATCGGCGAGACCCGCGTCGGCCTGCTCTACGACACGCGTCACTTCCATTTCGAAGGCACCGAAATGAGTTGGGAAGACGCCGCCGAACTGCCGCTGGGCATGATCAGCAACGGCATGCACTACCGCAAATCCATCGACCTGAGTTTCCGCAGTCGCGGGCTCAACCCGCAGCCGATCCTGGAAAGCGACTCGACGTACCAGTTGCTCCAGGCGATTCACGAAGGCTTCTGCTGCTCGATCATGCCGCTGGACAGTGGGCTGGAGGAGCCGATCGAACACCTTGCGTTCATCAATCTGCCGGATGCCAGCGTTCTGGCGCCGCTGGGCTTGGTCATGCGCAAAACCGAACCGCGCTCGGCCATCGCCGAGAAGTGTTTTGCCGAAGCCCGGTTGTTGTTCAACGTCACAAATTGATGTTCATGGACTAGCCGTTAATTCAACTTACGGACGGGATGATCGACGCCACCAATCACTGAATCAGAACAAGCGATTGGACGCACTAATTGAATATCCGTAGTCTGAACTTAAACCAGTGCTGCGGGTTTTATTCATGTTGTACAAAGTTGAACAACCCTGTGAACTAACGGACTTAACCACACCGCCGCCGCAACCGCATTTCGATCAGGCGAGCCTCTCATGACAGAACTTTTAAACACCCCACCCGACCGATTGACACATCTCGACAGCCAAGGTCGCGCACATATGGTCGACGTCAGCGACAAGTCGCTGACCCAACGCGAAGCCAAGGCCCAAGCGTGGGTGCGCATGCGCCCGGAGACCTTGAAGTTGATTCAGACAGATGGGCACCCCAAGGGCGATGTGTTCGCCGTCGCCCGGATCGCCGGCATCATGGCGGCGAAGAAAACCCATGAACTGATTCCGCTCTGCCATGCCTTGATGCTCAGTTCGATTCAAATCGAGCTCAAGGTCTGCGAGCCCGACAGCGTGAAAATCGTCAGCACCTGTCGCCTCGAAGGCCAGACCGGCGTCGAGCTTGAAGCACTGACCGCTGCCAGCGTCGCCGCGCTGACCATCTACGACATGTGCAAAGCCGTAGACCGCGGCATGGTCATTGGCGACATCCGTTTGCTCAGTAAACAGGGTGGCCGGTCAGGGCAATTCAATCTGGAGGACGCGCAATGATTCTCGTCAGTTACTTCGCACGCTATCGCGAGCAGCTGAACCTTGGCGGTGAAAAACTGCCGCTGGATGCCTCGCTCAACACAGTCGATGACATCCGCCAACGGCTGATCGCGCGCGGCGGTGTCTGGGCGGACATTTTCAGTGAGAGCAACCTGATGTGTGCGGTGAACCAGGATTTGTGCCGACTGGATCAGGCCGTCGAAGACTTTGACGAGATCGCGTTTTTTCCGCCAGTCACTGGCGGCTGAGTGGCGTCGTTTTCAGTCCTGCGCCTGAATCACTTCGATGCCCAGTTTTCGATAATCACCGACATCGCCCGACGCCACATGACGCTCGGTGATCAGCGTATGAATGCGACTGCAGGGCGCGACCACGAACGGTTCCACCGCGCCCAGCTTGTCCGCCGTGGTGACGGCGATCACTTGCGAAGCACTGTCAATCAGCGCCTGTTTCACCGGCACCTCGTCGAAATGCAATGAGCTGATGCCGACTTCCGGATGGATCGCACAGACCCCGGTGAACAGCACGTCGGCCTTGATGCCCTGCAGCAAGCGCACTGCCTCGTGACCGCTGACCGACATCGTCGCCAGGTTGAGTTGCCCACCCGCCAGAATCACTTTGATGCCTGGGTATTCGGCAAGGGTAATCGCGGTCATCGGCGAGGTCGTGATCGCCGTGATGGAAATATCCGCCGGCAACGAACGCGCGATCTGCAGCGTGGTGGTGCCGGAATCGAACATCACGATCTGGCCATTTTCCACCCGGTTTGCGGCGAGCTGTGCCAGGCGGATTTTCACCTCGTCGGTTTCGCTGACGCGGGTGAAGTAATCCTTGCCCGTGTCCTTGGGACGAGGCAGCGCCCCGCCATGCACGCGCTGCACCAGGCCGGCCGTGGCCAATTCCGACAGGTCGCGGCGGATGGTGTCTTCGGAGACTGCGAAATGCTGGCTCAACTCGGAGGCCATGACCTTGCCGTCACGCTCGAGGATCAGGAGGATTTTTTGCCGGCGCAATTGAGGAAGCTCGGCCGTCGAATGATCGTGCATGTTTGCGCCTGAATTTGCGGGTTTGTGCGAGATTAGCCAAACCCAGGGTCAAACACAATCGGCGCGGCGGTGAGCAACTGTCAGTTGCTCGCGACTTGAGCCACAGAGCCCGACGTTACCAGTGCCTTCAGCGAGGCATCGAACTGCTTCAGGGCATTCACTTGCAGCTCGGTCTGCTGGTCGATTTGCGCAGCGATTTCCGGCGCTGCCTTGCCATGCACCCACACCGACGGCATTTGTTGCGCACGTGAACCTTCGGCCTTGCCGATGTATTGCAGGTTCGCGTCGTAGAATTTCGCCATGAACCGCGCTTCAACCTGGTTGTTGCGCTTCGATACCAGCCGGCTGTAGGTGTCCAGCATCACCACCACGTCCGGGTGCGCCTGCACCAGTGCATCGAGGTTGTCGTAGACGGTCACCGAGGCAAATTGTTTGTGCAACGAATCCATCAGCCAGTTGATTGCCAGTTTCGGGTCGGAGCTTTTCACGAAGGCGTTGCTGATGCGTGAATCCAGCCCCGGGTTCTTCGCGCCGTTCAGTGCCACCGAGTGGTATTGCTCAAGGTATTCGAGGGTGCTGATGGTGTTTTCGCTGTAGAGCACGCCTACCGATTGGGCAGGCTTCAGGGCGGCGGCGCTGTCGGCGACCGGCAGGAAGTGGCAGGTTTGTTCAGCGGCGTAGGCGGATGCGGTGGCGGCAGCGCTGCCGGTCAATACGGCGACAAGGGCCAGCAAGGTAGATATTCTCATCGCGCGGGTTCCTTCGGAGGCGAGTTCGGTATGTGGGTATCCTCCTCCGATGGTGGGAAAACAGAACTTGCGTTTATTGATGGTGGTTATTGATTAAACGAATGGTTGCGCATGCCCCTCATGATGCGTCCCGACGCAAAAGTCGAAAAAATCTGGCTCTGGCCCAAGCCCTTCGTAAAAACCGATGCGAGCCCCGAGACCACTGCTCACTCAAATCCCGGATTTACTTGCCCAAACAGAGGCTGGGTGCTTAAGTTGATGTAATGACGATTCTGCCGGAGGCTGACTCCCTGCTCCCTCGTCTCAAACGATTCATTTGTTCTATGAATTCAAGGACAGAAAGACATGAGGAAAAGAGCCTATTTCCTAAATACAACTGTTCTTCTCGCTGTTTCTCTTTTTCTTGTACCGAAAATTATTTTGATAGATTTTTTTTCCAATAGATGGATTGATACTGGGGCGTCCAGTATTTTTTTGTTCTTACTACAAGACCTGATCCTTTCAGCGATTTTATACCTGACAATAACTACCGTATTAAGCAAGAATAAATACTATTTTTACTTGCTGAGTGTTTCCTCGGGGGTTATTTTGCTATGCCTTTTATTAGACATGAGGGTTAGAGAACTATGGCTCAAACCTTTGGATTTTTCATTAATAAGTTACAGCCTGCAAAATGCAAGAAACTTAGCCTCTGGGATAGAAATATTTTTCAACCAGATCTCTGGATTTGGATTAACTTTTCGATTCATTGCATTTGTCCTCTTCCTTGCATACTTCATGACTTGGCTGCTCGTTGGATTTGCCACCTATAAAACACACATACGCCAAAGAACAAACAAGGAAGAAAAAAGCAAACACAGGACAGCATTTACATTACTTATTTCAATTATGTTTTTATGGTCAATTTATACGAAAGACGCTCGCTATGACTTGAATGCAAATATTTTTACAAACCCTTTGATTGCTACTTTTAAAAGCATCATCTCTTTAAACTCCACTCAAGCCAAGACCTTACCGGAATTCGAACAGCCCGCTTACCCTTTATCAACAATCAACGACATTCCAAAGCTTGACTCCCAGCCCACTCCAGACTTCAAGAACCTGGTAGTTATTGTTCTGGAATCGGTTCGATGGAACAGTGTTTTTGGTGCCGGTGTAAACACCGGTGAAAAATACCCAGTATTTGCAAAACTTTCTCAGGAAGGCATGCTTTCTAAATCGTACGTGTCAATTCCTCATTCATCCAAAGGCTATTATTCAATACTTACCGGATTGCATGCATACCCGGATATCGAAATAAAAGAGGCGATGCTCTTATATCAACCCAGCATAATTCATGAATTAATAAAGAAAAGAAATATGGAAGCAGTTGCATTCAGTTCATTATTTTTACAATTTGAAAACATGGATGGTTTCTTAAAATCTGTAGGCGTACCGAACGCGTATGCAGTTTCTGATATCAGCCCAGTTAAAAATCACCACCAAAGCAGCTTCGGAGAAAGTGATGAACATCTATTCTCGTCAAGTGTTTCGCACCTGAAAGATATCACCAACAAGGGCAAAGGGTTCATTGCGCTGTACTTTCCATTCGCAGCACATTACCCATACAACTGCAATCCCCATTCAACCTCACAAACAACGATAGCAAAATACGAAGAATGCATTATGAAAACAGACACCCTGATAGGTGAAATGCTGGATAAATTCGGCAAGTCAGGCATCTTGGACTCAACGTTATTTGTGTTTGTTGGAGACCATGGAGAATCTTTTGGGGAGCACGGGCTGTTTATTCACAATTCTTCCATGCACGAAGAGGAAGTTACTGTGCCTTTGATATTCTGGGCGAATGGCAAGGTATTACCCCGGAACACATCAACAACAAGTCACCAGACTGACGTCACACCTACAATTGCTGATTTTTTTGGAATAACTGATTCTTCTCTCAATATACAAGGCGTTAGTTTATTGAGAAAGCAAGATAAACGAGTGTTTTTTATGTCTACCTTTTTTGACGAATTGTCATCAGCACTCGTTGAACACCCCCACAAATACATCTATGAATACAGTGCAGACACCATTGCAAAATACAACATCGAAGACGACCCACAAGAAAGAACACCTCAAACTGTTCTTGGCAATGAGTTCAACACCATTAAAAACCGATTACTTTCTTATAACTTGTACCAAAAAGCCCTTTTCTCGAAGAAATCTGAACAACCTGAATGATTTTAATCATCGTTGCTTTGCAAATTAACCGGCACCTGAATCCATGGAATATCGGGCTCCAGGCGCTTTAGCCGGAGCCCCTCTCATCCCAATCCTGATTCAGGCCACCCGCTCGACCGTATCCGCACTGGTTTTCTTCTTCCCCCTGTTCCAGCGCATCAAGACAACCCGAACCACCTTGTTCCAGACATAGGCAACCCCGACGCCACCGACAAGGGCGATGACGACCGACAACGCCGGCAGATCAACAATATGACGGGCCAGGGACTGAAACTGAAAATGAGTCAAATAGATATACAGCGTTGACGAGGCAATTAACGCAAGCCCTCGCGCAATGAGGCCTGGCACCGGAATGGATTTGACCCAGATGACCACGAGAACCGCAGGCAAGGCGATATCGACATAGCCGCGTATGTCCAGCTGGTGCGGTCCATAGATGACCAGAAGATCCTGACCGCCCAGCACAATGACGGTCACTGCACTGACGACCCATTTCTGGACACTTGAGTTGGCATAATGAATGGCCATCCCGAGCACCATGATCGCCAGATAGTGTTGCGGCACTCGGTCATAGAGTGCCGTAGCATCAAACAGATAGGCATTAATCAGGATATCCGCCACGGCCAGTACGCAGGTTGCAATAACCAGATTTCGAAACGGATTTGACATGACCGTTTTTCTGACGCGCTCGAACGACAACGCGAACCCAATGATCAGGATCATTTGCAGAAGAACTTCGATGTACCAATAGGTAAAGGTGCCTACGACACTTTCTGGAAACCAGTTCGAAACAAGCAACACCGTTTGCCAGTGAACCCTGTCGAAGACGATTTGAACCAATATGACGTACAGAATTGTGGGTGCGGCGATACTGACAATCGACTTCACAAGCGTACGTGCGTTACCACGCTCATTGATTGCTTGCAGTTGAAACCTTGCCAGGCTGATCCCGGACACGATAAACAACACCTTCGTTTCGCCTGCAATCAGCCATTTGGAAAAGAGATCCATATGCCCGATCACAATCAGCAAAATGGACATGACGCGCAGAAGAACAGGAACTTCCATTGCCCGAAGTGAAAACCGGGAAGGCCGGATTTTATGGCTCAGCTCACACAATTGGCGTACCGGTATCATTTCCCACTGATCCGGGAGATGGCCAATCAGCGATTCAAGTGCCATGGATGCTTGTACAAACGAGAGTGAATCCCCTCCCAACTCGACGAACGACAAATTTGCATCAATACGCGGGATTTCGAGTATTTCCGACCATGCGGCCACCAGCAGGAGCGCCAGCGGTGACAAGTCCTGGCTCGAACTCATCGGCGCCTCCTTATCAATCGAGGGCAGCGCGCGCCGGTCAATCTTTCCGTTCGGCGTGAGTGGAATGGCATCCAGGAAGACAAACAACGCCGGGACCATATAGTCGGGGAGTTCCTTGCCGACATGGTCACGCAATTCACTCGATGAAACCGGCGTTGTCACGACGCAGTAGGCAACCAGCCTGGCGAGCGACGTGGCATGGTTGGCGAGCACAACGCACTGCTTGATTCGGGGATGCCGTGACAGTGCGCCTTCGACTTCAGTCAGTTCGATTCGATGGCCACGAATCTTGACCTGACTATCACCCCGCCCCAAAAAGCTGACGCTGCCATCGACAAGATAAGTGCCAAGGTCACCGGTTCTATAACAAATATCGTGCTCGGCATTCGTAAACGGGTTCACCACAAACTTTTCTCTGGTTTGCAATGTGTCATTCCAGTAACCCAACGACAAATAAGGGCTGCGTATCAGTATTTCTCCGGCCTCCCCTTCACTGACCAGCTGGTTTGACTTATTCACGACCAGCAGTTGTGCGCCTTCAATCCCCTTGCCCAACGGGATTTTTGCATTATCGGCTTCAGGATCGAGAGGATGGTACGCCATGGCCTGTGGCGTTTCCGTCGTGCCGTAGAAGTTCACGCTCACGGCATTTGGCGCAACGACGCGTATTTGTTTGTACAGCGTATTACTCAATGCTTCTCCGCCCCAGAACAGATATCGCAGGGCGCCTAATTCAAGTTGGCGAGGTTTGGCTCCTGTTTCAATGAGTTTCCCCAGCGGAGGTGTCAGATGAATAATGGATATTGCGTTCTCTTGTATCCACGCAGCCAGAGCAAAGGGGTCTATGACGATTGACTGGGCCGGAATAACAACTTTCGCGCCAATGGAGAGCGGCGTAAATACATCACGGTATACCGGGTCGTGCCCCAGACCGGACAGCAAGGAAAAGCGATCGTCTTGCGATAACGAATGGCACTGTGTATGCCATTCAATGAAGTGAACCAGAGGCGCGTGATGGGTCACAATCCCTTTCGGCTCACCCGTACTGCCGGAGGTAAAGGTGACGTAGGCCGGATTGGCCGGGTCGACTTCAGGCAAGCTCGTTTGATCACAGGCGAACGCCTGCAGTGCATCGGCGGGACGTTCCGGTATTTGAACGACCCGCGGATTTGACGCAAGGCGTTCAATCTCGAGTTCGACAGGCGCCTCGCCGCACACCAGTACAAAGGAAGGCTCAAGCGTCCGAATGATTTGCCCTATACGCGCTGGCGGGTAGGCGACGTCAGCCACCGTGAACATCAACCCGGCACGCGATGCTCCGAGCATTGCATAGACCAATCCCGCACAACGACTCGAAACAATAACAACCCGGTCGGATTGTTTAGCACCCTCTCTGATCAGGGAAGACGCAATGCGCCGGCTTATCGCTTCAAGTTGTCGATAGTTGCACGTCGCGTCTTGAGCGATGACGGCGATGGCATCAGGCGAACGCTTCGCCTGATGCAGGAAGTCCAGGAATATCGGGCGTTCGGCAGAGTACTTCAGACTGAGCGTTGGGTCTGGGCGAAGATCGTGCATTTATCCGTATGCTCCGCTTCATCTATACGAGGTGACTTCGTGCCCCGAAAATCCTGTAACAGATAGCGCGGAATATCGGTGGCCGAGCAAAAACATGCAGCGTAGTTCCAGTTCGCGACGACTGCATGAACGTTAGTGCAGAGTGGCCGATGGTGCCGATAATTTTGAAGTGGAGCGATGTCTGGCGGACACAATAACCTGCACTGGCGCCCCCTTCAACGAGTCCGACATGCCTTCATGAATCGCGTGGCAAACCGTCTTTCACAACGAGCTTCCTTAACCCTGTCTGTCGTTGACCGGCGCATGGAGCGCCATCACCTCGACGACCCAATCGATGAACACGCGCAGCTTGAGGCTGATATGCCGGTTCGGCGGAAAGGCCACGTAAAGCGGCATCGTATCGAGCTGCCAGTCTTCGAACAGCGGGACTAACTCGCCACTCGCCTCAAAGGTCTTGGACATGTACTTCGGCAACCAGAGTACACCCAGCCCGGCCAGCCCGGCCGCGAGGTAGGCGTTGCCATCGTCGACAGCCAAAATGTAGCGACCTTTGATCTGCAAGCGCTCACTGTGGTTGTGCATCGCATAGGGCAACGGTTTGCCGGTGCGCGCCCACAGGAAACCGACGATTCGATGATCCGACTCTTCCAGCTCTCGCGGATGCGAGGGCGTGCCGACCCGGGCCAGGTAGCTCGGCGCTGCAAAAACCCCGAGCGGCAGATCAGCGACGCGCCGGGCCATCAGCGACTGATCCGTGAGTTCACCACCGCGCACCACGCAATCGACGTTCTCGTCGATTATGTCGACGATGCGATCGCTGACGCCCATGTCGATCTGGATATCCGGGTATCGCGCGTAAAATCCGGGCAAGGCCGGCATCAGAATCATGCTCGCCAACGGGCTCGGCACATCGACGCGCAACCGGCCCCGGGGCAATGCCGAAGCGCTGGACAGACTGGTTTCAGCGTCGTCGATGTCGGCCAGCAGTTTGATCACCCGCTCGTAATACACGGCCCCATCGGCAGTGACGTTGACTTTGCGCGTCGTGCGGTTGAGCAACTTGACGCGCAGCCGCGCCTCCAGTTGCTGCACCAGTTGGGTCACGGTGGTCTTGCTCATGTGCAGCGTGTCGGCTGCCTTGGTGAAGCTGCCCGCCTCCACCACGCGCGCGAACGCTTGCATCGCATCAAAACGGTCCATCGTCGCCCCCTTCATCGATCAGATTGTTTGGATTTCCCAAACAGTGATCACCAAGGTTGCTCGTTTATCGCCCGTGCGCAAGCCCTTACAGTCCCATCAACGTTAGTTTCGGGTCAGCTTCGGCCCCTTGATGGAGGTATTTATGACAACCCGCGATGTGGTTTTTCCGAGCGGACGCCAAGCCCTTTATGAGCGCAATCGCTACTCGCCGGCGATTCGCTCCAATGGTTTTCTGTTTGTGTCCGGGCAAGTGGGCAGCAAGGAAGATGGATCGCCCGAGCCCGACCTGGAGAATCAGGTCCGGCTCGCCTTCAACAACCTGAACGCGATCCTGGACGCGGCCGGTTGCACCTTTGACGACGTGATCGATGTCACCGTCTTCATTGTCGATCCCGAATCGACGTTCGAAACGATCTGGAAGATCGTGCCGGAGTTCTGGGGCAACGCGCCGCACCCGACGCTGACCGGGATCGGCGTCACGTGGCTGTATGGTTTCCAGTTCGAGATCAAGGTGATCGCCCGGCTTCCAGAAACCGCCCAGGGATGAACGAACGTTGTTCAGGGTGAGTGGCCTGCTTCTAACGAGCTTCCTCGAAGAGGCCTACCAACTCATTGAACGCAAACGTGTCCAGCGGCCGGCTCAGGAAATAGCCTTGGCCTTCATCGCACGACACCGATTTCAGCAACTTCAGGTGATCGGCCGTTTCAATGCCCTCAGCCGTGACGGTCAGCGATAACGCTCGCCCCAGGCCGACGATAGCCCGGATGATCGCCTTGTCATCCTCGCTATCGGCCAGCCTGTTCAAGAAGCTGCGGTCAATCTTCAGGCCGTCGAACGGGAATGCGCGCAGGTAGCTCAACGAGGAATATCCCGTTCCAAAGTCGTCCATTGATATGCGCACACCGAGACGTTTGAGCGTGCGCATTATTTCAAGCGCCCCGGCGGCGTCTTCGAGCATGACGCTTTCGGTAATTTCCAGCTCTACCCGGCCAGGGTCGATTCCAGAGCTGGCGAGTGTTTTCTGAACGCGCTCGACCAGATTGCCTTGTTTGAACTCGCTCGGTGAAAGGTTGACGGATACGAACAAGCGTTCCGGCCACCGCGCAGCGTAGCTGCAGGCGGTATCAAGCACCCAGTTGCTGAGGGAAAGAATCAGCCCGGATTCCTCGGCGATCGGAATGAACGTGTCGGGGGGGATCAGGCCGCGCTCGGGATGTTGCCATCGGACCAGCGCTTCGGCACCCACCATTTGACCGTCAGCGATACGATAGCGTGGCTGGAAATGCAGCCGCAGTTCTCCATGCTTGATCGCGAAGCGCAGGTCGCTTTCCAGACGACGGCGCTCGATGATTTTGGCGTTCATGTCGCCGGCATAAAAGCGCCAGGTATTACGACCGGCGGCCTTGGCCTCGTACAGGGCAATATCGGCATAGCGCAGCAGTTCGGTCGCCTCGCAGGCGTCATGGGGCGCCATCGCAATGCCAAGACTGGCGCTGACGAACACTTCCTGCTCATCGATCGCTATCGGCTGCTCGATGGACTCGATCAAACGGCGACAGAGCGTCTCGACTTCTTCCTGGGAACTGACGTCGGTCAGGATCAATACAAACTCGTCCCCGCCGACCCGGGCAACAAGGTCGCCGTGGCGCACGCAGTCAGCCAGGCGATTCGACACTTCATTAAGGACCCGATCACCGGCGGCATGCCCGAGCAAGTCATTCACCGGTTTGAAACGATCCAGGTCCAGACTGAGCATCACCAGCGGCTGGTCCAACGTCGGCACGGCCTTGAGTTTACCGTCGAGAAACTCCTGAAGACGGGTTCTGTTCGGTAGCCCGGTCAGGGCGTCATGCTGCGAGAGGAATTCGATACGCCGACGGGCTTCGACTTCCTCTGTCACATCCGTCGCCGTCCCCCGAAACCCTCCACCCTCCATTTTTCGCGCCGACAGACGAGTGATTCGTTCCTGCCCCTCGGTATCGATGTATCGACACTGAATGCTGATATCCGGACGACGGCTCGGGATACTGAGCCACTGAGACAGCGTGCCCAGTTCGGTGCTCAGCAGATCATTTATCACCGCACCAATCCAGACGTCCCTGGAGAGCCCCGTCACGTGTTCGAAACGCTCTGACAAATAGGTGAAATGCCACTCGGCATCGATTTCCCATACCCAGTCCGAACTGGCTTCAACGACGTCGCGAAAGCGTGCTTCGCTGGTGGCAAGGGCATCCTGGCTGCTTTGCAGTGACGCGAAGCTAGCGTCCAGAGCCCGCGCACCCACCGTCGTGCGACGCAAAATGACCCACGTCATCAGGCACACCAACAACGCGGCAACGCCGATCAATGGCAACCCGATCCCCAATAACCGAAGGCCCGGCCTTTGCGGACTCCACCGCAGGTTGCCGGCCGCACCGTCATCGCCCAGTGGAAAGAGCGATGCAGTGCCCGCTTCGTCGGGCGTGGCGAGGTGCAGACGATCGATCCCGAAATCGTCGCCGATCCGCAGCAGCTTGGCGCTGTTCAACACATCGACAAAAATCAGCACCGACGGCGGCCTGTCATCAGGCACCACTGTCGGATCAGTGCCCGGCGTAATGGCTGCTGCCGCGACGAGGGCCGGCACTCCCCCGACATTGATGAAGGCTGTCGTCGGCGTTTCGGTTTCCGCGCCTGCACGCGCCTTGTCAAGAATCCCGGCAATGGGCTGCTTGAGCCATTCGGTGACTTCCACGGATTTCAGCTCACCCTTGACCACAGAGTAAACGGTGCGATCGACGTCGTTGACGACAAACAGCCCCTGGAAACCGAAATCCGTGTACAGCGTTGGTCCGATGTTCTGTCGTACGAAGGCCCAGTCAGTGTCCACTTCGGTATGCAGGTGCTTGTAGGCGTCGCCCCAGAAGGCGTAATCCTTGACGGTTGAGCGCAGCGACTTCTCCAGCGACTGGAGGGCCTTCTTCGTATAAAACGCGCTTTCCGCCTCCTCCGCCCGGTCCAAATCCTGTGCAAGGTAAACGAGTGAATAGCTGGCAAGTAAAAACACGGCGGCCAATAGACCCACAAACTTGAACAGCGAGGCGCGAGCCAGTACCACGCTCGAGGGACGGGAGGAAGAAGAGTGACTGGAGGCAAAACTGTTCGGCATAGATTCCCGCTGGTCGATGACGTAAGTCCGTTGCATACCCTGCTATCGGCTGCGTTGGCAGAACGATGAGCAGCGGCATCCATGAAGGGCCGTTTACTATTAAAGCCTATGGTTCCGCGCCCGGCACGATCCAACTATGAACAGATGTCACCGGGGCATGATCCGGGGCCCGCGCCGCACAGCATTTGCAGCACCCACCGTTACTGGTTCAGCGTTAATATCTGCCCGGTCCGGTTCACATTCTTGAGGATGATCCAGCTATGTCCACGCTCGACATTTCCCTGCAAGACACCGCCGCGCCCGACGGCGTTTGTTACGGCTGCGGCGGCAGCAATCCGCACGGTCTGCACATCAAGAGCTTCTGGCATGAGGACGGCGAGCATGTCATCGCCGAGCACCTGCCGGAAGCCAGGTATTGTGGTTGGCCGGATCTGGTTTACGGTGGCTTGATCGCAATGCTGGTCGACTGCCATTCCAACTGGACGGCGATGGCCTATCACTACCGGATGGAAAACCGCGAAGTCGCCAGCCTCCCGCGCATCAACTGCGTCACCGGCAACCTGGGCATCAAGTTCATCAAGCCGACGCCGATGGGCGTGCCGCTGACCCTGCGGGCAAAAGTGGAAGGTGAAGTCGGACGCAAAACCCGCGTCATCTGCGAGGTCTACGCGGGGGACGTGCTCACGGCGGTTGGGGATTCCGTTTTCGTGCGCGTCGATACCGGGCAACTGGCGGCGGTTGCTCATGGTCGGTAGGTTGCCACCCGCGTCATACACCTGAGCGATTCAAATTGGGCTGATACGCAAAATGGCAAGGCCCGATAAAATCGGGCCTTGCCATTCAACCTCGTCGAGCCGGCCGTTTACAGGTCGGTAATTTCCTTATGGCGTGGAACCAGCAGTTTCATCACGCTCCAGGCCACCAGATAAGCCACCGCACAGATGCCGAACATGATCATGTAGCCGGTGTGAATGTCGTTGATCGATTTGTAGTAGTCGAACACCCAACCACCAACCTTGGTCATTGCTACGCCGCCCAAACCGCCGGCCAAGCCGCCAATGCCGACCACCGATGCGATGGATTTTTGCGGGAACATATCGGACACGGTGGTGAAGATGTTGCACGACCACGCCTGATGCGCCGATGCGCCGACGCCGATCAACAGCACCGGTACCCAGAAACTGATGTAACCGAAGGGTTGCGCCAGCAGTACCAGCAGCGGGAAGAAAGCGATCACCAGCATGGCTTTCATACGACCGTCATACGGCGCGTCGCCGCGCGACATGAAGTAGCTGGGGAACCAGCCGCCGCCGATGCTGCCCACCATGGTCATGCTGTACAACACCGCCAGCGGCCACACGATGGCCTGGCCTTTCATGCCGTACTGCGCCGACAAGTAAGTCGGAAGCCAGAACAGGAAGAACCACCACACGCCGTCGGTCATGAACTTGCCGAAGGCAAACGCCCAGGTCTGGCGGTAGGTCAGCAACTTGAACCAGGATACTTTTTTCTCGGCGACGCCCGGCGCCGGGGCAGCGATCACCTGCGCATCACTTTGGATGTAGGCCAGTTCCTGCGCCGAGAGACGTTTTTGCTGCTCGGGTTTCTCGTAGAGCGCAATCCACACGGTCACCCAGACGAAGCCCAGCATGCCGATGACGATGAACGCCGCTTCCCAACCCCACAGGCCAGCAATCAGCGGTACGCAGATCGGTGCCAGAATCGCGCCCACGTTGGCGCCGGAGTTGAAGATACCGGTGGCGAAGGAGCGTTCCTTCTTCGGGAAGTATTCGGCAGTGGCCTTGATCGCAATCGGGAAGTTACCCGCCTCGCCGATCGCCAGCACGGCGCGCGACAGCATGAAGCCTGCGATCGACACCGGAATGACGGCCAGTCCGAACGCGCCGCACACGGCCGCGATGCCCTCGCCCATTGGCACTGAGAAGGCATGCATCATGGCGCCGGTCGACCAGATACTGATCGCGATGATGTAGGCCTTCTTGGTGCCGATCTTGTCGACGAACCGGCCCGCGAACAGCATGGAAATCGCGTACACGAACTGGAACACGGAGGCGATGTTGGCGTAGTCGCTGTTGCTCCAGCCAAATTGCGTCGACAGATCCGGCGCCAACAGGCTCAGTACCTGGCGGTCGAGGTAGTTGACGGTGGTTGCAAAAAACAACAGCGCGCAGATCGTCCAGCGGTATTTACCGACGGCCTGGCCGATTCGTTGCGGATTGATGGGCTCGTTCAGATTCATGGCATCACTTTATTATTGGATTATGGTGATGATCTCTCGGTTTCAAGCGAGATCACTTCTTACGCGCAGCACACTGCTCTGCGGCTCGCGTCAGACGAGTTGCACGTGTAATCGGGGGTTGGCGGAGCTGGCACAAACAACAGGCATGACTGTGCGGACGGGCACGCAGACAAGGCCGGACCATAAGAAGCGGCATGCGGGGGAAGTGCGTAAACGGATTGAGTTCATGAGGGGTGCCGGTTTTTATTTTTAGGATTGAGCCGTTGTAACATCGTATGTCGTCGTACAACTGTGCCTTTTATAGCGAGTCCCCTACCCGGCTGTCAATCTGCAAAATTGCCGTTCGTCTCGAACGCTCAGCACCTCTGAACGCCTCATACTGGTTAGCGGATAGGGAATACGGCACCCGGAAGCCCTTCTGCTTCCGGGTGGTAATGGCGATTGAAGATCAGAGAAATAGTCGTACGACAACGCACGTCAGTGCGTTTGAGAGATGGCCGGCACTGAAGGCCTCAAGCAAGTTCTATTTGACCAGCCGCGTTTCCTTGGACGGCCTGTACCCGAAATACGAGCTATAGCACTTGCTGAAATGACTCGGCGACACAAAACCACACGCCACCAGCACATCGACCTGGGACAGCTCCGTGTGCTGCAGCAGTCGACGCGCCTCGGTAATCCGCAACTCCATGTAATAGCGCTGCGGCGTAGTGCCGAGTTGCTCCTTGAACAAACGCTCGAGCTGTCGACGGGAACGACCTGCGTAGACCGCCAGTTGCTCCAGCTCCAGCGGCTCTTCGAGGTTGGCGTCCATCAGCTTCACCACCTCGCGCAACGGAGCGCTCACGCAGACGTTTTCCGTCGGTTTGATGCGCCGGTAGCGGGACTCTTCGAACGCGAGAATGTCTTCAATGCCCTCGACGAGCGCCTTGTCATGCAAGCCCTTGATCCAGTCCAGCGCCATGTGGAAGGCACCTGACGGACTGGAGGCCGTGAGCCGGTCACGGTCGATGACAAAAGGCTCGCTGGTGACGTGCGTGGCCTTGGCAATTTCTGCGAGCGCGGGGCGATGTTCGGGGTGAATCGCGCAACGGTAACCATCGAGCAAACCGGCGGTCCCGAGGAACCATGCACCGTTCCACAATCCGGCCAGGCTGACACCCTGGTCGGCGGCCGCTCTCAACAGACTGATCAACTCGTCAGTCGCCTTCAGCTCGGTCCGGTAGCCACCGCAAATTACCAGCAGATCGAGGTCGTGAACCACCGCGCAATCGATGCGCGCATCCGGCCGAATGACCAGCCCCAGATCGCTGACGACTTCCCCATCGTTCAGGCCGAAGGTGCGGGAGGAAAACAATTTGGGTCGCAGCAGATTCGCGGTGACGATCGTATCCAGCGCCTGGGTAAAAGCAGGCAGCGAGAAATGTTCGAGCAGCAAAAAGCCTGTTCGCGTCATTTGAACAGGCTCGTTGGGGTTGTCGTTCAGATAGCGAAGATTTTTCCCCTTCATGCCTCCGCTAAATTGGCGTCGTTCGATCAATGTTTTTGGCACTCGGTTGCGTTAACGGACAGGGCGTCTGTTACATCAGGATATCGCAAAACGGTCTACGCTCGTCCCATCGGTTCTTCTGGAGACAGCGCCATGATTCGCACCCTGCTGACGGCTTCCCTGCTCCTCACTCTCAGCCTGCCGTCCCATGCCAGTGTGCCCACCTTCCCTTCCTCCTTCCGCACTCAGGACATCCCGGTAGAAGGCGCGAAAATCCACGTACGCGTCGGCGGCAAGGGCCCCGCCGTGGTGCTGTTGCATGGCTTCGGCGACACCGGCGACATGTGGGCGCCACTCGCGGCCGACCTGGCCAGGGATCACACGGTCGTGGTGCCGGACCTGCGTGGCATGGGTTTGTCGTCGATCCCGGAAAGTGGCTACGACAAGAAGACGCAAGCGGGTGACGTGCGCGCGGTGCTGGCTTCGCTGGGGATCGAGCACTCGGTGGTCATCGGCCACGACATCGGCACCATGGTCGCCTTCGCGTATGCCTCGCGTTATCCGCAGCAAACCGATCGCCTGGTGGTGATGGATGCGCCGGTGCCGGGCATTCCACCGTGGAACGACATCGTGCGCTCACCGCTGCTGTGGCACTTCGACTTCGGTGGCCCGGATGCGGAGCGCCTGGTGGCCGGGCGTGAGCGCATCTACCTGGACCGCTTCTGGAACGAGTTTGCCGGCGACCCCACCAAGGTGGACGAGGCAACCCGTCAGCATTACGCCAAACTCTACGCCCGCCCCGGCGCGATGCATGCGGCGTTCGCGCAGTTCCGCAGCATTCGTCAGGACGCGCTGGACAATGAAGCCTCCATGAAGAAACGCCTGACCATGCCGGTGCTGGCCGTCGGCGGGGAAAAATCCTTTGGCAACAATGAAGCCATCGTTATGCGCAACGCTGCGGATAACGTCACGGAAGTGGTGATTCCAGGGGCGGGACATTGGCTGATGGAAGAAGCGCCCACGCAGACCATTCGCGCGATTCGCGACTTTCTGCAGTGACTGCCTTTCGCCGATCAAAAACGAATGGAACCTGGCGCGTCATCGTGTTTTCGAAGCTTTATCGGCGCTGAACCCTGGTCGGGCAAGGCGCCATTGGAGAGGAAATCCCGATGAACAGTAGAGTTCTGCTTCTGATCGCCAGCCTCAGCCCGGCCCTGGCTTTCGCTGAAGGCTGCGACGTACTGACCCGCTCCCAAAGCCCTTCCGTGCCCGCGGTCGAAACCCATAGTTGCTATGAGTACGAAGGCATGCCGGTCAATTCCATCGATTGGTCATGCAGTAATGAAAGCAAGGAAATGATGACCAGCACCAAGAAAAAGGTCGAACAGTGCGACGATCATTACCAGGCCACTTGCATCGCGACCTTGACTCAGGAGTCGCTGGCCAACCCTCATTCCACCAGTAAGGACAAGAACGCCAAGTCGCTCAACATTCCCGACAATGCCCAGGTCACGACGTATTACTACGATGCCGAGCACTTGAGCCAGGTGAAGATTGATTGTGAGTCGGGTGGTGGGCACTGGAAAGCGAAGTAACGATTTAGCCATCTGTTGCGTCGACCAGTTGAATCCACGGCCAATAGCGAACGCTGGCTGCCATTCCCCATCCAGTGCTTCCAGACATGAACCTGACCCAGTCATGTCAACGGGTCATACCCGATCAACGTCTTCGGCTCCAGATACGCGCTCATCCCCCACCTGCCCATTTCGCGCCCAAGGCCTGAATGCTTGAATCCACCGAAGGGGGCACGCGGTTCGTGGGCCAGGGTGTTGATGAGCACGCGTCCCGAATCGATCTGCCGGGCGACGTTCATACAACGTTCGGAGCTTTTTCCCAGCACCAGGGCGCTCAGTCCATAGTCCGTATCGTTGGCAATGCTGATTGCATCAGCATCATCTTCGTAGGGGATGATCGTCAGCACGGGGCCGAAGATTTCCTCACGCGCGATGCGCATACGGTTGTTGGCATCAGTGAAGATCGTGGGCTTCACGAACCATCCGGCGTGCAAGCCTTCCGGGCGACCTTCGCCACCCGCCAGCAACCTCGCGCCTTCTTCCTGGCCGATACGGATGTAGCGCTGCACCCGTTCCCACTGTTTCTGGCTCACCATTGGGCCGATCTCGGTGTCGGCGTTGCGTGGATCGCCCGATTGAATTTGTGAGACACCCTCCTTCGCAATGCGCTCGAACTCTGCCAGCCGGCTGCACGGAACGAGGATGCGAGTGCCCGCGATGCAAGCCTGGCCGCTGTTGAGAAATCCGGCTTGCAGCACCAGCGGCATGACTGCCTGGAAATCCGCATCGTCAAGCACCACGGTGGGCGACTTGCCGCCGAGTTCAAGCGTCACGCGCTTCATGGTGTCAGCACCGGTTTTTACCAGATGCTGACCGACAGCGGACGAGCCCGTGAACGAGATTTTGGCAACGTCGGGATGACGGGCGATTTCCTCACCTACTACATCGCCTCGTCCGTTGACGACATTGAATACACCCGGTGGCAGACCGGCCTCGTGCAACGCTCTGACCACGACCTGCGTCTGTAACGCGCTCATCTCGCTTGGCTTGATGACGGCAGTGCAGCCTGCTGCCAGCGCGGTGGCCAGCTTGTTGCAAATGAAGCCCGCATTGCTGTTCCAGGGTGTGATCAGACCGGTCACGCCCACGGGCGTCAGAATGACCCTGGCCATGCCGACCTGCTCCTCGAAATCGAACGCCTCCAGTGCATCGATTGCTTGCGCGATCACATCAGCCGGATAAGTCGCCATCCAACGCCCGCGAACCGCAGGTGCGCCGTATTCCACGAGGATGGCTTCCAGCAGTTCTTCCTCCTTTGTTGCCATGGCCCGGTGCATGCGTTGCAGTGCCGCAATGCGCTCCTCCCGGCTGGTACGAGCCCACGCCGGGAACGCAACCTTGGCGGCTGCGATCGCACGCTGTGCGTCCAGTGCATCGCCCAGCCGAACCTGACCGATGACTTCCTCGGTGCTCGGGTTATGAAGGTCGAACCATTCCTGACCGTGTGGAATGACGAACTCGCCGTTGATGTAGATATGTTCAATGCGTTGCATGGCGACTCCTCGCTCAAAATGACTCGCCTGAATCGAGCCTCTGTGATGAAGTCTAAGAAGGGTTCATTATTCCGATAAGCCATCCTTTGCCTTATGAAGCATCCTTATATTCAGGACAATCCATGCACAGAACAGGAATGACCGAGCTGGAAGTGGTTCTGGCCGTTGCGCGCCGCAACAGTTTTCGCGGCGCAGCACAGGAGTTGGGAATGTCCACTACCGCCGTGAGCAGCGCGGTGGCCGGCCTGGAAGCACGCCTGAAAGTTCGCCTGTTCAATCGCTCCACGCGCAGCGTTGCCCTCACCGACATCGGGCAACGCTATGTGGCACGCATCGCACCTGCGTTGGCCCAGATCAAAAGTGCCGACGAAGAAGCCAGCGTCGGCCCCGATGAACCCAGCGGCACATTGCGCATCAATGCACCGCATGGGGCGGCCTATCTGCTGCTGGAGCCGCTATTGAAGCAGTACGCTGAGCGCTATCCCGAAGTGCGCATCGACATCGTCAGCGAATCAAGCATGGTCGACATCGTCGCTGGGGGCTTCGACGCCGGGATTCGCCTGGCAGAGTCTGTGCCGCAAGACATGATTGCTGTGGCACTGTCAGGTGACATCCGGATGCTCGTGGTCGCAACGCCCGAGTACCTCGAACGCCACGGCGTGCCCGAGCATCCGCGAGATCTACTCACCCACCGGAGCGTCGGCATGCGCATGGCCCATGGTGGCCTCTACCAGTGGGAATTGGAGCGCGATGGCCAAAAGCTGCAGATGGATCTGCCGGTGCGCTTCGCCTCCAACGAGTTGCTGGCCATCAAACAGGCCGTGTTGTCGGGCCTTGGCATCGGTTTCATTTCCGAGTGGTTCATCCTGGAAGAACTGGCAAGCGGCGCCCTGGTGCCGGTGTTGATGCCATGGTGCCCGTCGTTTGGCGGGTTGAGGCTCTACTACTCGGGCCATCGTTTCGTACCGGCGCGATTGCGCGCGCTGATTGAACTGGCGCAGGAGTTGCGGCCCACTGTGGTTTGATCATGTTTCGCCGGTCTGCAAACCAGTGCAAGCTGCTCCTTCAATATGGTAGACCCTCGGTTCTTCCGAAAAATATTCCTCCAGCCCCTGCATGAACAGCCGATGGTCTTCACTCGCTTCGAAGCCCGGCGTGTGATCCTCAAGTGAAGCCCAGCGCACGATCAGGTTGAACATCTCCGGGGTTTCAACCCCTTGCGCGAGCAAGTGGCCGCCGTAACCCTTTGCGCGGGTGAGCAAAGGAGCGACCTCGGCAAATGCACGTCGGAACTTTTCAATCCGTTCCTTGTGAACGGGGAGCAGAGCGATTTCATAAATCATGGTGTACCTCTAAATTGATTTGAACGATTAAAAGTACGTATTTACGAGATGAGCGATGGCTCGACGGCGATCACGATTTTTCCTTGAATGCCGTTGTTGGTACTCTCGAGCCGGGCATGGGCGAGCGCCAGGTCGGCAAGCGAATAGACAGCGCCAACGTGTGGGCGCAGCTGACCGTGCTCTACCAGTGTGCTCAGTTCATCGAGCTTGCCGCGGTTCTGTCGGGTGAAAACGAAGTGATAACTCGCGTTCTTGCCCCAGGCCTGAACGAGGTTTTGCGGCTGGGCAATGTCCACAATCGAGACCACGCGGCCAAGTTGAGCGAGCACGTCGGGGCTGCGCGACAGTGTGTTGCCGCCGATGGTGTCGAACACCACATCCACGCCGTGGCCACCGGTTTCCCGCAGGATGGCGTCGACGTAATCTTCCTTTTCGTAGTCGATGAGCACATCGGCCCCCATGCGGCGTGCGAACTCGAAGTTGGCTTCGCGCACGGTCGTGAAAACTCGCGCTCCAATGGCTTTTGCCACTTGGATCGCTACATGACCTACGCCTCCCGCGCCGCCGTGGATCAGAATGCTCTCCCCCACTCTGAGCGCTGCACGCACGGTCAGCGCTTCCCACACCGTCCCGCCCACCAGGGTCAGACTTGCCGCCTCAAGATGACTCAGTGATGGCGGCTTCTTCCCGATAATGCTTTCGGCCGCCACGTGGTACTCGGCATAACTGCCGGGCCCGTCAAATATTTGCGGGGTGTACCAGACTTCGTCTCCCGGAGCGAAGGCCGTCACACCCGGCCCAACTGCTTCGACAACGCCCGATACGTCGTGTCCGGTGATGGCCGGCAGCGGCACCAGGTCGGCGTAATCGCCACGTCGAACCTGATAATCCAAGGGGTTGATGGAGGTTGCGTGCACCCGCACCAGGACTTGTCCCGCACCCGGCACTGGTTTGGGCACGTCGCAGAGTTCAAACGATTCTGGGCCGCCAAATGATTTAAGCATCATCGCTTTCATTGAAAAATCCTCGTATCGACAAAAAGGGATATCGAGATATCTCGATATATTGGTGTAAAAAATTTTACAGATCTTTCCCTACGATCTCGGCAAGCGCACTGATGGTTGCTTCATTGCGCTTGTAGTAGGTCCACTGACCGATGCGCCTGACTTCGACCAGGCCCACTCGCTGCAATGTGGCCAGATAACCGGACACCGTTGACTGCGACAGCCCGATACCTTCTTGAATACTGCTGACGCAGACGCCCACCGTGTGAACGTCACCTTCATCCTGCGGAGGGAAGTTCTTTACGGGGTCCTTCAAGCCTTTCAGGATTTCAAGGCGTGTAGGGTTTGAGAGGGCTTTGAATATTTCGAGTAATTCCATGAGCGCAGGATATCGAGATTTATCGATATGTCAATGCGAGAGCCGACGAAGGGCGAAATACGCAGGTTAGTGATTTCGCAATTCGATCCCGAGCAATCTTGTCATTTGCCAAGGCTTAGGGCAGGGTCGATACCACTGAGATCTCTGCCAAAGGAGTCACCCTATGTCAAAGCTATATCCCAGTATCGATCCCGAGGGGCTGGTCGAGTACTCAGTGGTCTACACCGACCGCTCGCTCAACCACATGTCGCAGTCATTTCAAGGCGTGATGAAGAACATTTCCACGACCCTGAAACAGGTCTACAACGCCCAGGCTGTTGCGGTGGTCCCGGGCAGCGGCACATTCGGCATGGAAGCGGTGGCGCGACAGTTTGCCACCGACCAGCAATGCCTGGTGATACGCAACGGCTGGTTCAGTTATCGCTGGAGCCAGATCCTTGAGATGGGCAACATCCCGGCGGCCACCACGGTGCTGAAAGCCCGACCGGTCGACACGGGTCGCCAGGCTGCCTACGCCCCTCCCCCTCTGGACGAAGTGCTGGCAGCCATCGCGGCTTCGAGGCCGCAGATTGTCTTCGCCCCCCACGTTGAAACCTCATCAGGGATTATCCTGCCCAACGAGTACCTGCGGGCCGTCGGCGACGCCGTGCATGCGGTGGGTGGCCTGTTCGTGCTGGACTGCATCGCCTCGGGTACGCTTTGGGTCGATATGCAGAAATGCGCAGTCGACCTGCTGATCAGCGCTCCGCAGAAAGGCTGGAGCGCCTCCCCTTGCTGCGCCCTGGTGATGCTCAGTTCCCTGGCCCTCGAGCGCATCGAACAGACGCAGAGCAGCAGCTTCGCCTGCGACCTGAAAAAGTGGCTGCAGATCATGCAGGCCTACGAACAGGGCGGACACGCCTACCATGCGACCATGCCCAGCGATTCCCTCGCGCGATTTAATGAAGTGATGAAAGAGACGCAAGCCTACGGTTTCGACAAGGTCCGCGGCGAACAACAGGCGCTGGGCGATCGGGTGCGCGCAATGTTGACCGGCAAAGGTTTCAAAAGCGTCGCCGCAGCCGGCTTTCAGGCCCCTGGCGTCGTGGTGAGCTACACCGATGATGCCGACATCAAGAGCGGCAAAAAATTTGCCAACCATGGCCTGCAGATCGCCGCAGGAGTGCCGTTGCAATGCGACGAGCCGGCCGACTTCCAGACCTTCCGCATCGGTCTGTTCGGACTCGAAAAGCTGCACAATATCGAGCGCACGGTCAGCACCCTCGAGCAGGCACTGGACGAGGTGATGGTTAACTAGGCCCTCATCTTGCCCTGGGCACTGACGGCCCAGGGCGCTCATCTTCGACGAATATGACCGTCGACCTCGCTTCAATCAGACTGGGGCTGCCCTTTGTCCACGAGGCCGGATCGCATCAACATTTGCGATCATGATTCATCAGTCGAACCTGACCAGGTCCTTGAAGATCAGTTGCCCCCAGCTATTTCCGCGCGCCTGCACCAGCAGTCCACCTTCCGAAAGCCCGCCAAGTTTGATCGGCGAGAAACCGAGATTTTCCGCAAGCGTACCGACTTCCGCTACGGCGTCGTCATCGTCGCTCGCCAGGAACACGACTCTCCTGCCACCCTGTATGGCCGGATCCTGCTCAAGGACACCTGCGACCAAATGGTTGAAGCCCTTGACCAGTCTTGCATCCGTGAAGGCCTGCGCGATGACTTTGGAAGAAGGCTGCCCTCCCAGGTCCTCAGGAGGCACGCCGTAGGCATTGGTCACATCGATGATGGTCTTGCCCTTCCAGGTCGGCAGCGCCTTCGCGACATCCCGGTGAGATTCAAAACGGACAGCCAAAAAGACGATGTCTGCCCTGAGGGCTTGCGCCAGCGTTTCAGGAATGATCCCGGGTCCGATCGCGGCCGCATCGGCTGCAAAACTTTCCGGATCGCGCGTGGTTGCAACGGATACTTCGATGCCTTTGCGGGCAAACGCCTTGGCAAGCGCCTGGCCGAGTTTGCCGAAGCCGATAATTGCGTAGCTCATAAAAATCTCCTTTGGTTTGCCACGCCCTGCGGGCTCCGAAGATGGAATGGAGTGACCGGTCGGGCGTAGCGAGTCAGATTTGCGCCAGACCGCCGTCGACGGCGACCTCACTGGCGGTCATGAAGCTGCTGTCCTGCGACGCGAGAAACGCGGCCGCCGCTCCGATTTCCGCCGGATCGGCCATGCGCTGGAGCGGATTCATCGAAGCGAAGACCTTCATGCCTTCTTCGCCTAGCGCTTCCTTTGCCAGTTCGGTCGCCGTCGGTCCGGGCGACAGCACATTTACCCGGATGCCGGTGCCCTTCAGGTCCTCCGCCCAGGTCCGCGCGAGGTTGCGCACTGCCGCCTTGCTCGCGCTGTAGACGCTGAATGCTGGGGCGCCTGTGGTGCCGGCGCTCGATCCGGTCAGGATGATCGAACCACCATGGACCATCAGCGGTAGCGCCTTCTGGACCGTGAAGATCAAGCCCTTCACGTTGGTGTCGAAGATTTCGTCAATGTGCTCGGGGGTGATCTTGCCGAGCGGAAGCTGGCTTCCCGCCCCGGCATTGGCGAAGACGATGTCGAGGGTTCCGCGCTCAGCCTTCACCGCCGCGTAGAGTCGATCAAGGTCGGCCAGTTCGGAAACCGAGCCCTTCACCGCGCGGGCATTGGGTCCGAGGTCAGCCACAGCGGCGTCGAGTGCTTCCTGCCGGCGGCCGAAGATGAAGACAAAGGCACCCTCCTCGATGAAGCGCTTTGCCGCGGCGAGGCCGATGCCGGTAGCGCCGCCGGTGATCACGGCGGTCTTTCCATTCAGTCTGGTCATGTCGTGCATCCTTCGTTGAAGTTGTACCCAAGCAGGGAACTGCTTGCTTGAGGCCAAGGATGCGACCCTGATAACCTAAGGACAAGTATGCACCTTTTGGTAAGTATCAAAAAATGACGACGACTTCTGAAGTTTGTGGCACCGGTTGCGGGCTCAACGCCACGCTGCGCATCATCTCGGGCAAGTGGAAACCGCTGGTCTTGTTTTTCCTGCGCGACGGCCCGAAGCGTTACGGCGAGCTGAAGCGTTTGATCCCCGGCGTCAGCGACAAAGTGCTGATCCAGTCATTGAAGGACCTGGAAGCCGACCACGTGCTGGCGCGGACCGACTACAAGGAGGTGCCGCCGCGCGTGGACTACGCGCTGACCCCACTCGGTCGCAGCCTGGCTGACGCGATCGTGCCGCTGTGCACCTGGGGAACCGAGAACGCGGCGGAAATGGCGAGCATCTTCGCCAAGCGCGACGCTTCGGCCTAGCAGGATGCTGAAGGACCGCTGAGTCGAAGGTCCGCATCTGGCCGATTGCTGCCTTTCGCATACGGCTGTAGAGGCTTAACCACCATCTTTCTTGTATTGTTGTACTTCAATCCAGTCATGCTTGCATGACATACAGCGGTAAGTTGAACGATTTTCCATGTCGCTGACAGTTACCCGAGCCCATTCGGCCTGACGAGTATTCAAGTTGGTCACGCTGCGTTGCTCACTGCGTACGGCTATGAGCGTATCGATGGAGCTCATACAGCGCACGGTGTGCTTGCCACAGCTCACGCATTGTTTCGGTACGAACATGCCCCATACGTACCAAGCAGCAAGCCCGCATGCGCCGAGTCCCAATGGCCAGAGTGCCGCGAAGCTATCCGGGCGAAAGTAAATCGAAGCAGCGCCGGTGGCAACGCCCACCAGCGACAGCCAGAAAAGGTGTGTGCGACTGCTTTTTTGTCGCAGGATGTTCGATTCACGCAATGAGAGCGCTTGGGCCTTCCCCTCCTTGACTACGTCCGCCGAAGGCGCTGTAACGGAGCTGGAAAGATCTGCGGCTTCCTCATTTACCATCACTTCAAAATTAGCATCGAGAGAGCCCTTGAGTTTCCGAATTAAGCTTTTTCCCTCGCCCCAGTCATAAGCCTGGCCGCAAATAGTGCTGATGGTTAACGTAGCCCCTGGGCTGCCCGTAACTATTGTCAGATTAATTTGTTGACCAAAGCTCTTCATGCTCCACTTTGAATTACAACTGATAACCCCACCTGCACGGTCCGTGAATTTCAGTTTCATACCCTGGTCGGCTACCGCTTTCAGCGCGGCCGAATACAGTGAGCCACGATCCTTGTCGAGGTAATGAAATGATTCCTTTGCCATGGTTCTACTTCCTAACGACTACTAGAGTGAAGGGTGGCGGCATTATGCCATCCCTTTCGGGAGATCGACATTGGGCATCACAATTCCTCCATGAAAAGCCAAGCGTAGGAGCCTGCAAACCTCATACAGCAAGCGGGATTTGATAGAGACCGGTGTCGACGCACTAGGACCTTTTGACAGTATCGACAGTGCTCAGATTGGAGCGAAAAATGGATGCTTAAAATTGGCTACAGAAGGGTGCGAGTGAAGGGAGACTGAATGGCAGTTGCATAATGGTTGGTACGAAGTTGGTACGTGGTTTTCGTGTGGCCCTTATTGGCCTTTATTTATTAGGGTGTGGTGGATAGTTGGTCCAATCCATCATCGGCATGAATTCGCGGGTTAAAGCTTCCGGTTTGGGCCGATTACTTCCTTTCTAGATGGGCAGCTATCGACCCATAGCGGTCGTTCGGCGAGCTTGGTTTCAGGATGATGGTGTAACGGCTACAGCGAAGTCGCCCGGTCACTCTCGGAAACCTCTGCGCCAAAATGATCGATGAATATGGCTCGCTGTCAGCTAAAAAACACATTGGATCGCTGGATGCAGCGTCGCTGTATCCAGCGCACACCCCAGACCTGTCAGAGACAAGTTACCGCGCAAGTTCATCTGCTCGATGCTTGCGCCAAATTGGAGCTGCATCGAATTACTGGGCGGTCATGCGTCTATCTTCCAATGAGGATCGTTTGCCATCAGCGCTGCTGCCCAGTCTGCAAAGACCCTCACCCTGGCTGATAAATGCCGCGAGTAGGGATAGACGAGACTGATGGGCATGCCGCCTAAGATCCAGTCAGGTAGAACCGGTATCAACTGTCCCGACTGAAGGTGCGGGTTTGCTTGTGCCAGAGGCACGGAAATAAATCCAAGTCCTGACAACCCGGCCGTCATATAAGCGTCCCCATGGTTAAAACGCATTGCCGGAAGTTGATCAATCGCGAACGTTCTATCCCCGTTCCGCAGCACTGGGGTCAGCTGTTTGCCCGAACCTGGAAATGTGAAACCAAGGTACCGGTGATGCATTAAATCCTCAGGCCTCAATATTGGGGGAGTATTCCTGAGGTACGTGGATGATGCACACAAGCAGAAGCGCATCTGCCCCACCGGCCGGCACACCAGTCCGTCATCCGTGATCGGCCCGCCTCGAAATGCACAATCAATGCCCTCCTGCACGAGATCGACCACGCGTTCACTACAACCGATGTCCAGTTGAATATTCGGATGCAACTTCGAAAAGTCAGGCAGGGATGGAATGATGAGGCATGTCCCGACTGGAGAAGGCATCTCCACTCGCACCCTCCCGCGCGCCTCAGTTCGACTCTGCGAAATGGACACTTCCAGTTCGTCGATATCATCGAGCACGGCGCGGGCACGCTGATAGTAAGCGGCACCATCTGTGGTGGGAGTTACCCTTCGAGTGGTCCTGTGCAACAGCTTTACCGACAACAGCGACTCAAGGCCCTGTATCTGGCCGGATATAGTCGTTTTCGCCACGTTCAACGCGTGCGCCGCGCGCGTAAAACTTCCAGTTTCGACGATTCGGCAAAACGCACGCATCGCCTCCAATCGATCAAAAGCCATGATTATCCGAGTTCTCGCACAACGAAGTCGATTTCCCCCAGTTTATCTCGTTAGTTTCAGCCAATACAGTTGCTTCAGGGCCGAAACCTTCGGTTGACTGGAGATAAAGAAATGACTTCAAAACGCCTTAACTATTACGCAGTTGCTCCTCAGGCGATGAAGGCCATGATGGGGCTGGAAAAAGCCATTTCGGAATCGGTGCTTCCACTCGCTTTGCGGGAGTTGGTACGGATCCGGGCATCCCAAATCAACGGCTGCGCCTACTGCGTTGATATGCATACCACCGATGCCGCTAACCAAGGTGAAACATTACGTCGCCTGGCAGCTTTGGGTACCTGGAAGGAAACACCTTTTTTCAATCAGCAGGAACGCGCCGCCCTGTTATGGACCGAGACGCTGACGCTGGTCGCAACGACCCATGCACCAGATGACATCTACGAAGAAGTCGCCGCCGCCTTCAACGCCCAGGAGCTGGCGGAATTGACCTTTGTGATTGCCACGATCAACGCCTGGAATCGCTTTGGCGTTGGCTTCGCAATGCAGCCGGAATAAACATCATGAACTTGCTAGTAAAGCTAATCGATGCAGTGTTGATAGGCATGCTCAGTACAGTTGCCCTGGCTCATGGCGGTGGCGCCGGAGATGAAATCGTTACTCCGATCGCTCAAGCTGCGTTGCCTCCACAGGCTTTTGCGAAGGCCACTGCCGTTCGTGTCGATTTCGCGCCCGGTGCTACTTCCACTCCCCATCGACATCCAGGGCATGTGTTTGTCGTTGTGCTGAGCGGTGAAATTGAGTCGGCGCTCGACGGCCAGCCGCCGCAGCTCTACAAAGCGGGACAAGCATGGTATGAGGAGCCAGGTCAGTTGCATCGGGTAACGCGCAATCCAAGCACATCCCAGCCCGCCTCCCTTGTCGCCTGGTTGCTCTCCAATGATAAGGAAACACTGGTGCAACCCACCGAATCAAAGCCATAAACCTTGACGCCATTGGCGGTGATTACGTCCCACACCCTCGACGTAAATCCGCTTGTGGCGCTTGCGCGACGGAGAAACGGACTAGAATTTTTATCGGGCTGGTACCAACGAAATGCCCAGCTACGGCAGGATGGAAGGCAGGTAGGCAGGCAAACGTGGTGAATTGGAAATGCGAAATCTGGACTTGAATTTGCTACGGGTGTTCGACGCAATCATTCGGGAAAAAAATGTCCTGCGGGCGAGTGAAGTCGTCAGTCTCAGCCCGTCTGCGGTCAGTCATGCACTCTCTCGACTACGGGCGTTGCTCAACGATGAGTTGTTCGTGCGCACGACGAACGGGATGGAGCCAACCGTTCGGGCACTCGAAATGGCACCGCTGGTGCGAGATGCCCTGGTAGCGATCGAACGTGCGGTCGGTCCCAGAGAGTTTGATGCACGTCATACCGATCGCCAGTTCTGTATCGCCGCGACCGACCATATGACCGCGGTGATACTGCCGACCTTTTTGCGGACGATTTCAACTATCGCGCCTTACGCGAGTTTCACCGTATTGCCCGCCAGCAGGATCGATTTGACTGCGCAGATCGATGTCGGCCGCGTGGACATTGCGTTGGGTTCTTTCTCCAGCATTCCCCATCGGTTACGCGAACAAGTGCTGTTCGAAGAACGGGACATGATGGTGGTCGATATCAATCATCCGCTCGCCGGCAGCGAGATCGGGTTGGATGATCTATCGAATCTACCGCTGCTGGTTGTTTCTACGAGCGGTTCGGAAGATGGTCTGCTCTCGGAGCGCGGGCTGACGCGGCGCACTGAAATGTTCGACCGTAAGGCGTTGACGGCTGCCTTCAACTCGATCGGCAAACACCCGGAACTCAAGATCGTGCAACCTCATTTTCTGGCAGTGCCGAGCCTGCTAGCTGGCTCTGAAATCGCGGCGATCGTGCCAGCCACCCTGGCAAAGTTATTCCACCAATCCGGATCAGCCTACCTTTCGGAATTGCCCTGGAACTCTCCCCCGCGGGCTGTGCAGATGGTGTGGCATGAACGCCATACGCATGATCCCGGGCACAAATGGCTGCGCATCATGCTTAAAAACGCGGCACAGCTTGTCGGTGATCTGGATTCGTAATTCATCACCGAAATGCAATGTTCGCTCCCGTGCACCGCATGCATTTTCATCTTATGAAAATTGCACTTCATTAACCGTAAATCAGCGGCGTAGGGTACCCGAATACACCCGCTGATTGGACGGTGACCATGCCTAGTACCCAAGCTAAATCGACACAAGCATTTACTGACGTCGAGCGCATCATGATGAGTCGATTTGCCAATCGGTTCTATCTTAATCGCGCTGTCGATCTTGAAGCCATCACAGGTATTCTGCATGCCGCGCGCCATGCGGGCACCGGAGCGAACGTGCAACCCTGGCGCGTCTACGTGACGGTGGGGGCAGCCAAAACGGCGCTGACAGACGCCATCACTGCCGCACACAAAACAGCGCCTGGTCTGCACTCATCCGAATACAGCTACCTTCCTGATCCGTTGCCCGAGCCATTCGCTTCACGCCGGCGCGAGTTCGGATCGGTCTTCTATGGCTCTCTGGGTATCGCACACGAGGACCTGCCCGCTCGAGCGGAACAGACCGAGCGAAATTGCCGTTTCTTCGACGCGCCAATCGGCCTGGTTTTTACCATCGACCGGCGCCTTGAGAAAGGTAGCTGGCTGGATCTGGGCATGTTTATCCAGAACGTCATGCTCGCAGCAAAAGCGCGTGGGCTCGACACTTGCACTCAAGAATTCCTCTCCCGCTACCACACCGTTTTTCGTGCGCATCTGCCACTCGCTTCTGAAGAGTTAGTGGTGTGCAGCATGGCCATGGGGTTCGGTGATCCGGACTGGGCCAAACGGCGTCCGCACATGCCGAAAGCGTCCATTGACGAATTCGCCTCGCTTCACGGTTTCTGAACTTTGGCTTACTGGAGAGATAAAGAACCATGGCACCCAACGATACTTTCGACGTAAAAATCCCTGACAGTTCATTAGCACGCGAGGTGACGCAACTGATCCGCGACACTGAGAGTGAATTGCTGTTTTCCCACTCCACACGCGTTTACTTTTGGGGCGCGCTGATCGGTAATCGTAAAGGCCTGATATTTGACCCTGAACTGCTCTACGCCGCATCGATGTTTCACGATATCGGGCTGACGTCGATATACCAAAACAGTCAACTTCGCTTTGAGGTGGACGGCGCAAATGCCGCGCGCGATTTCCTGTGCAGCCATGGCATTGGCGGGGCCGATATAGAAAAGGTCTGGAACGCGATCGCACTGCATACAACGCCGGGCATTCCAGAGCATATGCATTCAGAAATTGCCCTGCTGCAGGCCGGCGCGGGAATGGACGTGGCGGGACGTGGCTTTGAACAGTTCACCGACGAACAACGTAGCGCGGTGATCGCCGCCTATCCCCGCGAATCCGGTTTTGCTCACAAGATGATCGACGAGTTTTATCACGGCATGAAACATCGGCCTGACAGCACATTCGGCACCTTCAACGATGACTTCCTTGCCTTCAAGGATCCAGGTTTCAAGCGAACAAATCTGTGCAGCATCATTTTGTGCTCGCATTGGGAGCTTTGTTAACGCGGTAAACCACTGCACGTCCACTCAGTAAAAGAGCAAGCAAAATGAACCCCGTTAAAAAACGCAGACACTTGAGCAAGCGTGCCGCGACGCTTTCTGCTGACTTTATTCTCACAGCGACAATAGCCACAGCCTCACTGTTTGGCGCTGACATGACTTTCGCAGCAGGCGACAAACCCGTTCAAAATGACTATTTCCACACCGGTGCCGGAAATCATTATTTGCACCGTGCCGACAACGACATCATCACGCACTCGCTTCGAGACAACATCAGTGTTCTTGAAGGTTCCGGTGCCAATATCGTGGTGTTGTCCGGTAAGGAGGGTACGTTTCTGGTCGATGCGGGAATCAGTAAATCCCGGGAAAAAGTCAAAGCGGCGCTGTTGGCAATCAGCCCGGCGCCGGTGAAATATGTGGTCAACACCCACTGGCACTGGGACCACACTGACGGCAATGCCTGGATGCACGCGGCAGGCGCGACCATTGTGGCGCAAGCCAATACACTGAAACATCTGTCCCACACCACGCACGTCGATGATTGGAACTGGACATTCCAGCCTGTCCCCGCAGGGGCACGACCGACCGTTCTAGTGAAAAATGAAAAGACCTTTACCTTCGAGGGAAGCAAAATCATAGTCGAGCACTTTGGTCCCGGGCACACTGACGGTGACCTGATGATCTACTTTGAAAAAGCCGACGTACTGGCGATGGGTGATACGTTCTGGAATGCAGGCTATCCGTTTATCGACAACCAGGACGGCGGCAGTGTCGATGCTGCAATCAAATGGGCCAACAAAGCCATTGAACGCAGCACTGATCACACGATCGTGATTCCCGGTCATGGTCCGTTGGGAACACGGACTCAAATCATAGAGTTTCGCGATATGTTGGTGGCAGTGCGCGATAACGTCAGGCGGTTAAAACTACAAGGTAAATCGCTGGACGAGGTTATCGCTGCGAAACCTTCTGCTGCCTTTGACGCAAAATGGGGCAACTTCGTGATCAAGCCGGATCACTTTGTCCAACTGGTGTATGCCGGCCTGTAGAGGCAGAAAAATCTCGCCTTGGTATGCGAACGCAAAGAGCATCTTTGAAGCGATCAAAAAAAGCGAGACCCGAAATATTGGCAACAGGGTCTCGCCAAACTACCTCACGGGAGCGAACGGTAGCGGTTGGTTACTTGCGTGAGGCAAGTAGAAAATCTAAACACTGCTCAGTCAAAAGCGATCATGCAAGTTGGGCATGTCGACCTCTCGCTCGATGACGCTTCCCGCGACCAATAGGCGTTGTTCTCGATAGCTGTCAGCGACCAACTGAACCCCGGTCGGGAGACCGTCGACCACGCCTGTTGGAACATTCAGACCGGGCAAACAAAGTGCCGCCACAGTAATAAGCGGGCTCTGGTCCACTAACACTCGCTTCATATCCTCTGTCGAGCCTAGATCTTCACCCCACTTCATGGGCAAGCGACAAGAGGTGGGCATGAGAATAAGTGGATAGCGGATCATGAATTCGTTCCACTGGCGACGTAGTTGATCACGACGGGCGATGGCGAGTGCATAGCCCTCAAGATCAACGGGTGGGGCGCCCGCCAGCATGTTTTCAACTGAGCGCAGGATGACGTCATCACCTATCGCTTTCACACCGGCAAACATCCCCATACGCGCTTCAGTCATGACAATCGATTGCCAGATCTCAACGCCTTCGGTCAATCCTGGGGGCATGGCTCGTTCAACCACATATCCCGCTGCTTCCAGGATTTGGCCCGCCTTGTTTAAAGCCGTTTTAATCGCGGGCGCTATCGTGCTGCCTGGAAGTTCATCGACCAAGGCAACACGTACTGCCGTCCAATCATCTGGGTAATCCATGTGCGCTGGCACCCACATCGGATCGCGACGATCAGCACGGGCCATGGCGACCAACCCCAGGCGCACATCCCGCATACGCCGTGCAAGCGGACCTTGAGCTGACATAGTTTGCAATCCAAGGTAGCGCAGGCCGGTCGTGGGATGAAATGCCGGAATCCGCCCTGGGGTGGCGCGCAAACCTGCCAGGCCATTGACATAGGCCGGGTAGCGAATGGAACCGGCAATATCAGTACCATGCGCCAACGGACACATGCCTGCTGCTACCGAGACCCCTGCCCCGCCACTCGATCCCCCAGAGGTCACGGTCTCATCCCAAGGGTTGAGCGTGCGCCCATGCAAAGGGTTTTCAGTAAACCAGCGAAAAGAAAACGGTGGCGTGTTGGTGCGCCCCACGCAAATCGCGCCGGCTTTTCGCAAATTGCTGACAACGGTACTGTCACCGGTCGCGATTCGTCCTGCGAAGGCAGGTACGCCATTGGTTGTGGCCTCGCCTTCGACATCGACATTCAACTTGATGGTGACCGGTACACCGTGTAACGGTCCCAGGTTTTCGTGATTGCGGACTTGCCTGTCAGCCAAATCGGCGTCCCGCAAAGCCCGCTGTCGATCGGCAAAGACGATGGCATTCAGATGAGGATTAATGGTGTCGATACGCGCATAGCAACTTTTAACAGCGTCGCGACTGGAGATTGTACCTAGACGGATGTGTGCAGCCATGTCCGCTGCGTCCCAGCGCCAGATTTGATCCGGAAGCTCTGCTGCGCCGATTACATCCTCATCGTTCATCGGGGTTGTCATCAACTGGCACTCCATTCTGATTGAAGTTTGAATAAGTGATCCGGCCACCCATCGGCAACACTTCTCCCGACATTGCACAAGCGTCAGTAAATGGAGTTGGGATGTCACCGGTTACAGCAATGTTATTAATGTGCAGCGCTTAATTGGATTCAAACCGGTTGAGTCGAACCTTGCGCTTTGAGTTTGACTTTCCGGTGACGCACGAAACACATAGCTAACGCGGCCACGCAGCCCGGTATGGCGAATACGATGAAGTTTAAGTGGAGGGGCAACTGGATACTAACCAGCACGCCACCGAGAATCGGACCACTGATGGCTCCGCTGCGCCCGATTCCGGAAATCCAACCCAATCCTGTGGTGCGAATGCCCATCGGAAAAAATTCCGCGACGCAGGAGTAAGCCAGGATTTGAGTGCCAATAGTGGTGGCACCCGCAACAAAAATCAGCGCATACAAAATCGCAGTCGGGCTGTTAAAGCCCAGCAGGCTGATTGATGCAGCGGCCAGTAGAAAAAATACGATCAGAACCCTGCGCAGGCCTAGGCGATCGCCAATCCACCCGCCACCGACAGCACCAAAAATAGCTCCGACGTTCATTAGCAACAAAAAGCTGAGACTCGATCCGAGGCCATAACCGGCGGTGATCATCAGTTTTGGCAACCACGAGTTAAGTGCATAAATCATTAGCAGGCAGCAGAAGAACACCAGGCACAACATCAACGTGCCAATGGCCCGACCCTCTCGGAACAACTGAACAACCGGAGCGCCTGGTGCCTTCAGAACAGGCACTATAAATTCATCACCCGGCAAAGATACGAATGAGGGTTCGACCCGATGCAAGACCTCTTTGGCTTTCGCTTCGTGGCCTTGCCGAATCATGAAACCAACCGACTCCGGCAGATAGCGCATAATCAGCGGTAACAGGATCAAAGGGATAACCGCCACGTAAAACACTGACTGCCAGCCAAAATTCGGTAACAACACCATGCCTAATCCGGAGGAAAGCATCCCGCCCACGGAATACCCGCTGAACATGATTGCAACCAGCGTGCCGCGAATTTTCTTCGGTGCGTATTCACTCATCAACGCGACAACATTGGGCATCACGCCACCGATTCCAAGCCCCGCCAGAAAACGACATAGACCAAACTCAGTGGTATCCCGTGCAAGACCATTAAGCAGCGTGAACCCGCTGAACAAAATCACGCAGATGGCAATGATCCATTTGCGTCCGAAACGATCGGAAAGCGAGCCAAAAATGATGGCCCCCAACATAGCTCCGAACAACGCATAGCTGCCCAGCGCGCCGGCTTGCAGCGGCGTCAGTCCCCAGTCTTTCATTATCGCCGGGAGTACAACGCCGTAGATCACAAGATCGTAGCCGTCGAAGATGATGATCAACGCACACCAGAACAGTACCCGCCAATGAAAGGCGTTGAAGCACGCTTGGTCGATGACCTCATTGATGTCGATTTTTCGCATGGCGATCAACTCTTTTTGTTGTTGTAAGGGATCTGACAGTCACCCTGTTTTTTTCAGGCAACACAATCCTAGGGCTGGGCGTTTTCAGCCTATATCCGCTGATCGCAGTCCTTTATCCGCTTTTTACAGATGGGCAATTTGAGATGAAGAACATGTGCAGCAAGCGCCGGCGGTATCAGGGGCGCCAGCCGGGCCTGCTTACTGGCGACGCTTGAGGGTGTCAGTCGGTAACTCGCCAAACTGTTTGCGGTAAATCTCGGAAAACCGGCCCAAGTGAAGGAAACCGAAATCCATGGCGAGTTCTGTGACGTTGCGATACCCACAAGTCGCATCGCTGAGACAGGCATGTACTCGCTCCAGCTTCTTCTGCCGAATATAGCGATTGGGGGTAAGCCCCACAGTGCGCTCAAAAAGACCGTACAGCGATCGAGGACTCATGTGTGCCTGACGTGCCAGTTCGTCACTGTCTATGTCTTCCTTGAGGTTTTGCTTGATGTAGTCGGCTATCTGTTCGAACGTGGCGATGGATGAGTTCAACTCCGGGCGCGTCAAATTCGTGCGCATCAGCATTAACAGTTTGGTCGCAACAATCTGCATGTAGTTTTCCTGAATCCGAGGCATTTGCTCAGCGGACTCCGCCTCAGCGCACACCATGCGCAAGAGATCGAAAAAACCCTCGAGCTCGCTCATCCGATAGCGTGGTTCGACAAACCGCAAACCTTGACTGGGCGTCAGCCAGCGCTGGTCGCGACAAATCGCTTCCATCACCGCAGAAGGGATCTTCAGGATGAATTTTTCGCAGTCGGCCGAACTCGTCAGATCGACGCGATCATCAGGATTGATAATCAGCATTTCCCCGGCGCTCAAGTAGTGCTCCTGCTTGTAGTTGCGCCACAGACAATGACCGCGTAACAGGACCTGCAAGTGATAAAACGATTCCAAAGCGGGCGATGTAACCCGCACATCGGAGCCATAACTGATACGACATAAATCAAAGTCGGCGAACTTGCGGTGCAGGAGGCTTGATACAAACGCCTGCGATCGGGAGAGATGAATACTGTGGGTGCCCAGGTGTACGTTGACATAACCTGAAACCGCATAAGGGTCAGCCAGGCTGAACACTGCGCTTTGTTGATTTGAAAGTAGCTGTTCCATCACTCAGTACTCTGTTCGTCGGTCTGGTGCACCGATGATGCCGTTACACGGCATTACCCAAGACACCGTATTCATGAAATTCCACCTCCTGCGCAAGGGCGTCAAGCATCATTGCACTACAAGATGGCACAAACCGCCCAACGGCTGCGTCCCTTCTCCCGGCCTTCACGGGGGCGGAATGCCTTATACACCCATCTCCGCTGGCCCCGGTCTAACGCTTCGCAAATACGGAGAAAAAGGATAACGATCTGCAAAAACTGGATACTGCCCCCTCGGCACCAGGCTTAATTTCAGTTCCACGAACAAATATAAGAACCGGAGATGCCGCACACGCCACCTGTCCAATCATTTTAATTTGATCAAATGCCAAATTTAATTTGTTGCACTCGGCATTAGCAAACGCAGCTTCACGCGAACCCGATCAAACAACATTTTTATTTATAGTTTTCCATACAAGTGTTTCAACACACCCTTCTGACTACATCAGATCAGTAGGTAGTGCTTTGCCGGTTGTTTACCCGTACGTCCCAATAAAAATAAAGATATGGCGGAAAGAACATGAAAACAAAACACGCGCACTCCGGCATCGGTTCGGAGCAATGGTACCCGTTGAGTTTAATGGGTCTTCTAACATTTTCTTGTGGACTTTCCTTCACCGCGTCAGCTGCCGGCTTTGTTGAGGACTCCAAAGCGACGCTTGAGTTGCGTAACTATTACTTCAACCAGGATTATCGCAGCGGTGCGGCGACTCCTTCAAAACAGGAAGAATGGGGCCCGGGTTTTATCCTTAATTATACTTCCGGCTTCAGTCAGGGGCCGGTAGGTTTTGGTCTTGATGCATTGGGAATGCTCGGTATCCGCCTGGACTCCGGCAAAGGTACGCACTATAACCCCAATAGTACCAATCAGGCCGGCTTTGTCTTCCCTACCGACAATGATGGTCGCGCAGTGAATGACTTCAGCAGCCTCGGCCTGACCGCCAAAGTGCGCGTGGCCAAGACGGAAGCCAAACTCGGTACGCTTCGGCCAAAAATGCCAATCCTGATCATCAACGATGGTCGTTTATTGCCAGAAACCTTTGAAGGGCTGCAAATCACATCGCAGGATTTTGAAAACATTACCCTCACCGGCGGCAAAGTCGAAAAGGTGAAAAGCCGCACCTCATCCAACAACGAGAACCTGGCAATTTCAGGTGCGGGCGGTGCATCAGGCAAACGCAGCAACAAATTCTACTTCGCGGGTATCGACTATAAATTCAGCCCAAACCTACTGCTCCAGTACTACTACGGCGGCCTGGAAGATTTTTACCAACAACATTTCCTGGGAATGGTCCATAACCTCGCTTTGCCAGTCGGGGATTTGAAGAGCGACCTTCGTTTCTTCGACAGCAGCCCGGATGGCCGCAATGGCAGCCTGGCCGGACGGCAAGAGGGATACCGCAGTACCGGTTATCACAATAACGGCGAAGTCGATAATCGAGCGCTGGCCGGGATGTTCACCTACACGGTGGGACCTCACTCTGTCGGACTTGGTTATCAAACGCTCAGCGGCTCCAGTGACTTTCCTTTCGTCAATCAAGGTGACGGATCAGCTACCTACCTGATCACAGACAGACAAACCGGTGCCCGCTTCCAGCGTGCGGGCGAAGATACTTGGGTAGCACAATACGGCTTCAACTTCGCGAGTGTCGGAATCCCCGGGCTCACCACCCTGATGACCTATCAACGAGGGGACAACGTTAAAACCGATGTGGGTAATCAACATGAATGGGAACGAGATATTCACTTCAACTACGCGTTCCAGGCTCCTGTGCTTAAAGGTTTAAGTGTGTCCCTGCGTAATGCGACGCTACGCAGTACTGTTCCCAATCAGCGAGATATTGACGAGAACCGGGTGTATATCACTTACACTCGTGACTTGTTCTAGAGGCACTATTTTCGTTTTCCTCTCATTCAATGAGTGGGCGCCGATCCGTTGTCGGCTCTTAGCTCTGATTATTGCCAATTGTGAGAATTCAACGATGTTCACTGAAGATCAAGGGCGCTGTATTTCCCGCGTCAACTACAGAACCATTTATATATTGGTAGCGTTATGCATTGGTCTGGCCTTTGTATTAACGTACCTGAGCAGGTCGACCAATCAATCGCTGCTTTCCCTCTTAGTGTTCGCAGCACAAACGCTGGCTGGCATTCTGCTTCTGCAAAAATCGCCAACTCGGAAATCCTTTTCATCCTTGCCGACGCCTCCTGCGCAAGATGTGCAATTGCTACCTTTAACAGACAGCAATGCCCCCGGAAATGATCTCGCAATCGATATGCTTGACGATGCACTCACCCAACATGAGCAACTCAACAACAAGCTAAAGGTGTTGCTGGAAAATGCACTGCACAGCGAACAGGAAATGCATGAGGCAACACTCCTCGCGCGCCAGTCTGGAGAAAACGTAACGGCGAGTGCAGACAGCATTCGTTCCTCTCAAGACTCCATCAGTGAGCTCGCTCGGTATATGGAATGTATCGGTGAAGTGTTTACCGATCTGGGTGACCAATCAATTCGCATCAGTGCAATTGTCAGCAGTATTCAAGACATTGCGAAACAGACCAATCTACTCGCACTCAATGCTGCAATAGAGGCCGCTCGCGCGGGTGAACAAGGACGCGGGTTTGCCGTGGTAGCCGATGAGGTGCGCCATCTCGCCTCCCGCGCTAATGAGTCCAGCGAACAGATTCGCCAGATCGCAAGTGGACTGCAAAAGTCGGCTAAAGACGCCCGGGTCGGAGTCGAACATATCGGTCAATCGACTCAGGCAAGTCTTCTATCATCGGCAGCCGCACTGACGGCGATGACCGACATCCAGGCGGGGGCCGTCGATCGCATGGAAATCGTACAGCGCATCACTCAACGCCTGGCTTGGCAACGGGGGCTAGTAGAAGAAGTCTGTGTGGACATGAACACCACGACTCAATTGGGACTTGCAGCCCGTAACAGCCTGTAACACGTGACTGATCGATCAAGCTGCCAGGTTATGAATGCATAACCTGCATTTCGCATTCAGCCTGGACGCCATAGGAAATTCGTCCGGCAGGCAGGAAAAAAAAGGCAATCAATGCGCCGTTTTTAACCTCAGGATAATGATGGCTTCCGGGGGCCGGGGCAGTCCATCCGGCACCCTGCCAGCCTCGTGGCCCCGCCAGTACCGCGCACTCTTCAAGTGGGATAACCATGTTCAATTCCCCGTACGGGTGGCAATGATAGTCACCACGGAATGTACGCTGCGCGTTATCCAGCTCGTGTCCTTTGCTGTCCATATAGACGGCGGTGATGCTGAAGAAGAATGTTTCAGCGGTCGGTTCACACAGACGGCTGCGGCGATAGTGTGGACCACTGATTTCGGTGCTAGCTGCCCATCCATGCGCAACACCTTCAATTACTAGGTTGGCGATTCTTTGGTACATCTCACTTTCCGGTCCGTAATTATCGTTCAACCATTGTTCTATGCAGGGTCCCGCGGTCTTATCTTTGATTAGGGAAAGGAACTCGATACACACTTCAATTAGCTCTTCACGCTTTTCCATTTAAAGAAACTCACTGGTTTAACGTTTCCCGCACATTCCCATGCCTGAACCGTTAAAAAAAGAGAACTTTTCACAATGTCTAAATGCATAGCGTGCATCTGAGTGCCCACCGGGTGTATCCCCTGAGTATCGTAGACACAAGCTCTACGGCTGATTTTGGTGTGAGCGGGCGAATTCGAACGTCCGCTTTTGGCCGATTGCTGTCTGTCAGGATGAACTCATTCCGGCGTCATCAGCACCGCTACGTCACATTGATGAATTCTTAGTTCTTGCTGATTGTAGCCAGCGCATTTCGCACACTGTCTCCAGCCTCACCGGAACCTGCATTGTGGAATAATTTTGTACATTCATAGGATAAGCTGATCAATCTGTCTGATCCCGAGTGCGCACCATGGCCATAAACTTCGACCTCAACGACCTGCAAGCTTTTCGCGCTGTGGTCGAGCAGGGCAGTTTTCGCAAAGCCGCCGACACCGTGCGTATATCTCAGCCTGCGCTGAGTCGGCGCATCGAAAAACTTGAAGACGCCCTCGGCGTACGATTGTTCGAACGCACTACACGTAAGGTCAGCTTGACTCAGGCCGGGCGTGGTTTCATGCCCAGCGTCGAGCGCTTGCTGGACGATCTGGACATAGCGCTGCTGGGCATCAGCGAAGTCGCCTCGACCCGGCTCGGCCATGTCACGGTGGCCTGCGTGCCCTCGGCAGCGTATTACTTCATGCCGCGCGTGATCGCCCATTACCACCGGCAGTTCCCGAGGATCAAAGTAAAAGTGCTCGACTCTAGCGCCCACGAGGTACTCAGCGCCGTCGTCAATGGCGAAGCAGATTTCGGTCTGAGCTTCATGGGTACGCTGGAGACTGGAGTCGAGTTCGAGCCATTGGTGCAGGAAGGTTATGTAGTGGCCTGTCGACGCGATCATCCGTTGGCGGGTCGAACCAGCGTGACCTGGGATGAGTTCTATCAGCAGGATTACATCTCGCTGGACAAGACCTCGGGCAATCGCTTTTTGCTGGATCAGGCGCTGACCGGAATCGTGCCGCAACGGCAGAGCATCTGTGAAACCCGGCATGTGACGACGATGATCGGTCTGGTGGAAGCGGGGTTGGGGGTAGCGGCGGTGCCGCTGATGGCGATGCCGGCAGCTGACCACCCGATTCTGACGCGGGTGCCGCTGACCGACCCGCAGGTGATGCGCAGTGTCGGCCTGATCAAGCGCCGGGGTCGCACATTGACCCCGGCTGCGTTGGAACTGGAACGGCTGGTGGTGGAAATGAAAGTTCAGGTCAGCGACTGACCGAATCCAGCCCGGTGGCCTTTACATCCGGTTGAGCGGTCGAGGAAGCCAGGTACTCCAACAACGCCTTGGCTTCAGCCGGGTGTTGCGCGCCCACGGGAATGCCGGCAGCGAAACGCGTTACCGATTGCACCGACTCTGGAATCTTTGCCACAAAACTTACCCCCGGCACGGGCAGCAATTCGCTGACTTGCTGGAAGCCCAGTTGATAGTCGCCGGTGGCAACCACCGAACCTACGGGGATTTTCGGGATCATCTTCGATTTGGGTTTGAGTTGGTCTTCAATGCCCAGGCGCTTGAACAACTGATCCTCGATGTACACGCCGCTGGCGCTATCGGAATAGGCGATGGACTTCGCGTCGAGCAAGGTCTTCTTCAATCCTTCAACGGAGCTGATGTCCGGCTTCGTCGCGCCCTCACGCACTACGAGCCCGATTCGGGAATCGGCCAGTTCAACCCGTGAAGCGGGATCAACCTTGCCTTGTTTGATCAGGTCATCGAGGGCATAACCGACCATGATCACTACGTCAGCTTTTTCTCCGCGAGAAAGACGGTTGGGAATAGCTTCCGGCGCTTTGCCCATCGACGGGCCAAGGGCGGTGTCGAGCGTGTTGCCGGTGGACGCGGCAAATTTAGGACCGAGGATTTTGTAGGCCGCGGTGAAACCACCGGAAGTCATCACACGGATCTCTTCCGCTTGGGCGACGGTGCTCAGGCCGAGGCTGGCCAGCAGGCCGAGGGCGGCGAAATTAAATAGCTTGTTCATGGTCGTGTTCTCACAAAGGGCAGGTTCAAGACATCGCCGGTTGCAGGCGGCCGGTGGAGCGGCGGTAGAGATACAGCGTCGCGCACAAGGCACAGAGCGCGGCGAAACTCATCCAATAGCCTGGCGCAGCTTTGTCGCCGGTGTACTGAATCAGAAAAGTCGACATTGCCGGGGTGAAGCCGCCAAACACCGCCGTAGCCAGGCTGTAAGCCAGGGAGAAACCGGCGACCCGGACTTCGACCGGCATGATTTCCGTGAGCGCCGCAATCATCGCGCCGCTGTACAAACCGTAAATGAACGACAACCACAGTAAGACCAACAGCATGTTGACGAAGCTTGGCGCGTTGACCAGATAAGTCAGCGCTGGATACGCAGTAGCGAGGGTTAACAGCGCCATGGCGATTAGCACTGGACGCCGACCGATGCGGTCAGACAACGCGCCGCCAATGGGTAACCAGAAGAAGTTCGAAACACCAACCAGCAACGTCACCAGCAACGCATCGGACGTGCTCAGGTGCAGCACGGTTTTACCGAAGGTCGGCGCGTAAACGGTGATGAGGTAGAACGCGGTAGTGGTCAGTGCGACCATCATCATCCCGGCGAACACGATCACCCAGTTTTGCGCGAGCGTGCGGAATACATCACCCATGCTGGGACGGTGTTTGCGCGCCGCGAACTCTTCGGTTTCTTCGAGGTTTCGGCGCAGGAAGAAAATGAACGGAACGATCATGCAACCGACGAAGAACGGAATCCGCCAGCCCCAATCGGCAATCATTGCGGGCGCCATCCACTGATTCAACCCGTAGCCCAAAGCCGCCGCAACGATAATTGCCACTTGCTGGCTGGCCGACTGCCAACTGGTGAAGAAGCCTTTGTTGCCCGGAGTGGCGATCTCCGAGAGGTACACCGAGACGCCCCCCATTTCCGCACCGGCCGAGAAACCTTGCAGCAAGCGACCGATCAGCACGATGGCCGGGGCAAACAGTCCGATGGTTTCGTAACCGGGCACCAACACAATGAGAATCGTGCCGCTGGCCATAATCGACAGCGTCACGATCAACCCTTTGCGCCGACCCACATCGTCGATGTAAGCACCGAGCACCACCGCACCCAACGGACGCATCAGGAAACCCGCGCCAAACACCGCGAAGGTCATCATCAGGGAAGCAAACTCACTACTGGCCGGGAAGAACACAGCCGCAATCTGCGTAGCGTAAAAGCCGAAAAGGAAGAAATCGAACTGTTCGAGGAAGTTGCCCGAGGTAACTCGAAAAATCGCACTGGCGCGTGAACGCCCGGAAGGGTTTGATGTTGTCATTGACCTGTACTCCACCGCTTTTATGACGTGCGCTGCCTGGACGCGGCGCACGGTTCTTATTAGGGCGAATGGTGGATTAGGATGATCGATATGATAAGTGCATTGTTGGCATGCATTAATGCATGGGACAAATCAATGGAAACGAAGGCATCTGAACAAGCTCAATGCACAGATCAACGAGAACCAAGACAAGACCAAGGCACTATTTGGCGGGTAAAAACAGTTGTTTAATCTAATCGTCAATTCCGCACCTGACAGCAATTTCAAACTTCGCCTCTAGTTAAGCCCCGAAGTTAAAAGCTATAGAGATTCGCGGTCGCGTCCCTTCAAAACGTCGCACTGAATGCATTAGCCACGACGGAAACATGATGAATGTTCCACTTCTGGCAGCACAAGTACAACTAAAGCCGGCAGTCAGGCAATCTTCGACTCTCATTCGCAGAGCAGGATTGTAGGTCGATGCAACCATACCACGCGGGTCTACAAACTCTAGATCACCTCCAACGGCTGGATCGTCCTCTCGGCCGCCGGCATCAACCCAGTAAACCCCTGACCAAAATGCACCAGGGTGCCCATGAAGTGAATTGCTGTGGCCTGCCTCATTAACATTTGCCCACGCGTTGAGTTTCCATTCGAAACTGGGCTCGGTTAAGCCGTATTGCTCGCTATGAACCGCAGTAAGCTGAATGGCGAACTCTGTGGCAAATCTCACCAATGCATCGCAGGCCTCCCCTCCCCATGTTGGGAAATCGTTCGCGGACTGCCAGCCGCCGTTATTGCTGCGCTGTGCGCCGCTGCGATCTTCCGCCATACGACGTGTGATTATAGCTTTCAGCTCAGCATTGAGTTTTTCTGCGTCGGGGTACTGGATACTGGCAAGGGGGGTCGCGAACAGCCGTTGAATCTTTATCAGTTCAGGAACTACCAGGTTGTTGCTCGACTGCATTGCGTTTTTCCAAGTTGCGCTAGTTGGAAAAACTATACAGTTTGAAATAAATAGGAGATGTAAACCTTTGTTAAAGTCTTTGTCCTTAGTCACTCCAATCTATCACCGTAAAGCCGAGCTGTTTTCGCCGCAAAGTGATAATCATCGAAGGCGATCTGGCCTGGCAGTCCTGTTGTGCCTGGATCGCCCAGGCTACTCAATCCACAACAAACAACCTGGCACCCGTCGTGCTGAACGATCGATGCCCCTCAGCATTGTTGCCCACCTGATAGCTCATCCCGGCGGTGAGCGTGAACTGGCGACCATCCTCCAGTTCCGTGTGCAACTCGCCTTCCAGGCACAACAGGATATGACCTCTCCAGCACCAGTGATCGGCCAGGTATCCGGGACTGTATTCAACCATCCGCACGCGCGTTGAACCAAACTGGCAAGTTCGCCAAGAGGCGGTACCGGTTTGTCCAGCATGCTGGACCGGTTCGACCGTCGACCAATCAGTCGTACCAAAGGGAACAGCCGTGAGATCCATGGTTGCCTCATCTATCAAGAATGTCGGTGGACCGTAGCCATTCTGCGAGGCTTTCGATAGACACAGATGCCTCGCATTTATGAGATACAGCCATTCACTCAAGCATGAAGGTCAGGAGCAATCACGCTCGCATACACCGCCCGGTCAACATTTCCGCCAGACAGAATCACCCCAACCCTTTTGCCTTCCATAGTTTCACGCTCCTGCATAAGCGCAGCCAGCGCCGCCGCGCCTGCCCCTTCCGCGAGGTTGTGGGTATCGGTGTAATACACGCGCATGGCTTCGGCAATCTGACCCTCGCTGACGGATACGATTCGCGCCGCCGCTGCCCCGTAGATGGCGAAGGCCTCGGGAACCGGTTTGCGCACGGCGAGTCCGTCGGCAAAGGTATTGGCCGAGGCGGTTTCGCAGATTGTTCCCGCTTCAAACGATAACTTTGCGCCTGCCGCCTCCGTGGAAACCACCCCCACCACTTGCGTCTTCAAGCCCAGCGCGTCGCGGGCGGCGATCACTCCACAAATCCCCGAGCCACAGCCAATCGGCACGTAGACGGTGTCCAGGTCCGGCGCAGCCTTGAACAGCTCCAACGCATAGGTGGCCACGCCTTTGACCAACTCGGTGTGGAATGGCGGCACGAGGTACAGGTCATGCACTTTTGCCAGGCGTGCAGCCTCTTCACGGGCCTCATCGAAGTCGCGGCCATACTCAACCACTTCACCGCCGAAGCCGCGCATGGCATTGTTCTTTTCCAGCGAGTTACCTTCCGGCACTACGATCAGCGCCCGCAAACCCAGCGCGCTTGCGGCCAGCGCCAGGCTCTGGCCATGATTGCCGCGGGTCGCGGAAACAATACCCTTCACGCCTGGGTGCTCGCGTTTGAGCCAGTGCATGAAGGTAATGCCGCCGCGCACTTTGAATGCCCCCGTAGGGGTGTGGTTTTCATGCTTGACCCACACCGTGCAACCCAACCGCTCCGCCAGCAATGGCCAAGGGTACTGCGCGGTGGCGGGCATGACCTGGTACACGTGGCGGGCGGCCTGTTCGATATCGTCGCGAGTCAGTCTGTTCATGAAGCAGCTTCCCTGAGGTTTTGCCCAGCTTAGACAGGGGTGCAGTGCGCTGGCTTTCAAAAAACCGACCTGACTTTTATGTGCCCTCTTCACTACTATGGTGTTCATGAGCCTTCGAACCCGTCTGCAGCCATCGCTTGTTACCGAACCGATCCGCCGTGTCGAGGCAGGGCCGTGGGTGATCGAATTGTTGCCCGCCTGCGCCTACGCGGCCCGATATGTAGCGACCCACGCGGCGATTGGTTTTGCCTTCGACAGCCAGCGAGGCCTGCACGCGATCGGCAGCGACCGGGTGCAACCCTTCGTTGCCACGCCCAATGGCCTGGCGTTCGTCCCGGCCGGTTGCGACGTGTTGTCCGAGTCATCCCAAGGCGGTGAGTACCTGCGGGTCATTCACACCGAGGGTATGGAATGGATGGGGGATCGTGCCTTCAACAATTGTATTGATCCGCAAGCCATTACCCTCGCGCGCAGAATGCGCAGCGCGCTGTTGAATCCCTCGGTGGGAGATGACTGGGAAGCCTGGGCACTCGCCCTCGGTGAACGGGCGAAGGGGCACGACGCGTTGTCGGCACCGATCCGGGGCTCTATCACCCACAGCCGGATGCGCCTGCTCGATGAGTTTATTGACGCAGGCCTCGAGGGCCCGCTCAGTGTGCAGGCGATGGCAGGATTGCTTGAACTGTCCGAAGGCTATTTCATGCGGGCATTCAAGAACGCGACGGGCAAAAGCCCTCACAGTTACCTGATCGACCGACGCCTCGCCAAGGCCCGTGCCCGGCTGCGCGATTCGACAGCCAGTCTGTCGGAGATCGCCCTCACCTGCGGTTTCAACTCCCAGGCGCACATGGCGACCGCTTTCAAACAACGCCTTGGCGTGAGTCCGGCGCAATTGCGCAGAGGTTAACGTCCGCTCAGGGCGAGGTTATCGGATAGCAGGCATTTGTAATGCACGGCATTGCTCGGCAGAATCGCGTCCCGATCCGGCCAAAGCGCCGGGCGTTTGTGTTGAAAAGGGGCGGCAGTTGAACGAACAGACATTGTCCATGCGCCTGGAGCGCGTGGCGGCGCATGTGCCAGCCGGTGCGCGCCTGGCCGACATCGGCTCGGATCACGGCTACCTGCCGGTGGCGTTGATGCGCCGTGGCGCGATCACGGCAGCGGTGGCCGGCGAGGTGGCAATGACGCCCTTCCGCTCGGCCGAACGCACCGTGCGCGAAAACGGCCTGACCCCACAGATCACCGTGCGCCTGGCCGATGGCCTGGCGGCGATCGAGCCGGAAGACGGGATCACGGCGATCAGTATCTGTGGCATGGGCGGCGAGACGATCCGCGATATCCTCGACAGTGGCAAGGCGCGTCTGAACGGCCAGGAGCGCCTGATCCTGCAGCCCAACGGCGGCGAGCAGCCTTTGCGCCAATGGCTGATGGAAAATGGCTACCGCATCCACTACGAGGAATTGCTGCGGGAAAACCGCTTCGACTACGAAATCATCATCGCCGAGCGTGACGGGCCGGTGACATACACCGCCGAAGAGCTGTACTTCGGCCCGCTGCAGATGCAGGCACGCAGCCCGGCGTTTCTGTTCAAATGGCAGCGCCTGCTGCGCCAGAAGCAGAAGAACCTGACCCTCCTGGCCCGGGCGCAACAGGCCGTGCCTGAGGAGAAGGCGCAAGACATCGCCCGACAGGCCCGGTGGATCACCGAACTGCTGGCTTGAGTCCGATCAGGGTTTGTCCTCTTCACGCCCCTTCAGTGAATCCCCTTCCCGCACCCACCGCCGGACCTCAGCCTGTATGGCATACGCCGGCGCCTCCACCGCATTGAAATCTTGTGTATATCGCTGGGCAAATCCTTCCACCCCCCACTCCTGATACTGCTGCAAATGCTTGAGTTCGTGGGCCCAGAGCGCGACGTTCTGTTCTGCGGTTTGAGCGTCCCGGAAGAGGATGATGTCGATCAGCGTCACGGCCCCCACATCGGGGTTTTGCAGCATGGCCGTGGCGGCGTTGAATTGGCCGTTGTCGCTGATTTTGTAGCGCGCGGTATCGAGGACACCGGGTTCGTACCAGCGCAGCAGTTGCTCCCGGATCTGCGGTGGGATGGGTTGGACACCGGCGTTGGCGGCTTCGGCACGAGCCTGGGTCAGCCACAACGCCAGGGCGGGTGCCGCGATCTGGTAGATGTCATCAGGCATGGGGCCGAGCAGCGGTCGCAGGTCCGGCAGGCAGACGCAGCCGTCCAGGCACACTTGTTTCTCGCCAGTGGGACAGGCGTCAGTCTGCGCTCGCACTTCCAGCGTCAGGCAAAGCACAAACAGCGCCACCAGGCGCAGGGTGATGGGCGGCATTGGGCGCTCCAAAGGAAGGACGCAGCGCGTGATCAACGATCCGCATGGCGTTAGCGTAGTCGCGAACCAAGCGCCCGTTCTCAACCTCAGCCAACCGTCTAAACTGGTGAGTACACGACTGCAGACGCTGCAAGTCGTCTCCTGCAGGAAAACGCCATGACCGGAAAAACTGCACGTCAATGCTCGTCATGGGTCCTGCACTACCTGCTTGCCATCAACCTGGCGATGATGGCGGGATGTTCGGGAAAAAACTCCACGGCTCGGTATTCCGCTTCGATGGGCTCAAGCTGTTATGCCAAAGCGCTGCCCACTTCCGGCGAAGGCGGCCTCGCTTGGGGGGACACCTTGAAAATGGCGCGCCAGAAATCCATGAACAACTGCATTCGCTACGCCGGCCGCTCCGGTGGCACGCCGGATACCTGTCAGGTGGTGTTGGCCGAGTGCAGAAACTAGGCACGTAGGTAGCAAGAGCATCCTGCCCTCCCCGTCTATTCGTTAAAAAACAAAATTGCCATGTGTTTCCTTCGTTCTTGCCTACGTCGCAGTTCTTCACTGCCCGTTCCTGTCCGTCTGGAGTTTCTCAATGCCCTCGCCCAAATCCTTGCCCACCGTGCTGTTGGGCCTGGCCCTTGTTTGTCCGGCCATTGCCGACGCCCAGGGTCTGGAACTTGGACAAGTGCTGATCGGGGCTGAGGATCGCAGTGGCGAAGACGCGTCAGTCGAGGACGCCAAGGCCCGGCTTGCCGAAGTGCCCGGTGGCACCAATGTCGTCGACCTGCGCCGCCCCCTGCAGGGCCGCGTGGCCAGCAACCAGGATGTGTTGGCGTATCAGCCGGGGGTGTATGCCCAGTCGGCGGGCAACGAAGGGGTAAAAATCTCGATCCGCGGATCGGGGATCAACCGTGCACCGGGCGCCCATGCTTCGGGGCTGTACAGCATGTTCGACGGTCTGCCGCTGACCGGCCCGGGCGGCACGCCCTATGAATTGCTGGAGCCACTGTGGCTCGACCACGTGGAAGTGCTGCGCGGCGCCAACGGTTTCGACCGGGGCGCGCTGGCCTTGGGCGGGGCGATCGATTACATCAGCCACACCGGCTACAACGCACCGCTGTTGCAGGTGCGCTATGCGATGGGCAGCCACGGCTATCAGCAGCGCCAAGTCAGTTCCGGACAGGTGCTGGGTGACTTCGACTACTACGTGGCCACGACCGATGCGCGTTCCGACGGCTACCAGGACCATACGAACAGCGAGAGCCAGGGCGTCATCGCCAACTTCGGCTATCGCTTCAACCCGAAACTGGAAACGCGTTTCTACCTGCGCTATCGCCAGACCGACAACGAGCTCGCCGGGCGGGTGACCAAGCACTCCATCGAGCACGACCCACGGGCGGCCAACCCCGCTTACGTGGCTCGGGACGATAGCCGAGAGCAGCCGGGCAGTACCTTCATCGGCAACAAAACCACTTACTACATCGATGACGACTCGAGCGTTCAGACCGGCCTTGTCTACCACGACTATCCGATGGACTTGCGTGAAGGCCCCAACCGCCTGAAGGTCGCGTACACGGATGTCAGCGGCACGTTCGACTACAAGCGTCGCGACACACTCTGGGGCCTGGAAAGCCATAGCACCCTGGGTTTGCGCGTGACCAAGCATCTGCCGAATGCCGGTGCCAGCGAGTTGGTACGCATCCCCACCGGCAACACCGCTCGCTACGCGCCGGGCACGCACATTCGCAACTTCACCTACCAGGGCTCGGACACCGTCCTGCATATGGGCAACGACCTGGAGATTGCGAACGACCTGTGGCTGACGACCGGCCTCGCCGCGATCTACACCCGCCGCGAAAGCGCCGTGACCTACCCGGAAGGCGGTGGCAAGACCAGCCTCAACGACTGGGACTACGCCCCACGTCTAGGCCTGCGTTACCAACTGACACCTGACCTGCAACTGTTCGGCAATCTCAGTCGCTCGGTCGAGGCGCCACATCCCTGGTCGCTGATTTACAGCTCCAACATTCGATTCCCGGCTGGCAGCGGCGTCGCCACAGGCGCCCAGCGCGACCCGATCAAACTGCAAAACCAGACCGCGACCACCCTGGAAATCGGCGGCCGCGGCGACAGCGCGATGGGGCAATGGAGCCTGGCCTGGTACTTCGCCCAAGTGCGACACGAATTGCTCTCGGTGTTGCCGGATGCCAACGCCACCACGCCCTACGAGCTCAATGCCAGCCCCACCGTGCACCAAGGCGTGGAAGCCAGCCTGCAAAGCAACCTGTGGTCGCGAGACGATGGCGGCCAACTGAGCCTGCGCCAGAGCTATACCTTCAGTGACTTCCACTATCGCGATGACGACCGCTTCGGCAACAACCGCCTGCCGGGCCTGCCAATGCACTACTACCAGGGCGAGCTGCGCTACGACTGGCCGCAAGGTTTTTTCGCTGCGCTCAACACGCAGTGGGTGTCCAGGGTTGCGGTGGACTACGCCAACAGCTATTACGCCGATCCCTACGCCCTGTTCGGTGCGACGCTCGGATACAACACACCCAAGGGCGACTGGCAAACCTGGCTGGACGTGCGCAACCTGACTGACAAGCACTACGCCGCCACTGTCACTCCGGGCTATGACGACAAAGGGCTGGACGCAGCACGATCCACGCCGGGTGAAGGTTTGGGGGTGTATGTCGGGGTGTCGTGGAGTCTGCTCTGAATGGGTTGAGACAAACGAGTTTGACCATCGCATATGGATAACCGTATATTCGATTATCCATATGCAATTGCTCGTTTGAAGAGGAGTTCCCATGCGCGTTCTGTTCATGTGCACCGCCAATAGTTGCCGCAGCATTCTGTCCGAAGCAATGTTCAATCATCTTGCGCCAGAAGGTTTCCAGGCCATCAGCGCCGGCAGCTTCCCCAAGGGGCAGGTACTGCCGCGCAGTCTTGCGACGTTGCAGGAGGCCGGCATCGCAATTGACGGTTTGAGCAGCAAAGGCAACGACGCCTTCGAAGCCAATCCACCGGACGTCGTCATCACCGTCTGCGACAAGGCTGCCGGCGAGGCTTGCCCGGTGTATTTCGGGCCGGCCCTGAAAGCGCATTGGGGACTGGAAGATCCCTCCGAGGTGAAGGGCGACGAAGCCGTCGTCACCGCAGCCTTCCACTCGACTCTGGCGCACATCGAAACACGCTGCCGGGCTTTCCTCGCCCTGCCCTTCGCCGAACTTGATCGCGATGCCTTGAAGCGCGAACTCGATCGCATCAGCACCCTCTGACCGGAGCCCTCATGTCCCACGAACTGCCACACCTCGACGCCTCCCTGTTTGAGTCGATGACCCGTGATGACACCCGGCACAAGCCGCGAATCCTGCTGTTGTATGGATCGACCCGACCGCGTTCATTCAGTCGTCTGCTGGTCGAAGAAGCCGCTCGACTGCTCGAACATTTCGGTGCAGAAACACGGATCTTCAATCCATCGGGATTGCCGCTACCGGATGACGCTCCAAACGATCACCCGAAAGTTCAGGAATTGCTCGAGCTGATGCAATGGTCTGAGGGCCAGGTCTGGTGTTCACCCGAGCGCCACGGTTCGATGTCTGCCGTGTTCAAGGCGCAAATCGACTGGGTGCCCCTCGCAATAGGCGCGATTCGTCCGACCCAAGGTAAAACGCTCGCAGTCATGCAAGTCAGCGGCGGCTCCCAGTCTTTTAACGTGGTGAATCAACTGCGCGTGCTTGGCCGCTGGATGCGGATGTTCACGATCCCCAACCAGTCTTCCGTGCCGAAAGCCTATCTGGAATTCGACGAAGGCAATCGCATGAAACCATCCTCACTCTATGATCGGGTGGTGGACGTCATGGAGGAACTGGTGAAGTTCACCCTGTTGCTACGCGATCGCCCGGACCTGGTCGACCGTTATTCGGAACGCAAGGAGTCGGCAGAAGAACTGACCCGGCGTGTCAATCAACGGTCGATTTGAAGTTCAGGCACCTGTCTTTGAAATACAAAAACGCCCGATGTGTTACATCGGGCGTTGGGGTGAAACAGGTGTAATGGTCGGCAGCACCAACTATCAGTTCTGCGCTTTGCTCATCTTGGTGAACAGCTCGGTCGGCACTTTCTTGCCGTTGGAGGTGAACTGGTTGGTGCGGAACTTGTAGACCTCGCCTTCAGAGAGGAAACCGTCGTTGTTGGTGTCCATCGCCTTGAACTCTTCAGTGCCCTGCGGGGCCACGGCCAGCAACTCTTTCAGGGAAACGCGGCCGTCGTGGTCAGTGTCGGTACGGGCAAAGGAAGCGTCGCCGCATTTGCCTTCACCGCACTTGCCTTCACCAGCCTTGGTGACCTTGGCGCCGGTTTCGCTGGCGCCGCACTTGCCTTCGCCACATTTGCCTTCACTGGTCTTTTCAGCGGCGGCGAGTTGGTAGCCTTGAGGCAGCGCGTCAGCGGCGAAGGCGGACGACGCGAGGTTCATGCAGCCAACCAGTGAAACAGCGATCAGGCCAATACGGGATTTGTTCGAAAGACGGGACATGGTTATTTCTCCGGATACTGTGTGCGGGCAGACCGCTTAGGGTCATGCCACAAGGGCTATAAGCCGTGGTGCGAGGTGCGTTTGCTTTCTCGCTAAGGCCAGGCTATTTGACTGCAACCGTGTATCCCGGATGTATCCGGATCGAGGGGCATTTGTACGCCAGCATCTGTACAGCAGGTCCAGATACACAGCGATACACATGCCCGCTCTTTTATCCTGGCGGCCTGGAAGCCCCTGAATAAAATGAGCATCAATCATATCCCTGTGAAGCCGTCCGGTACTGCTGTACGAACTTTTCTGCAGGCAAAACAAAACCCCAACTGCTTTCGCAATTGGGGTTTCGGAATTTAATCTTGACGATGACCTACTCTCACATGGGGAAACCCCACACTACCATCGGCGATGCATCGTTTCACTGCTGAGTTCGGGATGGGATCAGGTGGTTCCAACGCTCTATGGTCGTCAAGAAATTCGGTAGCCGGCTCGTTTTCTCTTGCGAGATCACGTTCCAGCGAATGGGTATGCGATAGTTTGTGTGTTTGTATCCGAACTTTCGGTTCGTTTCGTCTTCACACACCGCAATCTGGCCTCTCTCGAGTTCACAAATTGCTTGGGTGTTATATGGTCAAGCCTCACGGGCAATTAGTATTGGTTAGCTCAACGCCTCACAGCGCTTACACACCCAACCTATCAACGTCGTAGTCTTCGACGGCCCTTCAGGGGACTCAAGGTCCCAGTGAGATCTCATCTTGAGGCTAGTTTCCCGCTTAGATGCTTTCAGCGGTTATCTATTCCGAACATAGCTACCCGGCAATGCCACTGGCGTGACAACCGGAACACCAGAGGTTCGTCCACTCCGGTCCTCTCGTACTAGGAGCAGCCCCTCTCAAATCTCAAACGTCCACGGCAGATAGGGACCGAACTGTCTCACGACGTTCTAAACCCAGCTCGCGTACCACTTTAAATGGCGAACAGCCATACCCTTGGGACCGGCTTCAGCCCCAGGATGTGATGAGCCGACATCGAGGTGCCAAACACCGCCGTCGATATGAACTCTTGGGCGGTATCAGCCTGTTATCCCCGGAGTACCTTTTATCCGTTGAGCGATGGCCCTTCCATACAGAACCACCGGATCACTAAGACCTACTTTCGTACCTGCTCGACGTGTCTGTCTCGCAGTCAAGCGCGCTTTTGCCTTTATACTCTACGACCGATTTCCGACCGGTCTGAGCGCACCTTCGTACTCCTCCGTTACTCTTTAGGAGGAGACCGCCCCAGTCAAACTACCCACCATACACTGTCCTCGATCCGGATAACGGACCTGAGTTAGAACCTCAAAGTTGCCAGGGTGGTATTTCAAGGTTGGCTCCACGCGAACTGGCGTCCACGCTTCAAAGCCTCCCACCTATCCTACACAAGCAAATTCAAAGTCCAGTGCAAAGCTATAGTAAAGGTTCACGGGGTCTTTCCGTCTAGCCGCGGATACACTGCATCTTCACAGCGATTTCAATTTCACTGAGTCTCGGGTGGAGACAGCGCCGCCATCGTTACGCCATTCGTGCAGGTCGGAACTTACCCGACAAGGAATTTCGCTACCTTAGGACCGTTATAGTTACGGCCGCCGTTTACCGGGGCTTCGATCAAGAGCTTCGCGTTAGCTAACCCCATCAATTAACCTTCCGGCACCGGGCAGGCGTCACACCCTATACGTCCACTTTCGTGTTTGCAGAGTGCTGTGTTTTTAATAAACAGTCGCAGCGGCCTGGTATCTTCGACCGGCATGGGCTTACGGAGCAAGTCCTTCACCCTCACCGGCGCACCTTCTCCCGAAGTTACGGTGCCATTTTGCCTAGTTCCTTCACCCGAGTTCTCTCAAGCGCCTTGGTATTCTCTACCCAACCACCTGTGTCGGTTTGGGGTACGGTTCCTGGTTACCTGAAGCTTAGAAGCTTTTCTTGGAAGCATGGCATCAACCACTTCGTCATCTAAAAGATAACTCGTCATCAGCTCTCGGCCTTAGAATCCCGGATTTACCTAAGATTCCAGCCTACCACCTTAAACTTGGACAACCAACGCCAAGCTGGCCTAGCCTTCTCCGTCCCTCCATCGCAATAACCAGAAGTACAGGAATATTAACCTGTTTTCCATCGACTACGCTTTTCAGCCTCGCCTTAGGGACCGACTAACCCTGCGTCGATTAACGTTGCGCAGGAAACCTTGGTCTTTCGGCGTGGGTGTTTTTCACACCCATTGTCGTTACTCATGTCAGCATTCGCACTTCTGATACCTCCAGCAAGCTTCTCAACTCACCTTCACAGGCTTACAGAACGCTCCTCTACCGCATCACCTAAGTGATACCCGTAGCTTCGGTGTATGGTTTGAGCCCCGTTACATCTTCCGCGCAGGCCGACTCGACTAGTGAGCTATTACGCTTTCTTTAAAGGGTGGCTGCTTCTAA